>NZ_JBEYZJ010000013.1:0-325020 GCF_040645995.1 Nocardia sp. NPDC046473
TTCAGAGAAAGCTGAAGACCTGTCCACGTTTTCCTGTGAAGCAGTGCTGGGCGCGTCGCCTGCCGTACCCGGCTTTAGTTATCGGTCAGGTGCGCGATGTCAGGTTCCAGCGTGGTCATCTGGCTGTGGTGCTGTTTTCGAGCCCTTCGGAGGGAGTGAGCATGTCGCCGAGGTTTCGGGGCCCGCTGATGTCCGATGCGCACCCTTTGGCCTGGCCGATCACCCTTTCTGTAAGCGTCACACCCGCGTATAAAGGGTGTTCGGGTCAGCCAAAGGGGGTTCGGCAGTGTGTTGTAGCCCTCTGCTCGCGGGTCGTCGGGGGGTCTGAGCGCTATTAGGCTCGTTGACATGACTTCTGCCCCTACGCTGACCGTTCGACGAGTGACGACGACCAGGGCGGGAGGGTTCTCGGCACCGCCTTACGAGTCGTTCAACCTTGGGGATCACGTCGGCGACGATCCGGCGACGGTGCGGCGCAACAGGGATCGGCTGGCCGAGGGGATCGGGCTCACGCCGGATCGGCTGGTGTGGATGGAGCAGATCCATGGGCGCAATGTCGAGATCATCGATGGGCCTCGGGATGAGCCGGTGCCTGCTACCGATGCGATCGTGACGAACGTTCCTGGTCTTGCACTGGTGGTGTTGACCGCTGACTGTGTGCCGATTCTTTTGTCCGACGACGAGGCGGGGGTGCTGGCCGCAGTGCATGCCGGGCGGATCGGGGCTCGGATCGGGATCGTGCCCCGGGTGCTCGAGGCGATGGTGTCGATCGGTGCGCGAGTCGATCGGATCGGTGCGTTCCTCGGGCCCGCCGCGTCCGGGCGTCAATACGAAGTGCCCGCGGCGATGCGTGCGGATGTCGAGAAGCACCTGCCGGGTAGCGCCTCGACCACTGTGCGCAAGACACCTTCGCTCGACCTGCGGGCCGGAATCACCAGGCAGCTCATCGAAGCCGGCGTCAACGGGGTCGCCGTCGATCCGCGCTGCACCATCGAAGACCGCACCCTGTTCAGCCATCGCCGCGGGGCACCGACCGGTCGGCTCGGCAGCGTGATCTGGGCGGAGGTGCGGTAATGACCAATCCGGAAGCCGTTGCGCCGCAAGTGGACGCGCGCACCGCCGAGCTGGCCACCAATCTCGCCGCGCTGCTCCAGCGGGTCGACACAGCCTGTCTCGCGGCGGGTCGCAAGCCGGATTCGGTGCGTCTACTCCCCGTGACGAAGTTTTTCCCGGTCGAGGACGTGGCGATCCTCTACCGCCTCGGTCGGCGCGAGTTCGGCGAATCGCGCGAGCAGGAGGCCACGGCCAAGGTGGCAGCCCTGCCAACTTTGGTCGGGCAGCCGCATTTGGTAGGGCAGAGCACCGAAAGTGACGAAGACCTCCCGGATGTGCAGTGGCACATGATCGGACGCCTGCAGCGCAACAAAGCACGGGTCGTCGCGCGCTGGGCGCACGCCGTGCACTCGGTTGACAGCGAACGCCTGGCAACAGCTCTTGGCGGGGGTGCGCGGGCCGCGCTGGACGCGGGGGAGCGGACCGACCCGGTGCGCGTCCTACTGCAGGTGAGCCTGGATGAAGACCCTTCGCGCGGCGGTGTCGCGCCCGACGAATTGGCGCGGCTCGCGGAACATGTTGCGGGGTCTCAGGGATTACGACTGTCCGGTCTGATGGCCATTCCGCCATTGGGGGCCGAGTCTGATGCGGCATTTGCGCGACTTGCGACATTGCACACCATGCTGCTTGCCGAGCATCCCGGTGCGACAGAACTTTCCGCAGGAATGTCGGGAGATCTGGAAACCGCCATCGAACACGGGTCCACGTGTGTGCGTGTCGGTACCGCCTTGATGGGCGCTCGACCGATAACCTCGGCGTAGCAAAGAAACCTCATCAGTCACATTCGACACATATGCTTGAGGCAGACGAGGGCTGAGCAAGACTTCAACACCCGGCCGCCACCGGGGCCGAAGGAAGGTCGACCAATATGAGCGAGCGCAGCGAGCGAGTTCTCGACGCAGCCACCATCGTGGTCATGACTGCGCCGAGCGTCAGCGAGGCCAGGTCATGAGCGAGCGCAGCGAGCGGCCAATGGACGCAGCCACCCTCGTGGTCATGGCTTCGTCGAGCGTCAGCGAGGCGAAGTCATGAGCACGCTGCATAAGTTCAAGGCGTACTTCGGCATGGTCCCTCTCGAAGATTACGAAGACGACTATGTCGATGACCGCGCCCCTCGGGGGAGCGACGAGCGCGTCGCGCGTCGCCCTCGGCCCCGTGACTACCCCGAACGCGACGGCTACGCAGCCGATCGTTACGCCGAAGACCGTTACGGCGCAGACCATTACGCCGCCGACGGATTCGAACGCGAGGACGCCGGTTACCCGGAGCCCGCGTACAAGTCGCCGTACAAGGCCGGATACCCCGTCTCCCGCCGCGACGAGTACGCCGACGAGCCCTACGGCGAGGACCGCTACGACACGCAGCGTCGTCCCACCCGGATCGAGACCGCGCCGTCGTCCGGCCGGTTCCGGGCGGGCGGCACCGCGCCGCCGCTGCGTGGCACCACCCGTGGTGCGCTCGCCGTCGATCCCGACGCCGAGGAGCGCAGGCTCGAGGAGCGCGTGCGCCCCGAGCCGGCACCCGCGCGCAGGCCGGGGATCTTCGAGGACGGAGGCCCCTTGTCCAAGATCACGACACTGCGCCCGCGCGATTACAGCGAGGCCAGGATCATCGGCGAGCGGTTCCGCGAGGGCAACCCGGTGATCATGGACCTGGTCGATCTGAGCAACGCCGACGCCAAGCGCCTCGTCGACTTCGCCGCCGGACTCGCGTTCGCGCTGCGTGGCTCGTTCGACAAGGTTGCTACGAAGGTGTTCCTCCTCTCACCGGCCGATGTCGACGTATCAGCCGAAGAACGCCGACGCATCGCCGAAACCGGCTTCTACAACCAGAAATAAGGTCGTGATCTGGGGGGTGTTGCAGACCGGTCGCAGGTGGGGCGGCGCGGTCATTTTGCGCAAAGCGGATTTTGCGGCAGAGTGAAGTCGTGGCCTTGTTCGCGGTGCTGTACTTCGTACTGTTCATCTTCTGGCTGTTGCTGATCAGCCGGGTGATCGTCGAGTTCATCCGAAGCTTCGCTCGTGACTGGCGCCCTACCGGTGTCGTGGTCATCATCCTCGAGGTGATCTTCACGATCACCGACCCTCCGGTGAAACTCCTGAGGCGGTTGATACCACCGGTGTCACTGGGAGGAATTCGCCTGGATCTGTCGATTATGGTCTTGCTTTTCATCGTCTTCATCTTGATGTCGATCGTGGGCAGGCTCGGGCAACCGGTAGCCCCGGTGTGACAGAATGGGCCGTGAAGTAGCTTGCTAGATCTGCTAGATCTCCAAAAGACGCGTGAAGGGATCCTTCCATGCCGCTGACTCCAGCCGATGTGCACAACGTCGCGTTCAGCAAACCGCCGATCGGGAAGCGCGGCTACAACGAGGATGAAGTCGACGCCTTCCTGGATCTCGTCGAGCAGGAACTCTCGCGTCTGATCGAGGAAAACGCCGATCTGCGTCAGCGGGTCGCCGAACTCGACGCGGAACTGGCCGATGCCAAAAAGAATCGCGGTCCCGTCGGCCCGAACAACGTGAAAGCGCCTGTCCAGCAGGCCCCGCCGCCGCCTCCGGAGCCGATCAAGCCGCCGGTGCAGCAGGCCCCGCCTGCCCCGATGCCCGCGCCGCCCGCCCCGAAGGAAGCGCCGAGTGCGGACGCGAACCTGCAGGCCGCCAAGGTGCTCAGCCTCGCCCAGGAGATGGCGGACCGGCTGACCAGCGACGCGAAGGTCGAAGCGGAAAACCTGCTGTCGAACGCCAGGGCAAATTCCGAGCGTCTCGTCGGCGATGCCAGGACCCGGTCCGAGGCGATGATCGCCGACGCTCGTCAGAAGGCCGACGCGATGCTGTCGGACGCGCAGTCCCGTTCGGACAACCAGCTGCGGCAGGCCAAGGAAAAGGCCGACGCCCTGCAGGCCGATGCCGAGCGCAAGCACACCGAGATCATGGCCACCATCACCCAGCAGCGCAGCGTGCTGGAGAGCCGGATCGAGCAGCTCAAGACCTTCGAGCGGGAGTACCGGGTGCGGCTGAAGTCCTACCTGGAGTCGCAGCTCGAAGAGCTGGAGAACCGCGGCTCGGCGGTCCCGGTCGACGGTGGCGAGGCCTTCGCCGACGCCAACACGGCCAACAACCTGCAGCCCGCTACGTTTGCCAAGGGTGGCAAGTAAGCCGCTCGCACCGAGCACACCGCAGTTCACGCAACTAAGGGAACTGTCGAGCCGCCTGGCATGGCTCGATTTACCCGCCCCGTCGGCTTCGCCTCCTCGCCAACCCCCGGGGGGTCACCATGCTCGTCTTGACGCTTGTCCTTGCCGCCGTCGGATTCGCACTACTGGTAGCCGCGCTGACCACCGGATCGGTGATCTGGGCGTGGGGCTGCATCGTGGTGTGCGTGCTGGGTGCGGTGCTCTTGCTGGTCAGTGCCCTGTCTATGCGTAAGCCGGACGAAGATTCGGCTCCGCCGCCGGGTCGCCACGCGAAACGCTAGGTGGGCCGTAAACAGGTTTGACCGCACTGGCTAGAATCAAACATGAACATGGCGTTGATCCGGCCATCACCGGGGAGCCTTCGGAAGAACAGCACCGGCTGCCGCTCGGCAAGGGTGCCCAGTAGAACCGAACGGGTGAGCCCGTCACAGCTCATAACGAGAGGTTCGGCAGCTCTGGCCGGACAAGCGGGGTGGTACCGCGGTATCGGCGCACCGGCGCCGGCATCGTCCCCGTGCCAACGGAAACGGCACGAGGAGATGCATCCGCGATGGCGGACCAAACTTCCAGCAACAGCGCATACCCGCGCGTCGACCTCAACGTCGGCGGCGGAGCGGCCTTCCCTGAGATGGAACGCCGGGTGCTAGACGCATGGGCCGCCGCCGACACCTTCCGTCGGAGCATCGAAAACCGTTCCGGGGCACCGGAGTTCGTCTTCTACGACGGACCGCCGTTTGCGAACGGTCTGCCGCATTATGGGCATTTGCTCACCGGATACGTCAAAGATCTGGTACCGCGTTTCCAGACGATGCGCGGTAAGCGTGTCGATCGGCGTTTCGGCTGGGATTGTCACGGATTGCCCGCGGAGCTCGAGGCGGAAAAGCAGCTCGGTATCACGGACAAATCACAGATCGAAGCAATGGGCCTCGCCGAATTCAACGCGGCCACTAAATCTTCCGTGCTGCGCTACACCAACGAATGGCGCGAGTATGTGACACGTCAGGCGCGTTGGGTCGACTTCGACAACGACTACAAGACACTCGATCTCGACTTCATGGAGTCGGTGATGTGGGCGTTCAAGTCGCTGCACGACAAGGGCCTGATCTACCAGGGTTTCCGGGTGCTGCCCTACAGCTGGTACGAGCAGACGCCGCTGTCGAATCAGGAAACCCGCCTCGACGACGCCTACAAGATGCGCCAGGACCCGGCGGTCACCGTCGACATGGTGCTGCGCGTGCCCGCCGAGCATCCGCTGCACGCGCTCGACGGCGCCAACGCGCTGATCTGGACCACCACCCCGTGGACCCTGCCGTCCAACCTCGCCATCGCCGTGCACCCCGACGTGCGCTACGTGCACCTGCGCGGCGCCGACGGCAAGCGCTATCTGCTGGCGGCCGAACGCGTGTCGCACTACACCCGTGAGTTCGGCGAGGAGCCCGAAGTTCTCGGCGAGTTCGACGGCGCCGCGCTGACCGACCTGGCCTACACGCCGCCGTTCGACTTCTTCCTCGGCCACCCGCGTGCACACCGCGTGCTGAACGCCGACTACGTGACCACCGACTCCGGCACCGGAATCGTGCACCTCGCACCGGCCTTCGGTGAAGAGGACATGGATGTCGCCACCGCCAACGGCATCGAGATCGTGCAACCGCTCGATCAGGGCGGCAAGTTCACCTCGATGGTGCCGCCGTACGAGGGCCTGATGGTCTTCGACGCCAACCCGGTGATCATCAAGGACCTCAAGGCCGCCGGGAAGCTGTTCCGGCACGAGACGATCGAGCACTCCTACCCGCACAGCTGGCGTTCCGGCCAGCCGCTGATCTACATGGCGGTGCCGTCCTGGTTCGTCGCGGTCACCAAGTTCCGCGACCGGATGGTCGAGCTGAACCAGCAGATCGACTGGGTGCCCGAGCACATGCGTGACGGCCAGTTCGGCAAGTGGCTCGAAGGCGCGCGGGACTGGAACATCAGCCGCAACCGCTACTGGGGCAGCCCGATCCCCGTGTGGGTGTCCGACGATCCGGCCTACCCGCGCCTGGACGTCTACGGGTCGCTCGACGACCTGGAGCGGGACTTCGGCGTGCGCCCGACCGATCTGCACCGGCCGATGATCGACGAGCTGACCCGCCCGAATCCCGATGATCCGACCGGCAAGTCGACCATGCGCCGGGTGCCCGAGGTGCTCGACTGCTGGTTCGAGTCCGGCTCCATGCCGTTCGCCCAGGTGCACTACCCGTTCGAGAACAAGGAGTGGTTCGCCAACCACTTCCCCGGCGATTTCATCGTCGAGTACAACGGGCAGACCAGGGGCTGGTTCTACAACCTGCACGTGCTCTCGACCGCCCTGTTCGACAGCCCCGCCTTCAAAACCGTTGTCGCGCACGGCATCGTGCTCGGTGACGACGGGCTGAAGATGAGCAAGTCCAAGGGCAACTACCCGAACGTGAACGAGGTGTTCGATCGGGACGGCTCCGACGCGATGCGCTGGTTCCTGATGAGTTCGCCGATCCTGCGCGGCGGCAACCTCATCGTCACCGAGCGCGGCATCCGCGAGGGCGTCAGCCATGCGCTGCGGCCGCTGTGGAACGCGTGGACCTTCCTACAGCTGTACGCCTCGAAACCCGGTACCTGGCGCACGGATTCGCCGCACGTGCTGGATCGCTACATCTTGGCCAAGCTCGCGGCGACCCGCGACGCGATGACCGAGGCGTTCGAGACCTACGACATCGCCGGTGCCTGCGATCAGTTGCGTGGCTTCGCCGACGCGCTCACCAATTGGTATGTGCGCCGGTCGCGTTCGCGCTTCTGGAGCGAGGAGCCGGATGCGGTGGACACGCTGCACACGGTGCTCGAGGTGGTCACTCGGCTGGCGGCGCCGCTGCTTCCGTTGATCACCGAGGTGATCTGGCGTGGACTCACCGGCGGCGAGTCGGTGCACCTGACCGACTGGCCGAAAGACGGTGAGCTGCCTGCCGATCCGGAGCTGGTCGCCGCGATGGACGAGGCCCGGGTGGTCTGCTCGACGGTGCTGAGCCTGCGCAAGGCGCAGAACCTGCGGGTGCGGCTGCCGCTGGCCGAGGTCACCATCGCCGCGGCCGACGCCGCGCGGCTGGCGCCTTATGCTGACATCATCGCCGACGAGGTGAACGTCAAGAAGGTCGACCTGACCACCGATGTCGCCGTGCACGGCCGGTTCGAACTGGTCGTCAACGCCCGGGCCGCCGGTCCGCGGCTCGGCAAGGACGTGCAGACGGTGATCAAGGCGGTCAAAGCCGGCGAATGGTCCGAGGACGCCGACGGCGTCGTCACCGCCGCCGGAATCGCTCTGCTCCCTGAGGAATACACGCAGCGACTGGTCGCCGCCGAACCGGAGTCCACCGCCGCCCTGCCCGGCAATGCCGGCCTGGTGGTGCTGAACTCGGTGGTCACCGAGGAACTGGAGGCCGAGGGCTGGGCCCGCGACCTCATCCGTGATCTGCAGGAGACCCGAAAGTCGTTGGGGCTGGACGTGTCCGACCGGATCACCGTGGTACTCGCGGTGCCCGCGGACCGGGCCGGATGGGCCGAAACCCACCGCGACCTGATCGCCGGCGAGATCCTCGCCACCACCCTCACCCTCGGCGACGTGGGCGCCGACGCCGCCGACCTGGTCGGCGGAGTGCGCGCACAGGTCACCAAGGCCTGACGGTTCGAAACAGCAGGAGCGGGGCCGAAATCGGCCCCGCTCTTGCTATTTCGGTGCTATCTCGTGGCCGGGCTGTCCCGTCGCCGCGCGATTCCTGAGCGGCGGCGCCCAGTGTGTGACCACGCTGTCCCAGCGTCGGTCGCGTCGGTCGCGTCGGTCGCGTCGGTCGCGCCGCTCCTGTTGCTCCGCCGCGACCCCGCGCTCGGCCGCCCTGTAGGCGCCCATCAGGCCGGTGCCAGCAGCTGCTGCTGGCGTACTCCGGGCAACCCTCGATCGCTGGTTCGGTCAGGTCGATGTGCCTGAGGCGGAACGGGTTCCGGTGCGCGGGGTGACCCGGCTGGAGATGGCGCGGGTCGCGTTGGCGCCGCTGCGTGACACGCTCTCGGCCGAGCGGCTGGAGCGGTTGATCAATGCCGTCGTGCTGGTGTTCGGCGTCGAAGCCCTGGTCTCCACGCGCGACACCTGTGGGCTCGATCCAGAAGCGGCCACCGAGACCATGAGCTGGGCGGCCCGCGCGCTGGTGCGCGCCGCGGTGGCCGAGGTGCGACCCGAGTGAAGGCCGCACCGCGGCAACGGCTTTCGGCTACTTGTAGTCGTTCTCTTTGAGCTGGATCAGATAGGCGCGCCGCTCCGAGATCAGCGCGTCGCGCATCACGAACACCTCGCCCGCCACCATGTGCATCAGCTCGCCCTCGACCGTCGTCGCCTCGATGGCGACCTCGGCCATGACGACATCGTCTTCCTCGACCATCCGTTGAATGGTCAGTCGCGGGCTTCCGGTGAAGCCGGGGTTCTCGATCTCCTTGTCGTAGGCGTCTTTTCCGCTCAGCTGGAACCAGCCGAACACGGTCCATTCGATGTCGTCGGTCAGACAGGACAGGATCTGCTGGTGATCGGTCTTGTTGAAGCCGTCGATGTACCGCTCGACCGTTTGTTTGTTCGCCGACACGATGGTTCTCCCTCACGCTGGTCCGTCGCTGCGTGCTCCCGCAGCCGCCCGTCGACTGTAAGCCCAACTGATTGCGTAATGCAATCGGTTTTGCGGCTGCAGCACCGGTGAGCTTTAATCTTGAATGTGATGTAGATCACATGCTAGAAATTTGCTGAACCGTTGTTGCAGGTCCGAGCCTCGCGGCAGAATCGGAGCTGGTGCTGTTGTTGCAGATATCGACCTCTGGGGCAGCAGTGAGTTCGTGAACCCAGCGGCTGCGGCTCCACATGGATGACGCTGCTCGACCCGGGCGTCAGCCGGGACCGCCGGACGGTGACCCGCACGCCGGGCCGCCGGAAGGGACGAGCACGTGAAGAGAAAACCCTTGCGTCGCATCGCTTTCGGATTCCTCCTAGCGACGGTCGCGACATTGCTCCTGGCGGGACCGGGCTGGTCGGACACCGGTAGCGGCACCGGCAGTGCCGAATCCCTGTCCGCCTCCGGTTCGGCCGCGATCCCGCTGCCCAGCTCGCACGGGGTAGGTGCGCTGGCGGCGGCCACCTCGCAGACCGGAAAGCCGTATGAATGGGGCGGCACCGGCCCGTTCGCCTGGGATTGCTCCGGCCTGGTGCAGTGGGCGTTCCGTCAGGTCGGCGTCAACATTCCGCGCACGACCTGGGAGCAGGCCAGAGCGGGCGCGCCCGTCCCGTTCTTCGCGCTCTCGCCCGGCGATGTGGTGGTGCTGAACACCGACGGCTCACACGTCGGCATTTACGCGGGCTTCGGTCAGATCTTCAACGCCTACGACTGGGGTGTCCCCGTCGGGCTCAGCCCGCTGCGTCAGTTCGACATCTACGCCATCCGGCGCTTCTAGCCGCACGCCTTGTGCCTTCCCGCACCGGAAATCACATGCGAATTCCGGTGCGGGACATCAGGATTAGTGCGTCTCTTCGACGAGGCTGCGCAGTAGCGGAGCGTACTGCGGGTTGGCCAGCGCCGAGGCGAACTGGGCGACCAGGTAGTCGGCCGGGTTGCCGGTGTCGTACCACCGGCCCTGGATCACCTGGCCGAAGACCGGGTTGTCGGCGGCGTGCACGTTGATCGCGTCGGTCAGGTAGACCTCGCCGGAGCGATGCTCGTACCAGGCCCTGGTCTGGGTGCGCAGTTCCTCGATGATGCCGGGGGTGACCACGTAGCCGCCGATCGCGGCGAAGTCCGACGGCGCGTCCTCGGGCTTGGGCTTTTCCCGCAGGCCGGTGATGCGCAGCAGCCCGTTGCCCTGGTCGTCGGCGACCACCGGCACGCCGTAGCGCTGCGACTCGGACGGGTCCATCGGCATCAGCGCGAGCACCGGGGCGCCGGTCGTCTCGTAGGCGTCGATCAGCTGCTGCGCGCGCGGGACGTCGGCGACGAACACGTCGTCCGGCCACAGCACCAGCATCGGCTCGTCGCCCAGATTGCGGGCCGCGTTGAGCACCGGGGTGCCGTTGCCGTAGGGGCCGTGCTGGTCGAGGTAGGTGATGTGGCCGAGCCTGGAGAGCTCGCCGACCTCTTCGACGGCGTCGGCGTATGCGGTCTTTCCGTCCGTGCGTAGCTGGGCCACCAGGGCCGGGTTGGGCCGGAAGTGGTCCTGGATCAACGACTTTCCGCTGCTGACCACGATGGTGATGTCGGTGATGCCCGACGCGACCAGCTCGCGGACCGTATGTTCGATGACCGGCTTGTCGCCGACCGGCAGCATCTCCTTCGGGATGGCCTTGGTCAGCGGGAGGAGCCGGGAACCGATACCGGCGGCCGGGATCACGGCCTTGCGGATCTTCATGGGTCCGATCATCACATACGAAGCTGGACCGCAAGGGCAGTCCCCGTGCTTCGTCAACTGTTTACCGAAGCCGTGTAGTGCGGTGGCGCGGTCGATATTCGCCCAGGTCGTGGGCTGGTTGTTCGTTCAAGGTCGAGTGTTTGCCGGACGGTCGGCCGCCTGCGATCTCTACAGGAAATCAACAGCAAGTACGTAGTGACTACCCAGCGTCGGGACCTGTCCGGATCTGTCGGTGTCCGGGCGTAGATTCCCGTTCGTGAGTGAGCGCAGCGAGCGAACCATCGACACAGCGTCTGTGCGAACGACGGAGCCGAGCGCCGGCGAGGCGCAGTCGTGAGTACCGACAAGGCGACCGTCGCCGAGATCCTCGAGCAGCTCGAGCCGCTGGATGTGCGGGCCAGGGCGATGTTCGGTGAGTACGGCCTGTACTGCGACGACAAGCTGGTCGCGCTGATCGCCGACGATCATTTGTTCGTGAAGCCCACCGTGGTCGCGACCGACTACGCCGAGGAATCCTGGCTGGCACCGCCGTATCCCGGCGCCAAGGACTACTACCGCGTGCCGGCGCCGCGACTGGCGGATTCGGCCTGGTTGGGGGAGTTCGTGCAGCGCACCGCCGACCGGTTGCCGGTGCGCGTACCGAAGTCCAGGAAACCCTCGGCGAAACCACGGTGAGCGAGCAGCATCCGCGTTGGCGCGCCGACGCACCGCGCGCGGTACCCGCCGACGTCCAGGGCGCGGTACCCGCCGGTGTGGGGAGTGTTGCCGTCGATGTGGGGACCTCCGTACGGGCGGATGCGCAGAGCACGGCCCGGCGCTGGGTGCTGCACATCGATATGGATGCGTTCTACGCGTCGGTCGAACAGCTGACCCGCCCCACGTTGCGCGGGCGGCCGGTCCTGGTCGGCGGCACCGGCGGGCGCGGCGTGGTCGCGGGCGCGAGCTATGAGGCGCGGGTGTACGGCGCGCGTTCGGCGATGCCGATGCACATGGCGCGCAGGCTGGTCGGCGTCACCGCGGTGGTGGTGCCGCCGCGCGGCATCGTGTACGGCACGCTCAGCGGGCAGGTGTTCGACGCGCTGCGCAGCCGGATCCCGGTGCTGGAGACGCTGTCGTTCGACGAGGCGTTCGGCGAGCCCGCCGAACTGGCCGGTGCGACGGTGGCCCACGTACAGGAGTTCTGCGAGGAACTGCGCGCGGTGGTGCGCGAACGTACCGGGCTGACCGCCTCGGTGGGTGCGGGCACCGGCAAACAACTCGCCAAGATCGCCTCGGCACTCGCCAAACCCGATGGGGTACGGGTGGTTTCGGCGGTCGAGCAGCCACAGATGCTGGCCGCCCTGCCGGTGCGCAAGCTGTGGGGGATCGGCCCGGTGGCCGAGCACAAGCTGCGTTCGCTCGGCATCGAGACGGTCGGCGCGTTCGCCGCACTGCCGGAATCCGAGGCGATGTCGATCCTCGGTGGCAGCGTCGGCGCCGCGCTGCACCGGCTGGCCCGCGGCATCGATGACCGTCCGGTCGCCGAACGCAACGAGGCCAAACAGATCAGCGCCGAAACCACCTTCGAGACCGACATCGTCACGCTGGCCCAGCTGCGCCCCGCCATCGAGTCGATGGCGGCGGCCGCGCATCGCCGCCTGATCAAGGACGGTCGCGCCGCCCGCACCGTCGTGCTCAAGCTGCGCAAGTCCGACATGAGCATCGTGACGCGCTCGTTCACCCTGCCGTACGCGACCGAGGATCTCGTCACACTCACCACCGCCGCGCAGCGCTCGGCGATCGATCCGGCCGAGCTCGGCCCGATCCGGCTGGTCGGCGTCGGCTACGGCGGATTGTCCACCGTGCGACAGGAATCCTTGTTTCCGGAACTGGACCAGGCGCCGGTCGCCGAGGACTGGGAGCAGACCGACGACCCCGCCGCGGACGACGCCGCAAAGGCGCCTGCGCCGCTCGCGACCCCGCTGTCTGTCCCGCTCTGGCACCCGGGCATGGACGTCGAACACCCCGAGCTCGGCCACGGCTGGGTGCAGGGCGGTGGCTACGGCGTGGTGACCGTCCGCTTCGAGACCCGCTCGACCGGCCCCGGCCCGGCCCGCACCTTCCCCGCCGACGATCCGAGCCTGACCAGAGCCGATCCGCTGCACAGTCTGCGGTGACCCGGCCAGCGAACGGCTCGACATCGCCGAGCCCACCGCGTACGTTCGCTGCCGACGACATCAGTCTGTCCCGTGTGGGTCCACGCGGTTCTCTGCTGTGCCGGTAGCCTGGGAGCTCGTGCAGCGCCGCCGGTCGGGTGGAGGCTGCCATTGGTGGACATGACACGGACCTACTCGAACGCAAAGGACGAGCAGTTGAAGCTTCGTAAGACTGGCCGCATCGCGATCGCCGGCCTGGCCGTCGTTGCCGCGCTGGGCATGACCGCATGCAGCAGTGACAGCAAGGACAGCAAGCCCGCCGCCAAGACGTCGACCAGCGCTAGCGCGTCTGCGTCGGCCAACGCCGCGAACCTGCCGCCCATCCCGACCCCTGCGGAGCTGAACACGGCGCTGGCCCGCGCGCTCGACCCGTCCGTGCCGGCGGCGGAGAAGCTGGACGGCGTCCAGGGCGCCGAGGCCGACCCCACCCTGCCCGATCGCCTCTCCCAGGCCGCCAAGGGCGCCGACGTGAAGATCGAGGTCACCGACGTCTCCAGCTTCGGCGACAGCGTCAACGCCAAGGCCAAGTTCGTCGTCAACGGCCAGGAGAACATCGTCGACGTGCCGTTCGTCGCCGACAACGGCAAGTGGAAGATCCAGAAGTCCTGGGCCTGCGCCATGCTGACCAACCTCGGCCAGACCTCCACGGCCTGCGGCTAAATCGCTTCGTCGCGGCCGGCCCTTGCGAGTCGGCCGCGACAACGGCCGTTTTGTCCGATACCGCTCGGTGGCCGAATACGCAGGCTGAGTTGGTGATTCGGGTGCCGGTAGCTGGGACTCTGTGTCGTCCGATGATTTCGCGCTAGCATCCACCGTCGTGACTGTCAGTGACGCTGTGCGTGAGTCCGCCCAACCGTCGGCACAGCGGGGGGATCCGCAGGATCCGGCAGGGCGCCCTACGGGGATCGCTCGCCGACTCCGGTTGCTGGCACTCATCAGTGGGGCCATCGCGGTCCTCGCCGCGGTGTCGCTCCCGTTCCTGCCGGTCCGCCAGGACCAGTCCAGCGTGGTGTGGCCGCAGACGGCCGCGGTCACCTCGGTGACGTCGCCGCTGTTGACCTACGCGCCGATGAATCTGTCCGCCGAGATTCCGTGCGCTGCGTTCGGCGCGCTCGCGGACTCGGGCGGCGTTGTGGTGTCGACGATTCCGCATCAGTCACCCGATGCGGAGCGCTACGGATTCGTCGTCAAGGTCGTCGCCGACGCGCCTGATCGCCCGGGCCGGGTCGACGTGGTGTCGCGCAACATGCTGCTGTGGTCGTCGCCGCTGAGCGCGGTCCGCGATCAGTCCTGTTCGGTCGGCATCGACATGAACACCAAGCAGACCACGGTGTCGGCCCCCGGTCTCGCGGATGCGGACAAGCAGTTCGCGAGCGACATCCGCCCGCAGGTCGTCGGCGTCTTCAGCGAGCTCACCGGCGCGGCGCCGTCGGGGCTGCACGTGAATGTGCAAGTAGATTCCCGTTTTTCGTCGTCGCCGACGCTGCTGAAGCAGGCCATGATCGGGCTGGCCGCGCTGGCCACACTCGTTGCACTGGTCGCGCTGTATCGATTGGACAGCCTGGACGGCCGCAGATCGCGACGGTTCCTGCCCACCCGCTGGTGGCGGTTGCAGCCGCCGGACTACCTGGTGTTCGCGACACTGCTGGTGTGGCACTTCATCGGCGCCAACACCTCCGATGACGGCTACATCCTCGGGATGGCGCGCGCCTCGCAGAGTTCCGGCTTCATGTCGAACTACTACCGATGGTTCAGCGTCGACGAGGGGCCGTTCTACACGCCGTACACCGACATGATCTCGTTGCTGACCCACGTGTCGTCGGCGAGCCCGTGGGTTCGGTTGCCCACGTTGATCGTTGGTGTCGTCGCCTGGTGGGTGATCAGCCGCGAGATCCTGCCCCGGCTCGGTATCGCGTTGCGCGCCAACGCGATCGTCATCTGGACCAGCGCACTGGTGTTCCTCGCGTTCTGGATGCCCTACAACAACGGCCTGCGCGCCGAACCCTTTGTCGCGCTTGGCGTGATCCTCACCTGGGCCTCGGTCGAGCGGTCCATCGCAACCCGGCGACTGTTGCCGTACGCGCTCGCGATCATCATCGCGGCCTTCACCCTGACCTGCGCGCCTTCTGGCCTGATCTGTCTCGGCGCGCTTGCCGCCGGAGCACGCACGATGACCGCGGTGCTCGTGCAGCGGGCCAAGAACTCCGGCTACCTCACGCTGCTACTGCCCGTGCTCGCGGCCGGGACGGTCGTGCTGACCGTGGTCTTCGCGGATCGGACCCTGGCCGGGGCCCGCGAGATGTTCTACGTGCACGGCAGGATCGGCCCCGGCGAGTCCTGGTTCTTCGAGTTCCTGCGCTACCAGTATCTGCTGCAGATCAACTCCGACGGCTGGATCACCCGGCGGTTCGGCATGTTCATGATGCTGATCGGCCTGGTGGTCTGCGTGGTCACGATGCTGCGCCGGGGCGGGCGTATTCCGGGGACCGCCCTCGGACCCGGGCGACGACTCGTCGGCATCACCGTCGCCGCAATGGTGTTGATGATGTTCTCCCCGACGAAGTGGACTCACCAGTTCGGCGTTTTCGCCGGACTGGCCGCCTGTGTCGCGGCGCTGACCGCCGTCTCGATCAGTCCCGGCGTCACGCGCCCGCTGCGCAACCGGGCACTGTTCGCCGCCGGTGTCTTCTTCGCGATGGCGCTGACCTTCGTCGGCGCCAACGGCTACTGGTACGTGTCGGCGTGGGGAATTCCGTGGTGGGACAAGCCGCCGACCCTCGCGGGCTTCGGACTGTCGACCTTCGCCGCGGGGCTTTCGGTGCTCGCGCTTGCGGTCGCGGCCTGGTTCCACATTCGCCCGGAGTCACAGTATTCACCCACCCCGTCGGCTGCGCCTCCTGCCGACCCCCAGTATTCACCCACCCCGTCGGCTGCGCCTCCTGCCGACCCCCAGTACTCACCCACCCCGTCGGCTGCGCCTCCTGCCGACCCCCGGCCGCGGCCCGGCTCGGTGCTGGATCGGATCGCGCGCGTTCCGGTGCTCGCCGTCGTCGCAGCCGCCATGGTGTTGTTCGAGGTGCTGTCGTTCGCGAAAGCGACAGTGGCGCAGTACCCGTCGTATTCGACAGCGCAATCGAACCTGTCCTCGGCCTTCTCCGGTGGTTGTGGCATGGCCGACGACGTGTTGATCGAGACAGATCCCAACGCATCGATGTTGAGCCCGCTGGCAGGCTCCGCCGCGACGGCGCTCGCCGGTGCCGACTCGACCGGCTTCACGCCGAACGGGGTGGCGACCGACCTCACCTCCGATGAGGTCGAATCCACCACGGGCAAGGCGAATTCCGTCGCCAGCGCCGACTCCGGGGACAAGGCCGATCCGAAGGCCGGGTCGAAATCGCCCGGGTCCGAGACCGGTACGTCGGGTGCCGGAATCAACGGCAGCAGTGTCCCGCTGCCCTACGGCCTGGATCCGGCGACAACCCCGGTGCTCGGTAGCTATCGGGAAGGCGCCCAGGTGCCTGCCGAGCTGACATCGGGGTGGTATCGACTTCCCAACGCCACCAACGGAAGCCGCGGCGACATCATCTCGATCGCGGTCGCCGGTCGGATCCGGCACGTCGACAGCGACGGCATCGTGCATCCCGGTCAGGACCTGCGCGTCGAGTACGGTCGCGCCGGAACCGACGGCACGGCTACCGCGCTCGGCAGTGTGGACCCGATCGACATCGGTCCGTCCCCGACATGGCGCAACGTGCGCGTTCCGTTCGACCAGCTGCCCGGCGACGCGGACGTCGTCCGGATCGTCGCCAGCGACAAGGATCTCGGCAAGGACCAGTGGCTCGCGGTGACCCCGCCGCGCGTGCCGCAGACGAAAACCATGACCGCCGTGGTTGGTTCGCGGACACCGGTGCTGCTGGACTGGGAGGTCGGCCTGAACTTCCCTTGCCAGAACCTCGTTCCGACGTACGCGGGTGTCGGCGACCTGCCCGCGTACCGAATCCTGCCGGACCGCAACGGCGCGACCATCACCAACCTCTGGCAGGCCCACGACGGCGGCGGCCCGCTCGGCTGGACCCAGCTGCTCTTCACCGCCCGCGCCTTGCCCACCTATCTGGACAAGGACTGGGACCGGGACTGGGGCTCGATCGAGCAGTACCTCCCACTCGACCCCAACGCCCAGCCAGCCCACCTCACCATCGACAAGACCCAACGCTGGGGCACCTGGACCCCAGGCCACATCAACACCGACTGGTAGCGAGCGGATCTCGTCGGCTGGGCCTGTGCGCTCGCATGGCCCAGCCGCGCCGACGCGGATTTGCACTGGTGTAACGGGGTATCTGATCTTGTCGATGTGATCCACGTCACGTGTCGTGGATTCTGCTGGTCAGTGCTAGTAGTGAAAGTCGGCGGCACCAGGAGAACGAAGAAACACCATGAACACTTCGGGTTGCCAGGCTATGGCTGTCACGTCTGCCACTCGCGCTCATCGGCGATCGCGCGTTGCCGCGACCGCGGCCGCCTTCGCTGCGGTTGCTCTGCTGCCTGTCGTCTGGCCCGGCGTGGCCTCTGCGTCACCGTCGCCGATGAACGCGGTCTGTGCCGGGCCGATCAACTACACCTTCAGTCCGCCGCTGACGAACACCTTGCAATCGACCAAGATCACCTGGTCGGGTGACTATTCCTGCCACTCGGCGGTGCTGTTGCCGCCAAGCCTGCGGGCCTTCAGCGGCACCTATGGCGGCTCGGTCACCATCGAAACCAGCTGCCTGCAACTGAAGACGCAGCAGATTGTGCAACAGGCCGTCACCGAGAACGACTCGTGGTTCGATCCCGGTTCGGGTAGCCCGGACGGTACGAGCACCCTGACCGGCCTCGTGTCGACGGTGCCTCGTGAGGACGGCACCAGGGCCTTCACCTGGACCGGCACCGTTACCGGCGGAAGTTGGTTCGCGAACCAGCACTACACCGGCGTCGGTGAATACACCTCCCTGTTCGGTGGCGATGTCTGCCTGCTCGGCGGTGCCGGCGAAGCCCACGGCACGTCCACCCTGGAGATTCCGCCGCTCTGAGGAATCGGTCGAGTAATCAAGCGGGTCCGTCGAAGTCGCACCCTCGGCGGACCCGTCTCGGGTGTTCACTTGGCTGAGCGCTTGCCTGTTGCCTTCGCCGGCAGCGGATGCTGCCAGCGAAGCCCCGGGAATCGAGCGAAACCCCGGTCACACGTGATCAATTCACTGCCGGACTCGATGGCCAGGGCGGCGTGATAGGCGTCGGCCACGTCATTGCCTCTGGCGTCCATGGTGCGGCATAGGTCTGCGAAGATCTCGTAGTGGCGAGGTCCTGGACGCACGGGCCGCGAATTCGGTGCGCCGAGCAGGATTTCGGTGAATTCGAGAGCCTGGTCCGGGGGTGTCGGCGTCCGGAAGATGCGTGGGTTGGTCACTACCCGAACGAATCCGCTGAGCACCAACTCGCTCAGTGCGAAGGTGGCGGGCCCGTTCACCAACGTGGTCAGCCACGCATGGACATCAGCGTGGTCGGGCGACTCGACGCGGAAAGCGTAGACCAGGACATCGACGTCAGGTAGCAGCATCGGTCAAGGTCGATCGCAACCGCGCGTCGTCGTCTTCGTAATCGGCGTCCCGGACGGTCTTCCAGCTGGCAAGGTCGACGCCGACCTGGACTCCGTCGCCGCCGAAGGACGGTAGGGCAATGTCCCTGCGGACCGTGTCTCGTTCGCTGAGTTCTTCGAGCAACATGCGCAACGCCTCCTCGATAAGGCTGGTCAGGGTCCTTCCATCCCGCGCCGCCCGTTGTTTGGCGGCGCGAAGAAGCGCATCATCCAGATCAAGGGTCGTCCGCATGCAGAGAAATGTACCCCTCATGCAGATTTCTGCACAGAACTTTCAACGATGACATCCTTGCCTGCGCGATGGGTGCGGCGGGCGCGTAGCAGGGCGTGTGCGGTGAAGATGGCCAGGGCCGTCCAGATGAGCGCGAAGCCCGCCCAGCGGGATGCGGGCATGGGTTCGTGGGCTATTGCCACGCCCCAGGCCATCTGGAGGGCCGGGGTGAGGTACTGGAGCAGGCCCATGGTGGACAGCGGAACCCGTTGCGCGGCAACGGCGAACAGCAGCAGCGGGATCAGGGTGACCGGGCCGGTGGCCAGCATCAGCGCGGCATGCCCTGCGCTGGAACCGAATTCGCTGCGGCCGGTGACCGCCAGCACGATGACGAAGACGAGCGCGAACGGCGCGGCGACCACGCCTTCGGCGGCGATGCCGCGCAACGCGTCCAGCGGGATCACCTTCTTCACCAGGCCGTACGTCGCGAACGAGCAGGCAAGCACCAGTGCGATGACCGGCGGCCTGCCGTAGTCGACCGTGAGCACCGCCACCGCGGCGGCGCCGAGCCCGAGCGCGGCCCACTGCGCCTTGGCCAGTCGCTCGCGGAAGATCAGTACGCCGAACGCGACGGTGACGAGCGGGTTGATGAAGTACCCCAGCGCGCACTCCACCACATGCCCCGAGGTGACGCCGTACACATACACACCCCAGTTGATCGCGATCGCCGCCGACGCCACCGCGGCCAGCCGCCAGATCCGCGCGCCGATGCCGCGCAGCTCGCGCAGCCGCCCGGACACCATCAGCGCCGCGAGCACCACCAGCAACGTCCACAGGATCCGCTGCGCGACCACCTCGGCCGCACTGGCGAACGCCAGCAACCCGAAGAACGCGGGGAACAAACCCCAGAGGAAAAACGCGCTCATACCGAACGCAACACCCGGGATAGACCTGCTCCGCTGCACGCTTCCGACGCTACTTCTCACGTAGCCTTGCGGTCATGTCGACAACCGTGCAGGCTTCGCGCGCCACCGGACTCACCGCGGCGGAGGTCGAGCAACGTCGCCGCGACGGGCTCACCAACGATGTGCCGGATCGGGCCAGCCGCTCGGTCCGCGACATCGTCAAGGCGAACGTCTTCACCCGGATCAACGCCCTGCTCGGCGTGCTGTTCATCCTGGTGCTGGCCACCGGTTCGATCATCGACGGCATGTTCGGCCTGCTGATCATCGCGAACAGCGCGATCGGCATCATCCAGGAGGTCCGCGCCAAGCGCACCCTGGACAAGCTGGCCATCGTCAGCCAGACCAAGCCGACCGTGCGCCGCGACGGCAAGGCCATCGAGGTGGCGCCGCGCGAGGTCGTCCTCGACGACCTGATCGAGCTGGGCCCCGGCGACCAGATCGTGGTCGACGGCGAGGTCGCCGAGTCCTCGCTGCTGGAGATCGACGAGTCGCTGCTCACCGGCGAGGCCGACCCGATGGACAAGCAGGTCGGCGCGGAGGTGATGTCGGGCAGCTTCGTGGTCTCCGGCAGCGGCTGCTACCGCGCGACCAAGGTCGGCAAGGACGCCTACGCGGCCAAGCTGGCCGACGAGGCCAGCAAGTTCACCCTGGTGAAGTCGGAGCTGCGCAGCGGCATCGACACCATCCTGAAGGTGATCACCTACCTGCTGATCCCGGCGGGCCTGCTGAGCATCTACAACCAGCTGTTCTCCAGCAAGGAGTCGTGGCGGCCCGCGGTGAGCGGCATGGTCGCGGCGCTGGTGCCGATGGTGCCCGAGGGCCTGGTGCTGATGACCTCGGTCGCGTTCGCGGTCGGCGTGGTGCGGTTGGGGCGGCGGCAATGCCTGGTGCAGGAGCTGCCCGCCATCGAGGGCCTGGCCCGGGTGGACGTGGTGTGCGCGGACAAGACCGGCACGCTCACCGAGAACGGCATGCGGCTGTCCGACATCAAGATCCTGGACTCGTTCGAGGACAACGACGTTCGGCAGGCCCTGGCCGCGCTTGCGGCCGACGATCCGCGCCCGAACGCGAGCGTGCAGGCCATCGCCGAGGCACTGCCGGACGGTCCCGGCTGGCAGCGCACCGCGGTCGCGCCGTTCTCCTCGGCCAAGAAGTGGAGCGGCTGCTCCTACGGCGAGCACGGCGACTGGCTGCTCGGCGCGCCCGACGTGCTACTCGACCCGAACTCCGAAGAGGCCAGGGTCGCAGAGGAACTCGGCTCCTCGGGCCTGCGCATCCTGCTGCTGGCCCGCAGCGACCGTCCGGTCGACGCCGCGGACGCGCCGGGCACCGTGCGCCCCGCCGCGCTGGTCGTGCTGGAACAGCGGGTGCGGCCGGACGCCAAGGAAACCCTCGAATACTTTGCCGGCCAAAATGTTTCGATCAAGGTGATCTCCGGCGACAACGCCGTCTCGGTGGGCGCGGTCGCCTCCTCGCTCGACCTCACCGGCGGCGACCATGCGGTCGATGCGCGCGAATTGCCCGACGACCGTGAACAACTCGCCGATGTGCTCGACCACGAGACCACCTTCGGCCGGGTCCGCCCGGACCAGAAGCGCGCCATGGTAGCCGCCCTGCAGTCGCGCGGCCACACCGTCGCGATGACCGGCGACGGCGTGAACGACGTACTCGCCCTCAAGGACGCCGACATCGGTGTCGCGATGGGCGCGGGCAGCCCGGCTACCCGCGCGGTCGCGCAGATCGTGTTGCTGGACAACAAGTTCGCGACCCTGCCGTACGTGGTGGGGGAGGGCCGCCGGGTGATCGGCAATATCGAGCGCGTCTCGAATCTGTTCCTGACCAAGACCGTCTACTCGGTGCTGCTCGCCTTCCTGATCGGCATCGCGGGCATCGGCTCGCAGATCTTCGGCTATGACCCGATCGGTTATCCGTTCCTGCCGCGGCATGTCACGATCGCCGCCTGGTTCACCATCGGCATCCCGGCGTTCATCCTTTCGCTCGCGCCCAACAACGAGCGCGCCCGCAGCGGATTCGTCCGGCGCGTCATGCGATTGGCCATCCCGTCCGGCGTGGTGATCGGCGTCGCGACCTTCGTCGCCTACCTCATCGCCTACGCCGGGCCGGACGCCACCGCGCAGCAGAAGGAGCAGGCAGGCACCACCGCGCTGATCACGTTGATCATGATCGCGGTATGGGTGCTCGCCATCGTGGCCAGGCCGTACGTGTGGTGGAAGGTGGTGCTGATCGGGGCCTCGGTGGCCGCGTACGTCTTCCTGTTCACCGTCCCGTTCACCCGGCACTTCTTCAAGCTGGATCCGTCGGACGTCGGGCTCACCACGGCCGCATTCATTTGCGGCGCTGTCGGAATCGTGCTCGTCGAGGTCGCGTGGTGGGTCAGCGCGACGCTGCTCGGCGAAAAGGGCAAACTGTTTCCGACCCCGAACAACGGCGATTCCTGACAAACTGGACATCCGACCCGGCGCGCCGCGAGAAGCCTTGTGCGAAGCGATCATTCAGTGTTGGAGTACCTTCTCCGGATATGGAGGTACTGCTGCACCAGATCGACGCGTTTGCCGACGCACCGTTCTCGGGCAACCCAGCCGCGGTGATGCCGCTCTCGTCGTGGCTCCCGGATTCGTTGCTGCAACACCTGGCCGAGGAGAACAACCTCGCCGAAACCGCCTTCT
This sequence comes from Nocardia sp. NPDC046473, assembly GCF_040645995.1. Lineage (NCBI taxonomy): Bacteria > Bacillati > Actinomycetota > Actinomycetes > Mycobacteriales > Nocardiaceae > Nocardia > Nocardia sp. NPDC046473. The sequence continues at coordinate 22,437 of NZ_JBEYZJ010000013.1, forward strand.
ACACCGCGGAATTACCGCCGGAGGCCGGCGCGCCTCCGGGCGACTGGCCCGCGTTCCACCTGCGCTGGTTCACGCCTGCGGTCGAGGTGGACATGTGCGGGCACGCCACGGTGGCCAGTGCCGCACAGATTTTGGAGGACATGCACCCCGGCGCCGACCGGGTGAGCTTCTTCACCCGCAGCGGTTGGCTGCACGTGGACCGCACCGACGACGACGAATTCGTGCTCGATCTGCCCGCGGTGCCGTCCGCCGAGGCGGAACCTGATCTGGTGCTCGTCGCCGCGCTCGGTGTGAGCGCGGTGCGCGCGTTCACCGGGACCGACGAGGTCATCGTGGTGGCCAGCGAACAGGAAGTCCGCGACGCCGTACCGATTTTCACCGCGTTCCCGCCGTTACCGCGAGGCGCGATCGTGACCGCGCGTGGCGATTCCGCCGATTTCGTGTCGCGGTTCTTCGCGCCGGGCGTCGGCGTACCGGAGGACCCGGTCACCGGATCGGCGCACGCCCAACTGGTTCCGCTGTGGGCGCGTGAACTCGGCCGCACCGAGCTCAGCGCCCGCCAGCTCTCCCGGCGCGGCGGCAGCCTGCGCTGTGAGCTCGTCGGTGACCGGGTGCTGCTCGTCGGGCGGTGCCGCCGGTACCTCGATGGGGTTGTCCAGCTGCCGGATTGATCCGAGCATTCGCGACTCGTGCACGCGGCCAACAGGACTCGCGCTGAACCTGGCGCCGATGGAACGTGGCCGCGCGGCCGAGTCGTGCGCTGTCACCACGGCGGATCATTGATGCGGCGTGGTGATTGCAGGCCTCTGCCGGGATGAAGTGGGGATGAATCATCCCGGCGGAGGTCTGTCCCCGTCTCGGTGCCGAATCCCGCTCGGACTGTGTGGGTTTCGGCTGATCACCGGCTCAGGGCCGCTCTTCGATGGGAAAGAGGATGGGGCTCAGCAGGTACTGGGTGCGGTCGGGGGTCGCCTCGTTGCCGAGTGTGGGCAGGATCGCCGCGCGCAGGCCGTCGATCAGCTCGAGCACCTCGTCGTCGCTGAGCCAGATCCCGTGCTGGCGGTAGCCGACGGCGTCCCGGGTCAGGTCGGCCTCGGGGCGATCGAGGTAGGCGTTGAACTCGGCGAGCAGCGTGGCCATGGCGGTGGCGAAGACGCGGCGATGGTCGTCGGCGCTCAGCGATTGGGCGGCCGCCGGATCGACAACCGCGCGATCCTGGTGCAGCCGGTATCGGCGCTGCACCGCACCGCGGACCCGCTCCTCCTCGGCGACTTCGAGAATCCCTCCCGCGGTGAGCAATTCGACATGCCGATAGACGGTCGCCTTCGATGTATCGGGGAGCCGCTCGCACAGCTGCGCGGTGGTGAGCAGGCGCCCGCCGCGCATCGCGTGCACGATCCGCAGCCGTACCGGGTGGGCCAGCAGCTCCATGGAATCCATTGCTCTACGATCTCACAACTGATACCGTTCTCAAACATGAGAACGGTAATGGAATCGGACGGGACGACAGCGGTACGGGTCGTCGAGCTGTTGCGTGACGGGGAGTTCACGCGTGCTGCGGAGCTGTTCGGCGGACCGTTGCGTGCCGCGGTCTCGCCGGATTCGTTGCGCGCAGCGTGGTTGGCCGAGATCGGCAGGATCGGCGCTGTCTCCGCGATCGGTGTGCCCGCGTTGGAACCGTTCGGTGACGGCCTGATTCGAGCGAGGGTGCCGGTGGTGGGCGAGCGCGGCGGCTTCACCATGATCATGTCCATCGACGCGGCGGGTCTGCTGCAAGGACTTCGGTTGGCGGACACCGACACCGCGTGGACGCCACCGGACTATGCCGACCCGAGCGCCTTCGAGGAGCGCGAGATCACCGTTGGCTCCGGCGAACTCGCGGTCCCGGGCACAATGACCGTGCCACGCGGCCCCGGCCCGCGGCCCGCGGTCGTCCTGCTGTCTGGTGGCGGCCCGTTCGATCGCGACGAAACCAGCGGCCCGAACAGGCCGTTGAAGGATCTGGCCTGGGGTCTGGCCGACCGGGGCATTGCCGTACTTCGCTTCGACAAAGTCACCTACACGCATCCGCAGGCGGCCGACCAGCCGGACTTCACCATGGCCAACGAGTATGTGCCACATGCCATTTCAGCCGTCCATCTGCTCCGGCAACACCCGGACGTCGACCCGGCCCGGATCTTCGTCCTCGGCCACAGCATGGGCGGCAAAGTCGCGCCGCGGGTAGCAGCCGCGGCTCCTGAGGTCGCCGGACTGGTGATCATGGCGGGCGACACCCAACCCATGCAGCACGCCGCCGTGCGGGTCACGCGCCACCTCGCCGCGCTCGATCCCGGCCCGCAATCCGATGCCGCGATTGCCGCGATCACTCGACAGGCCGCGGTGGTGGACAGCCCGACGCTGTCCCCGGCGACCCCGCGTGCGGACCTCCCCTTCAGTTTCTCCGGCAGCTACTGGCTGGATCTGCTTGCCTACCAACCCGTCTCGACCGCCGCCGCCCTCAGCAAGCCGCTACTGATCCTCCAGGGCGCCCGCGACTACCAGGTCACCGTCGCCGACGACCTCACCGGTTGGCAGGCGGGCCTCGCCGACCACCCCGACACCACCTTCCGCATCTACGAGCAGTCTGACCACCTGTTCTTCCCCGGCGTCGGAATGGCGACCCCAGCCGACCACCAAACCGCACAACACGTTGACCTCGCCGTCATTGCCGACATCGCCGATTGGCTCGCCCAGCACTGACAACCGGACCACTCGCCGTTCCGTGCCGCGCATCCCTTGTCCAGCCGCGTACGAATCAGCCAGCAAACTCATGCGCAGCAGGAGAATTGACGCGCGGCGTCGTGCTTCGCGTCACTGATCCGATACCGGGCCGTCGATACGCGCCGACTGCGAGGCGCCGCAACACGTAGGTCCCGCCGTCGTCACCGACTGGCTAGCGAGTCGGTGACACCGCCGCCGCGCATCGTTTGGTCTCCCGCGCATGAATTGGCCAGCGAATTCGTGCGCGGCAGGAAAACTGGCGCGCGGCGTCGGCGCTTCGCGTCACTGGTCCGGTACGGGGCCGTCGTTCGGGCCAGGGAGGACGGCGTCGAGTTGGTCGGGGAGTAGCGGTACTACGCCGAATCGGCCGGCTACGGCATCGGCGGGGAGTGCCTGGACCGCGCGGATTCCGTTTCGGGAGGCGAGGTTTCGGAGGCCGTCGAGTGGCCCGCGGACGACGAGTCCGACCGTGCAGGCGCAGCCGGAGCGCAGGCGGGCGGCAGCGAGGGCAGTGATACGGGTGGTGCGTTCGTCGGGTGCGGTTCGGGGGAGTAGCCATGCGGCCGACTCGGCGGAAGTGATTGCCGCCTCGTCGCCCTTCGGGACAGGTACTGCGACCAGCGGGGTTTGCACCCTGGGGATCGGAACCTGGTACAGCACTTGCGATATCCGCATGCCGCCGCTGTTCGGCGGGATCTGTTCCGGCACCAGGGGTTCGGCGAACGAGACCAGTGCCCAGTGCTCATCGGTGTCCGTGCCGTTGAGCGAATCGTGGGCACGCGCAAGATAATCCGCGACCCGCTCACCCTGCTCCGGGCCGAGTCGATCGGTGAACACCCCGGCTTTGCGCGGCGGGTTCAACACGCCGAGCAGCACGATGAAGACAACCAGCGCGACGGCCGCCGCCCCGAGGGCGAGTCGCCCAAGGGGCAGCGTCGGCCGGTCAGGCATTGCGCAGGACGTCCAGCGCGTGCTTCAGGTCGTCGGGATACTCGCTGGTGATCTCCAGCCAGCGGCCGTCGGCCGGATGGTGGAAGCCGAGCGAACGGGCATGCAGCCATTGCCGTTCCAGGCCGAGGCGCTGCGCCAGCCGCGGGTCCGCGCCGTAGGTGAGGTCGCCGCAGCAGGGGTGCCGGATCGCGGAGAAATGCACCCGGATCTGGTGGGTGCGGCCGGTTTCCAGGTGGATGTCGAGCAGGCTGGCGGCCTGGAACGCCTCGACGGTGTCGTAGTGCGTGATGCTGGGACGTCCGTCGGCGGTGACCGCGAACTTCCAGTCGTTGCCGCGGGCCCGCCCGATCGGGGCATCGATGGTGCCGCTGCTCGGGTCCGGATGTCCTTGCACCAGTGCGTGATACCGCTTGGCGACGGTGCGCTGCTTGAACGCCCGCTTGAGCACCGTGTAGGCGTGCTCGGACTGGGCGACCACCATCACCCCGGAGGTGCCGACATCGAGCCGGTGCACGATGCCCTGTCGCTCGTGCGCGCCGGAGGTGGAGATCCGGTAGCCGGCCGCGGCCAGTCCGCCGATCACGGTCGGCCCGGTCCAGCCGACGCCGGTGTGCGCCGCGACGCCGACCGGCTTGTCCACCGCGACGATGTCGTCGTCGGCGTAGAGGATTCGCATGCCCTCCACCGGCACGACCTCGATCGAGAGTTCGCGCTTCGGTTCCGGGAAGATCACCTCGAGCCAGGCGCCCGCGGCGAGCCGATCGGACTTGCCCGCCGCGATGCCGTCGAGCTGCACCGAGCCCTCCTCGGCGAGTGCGGCGACCGCGGTGCGGGACAGGCCGAGCAGCCGGGACAGGCCCGCGTCCACCCGCATGCCGTCGAGCCCGTCGGGAACGGGCATGGTTCGTGTTTCCCTCATGCAGTGTTCCCTTCGCTGGTGGTCTTGTGCGCGGTGGTCTCGGTCGCGTCAGCGGCGGTGTCGGGCTCGTCGCGTCCGGTGCGCGTCCCGTTCGGCTCGAAGCCGAACACGGTCAGCACCACCAGCAGGATCGCGCCGCAGACGATCGACGAGTCCGCCACGTTGAACACCGGCCACCAGCCGATCGCGATGAAGTCGACCACATGTCCCTGTAGCGGCCCCGGCGCCCGGAACAGCCGGTCCACCAGATTGCCGAGCGCGCCGCCGAGCACCATGCCGAGCCCGATCGCCCACCACAGCGACCGCAGCGTGCGCCCGATGCGCACCACGCCGATCACCACGGCCGCCGCGACCAAGGTCAGCAGCCAGGTCATGCCGGTCGCCATGGAGAAAGCGGCGCCGGGGTTACGCACCAGACTGAACCGCGCGAAGTCGCCGATGATCGAGACCGGCTCGCCCGGCTTCAGGTTCGCCACCACGATGCATTTGGTGAGTAAGTCCAGGCCGAGCAGCACGCCGGCGATGATTAGTAGGGTCCGCAGCCGCTGTGGCGGACTCGCTGGGGTCGCCTCCTCGGCGGTGTTCGCTGGGCTCTCCTCGGACGGCGGCTCTTCACTCACACGCACCATCATCTCTCGAGCTACCCGACACGTTGTGCGGTGGTCACCCGCAAGTCAAAGCTGACACTCAGGATCCGGTCGTACGCTGATGCTCGTGACGGTGTTGTCTTCCCCCCACATCCCCCGGTTCGCGCGGTCGGGTGTGCTGCTGATAGTGCTCGCGGTCGGCCTGACCGCGTTCGGAACCGGCTGCAGCGGTGGCGCCGAGTCGCGCTCGGAGGCCGACAGCACCGAGCCGCTCGGCATCGGCAAGCAAGTGACCGTGCCGATCCCGGCCGCGACCACCGTCCTCGTGTCGCCCGGCGCCGAGCCGCGCTCGCTGCTGCACCGCGACTACCCGGCGGGCACGGTGCAGCAGGTGACGCTGCATACCTCGCACCGCATCGCGCAGCAGATCAACGATCAGCCCGCGCGCGACTTCTCCGCGCCCGCCCTGTCCATCCCGATGACGGCGCAGACCGACGCCGAGGGCATCGATCTGACGCTCGGCGCCGTCACCACGCCGGACCCGTCGCTGGCCAAGGCGCTCATCAAGACCGGTGGCTCGCATGCCGGATTCGACCTCAGTGATTTCGGCGCCATCACCGCGCTGCGGCTCGAGCCGTCGCCGGACACCTCCAACCCGGCGCGGGCCGCGCTGGAGCAGGCCTTCTATCAAGCGGTCTACCGCTCGATCGCGTTCCCCGATCAGCCGGTCGGCGAGGGCGCGGTCTGGACGGTGCGGCAGGAGATCAGCGGCGGCGTCACCCTCGATCAGATCACCACGGCGACGCTGACCAAACGCGACGGCGACCGGCTGACCATCGAGCTCGATGTCATCCAGCAGCCCAAGTCCGCGGTGTGGAACCTGCCCAACAACGCGGGCAAGCTCGACATCCAGGACTACGTCATGCAGGGCAACGGCACCATCACCGTCGATCTCGGGTTGCCGCTGCCGGTCGCCGGGTCCATCACCGTCGGCGGCCATCAGGGCTACCGCGATGCGCGCAGTGCGAGCGTGCTGCAGCAGACGATCGACACTCAGGTGTCGTGGACGGAGTGAGCCGCGGGTTCGGGCTGGTGCTTGTCGCCGCGACCACCGCGCTCGTCGCGGCGTGCGGATCGTCGAAATCGGCGGCTCCCGCGGCGCCGGACTTACCGCCGCTCGGTCCGGCCGCGACCGCCGCACCGGTGACCGCTGTCCCGATCACCGATGCCGACCGGCTGCACGATCAGCTGCTCACCAGTACGAATCTGCCACCGAACTTCACCATGCTGCCCACTCGGTCCGACGCGCTCGCCGGTGCGCAGGACTCGCCGACCGATCCGGCGGAATGCGCGAAAGTGCTCACCCCGCTGGGTGCGCAACGGCCGGGTTCGCTCGCCAAGGCGTCCATTCAATACTCGGGACCGAACTTCTCCAGCGTGGATATCGATGCGGCGAGTTATTCGAATGACGCGGTGGCGTCCGCGTTTTCGGACGTGCAGGCGACCTTGCGCCGGTGCACCCACTACTCCGGCACCGACGCCACCGACATCGCGGTCGACTACCGGGTCGGCGGACTTACCCAGCTGCAGGCCGGTGACGCGGCGACCGCGTTTCAAGTGCGCACCACCAGTGACGGGGTGACGCTGCATTCCTCGGTCGCGATCGTGCAGGTCGGCAGCACGCTGGTGCAGGTGGCGGTGACCGCGCCGGAGCCGGTCGAGGCCGGGGTGCTCAGCGATCTCACCGCCGCGCAGGTGCGTCGGCTGCAGGGTGTTCCCGGTCCGTGACGGGTTAGCCCGGTACCACCGAATCACCGACGACCCGAACGGTTTTCGCGGCCAGCGCCCTGGTGGCCGGGCCGTTGGAGACCGAGCCGTCCAGCTTGTACTTGCTGCCGTGGCACGGGCAGTTGATCGTGCCGTTGGATACCGAGGCGACCGTGCAACCGGCGTGTGTGCAGGTGGCGGACAGGCCGACGAAGGTGCCCGCGGTCGGCTGGGTCACCACGGTGTCGCCGACGATCACGCCGCCGCCGACCGGGATGTCGGCGGTCTTGGCGAGTGCGTTGCCTGCCGTTTGGCCCGGGGCGGCCGGGTTGCCTGCCGGTGCGGGATTCGGTGCGGGAGCGGTGTTTTCCTTGCCGTAGGTGGCGCATGCGGTCAGTGCCGCGGCCGCGACAACGGTGCCCGCGCCCGCCGCGACCACGGTGCGGCGGGTGAAAACCGATTCGTCGTTGGTCATGTGGTCGATCTCCGATCAGAAGGTGAGGCCGTGGTGCTGGAAGAACCAGAGCGAGGAGGTGAGCCAGAGGCCGGTCAGGCCGGCCAGCACCAGGCCGCCCGCGACCGGGATCACCCAGCCGGGCAACCCCTTTCGAGTGAGCAGCAGCATCTTGGCGACGAACGCGCCGTAGAAGAAGCAGCCGAGCAAGGAGTGCAGCAGCACGCGGGTGTCGTACTGCAGAAAACCGAAGGCGTACAGGCAGTGCACCGCGACCGGGACGCTGACCAGCACGGCGAGCCTGCCCGACCAGACATGCGCGGCGCCGATCCAGGACGGCGCGCTGAACGGCAGCTTGCCGTACATCGCTGACGCGGAGGCCAATTGGAATAGGGCGAGCAGGAAGGCGACGGTGGCCAGCCAGGTCTTGACCGCCTGCGGGCTGGAGAATCCCGCGACATTGATCGAGAATCCCGTTGGCTCATGCGTTTTGGCGTAGACGCCGAGTAATACCGACACCGCCGCGCCGATCAGCACCGGAATCGCGATGGCCGCGACCGCCGTTGCGCTCGGCGGCGGCCGCCCGCCGGGCGTCGTCTCACGATCAGCCGACACTGTCACCACCACTCACCTTGTTCGCAGTTATCTTCTTGCCGTTGACGATTGCCGTCGCATCCGAGCTCAGGCTCGGAGCAGGGGAGGTCGTACCGTCGGCCGCGCGCTGCACCCCGGTGACGTTGCCGTTGGCATCGACGATCCAGCTCTGCCGCGCGCCACCTTCGTTGTAGACGTAGAGCCCGGCGGGCGATCGCACTGGCGCGGTAGTGAATTCCCACTTCATGGGGCCGAGCCACAACGTTCCGGTGACCACCTTGCCGTCGTAGCGCCCAGCCAGCTTGGCGTCGTTCTTCCCCGTCAGCTGCAGCGCGCCACCGGTTGCACTGCCCTGCAACCACGACTCGACCGCCTTCCCATCACAGGCATAGGCAATCGCCTTGTCCCCCTGGACAGTGATCGACAGTGTGATCGGCGCACCGGTCGCCAACGGAATTTTGCCGACATAGTCCGCCTTCGCCGGAAACTGCACCGGCGCAGGTGCGTTGCTCGTCGGTGGTGCGGCGGTAGTCGACGGCGCCACGACAGCACTACTCGTCACCCCCGGCGTATTCGTTTTCGCCGCCGCCGGCTCACTCTCCTTCGACATATTGATGACCAGCAACACAATGCCGAGCACAGCCACCGCCGCCAAAGTGAGCCAAGGCCCGAGACGTCTCATAAATTCTCCTCGAGGTACGACCGCCGGTAAACCGGCCGAAGCGATCCCCGAACCTCAGGCTGTACCGGCACCGCTCTTCGCAATGTCAACGGCACAGCCCACCCCCTGGTTCAACCAGGCACTCACGACACCCAACCTCCGGCGTGTCGACCAACCGTGTCGCGCCACCACAGAGCGCCGTACGGGCCGATCTTTCGTCGCCGATCGCGATCCGCGACATCACCACCAGTGCCTGCGGTGTGGGCCGCGGTGAACGTGGCGCCTCGGACTGCTCGGGTGGTGGGCGCAGTCTAGGGCGGAGAGGGCGGGGCGTTCGTGCCGTAGCTTGGCGGCGGACCCGGCCCCCCTCAACGCTGCGGTGGCCAGGTCCGCCGGTGTGGGGTTACCCCCTGGCGATCGGCTCGGAAACCTCGAGTTCGATCGGGGTGGTTGTGCGGCGCTGTGGGTTTCAGCAGGTTTGGTGTGGTGGCGGCATGCGATGCGCCAAGAGGAATCGCATCAGGTTTCGCTGCATTTCGATGCCGCGATCCTGCTGCATCAGCCATGCGCCGATCGCGTGCTCGGCCAGCAGCGGTGTGGTGAACTGTGCGAGTTCGCAGCCCCGGGGACTGGCGTAATGCTCGACGGTGAGCGGGTTCGGAATGCCCTGCCCGACGTCGAGAACCTGTACCGCGGTCGGCAGGGTCGGCACGGAACCCGGATCGGCGAGATTGTCGGCCGCGCGCCACTGGGCGAGGTTGGTTCGGCCGATGACGATGTTGCTGATCTCATCGAAAAGCGTCTGCAAGAAGTAGGTCGGCATCGGGCGGACCCGTGGGCCCATCGCGTCGATGATGACCTGACCCTCAGGCTTACTGCCGTACGGCGCACCCGCCATCGGAGCGATTGCCGCGTACAGATCGGGATAGGTGGCACCGAGATTGGTGGTCATCGCGCCGCCCGCCGAGTACCCACCTAGATAGACGCGGGAGCGATCGAGCTGGAACTGATCGATCAGTGCGGTGGTGATGCCCGCGATGATGGACGGCTCGCCCTGACCCCGCTGTTGGTCCTCGGCTTTGTCCCAGTTCCAGCACAGCTCCTTGTTCGCCGCCGGATCCTGCAGCGGATAGGCGAGCACGAAACCCATTTCGTCGGCCACGGTGGCGAGCGAGAAGCCGGTCGGGTCCGGATGGTCGATCGGATCGTCGCAGCCGTGCAGGTACACCATCAGCGGCTTGCCCCCGGCGTCTCCGGGCGGCATGTGCAGGTAGTAGCAGCGGGTGCCCGCGCCATTGGTGAAGCAGCGCTTATCGATCTGGGCTTGCGCGCCCGGCGCGCCGGACAGCAGGCACGCGGCTATCAGCAGAAAGGAGCCGAGGACGGCGGAGAGGCGAAGCGCGGTGACTCGCACACCGCGAGCGTAACCACCCGCCGAGCTCCGCACATGCCCTCGATTCCCTGGGCGACGGACCCGTCCCCTCATCGCCATTACGGGTGGCCGGGTCCGTCGCGGGGGCGGGGGCTACCCGCGGGCGATGGCCTCGAAAACCTTGGGGTCGACCAAGGTCGAGGTATCGCCCAGCTCGCGGCCTTCGGCGATGTCACGGAGCAGGCGACGCATGATCTTGCCGCTGCGCGTTTTCGGCAGCTCCGGGACGAGATGGATCTCGCGTGGGCGGGCAATGGGGCTGATCTCGTGCGAGACCGCCGCTTTCAGCTCTGTGACGAGCGGGTCGCCGGTGTTCGTCGCGCCTGCGGTGAGGATGACGAAGGCGACGATGGCCTGGCCGGTGGTGTCGTCACTGGCTCCGACCACCGCCGCCTCGGCGACCGCGGCATGGCCGACGAGCGCGGATTCGACTTCGGCGGTGGAGATGCGGTGGCCGGACACGTTCATCACGTCGTCGACCCGGCCGAGCACCCAGAGGTCGCCGTCGTCGTCGAGCTTGGCGCCGTCACCGGCGAAATACCAACCGGCGGCGGCGAATCGGTCCCAGTAGGTCTCGCGGAAGCGCTCCGGGTCGCCCCAGATGCCGCGCAGCATCGACGGCCACGGCTGGTCGAGTACCAGCAATCCGGCTGCGCTGCGGTCGAGTTCGGTGCCATCGTCGTCGACCACCTTCGCCGAGATGCCGGGCAGCGCCGCCATCGCCGCACCAGGCTTGGTCGCGGTGACGCCGGGCAGCGGGGAGATCATGATGGCGCCGGTCTCGGTCTGCCACCAGGTGTCCACGATCGGAGTGCGGTTGCCGCCGATGACTTCTCGGTACCAGCGCCAGGCTTCGGGGTTGATCGGCTCGCCGACGCTGCCGAGCAGCCGGAGCGAAGACAGGTCGTGGGCATCCGGGATCTCGCGGCCCCACTTCATGAAGGTCCGTACCAGCGTCGGCGCCGTGTAATAGATAGTGACGCCGTACTTTTCGATGATCTGGAAGTGCCGGTGCTCGTCCGGGGAATTGGGCGTGCCCTCGTAGACCACCTGGGTGGTGCGGTTGGCGAGTGGCCCGTAGACGATATAGCTGTGCCCGGTGACCCAGCCGATGTCGGCGGTGCACCAGTAAACGTCTTGTCCCGCTTTGTGATCGAAGACGTTGTGATGGGTGTAGGCGGCCTGGGTGAGATATCCGCCGGAGGTGTGCAGGATGCCCTTCGGCTTCCCGGTGGTGCCGGAGGTGTAGAGGATGAACAGCGGATGCTCGGCATCGAACGCCTGCGCTTCGTGTTCTGGCGAGGCATCGGTGACGGTGTCGTGCCACCACAGGTCGCGCCCCTCGGTCCACGGCACGTCGATGTTGGTGCGCCGCACCACGAGTACGTGCTCGACGGTCGATCGCGCACCGCCCAGCGCCTCATCCACGGCCGCCTTGAGCGGTGCCGCCGTGCCGCGCCGCCACTGCCCATCGGTGGTGATCACCAGCCGCGCCTCCGCGTCGTCCACCCGCTGACGCAGGGCGGTGGGGGAGAAGCCGGCGAACACCACCGAATGGGTCAGCCCGAGCCGGGCGCAGGCGAGCATCGACACGATGGCCTCGGGCACCATCGGCATATAGATGGCGACCCGATCACCCGCCCGCAGCCCCAACTCGGTCAGATAGTTTGCCGCCCTCGAGACCTCGTCACGAAGTTCGCCATAGGTGATATCGCGTGAGTCGCCGGGCTCGCCCTCCCAGTGAATGGCGATCTGGTCACCGTGCCCGTCCAGCACGTGCCGGTCGACGCAGTTGTAGGCGACATTGAGCTTGCCGCCGACAAACCACTGCGCGACCGGCGCGTCGCTCCAGTCCAGCACCTGCGACCACGGCTGTTCCCAGTACAGCCGTCGCGCCTGCTCGGCCCAGAACGCCAACCGATCGGCCGCCGCCAGGTCGTACAGTCCCGCATCGGCATTCGCCGTCGCGGCGAAGGAATCGCCGGGGCGGTAGGACGCCGGTGCGGTGGTGTCGCGGGGATCGGTGGTTGCGCTGGTCACGCGATATCTCCTAACGAGAGAACAAGGGGGACAACAACTATCGGTCAGTGGGTCAGTGCACGACCGCCTTCTCGGCGCCGACGCCGGTCAGCGAGCGGACCTCCATCTCGGCGGCCTTGGCCGGGTTCTCGTCGTCCTTGCCCAGGAACGTCCCGACCACGCCGAGCACGAAAGCCAGTGGAATTGAGACGATTCCGGGGTTGGACAGCGGGAACCAGTCGAAATCGGAGCCGGGCAGCATCGAGCTCGCGGTACCCGACACGGCCGGGGAGAACACGATCAGCACGATGGTCGAGATCAGGCCGCCGTACATGCTGAACAGCGCGCCGGTGGTGTTGAATCGCTTCCAGAACAGCGAGTACAGGATCGTCGGCAGGTTCGCCGCCGCCGCCACCGCGAACGCCAGCGCGACCAGGAACGCGATGTTCTGCCCGTTGGCGAGGATGCCGAGGCCGATCGCGATCGCGCCGATCACCACCGCGGTGATCCGGGACACCCGCACCTGCTTGGCGTCATCGACCTTGCCGCGCTTGATGACTCCGGCGTAGATGTCGTGCGCGAACGAGGTCGCCGCGGTGATGGTGAGCCCGGCGACCACCGCGAGGATGGTGGCGAACGCGACCGCGGAGATGACACCGAGCAGCACCACGCCGCCGAGTTCGAACGCGAGCAGCGGTGCCGCGGAGTTCTGCCCGCCCGCCGCGGCCAGGATCCGGTCCGGTCCGACGATCGCGGCGGCACCGTAGCCGAGCACCAGGGTGAACAGGTAGAACGCGCCGATCAGCCCGATCGCCCACACCACCGATCGGCGCGCCTCCTTCGCGGTCGGCACGGTGTAGAAGCGCATCAGCACATGCGGCAGACCCGCGGTGCCGAGCACCAGCGCCAAACCGAGAGACAGGAAGTTCAGTTTCGAGGTGGCGTTGGCGCCGTACTGCGCGCCGGGCGCGAGCACGTCGCGGGCGGCCACGCCCTTGGTCTTCGACCCGGTCACATGCTCCTGAGCCGAGCCGAGAATGTCGGACAGATTGAAGCCGAACTTGGCGAACACCAGCACCGTCATCAGCGCGGCGCCCGCGATCAACAGCACCGCCTTGATGATCTGCACCCACGTGGTGCCCTTCATACCGCCGACCAGCACGTACACGATCATCAGCACGCCGACCACGGCGATCACGATGGACTGACCGGTCTTGTCGGAGATGTCGAGCAGCAGCGCGACCAGGCCACCGGCACCGGCCATCTGCGCGAGCAGGTAGAACAGCGACACCGCGAGGGTGGTCAACGCCGCGGCGGTGCGCACCGGGCCCTGCTTGAGCCGGAAGCTCAGCACATCGGCCATGGTGAATTTGCCGGTGTTCCTGAGCATTTCGGCGACGAGCAGCAGTGCGACCAGCCAGGCCACCAGGAACCCGATGGAGTACAGGAACCCGTCGTAGCCATACACGGCGATAGCGCCCGCGATGCCGAGAAAGCTTGCGGCGGACAGATAGTCGCCCGCGATGGCGATGCCGTTCTGCGGGCCGGAGAAGCCGCGGCCGCCGGTGAAGAAGTCGGCGGCGGTGGCGTTGTTACGGCTGGCCCGGACGACCACGACCATGGTGATCGCGACGAAGACCGCGAAGATGGCGATGTTGGCCGTCGGGTTGCCGACGGTCGTGGCCGCGGCATAGGTACTGACGTTGTTCACGCGTGGCCTCCCTCGAGCTTGCTGCGGATGGCCGCCGCGCGCGGATCCAGTTCCCGATTGGCGAACCGGACGTAGAGTGCGGTGATGGCGAAGGTGGAGACGAACTGGCCGAGGCCGAGCAGCAATCCGAGGTTGATGTTGCCGAAGACCTTGTGCGCCATGAAGTCGTGCGCGTAGGCGCCGAGCAGCACATAACTGAGGTACCAGACCAGGAACAGGGCAGTCATCGGAAACACGAAGCGGCGCAGGCGCGTTCGTAATTCTTGAAAGTCCGGGCCGGCCTGCACGTCGATGAATTCTTCTGCACTCGGCGTGCGCCGTGGGGCGGTGCCGTCGAGTTCGGTACTGGTCATGGTCGTCCTAGCTTGTGACATGGCTTACTTGCTCAGCACCGTAGCCAGACCCGTATGAGGAAACGATGATGTGGCGTGGATCACTCCGGGAAGGCGGCCGATTGTGCGGTGAGCGGTCGATGTGGCACGACGAGCGGTCGACGGGTGCTCCCCGTTCGACGGCTCAGTTCGAGCGCAGCGTGCGTTCGCGATCGGCGCCCATGCCCAGCCGCTCCGGGGCGTGCATGCGGACGAAGATCCGGCCGACCCGTCGGCTGCCCGGGCCCTGAGTCACTTTGCTGACCAGCACCATTGCCGCGAACGCCAGCGGAACACTGATTGCCGCCGGATAGCCGATCAGCGCGGCAGGCCACCCGCCCGCTACCTCGTCGGACAGGCCGCCGGTCACCGACACCACCGTCGCGCCGCCCGAGGCCAGGCCGCCCGCGGTCAGCCCGGCCGCTGCGCCTGTCGCGGTGAGTCCACGCCACCAGATGCCGAGTACCAGCAGCGGGCAGAGTGTCGAGGCAGCCACCGAGAAGGCGAGACCGACCGTGCGCGACAGGTCGAGTGAGGCCACCGTGAGCGAAAGGGCAAGCGGCACAACACCGGCCACCAAGGCGGCCGCCCGGAAGTCGCGAATTCGCCCGCGCAGCATGTCGGTACTGAGCACGCCTGCGATGCTCACCAACAGGCCCGACGACGTGGACAGGAACGCCGCGATGGCGCCTGCCGCCACCAACGCGGCCAGCAGTTGGCCCGGCAGTCCGCCGACGACCGAGCCGGGCAGCAGCACCACCGCCGCATCGGAGGTTCCGGTGATCAGCAGTTGTGGCACGTATAGTCGCGCGAAAACCCCTAGCAGCACTGGGAATAGGTAGAACAGCCCGACAAGTCCGATCACCGCGACGGCGGTCGCACGCGCGGCCCGTCCGTCCGGGTTCGTGTAGAAGCGCACCAGCACATGGGGCAAACCCATGGTGCCGAGGAATGTCGCGATGATCAGCGAATACACCTGGTATGTCGGATGTGCGCCGCCGAATCCGCCGCCTGGCTCCAGCCATTCGGCGCCGTCCGCGGGCGCACCGGCGACCACCGGTACCGCGGTGCCTGCCTCCAGTATCAGTTCGGTGCCCGCCGACAGTTCGTGGGCGCCGGGGGTCAGCAGAACGCGACCGTCCACCGGCTGATCGTCGAGTCGTCCGGTGATCGAAACCTGTTGTGTCGCACCGACCTGCACCACCACATCGGTACGGACATCCACCGTTGTGCGCTCGGTGACGACCGGGGGAGCGGGCGCGCCCAATTGCCGGTCCTCGGCCAGGAAATGACCGAGCAACACCAGCGCCGGAATCGCCACCGCGGTCAACTTCAGCCAGTACTGAAACGCCTGCACCAGAGTGATCGACCGCATCCCACCGCCCGCCACATTCGCGATCACGATGGCACCCACCGCCGCCGCCCCCACCCAATCGGGCACCCCGAGCAACGTATGCAACGTCAACCCGGCCCCCTGGAACTGCGGAATCAGATACACGGCGCACACAAGGACGACCACGGTGGCAGCCATCCTGCGCAATCGCACCGAGCCCAAACGGAATTCGGCGAAGTCGGGCACCGTGTAGGCACCGGATCGCCGCAGTGGCGCCGCGACGAAAAGCAGCAGCGAAAGGTAACCGGCGGTGAAACCCACCGGATACCACAGCGCATCCGCGCCGTACTTCGCGATCAGCCCGGCAACGCCCAGAAACGAAGCAGCCGAAAGATATTCACCGGAGATGGCAGCGGCGTTCCACCCGGACCTGACACTGCGGGAGGCGACCAGGAAGTCGGAGGTGGTGCGCGCCAGGCGAACTCCGTAAGCGCCGATCGCGACGGTAGCGAGAGCGGCGAACAGCAGCGCGAACACCGTCAACAACGGCACCGATCCCGCGGTCACCTCAGTCCTCGGCCAGGTCGAGGAAGTCCTGCTCGTTGTGTTCGGCCAGGCGGACGTATAGCCGCCCGACGAGATACAGCAGTGGATAGACCGCGACGCCGAGTAGCAGCCAGGGCAGGCGTATGCCGAATATTACTGTCGAGCCGACCTTACCTATGCCGAAAAGGACGGGGAGTGAGCACAATACGACGACGGTGACCAAGCCGAGCCGAAGCGCGAGACCGAGTTGGGCACGGATCAGGCCGCCGATCAAGGCCTCGCCGATCTCGGTCTGCTCTGCCACTTCCATCCGGGTGCGCACTCGGCGCGCGCCACGGCGTTCCGACAGCACGACGCGCTGGCGGGCGGGTCGGTGTGGTCCGGTCATTGGCCGGTCCACTGCTGCCGGGGTCCGTGCACCAGACGCTGTTTCAGCTCGCGTACCTGTCGGCGGCTGACCGGCAGTTCCACCGCCGCGGTGTTGCCGTCGGCGCGCAGGCACACCACCGTTCCGGTGCCGACCGTGCGCATGCCGGTCACCAGTCGCAGCGCGACAAGGTAAGAACGGTGCACGCGAAGGAATCCCGCATCCTGCCACCGGGATTCCAACGCAGACAACGGAATACGCACCAGATGAGAACCGCCGCTGGTGTGCAGGCGCGCGTAATCGCCGTCCGCCTCCACCCAACTGACGCTCGCTCGGGGTACCAGCGTGGTGACACCGCCGAGTTCGACGGGAATGACTTCGCTCGGATCAGCCCGCGGCTCATCGACAACGGGAGCCGGTGTGCCGCGCGTCGAGGCGATCCGGCGAACGGCCTCGGCCAACCGCGCCTCACGCAACGGCTTCAGCAAATAGTCGACCGCGCCGAGATCGAACGCGGCTACCGCCCGATCATCGTGTGCCGTCACGAACACCACCGCGGGCGGGTTCGCGAACTCCGACAGGATGCCCGCCAACTCCATCCCGTCCAGCCCCGGCATGTTGATATCCAGGAACACCGCGTCGACCGAATGCGCCCGCAACACCCGCAGCGCGGTGGTCGCGTCGGCCGCATCGTGGATCTCACCGACGCCGGGCTGCGCGCGCAACAGATACACCAGCTCGTCCAGAGCAGGCTTTTCATCGTCGACGGCCAGCACCCGCAAAGTGCCGACCGTGTAATCGGTGGTCCGCGTCACAACCGCTCCATCGTAAACATCCGGCCTAGGCGTCAGGCTCGGATCCCCGACGCTGACCACATCGAGTGGCACTCCACGGCGCGATTTGCCGCCACCAGGTGCCCTCGCCTCGCGGTGCCAGCGGAGACCCTGCGCGCTCGTCGTCGGCTCACTTGCCGCCGCGCTCGGCTCTGTCGTGCGCGGCGGCACTCTGGGTCTTCGCCCCCTGCGCCGTCGCTCACGCTTGGATACCCGCGCGGAATTTGGGAACCCGGAGGGAGACCTTGGTGCCCGCGCCGGGCGCGGTGTCGACGATGAGGCCGTAGTCGTTGCCGAAGGCGGCGCGCAGGCGGTCGTCGACGTTGGCGAGGCCGACGTGCGCCGCTTCGCCGGAACCGGCCGGGCCGCTGCCGGTTTCGATGGCGTCGAGGGCGCCGGAGCGGAGTAGTTCGGGGTCCATGCCGACGCCGTCGTCTTCGACGCTGATCAGGCAGTCGGTGCCCGCGTCAGTGGCGGTGATGCTCACGGTGCCGCCGCGGGTGGCGCCGGCCAGGCCGTGCCGGACCGCGTTTTCCACCAGGGGCTGCAGGGCGAGGAAGGGCAGGACCACGCCGAGGACCTCCGGCGCGATCTGCAGGCGCACGTCGAGTGCGTCGCCGAAGCGGGCGCGTTCGAGGGCGAGGTAGCGCTCGATATTGCGCAATTCGTCGGCCAGCACGGTGAATTCGCCTGCGGCACGGAACGAGTAGCGGGTGAAGTCGGCGAATTCGAGGATCAGTTCGCGCGCCCGGTCCGGGTCGGTGCGCACGAACGAGGCGATGGTGTTGAGCGCGTTGTAGATGAAGTGCGGACTGATCTGGGCTCGCAACGCCCGCACCTCGGCCCGGTCGAGCCGGGCCCGCGAGGCATCCAGCTCGGCCAATTCGAGCTGGCCGCAGGCATACCTGGCCACCTCGGCCACCGCCCCGAGCCACCCGGGCCCAGGCTGCCCGGTAGTGACCACCCCGATCGCCCCCGCCACCCCCGTGCTGTCGATCAGCAGCGGCTGGGCGATGAGCGTGCGCCCCGCATGCTCACCACTGCCCGGCCCGGCAACCAGCACCGGCCGCTCCCCGGCCACCGCACGCTTGGCCGCCTCCGTGAAGTGCTCCGCGAGTTCGGCATGCGGCCCGTCCCAGGCCAGCAACGTGCCATCCGGGTCCGCCACACCGAGCGCATCGGCCCCGGTGAGCACCCGCAGATGCGGCGCGGACTCCTGCGCCGACTGCGCAGTGAGCCCACGCCGCAACGGAATAGCCGCCAAAGACGCGGTATGCAACGCCGAATGCACCGCCCGCTCAGCAGGCGTAGTCACCACCCGTCGAGTCCGCGGCCAGACCACCAGCGCCCCGGCAATCAACGCCGCCGAGACAACGAGGGCCACAACGGTAGTCGTCATATCGACCCGGAAAACCGGCAAACCACCAGTGCGTTCATGCGCCGATTATCGCGCCCGCCAAGACCGAAGCGATGCATTCCCCGCACCTGCCGAAGACCGCCAACCCCAGTTCCGACAAGCGCTGCCCCCGGGCCCCAACCCACTTGACGTACGTTGCACCTTCTTGTCGCACGTTGCAGTACACGTCAAGAGGCCGCAACGTACGTCAAGTCAGAACTGCTGCCTTGCCTAGCCTTGGTAGGGGTCGACTCGGAATTCGACCGAGCCGGGCTCGGGGATGTGGGCCGCGCCTACGGTCATGGTGGCGGTGAAACGGCCGAGGCCGGGGCTGAACAGGGCGGAGTAGCCGCTGTTGCCCCAATATCCGGGTCCGTTCGCGGTCACCGTGAAGTTGCCGGTCTCGCCGGTTTCGACATTGCGCCAGTTCAGGGTGAGTGACAGGTGGCAGCTGCCCGCACCGAACATGTTGGTCGCCACGCTGAACGCCGCGTGCTGCGGATAGGCGTTGCTCGTCACCGCGGAGCTGACCTGGGCGACGCAGAGGCCGTCGGTGAGCGAGTAGAAACTGTCGAACTGGTCCACGATTTGGGCTGCGGCGGGGGCCGAAGTGGCGACCATGGCAGCCACGGCGACGGCGGGTACGGCGGGGATTGCGAACAGTGCTCTGAGCGAATTCATCAACACCTCGACAGGTTCGGGATCACTCCGTATCTCCTTGACTATGCCCCTTCCGCAGGCCGATATCCCCGATTCGCTGCCCCCGATTCCCGGGGCATCCGGCCGCCGCCGACCTACAGTCGACCCATGACAGCCGGTTACTCCGGAACACCGTTGGCCAAGAAGCTGGGCATCAAGCCCGGTCATCGAGTCGTGCTGCGGCACCGGCCGCCGGGCTGGCAGATCCCCGATCTCCCCGCCGAGGTCGAGATCGCCGACGCCGGAACCGCCGACGTGCTGCTCGCCTTCTACCGCACGCATGCCGACCTGGCCGACGAAGCGCCGAATCTCGCGGCACAGCTACCGCGCGGCAGCATGCTGTGGATCGCCTGGCCGCGCAAGGCGGGCGGACACGTCAGCGACATCGCCGAGAACGATCTGCGCGAGCTGCTGCTGCCGATCGGCGTCGTGGACGTGAAGGTCGCCGCGCTCGACAACGATTGGTCCAGTGTGAAATTCGTCTGGCGGAAGAAAATCTGACCGTGTGTGTCGCGGGCGACTGCCGCGAATGGCGCGAATGGGTCAGAGTAAGGTCGACCGGTCCGCGCTAGACGTCACTCGCGGAAATCAGACAGCTCCAGGGCGACTCGCCAGACGCGCCGGTGATCTTCGACACCGACACGCCGGGCCCTCCTGGGACGTCGGGTTGCGCGCCGCGCGCCTCGGAAAAAATGTCATACCGACGTGCCTAGAATCGCTAGGCCAACCCCCGTCGAGACCTTGGGAGGAAGGACCATCTTGGCCGCCTCGTCCGGATCGTTCGTTCACCTGCACAACCACACCGAGTACTCCATGCTCGACGGTGCGGCCAAAATATCGCCACTGTTCGCGGAGGCGAATCGGCTGGGGATGAACGCGGTGGGGATGACCGACCACGGCAACATGTACGGCGCCTCCGAGTTCTACAACTCGGCGAAGAAGGCGGGCATCAAGCCGATCATCGGCATCGAGGCCTACATCGCGCCCGCCTCCCGGTTCGACACCAAGCGCGTCCAGTGGGGCGATCCGAGCCAGAAGGGCGACGACGTCTCCGGCTCCGGCGCCTACACCCACATGACCATGGTCGCGGAGAACGCGACCGGGCTGCGCAACCTGTTCAAGCTGTCCTCGCTGGCGTCGCTGGAGGGTCAGCTCGGCAAGTGGGCGCGCATGGACGAAGAGATCATCGCCCAGTATGCCGAGGGCATCATCGCGACCACCGGCTGCCCGTCGGGTGAGGTGCAGACGCGGTTGCGCCTCGGCCACGATCGCGAGGCGCTGGAGGCCGCGGCCAAGTGGCAGGAGATCTTCGGGAAGGACAACTTCTTCCTGGAGATCATGGACCACGGGCTGTCCATCGAACGCCGGGTCCGCGAGGGCCTGCTCGAGATCGGCCAGAAGCTCGGCATTCCGCCGATCGCGACCAACGACTGCCACTACGTCACCAAGGACCAGTCGACCAATCACGAAGCGCTGCTGTGCATTCAGACCGGCAAGACGCTCAGTGACCCGACGCGGTTCAAGTTCGACGGTGACGGCTACTACCTGAAATCCGCCGAGGAGATGCGCGCGCTGTGGGACGCCGAAGTGCCCGGCGCCTGCGACAACACCGTGCTCATCGGCGAGCGCGTGCAGCCCTACGACGAGGTGTGGGAACACCGCGACCGGATGCCGATCTTCCCGGTGCCGGAGGGATATAACCAGGCCACCTGGCTGCGCCGCGAGGTCGATCTCGGCTTGCAGCGTCGCTTCCCCGACGGCGCGCCGCAGGAATACCTCGACCGGGCCCAGTTCGAAATCGGCGTCATCCTGGAGATGGGTTTCCCCGCCTACTTCCTCGTCGTCGGTGACTTGATCAAGCATGCGCACGAGGTCGGTATCCGCGTCGGTCCCGGCCGTGGTTCCGCCGCCGGTTCGCTGGTCGCCTACGCGCTCGGCATCACCAATATCGACCCGCTCCCGCACGGTCTGCTCTTCGAGCGATTCCTCAATCCCGAGCGCGTGTCGATGCCCGATATCGATATCGACTTCGATGATCGCCGCCGCGGTGAAATGGTCCGCTACGCGAGTGAGAAGTGGGGCACCGACCGGGTCGCCCAGGTCATCACCTTCGGCACCATCAAGACCAAGGCCGCGATCAAGGACTCCGCGCGAGTCCTGTTCGGCCAGCCCGGTTTCGCCATCGCCGACCAGATCACCAAGGCGCTGCCGCCGCCGATCATGGCCAAGGACATCTCGGTCGCCGGCATTACCGATCCGGAGCACGAGCGGTACAAGGAAGCCGCCGAGGTCCGCGAACTCATCGGCAGCAATCCGGATGTCGCGAAGATCTACGAGACCGCCCGCGGCCTCGAGGGCCTGATCCGCAACGCGGGTGTGCACGCGTGCGCGGTCATCATGTCCTGTGATCCGCTGACCGATGCGATCCCGGTGTGGAAGCGCCCCCAGGACGGTGCGCTGATCACCGGCTGGGACTACCCGTCCTGTGAGGCCATCGGCCTGCTGAAGATGGACTTCCTCGGTCTGCGCAACCTGACCGTGCTCGGTGACGCCATCGATAACGCGAAAATGAACCGCGGCGTCGATATCGACCTCGATACCTTGCCCTTGGACGACAAGGCCACCTATGAACTACTCGCCCGCGGCGACACCCTCGGCGTATTCCAGCTCGATGGTGGCCCCATGCGGGACCTGCTGCGTCGCATGCAGCCCACCGCCTTCGAGGACATCGTCGCCGTCGGCGCGCTGTACCGACCGGGCCCGATGGGCATGAACGCGCACAACGACTACGCCGACCGTAAGAACGGCAGGCAAGAGGTCAAGCCGATCCACGAGGAGCTGGCTGAACCGCTGAAAGAAATCCTCGGCGAGACCTACGGTCTGATCGTCTACCAAGAGCAGATCATGCACGTCGCGCAGAAGGTGGCCGGGTACTCGCTCGGTCGAGCAGACATTCTGCGCCGCGCGATGGGTAAGAAGAAGCAGTCGGTGCTGGAGGCGGAGTTCGAGGGCTTCGAAGCGGGTATGCAGGCGAACGGCTTCACCAAGCCGGCCATCAAGGCGCTGTGGGACACCATCCTCCCGTTCGCCGGTTACGCGTTCAACAAGTCGCACGCCGCCGCCTACGGTCTGATCTCCTACTGGACCGCATATTTCAAGGCGAACTACCCGTCCGAGTACATGGCCGCCCTGCTCACCTCCGTCGGTGACGACAAGGACAAGGCCGCGGTCTACCTGTCGGACTGCCGCCGCCTCGGCATCACCGTATTGCCGCCGGACGTCAACGAATCCGAGCTGAACTTCGCCTCGGTCGGCAAGGACATCCGGTTCGGGTTGGGTGCGGTGCGCAATGTCGGCGCGAACGTGGTGTCCTCGATCATCGCGGCCCGCAAGGAGAAGTCGAAGTTCACCGACTTCTCCGATTATCTGCACAAGATCGACGCGGTCGCCTGCACCAAGAAGGTCACCGAATCCCTCATCAAGGCGGGCGGATTCGACTCGCTGGAGCATCCGCGCAAGGGTCTGCTGCTGATCCACTCCGACGCCATCGACGCGGTGATGTCGACCAAGAAGGCCGAGGCGATCGGGCAGTTCGACCTGTTCGGCGGGGTGGACGCGGACGAATCGGTGGCGTCGGTGTTCAACGTGAAGGTGCCCGACGACGAGTGGGAGTCCAAGCACAAGCTGGCGCTCGAGCGCGAGATGCTCGGCCTGTACGTGTCCGGGCATCCGCTCAACGGCGTCGAGCATGTCCTTGCGGCGCAATCGGATACGCAGATTCCGGCGATCCTCGAAGGCGACATCAAGGACGGCACCCAGGTGACCGTCGGCGGCATTCTCGCCTCGGTGAACCGGCGGATCAACAAGAACGGCCTGGCGTGGGCTTCGGCGCAGCTGGAAGACCTGGCCGGTGGCATCGAGGTGCTGTTCTTCCCGCAGGCGTACTCGGTGTACGGGATGGACGTGGTCGAGGACGCGGTGGTGCTGGTCAAGGCGCGGGTTTCGGTGCGTGACGACCGGATCTCGTTGATCGCCAACGATCTTGCCGTGCCCGACCTGTCGTCGATCGGTGTCGCGAAGCCGTTGGCGGTGGTCATGTCCACCCGGATGTGCACGCCCGACAAGATCGGCGAGTTCAAGCGCATTCTGTCCCGGCATCCCGGTACCGCCGATGTGCATGTGCGGCATGTGGGGGCTCGGGAGAAGACGACGTTGCTGAAACTCGATGACAGTCTGCGGGTTACGCCGTCGTCGGCGTTGATGGGTGATCTGAAGGCGCTGCTCGGGCCGGGGTGTCTGGCGGTCTGAGTTTTCGATTCGCGGTGGCGGACGGCTTTGTGGAGCATGCTGCGGTGGGTAGTCCTTAGGTCTACTCACCCGGTAGGTGTGCCTATCCCAGGGAATGATCGAGTGGTG
This sequence comes from Nocardia sp. NPDC046473, assembly GCF_040645995.1. Taxonomy (NCBI): domain Bacteria; kingdom Bacillati; phylum Actinomycetota; class Actinomycetes; order Mycobacteriales; family Nocardiaceae; genus Nocardia; species Nocardia sp. NPDC046473. Next base: position 46,253 of record NZ_JBEYZJ010000013.1, read on the forward strand.
CTGGGCGCGTCAGGTGGGGTACCCGGCTTTAGGTGTGCGTCAGGTGCGCGGTGTCGCGTTCCCGAGGTGGTCATCTGGCTGTGGTGGCGTTGGGAGGGCTCGATAAACAGCGGATCTCGGGTTTCGGGGTGGTCGAGCTACCTGCGTACACCCGCTGTGTGGGCTGCACACCCGGTACACGGGGTGTGAGGCTGACGCAGCGGGTGTCCGCATGGGTTCTGGCGTGGTGGCCTGGCCGTGGTTGCGCCCCATGAGCTCAATAATCAGCGGGTCTCGGCTCCCGGGGTGGTGAAGATAGAGCCGTACACCCGCTGTGTGGGCTGCACACCCGGTGTACAGGGGGTGTGAGGCTGACACAGTGGGTGTCCGGACGGGTTCTGGCGGGGCGATCGGGCTGTGATCAGGGCTACCGGATCGGGTTTCGGATGTTGTGGCGCCAGGATTCGGCACCTTTCTCGGGATCGGCACCCATGTCCAGCACGTCCTTGGCGTGCAGGTAGCCGACCAGCGAGCCGTCGCTGGCCTGCACGGGATAGCGGGAGAAACCCGTTTCGGCGACGGTGGTTTCGATGTTACGGAGGGTGTTCCGTTGCCGCGCAACGGAACCGCCCTTGTCGTAGCCAGCGCCACCATTGGAAGTGTCCAGAGAGGATGCGGATTTCGAGAAGGGGTGCGGCTGTGGGTGACGGGGCATCGTTTCAAGATCATGGGGAATTGGTGCTGGGGGTCTCTCGGGCGATGCCTGCATCAGTTCCCCATGATCTTGAATTGTGTTTGGTGATCGGCGGGATCCGCATCCGCTCTCGGGATTGCACCCAGTGGAGGTGCTCAGAGAGGTGCGGATCCCGGCGACGGGTCCGGCTGTTGGGGGTCAGTGGATTAGTTCGGGCTGTTTGGGGTGCGACCGGGTGGTGGCGGGGTGGCGGGTCAGGAGTTGTTCCCAGGTGATTACGCCGAGGGCGGCTAGGCCGAGTGCGGCGCCGATCCAGGCGATCGAGGCGTAGCCGAGGCCGCCGCCGATGGCCAGGCCGCCTAGCCAAGGGCCGACGGTGATGCCGACGTTGAAGGATGCGACGTTGAAGGCGGGGGCGAGGGTTGGGCCGTTGGGGGCGAGGTTGAAGACTCGGCTGTTGAGGGTGGGGTTGGTGCCGAAGCCGAAGGCGCCGAGGAGGAAGGTGAGGGCGACTACGGGGGCGGGGTGTGCTGCGGTGAGGGCGAGCAGGATCGAGGTGATGATCAGGCCGGTGATGCCGATGTACAGGGTGCGGATCGGGTGGGCGTCGGCGGTGCGGCCGCCGATGACGATGCCGACGAAGCTGCCGACGCCGTACACCACCAGCACGATCGGGATCCAGCTGTCGGTGAGGCCGGTCGTCTTCGACAGCAGCGCGCCGAGGTAGGCGAAGGTGACCATCAGCGCGGCGATGGAGAGCGCGGTGGTGCCGTAGGACAGCCACAGTCGGGGATTCGCGATGCTGCGCAGTTCTTTTCGAAGGTCTGGCTGTATTTCCGAACGACCGGCGGGGATCTTGGCGAGCACGCCGATCATGGCCAGCGCGGACATGATCGCGACCGCCCAGAACGCCGCGCGCCAGCCGAGGTGCTGGCCGATCACGGTGCCTGCGGGCAGCCCGATCACCGTGGCGATGGTGAGACCGCCTGCGACGATGCTCATCGCCTTGCCCCGTGCGTGCGCGGGCACCAGGCCGATGGCGGTGGTTGCCGCGACCGACCAGAATCCGGCGTACACGAACGCGCCGACCGCCCTCGTCGCGAACAGCACCCAGTAGTCCGAGGTCAGCGCGCCGACCACGTGGGCGCCGACGAACACCGCGAGGAACGCGAGCAGCGCACTGCGCCGGGGGAGCCGTAGCGTCGTGACGGCGAGAATCGGCGCGCCGACCAGCATGCCGAGGGCGAAGGCCGAAATCAGCAGGCCCGCTTGCGGAATGGTGACACCGAGGTCGGTGGACAGCTCGGTGAGCAGTCCGGAGAGCATCATCTCCGAGGTGCCCTGGGCGAAAATGGACAAGCCCAGGATGTAGACGGCGAACGGCATCGGGTACCTCTCTGATTTTGGATCGTTCAGTTCAAAACTGGCACAGAGCAAGAGACTGTTGTCTCGGGATGTGTTGGGGGACTGGGTCAGAGGGCGTTCAGCGCGGTCGCGGCGATGGCTTGCAGCGCGTCGCGTCCGACACCGCCGCGCGCGGCCACCCGCATCCCAGCGATGGTGGCGTTGATGAAGTGTGCCAGCTCGCGGGCATCCTTGGCCTTATCGATTTCCCCTGCGCGCCTGCCGCTTTCGAGTACTTCCGTCAGCGCGGCGAGTCGCAGTTCCTGATCGGCCCGCAGCGCCGCCGCCACCTCGGGATCGCGCGGTGCGAGCTCGATCATCGAATTGACGACCAGGCAGCCGAGCGGGTCATCCGCTGGGGCGTCCACGACCTGCTGCAGCAGGACCCGCATCTTCGTCTTCGGCGACTCGTCGCCGTCGAGCATCGTGAAGGTGGCGGCGTTCTTCGTCGCCATGTACCGCCGCAACGCCCGCTCGAAGAGGTCGTGCTTGCTCGTGAAGGTGTTGTAGATACTGCTGCGCCCCAACCCGGTCGCGTCGCACAGATCCTGGGTGGAGGTCGCCTCGTAGCCTGCGGTCCAGAACGCCTGCATCGCGGCATCCACTGCCCGCTCCTCGTCGAACTGCCTCGGTCGTGCCATGCGAATGAGACTAACACAGTTTTGAACTGCTCGTTTCAAAACGTGATGATGCGAGCTGATGCATCGCAAAGTGATGCTGGATGGCGCATCGATATCGATGTAGGATCTGATGCATGACCAGACGAACCACCCTGACACTGACCGAGCGGGAGGAACGCACCCTGGCGACGCTCGGTGACCGAAAGGGAGCCGAGTGGGTGCTGTTCGAATCCATCGCCGCCCACCTCGGTTACTCCCTCACCCCCGACGCCTCCGAAGCGACCGTCATCCGGGTATTGATGTCGATCGGTGCCCAGGTGCTGATCGACCAAGCGTTGGATGACGGTTACGAGAAGCTCGCCGAGATTTGGCCGGAGATCCACGATGAAGAGGAGGCTCTCGAGCGGAGGCGCAGATACGCCGACGACGTCGATCGGGTGATGCCCGGATGACACTCGTCGCTCCGACTCGTGGCCAGATCTACCGCGCCGACATCGGCCAGGGCGTCAAACCGTGGTTGATCGTTTCGAACAACCGTCGAAACCGACAACTGCCCTATCTTCTGGCAGTGCGTATTACGACGACGGACAAGTACGCGAGCTTGCCGACCATGGTCCCGTTGACGAGCGACGATCCGCTCGTCGGTTACATCGTCGCCGACGATCTGCAGCAATTGCATCGCGACGAGCTCAAAGCACACCTCGGCGCGGTAAGTCCGACCACCATCATGGCGGTCAACTCGGCGCTGAAGCTGGTGCTCGCCATTCCGTGACCCGCCGGACGCGCCTCAACTACAGGTGGCGGGTCAGGGTTGAATTCGGCGGCCGTCGGGCTGGCAGCGCTTCAGACGACAACCGCCGCAAGGGGTATCTGCACGGTGGCCAGTCGTCTGCAGGCGATGACCGGGATGTCGATGGATTGGCGATGATGATCCGCGCGGCGTCCCCGCCTTCGACGTGTTGTGATCGAGGGGGTTTGCGCGGTACGCGGGACCGGTGTGCTGCAGCTATGGAGAGACGGCCACGCCGAGGGATTGGGCGGCGAGGAATCGGGGGGCGTCTTCGCCGTAGAAGATATCGATGTCTTGGATTTCGAAGCCGGCGGTGGTCAGTAGGCCGCGGATGTCTCGGTTCAGGTTGCAGCCGCCGGCGAATGTTTTTTGCAGCGGGTTCAGGCGGTTCTGCCACGCCTGGACCTTGCGATCCGGGGCGAGGCCGTGCTCGACGAAATGCAGGGTTGCGCCGGGACTGAGCACTCGGCGGACTTCGGCGAGCGCGGCCGCAACGTCCGGAATGGTGCACAGCGTCCAGGTGGTCACCGCGGAATCAAAAGTGTTGTCCGCGAAGGGAAGCGACTGCCCATCCAACCCGGCCCGCTCGATCGGTACCTTCGACGCGGCAACCCGCTCACTCGCCATCTTCCACCCGAGATCAGCAGGCTCCACCGCACTGACCGAGTCCACCGTCCCCGGATAGAACGGCACATTCAACCCCGACCCGAACCCGATCTCCACAACCCGCCCCCGCAACCCGGAACACACCCGCTCCCGCAGCGGCTCATTGAACCGCATCCCGCAGGCGGCATCAACGATCCGCGGCACAACCCGATCTCCGTAAAAGCCCACCAACCCACTCTCCCAGCAACCGCCCAACCCCGCCACAACTAGATCAACGGGGCGTGTGACGATGGGCGGTCTCCTGCCCAGTGCAGGCTGTCGCAGGCGCGTCGGGTGCTTTCTCGGCGACGGCCCGCAAGGTCGGGCCGGTCGCCGGTCGCAACCGAGACCACGGCACCTTCACACACGGGTAGCCGTATACGTAGCGGCCGGTATCGATGTAGATCCGCACGCCGGTCGGATCATCGATCATCGGTCGAAGCCGGTAGCAGTCGACGGTAATGACCAGCAGACCGCGTCGATGGATGCGCGCGACCGGCAACCTGAGCGGTCGGGTTGCGCGGCGGCGGAACAGGGTGCGTGGAATGCTGGCGGAGTGACCTTGTTCGAGGTGTGGGCGCCGCGGGTGGAGCAGGTGCGAGTGGACGTGGATGGCGTCATCCATCCGATGGGCCGGGGCGGGGGCGGGTGGTGGCAGGCCGAGGTGGCTGCTGCCGATGGGGCTCGGTATGGGTTTGTGCTCGATGCTGATCCGACGGTGTTGCCGGATCCGCGGTCTGCTCGGCAACCGGACGGCGTGCACGAGCGGTCGGCGGTGCACAGCCTTGATCGGTCGGTCTGGACGGACTCGGGGTGGACCGGGCGGTCGTTGGCCGGTGCGGTGTTCTATGAGATGCACGTGGGGACGTTTACGCCGGAAGGGACGTTCGATTCGGCGATCGAGCGGCTCGACTATCTGGTCGATCTCGGGGTGACCGTGGTCGAGTTGATGCCGGTGAATGCGTTCGACGGATCGCACAACTGGGGTTACGACGGGGTGCTCTGGTATGCGGTGCATGAACCGTATGGCGGCCCGGACGGGTTGCAGCGGTTTGTGAATGCTTGCCATGCGCGGGGATTGGCGGTCGCGCTGGACGTCGTCTACAACCATCTCGGTCCGTCCGGGAACTATCTGCCGCGCTTCGCGCCCTACCTCACCGAGGGGCGCAACACGTGGGGGCAGAGTCTGAACCTGGACGGTCCCGACTCCGATGAGGTGCGCCGGCACATCATCGGCAACGCGTTGCGCTGGCTGCGTGACTTCCACATCGACGCGCTACGACTCGATGCGGTACACGCGCTGGTCGATCGGACCGCGAACCATGTGCTCGCCGAACTCGCCACCGAGACAACACGTCTCGCCGCCCATGTGCGCCGGCCACTCACCCTGATCGCGGAGAGCGACCTCAACGACCCGAAACTGATCACGCCGCGGGCCGCGGGCGGTTACGGATTGACCGGCCAGTGGAGCGACGACCTGCACCACGCGATCCACACCGCGGTCTCGGGTGAACGACAGGGCTACTACGCCGATTTCGGCTCACTACGCTGCCTGGCCCACACGCTGACGCACGGATTCTTCCACGCCGCAACGTTTTCCAGCTTCCGCGGCCGCACCCACGGCCGCCCGATCGACACCTCGGTGATCCCGGGCAGCGCGCTGCTCGCCTACACCTGCAACCACGATCAGATCGGCAACCGCGCCATCGGCGACCGTCCCAGCGCCTATCTGACCGACGGGCAACTGGCGATCAAGGCCGCGCTGGTGCTGTGCTCGCCGTACACACCAATGTTGTTCATGGGCGAGGAGTGGGGCGCGAACACCCCGTTCCTGTTCTTCACCTCGCACACCGACCCGGTGATCGCGGCCGCCACCGCCGACGGCCGCAAGGCCGAATTCGCCGAACACGGCTGGAGCACCGACGACGTGCCGAACCCGCAGGACCCGTCGACGTTCCAGCGCTCGAAGCTGAACTGGGCCGAACTCGAAGAATCCCGGCACATCCGGCTACATTCCTGCTACCGCAAGCTGCTCGCCCTGCGCCGGGAGCGACCGGAACTCACCGACCCGTGGCTGACCCACATCTCGGTCGACTACGACGAAAACGCCCGCTGGATCGTCGTACATCGCGGCGCGCTGAAGCTGGTGTGCAACCTGTCCGAAGACCAGGTCACGGTGCCGGTCACCGGGTTCTCGCTGCTGTCGTGGGAGCCGCCGACCGAAGGCCCGTCGGCGACAACGATTCCCGCGCACTCGTTCGCGATCCTCGCGGACCGGTAATCGAACGCCGGTTGCGGGAACGTCACGATAGAAACTGTCCGAGACAGATTCATTGCCGGGTATGACCGCCGCCATTACCGTAGAAAGATGAGCAACGATGCTTCCGGGGATCTAGCGCCGATCCCGACCGGGATGGGTGGCAGCGCCACCGCCGAATTCGCCCCACTGGTGCGCGCTTTCGCCAGAACCTTCGGACACCGCCGCGGCGCGGGCGGCGCGCTGGCGGTGCACCTGCACGGCGAGCCACTGCTCGACATCTGGACCGGATCCGGCGGCACCGGGCCGTGGACCCAGGACACCGGGGCGATCATCTTCTCCGCGACGAAGGGCATCACCGCCACCGTCATCCACCGGCTCGCCGACCGGGGACTGCTCGACTACGCCGCACCGATGGCCGAATACTGGCCGGAATTCGGCGCCAACGGCAAGCACAAAATCACCGTGCGCCAAGCGATGACGCACAGCGCGGGCCTGTCCGCCCTCGCCCCGATCGCCACCGGACTCGACGACGTGCTCGACCACGAGCTGATGGAACAGCGTCTGGCCGCCGCGAAACCCGATCACCTGCTGGGTGTTCCGGCCTACCACGCGCTCACCTACGGCTGGCTGATGGCCGGCCTGGCCCGCGCGATCACCGGCCGTCCCATGGCGGAACTGTTCCGCTCCGAGGTCGCCGACCCGCTCGGCATCGACGGCATCCACCTCGGCACACCGCCGCCGGACGCGCCGACCAGCTACGCGCCGCTGGCCGGATCCCAGCTGAGCCTGATCGGAAAACCGGTCAGCGCAATGATATTGGGCCGCAGCCATCGGATCCCCGGCGCTTTGGGCGCGGCCACCCGCTGCCTGTTCCTGCCCGGTCTGGAATCCATCCTGGCCGGCGAGCAGCCGCCGATCCTGAACACCGAGCTCGGCGCGGGTAACGGCGTGTGCACCGCGCCCGCGCTCGCCACCATGTACGGCGCGCTCGCCAACGACGGTGTGGCAGGCGGTCGTCAGTACCTGAGCCCGCGAACCATCAAGGCGATCAGGCGGATTCAGACGTACCGGCTCGACCACGCCCTGTTCTACACGCCCATGCTCTGGCGGCTCGGTTACCACTCGCTGCCGATGCCGGGCGCCCGCGCCGGATTCGGCCATATCGGCCTCGGCGGTTCCTTCGGCTGGGCCGAACCGCGCCTGGGCCTTTCGGTCGGCTTCGTGCACAACCGGCTGTCGGTGGGCCAAATGTCCTACGACATGTCGGCGGCGTTCTGGATGCTGCCGATGCTGCTGAACTGCCTGCGCGCCACCCGGCGCATCCCCGTGGCGGAGACACGCGAGGCGGCGGCTTAGGTCAGGTCAGATAGCGGTAGGCGGGCGAGCCCGGTTCCAGCCGCTCGCACTGGATCGGCGATTCGGCCATCCGGTCCAGCAACGCGCCCAACCCCTCCGGCGCACCGAGCTCGATACCGACCAGCGCCGAACCGGTTTCGCGGTTGTTCCGCTTGACGTACTCGAACATGGTGATGTCGTCGTCCGGCCCGAGCACCTCGTCCAGGAAACGCCGCAGCGCGCCCGGCTCCTGCGGAAAGTCCACCAGGAAATAGTGTTTCAGGCCGCGGTGCACCAGCGAACGCTCGATGATCTCGCCGTAGCGCGACACGTCGTTGTTGCCGCCGGAGACCAGGCACACGACCGTCGATCCCGGCTGCACCGCGAGCTCATACAGTGCCGTAACCGCCAGCGCGCCAGCGGGTTCGGCGATGATGCCCTCATTCTGGTACAGGTCGAGCATGGTCGTGCAGATCGCGCCCTCGTCGACCTGCATCATCCGGAAAGAGCTCGAGCCGCTGGGCGACTCGGTGGTGGTCAGTAACGGCAGCGAGGCATGCGAGACCACCCGGCCGCCGAATCCGGCGATCGCCGCGAACGGCACGACGCCGATCCGGCGCACCGCGGCACCGTCGACGAATGGGTCGATCTCCGGCAGCGTCACCGGTCCGCCCGCGACCAGCGCCGCGGTCATCGAGGCCGCGCCGGCCGGTTCCACGCCGAGGATCGAGGTGTGCGGCGACCGGTCCCGCAGGTAGGTGCCGACGCCGGCCAGGCAGCCACCGCCGCCGACCGGCACCACGACCAGATCGGGCGAGGTGCCGAGTTGCTCCAGGATTTCCGGCGCGATGGTGCCCTGCCCGGCCGCGGTGCGGACGTCGTCGAACGGTGGCACCATGGTCGCGCCGGTGCGCTCGACATCGTCGGCCGCGGCGGAGGCGGCGGCATCGTAGGTTTCGCCGACCGCGATCAGCTGCACGAATTCGCCGCCGTGCACCCGGATCCGGTCGCGCTTCTGCTTGGGGGTGGTGGTCGGCACGTAGATGCGGCACTTGATGCCCATCGCGTGACAGGCGAACGCCACGCCCTGCGCGTGATTGCCCGCGCTGGCTGCGACGACACCGGCGGCGCGTTCGCTCTCGGTCAGCTGCATCACCAGGTTGTAGGCGCCGCGCAGCTTGTAGGAGCGGACCGCGGACAGGTCCTCGCGCTTGAGGTAGACGTCCGCTCCGGTGAGCCGCGAGAGCCGCTCGCTGCGCTGCAGCGGAGTCGGCTCGATAATGTCGGCAATTCGCTTGGCGGCAGCGTCGATCTCGTCCGCGCTCAGCGCGGGACGAGAAGCGGACAGTGCGTCGATGACATCAAGCGGATTGGACACCCGAAATATGCTGCCACCCGCCGCGTCGGGCTGCTGCGGCGGGTGGCGGTGCTGCGCGGAATCAGCTGCCGTGACGTCGGATGATCCGACGTGCTGGGCTCAGTCCCGTGGGGTCAGGACAAACAGCGGGATCGTTCGATCCGTCTTCTTCGTGTACTCGATGTAGTCCGGCCAGACCTCGGTCGCCCGATCCCACCACACCTGGCGCTCCTCATCGAAGACCTCGCGCGCGGTGTAGTCCTTGTTCACGGTGCCGTCGCGCAGCTCGACGTGCGGTTCGGCCTTCATGTTGTAGTACCAGACCGGATTCTTCGGTGCGCCGCCCAGCGAGGCGACCACCGCGTATTCGCCGTTGTGCTCCACCCGCATCAGCGGGATCTTGCGCAGTTTGCCGGACTTCGCACCCTTGGTGGTGAGCAGGATGACCGGCTTGCCCTCGTGCGTGGTGCCCTCGGTGCCGCCCGAGTTCTCATAGGTGTCGACCTGGTCGCGGGCCATGGCGAACGGGCTCGGTTCGTATTCTCCTGTCAATGGCATGCCTGAGGGAACGAATCCCGGTTCGACTGTGTTCCCGGCAACACAAAGTTCGGTAGACCGAACATCGTCGTCCGTCTATCCTTACTAGATGGCAGTTGTTCACCCGTCGGCCCGCTCCGCGACAATCGAGATCGCCGGGAGCGCGTGGCCGGTATACAAGCTCGAGGCGCTGGCCGCCGCGCTGGTGACCTGCCTGATCCTTGCGCTGATCATCGGGTCCCCGCAGGTCGCGGTGCTGGTCGCGGCCGCGATCGGTGCGGGCCGCTGGCTGGTCGGGCTCGCCGTCGCGCGTCGCTCGGCCGATCGAACCGGCTAGTTCGCGTCGAGCGGGAGATCCGTGAGTTCACCTCGCGAGACCACGCCCAGCTTCGGATACGCCTTGTACAGGTGATGGCCGACCGTGCGCGGGCTGAGGAACAATTGCGCGGCGATGTCCCGGTTGGACATGCCCTGCGCCGCCAAGCGCACGATCTGTAATTCCTGCGGCGTCAGCGCGGCCAGCACACCGTGTGCGGGTCGGGTCGAGGTGCCGACACCGAGTGCCCCGAGTTCGGTCCGCGTTCGCTCCGCCCACGCAACGGCGTCGAGTCGCTCGAAGGTCTCCAGCGCGGGCTGCAGCTGTGTCCGCGCATCGGCCTTGCGGCGAGTGCGCCGCAACCATTCCCCATACAGCAGTTGGGTTCTGGCTTGTTCGAACGGTCGGCCGCCGAGCCGCAATGCCGCGAGGTAGTGCTGCTCGGCGTTCGCCTCATCGACCAGAGCACGGCAGCGATACGCCAGCGCTTCGATCCAGTCCTGCCGCGAGACCGTCGCCCACTCGGTCAGCCGGTCCAGTGCGTCGCCCGCGCGGGCGGGGGTACCCAGCCGGACCGCCGCCTCGATCAATTCGGGCAGGGCACGTCGCCCGGCCACGTGATGACGTGCGGGTTCGATGGTCAGCAACGCCAACCTGGCCAACGCGCCGTCGACCTTGCCGAGCCCAAGGTCCAGCAGACCGAGTGCGAGGTGCGTCCACGGCGCACCGGGGGCGGCACCGCCGCCGAACTCCTCGGCGAGTGCCCGGTCGACCAACTCCCGGCATTGCTCCGCCCGACCTTCCAACGCAGCCAGATACGCCAGATACGCCGACAACTGGCTGATCCACTGCCCGTGCCCGAGGTCGGTCGCGATTCGCAGCCCTTCGGTCGCGGCAACTCGGCCCTCACCCGGCCTGCCGAGGAAGGCCTCGGCCTCGGCGCGGAAGAACAGCAGCGTCGGCAGCAACGCGATCCGACCCTGCTCGCGGCATTCGGCGATGAGCTCGCCCGCCGATTCGGCGACCTGATCGTCCTGACCGACCACCAGACCCATCCCGCACAGCTGCACCAGATCCCGGGGACTGTCCGCGCCCGCGTCCTTGGCCGCGGCGGCCGCTGCACGCAGGTCGACTGTGAACCGACCGTTGATCGCCGCGACCATGTACCGCGCGATAGGCGCCAGCGGTTCACCGTCCGGCAGCGCGAGCGCCGTCAGAGAATCGACCACCTCCGCCAACTCCGGCGCACCGAGATACCAGGCCGTGTGCAACGCCTGAGCGAGAATGCGGGCCGCCCGCGGTGGTTCGGACTCGCGCACCGCCGCGGCCGCGCCGAGCAACAGTCGATGCGCCGAAAGTGGCTTGCCCGCACCGAATTCCGCGACACCGCGAACGAGATCGAGACGCGCGAGTACCAGCGGATCGGTCGTCTGCGCCGCCGCACGCTCGGCAAGCTGCCTGGCCAGATCGGGCAGGCCTGTCTCGCCGGCGGTCTCGGCGGCGAGCAGCAACCTGCGCAACCGGTCCGCCGGGACGGTACTGAGTCCGGCCGCGCGCTCGTAGGCCGCGACAGCGCCGTGATAACCACTACGCTCGCGCGCCCGATCCGCCGTGAGTTCCAGTGCGGCAGCGGTGGTTTCATCCGGACCGGTCGCCGCCGAGGCCAGCTGCCAGGCCCGCAGATCGGCGTCCTCGGCCGAGGTGAGTGCCTCGGCGAGTGCGCGATGCGCGGTGAGCCGCTGGGCGAGTGGCGCGCCCTGATAGACCGCCGAGCGCAGCAGCGGATGACGGAAGGTCAGCGTCCGTCCGTCGCTGTGCACCAGCCCGGCGTCTTCGGCGGGCGCGAGATCGGTGAGCTGCGCATCGAGTGCGGCACCCGCGCGCAAGACCGTGCCGAGTTCGGCGTTGCTCGCAGCGGCCGCGACCAACAGCAGCAATCGCGTGCGCGTGGGCAGCCTGCTCACCTGACCGTGAAAGGCGACCTGCAGCCGCTGCGTCAACGGCAGCGGATTCGGGCCTGCCCCAGGCGATTCCGCCGCGAGCACGGCGGGCAGTTCACGCAACGCCAGCGGATTGCCGCCCGCCTCGCCGAGCAGCCGATACCGCAGCACCGGCGACAGATCGGGAGCGTGGCTGTCCACCAGGGCGGCCGCGGCCTCTTGCGGCAACCCGGTCACGATCAGCTCGGGCAGGCCGGGCGCGGGGAAAACGTCCGCGCCCTGGCGGGTCGCGAAGATCATCACCACGCCCTCCGCATCGAGCCTGCGCGCCGCGAACAGCAGGGCCTCGGCGCTCGCGTGATCCAGCCAATGCGCGTCATCGATCAGGCAGAGCAGCGGCCCGTCGGTCGCTTCCTCGGCCAGCAACGACAGCACGGCGAGCCCGATCAGCAGCCGATCACCCGGATCTTGCTGTGCCAGGCCGAAAGCGCCACGCAGCGCGTCGCGCTGCCGATCGGGCAGCGTGTCCAGCAGCTCGATGCCGGGCCGAACCAGCAGATGCAGTCCGGCGAAAGGCAATTCGGCCTCGGATTCGATACCCGCGCTGCGCACCGTCGGAAGGCCTTGGGCCGCCGCGTAATCCAGCAGCGCGGTCTTACCGATCCCGGGTTCGCCGCGTACCACCAGCGCGCTGCTCCGGCCGTCTCGTGCCGCCGCGAGAAGCCGATCGATATGTGCTTGTTCGGCCTGTCTTCCCTGGAGCATCTGCCCACCGTAGCGCTGCGCTGGACGAGCGTTCAGTGTCGGCCCGAGTCGAGGTCGGCGCACGGTTCTACCGTGTCGTACGCAGAGGAAATAGCGATCGGCTACTAAGGTTCGAGGCTATGGGGTCGAATGTGAAAAGGACTGTCCAGGCATTGGCGGGCGTCGCTGTGACCTGCGCGTCCGTTGCTGCCCTGGCGCCGACGGCGACCGCCGAGGTGATCAGCATGCCCCCACACGAGAAGTCGTTCACCCCACCGGGTGACGGCGCTAAGAAGTTCACCATCGGCAGCCGGGAAGAGTACATCTATCGGATCCCGCCGCTGAACTTCATGGGCACCACCCGTGAGGCGCTGGTCAGTTCGATCGGCTACGGCCAGGTCGAGGGCGCGACGGCGGGCAAGCTCCGGATCGGGTATCACGTCGGCTGTGCGGTGACCATCGGCGCAGGGACCCTCGGCGCGACGCCCGACCTCGTCATCGGGCAGCAGCCCAGCTTCAACCCGAATCCGGTCGCCACCCTGAATCTCGCGCCGGGTGAGGTCGGCGAGGTCGCGATCGCGGAGAAGGACATGATCCCCGGCAAGCTGATTCAGCTCAGCTTCCGCGATTTCCACATCAAGGTGAACTCGTGCACCGGCCCGGTCACCCTCCGGCAGTACGCCTACGTGGATTACAAATCCCCCGAGGTCGACGATTCCGGCGCCGTTTTCGGCGAACCCACCTGGCTCTGAGGCGCCGAGTCCCGCCGCTACCTGTTGAAACACGCGTTGTTCATTAACGCTGTTCACCGCGCGCTCGATTATTCGAGTAGTCGAGTACGCGGGCTCACGTAGGGGCCCGGCGGGAGGATCTGGTTCATGAAACGCCTGGTCGTATGTTGTGACGGCACCTGGAAAGCGGAGTCGAGCACGACGGTATCCAACATCATCAAGATCGCCCAGACGATCCGGTACGACGCGCCCGGTCCGCTGGGCGAGACGATCCAGCAGTGGGTCACCTACGTGTCGGGGCCGGGCGCCCGCGGCTTCCTGTCCGATCGGCTGATGGGTGGTGCATTCGGGCTCGGCCTGGAGGCGAACCTGTCGTCCGCGTACTGGCACCTGGCGTTGAACTGGCAGCCGGGCGACGAGATCTACATCTTCGGGTTCAGTCGCGGTGCGTTCACCGCGCGCAGCCTGTCCGGCCTGATCGACCGCATCGGGATCCTGACGCCCGCGGCGATGATCAACGGCAAGTATCCGGAGGCGTTGCGGATTCATCAGCAAGTGGCGCCGAAGGACGGCACGATCCCGCAGGAGTGGGTGGACTTTCGCAGGGACAACTGCCACAAGGTCGCTCCCAAGATCAACTTCCTCGGTGTCTTCGACACCGTCGGCGCGCTCGGCGTGCCGGGACTCACCTCGCTGCGGTACAAGTTCCACGACGTCAAACTCGCACCGAGCGTGCACTGCGCCAGGCAGGCGCTGGCCATCGACGAGCGGCGGCGCAACTTCGAGCCGTGCCTCTGGGAGGTGCCGGTCGAACCGAATATTAAGTACCGCAGGGGATTCCAGCGAGTGAAGCAGGTCTGGTTCGAAGGCGTGCACAGCGATATCGGCGGCGGCTATCAGGAATGCGGGCTCTCCGACATCACGCTGCGCTGGATGGTGCGCGAGGCCGAATCCGTCGGGCTCGTCTTCGACCGGGACCGGCTGGCCGAGCTGTCGAACACCTGCCGGGCCGCCGATGCCGTGCAGCACATGCGGCCGCATCCGTCGCTGGGCCTCGGCTACCGCATCCTGAATGTCGTTCGTACCCTGCGTCATCCGCGCAGCACGCGGTTCTACCTGGACTCGTGGCGCCAGCTGGCCAACGGTCACGAGCAGGGCATCCGGCTGGCCTCGCTGGTCAACGAGGATGACGAGTACTGCCCGCCGAACCTGCGCCGCTGGCGCGCGCGGTTCGGCGGCATGTTCCCCGAGGAGCTGCTGGAGAAGGTCAGTCCGGTCTCAGCGCACCAGCAGGGCGACCGGGAGCCTGCCGAAGAGCTTCTCCAGCCGGGCCCGGCCCTGGAATGTGTGGCCGGTTAGCCGGTCCGTCCAGTTCCCCTGCGGGAGGTCGAGAGTCGTGTCACCCCAGCCGGTTTCGGCGAGATCGACGCTGTGCCTGGTAGTCGCGACGATCACCTCCGGCGCCGCGCCGACGCGGCCCCTGGCGAAGGACACCAGCCTGCTCGCCTGCTCGCCGATGGCGAACAGCGGCAGGTAGGTGCCGCCGACGAAGCAGTCGGGGCGCTCCCGGCGCAGCCACAGTGCGTACGCGACGATCCACATCTTCGCCGCGCCAGTGGTGTCCAGCGCCGGTGTGCCGGTGAGTGATTGCAGCATGCCGGTGCGGACCGCGAAGTCCACCGGGCGCCGGTTGTCCGGGTCGACGAGGGAGTCCTCCCACAGCTCGCAGCCCTGGTAGATGTCCGGGATGCCGGGGCCGCAGAGCTGAAGCAGCTTCTGCGACAACGCATCCGACCACGCGTGCGGCGCCAGCTCGTGCACCAGGTCGCCGAGTTCGGAGCCGACGGGGCCGTCGATCACCGCGTCGATCCAGGTGTGCACCGCGGTCTCGAACTCGGCATCCGGTTCCTCCCACGAGGATTTGGTGCCTGCTTCGCGAATCGACTTCTCGGCGAACTTGTGCAGCCGGTCTCGCAAACCCGGGACCGAGGCGGCGGGCCGGCCGTCGGCGGGCCACACCCCGAACATGTTCTGCAACAAGAACAGCGTGGTCGCGCCGTCCGGTCCCGGCGTCGTCTCCTCCCACGACTCGACGTTCTCCGCCCAGGTGTCGGCGGCCTGGGAGAGCACGCCGATGCGGGCCCGCACATCTTCGCCGCGCTTGGTGTCGTGCGTGGACAGCGTCGTCATGGTGGCCGGCCAGCGCTGCGCGCGTTCGCTGTTGGACAGGTGGAACTCGTTGAGCGAGTGGGCGAATCGCGCCGGATTGCCGCCGACCTCCTGCAGCGACACCAGCCGGGCGGCCTGATAGAACATGGTGTCCTCCACCGCCTTCGCGGTGACGGCGCCACAGACCTGGCTGAACCGCACCGCCGCTTCACCATCCGAGGCGAGCGCGGCGACCAGCACCGCGAGCGGCGCGGTGAGTTCGCTGTTGCGCTTCTCCACCTCGGCGATGACGGCGCCGATCATGCCGGCCAGCGGCGCGTAGTCGGCCCGGTAGACCGGCATGAAGGCGAGCACCTCGATGGTGGCGTTGGTCATCGCCATGGTGTCGAAACTCTCCGCGCCCGCGTCCCGCTTGATCGCCGCGACCAGCCGCCGAACCTCCGGCGCCAGAATGCTTTCCGCGACCGCCCGCTTGATCCGGTGCTCGGTCTCGCCGATCCAGGCACGGTCGCTGCCGTGCCCGGCCACCTTTTTGGACAGCTCGGTCAGCGCCTGCTCGCCGTCCGGGTCGATGAGCACGCCGCCGAGGTCGGCGAGCGCGTCGTAGCCGGTGGTGCCGTCGACCGGCAGGGTCGAATCCAGCGGCTCGCGGTTGGCCAGGATCTTCTCGATCAGCAGCAGCCGGTTCGGGCCGATCAGCCTGCGCACTCGCGCGAGATAGGCGGCGGGATAGGACAATCCGTCCGGGTGGTCGATCCGCACGCCGTCGATGAGGTCGTGTTCGCACCAGGCGGCCAGCTCGCGATGGGTGGCCTCGAAGACCTCCTTGTCCTCCTGGCGGACCGCGGCGAGGCTGCTGACCGCGAAGAACCGGCGGTAGGTGCACACGCCCGCCTTCCAACTCACCAGACGGTAGTGCTGCTTGTCGTGGATGCGCAGCGCGTTGTCGCCGTCGGTGCCCTGCGCGATCGGGAAGCGCAGATCATGCAGGGCCAGCATCGGTTCGGAGCCGGAGCGGTCGACGGTGAGTGCCGCCGGGTCGTTCTCGCTCTGCAACACGGGCAGGGCCAGGCGGCCGCCCGCGCCGTTGGCCGCGCTCCAGTCGATGTCGAAGTAGTGCGCGAAGGCGGATTCGCGGCCGTTGCGCAGCACGTCCCACCACCACTTGTTCTGTCGCGGGTCGGCCACCCCGACGTGGTTGGGCACCAGGTCGACGATCAAACCCATACCGCGGCTGCGCACTTCGTCGGACAGGGCCTTGAGCCCGGCGGGTCCGCCGAGCGCGGCCGAGACCGTGGTGGGGTCGGTGACGTCGTAGCCGTGCGTCGAACCATGTGCCGCGGTGAGGATCGGCGACAGGTACAGGTGCGAAATACCCAGCTGCTGGAGGTATTCCGCGATCGTCCTGGCGTCGCTGAAGGTCAGCGTGTCCGGCCGCAGCTGCAGCCGGTAGGTGCTGCGGATCGTGGTCGGCCGGGCCGGGGTGCGGCGCAGCGAGAGGGGATCGGTCACGTGCGTCTCGGTGGATTCCGGTGTGGTCATGGGTGTGCCGGTCATCCGTCGTGACGCAGGACCAGCAGACAACGGGATTCGACCGGTAGGGTCGCCGCCGCGGGGTAGTCGGCGTCGGACCGGCCGGTCGGCGTCGAGCAGTCCAGTGCGACGGCCCAGTGCGTGCCGTAGTCGGAGTTCGGGAGTGTGAAGTCCATGGCCTCGTCGTGGGCGTTGAAGCACAGCAGGAACGAGTCGTCGGTGATTCGTTCGCCGCGCGGGTCGGGTTCGTGGATGCCCTTGCCGTTGAGGAACACGGTGAGGGACTTGCCGAAGCCGCTGTCCCAGTCCGCGGTGGTCATCTCCGCGCCCTCCGGGGTGAGCCAGGCGATGTCGCGCGCGCGATCCTTCGACCGCACCGGCCTGCCGTCGAGGAAGCGGCGGCGCCGGAAGACGGGGTGCTCGGCGCGCAACGCGATCACGTTGCGGGTGAATTCGAGCAGGTCCGAATTCTGCTGCATCAGTGACCAATCCATCCAGGCCAGCGGGGAGTCCTGGCAGTAGACGTTGTTGTTGCCGTGCTGGGTGCGGCCCATCTCGTCGCCGTGCGCGAGCATCGGCACGCCCTGGCTGAGCACCAGCGTGGCCAGCAGGTTGCGACTCTGCCTGGCGCGCAACGCGAGAACGTGCGGGTCGTCGGTGTCGCCCTCGACACCGCAGTTCCACGACCGATTCCAGCTCTCCCCGTCGCGGTTGTCCTCGCCGTTGGCCTCGTTGTGTTTCTCGTTGTAGGACACCAGGTCCCGCAGGGTGAACCCGTCGTGCGCGGTGATGAAGTTGATGCTCGCGCTCGGCCTGCGGCCGGTGGCCTCGTACAGATCGGAGGAGCCGGTGAGCCGAGAAGCGAACTCGCCCAATGTGGCAGGCTCGCCACGCCAGTAGTCGCGCACGGTGTCGCGGAACTTGCCGTTCCACTCGGTCCACAGGCCGGGGAAGTTGCCGACCTGGTAGCCGCCCTCGCCGACGTCCCACGGCTCGGCGATCAGCTTCACCTGGCTGACCACCGGATCCTGTTGCACCAGATCGAAAAACGTGGACAGCCGGTCGACGTCGTGCAGTTCACGGGCGAGCGTGGCGGCCAGGTCGAAGCGGAAGCCGTCGACGTGCATGTCGAGCACCCAGTAGCGCAGCGAGTCCATGATCAGCTGCAGTGTGTGCGGGTGCCGCACGTTCAGGCTGTTGCCCGTGCCGGTGTAATCCATGTAGTGCGAAGGGTCCTCGTCGAGGACGCGGTAGTAGGCGGCGTTGTCGATGCCGCGGAAGCCGATGGTCGGCCCGAGATGGTTGCCCTCGGCGGTGTGGTTGTAGACCACGTCGAGGATCACCTCGATGTCCTCGGCGTGCAGCGCGCGCACCATTGCCTTGAATTCGGTGACCGCCGAGTCGGCGCGTTTGATGGCGGCGTACTCATTGTGTGGCGCGAGATAGCCGAAGCTGTTGTAGCCCCAGTAGTTTCGCAGGCCCTGGTCGAGCAGCACGCTGTCGTGCAGGAACTGGTGCACCGGCATCAGCTCGATCGCGGTGACGCCCAAGCCTTTCAAGTGCTCGATGATCGCCGGATGCGCGATGCCGGAGTAGGTGCCGCGCAACTCTTCCGGCACGTCGGGGTGGGTGGCGGTCATGCCCTTGACGTGCGCCTCATAGATCACCGTCTCGTGATACGGCCGATTCGGCGCACGGTCGGTGCCCCAGTCGAAGTACGGGTTGATCACCACGCCCGCCATGGTGTGGCCGAGCGAGTCGAGGCCGTGCGTGTACAGCGACGGGTCGTTGTCGAACTCGCCGTCGAACGCCTTGCCATATGGGTCGAGCAGTAGTTTGCTCGGGTCGCAACGTAATCCGTGGTCCGGATCGTAGGGGCCGTGCACCCGGAAGCCGTAGCGCTGGCCCGGTCCGACCGCGGGCAGGTAGGCATGCCAGACGTACCCGTCGACCTCGTCGAGCGGCACCCTGGATTCGGTGCCGTCCCGGTCGATCAGGCATAACTCGACGGCGTCGGCAACCTCGGAGAACACCGAGAAGTTGGTGCCCGCACCGTCGTAGGTCGCGCCCAGTGGGTATGCGGTGCCGGGCCACACACCGAGTGGTGTCGCGTCACCGGACGCGGAGTCGGGCTGAGCCATAGCAACGACATTAGCGGCAGCGCCCTATTACTCGGCGCGGGTGGTGACGACTGGCAGTCTCGGCCGGGACCTGGGCAGCCGTCCAGCCAGCGCTGAGGGTAGTTCAGCGGGACGGTCGATCGGGCTGGTCCGCCCAGTACGACGCGCTGCGTCCAGCGCGGGATCCGGCCGAATAGCAGTCCTGGTAACCCCGCAGCAATGTCGGGATGGGTGCCTATTCGGGCGAGCCCAGTGATCGTCGCCAAGTCTGACCGATCAGGTCGGCGCCCCAGCTGTGGTGCGGACTCTCCTCGGCCAGTTCGAAACCGGCGCGCTGGTAGATGTGCCGGGCCGCGGTGAGGACATCGTTGGTCCAGAGCACTATCTCGCGGTAACCGGCTGCGGTGGCGAAGCGCAGGCATTCGTCGACCAGTGCGGCGCCGACGCCGAGGCCGCGGGCGGTGGGCTCGACCAGCAGCAGGCGCAGCCGTGCGGTGGTGTCGTTCTCGGCGACGCAGAAGATGCTGCCCACCGGTTCGCCGCCGGATTCGGCGATCCAGGCGCGCTCGCGGTGCTCATCGTGTGACGCGAGGTAGTCGGCGACGATGCGCACGATCAGCTCCTCATATGTTCCGTCCCAACCGTATTCGTGGGTGTAGAGCCGGGCGTGGCGCTCGATGACCCACCCGTAGTCGCCCGCTTTCGGTGCTCTGATGACGAAAGGGGGCGCGGCCACCGCATTGGCGGGGTGGTCCAGGATCTGCTGGATGGTCTGCATCGCGGTGACCAGACGGGCCCGCACGGCGGGCGGTTTGGCGTTGAGCAGGTAGCCGATTTCGGCGCTGGAGCGGTGATCGAGGACCGCGGCTATTTCCTTGCCCCGCTTGGTGAGTCGCACTTCTTGGCGCCGGGCGTCGCTCTCGGAGCGGTTGCGCTGGACCAGGCCCGTGTTCTCGAAGCTGGCCAGGATGCGGCTCAGGTACCCGGCGTCGAGATCGAGGGTCTGGCGCAGGGTTACCACCTCGACGGTCCCGGAGTTGGCCAGTTCGAACAGGATTCGGGCCTCGGTGAGCGAATACTCGCTGTCCAGCAGGCCTTCGCGGAGCACACCGATGACCCGGGTGTAGCGGCGGTTGAATTCGCGGACTGCGGCGATATCCGTGGCGGCGACGGTGGTCACGACGGCTCCATTCGTGCGGTGATCGTTGACTCGGTCAAAGAATAGCCCGGAGTGGCCGCCGGACGACAGGAATTTATGTGGATGAGTCTCGCGCCCAGCTCCAGTGGTAACTTGAACGGCGTTCAAGCCCGCCCTTCGGGCCGTCGCTCGACCGCGAGGATTCCTGTGGCACTGACCCTTGACGAGATCGCCGCTATCGATGCCAAGCATGTCTGGCATCCCTACGGCGGATTCCCGGCGACGACCGAACCGTTGGTTGTCGCCGAAGCCTCTGGTACGCGGCTGACGCTGGCCGACGGCCGCGAGGTCATCGACGGGATGAGCTCCTGGTGGGCCGCCATCCACGGCTACCGGCACCCGGTGCTGGACGCCGCGCTGGTGGCGCAGTCGCAGCGGATGAGCCACGTCATGTTCGGCGGGCTCACCCACGAACCGGCCGCGCGGCTGGCCGAACTGCTGGTCGAGCTCACGCCGGGCGGCCTGGACAAAGTGTTCCTGTGCGACTCCGGCTCGGTGTCCGTCGAGGTCGCGGTGAAGATGTGCCTGCAGTACTGGCGGGCGCTCGGCCGACCGGGGAAGCAGCGGCTGCTCACCTGGCGCGGCGGGTATCACGGCGACACGTTCACTCCGATGAGCGTGTGCGATCCGACGGGCGGCATGCACTCGCTGTGGACCGACGTCCTGACGGATCAGTTTTTCGCGCCGATGCCGCCGGCCGACTATCAGGCCGAGTACGCGGCGGAGCTGGAGCGGATGATCAGCGCCCATGCCGACGAGCTTGCCGCGGTCATCGTGGAACCTGTTGTGCAGGGCGCGGGCGGGATGCGCTGGCATCATCCGCGCTATCTGACCGATCTGCGCAAGTTGTGTGACACGCACGGGGTGCTGCTCGTGTTCGATGAGATCGCGACCGGATTCGGCCGCACCGGAACGTTTTTCGCGGCCGATCAGGTAGGCGTCAGCCCGGATGTGATGTGCGTCGGTAAGGCGTTGACCGGGGGATACCTCACCTTGGCCGCGACGTTGTGCACCACGTCGATCGCCGAGACGATCAGTGCGGGACATGGCGGGTTGATGCACGGGCCGACCTTCATGGGTAACCCGCTGGCCTGTGCGGTCGCGGTGGCCTCGCTCGAACTGCTGACCGGTGGGGATTGGCGCGGTGACGTGGCGCGGATCGAATCCGGACTCGAAGCGGGACTCGCGCCGTTGCGGGGGCGGCCCGGTGTGGTCGAGGTGCGGGTGCTCGGCGCGATCGGGGTGATCGAACTCGACCGCCCGGTGGACATGCGCAGCGCGACCGCCGCGGCCGTCGACGCGGGAGTGTGGTTGCGGCCGTTCCGGAATCTCATCTACACCATGCCGCCGTTCATCAGCACCGACGCGGACGTCGCGGCGATCGCGATGGGGATGCGCGCTGCGGTCGAAGCCCAGTCCAGCGCGGCGAAACTCGGTTGACACTGCCTTCGGGCCTCTCGATATTGGTGGGGTGACTGCGGATACGTCAGTGCGTCCGGCCGCGAGCCGGTGGCGATTTTGGCGATCACCGCAGGGGCAGCCCGCGTGGGCGCGCCCGGCGCTGCTCGTGGTCGCCGCGGTCACCGCCGTGCTGTACGGGTGGGGCATCGGATCGGAAGCGCCGCACCTGTATTACGCGGCTGCCGTGCGCTCGATGTCGATGAGCTGGCACAACTTCTTCTTCGCCGCCTTCGATCCGGATGCGAGCATCGGCATCGACAAACTTCCCGGCGCGTTCTGGGTGCAGACGCTGTCGGTGCGGATCTTCGGGCCACACCTGTGGGCGTATCTGTTGCCACAGGTGGTCGAGGGTGTGCTGACGATTCTGGTGCTCTATCGGGCGGTGCGCAGGCTGTCGGGCCCGGTGGCGGCGATCGTGGCGGTGGTGGTCGCGGCGCTGGTGCCGGCGACGGTCGCGCTGAATCGCGGCAATGTCGCCGATACGTTGCTCGTGCTGTTGCTGGTACTGGTCGCCGATCAGGCCGCGGCCGCGATCGAGTCGGGGCGGACTCGAAACATGGTGTACGCGGGCGTGTTTGTCGGACTGGCGTTCCAAGCCAAGATGGTGCAGGCGTGGATCGTGGTGCCGGTCATCGCGATCGCGGTGCTGGTCTGTGCGCCGAGGGTGCAGCTGCGACAACGGATCACCGCCACCGTGTTGTTCGGCGTTGTCGCGCTGACGATTTCGCTGGCGTGGATGTCGGTGGTGAGTCTGGTGCCCGGCCGGGATCGGCCGTATGCCGATGGCAGCCAGGACAATTCGCTGTTCGAGCAGGTTTTCGTCTATAACGCCGCGAGTCGCGCCGATGATTCGTTCACCGTCGGCGCGGCGAACTTCTCCACCGGGAAGTCTCAGGCGGGCTATCGCGCCGAACTGGTGCTCGGGCCCGAGAGCCGGTTCGACCACGTCTTCGGTGGTGGCGGTGGGCGCGAGATCGGCTGGCTGGTGCCGTTGGCGTTGCTCGGTCTGCTCGTGCTCTCCGTGCTCGCGTTACGGCGGCCTCGGGTCGATCCCGGCACCGGTGCGGTGTTCTTGTGGGGTGGGTGGCTGGTCATTCATCTGGCCGCGTTCCTGATCGTCGGCACGGTCAATCCGTACTATCTCGCGGTGTTGACGCCGTCGATCGCGGCGCTGATCGGGATGGGGGTGGTCGCGTTCGTGCGATCGGTGCACGTCCCCGGTGTGCGCGTGGTGGGCATCGGTGCTGCCGTGGTGACTGTCGCCTATGGCGGGTGGTTGCTGGGCGCGGCGTCGAGCGAGCTGCGCTGGGCGACCGTGGGTGTGGCGCTGATCTGTTGTGTGGCAGCGGTATTCGTGCGCGGGGCGCGAGTGTTGCCGGTGTTGCTCGTCGCGGTTCTCGCCGCGCCTGCCGTCGCGTCGGCGTCGGTGGTCGCCGACGACTACGGGCCGCTGGACACGCCGTTCGAATCGGCGCAGGCCCGCCAGGTCACCCAGGGGTTCCTGGCCGGGTCCGTGGATCAGGCTGCGGGGCTGATGGACAAGTTGCGGAAATCGCCTGGGGGCGAGCGTTATCCGCTGATGACGTACACCTCGGTGCTCGCGTCGCCGTTCATCCTGGCCACCGGCACGGAGATCCCGTCGATCGGCGGATTCACCGGTCGATCGCCGGTCCCGACCACCGCCGAGGTCGCCCGCATGATCGAGGGCAACCAAGTCGGCTTGGTACTGATCTCGCCCGCTGATGACGATCGAATCACCTGGATAACGCAGCATTGCAAGAAACTGCCGGATACCGGTAACGGGCCCGGCTTGCTGGCTTACTACTGCGGGCGCAGATAGCTCGCTGTCCGGCTCAGGCGATCCAGGGCGGCACGACCATGGTGTCGCTGCCCGGCACACCTGCCTTGGCGCTCGCCTGCGCGGTGACGATGGCAGTGAAGCCTTCGTCGGTGCTCACCTGACGAAGCACGTCGGCGGGCAGGATCACCGTATCGCCCTCGGCGGCAGTGAGTTTCACGCCATCCAGGTCTATGGTCGCGCGGCCTGCGACGAGGGTCCAGATCTGCTCGGTGTCGATGAAGTGGACCGGACCCGACTTGTCGGCGGGCACCTCGACCCGCCAGAGCGCGAGTGAGCTGCCGCCCTGGGTGGGCGAGGCGAGGGTGGTCATCACGCCGGCGGGGGTTTCGGTGCGACGGGTTTCGGTGTGTTGGATGACGGTCATGCTCGGTGACTCCCGTAAGATAGACAATGAAGTTGTCCATATAGTCAACGAGGTTGTCTAATATGTCAAGTGACTCCGGCGGCTACGAGCTGCCCTTGCGGATGCTGCTCGGGTTTCGTGCCGTCGTTGACGAGGTGCATGTCGAGCTGGCCGAGCATGGGCATGCCGAGTTGCGGCCGATGCACGGGTTCGTGTTTCAGGCCGTGGGCCGGGTCGGCGGGAGGTATGGGTGTACCGCCGCCGACCTCGGCCGTGCCCTCGGGATCTCGAAACAGGCCGCAGGCAAGCACATCGAGGCGCTCGAGCGCCTGGGGTATCTGCGGCGAGGTCATGATCCGACCGATGCGCGGCGCAAGGTCTATACGTTGACCGACCGTGCTGTCGATGTGCTGAACCGGTCCGCGCGGATCTTCGACCGGATTCATGATCGGTGGGCGGGTCAGCTGGGGGCGGGCCGGCTGGCTCAACTCGAACAGGATCTGCGTACCGTGACGCCGGGGGAGGTGTTCCGATTCGATACGCCGAACTGGTTCATGGGCTGAGGTGATGACTCGGGACTATGCACCTTGAACGGCGTTCAAGTATGCTCCGGAGCTGTGACTACCGATCCGTTGAGTTGGTTGGACGAGCGCGCGTCCGCGCGAGTGGCCGCGGGGCTGCGTCGTGAGCTACGTCCCCGTGCGGCGCGGTCGCCGTCGATCGACCTCGCCTCCAACGACTATCTCGGGCTGGTTCGTCATCCCGAGGTGATCGACGGGGCGATAGCGGCGGTGCGCCGGTGGGGCGCCGGGTCGACCGGGTCCCGGCTCGTCACTGGCTCAACTACCGATCATGAGCGGCTGGAGACCGAGCTCGCCGAATTCGTCGGTGCCGAAGCAGGTCTCGTGTTCGCCTCCGGTTATGCCGCCAACCTCGGCGTGGTCACAGCGCTGGCCGGGCGTGGGGCGCTGATCGTTTCGGACGCGGGCAGTCACGCGTCGCTCGTCGACGCGTGCAGGCTGTCGCGGGCCCGGATCGAGGTCGCCGCGCACGGCGATGTCGACGCGGTCGACCGCCTGCTTGCCGCGCGGACCGAAGAACGGGCGCTGGTGCTCACCGATTCGGTATTCAGTGCCGACGGTGATCTTGCGCCGCTTGTCGAACTGCACCGGGTCGCCCGGGCGCGCGGCGCGGTGTTGATCGTGGACGAGGCGCACGGACTCGGGGTGCGTGGCGAGGGTGGCCGCGGGCTGGTGCACGAGCTCGGCCTGGCCGGTGCGCCGGACCTGGTGATCACCGCGACGTTATCGAAATCCCTTGCCGCGCAAGGCGGTGTGGTGCTGGCCAGCGAGCGGGTGCGCGCGCATCTGATCGATGCCGCACGGACCTTCATCTTCGACACCGGTCTCGCACCCGCCGCCGTCGGTGCGGCACGCGCGGCACTGCGGGTGCTGCGTCGCGAACCCGAACTGGCGGCGCGAGTACTGGAGCGTGCCGCCGACATCGCACGGATTGCCGAGGTGCCCGTACCGGATTCGGCGGTGGTATCGGTCGTGCTCGGCAAGGCGCAGGTCGCCTTCGACGCCGCGCAGGCGTGCCGGGCGCAGGGCCTCGACGTCGGCTGCTTCCGCCCACCCTCGGTCCCGGAGGGCACGTCACGACTGCGACTGACCGCCCGCGCCAACCTCACCCCGACCGAACTCGACACCATCGCAACGGTTCTCGGCGAAGTTCTGGTCCAGGCCCGTGGGCTGGATGTGGTGCGCGCGTGAGGATCGAAGACCGTGCGATCGCTCGCGCAGGTCGGTCACGGAAGGTGGCGGGCGTTGTCGCGCTGATCGGTTCCGTGAGCCTGTCCCTGATCGCCGCAACATGTGTGCTGGCGGTGGCCGTATGAGCGTGCTGTTGATCACCGGAACTTCCACGGACGTCGGCAAGACCGTGGTTACCGCGGCCGTCGCCGCGATGGTGTTGGCCGAAGGTAAGTCCGTGGCGGTGTGCAAGCCGGGTCAAACCGGTGTTGCCCCAGGCGAACCCGGCGATCTCGCCGAGATCGAGCGCCTCAGCGGTGCCACTCGAACCCTCGAACTCGCGCGCTACCCGGACCCGCTGGCACCCGACACCGCCGCGCGCCGCGCAGGATTGCCCGAGCTGACGTTGGCCGAAACCGTTGCCGGGATAGACACGCTCAGCGACGCCGATCTCACCCTGGTGGAGGGCGCGGGTGGCCTGCTGGTCCGGCTCGGCGATTTCACCCTCCTCGACCTCGCCCAAAAACTCGACGCCCCCGTACTTTTGGTAACCGCCGCCGGCCTCGGCACCCTAAACCACACCGAACTCACCACCCGCGCACTGCAATCAGCCGGCGTGCGCTGCGCAGGTCTGGTAATCGGCTCATGGCCCACCACCCCCGACCTCGCCGCCGACTACAACCGCATCGACCTACCCCGCGTCACCGGCATCCCCCTCGTCGGCACCATCCCCGCAGCCACCGGCTCATGGACCCGCGACCACTTCACCGCCGCCGCCCCCACCTGGTTCACCCCCACCTGGTCCCCCTTCGCCTGACCCACACCGCATCCCGCGCGCGGTTTCGCGCGCCGCGCACGAATCTGCCAGCAAATCCGTGCGCGTCGAGAGATTTGCCGCGCGGCGTGGGTGCCTAGTTGCGCGGACTGTCCGGGGTTTGCGTCGCGCATCGTTTCGTAGGCCGCGTACGAAGTTGCTGGCGAATCGGTGCGTGGCGGGCGAATCGGTGCGCAGCGTCGAGCGGCGGCAGCAGCGGGCGTTGCGGTCTGCGGATCGGCCGAGCTGTGCGTACGGGTGCCGATTTGCCACTGAGCCGCGTGTTGTTTCGCCTCCCGCGCGTGAGTTTGTTGGCAAATTTGTGCGCGGGAGGCGAGCTGGTGCGCGGCGGGCGCGGTTTCAGCGGATGGTGTCGTCGGCGGGGGGCTGGATGGGGGAGGTGGGGAGCAGGTTCCAGCGTTCGAGTTGTTTGCGGATTTGTTCGGCGGCGTCGATGTTGAGGGGGCCGCTGGTCCACATGGCGTAGGGGAGGTTGAGGAAGCGGCCCTCGGTGACGGCGCGGAGCTGGTTGATGCCGGGCTTGGCGCGCAGTGCGTCGACCTTCTGGGCGAAGGTTTGCGGTGGGTAGTCGACGAACATGATGGCGTCGGGGTCGGCGGCGGCCAGGCGCTCCCAGGACACCCTGGTCCAGGTGTCCGGCACGTCGCTGAGCACGTTGCGGCCGCCCGCGGCGTCCAGGATCGCTTGCGGCGCACCGAAACTGCCGCTGGACATCAGGGAGTCGGTGGCGCTGTCGAACAGGAAAATGGTCGGCTTGCGCTCGGCCTGCGGTGCGCTGGTCAGTGCGGCGAGCCGCTGGTCCAGATCGGCGGTGACCGCGGCGGCGCGGTCGGTGCGTCCGGTGATGGCGCCGAGGTTGGTGAGGTCGTCGCGCAGCGCGGTCCACGGTTCGACGATGCC
Source organism: Nocardia sp. NPDC046473 (assembly GCF_040645995.1). NCBI lineage: Bacteria > Bacillati > Actinomycetota > Actinomycetes > Mycobacteriales > Nocardiaceae > Nocardia > Nocardia sp. NPDC046473. The sequence goes on from NZ_JBEYZJ010000013.1 coordinate 73,776, forward strand.
GCGCGGGCGCTCACCATTGTGCTGGCGGCAACTCTCGGTGAGCGTGTAGGCCGCAATTCCGGCCTTGCTCAACGAATCCGGCGTCAGGTTCTTGGACTCGTCGTACCCGTAGCTCCACCCGGCGACCATCACGTCCGGCCCCTGTGCCAACACGGTCTCTCGCGAAGGATATTCCGGCGCAACAGACTTCAACTGATCGACAACCGGCCCGTAGTGCCTGCGCAACGTGTCCGCGTCCCGCTGCACGCTCGACACGGCGGCCACCTGATCCTGTGCCCCGAGCGCCAGCGCCATCGAGATCAGGTTGCCGTCATTGACGAACAACCGCTTCGCCGGAGCCGGAAACCGCACGTCCACATCGCAATTGCGGATCGTGAGATCCCCGGCGGTCGTCTGCTGCGCGCTACACCCGGCCACCGCCGCGGCCAGCACGACCGCGACCAACACTCGGAAAGTGTGCTTCATCCATTCGCCTCTCTGGGTAAATCAACAGGTCAGTGGTCCGCGACCAGAGGTCATCGGGGAGTGATCAAGAGGTGTGGGTCGCCGGTTTCGGGGTGTGCGATGCGGAGGGCGCGGACGCCGAAGACCTCGTCGACCACCTCGGGAGCAAGGGCGGTGGCGGGTGGGGCGAGCGGGTGAGCGGCGCCGTTGTGTAGCACCAGGATTCGGTCGCAGTAGCGGTCGGCCAGGGCCAGGTCGTGCAGCGCCATGACGACGGTGCGGTTCAGGGTGCGGGCTAGTGCGAGGAGTTCGAGGCGGTGGGTGATGTCCAGGTGATTGGTCGGCTCGTCGAGCAGCAGCACCGGGGTGTTCTGTACGAGGGCGCGGGCAAGCAGCACGCGTTGGCGTTCGCCGCCGGAGAGGCGATGGACCGGGCGGTCGGCGAATCCGGCGAGGTCCACCGTGGTCAACGCGTCCTGAACGGCGTGCTGTTCGCGCGGCGAACCGGCACCCCACGGCGGCAGGTACGGCGTGAGCCCCAGTGCCACCACCTCGCCCGCACGCAGGTCGTCGGGCGGACGCTCGTCCTGCGCCACCATGGCCACCGTGCGTGCCCGCCGTCGCGACGACAGTTCGTGCAGCACTTGGCCGTCCACCATCGCCTGCCCACGCACCGGCCGCCGCACCCCGGCCAGCGTCTGCAGCAGCGTCGACTTACCCGTGCCGTTCGGCCCGACGATCCCGACCGTCTCCCCGGCCTGGATCGCGAAGGTCACGTCGGCGACCACGGTCTTCCGCCCGGCGGCACACGCGAGCCCCTTTACCGCCAATGCCCCAGCCTTGCTCCGGGTTTCGACCGCCGTGTCCGCCTCGCGTCCGTGTTCGTTCGGTCTGGCCGCCCAGTTCGCCTCGCGCTCATTCGGCCCGGCCGCATTGTCCCCGCGTGTTGCGCCTCGCATGTGCGCGGAGCGGCCGTCATCGGACGCAGTCCGGACCGCAGCGTCACTCTGGGCTCGGGTCACGCTGACACTATTCGACGACTCGTCCCCGTGGCGCCCACCGTCATTCGGCTCGGTTGTGTCCGGCTGACCCGCTGCGTCAGCATCGCGATCGTGTTCGGGGCTGTTCGCGGACACGTTGACCGACCGACGGCGGTTGCGCCCGTTCATGATTCACCGAACCGATAGCGCCGCCGTCCCATCAGGATCAGGAACGCGGGGGCGCCGATCAGGCCGGTCAGCACGCCGACGGGGATTTCGGTGGGGCGGACCAGGATTCGGGTGGCGGCGTCGGCGACGACGAGGAACAGCGCACCGCAGAGGGCACAGGCGGGCAGCAGGCTGCGGTGGCGCGGGCCGACCAGCAGGCGGGCGGCGTGCGGGACGACCAGGCCGACGAAGCCGATCCCGCCCGACACGGCGACGAGCACCCCGACTAACACCGCGAGCAACAGGAACAGGGCGATGCGCAGTTCCTTGACGGGAACGCCGAGGGAAGCGGCGGTATCGGCGCCGACGGTCAGCGCATCCAGCCAGCCGCTCGCGAGGAGCAACGCGAGACCGGCGAGCACAACCACGCTCAGCGGCAACGCGATTCGCGTCCAGTCGGCCCCCGCGAGACTGCCGAGCAGCCAGAACAGCACCGATTGGGCCGCACCGGGATCCGGGCGGCGAAAGATGAGATAACTGCTCAACGCGGCGAACGCGGAACCGAGCACAGTGCCCGTGAGCACCAACCGCAACGGCGTCAGCCCGCCCTGCGCGACGGCGATCAGGAACACCAGCCCCGCCGCGACGAACGCCCCGACCAACGCCCCGCCGGACAACGCCCACACCCCGGCACCGGCGAACAGCCCGGAGGTGATCACCGCCGCCGCACCGACACCCGCGCCTGAGGACACCCCGAGCAGATACGGATCGGCGAGCGGATTACGCACCAATGTCTGCATGGCCGCTCCGGCCAACGCCAGCCCCGCGCCGACGATCGCAGCGAGCACGGTACGCGGCACCCGCAACTGCCAGACGATGGTGTCCAGGCCGAAGTCGGACGGCCTCTGCCCGGTGACGCGGTGCCGCAGGACTTCCAACACCGACGAGACCGGCAGCGTTTCCGCGCCGAATCCGGTCGCGAGAATCATCGCGCAGATCAGCAGCGCGCCAAGGATAGGGAAGATGAGCGTCGCGCGGACACGGCTCATGCCGGCGCTCGGCTCCAGCATGCGCCGAGGCGTGCTGGCACATGATTCGCTCGCTACGCGCGCGCGGCGGTAGTGCTCCACAGGCAAGTCGCGGCCTCTCCAGAGTTGTCCGGCAGGGGAGGTCTGACTTTCGCCGTGGTGGCGATCACAGTGGCGCGACCGTTCCGGGATTGCACCGGATTCTCGCACCTGCCAGGGATGACGGCAGAACTCTACCGGTCGGTCGGGTTAACACCCGCCGCCGGGTGGCGAGTGGAATGGCAGCCGCCCACACCCTTACGTACGGTGGGATAGATGTCGCCGTTCGATGACCGGCACCCGTCCACTGTTTCGGACTGGGACGACGCGCGACGCAAAGCCCGGCTACGGGACACCAGCCTGTGGCACGAGTGGAAGACGTTGCGCCGGACCAGGTCGGCAGTCCTGCGAGTGCTCGTACTGCTCGCCGCCCTACTGGTCGTCTTCGCCCAGTACCTGACCTTCGATGTCGAACCCGAACAAGCCCGGCTCGCCCGCACCGAGCCCGCGATCCTGCCCGTCGCCTCGCCGGCCGATGCCAAGAACTGGGACACCGTCGTGGTGGACATGGTCGGCCTCGGCGGCCTGGACGCCAGCGCGACCGCCGCCGCGCTGCCTTCATTGCGCGGCATGGGCGTGGTGTGGGCCATCCGCTACGACAACGAAGGTATTGATACCAAGGTGATCGCCGACCTGATCGTGCGCGCCGCCGAGTTGTCCGGGCTGAAGAACATCGTGCTGGTCGGGCACTCGATGGGCGGCGTGATCGCGCTGGAGGTCGCCAAACACGTCCATCTCGACAGTGACCGCCGCCTGGTCGGCGTGATCCTGGACTGCACCCCGGTGGACCTGAACGCGGTCCGCCCGGAGAGCCGCGGCGCGGGCGAGGACATGGTGCGCTGGATGCGCTGGCTGCCCGGTGCGCGCGAGAGCAGGCTGTTGCGGCTCGCGGTGGAAACCTACGCGCGCCGAGACCGTTTCGTGTACGACGGCGGCGGTGGCGTGCCGCCTGGGATCCGTTTCGCCAAGCTCGGCGAGGTGGTGCACGAGGTGTTGCGGGAGAAGATCTTCTCGCGCAACGCGGCGAGCAACGGTCTGATCGAGGCACAGTTCACCGCGATCGTGGCCGGCGGCGCGACGAGCGACCTGCGGGCGCTGGCCGAGCCCGTGGGCGGAAAGCCGCGTCCCGCTATCGTTTTCATTCGCCCGCGCGACGCGGACGCGGACCGGGTCGTCGATGTCGAGTACTCGCATCGGGTACTGATCGAACAGTCCGGTGGCGTGGCCGGCACGCTGTCGGTGGTGCTCGCGCGAAACACCGGGCACGCCAACCCGATGCAGCGGCCGACCGAATACAACACGTTCATCGATCAGCAGATCGTGCCGTTCGTCCAGCGCTTCCAGGTGCAGGTCCGGGACGCTCCGCTCGCGGCGGCGCCGCGATAGCGGCCGAGCAGTTCGAACCAGCCTGAGACAAACGGTGTTCGGGCCGGTTTTGTCTTGTTTGAATCCGTGTATGTACCGACCACGCACGTTTTTGTTCGGCCGCCATGGCCGCACCACCGCCGCATTGCTCGCCGTGGCAACCGTTGCGACCCTCGGACTCACCGGCTGCGCGAACAAGGACAAGCCGGTCGGTCCCGTCGCCGCGGACACGCCACTGCCCGTTGAAGTTCCCGCTGGAACCAAGCTCGTTGTCGCCGATCAGTCCGAGCGGCTGCAGCAGGTGCTCCGGCAGTCCGGCGAGCTGGACACGCTGCCGTTCAAGGTCGAGTTCGCCAATTTCACCGGCGGCCCGGCCATTCTCGAGGCGTTCCGCGCGGAAGCCGCCGACGTCGCGGTGGTGGGCGACGTGCCGCCGATCCATGCGCTGATCGCCGGGCAGGACGTGCCGATCGTGGCCGCCTACCAAACCAGCACCTCAGCACTGAAACTGGCGGTGGCGCCGGGGAAATCGGTTGCCACGCTTGCCGATCTGAAGGGCAAGAAGATCGCCTACGCGGAAGGCACCGCGCAGCAGGCGGCGGTGCTGCGCGCCTTGGACAAAGCCGGGCTGAAACCCGGTGACGTGCAACTGATCCGATTGCAGCTCGCCGAGTTCCTCGACGCCGTTCGCACCGGTCAGGTCGATGTCGCGCCGCTGATCGAGCCGAATGTCACGCGGTTGCTGCGGACTCCGGGCGCTTCGCTGATTCCGGATGCACAGACCGACGGAATCTACGGCGGTCTCGGCTACCTGTACGCCCGCCGGGCGGTGGTTCAGGACCCGGCCAAGGCTGCCGCGACTCGAGCCCTCGCCGCTGCTTTCGTACGCTCCTTCCAGTGGTCCAATACCCACCAGGAGGAGTGGGCGCGCAAGTACTACGTGGAGAATCAGAAGGTCGGCCCCGAGGATGCCAAGCGCATCGTGGATTCGCTGGGTACCTTCGTCTTCCCGCACCTGGATCAACAGCTCGTAGACCGGCAGCAGGCCACCATCGACGTCCTCGCCAAGGCCGGTGAGCTACCGAAGAAGGTGCAGGCGGCCAACGGCTTCGACCTGCGTTACGACGCCGCGATCACCGAGGCGGTCACCGCGAGCGGCGCCGCGTTCGAACCGAAGGCCCGTTGATGGCCACGGTCGATGCCGGGGTATGGCACCGGCTCGGACGCACTGCCGCACCGGCGCGGGAGCTGGCCAAGCGCAAGCCCGCCCGGCCGCGACTCGGACCGGGACGACCGATTCCGTTCGGCGCCGCCATCGGGCCGACGCTGTTGATCCTCGCCTGGGTGCTCGGATCCGCCTCCGGCACACTGGATTCGGAGACGCTGCCCGCGCCGTGGACGGTCGCCGCGACCGCCGGTGACCTGATCGCCGACGGCAGGCTGCAATCCAATCTGCTCACCTCGGTGCAGCGGGCTGGTATCGGGCTGGCCATCGGTGTCCTCATCGGGCTGGTGCTCGCGCTCGTAGCGGGCCTGAGCCGGATCGGTGAAGCGCTGGTGGACGGGCCGATTCAGATCAAGCGCGCGATTCCGACGCTCGCGTTGATCCCGCTGTTCATCGTGTGGTTCGGCATCGGCGAGCAGATGAAGCTGGTCGTCATCACGACGAGCGTGGCGATCCCGATCTACCTGAACACCCACGCCTACCTGCGCAGCGTCGACTCCAGATACGTGGAACTCGCACAGACGGTTGGTCTTTCGCGCTGGGGTTTCATCCGCCGGATCGCGCTGCCCGGCTCGCTGCCCGGCTTCTTCACCGGACTGCGGCTCGCGGTCACCATCGCCTGGCTGGCCCTGGTCGTGGTGGAACAGGTCAACGCCACCAGCGGCATCGGCTACCTGATGACCCAGGCCCGCACCTACGGGCAGATCGACGTGATCGTGGTCGGGCTCGTGATCTACGGCCTGCTAGGACTTTTCGGCGATCTCGCCGTGCGCGCGGTGGAAAGGAAGGCGCTGTCGTGGCGACAGACATTGGGGGACTGAGCGTCGTCCGCACGCGCGAACTGCGGCGCGGGTTCGGCGACCGGGTCGTGTTGCGCGACATCGATCTCGATATCGCGCGCGGGGAATTCGTTGCCCTGCTCGGGCGTAGCGGTTCGGGCAAGAGCACGCTGCTGCGCGCACTCGCGGAACTGGACTACGACGTGCCCGGCTCAGGCGAACTGACGGTGCCCACCGAACGTGCCGTGGTGTTCCAGGATTCGCGGCTGCTGCCCTGGATCCGCGTGCTCGACAACGTGACCCTCGGTTCGAGCGGGCACGGCGCCGCCGAGCGGGGCCGCGCCGCCCTCGCCGAGGTCGGCTTGGCCGGTCGCGAAAGGGCCTGGCCCAGGCAGCTTTCCGGCGGCGAGCAGCAGCGTGTCGCACTGGCTCGTTCGCTGGTACGGGAGCCGGAGCTGCTGCTGGCCGACGAACCGTTCGGCGCGCTGGACGCGCTCACCCGGATCAAGATGCACGCGCTCTTGCAGGACCTGTGCGCCAAGCACCGGCCTGCCGTCCTGCTGGTCACCCACGACGTCGACGAGGCGGTGCTGCTCGCCGACCGCGTCCTCGTGCTCGACGCGGGCCGCATCGCCGTCGACCAGCGCATCGACCTGGAACGTCCACGCACACACAGCGATCCGGCCTTCATTCGGCTCCGGTCGCTACTGCTCGCCAGTCTCGGCGTCGGCACCGACGACCTGCCGAGCCGCCATGAAGAAGAGAAGCAAGCCTCATGAGTACTCCGCGTCAGCTCAGCCTCAACGCGTTCATCTACCCATCCGGTCACCACGAGGCGGCCTGGCGGCATCCCGACAGCCGGCCCGGTCGGATCTATGACGTCGACTACTACCAGGAGATCGGCCGCACCGCCGAGGCGGCGAAGCTCGATGCGGTGTTCTTCGCCGACGGGCCCGCGCTGCGCACCAACGTCAAACACAACGCGGGCTCCGGTCTGGAGCCGATCACCCTGCTCACCGCCATCGCCACGGCGACAACGCATCTCGGGCTGATCGCGACAGCCTCGACCACCTACTACGAGCCCTACAACTTGGCGCGGCTGTTCTCCACGCTGGACCACATCTCCCGCGGCAGGGCCGGCTGGAACATCGTCACGACCGGAACCGACCTGGCCGCCGCCAACTTCGGCCTCGACAAGCACCCCGACCACGCCGAACGTTACGCGCGGGCACGGGAATTCGTGGACTCCGTGGTCGCGCTGTGGGACAGCTGGGAGGACGACGCCATCCTGCTGGACCAGGCAGGCGGGGTGTACGCCGATCCGGACAAGATCCACCCGATCGACTTCGTCGGCGAACACTTAAGGGTGCGTGGGCCTTTCAATGCACCGCGCACGCCCCAGGGCTACCCGGTGCTCGTGCAGGCGGGCGCGTCCAACGAAGGTCGTTCGTTCGCCGGTAAATACGCGGAGGCGATCTTCACCGCGCACCAGCGACTCGAGGACGCACAGAAGTTCTACGCCGACATCAAAGCGCAGGCACAGGGTTTCGGCCGCAACCCCGACCACGTCAAGATCCTGCCCGGCATCAGCCCGTTCATCGGCGACACCGAGGCGGCGGCCAAGCGGCTGGAACGCGAGTTCAACGAGCTCACCGTGCCGGAATACGGTCTGACACAACTGGAGAACATCGTCGGCAAGAGCCTGCGGCACCTTCCGCTCGACGAGGCGGTTCCGGTGGATCTGTTCGATGACGCGGGTGACGTCACCGACAACGCCCGCAGCCGACTACAGGTCGTCGCGGGCATCGTGCAGCGTGAGCGGCCGACCGTGCGTGGGTTGTTGCACAAGCTGGCCGGTGCGCGCGGGCACCGGGTGTTCGTGGGCACGCCCGAGCAGGTCGCCGACACGATCGAGGAATGGTTCCGCAACGGTGCGGCAGACGGTTTCAACGTGATGCCGCCGTACTACCCGGGCGGACTGGAGGTATTCGCCGAGACCGTCGTCCCGATCCTGCAGGAGCGCGGCCTGTTCCGCACCGAATACACCGGCACGACGCTGCGCGACCACTTCGGCCTGCCGCGTCCGGCTGGCCGGTCCGCCCGCCAACCGGCCCTGGCCCCGTGACCGAGGCGGACTGTCAGTGCGCGGGGCGCCGCTCAGCGGATGCGCGTGCCCAGTAGGTGGCGGACGCCTGCGATGAACAGTTGCAGGCCGAAGTCGAAACGGGCGGTGGGGTCGGGGGTTTCGTCGAGCGGGGTTTCGTCGTCGGGGAGGGCGCCCGCGGAATCCATTTGCATTCTGGACTGTTCGTCGACGGTCTGGCCGAGGACGTAGTACAGCAGCGTGAACGAGGTGAGTTCGGCTTCGGGGCGGGGCATGCCCGCGCGAATGGCCGCGCTGGCCATCCGTTCCCGGCCCTTGCTGGTGGTGAGCCTGGATGCGTAAGTGGCCGAGACCAATTCGGCGCCGTCACGATAGGCGAGCAGGCAGTCGCGCAGCCGATGCGCCAATTCGCTGACCTGGCCGGACCATTCGGTGGCGACGATCGGATCGTCCATCGGCAGCAGGATCTTGTCCGCGACCGCGCCGAGCAGGGCCTGTTTGTTGGGGAAGTGCCAGTACAGCGCGCCCGGCTGCACCTGGAGCGAGCCGGCCAGCCTGCGCATGGTCAGGTCGGCGAGGCCGTACTGGTCGAGGATCGCGACGGCACCGTCGACCACGTCCGCTCTGTGCAGTTGCACCCGAATTCCTTCCCTGTCCGATGGCGGCACTCGCGGCCCCCGTCGTGGTTACGCAGGTTACCGTCGGCGGCCCGGTCCGCCCCCGTCACGGTGGCGTACCCGGCCCGCAGTGTTTTGACTCACTGTCCCGGCTACCCTAGCCTGAACACCGTTCAAGTTGCCCGGCCACCTCGGCCGACCGAAGGGATTCGTGCAGTGACCCAGGCTTCCGTTGACACCTCCATCTTGTCTATCGCCCGCGAGCAAGTGCTCGAGCGCGGCGAAGGACTGACCCAGGAGCAGACCCTCGAGGTGCTCCGCCTCGGCGACGACCACCTGGAAGAACTGCTGGCCCTGGCGCACGACGTGCGGATGAAGTGGTGCGGCCCCGAGGTCGAGGTCGAGGGCATCATCAGCCTCAAGACCGGCGGCTGCCCCGAGGACTGCCACTTCTGCTCGCAGTCCGGCCTGTTCCAGTCGCCGGTGCGCGCGGCCTGGCTCGACATCCCCAGCCTCGTCGAGGCCGCCAAGCAGACCGCGAAGACCGGTGCCACCGAGTTCTGCATCGTCGCCGCGGTGCGTGGCCCGGACGAGCGGCTGATGGCGCAGGTCGCGGCCGGCGTCGAGGCCATTCGCAACGAGGTCGACATCCAGGTCGCGTGCTCGCTCGGCATGCTCACCCAGGACCAGGTCGACCAGCTCGCCGCCATGGGCGTGCACCGCTACAACCACAACCTGGAGACCTCGCGCTCGCACTTCCCGAACGTGGTCACCACGCACACCTGGGAAGAGCGCTGGGACACGCTGCGGATGGTCCGCGCGGCCGGCATGGAGGTCTGCTGCGGCGGCATCCTCGGCATGGGCGAAACCCTGGAGCAGCGTGCGGAATTCGCGGCCGACCTGGCCGAGCTCGAGCCCGACGAGGTGCCGCTGAACTTCCTCAATCCGCGCCCGGGCACTCCCTTCGGCGACCTCGAGGTGCTGCCCGCCGCCGACGCGCTGCGTGCCGTCGCCGCGTTCCGGCTCGCGTTGCCGCGCACCATCCTTCGCTTCGCCGGCGGTCGCGAGATCACCCTCGGCGATCTCGGCGCCAAGCAGGGCATCCTCGGCGGCATCAACGCCGTCATCGTCGGCAACTACCTGACCACCCTCGGTCGGCCCGCCGAGGCGGATCTCGATCTGCTCGGCGAATTGAAGATGCCGATCAAGGCGCTCAACGAAACCCTTTAGGGAGACCCATGAGTAATGTCATGGGCATGGACGAGCGCTACAACCCGTTCACCGGCAAACGGATCGTGCCCGGCCTCGATGACGCCGTGCCCGCGGCCGCCGCGCTCGGCTTGGAGCCGCCGCGCTTCTGCGAGCACTGCGGTCGCCGGATGATCGTGCAGGTGAGCCCCGACGGCTGGTGGGCCAAGTGTTCCAGGCACGGCGTGATCGACGCGGCCAGTCTGGAACTGCGCTAGTGCAGGCGTCGCGGAATGGCATGCGGCGCGAGGTGCGTGCCGCGGTGGTGATCGCGGTGGCCGTCATCGTGGTGAGTGCGCTGGCCGGTGCCGGGTGGGGTCTGCTCGCGCCGACCGAGCAGCTGTTCGTGGTCGAGCCGGGCCGAGGTGCGGTGTTGACCGGGGAGAGTGGGCACCAGTTCGACGCGGTGGCGATGTTCGTGTGTTTCGCCGCGGTGGTCGGGGTGCTGACCGCGATCGCGGCGTGGCGGTGGCGCGGCGTGCGCGGGCCGCTGTTGCAGCTCGGGTTGCTCGTCGGCTCGCTGATCGGCGCGCTGGTGATGGCGCGACTCGGCGAGCAGGTCGCCGAGTGGTACCACCCGCGGCCGCACGATCCGCCGGTCGGGCAGATCGTCGAGCTGCCGACGGAGGTCGGCGCCTGGGTCGCGCTGGTCGTGCAGCCGCTGCTGGCGTCGCTGCTCGTACTGTTCTTCGCCGCATTGAATTCGTCGGAGGATCTAGGTACCGGCACTGCCGTCGAGACCGGATCGCATGATCCGGCAGGCACGTTCGGACCGTACGGTGCGGCGTACCCAGCGGGCAGTGGCCCGCTCCCTTACGGTAGTTACGAACCGGCCAGGGAGGCCAGTTCCGGTTCGCTCCCGGAGACTCGTCCCCACCGCTGACGCGTTGTCCGAACCGTTGCCCGCGGGACGGTACCGGCGTACCAAAAGAGCCTAGAATTGTGGGACACGCTGTGCGTTCAGAGAGGAACGAGTCGTGGCGTTCGTCGGTAGCGGGCTGGTGGTCGAGGAGCTCGACGCCAAGTTCTGGCGAGTGGTCGAACCGCTCGTCTATCAAGGTGATTCCCAAGAATTCGTGATCCCCGCCGGGTTCCGGACCGACTTCGCCTCGGTGCCACGCGCTTTGGTGTGGCTCGTGCCCCGCTACGGCGCCTACACTCGCGCCGCTATCCTGCACGATTTCCTGCGCAGCTCGAATGCGGTGGAGGTGGCGGACGCGGACGGCCTCTTCCGGCGCTGCCTGCGCGAACTGAATGTGCCCTACGCGCGGCGCTGGATGATGTGGGCGGGAGTGCGATTGGGCAGCGGCTTGCGTGGCGCGAGCTTCGGCGATGTCGCGATGTGGCTACTGATCGCCGTGCCATCCGTGGTGTTCCTGGCGATTCCGGTGATAGTCGTGCAGGTGTTCCTGGCGCTGTTCTGGTTGGTGGAGTTGGCGTTCTGGTGTGGCGACCGACTCTTCACCCGCACCGTGGAACCGCCACCCGCGCCACAGATGAAGACCGCCTGAGTCGGTCTCGGGGTAGCGCTTCCGGCATGTCGCTTGGTTGTGCGGCTGCTCGTAGTGGGCCCTGGCTGATCAGCCGCTGCACGGAATAATTGGCTGGAGAGGGTGTTGGGGGTGGAGGTAGCGTTGCCGGGTTGGTCGGCCTGTGGAAGGGGGTCCGGTAGTGAACGAGAATACGAAGGCGGCGGATCTGCCGGTCGAGCAGGAGCGGGCTGATCTGGTGGCTTGGCGGCGGCGGGATGCGTTGCGGCGCAGTAGTGCCGCGCAGCCGGTGGCGAACAAGCGGCGGTATCGGCGGGGGAGTAAGCATCGGAAGGCGATCGCCGAATAGTGCGCTTCGCCTGAGATTGTCAGGTCGGTGGGCGCAGGGCGGCGAATTCGTCGGTGACGCGGATGCCGGAGTCGGTGTAGCGGTAGACGGCGGCGGGACGGCCGCCCGCGCGGCCGGGGGCTCGGGTCTTGCCGGTGGGGGTGATTACCTTGCGGCGGGACAGGACTCGTTGCAGGTTTGTTGTGTCCACGTCGTAACCGAGTGCGGCACAGTAGATTTCGCGCAGCGTGGACATAGTGAAGTCGGCGGGGGCGAGTGCGAACGCGATATTCGTGTAGGAGAGTTTGGCGGCCAGGCGGGTACGGGCGTGGTCGACGACGGTGCCGTGGTCGAAGGACATGAGGGGCAGCGCGGAGAGCGGATGCCAGGCGGTGTCGTCGGGTAGCTGCGGGTCTGCTGTGAGCGGCACCAGGCCGAGATAGGCCGAGGCGATGCGGCGCGGGGCGGGCACGCGGTCGGGCGCGCTGAAAACCGACAGCTGTTCGAGATGGGCCAGTTCACGCACATCGACCTTCTCCGCGAGCTGGCGACGGGCCGAGGTGTCGAGGTCCTCGTCGTCGCGCAACCGGCCGCCGGGAAGCGACCAGGTGCCCTTTTGCGGGTCGAGCGCGCGCTCCCAGAGCAGCACCGCCAATTCAGTCCGCTGTCCAGGCGGGCACCGACCGATAACCTCGTTTCCGGCGTCGGCAGGGCTTGGACCTGCGGCGACGTTCGCGGGGAAGCGGCGAACCTGGAACACCGCGGTGAGCGATTCGTGGATAGTGCTACTATGGGCCACGTTTTCGATTATAAGTCGAAAACCTGGTTTGGTGCGAATCGGCGGAGTAGCCACTCGCACGACGAAGGGAGCCATCATGGCGACTATGGGTGCGAAACTGGCGCCTCCGCTGATGGGGCAGGTGTTCGACGGGCCGTCGGGGTTCAGTGGTGTCGAAGCAACCCCCGAGTGGGCGCAGGAGATCAAGCGACTGGCCCGCGAACGAAACGCGACGATCCTCGCGCATAACTATCAGTTGCCGGAGATCCAGGACGTGGCCGATCACGTCGGCGACTCGCTGGCATTGTCCCGCATCGCCGCGGAGGCGCCGGAGGACACGATCGTGTTCTGTGGCGTGCACTTCATGGCCGAGACCGCGAAGATCCTCAGCCCCGCCAAGACCGTCCTGATTCCCGATCAGCGGGCAGGCTGCTCGCTCGCGGATTCCATCACCGCGGACGACTTGCGTTCCTGGAAGGCCGAATTCCCGAACGCGGTGGTGGTGTCGTACGTGAACACCACCGCGGAAGTGAAGGCGCTCACCGACATCTGCTGCACCTCGTCCAACGCGGTCGACGTGGTCGCCTCGATCGACCCGGACCGCGAGGTGCTCTTCCTGCCGGATCAGTTCCTCGGCGCGCATGTCAAGCGGGTCACCGGCCGGGAGAACATGCACATCTGGGCCGGCGAATGCCACGTGCACGCGGGCATCAACGGCGACGAGCTGACCGAGCAGGCGCGCACCCACCCGGACGCGGACCTGTTCGTGCATCCCGAATGCGGTTGCGCCACTTCGGCGTTGTACCTGGCGGGCGAGGGCGCGTTCCCGGCCGAGCGGGTGCACATCCTGTCCACCGGCGGCATGATCGACGCGGCCAAGCAGGTGCAGCAGCAGCGTGGGCTGTCGACCCAGGTACTGGTCGCCACCGAGATCGGCATGCTGCACCAGCTGCGAAAGGCCGCCCCCGGCATCGACTTCCAAGCCGTGAACGACCGGGCGTCGTGCAAGTACATGAAGATGATCACCCCGGCGGCGCTGCTGCGCTGCCTGGTCGAGGGCCGCGACGAGGTCCATGTCGATCTGGAAACCGCTGCGCGCGGACGTAATTCGGTGCAGCGAATGATCGAGATCGGCACGCCGGGCGGTGGTGAATGACGCCGACCGCTGCCCTGCGGGCGGTGGTCGGACGGCGGTTCCAGCAGGTTCGGCAGCACGCGGTCGTCTCGGCGAAAGCCGGGACGGTCGGCCGAACCCGCATTCTCGGCGCGGGTAATCCGCGAAAAGCACAGAGAGGCACGGGCTGATGACTCCAGTGTCGATCGATTGGGAGACCGAGGCCGATCTGGTGGTGATCGGTGGCGGCGTCGCGGGACTCACCGCGGCGCGCACCGCGTCGCTGCGTGGTCTGCGGGTGCTCACGCTCAGCAAGGGTGGCGCCACCGATACGTCCACCCAGTACGCGCAGGGTGGGATCGCTGTTGTTGCGCCGCACGGTGATTCGGTGGAGTCGCACGTGCAGGACACGGTCGAGGCCGGTGCCGGGCTGTGTGACGTCGACGCCGTGCGATCCATCGTTGAAGGCGGACAGGCCGCGGTCGCGGCGCTGACCGACCTGGGCGCCGTGTTCGATCTGGGTCGGGACGGGCAGATTTCGCGGACCCGCGAGGGCGGACACAGCACCCGGCGCATCATCCACGCGGGCGGTGATGCCACCGGTGCGGAGGTGCAACGCGCGCTGAATACCGCTGGGCTGCCGGTGCTGTTCGGTGCGGCGGCCTGCGAGGTCCGCACCGGTCCCAGTGGCGTGCAGGGCATTCTGGCGTTGTCCGACAAGGGATTCGGTGTCGTCCACGCACCGGCGGTGCTGCTGGCGACAGGTGGTCTCGGTCAGCTCTACGCGCTCAGCACCAACCCGCCGGGCGCGACGGCTGACGGTGTCGCACTCGCGCTCTGGGCCGGTGCCGCGGTGGCGGATCTCGAGTTCTTGCAGTTCCATCCGACCGTGCTGTACACGCCGGGTGGGGTCGGACGTCGGCCGCTGATCAGCGAGGCCGTACGCGGCGAGGGCGGCATTCTGGTGGACTCCGAAGGTGATTCGGTGACCGCCGGGATTCATCCGCGCGGTGACCTGGCTCCCCGCGACGTGGTGTCGCGTGCCATCGCGGCTCGTATGCGTGCCCTCGGCACGGATCACGTCTACCTCGATGCGCGCGCCATTGATGGCTTCCCACAACGGTTCCCGACGATCACCGCCTCCTGTCGGGCCGCGGGCATCGACCCGCAGACCGACCTGATCCCGGTTGCTCCCGCGGCGCACTATCAATGCGGCGGGGTGGTGACCGACCCGCATGGGCGCACTGCGGTCGCTGGTCTCTACGCCGCGGGCGAGGTGGCGCGCACCGGCCTGCACGGCGCGAATCGCTTGGCGTCCAACAGCTTGCTCGAAGGTCTCGTCGTCGGCGAACGCGTCGGTGCGGCGGCTGCCGAGCGTCTCGGCGAGCGCGCCCGAGTGACCGACGTACCTACCCGGATCGTCGAACGCGCGGATCGTGATGTGCTGCAGCAACTGATGACCGACCACGCCTCGGTCGTGCGCGACCGTGCCGGGCTGGACGAAGCCGTCAAGCGCATGAAAGACGCCGTGACGCAACGCGAAACAGGATCCTCCGGGCCGAGTTTCGACGGTCTCGCCGAGACTGCGGGACGGCCGGGACCGCAGGCGACTCCCGGTACCGAGATCGCGCGGCACATAGCGGGAATCGAGGATGCGGCTCTCACCCTGACGGCGCGCACGTTGCTGCTCGCCGCCTCCGCCCGCACCGAAAGTCGTGGCTGCCACACCCGTTCCGACCATCCCGCCCCGGACGACCGGCTCCGGCACAGCCTGCCGGTCGTCCTGGACGTAGACGGTCGCCCCCGGCTCGACCGATAAACCCCCGACCGATGCGATCGAGTGGCAAACAGCGAGAAGATCCCGCCATGGTGTGCCACTCGACCTCGTTACGTACGACGAATAGATAGAGGAGTGGTTGATGGCTCTGGATAGTGGGTTGGTTCGGGATGAGGTGGTTGCCCTCATTCGGACCGCGCTCGATGAGGACCTGCGCTACGGCCCGGACATCACGACCGCGGCGACGGTGCCCGCCGACGCGGTGGTGAAGGCGTCGGTGGTGCCGCGGCAGGCGGGGACGGTTGCCGGTCTCGACGTCGGATTGCTGGTGCTCGACGAGGTGATCGGCGCGGGGAACTACGAGGTCACCGGACGCGTCGCCGACGGAACCCGAGTCACCCCAGGACAATCCGTGCTCACCCTGATCGCGCCCACCCGCGGCCTGCTCACCGCCGAACGCACCATGCTCAACCTGGTCTGTCACCTCTCCGGCATCGCCACCGCGACCGCCGCCTGGGTCGATGAGGTCGCGGGCACGAACTGCAAGATCCGGGACAGCCGCAAGACCCTGCCCGGCCTGCGCGCGCTGCAGAAGTACGCGGTCCGGGTCGGCGGCGGCGTGAACCACCGGATGGGTCTCGGTGACGCCGCGCTGATCAAGGACAACCACGTCG
This sequence comes from Nocardia sp. NPDC046473, assembly GCF_040645995.1. Taxonomy (NCBI): domain Bacteria; kingdom Bacillati; phylum Actinomycetota; class Actinomycetes; order Mycobacteriales; family Nocardiaceae; genus Nocardia; species Nocardia sp. NPDC046473. The sequence goes on from NZ_JBEYZJ010000013.1 coordinate 89,994, forward strand.
TCGCGGCGGGCTCGGTGGTCGAGGCGCTGCGCGCGGTCCGCGCGCTGGCCCCCGACATCGCCTGCGAGGTGGAGGTCGACAGCCTCGAACAACTCGATGCCGTCCTCGCCGAGAACGTGGAACTCGTGCTGCTCGACAACTTCCCGCTGTGGCAGACCCAGGCCGCCGTGCAACGCCGCAACGCGGTAGCGCCTGAGACGAAGCTCGAATCCTCCGGTGGACTCAGCCTCGAGGTGGCCGCCGAGTATGCGGGGACCGGCGTCGACTACTTCGCCGTCGGCGCGCTCACCCACTCGGTGCGGGTGCTCGACCTGGGCTTGGACATGTAGCGGAACGACCTCGGGGGCCGATCAAAAGACGTGTTGTCTCGTCTTGGTCGCTTTCCCGTTGATACACAGCGCAATCCGGTCGGCGGGTGTCACCATGCCGGGATGAACGGTGGGTGTCGTCTGCTTGCCTCGGTGCTGTCGATCGTGACAATGCTTGCGCTGTCGTGGCTCGCTGCGCCGTCGGCGGCTGCCGAGCCCGACTGCGCGGGGGACGTAGCGATGCGGCCGATCGCGGTCGCCGTTGATAAGGAACAGTCGAACGGGTGGGCCTACGAGCCGTTTCAGTGCGCGCCCGGAGATCTCGCGCCGCAGCGGTTGATCATCGCGGTGCACGGTTTCAACGAGAAGTCCGGTGACTATCCGGACGTCATGTCCGCGATCGCGCGGCGAACCGGCGCGACGTTGCTGACGCTCGATCAGCGCGGCGGGGACAGCGTGTGGAAAACGGGGGAGTGGAATCCGTGGGCCGGTTGGCATGACGTGGTGGCCACCGCGCAGTGGTACAAGAACGAGCATCCGTCGGTCGGCAAGACGGTCTTGTGGGGGTGGAGCCAGGGTGGCATGACGAGTGGGCTGGCATTGGCTTATGGACCTGCTGGGTTGTTCGACTATTGGGTCGATACGGCGGGCCCGTCGAACACCGTCGACTACTGGAATCTGGGCAACACGCTGAGGCTGCCGCAGGTATCGCAGATCGAGCGAGACGCCGGAGACTGTACGCCCGCGGTCTGTCCGCAGGCGTACGCGGACCGCTCCACGGCAGCGCTCGCGGCGAAGATGACCGCGCAACGCGTGTTCCTGGTGCACGGCACCGCGGATCCGATTGTCCCGTACCAGCATTCGCTCGATCTGAAGAACGCACTCGCGGTGGCGGGGGAGCCGTACTCGATGTACACGGTGGTGACCGGGCGCGGTCCGGACGGGGCCGTATTGCCGGGGACGCACTGGATCGGCCCGGTCTGGTTCCAAGGGGCCTGCGTGGTGGAGCGAGTGCTCACGGATCTCGAGCCGTTGGACGGTGCGGTCCGCGAGTACGTCACCGATGTGCTGGCGGGTGTCGACACCGCGCCCGCGTCGCCGCCGGGCGCGACCTGCGCGGCGTGACGTGGCCGACTCCGAGCGGACGGCTGCGGTCTCCGGTTGTTAGCCGAGTAGTTGCCGTGGCTGGGTACGATGCGGTGATGACTGGTGGCCGTCGCGCGCTTGCGTGGTTGTTGTCGATCGTGACCATGCTGGTCGCGTCGTGGCTGGTCGCGCCGTCAGTGTCGGCTGAGCCGGACTGTGCTGGGGACGTGGCCGTGCGGACGGTCGCGGCGACTGTCGACGGTGAACAGGCGACCGGGCGGGTGTACGAGCCGTACCGGTGTAGCCCTGGCGACCTCGCTCCGCGCAGCCTCATCGTCGCGGTGCATGGTTACAGCGAGACGGCTGCGTCCTATCCGGACGTCATGTCCGGGATGGTTCGACGCACCGGAGCTGCCCTGCTGACCTTGGATCAGCGCGCCGAAAACAGTGTGTGGAAACCCGGCGAGTTCAATCCGTGGGCCGGTTGGCACGACACGGTGGCATTCACGCAGCAGTACAAGACCGAGCATCCGTCGATCGGGAAGACCGTGCTGTGGGGGTGGAGCCAAGGCGGACTGACGGCCGGCTTGGCGTTGGCGTATGGGCCTGCCGGGCTGTTCGACTATTGGGTCGACGCGTTCGCTCCGACGAACGTCGTCGACTACTGGAATCTCAGCAGCGCGTTCTTTCCGGCGCAGCGGGCGCAGATCGAGCACGACGCGGGTGGTTGCACACCGCGGGAATGTCCGCAGGCCTACACCGACCGCTCACTGGTCGCCATCGCGCCGAAGCTGGACGCCGAGCGCACCTTCCTGATCCACGGGCTCTTCGATTTCGATGTGCCATACCAGCATTCGGTCGATCTGAAGAACGCGTTGGCGGTGGCGGGCAAGCCGTATTCGATGTACACGGTGGTCACCGAGCGAGGTCCGGACGGGAGCATTCAACCCGGCCTGCACGACGTCGGGCCGACCTGGCAGCAGGGTATCTGCATCGTCGAGCGGGTGGCCGAGGGGCTGGAACCATTGGATGGCGCGGCTCGGGACTACACCATCAACGTGCTGGCCGGTGTCGACACCGCGCCGCCGCCACCGCCGGGTGCGACCTGCACAGGGTGATCACGCGGTCAGTTCGCGTTGTAATGGGGTGCGGAAACGGGGGATAGCGCGCACGCCACCGAACCATTCGGTGGTGCGCGCGGCCTCCGCTTCGATCATCGCGACGGCGTCGGTGCCCACGTCTTCCAGTAAGCGATAGACGATTTCGCCGTCGGTGCGCTGCGCCCAACCGCCGACGATGCGGCCGTTGCACCAAATGGTCGGTCCGACATTGCCGTTGGTGTCGAACAGGGCTGGCGCGTGCGGGCCGAGGTACCAGTCGCGGGACTGCCAGCCCATCGGAGTGGGATCGAGGGCGGGCAGCAGCGCGGTCCAAGGTTCCGGTGCCGCAACGGGTTCCAGGTCATCGGCGAGCAGCAGTCCGGTGCTGCCGTCCAGGTCGACCTCGACCACGTCGAGATCGGTGAGCGCTTTGCGGACTTCGCCGAGGCCCCAGCCGGTCCACCACTTGAGGTCGGTGATCGGTGCGGGACCGAAGGCGTACAGCCATTGCCGGAGCAGTTCGGCGCGAGCCTGTTCGGCGGGCATCGCCGGAACGCCCTGGGGCAGCCAGGATTCGATGGGCTCCCAGGTGTATTGGCTGCTGGTCCAGCTGCCTTTCGGGCGGCCGCGGACGATCCGGCCTTCGCAGCCGAGGGTCAACAGCACCCAGGTGGTGATGTTGGTCGGCTTCGAATATGCCTTACCCGGAGCGGTATTCACCTGGGTACGCAGCCGCGGTACATCCTTGCTCAGCTGTATGCCGGTGGCCGCGCCCCTGGTGAGCAGCGCGTCGTGTGTTTCGGCTTCGACCTCGCTGAGCCAGCTCTGCACGTCGCCGTCGACCGCTCCGGACTGCTCGATGTACTTACCGTAGGTGCGACGTTGCTTGTGCGCCAACGCATCCGCGCACGACGCCTGCAACACCGGGACCAGCTCGGTGGGCGCGACGTACATGGTCCGCCGCATCGCCAGCATGCGCAGCAGCGTCCGCTCGTCGTAGAGCGTCTGCTCCACGTCTGCCGGGGTGACGGTGTGGCTGCGGGCGCCGACGGACAGGTATACGGTCGCCGGATCGGTCGCGTGCAGCACCACCAGCGACCGGGCGATCTCGGTGATCTGATCGGTGCGGGTCGCCGCCGCGAGCCGGTGCCGCACCGCGAGCCGAGCCTGCCGCTCGGCCACATCAATCGAACGCATAAGCGAATCTTAGCGGGCTCGGCCGCCGAACGATTCGGCCGTCAGTGCTCGGGTTGCCAGTCGCGGACCAGGTTGAGCAGGCCGGGGAAGCGAGCGTCGAGGTCATCGATGCGTACCTTGCTTCGGCGCTCCAGTCCGTAGCGCTGCTGCCTGGTCACGCCTGCTTCGCGCAGCACCCGGAAGTGGTGGGTGAGGGTCGATTTCGGCCGGTCGATGTCGAACCAGCCGCAGGAGCGGTCGGTGTGCGGGGATTCGATCAGCAGCTTCTGAATCATGGTCAGCCGCAGTGGGTCGCTGAGTGCGGCGAGCACGTGATCGAGGCGTAGGTCGGCGCGATCCGGCTCGGGGAGTCGGGTGTCGGGGACATCGGTGACCGATGGCATCGCGGGTCTCCTCGGGCGGTAGGTGCCTTGTACGTGTTTTATCGTACTAGATGCTAAGTTCGACTCCGTTCGTATCTGTACGAGAAAAGTCGAACTAATGGAGGTCGGGATGACGACGGTGACTGAGCACCGGGAAGCGGTGGCACGGGCGACGAACGGCATCGTGTGGCTGGCGGCCTGGCCGGTCATGGCGGTGTTCGTGCTGTCGAACGCGGCGACGCCGCTGTATGTGGTGTGGCAGCGTGAGCTCGGCTTCTCGTCCGGCACGTTGACGGTGATCTTCGCCAGCTACATAGTCGGACTGCTCGGTGCGCTGTTGGTCGTCGGTGTGGTGTCGGATCGGGTCGGCCGCAAGCCGGTGCTGTTGCCCGCGATGGCGCTGGCGATGGTGGCCTGTGTGCTCTTCGCCACCGCGAGTTCGGTTGCGGTGCTTGCCGTTGCGCGGCTGCTCACCGGCATCGCGGTGGGCGCGGCGGTGTCCGCGGGCATGGCGGCGGTGACCGATGTGGGCGGGCCGGAGCGCAAACGGGTTGCCGCACTGGCCGCTTCGTCGGCGATGGTGCTTGGCGCCGGGTTCGGGCCGCTGCTGTCCGGTGTGCTGTCGGAGACCGTGCCCGGCCCGACGGTGACCATCTTTGTTCTCGAAATCGGGCTGCTCGCTACGGCTTTCGTGGTGGTCGCCCGGCTGAACCTGCCGAAGGGCGTCGGCGGGCGCGGCCCGTGGATTCGGATTCCCGCCGTGGCACCGGGCGGACGCACGGCCGTGCTGCTCGGTATCGCGGTGTTCGCGCCGGGCATCACCTCGACCTCGTTCGTGCTGTCACTGGGCCCGTCGCTGCTCGCGCATCTTCTCGGCGCCACCAACCGCGTGCTCGCAGGCGGCCTGGCCTTCGTGATGTTCCTGGGCGCCACCGGCATTCAGTTCGCCGTTCGTCGCCTGCCGGTACGCACGATCCTGCTCGGCGGCGCAGCCGCGACGACGGCAAGCATGCTGACCTTGGTGCTGTCACTGCAACTGTCATCGCTCACCTTGTTCGCGACGGCTGCCATCCTCGCCGGAATCGGCCAGGGCCTAGGCCAATTCGGCGGCCTCACCGCGATCAGCGCCAGCGTCCCCGCCGATCGCCTCGCCGAGGCCAACGCCGCCCAGAACATCGGCGGCTACCTACCCGCCGCCATCCTCCCGCTCAGCGCCGGATTCCTCAGCGACACAATCGGTCTAACCGCCGGCACAACAACCTTCGCAATCGCAGTAAGCGCAGCAGCGATCACGGGCGGCACCATCGTCGCGTTCCCTCCACAACGCGACATCACGCGCCTGACGTGCACCTAAAGTCGGGTACGGCACACGACGCGCCCAGCACTACTCACAGGAAAACGTGGATAGGTCTTCAGCTCATTGAGCTGGTCACCTTGGGAAATCCTTAGGTGCACTTGCCCGGATAGGTATACCTATCCAAGGGAATGACCAAGTGCTGAGCACGTCAGGTGGGTCCCCGGCTTTCTCTTCCGCAGCCTGTGATGGGCAACGCTCGTGTTCCAGCGTGAGGACTGGCTGTGGTCCGGTTGAAAGAGGCTGGGGAAATCGAGGCGAGTCAAATGGTCGTTGATGTCATCGAGGCGAGTCAAATGGTTGTAGTTGAAGATCTTTAAGCGACCATATGACTCGATTCGATGGGGTGGCAGGGTTCGCTGGTGCGGGAGGAAGGTTCGAGCCCGGGTTGTCTGGCGCGGTGGTGGTGGTTCGGCGCGTGCGTCGGTTCTGGTGTGGTGGCGTGCCATTATTCGAGGATGAGGCGCGGATATGTACTGGTGGCGGTGGGTGCGCTGGTGGCTGCGGTGGTGAGTGCTGTCGCACCTTCGGTTTCGGCTGAGCCGGGGTGTGTGGCGGAGGTGGTGGTGCGGCCGGTGACGTTGACCGTCGACGGTGAGGACGCTACGGGGCGGGTGTATGAGCCGAGTCGGTGTGGCGGGGGTGAATTCGCGCCGACGGATCTGGTTGTCGCGGTGCACGGGCATGATGGGTCGGCCGCGGACTATGAGGGGTATCTGACGTCGATCTCTCGGCGTACCGGAACTCCGGTGCTTTCGATGGATCTGCGGTCGGCGAGCAGTGTGTGGCGTACCGGCGAGTGGAATTTGTGGGCGGGCTGGCGTGACATCGTTGCCGCAACCCAGTGGTACAAGGACGAGCACCGTTCCATCGGGCGCACGGTGCTGTGGGGTTGGAGTCAGGGCGGCATCATGAGTGGGCTCGCGGCGGCGCACGGGCCGCGTGGGCTGTTCGACTACTGGGTCGACAATTACGGTCCCGCAGACGATTTCACGATGTGGTTGGCTTCGGCGTCGGTCGATCCCAAGCTGCCCGCGCAGATCGAGCGGGACGCGGGTGGCTGCACACCGCTCGTCTGTCCGCAGGCCTACATCGAGCGCTCGCCCGCACTGCTGGCCGGTCGAATGGACGTGCGCCGCGCGTTTCTGATCCACGGCACCGGCGACGACGTCGTGCCCTATCCAGTGACGCTCGAGATGCGCGCCGGGCTGCTCGCCGCAGGCAAACCCACCTCGATGTACACCATCGTCACCGGCCACGACCTGAACGGAGCCGTGGTCCCTGGCGACCATAGCGTCGGCCCGGCCTTCTTCGAGGGCGGCTGCGTAGTCGAGCGCCTGATCCTCGGCACGGAACCCGCGGAGGGCCCCGATCGCGACTACTTGGTGGACATCGCGCACGGCATCGCCACTGGACCTGCCGCGCCACCGAACGCCAAATGCGCCGCTTGATCGGCTCGAATGGTGCGGTGTTGCGTGGTCGGTTCGAATGGTGCGGTGCTGTGTGGTCGGTTCGAATGGTGCGGTGCTGCGTGGTTGGCTCGAATGGTATTGCGTCGCGTGGTCTGTTCGAGCGGTGGGCACCGGCGGGTCAGATTGAACGACACCGTATCGCGTGATCGATCCGAATGGCATTGACCCGCCTCATCGTTCCGAACGGCCGGGTGCTGTGTGGTCGGTTCGGATGGTATTGCGTCGCGTGGTCTGTTCGAGCGGTGGGCACCGGCGGGTCAGATTGAACGACACCGTATCGCGTGATCGATCCGAATGGCATTGACCCGCCTCATCGTTCCGAACGGCCGGGTGCTGTGTGATCGTTCCGAACGGCACTGCGCCACCTGATCGGTTCGAACGGCATTACGTCGCCTGTTCGATTCGGATGGCACTGCGCCACCTGATCGGTTCGAATGGCATCGCGCCGCCCGATCGTTCCGAACGGCACTGCGTCGCCTGATCGGTTCGAACGGCATCCCGCCGCCCGACCGTTCCGAACGGCATTGCGCCGCCCGATCGTTCCGAACGGCACTCACCGCGTGATAACAGCTGGCCAGTGGTGTCGCGACGGTGAAGGATTATTGCCTTGTTGCGGATCGGTGTTGACATGGCGAAGCCCACACGCCGACGGGAACAGGATCGCGACCAGCTGCGGTTGACGTTGACGACACCGACGACGAAGTGAGGGTGACATGAGTAAGCCGACGGATCCGGCGTACCACTGGGATGGCGCGGAACTGGACCTCGACGGGTATCTGACGCGAATCGGGTTCGACGGCGACCGGGCACCGACGGTGGAGACGCTGCGGAAGTTGGTGCGAGCGCATACCACCTCGATTCCGTTCGAGAATCTGGAGATCCTGCTCGGCCGCCCGATCGTGCTCGATCTGGAGTCGTTGCAGGACAAGTTGGTTCGGCGACGTCGCGGCGGATACTGCTATGAGCAGGTCGGCTTGTTCGCGGCGGCGCTGGAGCGACTCGGCTTCGGCATCACGGCATTGAGTGCGCGAGTCACGATGGGGGCGGACGAGGGGCTGCGCCCCTCGACGCACGCCCTGCTGCGGGTGACGACCAGCGACGACGACCGAGTGTGGTTGTGCGACGTCGGATTCGGCTCCGGTCCGCTCGAGCCGTTCGAATTGTCCACCGAAACAGGCGAATTCACGGCGGGCGACTGGCAGTTCCGGCTGGAGCTGACCCGTGGCGAGCTGGACACCGAGCTGTGGGTGCTGCACCAGTTCGGCAAGGATGGCTGGATCAGCCGCTACACCTTCCCGACGGCCCCGCAGTACCGCATCGACTTCGCGGTCGGCAACCACTTCGTCTCGACCTCGCCGCGCTCACCGTTCACCACCCGCCCCTACGTACAACGGTTCGGCCCCGACATCCACCTGATCGTCGACGGCACCACCTTCACCACCGAGCGCCCCGACGGAACCAGCGAAACCCGCCTGATCGAGGCGACCGAATTGCCGAAGATCCTCGCCGAGGAGTTCGACATCGACCTCAGCGAGACCGACGCCGCCGCGCTGGCCACCGGCTCTTGGCGCACCGCCTGAACCGGCCATGCGAGCGATCGACCCCGGCACCGCCTCGCCCACCCGGCCGGGGTCGGCAGATACAGTCGGCGGGGTGCGTACCCGCCGGAATTACCTCGTCCTGTTCGCCGCACCCACCCTCGTGCTCGCCGCGTGCTCGTCCGGCCCGGACCAGCCCGACACCGTCGCAGGCCAGTTCGCCGACGCGCTGAACCGCGACGACGTCGCCGCCGCGGCCAAGCTCACCGACGACCCGACGAAGGCCGCCGACACCCTCGGCAAGCTCTACGACGGCCTCGGCAAGGAGGTGCGCTTCGACGTCCGCTCGATCGACAAGAACACCTTCACGCTGGCCGCCACCTGGAAGCTCGGCAAGGACGGCAAATCCGAGTGGACCTACACCACCACCGGCACCGCGGCCGACAGCGACGGCTGGAAGGTCAAGTGGAACCCGGACACGGTCGCGCCGGGCCTGGCCGCAGGCCCGCTCAGCTACAGCCCGGTCTACCCGCAGCCCGCCCGCATCCTCGATTCCGCCGGCGGTGAGTTGATGGCCCAGCAGGTGGTCACGCTGGTGAACGTGAGTCCCGGCGCCGACACCGCCGCGCTCGCCGGGCTGCTCGGCCCGATCTCGCCTGGCATCACCGCGCAGTCGCTGCAGGCCGATCTCGCTGGGGCGCAGGGCAAACCGATCACCGCGATCAGCCTGCGCGACGCCGATATCGCGCCGATCCGAGCGCAGTTGTCCGGCATGTCCGGAGTGACGCTCGCGCCGCAGACCCGGTTGCTCACCACCGACAAGTCCCTCGCCTCGCCCACCCTGTCCGGCCTGGCCGAACTGTGGCAGAAGAACGCCGACGACAACGCGGGCTGGGCAGTACGCGCACAGACCGGCGACGGCACGCAGCGCGTCGGCGGCCAGGATCCCAAACCGACCGCGGACATCGCGTCCACGCTGAACATCGACATCCAGCAGGCGGCCGAGGCGGCGCTCGCACCGATCCCGCAGCCCGCGGCGATCGTCGCGTTGCAACCGTCCACCGGCAATGTCGTCGCGGTCGCGCAGAACAACGCCGCGGACGCGCAGGGGCCGATCGCCCTCACCGGCCTGTATCCACCGGGTTCGACCTTCAAGACGGTCACCGTCTCGGCCGCGCTGCAAGCGGGCATCGCCACCCCGGACACGGTGCTGCCGTGCCCCGGCGTCGCGAACATCGAGGGCCGCAAGATCCCCAACGACAACAATTTCGACCTCGGCCAGGTCCCGCTGCACACCGCGTTCGCGCGTTCCTGCAACACCACCATGGGCGAGCTCGGCGTGAAATTGCCCGCTGACGCGCTGACGAACGCAGCCGCACAACTGGGTCTCGGCATCGACTACGTCACACCCGGCCTGACCACCGTCACCGGCAAGGTGCCGTCCGCCGACACCCCCGCCCTGCGGGTCGAATCCGCCATCGGTCAGGGCAAGGTGACCGCGACACCGTTCGGTATGGCACTGGTCGCCGCGTCCATCGCCCACGGTTCGGTGCCCGCGCCGACCATCGTCAAGGGCCAGCCCGGCACACCGGACAAAACGCCGGCTCCGCTGCCCGCGAGCGTCGCCGACCAGGTCAAGGCCATGATGCGGGAGACCGTCACCGCCGGAACCGCGACCCAGTTGCGCGATATCCCCGGCCTGCTCGGCAAGACCGGCACCGCCGAATTCATCGACGACACGCACGCGCACGGCTGGTTCGTCGGCATCGCCGATGACCTGGCATTTGCCGTGTTCATCAACGATGCGAACAGCTCAGGACCCGCGGTCGACGCGGCCGGACGGATGCTGCGGGCGGCGCGCTAGTTCCGCCGCGCCGATCTGGGCGGAGAATATGCCCGTGCTGGCGCGGACCGAAGTCGCGCGGCCAGCTACACTCGTCCCCGGACCGCGTCTGTAAGCAATATGCGGGATGTCACGATTTCGAGAAGGTTCGGAGTAGGCGCCATCGATACCGGTCAGTTGATCGCGGAGCATTACCGCCTGGTCGAGCGGATTGGTAGCGGCGGCACAGGTGTAGTTTGGCGTGCCATCGACGAGCGTCTGCAACGCTCGGTGGCCGTCAAGCAGATCCACATCAAGCCGAGCCTCCCCGAGGCCGAGCGTGATGTGGTGCGCCAGCGCGCCATTCGGGAGGCGCGTAATGCCGCCCGATTCCAGCATCCGAACGCCATCGTCGTTTTCGACATCACCGAGCATCAGGGTGATCCCTGCCTGGTGATGGAGTACCTGAAGTCCAACAGCCTGGCCGGCGTGCTGTCCGCGCAAGGCCCGCTGCCGTTGACGCAGGTCGCGCGGATCGGTGAGCAGGTCGCCTCCGCGTTGATCGCCGCGCACGACGCGGGCATCGTGCACCGGGATGTGAAGCCGGGCAACATCTTGCTCGACGACCACGGCACCGTGAAGATCACCGACTTCGGTATCTCCCGTGCCGCAGGCGATGTCACGCTCACCGAAACCGGCCTGATCTGCGGCACCGCCGCCTATCTCGCACCGGAGATGGCGCGCGGCGCCGACCCGACCCCCGCTTCGGACGTATTCGCCTTGGGGGCAACGCTTTTCCATGCGCTGGAGGGCGAGCCGCCGTACGGCGCGAACGCCAACCCGCTCGCGGTGCTCTACGCCGCCGCCAACGGTCAGGTCAGCGAGCCGCGAAACGCCGGTCCCGCAACGGATTTCCTGCTCGACCTGCTCAGTCCGGAACCGCAGGACCGGCCGACCATGCGCGCGGCCCTCGACCACCTCGCCGCGTTCGCCGACTCCGGCCCCGCCCCGGTGGCCGCCGGATTCGTGCCCGCCAGTGAGGCTTTCGTGCGGCGCCGCAACGGGGCGCCCGAATCCGCCACGCGCGCACTGCGTCCGTCGGCGGTGTCCGCACCGGTGCACCAGCCGACCGAACGTCAGCCGCGTCCGCAGAAGCAGGCACCGCGCCCGCAGCACGCGCCGCGACGGCCCGCGCAGTCGAACACGGCCACCCACCCGCGCACCCAGGCCCAGCCGCGCCCGGTGCCGCGTAAGTCCGGCGGCAAGAGCAAGGCCATCATGATCGGCGCCGCGATCGGCGCGGTCGTGGCGGTGGCCGCGATCCTCATCGGCGCGCTGAGTCAGAAGGACTCGAATTCGCCGACGGTACAGGCGGGTCCGCCGTCGACGAGCTCATCGACCGGTGGCACGACTTCGGCCGCACCGTCCGGAACACCCGGTAAGACCACCAGCGATGGCAAGGTGACCGAGGGGCCGGGGACAGCGCTGGTGAAGAAGTTCTACGACGACGCGTCCGGATCGTGGTCCATTCTGACGCCGGCGGCGCAGAAGCTGTACGGCACCGAGACGGCGTTCCGTTCGTACTGGGATGCGCACACGGTCGAAAACTTCGCCGGTCTCCGGCGGGCCGCCGACAACAACCCGGACGGATCGCTCGACATCAAGCTGGACAGCCTGATCGTCGACGGCCAGGACAAGCCGCTCACCCTGCGGGTCGTCAGCTCCGGTGGAAAGCTGCTCATCGACAGCGACACCCGCTTCCCCAACCTTTCCTGAACGGGCTCGATGCCGCGCAGCTGGAGCCGCCGATGTCTGGTAGGCCACCGTGCGGATAACGGCTGGCGTCGGCCTACTAGGCTGGTAGCTGCAACTTTCCTGTTGCGGATTCGGCTGAGGACAAGGATCGACACCACATGACTACCCGCATCGAGCTCGCCCGCGTTGATCTGCGCGGTCGCACTCCCTCCGTTGCCGAGCTGCGCGCCGCGCTGCCGCGCGGGGGAGTCGACGTCGACTCGGTGCTGCATCATGTGCGACCGGTGGTCGAGGCGATTCGGGATCGCGGCGTCGCGGCGGCGCAGGAGTACAGCGAACAGTTCGACGGGATCAGCCCGGCGACGGTGCGGGTGCCTGCGGCCGAGCTGGTAAAGGCGCTGACCGAGCTGGATCCAGCCGTGCGTGCGGCGCTGGAGGAGTCCATCGCCAGGGCCAGGAAGGTGCACGCCGATCAGCGGCGCACCGACAAGACCACCGAGGTGGTGCCCGGCGGCACGGTGACCGAGCGCTGGGTGCCCGTCGAACGGGTCGGGCTGTATGTGCCCGGCGGCAATGCCGTTTACCCGTCCAGCGTGGTCATGAACGTGGTACCCGCGCAGACCGCGGGCGTCGGCTCGCTGGTGGTGGCCTCGCCGCCGCAGGCGCAGTTCGGTGGGCTGCCGCACCCGACGATCCTGGCTGCCGCGCAGTTGCTCGGCGTCGACGAGGTGTGGGCGGTCGGCGGCGCGCAGGGCGTGGCGCTGCTGTCCTACGGCGGCGTCGACACCGACGGCGCGCAGCTGGAGCCGGTCGATCTGATCACCGGGCCTGGCAACATCTACGTGACGGCTGCCAAGCGGCTGTGCCGCGGCCTGGTCGGTATCGATGCGGAGGCGGGGCCGACCGAGATCGCGATCCTGGCCGACGCGACCGCCGATCCGGTGCACGTGGCGGCGGATCTGATCAGCCAGGCCGAGCACGACGTGCTCGCGGCGAGCGTGCTGGTCACCGACAGCGCCGAGCTGGCCGACGCGGTGGACGCGGCGCTCACCCGGCAGCTGACCGTGGTCAAGCACGCCGACCGGGTGACGGAAGCGTTGCGCGGCAAGCAGTCCGGCACGGTGCTCGTCGACGACATCGCGCAGGGCCTGCGCGTGGTGAACGCCTACGCGGCCGAGCATCTGGAGATCCAGACCGTCGACGCGGCCGCCGTGGCCGCCCAGGTGCGCAGTGCCGGCGCGATTTTCGTCGGCGCGTACGCACCGGTGAGCCTCGGCGACTATTGCGCGGGCTCCAACCACGTGCTGCCGACCGCCGGATGTGCCAGGCACTCCTCGGGTTTGAGCGTGCAGACGTTCCTGCGCGGCATCCACGTCGTCGACTACACCGAGGCGGCGCTGAAGGATGTCGCCGGTCACGTGGTCGCGCTCGCCAATGCCGAGGACCTGCCCGCACACGGCCAGGCCGTGCAGGCGCGTTTCGAGGCGTTGTCATGAGCAAGCAGGCCACCGTCCCAGGCGCGGATATCAGCCTGGACGACCTACCCCTGCGGGAGAATCTGCGCGGCAAGAAGCCTTACGGCGCACCGCAATTGACGGTGCCCGTCCAGCTGAACACCAACGAGAACCCGCACCCGCCGAGCAAGGCGCTGATCGATGACGTCGCCGAATCGATTCGGATCGCCGCCGCCGACCTGCACCGCTACCCGGACCGGGACGCGGTCGCGCTGCGCACCGACCTGGCCGAATACCTCACCAGGCAAACGAGTGTCGCGGTGGACACCGACAATGTCTGGGCGGCAAACGGTTCCAACGAGATCCTGCAGCAGCTGCTGCAGGCCTTCGGCGGACCCGGTCGCAGCGCATTGGGTTTCGTGCCGTCGTACTCGATGCACCCGATCATCTCCGAGAGCATCGACACCGAGTGGATCGAGGCCAAGCGCAACGCGGACTTCTCCCTCGACGTCGACTACGCGGTGGCCGCCATCGCGGAGCGTTCGCCGAACGTGGTGTTCGTGACCAGCCCCAATAACCCGACCGGACACAGCATTCCGCAGGACGACCTGGCGCGGATCCTGGCGGCCGCGCCGGGCATCGTGGTGGTCGACGAGGCTTACGGCGAGTTCTCCGCGCAGCCGAGCGCCATCGCGCTGATCGACCGTTTCCCGGCCAAGCTGGTGGTGACCAGGACCATGAGCAAGGCGTTCGCCTTCGCGGGTGGCCGGCTGGGCTACCTGGTCGCCGCGCCCGCGGTGATCGACGCGATGCTACTGGTGCGGTTGCCGTATCACCTGTCGGTGGTCACCCAGGCGGCCGCACGGGCGGCGCTGCGGCACGCCGACGAAACCCTCGGCAGCGTGGCACAACTCGCCGCGCAACGCGATCGGGTCGCGGCGGCGCTGGCCGACCTCGGCTTCGACGTGATCCCCAGCGACGCGAACTTCCTGCTGTTCGGCCGATTCACCGACGCGGCCGCGAGCTGGCAGCGCTACCTGGACCACGGTGTGCTGATCCGTGACGTCGGCATTCCCGGCTACCTGCGCACCACCATCGGTCTGGCCGCGGAGAACGACGAATTCCTGAAGGTCAGCCGAGTCCTGGTCGGCACCGACCTGACGCCCCGATGAATCCGCCTGTGGAGGAAGCAATCATGAACCGAACCGCGCGGGTGGAGCGCGTCACCAAAGAGTCCAGCATCGTCGTGGAGCTGGACCTGGACGGCACCGGCAAGACCGAGATCGCCACGGGCGTCCCCTTTTACGATCACATGCTGACCGCGCTCGGCGCGCACGCCAGCTTCGATCTGACCGTGCGGGCCGAGGGCGACACCGAGATCGAGGCGCACCACACGGTGGAGGACACCGCGATCGTGTTCGGCCAGGCGCTGGGAAAAGCGTTGGGCGACAAGGTGGGTATCCGCCGGTTCGGTGACGCTTACATTCCGATGGACGAGACCTTGGCGCACGCCGCGGTCGACGTGTCCGGGCGGCCCTACTGCGTGCACACCGGCGAGCCGGACCACTTGCTGCACGCCGTGATTCCCGGATCCGGCCCCGGCGCACCGTATTCCACGGTGCTCAACCGGCACGTCTTCGAGTCGATCGCACTGAACGCCCGCATCGCGCTGCACGTGCGCGTCCTGTACGGCCGCGATCAGCACCACGTCACCGAAGCCGAATTCAAGGCCGTGGCACGGGCTTTGCGTGCCGCGGTCGAACTCGATCCACGGGTGCAGGGTGTTCCCTCGACGAAGGGGACGCTGTGACGGTGAAATCTGTTGCCCTGCTCGATTACGGCTCGGGCAACCTGCACTCGGCCGAGCGCGCGCTGGTGCGGGCGGGCGCGAAGGTCGAGGTGACCGCCGATCCGGCGATCGCGCTGGCCGCCGACGGTCTCGTCGTGCCCGGCGTCGGCGCCTACGCCGCCTGCATGGCCGGACTGCGAAAGGTGCGGGGCGAGCGGATGATCGGCCAGCGATTGGCCGGTGGTCGCCCGGTGCTCGGCATCTGCGTCGGCATGCAGATCCTGTTCGAACGCGGCGTGGAATTCGGCGTGGAGACCGACGGCTGCGCGGAATGGCCTGGCGTGGTGGAGCGTTTGTCCGCGCCGGTGCTGCCGCACATGGGGTGGAACACCGTGTCCGCGCCACGCGACAGCGTGCTGTTCGCGGGCATGGACAAGGACACGCGCTTCTATTTCGTGCATTCCTATGCCGCGCAGACGTGGGATCTTCCGCCCGGCGAGCATTTCGCGACCCCGAAGCTGACCTGGGCCGAGCACGGCGTGCCGTTCCTCGCCGCGGTGGAGAACGGGGCGCTGTCGGCGACCCAGTTCCACCCGGAGAAGTCCGGCGACGCCGGGGCTCAGCTGCTGCTCAACTGGGTGCAGGCGCTGTAACCGAACGGGCCTACTTGGTTTCGGCCCGGTTGACCAGCCAGCGACCGTTCACGTTCTCGACGGTGCACAGCAGCGACATCTTGTTGGTCTTCGGCATGCCGCCGGTCTCGTCGCTGGTCGTCGTGCGCACCACGTCGACGGTCACGTCCGCGTGTGCCTCGTCACCGGAAACGATCCGGCAATCCACCGAATCGGCCGTCGCGCGAACGTGACTCGCGGCGGCGTTCGCCTGAATGGTCGGCCGGGCGTCCTCGAATTCCGCCCGGAACATGCCGGTGGTGATGTCGAGCATCTTGCCCGCGTGCTCGCCGAAATTCGCGTAATCGTAGGTCCCCGCGATGGTGCCGAAATCGCATCCGGCCAGCCGCGCCTCCTCGGGCGGGGCAGCCGCGGCGGTCTGCGCGGTGGCGAGCACCGCGGTGCAGGAGGCGGCCGAAAGCAGGAGCACGGCAGCGAGGGTCGAGCGCGACATACGAGATCCCTAAGGAGAGTACGGAAGCGGCGAACGGAGTGGTCGCCGAGGCGAGACACTACCGGCGAATCCTCGGTCACGGGGGCCGCCCGCTGACTTGCTCGAATCGGGGGCGATCCGGACCGGTGGCGGCTACGTCGGCCGGGACGTCAAGGGCGGGTGCCGGTGGACCACAGCGGGGTGGTCTCGACCCGCGACAGTCGCCAGCCCGCCGCGGTGCGGAGCGCACCGAATCGGTAGATCTCGCCGAGGGTGTACTGCGGTTCGGCGATGGTTCCGGTGGCCGAGGCGAAGGTCGCGATCAGGTTCGCTCTGACCTCGGCCTCGTCCTTGTCGAGGTCGATCATCACGTTGCTGATGAAGTGCTGAATTCGCTTGTCGGCGGAGTGATTCCGGCGCGCCTGGGCGGTCAGTGCGTCGCGTCCCTCGGCCTTGCCGCCGGGGGTCTTCGCTGTCGCATCGGGTGTGTAGAGGGCCTGGAAATCGTCGAAGCGTCCCTCGTCCAGCGCGCGGCCGAGCCGGTCGACCAAAGCGGTGATCTCGTTGCGGTCCAACAACTCTCGCAGCTGCCGCGGTGTGGTGTCCGCGGTTGCCCGGGTGAGCAGGGGCCGGGGGCGTGCGGGGAAACGGATCTTGCTCATGGGGTTGCCTTTTCGACTTGAATGTTGGCCTGTCCAACGTTGGTATCGCCAACGTTAACATATTGTGGGTGCGACCAACAAGAGTTAGATTGCTGCCATGGAGATCTCGCACGAGGGTGCTCCCGCCAGGCTGCGGGCGCTGCCCACCCGGCTGGTCAATCAGGTTGCCCTCGTCGCCAACCGGGCCACCGAGCGCGCGCTGAACGCCACCGGCTCCCGGCGCTATCACTACGCGCTGCTTGCCGCGCTCGGTGAGTTCGGCTCGATCAGCCAGGCCGACCTGGGGCGACGCACCCGCATCGACCGCAGCGATATCGTCGCCACCGTCAACGAGCTGGCCGACCGCGGTTTCGTCGAGCGCAGTCCGGACGAAGGCGATCGCAGGCGCAAGATCGTCACCATCACCGACGCGGGCACGGCGCATCTCGCCGAGCTCGACGAGCGGCTGGCCGGTGCGCAGGACGAACTGCTCGCCGGTCTCAACCCGGCGGAGCGCGCTGAACTCGTCCGACTATTGACCCGCATCCTCGATCGGTGATCCAGCTCCTATTTGCGCAGGCCGGAGACCGGGCGGTGAGAGCTAACTACTAGGGTGGTTGCGTGAGTCTTGTGCTGCTACCCGCCGTCGATGTTGCCAATGGAGAGGCTGTGCGCCTCGTGCAAGGGGAGGCCGGTAGCGAAACCAACTACGGCTCGCCGCGCGACGCAGCGCTGGAATGGCAGCGCGCGGGCGCGGAGTGGGTGCATCTGGTCGATCTCGACGCGGCGTTCGGTCGCGGCTCGAATCGTGAACTGCTGGCGGGGGTTGTCGGCGAACTCGACGTCAAGGTGGAGCTGTCCGGCGGCATCCGCGACGACGAGACCCTGGAGGCCGCACTGGCCACCGGTTGCGCCCGGGTGAACCTCGGCACCGCTGCGCTGGAGGATCCGGTGTGGTGCGCCAAGGCCATCGCCAGGCACGGCGAGCGTGTCGCGGTCGGCCTGGACGTGCGCATCATCGACGGCGACTACCGGCTGCGCGGCCGCGGCTGGGTCAGCGATGGCGGCGACCTGTGGGAGGTGCTCGAGCGCCTGGAGCGCGACGGCTGCTCCCGCTACGTGGTCACCGACGTCACCAAGGACGGCACGCTGACCGGCCCGAACCTGGACCTGCTTCGCGAGGTGTGCAACGCCACCGACGCGCCGGTCATCGCCTCCGGCGGCGTCTCGACCATCGAGGACCTGATCGCGATCGCCGAACTCGTGCCGGAGGGCGTCGAGGGTTCGATCGTCGGCAAGGCGCTCTACGCGGGCCGGTTCACGCTGCCCGAGGCGCTGGCCGCGGTGAGATGAGCCCGGACCTATCGGCACTGCTCGCTGTCGCCCGCGAGATCCTGGACTCGGTCACCTCACGCTTCATCGAGGGGGTCGGCGCGCCGAGCGCGGTCACCAAGGGCCGCAACGACTTCGCCACCGAACTCGACCTGGAGCTGGAACGCACCATCTCCGCCCAGTTGGAGCGGCGCACCGGAATCAAGGTGCACGGCGAGGAATTCGGCGGCCCGCAGCTCGTCTCCGGCACCGCGTGGGTGCTCGATCCGATCGACGGCACCTTCAATTACTCGTCCGGACACCCACTTTCGGGCATGCTGCTCGCGCTGGTGCACGACGGTGCGCCGGTGCTCGGCCTGACCTGGCTGCCGCTGCTCGGGCAGCGCTACGCCGCGATCGAAGGCGGGCCGGTCCTGTTGAACGGCCAACCGCTGCCGCCGTTGCCGCACGGGAAGCTGGCCGAGGCGATGATCGGGTTCGGCGCGTTCAATGTCGATGCGCGGGGGCGGATCCCCGGGCAGTTCCGCTTCGATCTGCTCGGACCGCTCAGCAGGCTCTCCTCCCGCGTGCGGATGCACGGCTCCACCGGCATCGACCTGGCGTTCACCGCGTCCGGCGTGCTCGGCGGGGCCATCGTGTTCGGCCATCATCCGTGGGACAACGCCGCGGGGGTCGCGCTGATCCGCGCCGCGGGTGGCGTGGTCACCGATCTGGCCGGCGCGCCGTGGACCATCACCTCGGGCTCGGTGCTGGCCGCCGCGCCCGGCGTGCACGAAGAGCTGCTCGAAATGATCTGCACGGTGGCCGATGAAGGGTGAGGCAATGACGTTGGCGGTACGCGTGATTCCGTGTCTGGACGTCGACGCGGGCCGGGTGGTCAAGGGCGTGAACTTCGAAAACCTGCGGGACGCAGGCGATCCCGTCGAGCTGGCCGCGGCCTACGACGCGCAGGGCGCCGACGAGCTCACCTTCCTCGATGTCACCGCCTCCACCGGCGACCGCGGCACCATGATCGACGTGGTCACCCGCACCGCCGAGCAGATCTTCATCCCGCTCACCGTCGGCGGCGGCGTACGCACCGTCGAGGACGTCGACCGGCTGCTGCGGGCCGGCGCCGACAAGGTCTCGGTCAACACCGCCGCCATCGCCCGGCCCGAGGTGCTGCGCGAGATGTCGGAGCGGTTCGGCTCGCAGTGCATCGTGCTGTCCGTCGACGCGCGCACGGTGCCCGCCGGTCAGCCCGCCACGCCCTCCGGCTGGGAGGTCACCACTCATGGCGGCAAACGCGGCACCGGCCTCGACGCCGTCGAATGGGCAACGCGCGGAGCCGAATTGGGCGTCGGCGAGATCCTGCTCAACTCGATGGACGCCGACGGCACCAAGGCGGGCTTCGACCTCCCGATGATCCGCGCCGTCCGCGCCGCGGTCTCCGTCCCGGTCATCGCCAGCGGCGGAGCGGGCAGCGTCGAACACTTCGCCCCCGCCGTCCAAGCGGGCGCCGACGCAGTCCTGGCCGCCAGCGTCTTCCACTTCGGCGACCTCACCATCGGCCAGGTGAAGGACTCCATGCGCGCCGAACACATCGTCGTCCGTTAGCCGACGAACAGCGCACCTGGCAACTACTCGGCGAACTGAACCGCACCGCACCGCGATACGCGAACGACCCGTTCGGCCATTGCGCCGAGCGGGTCGTTCGCGCGTGAAAGTGCGCCGGAGCGAGGGTGTTTCAGGCTCCCGAGGCCACCTTCAGTAGTACCGCGCCCGCGATGATCGCGGCGAAGGACGCGACTTTGGGCAGGGTGACCTTCTCGTGGTAGACGAGGGCGCCGAGGATGACCGTGCCGATGGCGCCGACGCCGGTCCAAATGGTGTATCCGACACCGACATCCAGCGTGCGCAGCGCCAGGCTCAGGGTGAAGATGCCGCCTGCCGCGGCGAGCAGGGTGAAGACCGACGGCCAGAGTTTGGTGAAGCCGTTGGTCGCGTTGGTGCCGAGCGCGAACGCGATCTCGAAGACGATGGCGATGCCGAGGAAGAACCAGGCCATGACGAAAACTCCTGTGCGGGTGGTGAAGTGGGGGATCAGGCGGCAACCGGCGCGGCCGCGCGGTTCGCGAGGGTGTCGGCGAGCTTGAGTCCGAGCACGCCGCCGATGATCAGCACGAAGGCCAGCACCTTCCAGACATTGAGCGTCTCGTGGAAGATCACCGTGCCGAGGGTGACGGTGCCGACCGAGCCGATGCCGGTCCACACCGTGTAGCCCACCCCGACGTCGAGGGTGCGTAGTGCCAGGCTGAGGAAGAAGATGCCGCCCGCCGCGGCCGCGGCGGTGAGTAGTGACGGGCCGAGCACGGTGAATCCGTGCGTGGCATTGGTCGCGAGCGCGAAGACCACTTCGAAAACCGCCGCGATCATCAGGTAGATCCAGGCCATGGAAAACAGCTCCTTTAGTTGTATGTATATGCAACTATCTTGCGTGACGAGAAGTATGCATGTACAAATAAATGGTGTCAAACAGCGAGCACGACGAGCAGATGTGGAACCGGTTGATCGCCCTGCATGCCCAGGTAGAGGGCAAATTGGCGGCGGCGGTACAGCGCGGCTACGGCCTCGGGCTCTCGGAATTCCGGGCGCTGGGCTTCCTGGCCGAGGCATCGGACGGCGAGCTGCGGATGCAGGACCTGTCCGCGCGACTCGGTCTGAACCAGAGCTCGGTGACCAGGCTGGTCGGCCGGCTCGACGCCGCCGGGCTGGCCTACCGCGACCTATGTCCCGATGATCGGCGCGGCGTCTACACGGTGATCACCGACAAGGGTCGCGAACGGCACCGCGCGGCCAGCGACACCTACCGCGACACGCTCACCGTCGCGCTCGACGAATCCGACGACGACACCGTGGCCGCCCTGCGTCGCGCCCATGTCTGACTGTTATAACGGTGCTATGACTCTCGATCCCGCCATCGCCACCAGGCTCAAGCGCAACGACGCCGGTCTGGTCGCCGCCGTCGCGCAGGAACGCGGCACCGGCGACGTGCTGATGGTCGCGTGGATGGACGACGAGGCGCTGGCCCGCACGTTGGAAACGCGCAAGGCGACCTATTTTTCGCGTTCGCGTCAGCAGTACTGGGTCAAGGGGGAGACCTCCGGCCACACCCAGTACGTGCACGAGGTCCGGCTCGACTGCGACGGCGACACCATCCTGTTGGTGGTGGATCAAGAGGGTGCGGCGTGCCACACGGGGACGCATACCTGTTTCGACGCGGATGTGCTGCTGGCCGATCCGGCCTGAGCTAGGAGTTCGCGGGCCGATCTTCCTGGTCTGTCCCACCGGCTCGGCTCAGCGCATCGGTGAGATGGTCGGCGAGCAGCTCGCTCAGCTCCGCCAGTTGCGCCGTCTGCTCCGGCTCCAAACCGTCGAATACCAAGCGGCGCACCGCATCCAGATAACCGGGCGCCGCTTCGATCACCTTGTGGTAGCCGTCGTCTGTCAGTACCGCCTGTACGCCGCGGCGCCCGGCGGTAGCCGAGCGCTCGGCCCAGCCCATCCGCTCCAGCTTCGACACGACGTGCGAAAGCCGTGATAGCGATGCATTTGCCTTGTGGGCGAGGTCACTCATCTGCAGCCGATGGCCCGGTTCCTCGGAAAGCAAGGTGAGAACCCAATACTCGAAATGGGTGACCCCGGATTCGCGCTGCAGCTGGGTATCCAAAGCGCCTGGTAGGCGGGTCATCAGCGCGACAATCGCGCGCCAAGCTCGTTGTTCTACGGGGTCGAGCCACTTCGTCACTGTGTGCCTTCTTTCAAGCCAAGTGACGTGGTTTTGTTAGGAAGCCTACCGATTATTGAAAAGCATGTTCACAGTCACCCGTGGCTTTGAGTTTGCCACGACTTCGCTCGCTCGTCATGCAGTTGTCGAGTAGCGTGAGTTCACTCACAAACCGTCCGGGCGAGTCATGGCCGGATCGGCGGTGGTCGGCGGGGTGGTTTGCCGCTTCGGATGCCTGCGCCGCCACCAGCGCACGACGATCAGCGCCAGCGCCGCGAGCCAGATAGCGGCGGCCGCGATCGCACCGGCCATGGTGGCGCCGCGGAAGGCGGGCGCATCGACATCGAGAATCCGTTGTCCCGCATGGGCGGCATTGCTGCCGCCGAGCACGATGGTCAGCGTCATCAGATTGGGAATCGCGACGAGCACGGCGATCACCACGGCCGCGCCCGCCATGAACCGGCCGCCCCGGCGCCGCCACACCCGCAGCGCGAACAGCAGCAGGAACAGTGGGATCACCGTGCACACGCCGCCGAAGACCAAACCCCAGCCGATGCCCTTGGCGAAGCTGCCGTTCACCATCTCCGCGATCCGCTGCGCCCACCAGCGTGGGATGAACGCGGACAGGATGAAGTAGGCGATGAGCAGGACGGCGAGCACCGCAAGCCCGCCGACGACCCAGGTCTTCCAGGCGATCCCGGTCGATTTCTGCTCCAGCTGTCCGTCGGTCGCAGTCATGAGCCCAGCGTAAGCCGGGTGAGCGGCGGAAACGTGGTGATCGCCCCGGCGTTTCCGGTACGGCCGTCCCGAGTGTCGCCCGGGACGCGCCGGGAACTACTTCGCGCGCTCGCGCAGGAACTTCAGCGCCTCGTCGGCGTGCACGTTGGCGCGCAGCTCGCCGGTGATGATCTTGCGGACGGTGCGGTCC
This sequence comes from Nocardia sp. NPDC046473, assembly GCF_040645995.1. Taxonomy (NCBI): domain Bacteria; kingdom Bacillati; phylum Actinomycetota; class Actinomycetes; order Mycobacteriales; family Nocardiaceae; genus Nocardia; species Nocardia sp. NPDC046473. Next base: position 113,002 of record NZ_JBEYZJ010000013.1, read on the forward strand.
TGATCGATGACGAAGGTCTGCCGCTTGACCGGCGCTAATTTGCCGAGCAGCCCGCGCTTGACGCCGAACTGTGCGGCGACCGTGCCGTCGGGATCGGACAGCAGCGGATAACCGAGCCCCTGCCTGTCGGCGAAACCGGCCTGGGTGTCGACGCCGTCGGCGCTGATGCCGACGCACGAGGCGCCGAGCGCGGCGAAATCGCTTGCCACATCACGAAAGTGGCAGGCCTCCGCCGTGCACACGGGGGTGTTCGCGGCGGGATAGAAGAAGAGGACCAGTGGGCCGTCCGCGAGCAACGCGTCGAGCGAACGGGGCGTGCCGGTTTGATCGGGGAGCTCGAACTGGGGAGCGAGCTGTCCTGTCTGCATAGAAAGGGACAGTACCGGGCACATGTCGCACCCGGTACCGGTCCGTTCGGGCTCCATGGCCAACCGTCGCCTGCCTGCCGACCGGATGTGGCCTGCCTGCGGACGACGCGGCTACGTCCTATATGCCGATCAGTGCCGCGACTTCGGGGTTCTTGATCTGCATGACGTCGAGAATGCCGTGCGCGCGCAGGAAAGGCTTGAGTTCCTTGATCCGGTCGGCGTGCGTGGCGTATTCGTCCGGGAAGTGGTTCTTGTCCAGGGATTCGAGTGCCTTCGCGTAGGTGACGAAGGTGGCTAGTGCGTTCGGGGCACCCTGTTGGCCTGGCTTCGACTGCAGACCGACCATCCGTGGGGCCTGGCTCGGCGCACCGCCCGGGGCGGCATGCCTGCCCTCCGGTTGCGAGGGGTACATCAGTTGTCTCCTCTCGATCATGGATACCGCGTGCGAGATGGAACGGAGCGAGCATAGAGACGCCCGTCACAGCGCTTCCTGGGGCATGAGAACCGGGCGGTCGTGTTTGTGACTGGTGTGAATTAGTGGGTGTGCGTCATCGACCCGGCAGATCCCTTCGGGGTGCGCCCGGGAAGGTGTCGGACGGACCTGGGAGGATGGGCCCATGCAAGGCGCGTCGACTCCCACCACCACGACCCGTGCACAGTTCCACCAGCTGGCCGCGGAACATCGAGTTGTCCCGGTGACCCGAAAGGTGTTGGCGGACTCCGAAACTCCGCTCTCCGCCTACCGCAAGCTGGCCGACGACCGAGCGGGCACGTTCCTGTTCGAGTCGGCGGAGAACGGACGATCGTGGTCGCGCTGGTCGTTCATCGGCGCGGGTAGCCCGTCGGCATTGACCGTGGTCGACGGCGAGGCGGCCTGGCTCGGCAACATCCCGGTCGACGCGCCCTCGGGCGGCGATCCGCTGCAGGCGCTGCGCGAAACACTCGAACTGTTGCAGACCGAGCGACTGCCCGGCCTGCCGCCGCTCACCAGCGGCATGGTCGGCTACCTCGGCTACGACGCGGTGCGCCGGATCGAACGGCTGCCGAACCTGGCAGCCGACGATCTGCAACTGCCCGAGATGGTGCTGCTGCTGGCCACCGACCTCGCCGCGTTCGACCATCACGAGGGCGCGATCACGCTGATCGCCAACGCCGTCAACTGGAACGGCACCGCCGACCGGGTCGACGAGGCCTATGACGACGCGGTCGCCCGACTGGACCGGATGACCGAGGCGCTGGCCGCCCCCGCACCGTCCACCGTGTCGGTCTTCGATCGGCCCGAGCCGGAATTCCGCCGTCGCCGCACCACCGAGGAGTTCGGTGTCGGCGTGCGCCGCCTGGTCAAGGAGATCGAGGCGGGCGAGGCGTTCCAGGTGGTGCTCTCGCAGCGGTTCGAGATGGACTACGACGGCGCGCCGCTGGACCTGTACCGAATGTTGCGCGCGTCGAACCCGAGCCCGTACATGTACCTGCTGCACATCCCGGACGGCGACGGCGGCACTGCGTTCTCCATCGTCGGCTCCAGCCCGGAGGCGCTGGTCACCGTGAAAGACGGTGTGGCGACGACACATCCGATCGCGGGCACCCGCTGGCGCGGTGCCACCGAAGAGGACGACCTGCTGCTGGAGAAGGGCCTGCTCGCCGACGAGAAGGAAAACGCCGAGCACCTGATGCTCGTCGACCTCGGGCGCAACGACCTCGGCCGGGTCTGCCAGCCGGGCACCGTGCGGGTCACCGAGTATCGGCACATCGAGCGCTACAGCCACGTGATGCACCTGGTCTCCACGGTGTCGGGTCGTCTCGCGGAAGGCAAGATCGCGTTCGACGCGGTGCGCGCCTGTTTCCCGGCGGGCACGCTGTCCGGCGCGCCGAAGGTGCGCGCGATGGAACTCATCGAAGAACTCGAGCCGACCCGTCGCGGTGTCTACGGCGGTGTTGTCGGTTATCTCGACTTCGCGGGTGACGCGGACACCGCGATCGCGATCCGCACCGCGCTGCTCAAAGAGGGCACCGCCTACGTCCAGGCGGGCGCGGGCATCGTCGCCGATTCGGTTGCCGAATACGAGGACGTCGAGGCCCGCAACAAGGCGATGGCGGTGCTCAAGGCGATCGCGGCGGCGAAGACGGTGCGCGCGTACGGCGCGACGAACGGCGGCGACGCATGACGGCAGGGCACAGCGACGGCGGCCCCGTGACCCCGGCGAACGCGGGGACCGAGTCGGCACCGCCGACCGAAACGTCGGGCCTCGATTCCGGCGTTCACCGCGGCGGCGCCGGCGGTGGAAATGCCGGGGCCACACCTGATCCCGACGTCGCCACCCCGGACACCGAGACGGTCGAACCGGCGCGGCGCAAATCCCCGATCGGCGCGCTCGTTCTGCTCGCCGTCGCGGCCGCCGCGCTGTGGGGCTCCTCGCGGATGACGTGGGTGACGGTCACCTCCAGCGACGGCCTCACCGAACCACGCACCGACCACCTCAACGGCGGCGTGTGGTTCGGCGCGCTCACCCCGCTGGCCTTGGTACTGCTCGCCTCGATCGCGGCCGTGCTGGCCACCAGGGGCTGGTTACGCCGCGTCCTCGGCGTGGTGATCGCCCTGGTCGCCGCCGTCGCCGCGGTACCGGCCTTCGCCCTGCTCACCAATTCCGGCAAGATCGCCGAACGCGCCGCCAAGCTGGCCGAGCTCCCCGCACGGGCACAGGTCGGCGAGGCGACGACCTCGGCGCTCCCGGCCGTACTCGCCCTGCTCGGCGCGTTGGCGGCGTTCGCGGCGGGCGGATTGCTCGCACGGATGCCACAGGACACCGCGCGACTGTCCGGCAAATACGACAACCCGGTGTTCCGCCGCGCCGCCGCCACCGAGCAGGTGACCAAGCAGCGCGCTGAGGCCGCCGCCGAGCCGGGCAGCACCCAGCTGTCCGAACGCGTGCTGTGGGACGCGCTGGACGCGGGCACCGACCCCACCGAGGACGCCGTGAACTCCGGTGGGCGACCCGACGATCCGGACGCCGGCCAGTCGGGCGGACGCGTCCGCTGAGTGATTCGCGCACGGTGACTGTGGCGGTACCCACCTTGCGCACGGACTGGTTGCCTGGTCCACAACATGCCCCGGCGCAAACGCGGCCGGTACGCCCATTTATTCTTTGTCAGCATCGGTGAGACAGCGCCTGGGGAGATTCTCAGGCAGCAAGTCCGTCTCCCCAGAAAGGATTCGAGCCAGATGACGGTACTCGACTCGATTCTCGACGGGGTCCGCGCGGATGTCGCCGCGCGGGAAGCCCTCCTCGATTTCCAGGCGATCAAGGCGGCCGCCGCGGCGGCCAACAGCCCGCTCGACGCACGCGCGGCCCTCCTCGAAGACGGCATCGGCGTGATCGCCGAGGTGAAGCGGGCCAGCCCCTCCAAGGGCGAACTCGCCGACATCCCCGACCCGGCCAGTCTGGCCAAGTCGTACGAAGACGGCGGCGCGCGCATCATCAGCGTGCTGACCGAAGGCCGCCGCTTCCACGGGTCGTTGGAAGACCTGGACGCGGTCCGTGCCACCGTGAGCATCCCGATCCTGCGCAAGGACTTCGTCGTCGGGCCGTACCAGATCCACGAGGCCCGTGCGCATGGCGCCGACGTGATCCTGCTGATCGTCGCGGCGTTGGAACAGGACGTGCTGTCCTCGCTCATCGACCGCACCGAATCGCTCGGCATGACCGCGCTCGTCGAGGTGCACACCGAGGAAGAGGCCGACCGCGCGCTCGAGGCAGGCGCCTCGGTGATCGGCGTGAACGCCCGCAACCTCAAGACCCTCGAGGTGGATCGGGACGTGTTCGCCCGGATCGCGCCCGGCCTGCCCACCGAGGTCATCCGGATCGCCGAGTCCGGCATCCGCGGCACCGCTGACCTGCTGGCCTATGCCGGTGCGGGCGCGGACGCCGTCCTCGTCGGCGAGGGCCTGGTGACCAGCGGTGATCCCCGTGCGGCCGTGTCCGAGCTGGTGACCGCGGGCACCCACCCGTCCTGCCCGAAGCCGGCGCGGCGGGGCCGGTGACCGGAGTGACCGAACTACCCAAGGCCAGCGAAGGCGTCGCGCACCGCAGCAAGCACGAGCCCGACACCGGCGGCCACTTCGGCGTCTACGGCGGCAGGCACGTGCCCGAGGCGCTGATGGCGGTCATCGAGGACGTCACCGCGGTCTACGAGAAGGCCCGGCTCGACCCGGACTTCCTCAACGAGCTCGACCGGCTGCAGCGCGACTACACCGGGCGTCCGTCGCCGGTGTTCGAATGCACGCGGCTCGCTGAGCATGCGGGCGGCGCGCGCATCCTGCTCAAGCGAGAAGACCTGAACCACACCGGTTCTCACAAGATCAACAATGTGCTCGGCCAGGCCCTGCTCGCCAAGCGGATGGGCAAGACCCGGATCATCGCGGAGACCGGCGCGGGCCAGCACGGCGTCGCCACCGCGACCGCGTGCGCGCTGCTCGGCCTCGACTGCGTCATCTACATGGGCGCCGTCGACACCGCGCGGCAGGCGTTGAACGTGGCCAGGATGCGGCTGCTCGGCGCCGAGGTCATCTCGGTGACCACCGGCTCGCAGACGCTCAAGGACGCGATCAACGAGGCGCTGCGCGACTGGGTCAGCAACGCCGACGACACCTACTACTGCTTCGGCACCGCCGCGGGCCCGCACCCGTTCCCCATGCTGGTGCGCGACTTCCAGCGCGTCATCGGGCTGGAAGCCCGGGTGCAGGTGCAGGAATCCACCGGCCAGCTGCCCGACGCGGTTGTCGCCTGCGTCGGCGGCGGCTCCAACGCCATCGGCATCTTCCACGCCTTCCTCGACGATCCCGGCGTCCGCCTGATCGGCTACGAGGCGGCCGGCGACGGCGTCGAAACCGGCAGGCACGCGGCCACTTTCACCGGTGGCACGCCGGGTGCGTTCCAGGGCGCCTACTCGTACCTGCTGCAGGACGAGGACGGCCAGACCATCGAGTCGCACTCCATCTCGGCCGGTCTGGACTACCCGGGCGTCGGCCCGGAGCACGCGCTGCTCAAGGACATCGGCCGCGCGGAGTACCTGCCGATCACCGATACCGAGGCGATGGACGCGCTGCTGCTGCTCAGCCGTCGTGAGGGCATCATCCCCGCGATCGAGTCCGCACACGCGGTCGCTGGCGCGCTGCAATTGGGCAAAGAACTCGGCCCCGGCGCGATCATCCTGGTGAATCTGTCCGGCCGCGGTGACAAGGACATGGATACGGCGGCGCGCTGGTTCGGGCTGTTCGATGAAGGGGCGGTGCAGTCGTGAGGGAGCGTAAAGAGCGAACCATGGATACAGCGTCTAGGGCGTCGACGGAGCCGAGCGTCAGCGAGGCGCAGTCGTGAGCCAACAGTCTCGTCTTGCGAATACCTTTGCTGCGGCGCGCGGTGAAGGTCGGGCTGCGCTCATCGGCTACCTGCCCGCAGGCTACCCGGACCTGGCCGGTTCCATCGAGGTCGTCCGCGCGATGGTCGAATCCGGTTGCGACATCATCGAAGTCGGCGTCGCCTACTCCGATCCGGTGATGGACGGCCCGACCATCCAGGCCGCCGCCGATCAGGCGTTGCGCGGCGGCGTGCGGGTGCGCGACGTGTTCTCCGTCGTCGAGGCGATCACCTCGGCGGGCGGCCAGGCCGTGGTGATGAGCTACTGGAACCCGGTGCTGGCGTACGGCGTCGACCGTTTCGCGCGCGATCTGGCCGGTGCCGGTGGCGCGGGCATCATCACACCGAACCTCATTCCGGAGGAGGCCGACGACTGGTTCGTCGCCTCGTCCACGCACAACCTCGACCGTATCTTCCTGGTCGCACCGTCCTCCACCGAGGAGCGTCTGGTGAAGACCCTGGAGGCGTCGCGCGGCTTCGTGTACGCGGCCTCGACCATGGGCGTCACCGGCGCCCGCGATGTGGTGTCCTCCGCCGCACCCGCATTGTGCGCGCGGATCCGGGCGCATTCCGACATCCCGATCGGTGTCGGTCTCGGCGTTCGTTCGGGTGCGCAGGCGGCCGAAATCGCTTCCTACGCAGACGGAGTCATCGTGGGTTCGGCGCTGGTGAGTGCCGCCGGTGAGAGCATCGACGCGGTCCGCGCGCTGACCGCCGAACTGGCCGAGGGCGTGCGTTCGGCGACCGTCGCCTCGTAGGGCCGCTCGACCGCTCTCCGGGTCTGGGGACGACTGTGGCGGTGCGGTGGTTCCAGTGTCGCTGAGCTTCTCCGCTACGGTGGCCCCGTGACCTTACGAGTCCTGGCGTACATACCCAGCCCCCCGCAGGGCGTGTGGCACATCGGCCCATTCCCGCTGCGGGCCTACGCGCTGTGCATCATCATCGGCATCGTCGTCGCCATCTGGTGGGGCGAACGGCGCTGGCGCGACCGCGGCGGACAACAGGGCGCGATCCTGGACGTCGCGATGTTCGCGGTGCCGTTCGGTCTGGTCGGTGGCCGGCTCTATCACGTCGCCACCGACTGGCAGAAGTACTTCGGCCCCGACGGCGACCCCAAGGCCGCGCTGGAGATCTGGAACGGCGGCCTCGGCATCTGGGGCGCGGTGGCGCTCGGTGGCATCGGCGCCTGGATCGGCTGCCGGGTGTATCGAATCCCGTTGCCCGCGTTGGGTGATGCGATCGCCCCGCCGATCCTGCTGGCCCAGGCCATCGGCCGCCTCGGCAACTACTTCAACCAGGAGCTGTACGGCCGCAAGACCGACCTGCCCTGGGGCCTGGAGATCTACTTCCGCTACAACGACAACCTGAAGCCGGACGCGATGAACGGCGTCTCCAACGGTGTCGTCGACAAGGTCGTGCATCCGACGTTCCTGTACGAGCTGATCTGGAACGTGCTGATCGTGGTGCTGCTCGTGCAGCTGGACAAGCGTTACCAGATCGGGCACGGGCGCCTGTTCGCACTCTATGTCGCGGGCTACAGCTTCGGCCGGTTCTTCGTCGAGCTGATGCGCGACGACGAGGCGACCAAGATCGCGGGCATCCGGATCAACTCGTTCACCTCCGCGGTCGTATTCCTCGCGGCCATCGCCTATTTTGTGTTCGCGACCAAGGGGCGCGAGACCGCCGAGCAGTTGCAACCGGCGACGGAACGCCGCCCGTGGCCGTGGCAGTTCGGCAAGTTGCGCGCTGTGGCCGCCGCGTCCGAGGCGGCGCTGGCCTCGGACAAGGTTGAGCTCGAAAAGGATTCGGCCGCCGATACCGACGGTGCGACGGCTACGGACGAACTCGAGCCAGACGAGTCGACCGAGACGGTCGAGGCAACCGCCGAGAAAACGGCAACCAGCACCGACACCGCCACGGTGAAGACGGTGGCGACGAAAGCCACGGATTCCGACAAGTCCTGAATACGACGGTGCCGCCGCCGATTACGCGGCGGCGCCGTCGTACCGCCCACCGGTTTGCTCCGAATTTCCCCTCGCCGATAACGATGGCGTATCACCTGCGATAACCCGGGGGAGAGCCGAGCATTACGGGGCGACAAATCACACTGGTCCGACCACAATGACTCGTGATCGTCGCGAGCATCTTCCCCGCTCGGCGGATCGATCAATGCCGGGCAGAGGGTGCCCAGCACGAATGAGGAGGACATTGGTGACCGACCCCTACCAGCAGAACAACCCAGGATTCGGCGGACCGCAGTACGGTCCGCCCGGTACGGGGCCGGATCTGAACAAGCCGCAGGACACCTCGGCGCTGCCGCAGTACGACTCGCAGCCCTACGGTCAGCAGCCGCCCGCCGACCCGTACGCCCAGCCGCAGTACGGCCAGCCCAACCCGTACGGCCAGCAGCCTGGCGGCTATCCGCCGGTCGGCGGCTACGGCCCGCAGGGCTACAACCCGAACGATCCGGAAGCGCCGTGGGGCCGTGACCAGTTCGGCGCGCCCTTCTCGGACAAGCAGAAGCTGATCGCGGGCCTGCTGCAGATCTTCCTCGGCGCGTTCGGCGTCGGCCGTTTCTACACCGGCTACACCGGCATCGCCATCGCCCAGATCGCGGTCACCTGGCTGACCTGTGGCATCGGCGGCATCTGGCCGCTGATCGACGGCATCCTGATGCTGGTCGGCAAGGTGCCCGACAGCGACGGGCGCCCGCTGCGCGACTGAGTCACACCGATAGACGACGGGCATCGCCGATCAGGCGGTGCCCGTTCGGCGTTCCAGGACCGGTACGGGCAGGTCAGAGGCCCCGAGAAATAGGGGCACACCCTCGCGACTCGTCCTCGAATTCGGCGAGTGCAACCCTTTCACGCACCATGATCGAGATAGGGTCCTTCGGATAAGTCCCGGCGTAGCATGAGCCGGATTTGCGTGTTGTGCGTGGGATGTCCGCGTACCGAAGAGAGGGAACCCGTGCGTCGCAAGCTGTTCGCCGCCGCCATGCTCGCCATCGTCGCCGCCACCGGGCTCACCGCCTGCGGTAGCAGCAGCGATCCGAACGTGTTGAAGGTCGGCACCGAAGGCACCTACTCCCCGTTCAGCTTCCAGGGCGCCGACGGCAAGATCACCGGCTACGACGTCGAGGTGATCCAGGCGATCGGCGACAAGCTCGGCAAGAAGGTCGAATTCGTGCAGACCCCGTGGGACGCCATCTTCGCCGGGCTCGAGTCCAAGCGCTTCGACCTGGTCGCCAACCAGGTGACCATCAATGACGAGCGCAAGGGCAAGTACGCGCTGTCCGCCCCGTACACCACCTCCGACGGCGTGATCGTCACCCGCGCCGACAACAACGCCATCACCACCCTGGCCGACCTGAAGGGCAAGACCTGCGCCCAGTCCGCCACCAGCAACTGGGGCAAGGTCGCCACCAACGCGGGTGCGAAGGTCGAGGCGGTGGAAGGCTTTGTGCAGGCCATCCAGCTGCTGAAGAACGGCCGCGTCGACGCCACCGTCAACGACACCCTCGCCGTCGCCGAGTACACCAAGAAGACCGGCGACACCGGCGTGAAGGTCTCCGGCAAGACCGGCGAGACCAGCCAGCAGGCCTTCGCCGCGCGCAAGGACGACGCGCTGATCAAGGACGTGGACAAGGCGCTCACCGAACTGCGCGCCGACGGCACGCTGGCCAAGATCTCGGACAAATACTTCGGCACCGACGTCAGCAAGTAGCCGACGCTCTCCATGGACCCCGCTACCAGGGAACTGATCTGGCACAACCTGTGGCCGATGCTGCAGGCCACCCTCAAAATGACCATCCCGCTCACCGCGGTCAGCTTCATCATCGGCCTGGCGATCGCGTTGTTCGTCGCGCTGGCCAGGATGTCACCGGTGTGGCCGCTGTCGGCGGCCGCCCGGTTCTATATCTCGATCATCCGCGGTACGCCGCTGCTGGTGCAGCTGTTCATCGTGTTCTACGCGCTGCCGCAATTCGGGTTGGTGATCGATCCGTTCCCGGCGGCGGTGATCGCGTTCAGCCTCAATGTCGGTGGCTATGCCGCGGAGATCGTGCGCGCGTCCATTCTCAGCGTTGCGAAGGGGCAGTGGGAGGCCTCGCAGGCGTTGGGGCTGACGTATCCGCAGATGATGCGGCTGATCATCCTGCCGCAGGCGTCGCGCATCGCGGTGCCGCCGCTGTCGAACACGTTGATCTCGTTGGTCAAGGACACGTCGCTGGCCTCGACGATCCTGGTGACCGAACTGCTGCGCGTCGCTCAGCTGGCGGCCGCGCCGACCTTCGATTTCTTCGCGCTGTACGGCGTCGCGGCGATCTACTACTGGGTCATCTGCCTGATCCTCGGCTTCGGCCAGACCAGGCTGGAGACGCGGCTCGCGCGGCACGTGGCAACCTGACGCGCCCCTCCTTTTCCCGGCTTGGCGGGCGCACGACCCGGCGTTAGGTTGTCCGGATCGAAAGGGGCTGCGGTGGACGGCTGGTATGTGCTCGAAGCCAGTGCGCCACATCGCTGTCGAATGCCGGTGCAGGACAACGCGCTACCGGCGGCTGTCGCGGCCGGTGAGTCGCTGGCCGCGGACTACTTTCGCGGGTGGTTGAGTTATCGCGCGTTGTACGGTCAGTGGTTCTTCCGGCTCTGGTGGACGGCGCGTCCGCCGGAGAGCTTGTGGGAGGTCGATCGGGTCGCCGCGCGTGGCGAATGCCTGCTCGCGGTGGGACCGCTGGACGAGGTGGTCGTCGAGTTGCGGCATGCCGTCGATGGGCTGCCGCATCGATATCGGATCGCGCGTCGAGTCGCGCCCGACTCGTCGTCGCGCACTGTGCGGTTCGGGCTCGGTCATGCGGTCACGGCCCGCGCCGACGAGGTGTTCGACGTGGACGCGGCCGCCGAGTTGTTCTGTGCCTACTACCGCACCGGGACTGTGCCGAGTGCGGAATATGTACTGCGAGAACTGGATTCGCCCGATGTGCTGACCGATTTCGGCGCGCAGACGCATGTGCTGACCGTCGAGTACGACCAGCTCCGGCCGGTGCTGGCGACGGTCGGTGACGGCGAGTTCGCAAAGGTGTTGCAGGAGTTCGCCGTCGACGCGGGTTTCGCCGTGCTCGTCTTGTCGCCACTGCCGTCGGGGCGGACATGGGCCGAGCTCGAAGGCGACGAGGCCACCGGGACCGAGGAATTCGTGCAGGCCGCCGGTTCGGGCGGACGTTACCTGGTCGAATGGCGAATGCGGGATGGCGACGATTACCGAATGTTCGTCGTCGGTCGTCACGCTAGGTCGGCGGTGGAAAGTCTGAAGGAGTCGATGCGGCGGCTCGGTGAGATGGGGGAGGAGATCCGGACGCTGCGGGTCTCGATGGACCGGACGTTGGACTCGATCAACGTCTCGGCGGTCGAGTTGGCGAGTGTCGCGGACTTCCCGGAGATCAAGTCCGCCGAGATCGTTTACTCGGATCCAACGGTCGCACGCGGGTACTCGGAGCCCACGATTGCGCCTCGCCCGATGACTGCGGCGGCCGAGATCAGGTACTCGGAGCAGGAGCCCTCGACCGCGCCTGTCCCGGCGACCGAGATGGCCGAGTCGAGCTACTCGGAGTCTGCGGTCGCTCCTTTGCCGGTGACCAAGGTGAACGAGATCAGGCATTCGGATCCGACGATCGCATGCGGGCACCTGGAGCCCTCGACCACGCCTCGCCCGATGACTGAGGTGGCCGAGATCAGGCATGCGGAGCCTACGATCGCGCCGCCACCGGTGACCGAGGCGGCCCAGATCGTTTACTCGGATCCGTCGCTGGCACCGCCCGCCGCTAACGACTCGGCGAACAGCGCTGCACGACAGCCCGGTCCGATCGATGAATCGAGCATCGCGCTGCCCGCCCCCGAGGTCGCGGCCGCCCCGCCCCAACCCGACCGCTTACCGACCGACGACATCCCGATCACCTTCGACGGCCACCTCCAACACGTCCACCCGAACGAGGTCTTCACACCCGCCGAAGTCGACCTTCTCCTCGTCCACTACACCCGCACCGGCACCCTCCCCGAACTCGGCTACAGCTACCGCGAAATCACCTTCGATTCGTGACCCAGCAACCCTGCGCCGACACGACCAATTCACTCGATTCGGCCTCGCGAATTTCTACCAGCGAGTAACATTTTCGGGTCATGTTTCAAATACACAGCGTTGGCCTGGGATGTTGCGCCATCCGTAACGCTTGTAGGTTTCACCAAGTCGCGAACGTTTTTTTCACTCAGCTTTCACCTGGGGCACAGGCGGCCCCGGGTACCCGTCGGGACTAGGCTCTACCCGTGATGCGACGGACGAAGATTGTGTGCACGCTCGGCCCGGCTACTGCCTCCGAGGACCGTATCCGCGAACTCGTCGAGAGCGGCATGGACGTGGCTCGACTGAACTTCAGTCACGGCGAACACGCGGATCACGCAGAGAATTACAAGAAGGTACGGGCGGCCTCCGATCACCTCGGCAGAGCGGTCGGCATTCTCGCCGACCTCCAGGGACCGAAGATCAGGCTCGGCCGATTCATCGAGGGCAAGACCGTCTGGGCGACGGGTGAAGAAGTCAGGATCACCGTCGACGACGTCGACGGAACCCACGACCGTGTTTCGACGACATACAAGGAACTCGCGCAGGACGCGAAGGCGGGCGATCGACTGCTCGTCGATGACGGCAAGGTCGGGCTCACCGTTATCCGGGTAGACGGCAACGATGTCGTCTGCCGGGTGACCGAGGGTGGACCGGTTTCCAACAACAAGGGTGTTTCGCTGCCGGGCATGGACGTCTCGGTGCCCGCGCTGTCCGAAAAGGACATCGAGGACCTGGAATTCGCGCTGAAGCTCGGCGTCGACTTCATCGCGCTGTCGTTCGTGCGGTCCCCGGCCGATGTCGAGCTGGTGCACGACATCATGGACCGGGTCGGCCGCCGGGTGCCGGTGATCGCCAAGCTGGAGAAGCCGGAGGCGATCGACAACCTGGAAGCCATCGTGCTCGCGTTCGACGCGGTCATGGTGGCCCGCGGCGACCTCGGCGTCGAGCTGCCGCTGGAGCAGGTGCCGCTCGTGCAGAAGCGGGCCATCCAGATGGCGCGCGAGAACGCCAAGCCGGTGATCGTGGCGACCCAGATGCTGGAGTCGATGATCGAGAACTCGCGCCCCACCAGGGCCGAGGCCTCCGATGTCGCCAACGCGGTGCTCGACGGCGCCGACGCGGTGATGCTCTCCGGCGAGACTTCGGTCGGCGCGTGGCCGATCGAGACGGTGCGCACCATGGCGCGCATCGTGCACGCGGTGGAGACCGAATCCACCAGGGTGCCACCGCTGACCCACGTGCCGCGCACCAAGCGCGGCGTCATCTCCTACGCCGCCCGCGACATCGGCGAGCGGCTCAACGCGAAGGCACTCGTGGCGTTCACCCAGTCCGGTGACACCGTGCGTCGCCTGGCCCGGCTGCACACCCCGCTGCCGCTGCTGGCGTTCACCCCGCTGCCGGAGGTGCGCAGCCAGCTCGCGCTGACCTGGGGCACGGAGACCTTCATCGTGCCGATGGTGGACACCACCGACGCTATGATCCACCAGGTCGATGTAGCACTGCTGTCCATGGAGCGATACCAAAAGGGTGACCTCGTGGTAATCGTTGCCGGCTCCCCGCCGGGTACGGTCGGTTCCACCAACCTGATCCACGTGCATCGCATCGGTGAGGAGGATCATTAATAGTGAATAGCTCCCTTGGCGGGTCGGTCGTCGATTCATCGGCGGCCGGGAAGTCTGATCTGGACGTTTTACTCGGTCTGCTCGATCTGGAGCAGATGGACGAGGATGTGTTCGTCGGTCAGCATCCGGAGAAGGTGTGGAGCCGCACATTCGGCGGCCAGCTCGTCGCGCAGGCGATCATCGCGGCGGGCCGCACGGTCGGTGACCGTCCGGTGCACGCGATCAACGCGCATTTCGTGCGCGGCGGCGACACGAAGAAGCCGATCGAGTACCGGGTCGACCGGCATCGCGACGGCCGAGCGTTCGCCAACCGCACCGTCACCGCCCTCCAGGACGATCAAGAGCTGTTCGTGATGCTCGCGGCGTTCCAGGACTGGAACAAGGGGCTCGAGCACGGGCACCCGCTGCCCGACGTGCCCGACCCGGACACGCTGCCGCGCATCGAGGAGAGCTTCGTCGGCTTGGAAGACAAGCTGGAGATGTTCATCAAGGCGCCGCACCCGATCGACATGCGCTACACCAACGACCCGGCCTGGATCATGAAGGCGACAGGGGAGCGGCTCAACCACAATCGGGTGTGGATGCGCACGGACGGGCGGCTGCCCGACGATCCGCTGCTGCACGTCGCGACGCTGGGTTATTCGTCCGACACGACGGTGCTGGATTCGATCATCACCACGCACGGGCTGTCCTGGGGACTCGACCGGATCGTGGCGGCGACGGTGAACCATTCGATCTGGTTCCACCGGCCGTTCCGGTTCGACGAGTGGGCGCTCTACGCCACCGAATCCCCGGTGGCGTCGGGTTCGCGTGGCCTGGCCACCGGTCGTTTCTTCTCCCGCGAGGGTGAGCTGCTGGCTACCACCGTGCAGGAGGGGCTGATCCGGCACTTCCCGGCGCGGGGCAAGTCGCCCGCGCGAGAGGTCTAGTTATCCGCTGAACTTCGCCGCATCCGCTTCCCGATCCACTGGGAAGCCGGTGCGGCGCAGTCGTTTCCGGGGTCAGATCCGTTCGCGCTCGACGTCGAGGTCCACGTCGGCGCGCTGCCTGGCGCGGATCGAGAACGGAATGTTCTGGCCCGGCTCGGTGCTCGCGGCGCCGTAGATCCCATGCAGCAGTTGCTGTTCCAGTCCGGCCGTATCGGCATCGGTGAGTTCGGCGGGCGCACCGACCAGGCTCAGCGCGATTTCATAGGTGCCGCGCTCGCCCGGCTCGTCGCCCGGATGCTCCATCCGCCATTGGGTTTCGAGCGTCACGTGGTTCGGCTCGTCGGTGTCCACCGGCAGCGTGAAGCGCCAGGCGAACACCTCGCGGTCCTGTAGATAATCGTCCACAACCTCGCGTACGGTCTCGACGACTCGTTCGAGGGTTTCCGGTGTCACATACACATGGAGCGAAACATCCGAAATGCGTTTCGGCATGTCTATTCCTGTCGTGTGTCGAACCAGCAACGGTGGAAGTTGGTGTCCGCGGGAGTGTAATACGTCCTGCCGGGAAATGGACATAGCAGCTCTGCATTGCTGTGTCGGGAGAGTGGTATTCGGTGAGTCGGAAGACTACCTGATGCGGTGCGCCGCGAGGAAAGAAGCCAGCGGCGGTGCCGCCTCGCCCGGCTCGATAACGAGGCCGGGGCGCTCGTCCGCGACGGGCCTGGTCTGCTCGTGCGGGGCCAGCGCGAGCAGCAGCGGCACCAACGCCTCGGCGATCCGGTCGCCCACCTCGCAATACGCCTGCTCGGACAGCCCGATCGGGTCGGTGATGTTCTCCCGGCCGACGATCGACAGATCGTTGCGGGCCCGGTGCAGTTCGGCGATCGAGCGGGCACCGGTCACGTGCGCGATCCGGTGCGCCTCCAGCAGCGTGAAGGTGCGGGCCGCGACGCCGAAGCCCATCTCGCTCACCGTGTCGCGGAGCTGCTGGGTCATGGTCAGCACCAGATCGGCGTTGTCGACCATCTCGTCCTTGAGTCGCCGCGCCTTGAAACCGCCGGCGTCCGCCCCCAGGCCCTCGATGGCTTGCGCGGCCAGCGGTTCGACCGGAAAGCCGACCAGGGCACGGGTTCCGGCGCTCTCCGCAGTGAGGTTCGGCAGGCCGTGTTCGACCGCGAGCGCGCGGGTGAGGCGCTCGGCGATCACCGAACGGCAAACATTGCCGTTGCAGACGAACAGGACGTGCATAGGAATACGGTAAACGTTGGATAACGCTGCCGATGTCCGAAAACCTCCGAAACTCACGGTCTAGACCAATATTTCATCTACAGGTCAGATGCCGTACACGAATAGCGGCGCACATGAGGCGTGCGTCGCATTGGTGATTGATCATGTTCGAGTGTGTCCCTGTGCACTTACCCTGCATCGGGATCATCGAAACGCAATGTTGTGATTGCGTTGTGATTTGACCGTACAGGAGATCATGGGACGACTGGGGAGCTAGTCGAGTTCACCACTGTAGTAAGTCTTTTCGTCCACCACCGGCGCAACCTTCGACTGCTTGTTCTCCACGCGGCCCCTGGTGGAGAACATCCGCCCGCGCGAGGCGATCACCGGCGCGAACCGCGCCATCCCCGTCGAGGCGTCCATGTCGTCGTACATCGCGTCGATGCCACCCCGCAGGAAGTACGCCTCGTGCCAGAACCCCGTCCCGCCCGAGTCCTGCAGGAACTTCTGCCACCAATCCCGATGCGGCGCCGACCGAGTCCACGCCTCCAGGCTGTCCAAGTCTCGCCAGTACTGCCGAGCTCCCCAGTGCGGCGGAAACAGCGACCAGATCACATCCTCGTGCGACAGCAGCCCATCCGGCCGATCCTGATGCGAGCTATACAGTTTCGGCCCCAGCCCGAGCAGCCGCAGCATGCCGCGGGGCTTGCGCACCCGCATCCCCAGATAGATGACGACAAGATCCGGATACCCACCCAGATCCACCGTGGTCCTGCTCACCCGCATCGCAACCTCCGCTGATTTGGGCGTCGTAGTTGCCCACCCTACGCGTGAATACGAGCCCGGTGGTCGATCGGTTCGATGTCTGTGGCGTCATGCGCTGACCGCCGTGGCCTGTCGTTCGCCGAGCGGAGCCATCTTGGTCGATAGCGTCAACGTGGGGTCGACCGTCCGGCTTCGGTTCGCTCTGCCTGGAATTTGTCGCTACTGATGAAGGTCATCGAAGCCCCGTTCGCACCTTAGGTGTGCTGACCGGATGGTCGGCCTGGCCGTAGCCGGCCTCATTGCCGCAGGCAGCCTCACCGTAGTTGCTCCCACGGCGCGAGCTGTCGATGTCTGGTTTTACGCCTGCGACACGAAGTCGCTCTCGGGTGGACAAACCGTCGGCGGAGGAGGGAATTGCGAGGCGTCAGGCAGGCACACAAATCCGGCTCGTTCAAGCAACGTTTCACCGTCAGCTTCCGCGACCGGCCCGGTGTCGACGTGACCTGCACAGACGGCGGTACCGCAACTTTGCCGCCGAAAGTTGTTGGCAAGGGCTGCATCACCGACTCCGGAATGGTCGGCTAGTCGCCGCGCTCGAACTATCGAATTCCTCGCACACCCCGCTCGGTTCTTCGCCCGATACAAAGGGTGTGCACACCCTCTGTATCACCTGTACACCCGCTATACCGGGTGTTCGGCTTACAACCGGGGTGTGCACTCAGTGCCCGGTGGCGCGGGATGGAACCTGTTTGGAACGTTCCAATCGAGTATGGCCGTTTTTCTGTAATCGACTGTGTTCCAACAGTTCTCGTCGGTGCTTCGACGTAAGGTATTGGCACCTCCAACCGAGGGGCGGTGGACATTGTCCAGACACCGCGCCCAGGAGGGAGGTGGTGGGGAATGGCGAAACATCGCCGAGCAAAGAGCAAAGCCCCGGTCGACTACGGCATCCTGCTGACAACAGCTGCCGTGGTCGCCGGGGCGCTCGTGCTAGTCCGCTGGTTGAGGGGCTAGGAGACCCACCAGGTGGGGCGTCGGTCACAACGGCGTCCCACCGCCCAGCATCACTTGCGTGACATCTCGATAATACTCGACTTCGAGCGAACCGTCTGGATTCGAACCAAATCGAACGTCGTTACGGGATCGAGGACGCGATCTGCGGCGACGAGATGCTCACCGACGCAACCGTGTCGGCCACTCCGTCTGGATGCGCAAAGCCCACAACCGCACGCTTTCTGATTCCCGCACCTGAATTCGCATGCGATTACCGGTGCGGTAAATCAAGAATGGTGCCGCCGTTGTGCCAGCGCTTCGCGTCGACCAGATCCGGTGTGGTAGGCCAATTTTGGAACGTGCGGTAGATCGTTCTGCCCTGTGCGACAGAGCCAATTTGGAACGTTCCATTGAGCAATGGTCGTTTTTCCGAAATCGACTGTGTTCCAACAATTTCGGTCGGTGGCTTGACGTAAGGTATTGGCACCTCCTTCCGAGGGGCGATGGACATGGTCCAAACATCGCGCCCAGGAGGGAGGTGGTGGGGAATGGCGAAACATCGCCGGGTAAAGAGCAAGGCCCCGGTCGACTACGGCATCATCTTGGCAACTGCTGCCGTAGTCGCCGGGGCGCTCATGCTGGTCCGCTGGTTGCGGGCTAGCTAAACCCACCAGGTGGGGCGTCGGTACGAACGGCGTCCCACCGCCCAGCATCACTTGCGTGACATCTCGATAATACTCGACGCCGAACGAGAAGGCTCGATTCGAAGAAAAAGAGTCGCCACGGAATCAAACGACGATCCACAACTACGAGATGCCAAGCGGCGCAAGTCGTGAGCTGCTGCGGACTGGTTGTGGAGTGCTGTCACTGGTTCGCTCCGGCTGAGTCTGTACGTGACCTCCACACCGCCCTTGATGGCCTGCCCCTGGACGGGCCTGCACGCTATATATCCGGTGTGTCCCATCCAAGATGTCCACAGGACCGAATACGTTCGAAACCTACGGTCAAATCGGCCGAATGGGTCCAACTCTAGGGATGGGAAGCACTGATGCGTATTGACCGCACACGAATCACCGCCCTCACCGCCGCTTGTGCCTTGACTGCCGCAGGTTGGGTTGCCGCCGCACCCGCGGCCTACGCCGCGGGCCCGACGATCACTCTGGACAAGGAGCTCAAGATCCTCAACGCAGGAGATGAGGTCGGCGCGACCGGGACCGCTTCCTGCTCTGGCGACAAACCTCAATACGTGGAGGTCCAAGTGACGCAAAACGACGGCGATAAGATCAGTGAGGGTATTGCCGAGATTGCGTGTGACGGGACCGTCCATAAATGGACTGCCTACGTAAGAGTCGCTCCCGCCGATTTCCGCCGTGGCGTCAAGTTCAAGCCGGGCGACACCACCGGCGTCGCAACCATCACTGGCGATGACGACAAGCCGGTCACGACTGGCAAAGTGCCTGTCGTGCTCATGTCGTAGTCTTTGCTGATTCCCTCGCGGAGAACTTCAGCGCGTCGCCGAGTCCGGTGCACATACCCGTCGCTACCGCTGATCGGGTGGTCTGTCGATCCCGGGTGTGTAACCCGGTGATGAGGATCCATTTCTCTGTGTGCTGCAACATGATTCGCCCTTCCACGGATAGCTCGCCTATCCGGCGACTTTCCATGCTGATCCGGCGATGAGAGCGGGCTCGGCCATGACGAGGATGATCGCGACGGATGGCCGAGCCCGACACGAAGAACCACCCGACTCCTACGGTCCCGGTGCCTAGAATCCTGGTGAAGGAGCTCGCGAAGCTGCTGGAGGGCCGTGTGTTGGATGAGCTGGTGTTCCCGAGCCATAAGGGCGGCTACCTGACCTCGACGGAATTTCGGTGGGTGTTTGACCAGGCGGCGGCCACGGTCGGATTGAAGGGTGTTGTGCCGCATGCTCTTCGCTATACGGCAGCGTCCCTGGCGATCAGTGCAGGGGCGAATATCAAGGTCGTCCAGCGGATGCTCGGCCACAAAACCGCGACGCTGACTCTGGACCTCTACGGCAACCCGCCCACGCACGCAACCACAACAAGGGGGTTCGGGGGGCGAAGCCCCGCCGAGCGGGGTCTGGGGGTCGCACCCCCAGTGTGATGACGAGACGACCCCCGTTCGCGCCTTCCGCGAACAGGGGTCGCCTGTCGTCGAGTGCCGAGTGTGGGACTCGAACCCACACGTCCTTCCGGACAACGGTTTTTGAGACCGTCGCGTCTGCCAGTTCCGCCAACCCGGCGCACCGGGAGGAAATGATAGCGGGTGGGTGGGGCTGGTACCTAACCGGTTGCTCGCCGACTCGCGCGCGGTGGGTTTGCCCTGGGTATATGCGTTCTATGCCGAAGTGAAAGGTACTCTTTACATCACTCGATAGCGCGGTGGTGAGGTCGATGGTCGGCTTGTTGGACCAACGTCCACACTGCCGCGTGTCGGGACAGGCATCTGAACCAGAGGGGTCTACCTATGAGCACAGCAGCAGGGGGCGCAAGCACTAAGCGCGACGCGGGGGCGAAGCGGGTTGTCGTCGCTGAGGATGAGGCGCTCATCCGCATGGACCTGGTCGAGATGCTGACCGAAGAGGGCTATCTGGTGGTCGGTGAGGCCGGCGACGGCCAGCAGGCGGTGGATCTGGCGGTGGAGCATCGCCCGGATCTGGTCATCATGGATGTGAAGATGCCGCGCCGGGACGGTATTGATGCGGCGGCCGAGATCGCGTCGAAACGTGTTGCGCCGGTGGTGATTCTGACCGCGTTCAGCCAGCGTGACTTGGTTGAGCGGGCGCGCGATGCCGGCGCGATGGCGTATCTGGTGAAGCCGTTCACCAAGTCGGATCTGGTGCCCGCGATCGAGCTGGCGGCCAGCCGCTTCCATGAGATCACCGCGCTGGAGGGCGAGGTCGCGAACCTGTCCGACCGGCTGGAGACGCGCAAGCTGGTGGAACGGGCCAAGGGCGTGCTGATGCAGACGCAGGGCCTTTCCGAGCCGCAGGCTTTCAAGTGGATTCAGCGGACCGCGATGGACCGCCGGACTACGATGAAGGCGGTCGCCGAGGTCGTGTTGGAGAACTTGGCTCCCAAGTGAGCGGTCGGGTCCGCTGAACGGACCGCAACCTCGGGGCACGGCGCGATGAAGGTCTGCGTCCGTCTGGGCTCATTAGGCGTCGATTTTACGTACGCGAAACGCAATCGTGAACAAAAATTCGACACGATGTCGCGTTCATGATCCGAATGTGATGCGGAACTAACGTATGAACGCTAAGTTCTGACCGGGCTGACGTGGTCGGCCTCCTCGGTGATCCCGGGGGAGCATGAGGACTTAGAGGTGAAACGTGCTTAGTTCGACATGGCACAGTCGTACGACGCGAGGTGTTTTGGCTATCGGCGCTGCCGCCGCGCTGGTGCTGACCGGATGTAGCGACAAATCGACCAGCACTGGTACGGACTCGTCCGGCACCAGCGGCGCGGCCGGGCTGGCCATCGTCCCGGTGGCGCAGGTAGACATCAACGGCAAAGAGGTCGCGAAGACCGACCCGGCCAAGGCCGCCGATCCCGCCGGTGACGGCAAGGGGACTTGCCCGGCCGGTACCGCGATCGCCTTTGCCGGCGCGTTGACGGGCCCGAACGCCGCGCTCGGGATCAACATCCAGATGGGTGTCAAGCTCGCGCTCGACCAGCACAACAAGGCCAACGCGGGCTGCAAGATCGAACTGAAGTCGTTCGACACCGAGGGCGACCCGCAGAAGGCCACTCAGGTCATCCCGCAGGTCGTCAACGACAAGTCGATCATCGGCCTGGTCGGCCCGGCGTTCTCCGGTGAGACCAAGGCGACCGGCAAGATCCTCAGCGACGCCGGCCTGGTTTCGGTGACCTCCTCGGCCACCAACGCCACGCTCACCCAGAACGGCTGGACCACCTTCTTCCGCGGCCTGGCCAACGATGACGTGCAGGGTCCGTCCGTCGCGAAGTACCTGACCGGCACCTCGGGCTACAAGAAGGTCTGCGTTGTCCAGGACAACAGCGACTACGGCACCGGCTTGGCCAAGAGCATCACCGAGGGTCTGGGCGCCGCGGCCGACGCTGCCTGCTCGTCCAGCATCAAGACCGGTGACAAGGACTTCTCCGCGACGGTCACCAAGATCGCCTCGGCCAACGCCGACGCTGTCTTCTACGCCGGCTACTACGCCGAGGGCGCGCCGCTGGCCCAGCAGCTGAAGTCCGGTGGCTTCAAGGGTGTCTTCATCGGCCCCGACGGCGTCAACGATCCGCAGTTCCTGTCCCAGGCGGGCAGCGCGGCCAAGGGCGCGATGCTGACCTGCCCCTGTGGTCCCGCCCCGGAGAAGTTCGCCAAGGACTACCAGGCCTTCAACGGTCAGGCGTCCGGCGTGTACTCGGTGGAGGCCTACGATCTGGCCACGATCCTGTCCAAGGGCATCGACGGTGGCAAGGTCACCCGTCCCGACCTGCTCGAGTACGTGAAGTCCTATGACGGTGCCGGCCTGGCGCGTCAGTACAAGTGGAACCCGAACGGCGAGCTGAGCAACGCGTTGATCTGGATCTACACGGTCAAGTAACCCACACGACGAGATCGCGCAGCACGTACCGGGGTTCGCGCGAATCCCAGTACGTGCTGCTGTGTCGTTCGGGCGAATCTATGAGGGCGAATCGATGAGGGCGAATTAGCGAAATGACTTCAACGGCATTAACCGGCGCTGTACAACTCGCCGGCGGATCAATCGACTTCAACTATGAAGGAGTGATCCACGATTTCTGGCGACTGACCGTCGACGGATTGTCCTACGGTGCGATCTACGCGCTGGTTGCTGTGGGCTACACCCTGGTCTACGGCGTTTTGCGGCTGATCAATTTTGCCCATTCGGAAATTTTCATGCTCGGCTTGTTCGGCCAGTATGTCGGGCTGATGTTGCTCGGGTTCTCGCCCAGCGGTGATGTCTACTCCCAGGGCATCGTGCTCACCATTACCTATCTGGCGTTGGCGATGATCTTCGGCATGGCGGTGTCCGGCGCCGCCGCGGTCGGATTGGAGCGCGTGGCCTATCGGCCGCTGCGCAGACGCGGCGCCAAACCACTGATCTTTCTCATCACCGCGATCGGCGCCTCGTTCGTGATCCAGGAGGTGGTGCACTTCGTGCTGCCGAAGATCTGGCCGAGCCTGGGCGGCACCAACGCGCAGAAGCCGATCATGCTGGTGGAACCGACCAAGCAGTTCAGCTTCGGCGGCGCGGACATCACCAACGTGACGCTCGTGATCATCGGCGCCGCAGTCATTCTCGCGATCGCCACCGAACTGCTGATCAACCAGACCAAGTTCGGCCGCGGCATCCGGGCCGTCGCGCAGGATCCCGATACCGCGACGCTGATGGGCGTTTCGCGGGAGCGGATCATCATGCTCACCTTCCTCATCGGCGGCGTGCTCGCCGGTGCGGCGGCGCTGCTGTACGCGCTCAAGATCCCGAACGGGATCATCTACTCGGGCGGGTTCATCCTCGGCATCAAGGCGTTCAGCGCCGCGGTGCTCGGCGGCATCGGCAACCTGCGTGGCGCGTTGCTCGGCGGCCTGCTGCTCGGGTTGGCGGAGAATTACGGTCAGATCCTGTTCGGCACCGAATGGCGTGACGTGGTCGCGTTCGTGGTGCTCGTGCTGGTTCTGATGATCCGCCCGACCGGCATTCTCGGTGAGAGCCTCGGGAAGGCACGAGCATGAGTGACACGAAAACCGTTACCCCGCCGACCAAACCGGAACGGCCGATGCACGGCGTCGGTGACAGCCTGCGTTCCTGGTGGGGCGGGCTGTCCCGCCCGGCCCAGTGGGCCGTCGGCGTGCCCGCGATCATCGTGCTGGCGTTGCTTCCGTTGTTCCCGCCGCCGTTCCTCGACACTCCGGGCACCAGCTTCGGCGGCGTGATGGCGCAGTTCGCCATGTACGCGCTGCTCGCGGTCGGCCTGAATGTCGTTGTCGGACAGGCGGGTCTGCTCGACCTCGGCTATGTCGGCTTCTATGCCGTCGGTGCGTACACCGTCGGCTTGCTCACCAGTCCGAACAGTCCGTGGAATCAGACGGACGGCGGCTGGCTGAGCGAGGACTGGGCCTGGCTGGCCTGCCTGCCGTTGGCGGCGGCGGTCACCGCGGTGTCCGGTCTGATCCTCGGCACCCCGACGCTGCGGTTGCGCGGCGACTACCTGGCCATCGTGACGCTCGGCTTCGGTGAGATCGTCCGGCTGCTCGCCGACAACCTCGGCGACGTGACCAACGGCAGCCTCGGCCTGTCCGGCATCGCCTACCCGCACATCGGCGAGTCCGAACACAAGCAGAACGGCGTGTTCTCCTCCGGCAACGTCGGAAACTCGGAGACCTCCAACATCTTCGACAAGGCCAACGCGGGCACCTGGTGGTTCTGGGTCGGCATGATCCTGGTGATCATCGTCCTGCTGATCGTCGGCAACCTGGAGCGCAGCCGGGTCGGCCGGGCCTGGGTCGCCATCCGCGAGGACGAGGACGCGGCCGAGATCATGGGCGTGCCGACGTTCAAGTTCAAGCTGTGGGCGTTCATGATCGGCGCCGCGGTCGGCGGGCTCTCCGGCGCGCTGTATGCGGGGCAGGTGCAGTTCATCAACCCGACCGGGTTCAACATCATCAACTCGATGCTGTTCCTGTGTGCGGTGGTCATCGGTGGGCAGGGCAACAAGCTCGGCGTGATCGTCGGCGCGTTCATCATCGTGTACCTGCCGAACCGGCTGCTCTCGGTGCAGGCCGTCGGGCAGACCGCGGTCGGCTGGGTGTTGATCGTGTTCTCGGTGGCCGTGCTGATCGCGTTGATCGTGGTGTGGCGCAGGTGGGCTCGCGATCAGGAACGGCCGATCAGGCTCGGTTATCTGGCCGGGTCGATCGTGGCGATCGTGGTGCTGTTCGTCTTGCTCGGCAATGTGCTGAAGTTCCACGAACCCGGCGCGCAATCGCTCGGCGACTACAAGTATCTGTTCTTCGGTATCACGCTGATGGTGGTCATGATCTTCAAACCGCAGGGCCTGTTCCCGGTCCGGCAGAAGCTGCTCGCCTACGGGCGTCAGGTGTACCAAGCTGTGCGCAAACCGTTCGGCGACGAGGCTATGGGAGCGACCCGATGACCGGGCCGGGCGCCGGTGGCGCACTGTTCGACAACGAGGACATGGCCGCGGGTTACGTGGCCGAACCGGAGGCGGCGCCCAGTGCCGGTGTGGTCGATCTGACCGCGGTGATTCCGGACCTGGCCAACGCGGAGACGGTCGCCGAGGTCGTCGCCTCCAGCCGGGAGATCGAAACGGCCGTCGGTGCGCCCCTTTTGCGCACCGAGGACCTGACCGTGAAATTCGGCGGTCTGACCGCGTTGGACGCGGTGAGTTTCGAGATCCGCCGCGGCGAGATCCTCGGTCTCATCGGACCCAACGGCGCCGGCAAGACCACCTGCTTCAACGCCATCACCGGCGTCTATCGGCCCTCGTCCGGCACGGTGTTCTTCGACGGCGCCCCGCTGACCAAGACCAAGCGCAACGCCATCACTCGGCTCGGCATCGCGCGCACCTTCCAGAACATCCGGCTCTTCGGCGAGATGACGGCGCTGGAGAACGTGGTGGTCGGCACCGACGCCAGGCACAAGACCTCGGTGCCCGGCGCCATCTTCCGCACCAACCGGCACCGGCGCGAGGAACACGACGCGATCGAGCGGGGCATGGCGCTGCTCGAATTCGTCGGTATCGCACCGAAAGCGGTGGAGAAGGCGCGCAACCTGTCCTACGGCGATCAGCGCCGACTGGAGATCGCCAGGGCGCTGGCCACCGAGCCGAAGCTGCTCTGCCTGGACGAGCCCGCCGCCGGGTTCAATCCGAGCGAGAAGTCGGCGCTGATGGATCTGATCCGCAAGATCCGCGACGACGGTTTCACCGTGCTGCTGATCGAGCACGACATGCGCCTGGTGATGGGCGTGACCGACCGGATCGTGGTGCTGGAGTTCGGCCGCAAGATCGCGGACGGGTTGCCCGCCGACATCCGGGAGGACCCCGCGGTGATCGCCGCCTATCTCGGTGTGCCCGATGACGGCACCGAGGCTGAGACGGCAAGCGCGCACGGGACGGACGGGTAGGAGCAGCGATGGTGCACAGAGAACCGGAACAGCAGACCGTCGAGGTGACCAAGAGCAGTTCTGACGCGCTGCTCGAGGTCACCGACATGGTCGTCAACTACGGCAGAATCCAGGCGCTGCACGGGATTTCGTTGCAGGTGGCGGCGGGCGAGCTGGTTACCCTGCTCGGCGCGAACGGCGCGGGCAAGACCACCACCATGCGGGCGTTGTCCGGGCTGCTGCCGCTGACCCGCGGTCGAATCATGTTCGAGGGTCGCGACATCACCCACATGAAGGCGCACGAGCGGGTGGGCGAGGGACTGATCCAGGCACCGGAGGGCCGGGGCGTTTTCCCCGGCATGACGGTGCAGGAAAACCTCGACATGGGTTGCTACGGAAGGCCGTTCAAGCAGAAGTCGGAATACAACACGACGCTCGACTGGGTGTTCGAGTTGTTCCCGCGAATGTCGGAGCGGCGCAAGCAGGTCGGCGGCACGCTGTCCGGCGGCGAGCAGCAGATGCTCGCCATCGGCCGGGCGCTGATGGCGCGACCGCGGCTGCTGTTGCTGGATGAACCGTCGATGGGTTTGGCGCCCATGATCATTCAGCAGATCTTCCGGATCATCTCGGAGATCAACCAGCAGGGCACCACGGTGCTGCTCGTCGAGCAGAACGCGCAACAGGCGCTCTCGCGCAGCGACCGCGCCTACATCATGGAGACCGGCGAGGTCACCAAGACCGGCTCCGGCCGGGAACTGCTCACCGATCCGTCGGTGAAGTCGGCGTACCTCGGCGTCGGATAGTCCGGTGTAAACCCCAGTGCCGCAAGGTCGTCCTCGAGGCATGATCGTCACCATGAATGGTCACGATGAGCTGACAGGTCTGGCCGAGCGGTACTGGGACACCTTCCTCGAGGCGAAACCCAGCGACGCTACACTGCTCGGCGACCGTCGATTCGACGACCGCATCGAGGATCTGTCCGGCGCGGCCGAGGAGCGTTTGCTGTCGACCTGGCGTGACCTGTTGCGTCAGGTCGACGCGCTCGACGCCGCCGCGCTCGACTCGACCGACCGAGTCACCCGCAGCCTGCTGCGCATCGAATTGTCCGGTGCGATCGAGCGGCTGGAATGGCGGCCGCTGGAAATGGCCTCCGATCAAATGGAGGGCGTGCACGCCTACGCGCTGACGATGGCGCCGCAGACCAACGCGCCGACGCCGGGGAACGCGCGGGCGCTCGTGCTGCGGTATCGGCAGTTCGGCGACATGCTCGGGCAGGCGGTCGTGCG
The DNA here is from genome assembly GCF_040645995.1 of Nocardia sp. NPDC046473. Taxonomy (NCBI): domain Bacteria; kingdom Bacillati; phylum Actinomycetota; class Actinomycetes; order Mycobacteriales; family Nocardiaceae; genus Nocardia; species Nocardia sp. NPDC046473. Next base: position 139,857 of record NZ_JBEYZJ010000013.1, read on the forward strand.
GTTCCGAGACGGGCTCGCCGCCGGCCGGACACCGGCGCGGATCACCCTCGAACGATCGCTGAACCAGCTCGACGGATACCTGGCCTCGGAGCTGTCGGCGGACCCGTTCGTCACCATCGCCGGTCCGCCGGACTGGGACGGCGAGGCCAACTGGCGGGCCGAATTGACCGACGTGGCAAGGGATATCATTCGCCCGGCGTTCCAGAGCTACCGGGAGGTGCTGTTCGACGAGCTGCTGCCCGCGAGCCGCCCCGACGACAAGCCCGGCCTGTGCTGGCTCGGCGCGGACGGCGAGGACATCTACCGCCGCCAGCTGCGCTATCACACCACCCTGCCCGACCTCGGCGCCGACGAGATCCATGAGCTCGGCCTCACCGAGCTGGCGGCGCTGCGTGAGGAATACGCGACGATCGGGGAGCGGCTGTTCGGCACCGCCGAGCTCGGCGAGATCTTCGCCAGGCTGCGCGACGATCCGGCGCTGTGTTACGTCGACGGCGAGCAGATCATGTTCGACGCCCGCCACGCACTCACTTCGGCGAATGCCGAGATGGGCAACTGGTTCGGCAGGCTGCCCAAGGAATCGTGCGACATCGTCCCGATGCCCGACTTCCTTGCCGCGGACGCGCCTGCGGCGTACTACTTTCCGCCCGCCGCGGACGGTTCCAGACCGGGCACCTACTTCGTCAACACCTACCATCCCACCGGTCGCGGCCGGTTCGAGACGGCCGCGGTGGCGTTCCACGAGGCCATCCCCGGCCACCACCTGCAGCTCACTATCGCCAACGAGCTCGACCACCTGCCTCGCTTCCAGCGCCAGTCCTACGCGAACACCGCGTTCGTCGAGGGCTGGGCGCTCTACACCGAGCGCCTCGCCGACGAAATGGGCTTGTACGAGGACGATTTGGGCCGCCTCGGCATGCTCTCCGGCGACTCGTTGCGCTCCTGCCGCCTCGTCGTCGACACCGGCCTGCACGCGAAAGGCTGGACCAGGCAACAGGCCATCGACTTCATGGTCGCCAACGCCCCCGCAGGCATCGCCGAAATCACCACCGAGGTAGACCGCTACATCGGCATGCCGGGCCAGGCCGTCGCCTACAAAATCGGCCAACTCGAAATCCGCCGCCAACGCCTCACCGCCACCGAACGCCTCGGCAGCGCCTTCGACATCAAGCCCTTCCACGACACAGTTCTCGGCTCCGGCTCGGTGAGCCTCCCCGTCCTACGCGAACTCGTAGCAACGCTGCTGTCGTGATCCGCCGCCTCAGATTTCGGTCTCGGGTGGGCGGCCCTCGGGCGTGAAGGAGAAGGACGCGGCGAACGGGCCGGTGCCGTAGCGCGTCGCGAGCAGGATCGGTTCGGCGTGCTTCGGCCAGGTCTTCGTGTCCGGATCGGAGCCGTTCCACAGGTGGAAGAAGACCATCGGGTCTGATTTGTCTGCGGTTGCGTAGGCCAGCGTCTTCTCGTATCGCGGGTTCGTCCCGCCGAACAGCACGCTGGGTTCGCCGAATGCGTCGAGCACATCGCGCCAGGTGCGGTTTTCCGCGACGAACGTTTCGATCGAAGTGCGTAGGTGCGTGTGCTCGTCCATGGTCAGTGTCCGGTCGAGGCGGAGCCACCCGCGTTGCCGAGCGGCCTCGGCATACATCGATGGCAGCGCTGAGCCGAGGTCGCCGGGAAGGTGGCGTTGTAGCGCGCCCTTGACGCCGGTGGGTGTGAAAGCGTTGCGGGCGCGCCAGGATTCATGCAGGTCCTGCACGCCGTTGTCCGCGTCTTCCAGGAAGAACAGGTGGTCGAAGAGCGTCCACAGCGCGGGTTCGCCGCCGTACATCTCCAGTCGGCGCAGCATGAGGTTGACCTGGTCGATCAGATAAGCGTGCACGGCTTCGGCGGAACGGACCATCGGATTTTTCGTACTCCTCGTGACACTGCGGCCGGTACAGCAACGGAATCGTATGCCGTACCGCAGGCCGGCACCGGTGCGTCGAACATACGCAGGCAGTGAGTTGCGGTCTTGCCCGGCAAGGCGATTCGGTTCAGCAGTGCTCCACGATCATGACCAGGACGCGGTGGTCGGAGTCGCGGAACTCGGTGAGGAAGAAGTCGGCCATGGGTTGGGCCCGGCCTGCCCAGAATTCCTCGAGCCGGCGCACGAGGTCGTCTCGCTCTTCGCCGACGTGCTCGTGTGCCGGTCCGACGTACACGTGGTACACGATCGTGTCGGGTCTGCGCAGCAAGCGACGGGCGCGTGCCATGGGGAGTGGGTCCTGCCCTCGTCGACGCCAAGTCAGACCACTCGCGTCGGTCCAGAAACGTTCGAGGTGGGGCCGTGGACTCTCGTAGTCCGCACCCGTGTTCTCGGGAGCGGTGACAATGAGGCGCCGACGACGGTTGGTCGACATCCCTCGATTATGTCAGCGGCTACGGCGCTGCCCCGCAGCATTTTCCAGGCACGGACCGGTGCCTCGAGGCCGCTGGAAGCCGGGATCGTACGAGGCTGGTGTTATCTGGGTCACTCGGCGAGGTGGACGGGACTCGATGCACTGTGCATGGGTGTCGGCGTATCACCTTGTCGGTGCTGGTCCCTAGACTCTGTGGCGTGAGTTCACCCACGACTGCTCAGCGTCCTGCCACCGCGTCCGGCTCCGGCGATACCGCGTCGGGTGACCGGCCGACTCTGCTGTTGTTGGACGGGCATTCGATTGCCTATCGCGCGTTCTTCGCGCTACCGGCGGAGAACTTCAAAACGGTGACGGGGCAGACCACCAACGCGGTGTACGGGTTCACCGCGATGCTGATCAACCTGCTGCGCGACGAGAAGCCGACGCACATCGCGACGGCATTCGACGTGTCGAGGAAGACCTTCCGCACCGAGGCGTACCCGGAGTACAAGGCGAACCGTTCGCAGACGCCGGACGAGTTCCGCGGGCAGGTCGAACTCACCAAGGACGTGCTCGGCGCGATGGGCATCCCGGTGATGGCGATCGAGGGTTTCGAGGCCGACGACCTCATCGCCACCTTGACCACGCAGGCCGAGGCGCAGGGCTTCCGGGTGCTGATCGTCTCCGGCGACCGCGACGCCATCCAGCTGGTCGACGACAACGTGACGCTGCTGTACCCGAAGAAGGGTGTCTCCGATCTCACCAGGTTCACCCCCGATGAGGTGTTCGCCAAGTACGGTCTCACCCCGGCCCAGTACCCGGATTACGCGGCGCTGCGCGGCGACCCGAGCGACAACCTGCCCGGCATCCCCGGCGTGGGGGAGAAGACCGCGGCCAAGTGGATCCGCGAATACGGCGACCTGAACAGCCTCGTCGACAAGGTGGACGAGGTGAAGGGCAAGGTCGGCGACGCGCTGCGCGCCAACCTGAGCAGCGTGGTGCTCAACCGTCAGCTCACCGAGATGATCCGCGACGTGCCGCTGCCTTACACACCGGACCAACTGGCGCAGGCGCCGTGGGATCGCAACAAGATCCATCAGCTCTTCGACGACCTGGAATTCCGCGTGCTGCGCGACCGGCTGTTCGAGACGCTGGCCCCGAAGGAGCCCGAGGCCGAGGCCGGCTTCGAGATCAGCGGCGGCGCACTGGAGGTCGGCGCGGTCGCCGACTGGCTCGCCGAGCACGCGAAAGCCGGTGTCCGGCAGGGCGTCTCGATCGTCGGCACCGGCACCCCCGGTAACGGTGACGTGCGTGCGCTCGCCATCGCGGCCGCCGACGGTGAGAGCGGCTACATCGACGTCGCCATCCTCACTCCGGAAGACGAAGCGGCCCTAGGCGCTTGGCTCGCCGACCCGGCCGTGCCGAAGGCGCTGCACGAGGCGAAGGCCGCCATGCACGCGCTGCGCGGTCGCGGCTGGACCCTCGGCGGCCTCACCAGTGACACCGCCCTGGCCGCCTATCTGGTCCGCCCCGGCCAGCGCAGCTTCAACCTCGACGACCTCTCGCTGCGCTACCTGCGCCGCGAGCTGCGCGCCGAGACCGACGAGACCCCGCAGCTGTCGCTGCTCGACGACGAGGACACCGTCGACGCCGAGCTCGCGCAGACCGAAATGCTGCGCGCCAGGGCCGTCGCCGACCTGGCCGACGCGCTCGACGCCGAACTCCAGCAGATCGAATCCGTGCCGCTGCTGGAGGATATGGAGCTGCCGCTGCTCAGCGTGCTCGCCAACCTGGAGGACGCGGGCATCGCGGTCGACACCGACCAGCTGGAGACGCTGCAGCGCCAGTTCGCCGACAAGGTGTCCGAGGCTGCCAACGCCGCCTACGAGGTGATCGGCAAGCAGATCAACCTCGGCTCGCCCAAGCAGCTGCAGGTGGTGCTGTTCGACGAGCTCGACATGCCGAAGACCAAGCGCACCAAGACCGGCTACACCACCGACGCCGATGCGCTCGAGTCGCTGTTCGAGAAGACCGAGCACCCGTTCCTGCAGCACCTGCTCGAGCACCGCGACGCGACCCGGCTCAAGGTCACCGTCGACGGCCTGCTGAAGTGCGTCGCCGACGACGGCCGCATCCACACCACCTTCAACCAGACCATCGCCGCCACCGGCCGCCTCTCGTCCACCGAGCCGAACCTGCAGAACATCCCGATCCGCACCGACACCGGCCGGCAGATCCGCGACACCTTCGTCGTCGGCGCCGGCTACCAGTCGCTGATGACCGCCGACTACAGCCAGATCGAAATGCGCATCATGGCGCACCTTTCCGAGGACGAGGCGCTGATCGAGGCCTTCAACTCCGGCGAAGACCTGCACACCTTCGTGGCCTCCAAGGCGTTCGACATCCCGATCGCCGAGGTGACCCCCGAACTGCGCCGCCGCATCAAGGCGATGTCCTACGGCCTCGCCTACGGTCTCAGCTCGTATGGTCTTGCCGCCCAGCTGAAGATCAGCACCACCGAAGCCAAAGAACAAATGGACGTCTACTTCGACCGCTTCGGCGGCATCCGCGATTACCTCTACGAGGTCGTCGAACAAGCCCGTAAGGTCGGCTACACCTCCACTCTCTTCGGCCGCCGCCGCTACCTCCCCGACCTCGATTCCAGCAACCGCCAGCGCCGCGAGGCCGCCGAACGCATGGCCCTCAACGCCCCCATCCAGGGCACCGCCGCCGACATCATCAAGGTGGCGATGATCAACGTGCACAAGGCAATCCAGGAAGCAGGTCTGCGTTCCCGGATGCTCCTGCAGATCCACGACGAATTGCTGTTCGAGGTGGCCGAAGGCGAAAAGGAAACCCTCGAGGCCCTCGCCAAGGAACAAATGGCCGCCGCCATCCACCTGTCCGTTCCCTTGGACGTCTCCGTCGGGACCGGCCGCAGTTGGGACAACGCCGCCCACTGACGATGACGATGTTGCGCGCCGAATTTGGTCGGCGCGCAACATGATCAGGAATCAGGGACAGATCGTCAGGCCTTCTGTGTGTACGCGGGCCGGATCAGTCGGTGATCGGTCCGTGGAGATCGGTTCGGCGCGAGCCGATTTGGGTGAGCCCGTGGTCGATGAACCGGATCATCCAGTCGAAACTGGCGTCGGTGTCTTCGCTCCACTGGAAGCCGTCGGACGTTTGCAGGGTGGCGAATCCGTGCAGGGCGCCGCGTATCGAGCGCATCGCGTGCACCATGTCGGTCTCGTCGATGCCGTAGCCGTGCAGGACCGCTTCCAGGGACTGGAGTATCCGGGAACCGCTGTGCAGCATGGGATCTTCCGGTCCGGTGTAGGGCTCGCCGATGGTGGCGGCGTAGCGGCCGGGATGGGCGACAAGGTAGTTGCGGAAGGCGGTGGCGAACGCGGCCAGCGCCTCGGTTCCGGAGCGATCCTGCATGGCGTCGCGGACCTGCTGGTCGAGTTCGGTGATGGCCAGGGCGGCGATGCCGTGGCGCAGATCGGCGAGGCTGTCGATGTGTTTGTACAGCGACGGGGTGCGCACACCCACCCGCTGGGCCAGCGTGCCCAGTGCGAGGTTGGCGAAACCGACGTCGTCCGCGAGGGCGGCTCCTGCGGCGACGACGTCGGTTCTGTTCAGGCCGACCCTAGGCATGATGTTCCTTCAGGAACGGCAGGATCACCTCGGCGGTGCGCTCGGCGGCGTCGAATTGTGGGTAGTGCCCGCTGCCGTCGATCACGACGAGGCTGCCCAACCCGGCAGGCAGTGCGGCGACGATGCGTTCGCCTTCGGCCTGTGGGCTCGGGAAGTCGGGGTCGGCTGAGCCCATGATGATCAGTGTGGGCTGAGTTACGTTGGGCAACTGCGCTTCCGCGTCCGCAGGCGTCGTTTCACCGGTCTTCATGAACTCGGCCATCCGGCCGGGCTCGCGCAGCTTCGTCGCGACCGCGGCCAGGTACTCGTCGTAGTCGGTGGGCTTGACCGGAATGGCCACGCTCAGGTACTTCAGCCACTGGCCGACGCTCTTGAAGATCATCGTGCCCATCAGCGGCACCATGCCGCGCCGGTGGCGCGAGTTGGTGAGAAGCGCTGCGATATCGGTCTTCTGGGTCAGCGTGAACGGGTTGATCTCCACGATCGCCCGCACCAGGTCCGGCCGCCGCGCGGCAGCGACGGTGGCCGATCCGCCCGAGAGCGAGTTCCCGATGATGATCGCAGGCCCACCGCCCAGCTTCTCGATGACCGCGAGCAGATCCTCGGCCACGTCGGTCCGGCTGATGGCCGCCTTGCCGGTAACCGAGGCCCAGTTCATGCTCGACTCGCCGTGGCCGCGCATATCGGTGTTGACCACCCGGTATCCGGCGCCGACCAGCAGCGGGATCAGGTGCCGATAGACCTGCCGGTCCAGGCCCATCCCGTGCGACAGCACCACCAGCGGACCGGTGCCGCTCTCGTCGTACGCGATCCGGCCGCCGTCGATGTCCACATACTGCGTCATGGTCTTACCTTCCGAGAAAAGCTAACTGCCTTAGCCACTAAAGCTAATCGCATTAGCCTCGGGCGTCAACCCCTGACTGAGGATCTGGGAGTCGATGCGGGCGGCCGTCGGAATGGCTCGCCCGTATCCACCCACAGCACGAATGGCTTGCGGCACTGGCCGGTTCGCCTCGTGCGGCGGAGTAGCACGGACCCGTGGAAGGGGTGGCCGACTTGACCTCGACTGCGCTCGAGGTTGCATAGTGAGTGAATGCGGCTTAATCAGGTCACCGTGGGGAGCACCGACCTTGCTCGGTCCGAGCGGTTCTATCAACTTCTCGGACTGAGACTGATCGTCAAGAACGACCACTACATGCGGTTCGAATGTCCAGACGGTGGCAGTACGTTCTCGGTCGATCTGGTCCAGGCGGTCTCCGACGATGAGCACGTGACTGTGTACTTCGAGACGGATGACCTCGATGATCAGTGTGCGCGGTTGACGGACGCAGGCATTGTGTTCGACAGCCCGCCCGGTGACCAGTCATGGTTGTGGCGAGAGGCGCGGCTTCGCGATCCCGACGGACATCTACTGTGCCTGTTCTACGGCGGGGAAAACCGACGCAATCCACCATGGCGCCTCGCTGATTCAGCACTCAGCTGACACAACCGATGCCTCGGACTGCTCGGCACCGGGTAACCAATAGCGGGCGCCATCGCGGGTGCGATCGAGGCGGCCGGACACGACCAGATAGCGGCGTAGAGCGACGTAATCATCGAAGATTTCCGCGAGACGCTCGTTGACCTGCCCCTCGGTGTAGAAAACGTCCGGCTCGAAACGAGTGCGGGCAATGTGGCTGAGCAGCATCTCCCGCAACGCGCGACGCCGGGACTTCAGCGACGGCATCGACATCAACCGGCCATCGCGGAAGAGACGATCGATGGCCGGGTCACTACTACCGCTGCCGCCGTCGGGGCGCGGTCGAACGGGGACGGACGCCTTCGCCTCATTCATGCCCTCAGTGTCATGCGACCGCTCACGCTGTCGCAACCGGATTTCGAACCGGCCACACGACAGTTCGGCGGACACCAACGCGCGTCGTTCAATTGGGTTGGGCGGCAGCGGGAGTGGTGGTGGTGCGTGCGGTGAACGCGGCCAGTGCCGCGGCGGCGAGCAGGATGGTGCCTTCGATGGTGTGCACGATGTTGCCGAAAGTGTCGACTGCCATCAGGTGCAGGACGTGGTCGCCGCCGGAGAATCCGAGCGCCGCGATCAGCAGGTAGAACGGTCCGCAGGTCCAGGTGTAGGCGATCGCGCGGGCATATACGGGCGCGAGGACGAGCCCGGCCAGTCCGGTGAGTAGGTGAAAGAGGGCATGCCAGCCGTTCACGGTGACGGGGATGAACCCAAGGAACTGGATGGTGCATGAGTGCATATCGCCGCCGAAGGCCATATCGGGGTAGATGCCGAAGGCGATCACTCCGTTGGCGGTGAACCATGCTCCGGCCACGAAAACGAAGAACTGCAACGGTGTTTCGAGGATCGCCGTGACGTAACGCAGGGCTAGGGAGCGAAAGGCGTCGAACAGCATGGCGCGGGACCTCCGGTATGTCGGGTACGGGGGTGCCCCGCATTTCTAGGCCAGGTGTCCTAGACGGTTGGGTGCGAGTATGTTCTAGGACTACTGTCTTAGTCAAGGACGAGGCCGGGGAGGTGCGGTGGCGCGCGATACACGGATGCGGATGATCCGGCAGGCCGCGCTGCTGTTCCGCGGGCAGGGTTACGCCGCGACGGGCTTCCGCGAGATCGTCGAGAAGGCCGGGACCCACCGCGGCGTCATCTACCATCACTTCCCGCGCGGCAAGACCGAACTCGGCGAGGAAGTCCTCGCCCTCACCGACGCCGCGGTCGGCCCGGCCATCGAAGCGGTATGCGCAGACCTGGACCCGGTCTCGGCGATGCGCGCGATCATGGCCGGCGCGAAGATGGTCATGACCGGCGGCGGCTACCCGCCCGGCTGCCCGATCGCCGCCATCGCCCTCGGCGCCGGGCCGGAGGACCCGGCGCTGCTCACCGCCGCGCGTGACGTGTTCCGCCGATGGCAGCAACCGTTCCGGGAATGCCTGCGACGCAACGGAATCCACGAACCCGACGCCACGAATCTGGCGACGCTGTTGATCGCCGGCCTGGAGGGCGCGCTCGTACTGTGCCGGACCGAAGGCACAGTCGAGCCGCTGGACCGCGTCGCCGCCGGGCTGGAACGCGCACTGAAAACATGACCGAGCTCCTCGGCCGGCGGCTCGATCCTGTTCGTCGATGAACCACGGCAATAGGTCGGCATGACTCGACTCGAACCGCGATTCAGCGGCGTTGCGCTGCCCGGCGCTGTAGGGCGCGACGCAGCGGGATGGCTGTCGCGAACACGAATACCGCGAAGGCGGTCAGCTGGATCAGCCCGCCCTTGTTTGCGGCAAGCCAGCCGAGGTTGTCGTGGTAGTACTGCCAGTCGCTGATCCAGTTCCCGGTCAGATCCACTGCGACGACCGCGGCGGCGAGGATCGGCGCCACCGGACGCCGCAGCACGATCAACACCACGATAACGGCGTCGATGACGGCGAGGGCGACGAAGAATTCTCGAAATGGGTGTGGCGCATAGAGATATGCGTCGGGCCCGGACGCGACGAGATCGTGGAGATGGTTCCGGACGCCGACTGCCGCGAACACGGTCGCGTACACCGCTAGCGTCACGAATACCCAGCCCCGCACCGGCCGATTGCATCACAACCGGACCAGAATTCGCGATGTTTCGACGACTGGCCGGGTCTAGTACTCGACCGGTGAGCGCAACGTTCCGCGCGAACCAGGCGGGTGACGGCCATCGGCTGATCGGTTGGCCGCCAACGCCTCTGGAACGTTCGATCGTTCGGCTCTGGATGTCAGAAGCCGTGTTTCGCGAGGAAGTGGCGCTGTGCGGCGGCGCGGTCGAGGTCTTCTGGCGTATCGCCGCCGAATCCGCCGTGGGGCATGGCCTCGAAGACGTGTAGGTCGGCGTCCACGCCCGCGGTGCACAGTTTGCGGTGCATGCGGACTGTGTTGGAGAGCTGGGGCGGTGGCTTCGGCATGCGACTGAATTTGCTGTCGATAGCAATGAACACCCAAGCGCCGCACTGAGGTTCATCGAGCCGAACCTGTCCTTTTCCGCCGCCAGGACCGATGCGAATCTGATCGATCTGAGCATCGGTTTGGATTTGGAGTTCTCACCACCATGGCGACACCACATACGCGCTGGCGATCCGTTCGTCATCCGAAGTCGGTTCACCGCGGAGTCCGTGTCGGCCGCGGCGACCGATTGGACCGCCGAGACCGGCGACTATCCACCCTGAGGGAACGCGGCCCGAGTTCCCTCATCTCAGCGGTCCGAGTCAAGTCAGGGCTGGATGTTCTCCAGGTCCTCCAGGAGGCTGGGGTGCTTTGGTTCCCAGCTGAGTGTCTGGCGGGTGTGGGTGCTGGAGGCGGGCTGGTCTGCGGCGAAGATCGGGCCGAGGGGGCCGTAGGTTTCCGTTGGTACCGGCTCGACCGGGAGGTTCAGTCGTCGGCCGATGACTGCGGCGATGTCACGTACCGTGTCGCCCTCGTCGGCAACGGCGTGCCAGGAGGTACCAGCTTCGGCCTGTTCCAGGGCGAGCCGGAAGAGGACTGCCGCGTCGAGTGCGTGCACTGCGGGCCAGCGCTGGGTGCCGTCGCCGGGGTAGCCGGACACTCCGGTCTGGCGTGCGACGTTGGTGAGGACACCGGCGAATCCGCCTGCGCCCTCGTTGTGCACCGTCCGCGGCAGGCGCACGGCAGAGCTGCGGACTCCGCGCGCGGCCAGCTCGAGGACCGCCAGCACCGCACGACCGCGACCGCCGACCGGCCCGTCGGTCGGGGGCGGGTCGGCCTCGGTGGCGGCGCGGCCCGGCACCCACGGCGTGCCCGAGGCGGTGACGAAGGGGCGGTCGCTGCCGACGAGTTCCGCACCGAGGGTCGCGAGCGCGGCGGTTTCCTCGGCGACCCCACGCGCCAGCGCCTCGGGGCTGCTGAAGTCGTTGGCGAATGCCAGGTGGATCACCCCGTCGGCCTGGGCGACGCCCGCGCGAAGAACGTCCAGGTCGGCGAGCGCGCCGCGGAGCGGCTCCGCGCCTGCGGCCTCGGCGGCCAGCGCGGACGTGTCGGAGCGAGCGAGTGTGAGAACGGTGTGTCCGTTGCCGAGTAACTCCGCGACGACGGTGGACCCGATCAGGCCGGTGCCGCCGGTGACAAAAACACGCATGGGAACTCTCCTCAAGTGATGCGACTTTTGTCCCATCACTGTAACAGTACGACGGGACAAAAGTCCCGTCACATATGATGAGCGCATGGCTCGATGGGAACCAGGCGCGCGCGAACGCCTCGTAGTGGCCGCTGTCGACCTGTTCACCGAGCAGGGCTACGACGCCACGACGGTCGCGCAGATCGCCGAACGCGCCGGGGTCACCAAAAGCACCTTCTTCCGGCACTTTCCGGATAAGCGCGAGCTGCTGGTCGCCGGGCAGGAGACGTTGAGTCAGCTGCTGGCCGAGGGAATCGCCGAGGCGCCCGGTAGTGCCACCCCGCTCGAGGCGGTCGCTGCCGGTCTCGTACGCGCCGCGAGCGCGATGGGCCCGACGAGTCGCGAGCTCGCCCCGCGCTTGAAGGCGGCTATCGCCTCCAGTGTCGAACTTCAGGAGCGTGACGCCCTCAAGAGCGTCAGCCTCGCCGCCGCGATGACCACCGCGCTGATCGCGCGCGGCGTGCCCGACCCGACCGCGGCGCTCGCGAGCGAACTCGGCCTGCTCGCCTTCAAGCGGGGATACGCCGAATGGTCCGAGGGAGACGCCGACGACGAGCTCGCCGGGTACGCCCTGGCGGCCCTGGAGGAGCTGCGGGCGGCAAGCGCATCGTTGGGCTGACCAGAACTCCCCAGTTGCCTATTGCCGCATGTCAAGCGTTGGGGAACAACGGCTTTGGTTGTGCAGTCGAACAGTTCGTATTGTTGCTTTGCCCCCTTCTGTTTCTCGCCACTGCACGTAGCCATTTCTGGTAAACGGCAGTGTTTTCCACACCTTTGCGCCGCTGCTGTGCCCTCTCCCTGGAGCAAAAAATGATTCGCGCCCGTGCATTACAGGTGACGTTCGCCGCACTCGTGACCGCCTTGCTGCCCGCCACCGCCGCCCTTGCCGCACCCACCCCGGCACCCACCGACTATGTCGCACTCGGCGACTCCTATTCTTCGGGCGTCGGCACCGGCGACTACCGGTCCGACAGCGGCGACTGTCTCCGCAGCGACGCCGGCTACCCGGCACTATGGGCGAAATCCCATACGGTGGGCTCGTTTTCCTTCAAAGCCTGCAGCGGCGCCACCACCCAGGACGTGCGCACCAGCCAACTGAATACGCTGAGCGACCGGACCAGCCTGGTGACGATCACCGCCGGCGGCAACGATGCCGGTTTCTCCGACATCCTGCGCTCCTGTGTATTCCCGGCCAGCGACGCTGCTTGCGACGCGGCAGTAAATAAGGGCATCGCTTATGCCAACCGCACCTTGCCTGGTCGCCTCGATGGTCTCTACCAAGAAATCAAAGCCAAAGCGCCGAAGGCCAAGGTCGTCGTCCTGGGGTACCCCCGACTCTTCGAACGCGACGCCTGCCCGTTCAGCTTCAGTCTCCACAAACGCGACTCCCTCAACCACGGAGCCGACGAACTCAACCGGGTCACCGGAACCCGCGCTCAGTCCGCCGGATTCACCTTCGCCAACCCGACCCCCCGCTTCGCTGGACACGGAATCTGTGGCGGCGATCCGTGGATCAACCAACTGAACATTGCCGACCCTGTCGAGTCCTATCACCCCACCGCGGATGGCTACGCCCGCGGCTACCTGCCGACGCTGAACTCGGCCACCGGGCAAGCAGCCCTCGAGTCGGTCACCTCGAACGGGTCGTAGGCACCGATTGCCCGCGTTCGGCTGCTCTCCAGGAAAAGCCGACGCGGGCACGGTATGTCAGAATTCGCGGGTGCGAAGCCCCGTGATCGAGGCCGCTGTGGGTAGTGACATCGGCAGACGCTATCCGGCGAATTTCGATGTCACCTACCTACGCGAACAACCGCTGCTCGCCGTGGTGGCCGACGGTATGGGCGATGGCCCGGGCAGCGCCGCCGCCGGACGGACCGCGGTCGATCTCTTCGTCGGCTACCTCACCCGGGACCCCGAACCTGGGCCGGACACATTCCGTGCCGCAGTGGCCGCAGCCGACGCCCGGGTCGGCCAAATCGGCCAGGAATTGCGGAGTTTGGCCGGATGCACGCTGACCGCCATGGTGGCGACACCTCAGGGCTACTGGCTCGTTCAGATCGGTGACTCACGCGTGTACCGGTTGCGCAGCGGACTGCTCGAACTCCTGACGACGGACCACACGATGGCCTGGCTCGGAGCCGTAAACGGTTGGTACCCTTTCGATTCCGCGCAGGCCGCGTCGGCGCGCTACCACCTGACCCGCTACGTCGGTCTCGGCGCAGTCGAACCCGACGTGCTCAGCGTGACCATGCGCCCAGGCGACCGCTACCTACTGTGTACCGACGGAGTATCAGAGCAGGTCACCTACGACGACCTCCGCACCTTCCTCCACCGCGACGAGCCGCCGCAGTCCGTCATCACCAACCTGCTGGCCACCTGCGACAGAGCAGGCGGAAACGACAACGCCACCGCCATTGTGATCCGCGTCGACTGATCTATCGGCCGATGGAGCCGCACTTCGCTATGTGAGGCGAGCATGTGTCGCTCTGGCCACGCCAGTAAACGAATCACGGTGAGCAGGACCGGTTCGGGTGGGGCCGAGCGAGCCTATGGTGAGCCACGCCACGCATAAGCGCATACGTATCCACGCATACCGACCGCAGGGGACCAGCCATGACTGTGACCGATGAGTACCTGCAGAACAACGCTACCTACGCGAGCACTTTCACCGGGCCGCTGCCGTTGCCGCCTGCCAAGCATGTCGCGGTGGTAGCGTGCATGGACGCCCGCCTGAATGTCTATGGCGCGCTGGGCATCAACGAGGGGGAGTCGCACGTCATCCGCAACGCGGGCGGCGTGATCACGGCCGACGAGATCCGGTCGCTCGCCATCAGTCAGCGGCTGCTGGGCACCCGCGAGATCATCCTGATCCACCACACCGATTGCGGCATGCTGACTTTCACCGACGACGACTTCAAGGCGTCGATCCAGCAGGACGTCGGCATCAAGCCGGAGTGGGCGGCGGAGTCGTTCACCGACCTGGAAACCGATGTGCGCCAATCTATTGCCCGCATCGTCGCCAGCCCGTTCGTGCCGCACAAGGACTCGATCCGCGGGTTCATCTTCGATGTGGCCACGGGCAAGCTGAACGAGGTACTCGCCGACTGACCCGGCGAACACATCACGAGATCCGGGTCCACGGGCCCGGATCTTGTCGTTTCACGGAAAGCCGCGCGTCAACCCGACACACCGGCCCCGACACGCCCTCGCACATGTCGCGTACATGACGCACAGCTGAACATGTGCCGCGTGGCGCCGTCATGATCGGCCGTAACGCCGCCCAGCGCCCCTGAGCTGCGCGAACGCTACCGGCCAGTAGACAAATCGGGCATCGAATATGGTTGCTATTGCGCGGAGATGTCCCTATCCTCAAGCGCGTGCCGAATCCCGCCGACCGCCACAGCGCAGCGCTCACAGTCGCAGACCGCGACAGCGCCGTGCTAATTCCGCTTACCGCGATGGTGGCGACCCGGCGAATTCTCCTCGTAGTAACCCGCCGTAGCGGGGTCTGATTCGGACCGGCCCCCTCGCTGCGGGCTGAACGACTTGTTAGTGCTGGTCCCCTCTGTCAACTGAGCCACGACATTCCTCGGGAAGACCTACTTTCAAATGACAATCCTCACTCTCGATACCCACGCGTTCCATGCCGCCGCGCCCAAGGGCCTGCGCCACGAAAGCGCCGACCTCACCCCGGCGCAATTCCACGACCGCTACTGCGAGCACACCGGGCCGATCAAGCTCGGTGAATGGTCGCCCGCAGGTAGCCGAAACGCCGATTTCGCGGTCACGCTGGAGTTCACCGACCACCTGCGCACTGTGGTCGCCTCCGGCAGCCTCGTCGCGGCGATGACCTCGGCCCTCTACGAGGAGGGCTATCACGTCGAGATCCTGCAGTTCCACCAGCGTCGCACCGGCGAGGGCACCGCGACCTTCGTGCAGCTCGAGTGCAACGGCAGGCGCGGCTGGGGTGCCGCACTGGCCGACGACAGCGCCGAATCGACGGTTCGCGCGATGATTGCCGGAGCCAACAGGCTCGGCAGCTGACCCACAGCAAAAGGGCCGTCCCTCTCCGTTGAGAGGGACGGCCCTTTGTGGTTCGGCGTGTTTACTGCTCGGCGCCGGCCTGCTGCTCGGCGAGCTGCTTGCGCACCTCGTCCATGTCCAGCTCCTTCACCTGGGTGACCAGGTCCTCCAGCGCGGCCGGCGGCAGCGCACCCGGCTGCGCGAACACCAGCACACCCTCGCGGAAGGCCATGATGGTCGGGATGGAGCGGATGTTGGCGGCGGCCGCGAGTCCCTGCTCGGATTCGGTGTCGACCTTGGCGTGCACGACATCGGCGTGCTTCTCCGAAGAGGCCTCGAAGGTCGGCGCGAAGCTCTTGCACGGGCCGCACCACTCAGCCCAGAAATCGACGAGTACCACGTCGTTTCCGGTGACTACCTCATCAAAATTCTGCTGGGTCAGCGTCTGGGTGGCCATGACGTCCTCTCGTATTCGGTGTGCCAGCTACAACGCCGACAGTTGCCTATATCTTCCACGGACAAAATGGGCGGCGCACGGACGCTGCTTACCCGCGGTAGTCGACCGGCTCGGTTTTTGTCGCTTCCGCTGAGTTGTCCTCAGTAGGGTTCTTCCCCGGCAGTGGCCGCCTGACACCCGAAATTCGACCAACCGCACGATCTCCAGAAAATAGCGGTTGCCGAGCCGACGGTGGGTCGGTTCGCCGACAGCGGCTGCGCGGCGCGAGGATGATCCGGTGACCGAGTGTGGCGAACTACCCAAGAGGGCAGCGACCGGAGAGCTGTCGTGAGCGCGGCGACCGAATCGACGCTGCGGCTCGGGCTGATCGACGGCGACGGCATCGGCCCGGAAGTGGTGCGCGCCACCCGGCAGGTCGTCGACGAGGCGGTGTCGGCGGCGGGTGCCGCGCCGATCGAATGGGTGCCGCTGCCCATGGGCCATCGTGCCATCGAGGAACACGGCGACCCGCTGCCCGAGCCGACCCTGACCGCCCTGGACAGCGTCGACGCCTGGATCCTCGGCCCGCACGACAACGCCTCCTACCCGGCCGAACACCGCACCGCGGTCGCGCCGGGCGGTGCCATTCGCAAGCGGTTCGGCCTGTACGCCAACATCCGCCCGGCTCGTGCGTTCGCCGGTGTCCGGGCGATGGCACCCGAGATCGACCTGGTGATCGTCCGGGAGAACAGCGAAGGCTTCTACGCCGACCGCAATATGTTCGCCGGGTCGGGGGAGTTCCGGCCGACCGAGGACGTCGCCATGATGGTCGGCGTGGTGACCAGGCAGGCCTGCGAGCGGATCGCGCACGAGGCCTTCCGGCTCGCCTCGTCCCGGCGCAAGCGGCTGACCATCGTGCACAAGGCCAACGTGCTGCCGATGACGATGGGCCTGTTCCGCGACATCTGCTATGAAATTGCCCACGCGTATCCAGGCGTCGAGGTCACCGACGAACACGTCGACGCGACGGCCGCACACCTGGTCCGCGCCGCCGCCGACTACGACGTCCTGGTCACCGAGAACCTTTTCGGCGACATCCTCTCCGACCTCGCCGGCGAGCTGAGCGGCTCGCTCGGTCTGGCCGCCTCGCTCAACTGCTCGGCCACCCACGCCATGGCACAGGCCGTGCACGGCGCGGCGCCGACGATCGCCGGGCACAACCGCGCCAACCCCGCCGCGCTGCAACTGTCCGCGGCAATGCTGTTGCGTTGGTTGGGCACTCGCGATAGCGAAAGCACACTGCGGCACGCCGCTGAGCGGGTCGAACGGGCCATCGCGGCCACGTTCGAAGCGGGCATCGCCACTGCGGACCTGGGCGGACTGGCGTCGACCAGCGAGTTCACCGAACAAGTCTGTGCTAGGGTCCACCGCCGGTAGTCAGAGTGTGGTAGCCCGGAGTGTTCAGCAAGGAACGGATGAAACTTCCGTTACTGTCCAGCACGAAGCGTCTCGGTCGCTTAGATTGCCAACGGGTGGTGACACCCGGGTTTCTTGAATCCGAAATGTGGAGGGCTGCTGTGTCTGTTCGATCGGTTCTTGGCAGGCGCGCCCTGCAGGCGGTGTGCGTACTCGCCGTAGGCGCACTTGCCCTGACGGGCTGTAGTAATTCCGAAGACTCCGGACCAGCGGTGCAGAAGGTGGGGGGAATCGAGAAGGTCGATTCCATCGCCGCGCAGCTCCCCGACAAGATCAAGCAGTCCGGCAAGCTGATCGTCGGCGTGAACATCCCCTACCAGCCCAACGAGTACAAGGATCCCAGCGGCAAGATCGTCGGCTTCGATGTCGATTTGATGGATGCCGTCGCCGCCACCCTCGGCGTCAAGGCCGAGTACCTCGAGTCCGCGTTCGAGAAGATCATCCCGACCATCCAGGCCGGCACCTACGACGTCGGTATGTCCTCGATCACCGACTCCAAGGAACGCGAGCAGCAGGTCGACTTCGCCACCTACTTCAGCGCCGGTATCCAGTGGGCGCAGCAGAAGGGCAAGCCGGTCGACCCGGAGAACGCCTGCGGCAAGAAGGTCGCCGTGCAGGCCACCACCGTGGAGCACACCGACGAGGTGCCCGCCAAGAGCGCGAAGTGCGTCGCCGAAGGCAAGCCCGCCATCGACATCAAGGCCTTCGATGAGCAGAGCGCCGCGACCAACGCCCTGGTGCTCGGTCAGGTCGACGCGATGTCGGCCGACTCCCCGGTGACCGCTTACGCGATCAAGCAGAGCGACGGCAAGATCGAAAAGGCCGGTGCCGCTTTCGATTCCGCGCCGTACGGCTGGGCCGTGCCGAAGAGCTCGCCGCTGGCCGCCGTGCTGCAGAAGGCCGTGCAGAACCTGATCGACAACGGTAAGTACCTGGAAATCGCGAAGGCCTGGGGCGTCGAGGAAGGCGCGATCACCAAGTCGGTCATCAACGGCGCCGCGAGCTGATCGATGACGTCGAACGAAACCATGCCGGCGCCCGGCGACCCCGGGCCCGGCGCGGCAGACTCATCCCAGGAGCCGGAACCGATCAAAGCGGTTCCGCTGCGCAGGCCCGGCCGGTGGATCGCCGCCGCGGTCATCCTGGTGCTCGTCGGACTCTTCGTCTATGGCGCGGCGACGAACGAGGCCTACAAGTGGAACACCTACGGGAAGTATCTATTCGACACCAGGATCCTGTCCGGTGTGGTGGTCACCCTCGAACTGACCGTGCTCGCCATGGCGATCGCCGTCTCGCTCGGCACGTTGCTCGCGGTCATGCGGCTGTCGCCGAACCCGGTGCTGCGCAGCGCGTCCTGGGTGTATCTCTGGATCTTCCGTGGCACACCGGTTTTCGTGCAGCTGGTGTTCTGGGGCTTGTTCCCGTCGCTGTACAAGCACATCGTGCTCGGCATCCCGTGGGGACCGCATCTCGTCGATCTGGATGTGCAGAGCCTGCAGGCGGCGTTCCTCTTCGCGGTGATCGGCCTCGGCCTGAACGAGGCCGCCTACATGGCCGAAATCGTCCGTGCCGGAATCAATTCCGTCGGTGAAGGACAGCGCGAGGCGTCGACCGCGCTCGGCATGTCCTGGAGCATGACCATGCGCCGGACGGTGCTGCCCCAGGCCATGCGGGTGATCATCCCGCCGACCGGCAACGAGCTCATCGGCATGCTGAAGACCACCTCGCTGGTCACCGCGTTGCCGCTGAGCACCGACCTCTTCGGCCGGGCCCGCGATATCTACGGCGTCAACTTCCAGCCGGTCCCGCTGCTGCTGGTCGCGGCGACCTGGTACCTCGTGGTCACCAGCGTGCTGATGGTCGGGCAGTTCTACCTGGAGCGCTACTACTCGCGCGGCCTGTCCCGGCAGTTGACCGGGAAGCAGCTGCAGGATCTCGCCGACGCCCAGTCGATCGTGAGGGCGAAATGAGTACGGACACATTCAAAGACGACGCCCAACCGATGATCCTCGCCGATCGGGTATGCAAGAACTTCGGCGCATTGCACGTGCTCAAGGGCGTCTCGCTGGAGATCGGCCGCGGCGAAGTGCTGTGTGTGATCGGCCCTTCCGGCTCGGGCAAGTCCACCTTCCTGCGTTGCATCAACCATCTCGAAGATGTGAACGCGGGTCGGTTGTACGTGGACGGCGAGCTCGTCGGCTACGAGGAGAAGAACGGCAAGCTCTACGAACTACATCCGGGTGTGGCAGCCCGGCAGCGCCGTGAAATCGGCATGGTGTTCCAGCATTTCAATCTGTTCCCGCATCGCACGGTGCTGGAGAACGTGATCGAGGCGCCGATCCACGTCAAGAAGGTCCCCAAGGCCGAAGCGGTGGCCAAGGCGCATGAGCTGCTGGACCGAGTCGGCTTGGCGGAGAAGGCGAATGCCTACCCGGCGCAGCTGTCCGGCGGCCAGCAGCAGCGGGTGGCCATCGCCCGTGCACTCGCCATGGACCCGAAGCTGATGCTGTTCGACGAGCCGACCTCCGCGCTGGACCCGGAACTGGTCGGCGAGGTGCTCCAGGTCATGCGCGAACTGGCCCAGTCCGGCATGACCATGGTCGTGGTCACCCACGAAATGGGTTTCGCCCGTGAGGTAGCCGACAAACTCGTCTTCATGGACGGCGGCGTCATCGTCGAAGCGGGCGCCCCCCGCGAGCTGCTGGCCAACCCCAAACACGAACGCACCCAAGCGTTCCTGTCCCGCCTACTCTAGGCGGCCCCTTCCAGGGGTCTATACGTCTCACAGAGCGTCCATACGGTCCACAGGGTGTTCAGCCCTTGTGAGGCGTATGGGCGCTCTGTGCGTCTCACGCAGCGTTCCGAGACTGGCTGGCGCTGCTCCGGGTCCCCACTCCACTCCGGCGTCGATCCCGCTCCCGGGGCAGCCGCAAATGGTGCTGATCCCCAGACGGGAACGGTTCGGGGGAAGGGGCCACACGGTCGAGCTATGCGGCGCGTTCAGGCAGAATTGTGCGAAGCGCGTTGCTTCGCTTTGCCGCCCAGGGCGATACGTAGTTGGCCCAGTAGGACTTTGGCGGCGGGGCCCGCCGGACGGTCGGTGCGCCACACCAGGGCGAGGCGGCCGCGTAGTTCGGGTTCGGTGATGCGGATGGTGCGGACGCCGAAAGCTGTTGCCTCCTCGGGGGTCAGCCCCGGTACGACGGCGATGCCGAGCCCGCGAGCGGCCAGTTGGAGCAGGAGTGGGGGAGCGGCGGCTTCGAAGGCGACGTTCGGTTCGAATCCCGCTGCTGCGCAGGATCGTTCGAAGACGCCGCGGAGGCCGGTGCCGGCCGGCAGGCAGATCAGCGAGTGCTCGCGAAGTTCGATGAGCGGGATCTCGTCGCCATGTGTTCGGTCGTCGGCGGTCACCGCGGCGACGATCGCGGTTTCCAGTACCACGTCCACTCCGATGCCGGAATCCATTGGTGCGCCGGTCAATCCGACCAGGGCGACGTCCAGCTCGGCACGGCCGAGCGCGGCGAGCATGCGTTCGGAGGTGTCCTCGGTGAGGCTGATGCCGACCTCCGGATGGTCGTCGTGGAAGTCCGCGAGGACGGCGGCGACATCGAGCTCCTCGTTGGCGGCGCCGGAGATCAGCCCGACCCGGACATGCCCACGTAGCAGGCCGGCGAATTCGTCCACCGTGTCGGTGATGCGCTCGGTCGCGGCGAGCGCGGCGCGGGCGTGCTCGAGCACCGCCGCTCCGATCTCGGTCGGTACCACCGTGCGCCCGCCACGGTCGAGCAGCTGTTGGCCGAGCTCGCGTTCCAGCTGCCGGATCTGTGCGCTCAGCCCTGGTTGTGCCAGGTGCAGGCGGGCGGCGGCGCGGGTGAAATTGGCTTCGTCCACCACGGTGACGAGGTAGCGGAGCTGACGCAGTTCCATAACTGATGATTCTAGTAACTAGAAGATTTATCTGTTGTACTTCTAGATCAGATTCGAGCATCGTCTGAGGCATGGGAAACAACGCAGAGAACATCGCCGACACCTTCACCGGCCCGGTCTTCCGCCCGGGTGACGCCGGATACGACGAGGAGATCGCCGGCTTCCAGACCGCCTACACCCACCGGCCCGCGCTCGTCGTCGGCGCCGTGCACGCCGAGGATGTCCGCGCCGCGGTGGAATACGCTGCGCGGCACGGTCTTCCCGTCGCGGTGCAGGCGACCGGCCACGGGCTGTCGGTCGCGGCCGACGGCGGAGTGCTGATCAGCACCGGCCGGATGACGACCCTCGAGATCGACCCGGCGGCCCGCTCGGCCCGCATCGGCGCGGGAGTGCGCGCCGGCGCCCTGGTCGAGGCGGCCGCGGCGCACGGGCTCGCGCCGCTGAACGGTTCCTCCCCGTCGGTCGGCGTGGTCGGCTACCTGCTCGGCGGCGGAATCGGCCTGCTGGCAAGGGAATTCGGCTACGCGGCCGACCATGTCCGCGCCATCGAACTGGTCACCGCGGACGGCCGGGTGCGCAGGCTGGTCCCCGGCGACGAACTGTTCGGCGCGGTCCTCGGCAGCGGGGGCAACTTCGGCGTGGTCACCGCGATCGAGCTGGGGCTGCTGCCCGTCGCCGAGGTCTACGGCGGCCAGCTCATGTTCGACACCCCGCTGGTCGAGCGGGCCCTCGACGTCTGGAGGCAGTGGACCGCAACGGTTCCCGACGAACTGACCTCCACCGTCGCCATGCTGACCTTTCCTGACATCCCGCAGGTCCCCGCTCCGCTGCGCGGCCGTTACGTCGCCTCGTTCCGCATCGCGTTCAACGGTTCCGGCGAGGAGGGTGAGCGGCTGGTCGCCCCGCTGCGCGCGGTGGGCGAGCGGCTGAAGGACGACCTGCGCACCATGCCCTACGCCGAATCGCACACCATCCACAGCGACCCCGACCACCCGCACGCCTACGCCGCCACCAACGCGCTGCTCAGCGAGCTCAGCGGAGAAACGTTGTCCGCCTTGCTATCCGCCGCGGGCCCGGACTCCGGCGCCGACGCGGTCATCGATATCCGGCATCTCGGGGGAGCGCTGAGCAACCCGAGTGAGACCGTCGTCAACCATCGCGACGCCGCCTACATCGTCCGCATCATCACCGACCCCGACGACGAGACCGCGGCCAAGGACAAGATCCGCACCGCACTCGCCCCGTGGACCGTCGGCCACAGCCTCAACTTCCTCTACGGCGCGGGCGCCGACGCCGACGAGGCCCAAACCCAGGCGGGCTACTCCGGCGACACCTACCAGCGCCTTGCGAACCTGAAGGCAAAGTACGACCCGCACAACATGTTCCGCTTCAACCGCAACATCCGACCCGCCAACTGATCCGCCACCCCGGGAACCTCTGCCCCAGAGATTCCCGGGGCTTTCGGCAGTACCAGCACGCCCCGTCGTCTGCTATCTTCGTGATATCACTTTGATACCTGGAGGATGTCATGAAGCTTCGGCCCGCATTACACGTCAACGGCTTCTTGGTGCTGGTGGCGTGGCTGGTGCTCACCCTCGTCTTCGGCGGTGCCGCCGCGCTCGGCTACGTCGCGATGGCCCAGCACCACAACGTGCCCGCGCTGATCGGTGCGATCGTCGCGAGCCTCGTCGTGTTCGCGCTGCTGCTCGCGGCGACCGGCCTCATCGTGGTGAACCCGAACGAGGCACAGGTTGTCCAGTTCTTCGGCCGGTACGTCGGTTCGGTGAGTGAGCCCGGCTTCTTCTCGGTGCTGCCGTTGACCGACCGCAAGCGAATCTCGTTGCGCGTGCGTAACTTCGAGACGCAGAAGCTGAAGGTCAACGACGCCGACGGCAACCCGGTCGAGATCGCCGCCGTGGTGGTCTACCGCGTGGTCGACAGCTTCAAGGCCGCGTTCGCCGTCGACGACTACGAGGAGTACGTGCAGACCCAGTCCGAGGCCGCGGTCCGCCACCTCGCCACCACGCACCCCTACGATTCGCACGACGACAGCCGCACCAGCCTGCGCGACGGTGCCGAGGTGGCCGAGGAACTCACCGTCGAGCTGCGCGACCGCACCCTGCTCGCGGGCATCGAGGTGCTCGAAGCCCGGATCACCCACCTCGCCTACGCGCCGGAGATCGCCCAGGCCATGCTGGTCCGTCAGCAGGCCGCCCAGGTGGTCGCCGCCCGCACCCAGATCGTCGAGGGCGCGGTCGGCATGGTCGGCCTCGCGCTCGACAAGCTCACCGAGCAGGGCGTGGTGGAGCTGGACGAGGAGCGCCGCGCCACCATGGTGTCGAACCTGCTGGTTGTCCTCTGCGGCGACCGAGCCATCCAGCCCGTCGTGAACACCGGCTCCCTCTACAACTGAGCGCCGACGCCATGGCCGAGCGCAAGAAGCTCCTGCTACGGCTCGACCCGGCCGTCCATGAGGCGATCGCCAAGTGGGCGGCCGACGACCTGCGCAGCATCAACGCCCAAATCGAATACGCCCTACGCCTCGCTCTCGAACAGGCAGGCCGCAAACCGAAATAGCTGGCCGACCGAAGGCGACCTTCATCCGTTCAGACGGGTGGAAGGTCGCCTTCGGTCGTTGTTCGACGGGTGGGGATGATGCCGATGGGGGTGCGGCATCGGGTGTGGGCGGGCGGCTACCGTGAGGGTGTGCCAATCTCGTTCGACACCAGTGGGCTTCAGCCGATCGATAGCAACTCGTGGGGCGATCCGAGCACGGGGGACGTCGTCACGATGACCTACTTCGACCTGGTTCCTGACTTGCCCGCGCCGTTGACGGACGTGGACGTGCTGCGGCGTGGGCTGGCGGAGCGATCGGCCGAATCCGGTTGCCTGATCGAGGCTTTCGTCATCTGGGTCGACCGGGAGCCCGCACTGCTGCGGATGGAGAAGTTTCCGCTGCCGAACCAGCCGAGCGGCCTGGCCTTCGTCGCCTCGATCATCGTGCCGAAGGATCGCTGCAGCGCGGTATTCCAGATCCTCTGCCCGGAGA
The DNA here is from genome assembly GCF_040645995.1 of Nocardia sp. NPDC046473. Lineage (NCBI taxonomy): Bacteria > Bacillati > Actinomycetota > Actinomycetes > Mycobacteriales > Nocardiaceae > Nocardia > Nocardia sp. NPDC046473. The sequence goes on from NZ_JBEYZJ010000013.1 coordinate 163,974, forward strand.
CCGGCACCACCGGCGTCCGCGAAGCCGTCCTGATGTCGCAGATCGGCTACGAAAACATGTTCCCGCCGCACCCGTACGCCCCGGGCCTCAGCGGCCGACTGCCCTACAACGCCGCCGACGAAATGCGCTGGGACGCGCAATTCCCCGACCACCCGCTGACCCGAGCCCGCCGCTGGGTCGCCCGCACTGTCCCCACCGCCCAACTAGCCCCCGGCTTCGCCGCCCTACCCCCATTCGCGGGCCCGCTGCGGCCCTGACCGACGACCTGCCGCGCCAGTACCGCCCAGCAAACCGCGATGGTGCAACTCGCCGCGCACGCGTTGTCCCGCCGCGCACCAAATCGCCCGCTGATTCATGCGCAGCGGGCAAGCCTGTGCGGCGCGCGCGAATCAATGCGCGGCGGTGTTCAGCCTGGGGCGGTGCCGCGCTGCGCACGCGTTGTCCTGCGCCGCGCGCCAATCAATGCGCGGCGGTGTTCAGCCTGGGGCGGTGCCGCGCTGCGCACGCGTTGTCCTGCTGCGTACGTGTTGTCCTGCTGCGCACCAAATCGCCCGCTGATTCATGCGCAGCGGGCAAGCCTGTGCGGCGCGCGCGAATCAATGCGCGGCGGTGTTCAGCCTGGGGGGTGCCGCGCTGCGTACGTGTTGTCCTGCTGCGTACGTGTTGTCCCGCTGCGTACGTGTTGTCCTGCCGCGTACGTGTTGTCCTGCTGCGCACCAAATCGCCCGCTGATTCATGCGCAGCGGGCAAGCCTGTGCGGCGCGCGCGAATGAATGCGCGGCGGTGTTCAGCCTGGGGGGTGCCGCGCTGCGTACGTGTTGTCCTGCTGCGCACGAGTTGTGCAGCTGCGCACGAGTTGTGCAGCTGCGCACGAGTTGTCCCGCCGCGCACGAGTTGTGCAGCTGCGCGCGGAATCGCTAGCAATCTCGTGCGCGGCTTGCGAAAAGGTGCGCGGGGCCGTCTAGGCCGGCTTCTCCGTGATGAAGATGGCGGTGCCGGGGAAGATTTCGCCGCGTAACGGGCTCCATTGGCCCCATTCGCGGTCGAGCCATTCCGGCCAGTCCGGTTCCACGATGTCCACCACCTGCAGCCCGGCCGCGACGATCTCGCGGACTCGATCGCCGACAGTGCGGTGATGCTCGACGTAAGTCGGCTCGCCGTCAGCGTCGACTTCTACATAAGGAGTGCGGTCGAAGTAGGGGATAGTCGCGGTAAGGCCAGCAGGACCGGGGTCGTCGGGGAAGATCCAGCGCATCGGATGGTTCACCGAGAACACCCAGCGCCCACCCGGCCGCAGCACGCGCGCGACCTCGCGCATCACCTGTTCCGAATCGGCGACGAACGGGATCGCGCCGAACGCGGAGCAGGCCAGGTCGAACGATTCGTCGGCGAAGGGCAGCGTCTCCGCACCCGCCTGGATCAGCGGCACCTGTGGTCCGCCCCGTTCCATCGCGGCCCGGCCACGTTCCAGCATCCCCATCGATAGATCGAGCCCGACCGGATGCGCCCCTTGCCCGGCCAGCCAGCGCGCGCACGGCGCCGACCCGCAGCCGATCTCCAAGATCCGCTTACCGGCGACCTCGCCGAGGAATCGCATATCGCCCTCGTGCAGCCCCTCCGGGCACCAGACGAATTCGCCGTCTGGGGAATCGACACCGAGGAAATCGGCATGCGTCTCGTGGTACTGGCCCGCGTCGGCATCCCACCAGCGGCGGCTGGCTTGCTGACTAGCGGCGGAGCCGATCCGGGTGCGCGCGGTACCCGCGGTTCCGAGCAGTGTGTTTGCCTCTGCATGGCGATCTTCCGACACGCCGCCAGCGTATCCCGGCGTGGCGGCCGGACCGGTTTGCCCGGCTGGACCAAGGTCGCGTACGCTGAACGCGCGAGTGCCTTAGGTACAGCCGTACCGGAGTCAACCACCCGTGCTGAGTTTCACGTGCGTTACGTGCGGTACGTTCCTAGTGTCCGTCTTCACACCACCGCGGTGAATTCGCCAGCGTACCGAAAGTTCCAATGTCCGCAACCGACCACAATCCGTCCGGAGCAAACCGACATATGCCCACCACCGTCACCTCGCCGCAGGTAGCCGTCAATGACATCGGCTCCGCCGAGGATTTCCTCGCCGCCATCGACGCCACGATCAAGTACTTCAATGACGGCGACATCGTCGAAGGAACCATCGTCAAGGTCGACCGCGACGAGGTCCTGCTCGACATCGGTTACAAGACCGAAGGCGTCATCCCTTCCCGCGAACTCTCCATCAAGCACGATGTCGACCCGAATGAGGTCGTTTCCGTGGGTGATGAGGTCGAGGCTCTTGTTCTCACCAAGGAGGACAAGGAAGGCCGCCTGATCCTGTCGAAGAAGCGGGCTCAGTACGAGCGCGCGTGGGGCACGATCGAGGAGCTCAAGGAGAAGGACGAGGCCGTCAAGGGCACCGTCATCGAGGTCGTCAAGGGCGGCCTGATCCTCGACATCGGCCTCCGCGGCTTCCTGCCCGCCTCGCTCGTCGAGATGCGTCGTGTCCGCGACCTCCAGCCGTACGTCGGCAAGGAGATCGAGGCCAAGATCATCGAGCTGGACAAGAACCGCAACAACGTGGTCCTGTCCCGCCGCGCCTGGCTCGAGCAGACCCAGTCCGAGGTCCGCAGCGAGTTCCTGCACCAGCTGCAGAAGGGCCAGGTCCGCAAGGGTGTGGTCTCCTCGATCGTCAACTTCGGTGCCTTCGTGGACCTTGGCGGCGTCGACGGCCTGGTGCACGTCTCCGAGCTGTCCTGGAAGCACATCGACCACCCGTCCGAGGTTGTCGAGGTCGGCACCGAGGTCACCGTCGAGGTGCTCGACGTCGACCTGGATCGCGAGCGGGTTTCGCTGTCGCTCAAGGCGACTCAGGAAGACCCGTGGCGTCAGTTCGCCCGGACCCACGCGATCGGCCAGATCGTGCCCGGAAAGGTCACCAAGCTGGTTCCGTTCGGTGCGTTCGTGCGCGTCGAAGAGGGCATCGAGGGCCTCGTCCACATCTCCGAGCTGGCCGAGCGCCACGTGGAGGTTCCGGACCAGGTTGTCGCCGTCGGCGACGACGCGATGGTCAAGGTCATCGACATCGACCTCGAGCGTCGCCGGATCTCGCTGTCGCTGAAGCAGGCGAACGAGGACTACCACGCCGAGTTCGACCCGTCGAAGTACGGCATGGCCGACAGCTACGACGACCAGGGCAACTACATCTTCCCCGAGGGCTTCGATCCCGACACCAACGAGTGGCTCGAGGGCTTCGACAAGCAGCGCGAAGAGTGGGAAGGCCGGTACGCCGAGGCCGAGCGTCGCCACAAGATGCACACCGCTCAGATGGAGAAGATGGCGGCCGACGCCGCGGCCGAGGCCGCGAACGGTGGCGGATCGTCGAACTACTCCTCCGAGAGTGGCGGTTCGCAGGCAGCGTCCTCCTCGTCCTCCAGCTCGTCCGAGTCGGCCGGCGGTTCGCTGGCCAGCGACGCGCAGCTGGCGGCTCTGCGGGAGAAGCTCTCCGGCAACGCCTGATAGGTACGTGTGACGAAGGCCCCGGTCCAGTGGACCGGGGCCTTCGCCCGTTTCGGGGCCGAGTTGGCCGATGCCGGAGTGGGCTCCCGGTATTCTGAACGGTGATGTCCGATGCCGCGGTAGAGCTTCCGTCCACTTCCTGGGAGCGCAGGAAGATCGAGGCGATGAGCCGGATTCAGCGGGTCGCGCTGGATCTCTTCGACGCGCACGGGTACCGCAACGTGACGATCGAACGGGTCGCCGCCGAAGCCGGAGTATCGCCGAGTTCGGTCTACCGGTACTTCGGCACCAAGGAGATGCTCGTCCTGTACGACGAGGCGGACCCGAAGATCCTGGACGCGATCCGCACTGCGGGCGGGGAAGCCACCGTCGAACCCGCGGACCTGATCGCCGTCGCGCGCATGCTCGTCCCGCTGCTGATCGAATCGCTGCTGACCGAGGAGTCCGAGCATCGGATCCGCCAGCGGCTGCAATATACGGCGGCGGTTCCGGAGATCAGGGTCGGCCAGACCAAGCAGATGCGCGACCTGGAGGATCAGTTCCGGACGCTGTTCGCCGCACGAACCGGCTTCGACGCCAACGATTTACGGGTGCGGATGGGCGCGGCTACCGCGGTGTGGGGCTGCGTGGCGGCGCTGGACCATTGGGCCGGAACGGGTTTCGCCGGACGGTTGAAGGACGTCTACACCGAGGCCATCGGATCGATCATCGACCAGATCGAGCTGATGTACCGCTAGGCGCGCGGCCCACCCGCAGCTTCGGTAGCCACCAGTTCCAGCGGCCGAACAGCCGCATGAACGCGGGCACCAGCACCAGCCGGACCAGCACCGCGTCGATCGCGATGGCGACGGCCAGTGCGAAACCGATCTGCTCGAGCTCCAACACATTCGCGGTCACGAAGCTGGCGAAGACGGCGACCATGATCGCGGCGGCCGCGGTGATCGGCCGCGCTGTGCGCTGTAGTCCATCGGCGACCGCCGCCGCGTTGTCGTGATGGATGTCCCAGTGTTCCTTCATCCGGCGGATGAGGAACACCTCGTAATCCATCGACAGCCCGAACAGCACCGCGAAAACCAGCATCGGCAAATAGATCTGGAGAAATCCGGTGCTGTGGAACCCGAGGGCGGATTCGCCGACGCCGTGCTGGAACACCGCGACCGTAATGCCCAGCGCCGCACCGGTGGCCAGCAGGTTCAACAGAATTGCCTTGAGCGCCAGCACAATACTGCGGAACGCGACAATCAGGAAGGCGAGTGAGACTGCGAGTACCAAGGCGATCACCCACGGGAACCGACCGGTAATCCGTTGGGACACATCGACGAACAGCGCCGTCGTGCCGCCGATCTTGACCTCCGCGCTGCCGAGAGCTGCTGCGCGGGCGCGCAGATCGGTGACCAGGGCGGTGCCGGCGGTCGAGCCGAAGGCCGCGCGGGGGACGACAGCCGCGAACATCCGGCCGTCCGCGTACTGCGGCAGCACGGTCGCGATCCGATCATCGTGCGAGAGTTGGCCGAGGAACCGGTCGGCCTCCGCGCGCGCGTCGCTGGTCAACGGCGACCCGTCCGCGCCGGTCGCGACCACCTCGATCGGCGCGAGCAGGCCGGGGGTGAAGTTCTGTTCGACCAGCGCGATCGCCTGCCCGGACGGGCGGTCGGTGAGTGCCTCGGTCCCGACGTCGACGCCATAGCGCAGGCCGGTTAACGGTGCCGCCGCCACGAGCAGGAGCGCGACGCCGACCACGCCGAACAGCACGGGCCGCGCCATCACGGTGTGCGCCCATCGCGCCCAAGCACTCGAACCTGTCGTCGAGCGGACCTCCGCCGGACGCATCCGCGCAGGCAGCGCGCCGCGGTTCACGGCCGGGCCCAGCGTCGCGAGCAGCGCGGGTAGCAGGGTGAACGCGCCGGTCATCGTCGCGATCACCGCGGTGACCACTCCGATCGCGATCCCGTTCAACATCGGCAACCCGACAACGGCGAGCGAGCACAGCGAGATCATCACGATTAGCCCGGACGCGAGGACCGTCCGTCCGGTGGTGTCCATCGCCGCGCCGACGGCCTGCTGAATGGCGTTGCGGTCCTGGCGGTTTCGGACGCCGCGGCGGGTCAGCTCCTCGTTGAACCGGCTGACGATGAACATCGCGTAGTCGATCGCGGTCCCCGTGGCGATCATCGTCGCCACCGAAAGCACCAGGGAGTCGAAGGCGAGGAAGGTGGTCAGCCCGAACAGCGCGCCGACCGCTATCGCGATGCCCGCCGCGGTCACGGTGATCGGCAGCAGCGCGGCGGTCACCGCGCCGAGCGCCAGCACCAGCAGCACGGTCGCCACCGGGATGCCGAGCGTTTCGGCGCGCTGCAGATCGCTCGTCTCGATCTGCATCATCTCGGCCTGAATCGGCGCATACCCGGTGAGCATGACCTTGGTATCGTCGCCGGCCTCGGTCTCGATGGCGGTCCGCAATCCCTGCACGACCCGCACTCGCTCCGAGATGTCACCGTCCACGCCGACGATGCCGAACGCGGTGTGCCGATCGGCGGATATCTGAGCGGCATTGCCGTCGAACGGCCCGATCGCCCCGGCGATGCCCGAGGTCTGCCTGGCGATGCCGATGGTCCGATCGATCGTCGCGCGGTACGCCGGAGTATCGACGGTGCCATCGGCCGAGTGGAAGACGATCAGGTCCTGTTCGATGCCGAACTGGGAGAAGTGTTCCGCGACAAGCTGATCCACCGCGACCGAATCGGATCCCGGCACCGAGTAGTCGGGCGTCCCGAGTCGCGTATGCAACGCCGGATACGCCGCGCCACCCACCACCACAAGCAGCAGCCAAACCCCCAGCACAACCTCGCGATGCCTGGCCATCGCAACACCCCACCGCCCGGCCGCACCCCACCGCACCTCACGGTCGGGCGGTTCCTGCCGCTCGAGGACAGTGGGTTGTGCCATGAACCCTCCAAGGTTTGCTATCTGACAGTCACTATCAGGTGCTGTCGCTCAGCATATGAATACAGAGGGAAAATTAGCAAGGGACTATCAGATATCCATGTCAGCCGCACACCCTCTGATTTCTCGCACCACGACTCACCGACCTGACACCCGTGCGTGTGCCAGAAGGCGTGCGTCTGCGGCAGTGGATGCGGCTCGGTGCTTCCCGTGCGACAGCCATCGGCGAGGCTGCTGGCCCAGGCGTGAGGAGCTGTGCCGCTCGGGGTGGTCTGCCCAGTAGTCCATGCCGGCGACCTCGTCAACCTCTAACCGGCCACTTGGCGTTCGAAGCATCCTCTTGAGCTTGCACCCCACCTGACGTGCTCAGCGCTATCGGGTCATTCCCTTGGACGGGTATACCTATCCGGGCAAGTGCACCTAGGGATTTCCCAAGGTGAGCAGCTCAATGAGCTGAAGACCGTTCCCCGTTTTCCTGTGAGTAGTGCTGGGCGCGTCGTGTGCCGTACCCGGCTTTAGGTGCACGTCAGGCGCGCGGTGTCGCGTTGTGGAGGTGGTCATCTGGCTGTGGTTGCGTTACAAGCGCTTTGGACAACAGCGGGTGGTCGGTGACGGTTTGGTGGTCGATCAGTCCCGTGAGGTGGTCGGTGGCGGTTTTGGTGGTCGATCAAGTCCCGCGAGGTAGTCGGTGGCGGTTTTGGTGGTCGATCAGCCCCGCGAGGTAGTCGGTGCGGCTTTGGTGGTCGATCAGGCCCGCCGGGTGGTCCGGGGGGCGGTGTGCCCGAGGATCTGCACTCTGTCTCGGGATCTGCACTCGGAATAGGGCCCTAAAGTCTGGCGGATTCAGGTCCCGAGTGAGGGTGCGGATTCTGCTTTTGGCTGGGTGCGGTGGGGGTGCTGAGCACTCGTGGCGGGTGCGGTACCCGGTTTCGACCACGGATCCGCGCCCTCTCTCGGAATCCGCCCGGCGCTGGCCTTGGTCCGGGTGCGGGACCTCGACACGGGGTGCGGATTCTGCTGTTCGCGTGGGGGATTGGCGGCCGCTTACCCTTTGTGTGACCCGCTCGCCCGGTATTCGCCCGCTGCCAGGATGTTCGTGAGACGCATCGTGGTGGTGGGTGTGGGGTTCGGGCGTGGTCGCGAGTTGCGGTGGGTGCATCAGAAGGCATGTGGCTGCGGGCTTGGGCTACATTGTCGCGGGGTGTCGGCAAAGGCGCGAGGCGGTGGGTGTGCATGGCCGTGGAGCTAGTGCTTCCTTGGGATCTCTGGTCGCGGTATCGGCCGCATGCCTTCTGATTTCGCCCGCCCTGACTTGCCGGGCCGCCACGCGTGCGGATGTCAGAAGACGTGCGTCTGCGACAGTGGTGCTACTTGCTGCAAGGTGTCTGGCTGAAGTCGGTGGCGGTCAGTACAGACGGGCGCCACACTGGCTGCAGTGTCAGCGGCACATCTGCCGATTGAACACGGTGACTCGCCGCGCTGACACGCCTGCAATTCCGGGTGCGGCAAGTCGAGGTGTGCTGCTGCTTTGGGGATTATGCATCGAGTCGAGTCATATGGTCGCTTCCGAAGATCGTTTAACGACCATATGACTCGACTCGATGCTCGCGGCGTCGGTGCGGCCGTTGATCCGGTGTGAGTGTGACGCTCATCAGGGCCACAGGGGATCTGCAGATCGGCGGCACGTCCGCGACTGTGCTAGTAGAAAGCGCCGAAGTCGGTTCTCGGGGTTGCGCTTCCGCTTCTGACGGCGGACTGGCCGAGGCGGCGGGAGGGCTTGGTTGTGCCGCGGTTTACCTGCGGTGTGGTTGTTGGTGGTTTGGGCGGGGCTATGCCTTGGGCGGTGGTGAGGGCGACGACCTGGATTTGCTCCAGGCGCAGGCCGAGTCCGGCGAGGCGGGCGATTACGCCGAGGCGATGTTCCGGCAGGCCGGGGCGGATCGGCAGCGGGTCCCGGCCCAGCCTGCGCAGGACGAAGGTTCTGCGTTCGGCGTCGAACTCGATCGGCGCACCGTCGCGCACCGCGCGGTAGGCGTCGAGATCGAGGTCGTTGTGCCGAACCGGGTCGATCATCAAGGCCTCGATCAGCCGTTCCGCATGCGCGAGGCGCATGTCCCGGTCCGGTGGGTCCAGGTATTCCACCCGCTGGGCGACCCGCCACCGATATCCCTCGGCGGCGGATCGCAGCAGGTGCCGATGCCGTTCGATCTCAGCCGCCAGCTCAACCAGCCGGTCGACATCGATGGACATCGGGTCACGCGGGTCGGGCATCGAAGCTGGAACGTCAGGCATTGCGCCTCCTCGGTCGAGTTGCCAATTACGTTGGGCAACAACTCGATCGACGTCCGACCTGGTTTCTATTGTGGCAGAGGGGTACGACAGGTTTCAGTAGCCGACGGTGAAGCGGCGCTGGATGTAGCGCGGCTGCTCCACCTCGTCGAGCAAGGCGACGGCGAGATCCTCGGCGGAGATATCGTCCCCGCCGAGGAGCACCTGATCGCCGCCGACGCGGAAGCGACCCGTGCGCGCACCGGGGTTGACCCGGCCTGACGATGGACTGAGATAGGTCCAGTTGCGGTTGGACAGCCGATAGACATTCAAGGCCGACCGCAGCTCCCGCACCACTTCGATGTATTCGGCGGGCACCTCGAGGTCCTCGGTGAGGGTGCGGACGAACGCCGCACCGGTATCGACCAGCTGCCGCCCGGGCGCGATCTCCAGGCTGCCCGCACCGCCGACGATGATCACCCGAACCCGCGGCTGCTGTTCGAGCGCGCCGACCATCGCCTCTGCCCCGACAATGAAATCGCCTGCGTTGGAGATGGTGTCGGCGATGCCATGTCCGGCATTGACTGCGCTGATCACCACATCCAGACCGGCGATCGCCGCCGCGATGCTGTCGGCGTCGAGCCAATCGGCGACCTGCCAGGCCATCTTCCCACGCTCGGCGGGGAACCGAGCGGCGTCCCGGGTGAACGCGGTCACCCGATGTCCGCGCTGTATTGCCTCGGTGACCGCACGACTGCCGATGACACCTGTCGCGCCGAAAATCCCGATATCCACGATCCACTCCTACGCACTGTTCAATTACTACACACCGTTCAGTAACAGCACGGTAGATAGTAGCCAAACGCTGTAGAGTGTCAACCGTGGTGGAGGTCGTGAAGAGTCGCAGAGAGCGCATGCGTGCGCAGGCATCCGGTGAAATCAAGGCCATTGCGCTGCGGTTGCTGGCGGCGGGCGGTCCCGATGCGATCTCCTTGCGTGCCATCGCCCGCGACATGGGCATGACCGCGGGCGCCATCTACGGCTACTACGCGACCCGCGACGACCTGATCACCACGCTGATCTCCGACGTCTACACCGCCCTGGTCGACCGGGTCGAGGCCGCGCGCGACGCGGTGCCCGTCGAGGACCCGGCCGGGCGGATCGTGGCCTGGGGCGAGGCCGTGCGCGACTGGGCGATCGCCCACCCCGCGGAGTTCCGGCTCATCTACGGCGACCCCGTACCGGGTTACCAGCCGCCGCCGGGTGGTCCCGCCGTGGCCGCCGAATTGCGCGCCTGCACCGGCCTCGTCGGCTTGACGGCCGCCGCGTGGCCGCACGCGGCGAAGCGTCAAACCATCAGCGACACAACATGGTCCGAATTCGATCCGGGCCTCGTCGAACATGTCCGCGCGGATTTTCCTGATCTGTCACCCGCCGCCCTTGGCCTCGCACTGCGCATGTGGGGCCGCATGCACGGCCTGATCGCGCTCGAGGTCTACGGCCACCTGGTGCCCCAATCCCGCGACCCTGCAAAGCTTTTCCACACCGAGATGCTGGACCTGGTCTGTTCGCTCGGGTTGTAGTCCGTGAGTGATCTGGTTGCTACCGCCGGGAAACTGGCCCCGGTGGCGCTGGTTTTCGGTGCCGGCGTGGTCTTCGCCCGGCGCAAGATCATCGGGGCCGAGGTGTCGAAGGCGTTCTCCGAGTTCGCCTTTCTGTTCGCGATCCCGTGCTATCTGGTCGGCTCGCTCTACTCGAGCGATCTGGGGCGGCTGTTCGATCCGCGGGCCATCGCCGCGTATCTGGTGACCGCGATGCTCGGCATGATCGCCGTCGGGTGCTGGTCGCGGCGGGTGACCGGGGCCGACGCGCGGGGGGTGGCTCTGCGGATCATGGCCGGCGTGCAGGTGAATACGACCTACTTCGCCATTCCGGTGTTCGTGCTGCTGTTCGGTGATGTGGCGCCGATCTTCCCGATCATTCTGCTGCAGGTCTGTGTGCTCACCGTCGTCGTGATCGCGGTGATGGAATTCGGTGCCGCACAAGATGATCCAGAAAGACCGGCGAGTGGTGCGGTGCTGCGCGGGGTGCTTGCGGCACTGGCGACCCCCATCGTCGTGGCCTGCTATCTCGGGATCGCCGCGAACGCCGCCGAGGTGCCGGTGCCGCGCTGGCTGCTGGACGCGCTGTCGTTCGCCGGCAACGCCGCCGCACCTATTGCCTTGTTCGCGCTCGGCCTGCACCTAGGCGGAACGGGCCTGCGGTTGCGCGGCTCGCTGCGCGACGAATACGCGCTGATCGTGTTCAAATGCCTGGCTTTCCCACTGCTCGCGCTGCTGATCTGCAAGTACCTCTTCGGTATTCACGGCACCTGGCTGACCTACCTGGTCCTGATCGCCGCCATGCCCGCGCCGCAAAACCTGTTCATCTTCGCCCAGCGCTACGACACCGACGTGGACCTGGCCGCGTCGGTCGTCGCCAAGACGTCGCTGGCGGCGCTGCTGCTATTGCCTGTGTGGTTGCTGGTCGTCCGGTCGTAGCTCACAGCCCGAGATAGCCGACGGTGGCCGCGAACATGATGCCGGTGAACAGCGGCCAGAACAGGATCTTCGGCCCCAGGTTGTCGCGCCAGGTGATGGCCTTGCTGAAAGCGCCGTGCAGCAGCATCGTGGCGTTGAGCGCGACGAGCAGTGTCATCACGTACAGCGTGAAGTACCAGTACTCGATATAAGAGATGCCCGCGGAACCGATCTCCGATCGCGCCGCGTTGTCGTTGACCGCGACCACGAGCACGGTGGACACCGAGAAGGTGATGATCGCGAAGGCGGTGAAGCCGGAGATCGGCCGCCGGTCGGGATCGGTGGTGATCACGAACAGCGAGAGGAACATCAGCACGGCGAGCAACAGCACCGGGACGATCCGACCGAGCAGCGGGCCGAGCAGGCCGCGGCTGACGCCGACATTGAAATACAGCTCGTCGGTGTTGGCCAGGCCGGGATGGGCCAGCATGCTGTAGGCCTGGTGATTCAGGCTCCACACCGTGTAGTCGGGCTCCCAATCGCCGAACACCAGGCCGGGGTCCAAGCCGTTGAGCGCGTGTGCGTCCCACGGCGGGAACGATTCGAACGAGGGCACCAGCTGGACCTGGTGGATCATGTCGACCGGGCGCATCCGTAGCCAGATGTCCTGGTGATCCAGCGGATAGTCCGCGTAGTCGAACTGCTGCCGGATGACCGTCGAGAACGACCAGACGACCACGCGCCACGCCCCGAGCGGGTACTCGAAGACCTTTTTCGGGCAGTGCGGGTCCTCGGCCTCCAGCAGCTGGACGCCCAGCTCGATATCCGCCGGAAAGTCGGCGGGTATGTGTTGCCAGATATGCCCGGTGGCCTTGATGTTGTGCGCGTTGACGAACTGCAGTGAATTGACCAGCACGCCGGTGGACAGCCGGGGGACCGCCTGATCCTGCGGAAGATGTGGCGTCACAGCAGCTTCCGCCTCGGCGTAGCTGGACACCGTGGTGCCGATCTCCGCGACCGGAGCGTGCCTGCTGCCCGCGTGCGTCCAGGAGTAGACGGTGCCCGTGGCGAGCAGCAGGGACACGGCGATGGCGGCGAGCCACAGCAGCAGCTTTCCCTTCGGCACCAAGCGTTCCCTGATCGGCACAGCCAGGAGATTAGCTCAGGATTAGCCATTGGCTCGGTATCCACCCCTTCGGCGGGTATGTCGTGCCCGGCTCGGTGCATGTGTCCGATTTCACTGATAATGCTAATGAAAATCATTACCAATAGTTTACGATGCTGGCATGGCTTTATTTCGGATCGGGATGTGTGCTGCGGCAACGGCATTCGTAGTCGGGTTGACGGCGTGTTCGACGCCGGGGCAGAACACGGGGGATCCTGAGCAGTTCGTGGTGATCGATACCGAGGAACTCAGCGACTTCAGTCCGCTGCTCGGGCAGGGGAAGAACGGGGAGTCGAAGATCTTCGAGAGCCTGTATCGGGTGGAAGAGGGGGTAACTGAGCGGATACCGACGGCGGTTCCGGTGCTCGCGGTAGGGCCGCCGGAGCCGGTGGACGGGGATCTGTCGCGGTGGCGGGTGAATACCCGAACCGGTGTGACCTTTTCGGATGGAACTACGTTCGGTCCGGAAGACGTTGTCGCGACCTATAACTCGCTGATCGATCCGGCTTTCGCCGCCCCGATCGCCGCGGACTACGACTTCCTGCGCACCACCAAGCAGACCGGGCCGAACACCGTCGAGTTCGAATTGACCGGCGCTTATGCCGATTTCGACCATCGACTGTTCCTGGCGATCGCCCCGGCGGAGGCGTTCGCGCGGCCGGGGCCCGCCGACCGGGCCGAGCTCAATCGGCATCCGATCGGGACCGGGCCGTATGTCCTCGCTGAATCCCGGCCGGATCAGGTGGTGCTCACCGCACGTGACGACTACTGGGGTGAACGAGCACGAGTGCGCAAGTTCGTCATTCGCCGCGCCGACGACGACAACGCCAGGGCAAGCCAGCTGCGTGACGGCGCCGACGGGACGGTGCTGCCTCCGGAGTTGGCACAGGCCGCGGCCAAGGACGGCTACTGGGTCGTCCCCGCGGTGGCGAACGATTGGCGCGCAATCACTTTGCCGTCCGGCAACCCGGTGGCGGGCGACCCGGCGGTCCGCAAGGCGTTGAACTTCGCCGTCGACCGGCAGGGAATGGTCGACCATATTCTGGGCGGTCACGGTGCTCCCATGTCCACCCTGGTCGGTCAGGTGTACGGCGATACCTACGATCCGGCACAGGATTTCGGCTATGACCGGGCCGAGGCCGGGCGAGTGCTCGACAGTGCGGGCTGGCGCGTCGGTGCGGACGGCATCCGCGAACGCGACGGGCATCGGGCCGCCTTCGAGATCGCTTACTACCCAACGGAAGTGCTGCGTCGTGACCTGACGATGGCGGTGGTGTCCGATGCGAAGAAGGTGGGCATCGAGATCACCCCGGTTGCCGTCGACAAGCAGCGGATGACGCCGGACTACTTGGCGCACACCGCGTTCCTGCTTGGCGGTGGCGGCCAGCCGTACACGGTCGACAGCCAGCTCTACACCAAACTCCACTCCCGCTACGCCGCACCCGGCGTCGGATCCAAGTGGGACAACGCCTCGGATTACGCGAACCCGAAGATCGACCAGCTGCTGGATGCCGCGCGCGGGGAAGCGAATCCGCAGCGGCGGACCGAGCTGTATCGACAGGTCCAGGCCGAATACCATCGCGACCCGGCGATGCTGGCGTTGGTCACCACGAACCACGTCTATGTGTTGCGCGACAACGGTTGGCGGATCACCCCGACCGCGCTCGAACCGCACTCGCACGGCGTCGCGTGGGGGCCGTGGTACGGGCTCGCCCGCTGGACCCGTTGATGGGTGGCAGAGCAGGCAGGCTGATCGCTCGGCGGCTCGCCGTGGCCGTTCCGCTGGCCGGACTGGTCTCGCTGGCGGTGTTCGCGCTCGCCGCGGCCAGCCCGTTCGACCCCCTCGACGAGTACCTGGGTGCACACGGGGACGGATTCACCGAGGTGCAGCGGGCGGCGTTGCGGGAGCGACTCGGGTTGGAGCGCAACTGGTTCGAGGCGTGGTGGTCGTGGGTCGGTGATCTGGCGCGCGGCGAGTTGGGTGCGTCCCGGTCGTATCGCCAGCCGGTCGCGCAGGTGCTGGCCGAGCGGCTGCCGTGGAGCTTGCTGCTCGGTGTGCTCGGCGGCGTGGTTGCTCTGGTGCTGGCGGCGGTATTCGGCGCGTGGGCCGGGCTGCGGCGCGATGGACTCATCGATCGGACGGTCAGTGCGGCCGCGGTTGTGCTGCAAGCGATTCCACCGTTCGTGTTGGCGCTCGGCGCGGTGCTGCTCTTCGCGCTGACGCTACGTTGGTTTCCCGCTGCGGGATTGACCGATCCCGGCGGCAGCGTGACCGCCGGTTCGACGATCAGGCACCTCGTGTTGCCTGCTGTGCTGCTCGGCGTCACGCAGCTGCCGTGGCTGTTGCTCGGCCTGCGTGAGACGGTGGCCCGCGCCCTCGACAGCGACGCGGTCAAAGGTGCGAAGGCGCGTGGGTTGCCGTGGCGGGTCATCGCCTTTCGGCACGTGCTGCCGGTCGCGATCGTGCCGTTCCTGGCGCTGTGCGGTGCGCGGCTGCCCGAACTCGTGGTCGGCGCCACCGTGGTCGAAACCATCTTCAGCTGGCCGGGATTGGGGTCGGCGACGGTGACGGCCGCACGCAGCGTCGACTTTCCGCTGCTGGCCGTCCTCACGGTGCTGATCACCGCCGTGGTGCTGCTGGGCAACCTGGCCGCCGACGCGGCTGCGGTGCTCATCGATCCGCGGATCGACGCCGATGGGTAGGGCGCGGCCGATGCTGGTGCTCGCGGTCGGCGTGCTGGCAGTCGCGGTGCTGTATGCCGGGCTGGTGCCGTTGCTGCGGCCGGTCGACGACGCGCTGGTGGACTTCTCGATCAGCAGACGGCCGCCGAGCCTCGAATTCCCTTTCGGCACCGACAATGCCGGGCGCGACGTGTTCGTGCGAGTGGCGCAGGGCATGCGGATCTCGCTGCTGATCGCGGCGACCACGGCGGTGGGTTCGGCGGTCCTCGGCGTGCTGGTCGGCGTGAGTGCCGCAGCGTTCGGCGGGTGGTGGGACCGGATCGCGATGCGGCTGGTCGATGCGGTGAATTCGCTGCCGAGCCTGCTGCTCACGCTGCTGATCGTGGCCATGTATCGCGGGTCCGTACTCGCCATCGTGCTCTCGCTGGTGCTCACCCACTGGACCTCGATCGCCCGCGTGGTGCGCAGCGAGGTGCTCGCGCTGCGGCACGCCGAATTCGTGCAGGCGGCCCAGTTGCGTGGTCTGCCGCGGTGGCGGATCGTCCGGCGGCACTTTGTTCCGGTCGCGATGGGGCAGGCACTGGTCGGGGTGGTGTTGCTGATCCCACACGCGATCTGGCACGAGTCGACATTGTCGTTCCTCGGTGTCGGGCTGCCGCCGCAGCGTGCGTCGCTGGGCACGCTGCTGTCCGATGCGCAGGCCTCGATCCTGTTGGGGGACTGGTGGTTGCTGATCTTCCCGGCCGGTGTGCTGGTGCTCGTCACCCTTGCGGTGTCGCTGCTCGGCAGGCACTGGCAGCAGAAAGCCCACGTGCTGCAGGAGGTTGCCGCATGATCGCGAACGGCCGCGCGTGGGACGCCGAATCGACAGTGCGGCAGGAGGTTTCGCTATGACACTCACCCTCCATCAGGTCACGGTGCGGATTCCGCTGGCACCCGGCCGTTCGGTGCATGCCGTGACAGCCGCGGACCTGGTGGTGCGGCGCGGGACCGTACACGGGTTGATCGGGGAATCCGGTTCCGGCAAGTCGATGTTGGCCGCGACGATCACCGGGCTCCTGCCGAAGCGGGCGCACCTGACCGGTGCGGTAGCGCTGGAGCTCGACGATCGGACGCTGACCACCCGGGAGATCTGGCGGTCGCGCGGCCACACCGTGGCATGGGTGCCGCCGTCGGCGATGACCTACTTCACGCCGGTGCGGCGGATCGGGTCACAGCTGGCCGAGACGATTCGGTATCTCGGCGCCGCGCACGATCCGGTCGAACTTCTCGCCCGAGTTGGGCTGGAAGTCACTGTGCTGCAGCAGTATCCACACGAACTGTCCGGCGGCATGGCGCAGCGTGCGGCCATGGCCTTCGCGCTGGCGGGGGATCCGGCGCTGATCATCGCGGACGAACCGACCTCGGCACTCGACGCCGAGCGGGCGGCGGCGATCCTGGGGTTGCTCGGCGACTTCGCCGCAGGTGGCGGCCACGTCCTGCTGGTCACCCACGATCTCACCGCATTGCAGGAGTCCGCGATATGCACCGATGTCTCGGTGATGTACGCGTCCCGGATCGTCGAGTCCGGCAGTGCCGAGACAGTTCTCGACAATCCGGGGGAGCGGTACACCAAAGACCTGCTCGCCGCACTGCCGGAGAACGGGTTGTCGCCCCTGCCGTTCCGCACACCGGAGCTGGTCAATCTGCCCGACGACTTCCGATATGGCACACCATGACTCAACGATCGCTTGCTGCACACCATGTTTCGGCCCACCTTGGCGGGCGTCGGGTACTCACCGATGTGTCCATCGAGATCGGACACGGCGAGGTGGTCGGCCTGGCGGGACCATCCGGCACCGGTAAAACGACTCTCGCGCACGTCCTCTCGGGCCTGCGACGACCGGACAGCGGTCGCGTCACCTGCGACGGTGCGCCCTTGCCGCGGCGAAGGACCGGCCGGATCGCGATGCTGTTCCAGTCGCCACGTCGATCGTGCGATCCCCGCCTGCCGCTGCGTCAATCCATCGCCGAACTCGCCCGCGGACCGGTGGACTGGGACACCCTCGTCGAATCCGTCGGCATGACAGCGGATCTGCTCGACCGATACCCGGCGCAGGTCTCCGACGGCCAACTACAGCGGGCGGCGGTCGCCCGTGTCCTCGCCGCCAAACCCGACTACCTGCTCTGTGACGAGATGACCTCGATGCTCGACCCGGCCACCACCGCCACCGTGGCCCGCACCGTGACCGGCCTGGCCGCCACCGGTGTCGGGGTGCTGTTCATCAGTCACGACCTCGCGCTGCTCTCCGTGTGCACGGATCGCGTTGTGCACCTGGGCGACAACCCTTCTCCCGCCGCGGTACCACCGGCCGGGCGTCCTCTCGACATCGGAGTTTTATGAGTAACCCACTGCATATCCTCACTCGCGCCGATCTGGCCGATATCGACCTACCGCCCGCCGAGGTGATCGATCTGGTCGAGGACGGCTACCTGGCGTTCGCGCACGGCGACTCCCGCTGCCCGGTGAAGCTGATGATGCCTATCCCGAAGACCGAGCGCGACGCGGTGTCGTATTCGATGCTCGGCTACGACAGTTCGCTGGAGCACCTCGGATTCAAGACGTCCTATCGGCAGGGCAGCGCGAGCGCGGACAAGTACTACACGACGATCAGCCTGTACGACGACACCACCGGTCTCCCGTTCGCGTTCATGGACTGTCAGCGCGTCGGGGCCGCTCGCACGCCGGCCACCACCGCCATCATCGCGAAACACTGTGCCCGCGAGGGAGCTACCACCGCCCTCATGATCGGCACGGGCATTCAGGGCCAAAACACGTTGCCTTACTTGCTGACCGCGCTGCCGGGACTGGAGAAGCTGCGGCTCTTCGGGACGCATCCCGACGGCATCGCCGAAAGCCTTGCCGCCATGCGCCGCTGGTTTCCGAAGCGGGACATCGAGCTCGTCGACGATGTGCCGTCGGCGGTCGCCGAGTCCGACATCGTTGTCGTCGCCTCCGGGCGGGCCGCGCATCCCAAGGTGCGCACCGAATGGCTGCCGCCGGGCGGACTGCTGATCTCGGTGGCCAGCAAGGGTGTCGAGAGCGGCGCCCTGCGCGCGGCCGACTACGCGATCGCCACCAGCGCCGGGCAACTCGGCGTCACCGGCAGTCGGCTGGCGGGACCGGACGGTCCGGTCATCGACGCAGAACTGCCCGACATCGTGGCCGGAAAAACACACGGACGATCGAGCGACGCAGATCGGGTGTTCGCGTTCGCCAGCGGCATGATCATCACCGATATCCCGGTCGCCCATGCATTGGCCACCCGCGCGGTGGCGGCGGGACGCGGACAGCGGGTGGAACTGTGGTCCTGAACGCCTCGCTGGTCGATCTGCCCGCATTGCCCGCGCTGGAACCGGACTGGCAGCGGCGGGTGCGCGCGGATCGGCAGCTGCTCTTCGACATTCACCACGCGGTCGGCGGCCCGTTCCACGTCGTCTACCCGGAACAGTTCGCCGACAACCTCCGGTCCTTCCAGAAAACGCTTGCCGGACACCGCGTGCGCGGCCAGGTCTACTACGGGAAGAAGGCCAACAAGGCAGGCTGCTGGCTGCCGATCATCGCCGATCTCGACGGTGCCGTGGACGTCGCGAGTGAACCCGAACTGGTGCATGCGCTGGCGAACGGCATTCGCGGCCGCGATATCGGGGTGACCGGTGCGGCGAAAACCGATGGGCTGCTGCGGCTTGCCGCCCGGCACGACTGTGTGGTCGCCATCGACGCACTCGATGAACTGGATCGGGTCGCGGCGATCGCACGGAATGCCGGGTCGGTGCGCATCCTGTTGCGGACGTTGCCGCCGAACGCACCGCACAGCCGATTCGGTTTGTCGGCAACAGATCTCGACACCGCCATCGCGCTGTGTGCGCGACTACGGCCACGGGTCGAGTTGATCGGGTTCTCGTTCCACCTGGATGGCTACGCGGTCGCACCACGTGCTGAGCTTGCCTTCGACCTGATCCGATTGTGCGCCAGGGTGAAAGCGCAAGGTCTACCGCTCACCACACTCTCGATAGGTGGCGGCTTCGCTTGTCGCTACCTCGGTGACGACGACTGGAACGCCTTCGTCACGCACCAGCGCGACGACTGGTTCCACGCCGGAAAGCGGTTCGAGAAGTTCTACCCATACGCACAGGCCCCGACCGGTGCCGACATGCTGGAGGCCATCCTCACGACCGCATTCGAGGGCCACACGTTGGCGAACCACTTGCGTGACAACGACATCCAGCTCTTCATCGAGCCCGGCCGCGCGCTCCTCATCGATGCGGGCTGCACTGTGTTCCCAGTTCTCGGCTACAAGCAGAACGCCGACTACGGCATCACCGCCGTGCACGGTCTGAGTATGAGCGTGTCCGAACAATGGAAGGGCAGCGAATTCCTACCGGACCCGATCCTGGTGCCCCGCAATCTCGATCCGGCAGCGGAACCGATCGCCACCTGCGTCGGCGGTGCCAGCTGCATGGAATACGACGTGCTCACCTGGCGCAAAGTGCCGCTGCCGCAACGCCCCGGCCACGGCGACCTACTGCTGTATCCGAATACGGCGGGCTATCAGATGGACAAGAACGAAAGCGAATTCCACCAACTCCCGCTGCCGCCAAAGGTAGTCATCACACCGCAGGAGGACCGGTTCCAGTGGCGATTGGACAAGTGAACGCGCATGCCGTGCTGCCATTACCGGCCACCACCCAGCTGCCTCGGCGCAGCGAAAACGTCGTCCGCTCCGCCTCCGAACTCATCGGCTCCACCCCGCTCCTCGAACTCATTCGCACCGGCACGGGCACCCGCTTGCTGCTGAAGCTGGAGCAGTTCAACCCGACCGGCTCCGCGAAAGTCCGGATGGCACGCGAGATGGTGCTGCAGGCCGAACGCAGCGGCGAACTGCGTCCCGGCGGCCACATCGTCGAACCCACCTCCGGCAACACCGGCACCGGACTCGCACTGATGGCCCTGGAGCGCGGCTACACCTTCACCGCCGTAGTCGACGGCCACGCCGCCAAGGACAAGCTCCGTGCCATGAAAGCAATGGGTGCCCACCTGGTTTCGGTGGACAGCGGCACCGGCGGCGGCCCGAGCACCGTCGAACGCAGGCGCATCGCCGCCGAGATCGCCGCACGGACCGGCGCCTATCGCCCGGACCAGCACAACAACCCGCACAACAACGCGGGCTACCGCGACCTGGCTCGCGAACTCTTGGCCGACATCGACACCGACATCGAGTACCTCATCGGCGCCGTCGGTACCGGCGGATCCCTCTGCGGCACAGTCGAAGAACTACGCAGGCTCGGCTCTCGGGTCTACGCGCTCGGCGTCGAACCCACCGGCTCCATCATCTTCGGCGGCGCGGGCGGCAGCTACTGGCAGACCGGCGCGGGCAGCCCTGCCGGATTCCCAGTGGGCGGCAACGTGAAATACGACGCCATCGATGAGAACTGCCGAGTCCGCGACGTCGACGCGTTCGCCACCGCGCGGGTGGTGGCCCGCCGCACCGGCATCCTGGTGGGCGGAACCGGCGGCGCCGCAATCCAGGTGGCACTGCGCCGTCTGGTGCATGTGCCGGCGGGCAGCACGGTGATCGTGCTGGTGTGCGACGCGGGAGAGAAGTACCTCGACACCGTGTACGACGACGACTGGCTGCTCGAACGTGGCCTCTACGACCGGGCCGCGCAACAGCGAATCACCAGGCTCTGCCGCGCTTACGACGAATCGGTACGGCTGGCGGCATACGGCGTCGAGCGGGCGGGAGCGTAGGTGAACTTTCGACCGTATCGAGCCATCATCGCGCTGGCCGCCCCGATCGCCGGCATCCAGCTCGCCCAAGTGGCGCTGACCACCGTCGATCTCGCGATGATGGGACTGCTCGGCGTCGCGTCCGTCGCGGCGGGCGGCCTCGCGCTGTTGCTGTACAACCAGCTGCGCACCATGTGTGTCGGCATGATCACCGGTGTCGGAAACCTGATCGCCGAGGCGGTGGGGAGCAGCGAAAAACGCACCGGTCGTGTCGATATCGATGGGCAGGCGCGCGCCGAGATCCGTGGGTTGGTCCGGGCCGCGGCGTTTGTGGCCACGGTGACCTCGACAGCAGGCGCGCTGATCCTGATCACGCTGGGCTATGCGCTGCGTTGGCTCGGCCAGGACCCCGCGGTGCTCGACCTGGCACGCCCGATCATGTGGACGCTCGCGCCCGGCCTGATCCCGATGCTGTGGTTGAACGTGTTGCGGCAGTTCGCCGTCGGCCTCCGCCGGGCAGGTTCACTGTTACGCGTGACGCTGTTGTCGATCGGCGTCAACGCACTCCTGAACGCCCTGTTCATCTTCGGCTGGCTCGGCATGCCGAAACTCGGCCTCGCCGGAATCGGCCTGTCCACCACCCTCGTTCAACTGTGGACGTTCGGTCTCTATCTGCGCACCGTCAAACGCGACCCGCTGCTCGGCGATCTGCTGTCGCTGCGAGCGTGGCAGGCGGACCGGGCAACCATCACGCGAATCGTCCGGATGGGCACCCCGATCTCGTTGACCTACGGTGCGGAAGCGGCGATCACGTCCGTCGCCGCGGTGTTGATGGGCAGCTTCGGTCCGGTGGCGCTGGCCGCGAGCAATATCGTCAACCAGCTGGCCTACATCGTCTACCAGGTCAATATCGGTCTCTCCCAGGGCTCTTCGATCCTGGTCAGCCGGACGATCGGGCAGGGCGACCGGAATGCGGTGGCGGACATCGCCCGCCGTACCTTCGCCATCGGCTTCGCCTTCATGACCGTGATCGGCCTCGGCTACCTGCTGTTCCCCAGTGCCGTTCTCACGCCGTTCCTCGGCGCGCACCAGGACGACACCGCCGTCGTCGCCGCAGCCTCGACCCTGCTGTGGTTCGCGATCGTCCAGCAGTACTGCAAGGGCTCGCAGAACCTGTCCATCGGACTGCTGCGTGGCATCGGAAATACCAAGGCGGGGATGCAGAGCACGCTGATCGGCTATTTCGCGATCGGCGTACCGGCCATGGTGCTCTTCGGGTTCGGTTTCGGCTGGCGCGCGCCGGGCATCTGGCTCGGGCTGTGCCTGGGGTTCGGCGCCACCGCATTGCTGGTGTGGCGCAGGTTTCGGCGCGGCGCCGCCGACTTGGCCACGCCCACGCGGGAATCCGTGGCATCGATCGGGTGAAAGCGGGCAAAACGGGTGAAACACTCAGAACGGTATGATGTTTCGGGCAGCTATCGAGCTACTATCCAGGAATCGTCAACCCGCACCGTGCTTCTGCTCACTTCCCGGCATGCCTAAACGATCTTTCTCTGCGGCGTCGCAGCACGTCGGGTATGGTCGGCGCGGATCGCGAAACTCTGCTCGACAGCCCTGGCGGAAAGGTCGGCCGAAGACATGTGTGCAGCGGGGCCATTCAGTGGGCTCAATCGCAGACAATTCCTAGCGAAGGCGGCGGCGGCCGGTGCGGTGGGCGCGTTGGCCTCGTGGGCCAACCCGATCATCGAGCGGGCCTACGCCGCCGACCCCGCCGGGATGGGTGGACTCGGCGATATCGAGCACTTCGTGTTGCTGATGCAAGAAAACCGCTCGTTCGACCACTATTTCGGCACCCTGTCCGGCGTTCGCGGGTTCGACGACCCGTCGACGGCCTGGCGGCAATACGGCTGGACGCCCGGTGCGGGCCCCGGCCCGGACGGTTATGTGAATCCGTTCCGCCTGGACACCACCCGCGGTGCCTCGCTCGACGGTGAATGCATCAACGACCCGGACCATTCCTGGGAGGGCATGCATCGCTCCTGGAACGGCGGTCGCAACGACCAGTGGATGCCGATGTCGGTCGCCAGCGTCGGCCCGGCCAACGCACCCGCGGCGATGGGTTACTACCTGCCCGAAGACATTCCGATCCACACCGCGCTCGCCGACGCTTTCACGCTGTGCGACAACTACCACTGCTCGGTGCTCGGCCCCACCGATCCGAACCGGCTGTACTGGATCAGCGGAACCATCGACCCGGACGGACTCGCGGGCGGGCCGCTGGTGGAGACCCCCAAGCTGATTCCGCAGCACGTGTACAGCTGGCGCACGTACCCGGAGAACCTGTCCGAGGCAGGCGTCAGCTGGAAGGTCTACAACAATCGCGACGTCGGCCCGCTGTCCTCGGTGATCCTCGACGGCATGCTCGGCTGCTTCACCCAATCATCGGACCCGAACTCGGAATTGGCACGCCGCGGCCTGGCTCCGGTGTACCCCAACGACTTTCAGGCCGACGTCGCCAATGACACGCTGCCTGCCGTCTCCTGGGTGATCCCGTCGCTGCTGAACTGCGAACATCCCGCGCTGCCAGCGGCATTCGGCGCGTTCGGCATCGTGCAGCTGCTCGACATCCTCACCTCGAACCCGAAGGTGTGGGAGAAGACCGCGCTGATCATCAGCTACGACGAGAACGGCGGCTTCTTCGATCACGTCACCCCGCCGACCCCGCCGCCGGGCACTCCGGGCGAGTTCCTCACCGTGCCGCTGGACCGCGTGTCCGCCGCGAAGGGCATCGCCGGTCCGATAGGTTTGGGCTATCGCGTTCCGGCGCTGGTGATTTCGCCGTACACCCGGGGCGGGCTCGTCGCCTCCGAGACCTTCGACCACACCTCACAGCTGCGACTGCTGGAAACCAGGTTCGGAGTGGAGGTGCCGAATGTGACCGCGTGGCGACGCGGCGTCACCGGCGATATGACCTCCACCTTCGATTTCGGCTCGGCACCGAATATCGCGAAACCGGTGCTGCCCGACCCGAAACCGAAAATGGATGCCGCGGTCGCCCAATGCGGCCCGAATATCGCGTTGGGTACGGCGACAACCGGGATTCCCTATCCGGTGCCGCCGAATTCGATGCCGACACAGCAACCCGGTACCCGGCGCAAGCCGAGCGGGTTGATTCGGGCATGAGAGTGGCCCAGCCCTGGCGGGGGCTGGGCCACTTCTCGAACCGGTTCGCGAAGTCTGCGGTCAGCTCGCGGTGGCGGGCACCCACCGGACGGACGGCACGACGGAGCGTTTTCGCATGGCCGCGAAGCTGTGCCGGGCCGGGCTGAGCAGTGCGGTGAACCATGTACGACGGTGTTCGGCCAACGCGGCCGCGACAGCGGGGATGTGGATGCAGTGCACGCCGCCCGCCATACCCAGGCGGTGGCGAGCCGTCTGGTTCATTCTGGTGCCCAATGGTGTTCCTTTGCTTGCTGGTGCTGGCGCTCCGATCGCCAGGGCGAAGATTAGCCGAACGAAAGTGCCACACAGAGTATTTTGCGCAAGTAATTGCCTCGGCGTGTCGGAAAGTTGTCGCCGATGTACCCGGTCCGGCCGGAATTGTTGCGAATTGGTCTCGGCCTCGTCACGGATCGGGCAATTACGGCGGCGACAGGTGGAAACCGCGGCCCGGATGGGTAATCGGGCTGATTGTGCCGCCGTAGTCGAGCGTCGGTCCTTGCGTCACCCGCCGTGGGCGGCGAGCCCGCCGTCGGGCGCGGGATGCGAGACTGGTCGAATGTTGCGGATCGGCCTCACCGGAGGCATGGGAGCGGGCAAGTCCACAGTGGCGCGGATCCTCGCCGACCTCGGTGCGGTGATCGTCGACTCCGACGTGATCGCCAGAGAGGTCGTCGCGCCAGGTACCGAGGGCCTCGCTGCGCTCGTCGCGGCGTTCGGTACCGAGATTCTGGCGGCCGACGGCAGCCTGGATCGACCGGCCTTGGCGGCCAAGGCTTTTGCCGATGACGAATCCCGCGCGACCTTGAATTCGATTACGCACCCGTTGGTCGGTAAACGCACCGCCGAACTCATTGCCGCGGCGCCGGGCGATGCCATTGTCGTGCAAGATATTCCATTGCTGGTGGAGAACGGTCTCGCGCCATTGATGAACTTGGTAATTGTCGTCGATGTCGATGCGGAAATTCGGTTGCGTCGGCTTGTCGAATTCCGTGGCGTTGCCGAAGCCGATGCGCGGGCGCGTATCGCCGCGCAGGCCACCGACGAGCAGCGGCGCGCGGTTGCCGATGTGTTGCTCGACAACAGTGGGGCGCCGGGGGCAATCGAGGGCGTGGTGCGGCAGTTGTGGCTGGAGCGGCTGGAGCCGTTCGAGCACAACCTGCGCACGGGGACGCCCGCGCGTCGGAAAGAGGTACGGGTCGTACCCGCGAACCCGGAGTGGGCCGTGCAGGCACAACGGCT
The DNA here is from genome assembly GCF_040645995.1 of Nocardia sp. NPDC046473. NCBI lineage: Bacteria > Bacillati > Actinomycetota > Actinomycetes > Mycobacteriales > Nocardiaceae > Nocardia > Nocardia sp. NPDC046473. Next base: position 189,319 of record NZ_JBEYZJ010000013.1, read on the forward strand.
CATCGCGCGGCTGTGGGTGGCGTGCGGCGCGTCCGCATCGCGGATAGATCACATCGGATCGACTGCGGTGCCGGATCTTCCGGCCAAGGACGTGATCGATCTACAGATCACCGTTGCCGGCCTCGCCGCCGCCGACGGGCTGCGAGATGCGTTGGGCGCAGCGGGTTTTCCGGTTCGGCCGGAGGTTACCGAGGACTGCCCGCGACCGATGCCGCAGGATCCGATGGGCACGGACGTCGCGTTGTGGACCAAGCGCTATCACCAGAACGCCGATCCCGGCCGACTCGCCAATGTTCATGTGCGCGTGGCTGGTTCGCCCGGGCAAGAGTACGCGCTGCTGTTCCGTGATTGGTTGCGCGCCGACGCCGACGCGCGTGCCGAATACCTCGAGGTGAAGCGCGCGGCGGAGGCGAAGGCGGCGGGGCTGACAGGCGCGGAGGCGACGGAAGCATATCTGGATATCAAGGAACCCTGGTTCGCCGCTGCCTACCCCCGCATGCTGGCTTGGCGAGATCGGTAGCAGCGCAACAGCTTTGCGAGGCTGCCCCAGTCTTCCGCTACTTCCAGGTCAGCGTGATGCCGCGCTGCTCGAGCCAACTTTCGAGGCGGTAATCGTTGGCGGCGATGCCGTCGATGGTGCTGGTGGCGGTCTCGATGGCGGCCTGGGCCTGGGCGGCGGTGAGCAGGCCGGCCGCGTGCGCGGCGAGCAGCTCGTCGACGTCGAGCAGCTCGGTACCGCGACCGGTGCGCACGATGATGTCCAGATAGTGGTCCACCGACTTCCACCGTTCGGGCGCTACCTGACCGAACTCGCCGAGATCGAGGTAGAAGTCCTGGTCCCGCTGGTGCTCGGGGTGGTAGTGGAAGACGGAGGCGCGCAGCGCCAAGTCGGGCAGTAGCCACGATTCGATGTAGTGGAACTGTTCATGGTCGGAGGTTCGCGCCATGTACAGGCCCCACGGCTCCACGTGGTACTGCTCGACCGGCCGCACGAATCCCTTCGGATCCGTGTTCGTCAGGTCCGCGAGGTCGAAGTACTCGACCTTGGGCCGATGCACGTCAACGGATGGTGCCTGGGTCATGCATTCAGAATCTACCGCCGCGACGTCGGAGTCGAGTGGCCTCGCGGTTACATCCAGGTGAGCGTGATGCCCTGGGTGGCGAGCCAGTCCTCGACGCAGTGGTCGTTGGCGGCGAGTCCGTCCAGTGCCGCGGTCGCGCACTCGAAGGCCCGATGCGCCTGCGCGGTGTCCACCAATCCGGCCGCGTGGGCGGCGAGCAGGTCGTCGACGCCGAGCAGTTCGACGTGGTGGCCGCGATGTACCTCGATGTCGAGGTAGTGGTCGACGGCCTTCCAGCGTTTCGGCGCGACCTGGGTGAACTCGCCGATATCGAGGTGGAAGTCGTGGTCGATGTGGTGCGCCGGGTTCCGCCGAGCGCACGTCACCCGCAGCGAGAGTTCGGGCAGCAGCCAGGACTCCAGGTAGTGATGGTGCGGGACGGGCACGATGCGCGCCATATATACGCCCCACGGTTCGTGGTGGTAGCGCTCGACCTGGCGGACGAAGCCCTTGCTGTCGGTGCTGGTGTGCTCGGCGAGGTTGAAGTACTCGACGTGCGGCCGGTGCGGCGGATGGCCGGGCGGTAACGCGGTGTTCGGCGGGGCGGCGGCGTTGTTGTTGAGGCCTGGTACCGCCGCACGGATGTGTCGGGCGATACTTCCGGTGAAGCCGGTGGTCGGCACGGTATTGAGCAATGGAATCAGACCTCTCATGGCTCTAGTCCTTCGCCACATCCGAACTTTGTTGTCCGAACAACCAAGCCAGAGTACACCCGGGAAATGGTGATCGGGCGGATTGACGCGATATGTTTTTGGCCACGAAATGTGTTGGCGCATGGGACATTTCGGACACATAACGGTGCCTGAGAGTGAAACAGTATTGTCCCGGTAAAGCCTGGTATTGCTCCGGTAAAACTTACTCGTCAGAGGTTTATCCCGCCCGGGAATGGGGGAGAGACGATCGCGGTTTTATCTCCGGGGCTCGGCACACCACCACCAGGCCGAGACCCACCAGTCGGGGTCCGCGGCAGCCACCGCCCGCACGACCGCTGAAATCTGTCGGTGGCTGGGCTTAGGCTGGTGAGCATGGCATTCGCAACCGAGATTCCGACGGAAGGCTACGAGGAGAGGGTCGCGGGCGAGACCCCGCTGGCGCACTCCGAGCATCGGCCCGTCGGCGAGATCGAGCGCAGTGACGCGCGCTTCCAGGTGGTCAGCGAGCATGTGCCCGCCGGTGACCAGCCGGCCGCCATCGAGGAGCTGGAACGCCGGGTCAAGGCGGGGGAGCGCGACGTGGTGCTGCTCGGCGCCACCGGCACCGGCAAGTCGGCCACCACCGCCTGGCTCATCGAGCGGCTGCAGCGCCCCACACTGGTGATGGCGCCGAACAAGACCCTCGCCGCGCAGCTGGCCAACGAGCTGCGAGAGATGCTGCCGAACAACGCCGTCGAATACTTCGTCTCGTACTACGACTACTACCAACCCGAGGCGTACATCGCGCAGACCGATACCTACATCGAGAAGGACAGCTCGATCAACGACGACGTCGAGCGGCTGCGGCACTCGGCCACGTCGAGCCTGCTGTCCCGGCGCGATGTGGTGGTGGTCGCGTCGGTGTCGTGCATCTACGGCCTCGGCACCCCGCAGTCCTACCTCGATCGGTCGGTGCAGCTCGAGGTCGGCGGCGAGGTCGACCGCGACGCGCTGCTGCGGCTGCTGGTCGACGTGCAATACACCCGCAACGACATGGCGTTCACCCGCGGCTCGTTCCGGGTGCGCGGTGACACCGTCGAGATCATCCCGTCCTACGAGGAACTCGCGATCCGCATCGAGTTCTTCGGCGACGAGATCGAGGCGCTGTATTACCTGCACCCGCTCACCGGCGACGTGGTTCGCCAGGTGGACATGCTGCGCATCTTCCCGGCCACCCACTACGTGGCGGGCCCGGACCGGATGGAGCGCGCGGTGCGCGACATCGAGGCCGAACTGGAAGTGCGGCTGGCCGAGCTGGAACGACAGGGCAAGCTGCTCGAGGCTCAGCGACTGCGTATGCGGACCCAGTACGACCTGGAGATGATCCGCCAGGTCGGGTTCTGCTCCGGCATCGAGAACTACTCGCGGCACATCGACGGCCGCCCGGCCGGGTCGGCGCCCGCGACGCTGCTCGACTACTTCCCCGACGACTTCCTGCTCGTCATCGACGAGTCGCACGTGACGGTGCCGCAGATCGGCGGCATGTACGAGGGCGACATGTCGCGCAAGCGCAACCTGGTCGAATTCGGGTTCCGGCTGCCGTCTGCGGTGGACAACCGGCCGCTCACCTGGGAGGAGTTCGCCGACCGGATCGGCCAGGCGGTGTACCTGTCGGCCACGCCGGGGCCCTACGAACTGGGCCAGGTCGGCGGCGAGGTGGTCGAGCAGGTCATCCGCCCGACCGGCCTGGTCGATCCGAAGGTAGTGGTCAAGCCGACCAAGGGCCAGATCGACGACCTGGTGCACGAGATCCGGCAGCGTACCGAGAAGGACGAGCGGGTGCTGGTCACCACGCTCACCAAGAAGATGTCGGAGGATCTCACCGACTATCTGCTCGGGTTGGGTGTGCGGGTGCGGTATCTGCACTCCGAGATCGACACGTTGCGTCGCGTGGAACTGTTGCGGCAGTTGCGACTCGGCGAATACGACGTGCTGGTCGGCATCAACCTGCTGCGCGAGGGTCTCGACCTGCCCGAGGTGTCGCTGGTCGCGATCCTCGACGCGGACAAGGAAGGCTTCCTGCGCAGCAGCACCAGCCTGATCCAGACCATCGGCCGCGCGGCGCGCAACGTGTCCGGCGAGGTGCACATGTATGCCGACAAGATCACCGACTCGATGCGGCACGCCATCGACGAGACCGATCGCCGCCGGGCCAAGCAGGTCGCCTACAACACGGAGAAGGGCATCGACCCACAACCGTTGCGTAAGAAGATCGCCGACATCCTCGACCAGGTGTATCTGGAGGCCGACGACACCGAGGTTGCGGTCGGCGGCTCCGGCCGCAACTCCAGCCGCGGCCGCCGCGCGCAGGGCGAACCGGGCCGCGCGGTCAGCGCGGGCGTCTACGAGGGCCGCGATATCAAGTCGATGCCGCGCGCCGAACTCGCGGACCTGGTCAAGGAACTCACCGCACAGATGATGAACGCGGCCCGCGAGCTCCAGTTCGAGCTCGCAGGCCGACTGCGGGACGAGATCGCCGATCTCAAGAAGGAACTGCGCGGCATGGACGCCGCCGGATTGAGTTGAGCGGCAGCGCCTTCGGGACCGAGTCGTCAGTTCCGCACCATGCGGCACGACTCGGTTCCGACGTTCGCTGGGCACACCGACACGACGCAGCGGCGGTCCGGCGCCGCGAGGCACGTCAGCTCTGGGTGGCCATCCATTCGTTGACACGGCGCTCGGCTTCCTCGCGCGAGACGTCCTCGACCTTGGTCAGCACCGCCCAGCGGTGGCCGAACGGATCGATCATGACGCCGAAACGGTCACCGGTGACGAAGGTTTGGGGTTCTTCGGCACTGCGGGCACCGTGTTCGAGGGCCCGCTTGATGACGCCGTCGACGTCGGGGCAGTAGTGCACGATCGAGGTGTGCACCCACTCGCCGTTCGGGGCGAGCACGTTGTTGTCCGGTATCGGCATGCCCAACTGCAAGGTGGAGTCGCCGATCTTCAGCTCCGCGTGTGCGGGCTGGCCGTCGGGCAGATCGTTGCGGGTGATCACCTCGGCGCCGAGCACCGCGGTGTAGAAGTCGATGGCCTTGTTGCCGTCGTCGACCGCGAGGAAACAGGTGATGGAGTGGTAGCCCTCGGCGATGGGATTCACGGTGTTTGTCATGACATCAATCCTGCTCGGCCGCGCGCTGTTGGTCTTGTAAGAACGCGACACCATGGCCGGCGGGAGCGAAACCGTGTCCGGCAGCACTGATTCCGCGCCGCTGCCCCGGAACCCGGTGGCCCCCGCGGACACCACCGGCATCCTGCACCCGGACGAACAGGCCAAGTACCGCACGCTGGCCCGGCTGCCCGCCGGCCCCGCCGTGGACCGATTCGTCGAGTGGTACTGGTCGGTGCGCTGGGACCTACGCGGCAGACCGCCCTACCAAGCCGAGGTGCTCTCCTACCCCAGCGTGAACATCACCTTCGAGCGATCCGCAAGCCGCACAGGCGGTTTCGTCAACGGCGTATGCACCACGAAGTTCGTCCGCGAACTCAGCGACGAGGGTGAGGTATTCGGCCTGCGTTTCCGCGCGGGCGGCTTCGGCGCCTTCACCGGACTCGACGTCGGTTCCTTCCGTGACACCGTCGTCGAACTGACCGACGTCATGCCCGACGCGCACGGCCTGGCCGACCGCGTCCTCGACGTGGCCACCGACGAACAACGCCGCGCCATCCTCGAGGACTTCCTCGCCGCCCGCCCCGCCGCCGACGATCCGACCTATCACCTGGTGCTGCGCATCATCGACGCGATGGCCCAGGACCAGGATCTGACCAGGGTCGACCAGATCACCGACCGATTCGACGTACCGACCCGCACCTTGCAGCGCATGTTCCGCCGCTACGTCGGCGCGGGCCCGAAGTGGGTGCTGCGCCGCTACCGCCTGCAGGACGGGGCCGAACTGCTCGCCCGCGGTCGCACCGAAGATCTCGCCACATTGGCCGCGGAACTGGGATACTTCGATCAGGCGCACTTCTCGCGCGAGTTCACCGCGGAAGTCGGAATGGCTCCACTGGAATACGCCAAGAATTCGCTACGCTCGCGCAACGAGGTCACGGCAAAGGTCATGCCGACCAGGTCGTAGTTGCTGGGCCGACCGTTTTCGACCATTCGACCGCGGGCTCCGGGGAACACTTCCCAGGACACTTAGTTGAATGTTGCACTACTACTGTCAGCCAAAAAAGGAGCTGGACATGGATGTTGTGGTGTTGATCGGGCGGGTGTTGTTCTCGGTGTTGTTCCTGAGCTCGGCGGTCGGGCACTTCATGCAGACCGAAGCGATGGCGGGCTATACGGCGAGCAAGGGTGTGCCGATGGCGAAGCTGTCGGTGCTCGGTTCGGGCGCGCTGTTCGGTCTCGGCGGACTGATGGTGTTGCTGGGCGTGTGGGCCGATCTCGGGTCACTACTGCTCGCGGCGCTGCTGGTGGTGACCGCGGTGCTGATGCACCAGTTCTGGAAGGAAACGGATCCGCAGGCCAAACAGGCCGAAATGGTCAACTTCAACAAGAACCTCGCGCTGGTTGGCGCCGCGTTGATGCTGTTCGCGTTCTTCGCTCACGTCGACGACCTCGGATTGACCATCACCGGACCGCTTTTCGACCTCTGACCCCGCTTGTCGCGCTAATATTGCGCGTCCTTTTTACTGCAGGGAGAGGAAGGCATGGACATCATCGGAGCGATTCTCGGCTTATTCTGGGCGAACTACCAACAGTGGCCGTAATGGCACGGTAGTCCCAGGCTCCAGCGGCCCGTCCCGGTGCGCGATTTGCGCGCCGCGGCGGGCTGATGTCTGTTCGATCCCCGCTGGTATGTGACGAATATCCCAGGGAGACAAGACCGTTCATCGTCATTGTGCTTGATCACAGTTTGCCGGCCCGGCAATTGTGTCTGCCCAGGTTGGTCATGCCCTTCCCGCATTTCCTGGCGAACATGTGGCGGCAATGCCAGGACACCGGCAATGTGATGTGCTGCGATTTCTGATATTTCCGGTCTGTTTGCCGCTAGGGTCGACGCAAGTCGCTGCGCCGGGGCACGTCTTGGTATGCACCCTGGCGTAGGCACCCTGACACAGTTGGAGGAGAGAATGACCGCCTACCGGACCATTGTTGTCGGTACTGATGGCTCGGACTCGTCGTACGTCGCCGTCGAGAAGGCCGCCGCCCTGGCTGGAGTGTCCGACGCGACCCTGGTCATCGCGTGCGCTTACTACCCGACCGACGATCGCGACGTGGCCGCCGCCGCGGACGTGCTCAAGGAAGAGGCCTACCAGGTGCGCGGGTCCGCCCCCACCAACGAGATCCTGCGCACCGCGCGGGACAAGGCCGTCGCCGCGGGCGCGAAGAACATCGTCGAGCGCGCCGTGGTCGGCGAGCCGGTCGAGTCGCTGCTCACGCTGACCAAGGACGTGGACGCCGACCTGCTCGTCGTCGGTAACCGTGGACTGAACACCCTCACCGGCCGCCTGCTCGGCTCCGTCCCCTCGGACGTCGCCCGCAAGTCCCGCTCGGACGTCCTGATCGTGCACACGGTCCGTTAGCCATCCCACCAGGCCGAAGGCCCCCTTCGGCCCGGCAGACAGACCAAAGGCACCCTTCAGTCGAGACTGTCCACTCGACTGAAGGGCGCCTTTGGTCTGTATGGCCGACTGCAGGGGGCCTTCGGTGGGGGCGGTTAGGCCAGTGCGGTCAGGACGTCGGGCAGGTCCTCGCTGTGGACTACGCCTAGGCGCTGGGTGGCGCGAGTCAGGGCGACGTAGAGATCGTTGAGGCCGCGTGGGGATTCGTCCAGGATCGCTTGTGGCTCGACCAGATACACCGCGTCGAACTCCAAACCCTTCACGTCGTGCACGGTCAGTACGCGCACCGATTCATCGGCCAGTTCGGCCAACTCCTCGACCAAGGTGTGCGGCGCGATCACCGCGGTGGTGCCGGGCCCGGTCTCCTCGGCGACCAGCTTCGCGACCTGGTCGCGGACTTCGCTTGCGGTGACCCGATATCCGCGCGGCGGGTTGCCGCTGTCGCGCACCGAGCGGGGTGCGGACGCGGACGGATCGATCGCGGCGAGCACGTCCGCGGCCACGTCCATGATCTCGGCCGGGGTCCGGTAGTTCACGGTCAGCTCGGTGAGCTTCCACCGTTTGGCCACATACGGTTCCAGCACCCGCTGCCAGGACGACGCGCCGGCCGGGTCGCCGGTCTGCGCGACATCGCCGACCACGGTGATCCAGCGATTCGGGATGCGCCGCATCACCATTCGCCACGCCATCTCCGACAACTCCTGCGCCTCGTCCACGATGACGTGCCCGTAGGTCCAGGTGCGGTCACCGGCCGCGCGCTCGGCGGTGGTCTGGCTGGTGCGCACGTTCTGGCGTTCGGCGAGCTGGCTCGCGTCGATCAGGTCGTAGGCCATCAGGATTTCCGGGTCGAGCTCGTCTTCGAGATCCTGTGGGGCGGAACCGGTCAGGATGTCCAGCGCGTCCTGCGCCTCGGCCAGCTGGGCCCGCCAGCGGCGCCGGGAGCGTTCGCGTTCCTCGGTGTCGTCCACACCGAGCAGTTCGGCCAGCTCGTCGAGCAGCGGGGCGTCGGCGGCGCTGAATTCGCCGTTGTCCGGTCGCACCAGTTCCGCGCGATCCGCCGGAGACAGTGCGCCGGCGACGCGGTCGAGCCGCTTGGGGTCGGCCAGCAGATCGGCGAGCACATCCTGCGGGGACAGCAGCGGCCACAGCTTGCCGATGGCCTGCTGGATCTCTTGGTCGGCCCGCATCTCGTCGCGGATCTCGGCAATATCGGTGCGGCTGAGCAGGCTTGGGCCACCGGACAGATCGGAACCCATGGTCTCGGCGAGCTGTTCGGTGAGCGCATCGATGACCGCGCTGGTGAAGATCGGCTTGGCCAGATTGTGCGGGCGTCGCGAGGAACGCGCCCGGCCGCGCGCCCGGGTGGCGATCTTGCGATCCAGGGTCACCTGATAGCCGTCGAAGCTGAGCCGCACCGGTTCGGTAGGCACCTCCTGCCGGTCCCGGACCGCCTGCTTCAGGACCTCCAGGATGTCGAGCGAGCCCTTGATCTCGCCCGCCCGCAACGAGTCCTCACGAGTCGCCTTCACGCCCGGATACAGGTCGCCGATGGTGGACAGCAGCACGCCGGTCTCACCGAGCGAGGGGAGCACCTGGCCGATGTAGTCCAGGAAGGTGGCATTCGGCCCGATGATCAGTACGCCGCTCTTGGCCAGCTGCTGCCGGAAGGTGTAGAGCAGGTAGGCGGCGCGGTGCAGCGCGACTGCGGTCTTGCCGGTACCCGGCCCGCCCTGCACCACCAGCACGCTCTTGTGCTCCGAGCGGATGATCGCGTCCTGCTCGTGCTGGATGGTCTCGACGATGTCGTTCATGTGGCCGGTGCGTGCGGCGTTCAACGCGGCCAGCAGCGCGCTCTCGGCGCCGACCCCGCCGTCGTCGTCGGTCGCGCCCGCCTGGCGCGCGGCATCCAGATCGAGGTACTCGTCATTGATCGCGGTGACATTGCGGTTGCGCGAGCGGATGTGCCTGCGCCTGGTCACGCCGTCCGGCGCCGCGGTGGTGGCGAGGTAGAACGGGCGGGCCATCGGGGCGCGCCAGTCCAGCAGCAGCGTCTCGTAGTCATCCTTCTCGTCGAGGATGCCGAGCCTGCCGATGTAGCGGTATTCGTCGGCCAGATCGATCCGGCCGAAACACAGGCCGTGTTCTGCCGCATCGTATTTGGCGAGGTCCTCGTTGTAGAGCTGGCTGAACGACTCGCGTTCGCTGCGGGCCTGCGGGGTACCACCGGATTCCAGTAGCACGGTGCGCAGGCGGTTGCGGGCGTAGTCGCGCATCTCGTCGAGCCGGTCGTACAGCACCGACAGGTATTTCTGTTCCTGTTCGGTCTCGCGGGTCAGCTCGGGCGCGCCGTCACGAGCGGCACGGTCCTGAGTGAGGTCGGGCAAACTGAACTCCTTCACCGCGATGAGCCGAGCGAACGGTACACACGCATGGCAATAGGCACGCGAACGTTCGGAAAACAAGGTTGTCGAGTCTACTGCGATTGCGGCGTGGTCGCCGTATCCGCAGGTGTACCCGGTGTCGCGCCGCCGACCTCGCGGCGTTGGGCGCGACGGTTACCGACTCGACGACCGTGGACATGTCATAGAAGTGGTGTAACAGCTTCGGGCAGCGCAGGTATTCCGGCGACCCGCGAAGTTCTTCGAGAATCATCGATCGGACCCGTCAGGACGCGTGTGTGCTGTTCGGCCTGCGTACCGAACCGGCCGTATTTTCGCGGTGTCTGGCCGGTTTGGCCCGGTACATCGCCAGGTCCGCGTCGTGCAGCACGGCCTCGGGGGTGCGGCGGTCGTTGACGTTGAGCGGGGTGACGCCGATCGAGGCGTTCACCTCGATCCGGTGCCCGCGCGCGATGATCGGCTCGGCCATCGTCGAGCGCAGCCGGGCCACCAGCGCGTCGAGGTCCACCCGCCGGGTGCCGCCGGACAGCAGCACCAGGAATTCGTCGCCGCCGAGCCTGCCGACGATATCGTCGCTGCGCAGCGCGCGCTGCAATCGCTGCGCGACGATCTGCAGCACCGTGTCGCCGATGGCGTGCCCGAGCGTGTCGTTGATCGCCTTGAACCCGTCCAGGTCGATGAACAGCACCGTCGACACCGGCAGGTCTTCACTGGTGGCCAGCGCGCCGGCCAGCTGGGACAGGATCAGCGAACGATTCGCCAGCCCGGTCAGCGAGTCGTGCGTGGCCTGGTACTCCAATTGCCGCCTGCTGGCCCGGAATTCGGTGATGTCGGCGAACGAGGAGACCGCGGACGAGCGCCGATCGCCGGGATTGAGCAGCCGGCTGCTGCCCGACAGCCAGCGCCGCTGCCCGTCGGCCCGGTCGACGCCGAAGACGTAGCCGGTGATGGTCTCGCCGGTGGCCAGCGTGCGGGCGATCGGATGGCGGGTCGGCGCCAGCGGTTGTGCGTTCGCGTCGAGCAGGGTGACCGGCAGCGACTGGATCGTTTTGCCGATGAGCTCGTCGTCGCTGCCGAAGATGCGCACGGCCGCCGGGTTGGCCGACTCGATGCGGCCCTCCGGATCGATCACCACCACACCCTCCTCCAACTGCGAGACGACCGTGGTGAAGTGCTGCTCGGCGCGCTGCTGCGCGGCCTCGGCGTGGCGTTGGGCGGTGAGGTCGTGGATCACCACCTGGTAGGCGAGGTGGTCGTGCCAGGGGGTGAGCACCGACACAATCTCCACCGGCATCAGCACGCCGTCGGCCCGGACCAGCGTGATCTCGGTCGGCTCGGCGGCGGCCCCTTTGGTGGTCAGCGCACTGATCCCGGCCAACATCCCGGGCACAGAGCTCGGATGGACGAACTGAGTGAGTGGTTTGCCGATCACGTCGTCGACGCCGGCCGCGGCCAGCAGCCGCACGGTGGCGGGATTGACGTAGACGACGATGCCGTGCTCGTGCACGCAGATGGCGTCGGGCGTGTGCTCGACCAGAGAACGGTAGCGCTCAGCTAGCTGCTCGGCCGCTGCGACCGCGGCGGCTGCCTTGTCCTCGCTCACCTCTAACCCCCGATCATCGACCCGATTCCGGCCAGTGGAGCATGGGATTATTCTCGTATCGACGTGCACGCGACTACAGCGTCGACGCTATTGCCTCGATCACAGTTCAGGCGCTTAATCGGACAGTGTCTGGCGATCATTACAGAACCGGTGCCCAGGAATTGTCTCGCTGACCGTGGTTCGGCTGAAGAGTCGGTGCGGGAGCGTGGCCAGGCCCGGAGCCGATCCGAACAAGAGACAGCATCAAGATCATATGACGTTGGCCGGGATCGGTGCCGTCATCGCGAACAGCCACGCGCTGTGACATGGCTCGCTCGGCAGGAAGTCGACCGCCTGCGCACTGCGGTGGCGGCGAGCGAACCGGTCGACGTCGCTCAGGAAGTTCGCCCGAATCCGTCCGGCAGCGGCACCGACCAGCACAACCGGGTGCCCGGCATGGCGTCGCCGGCTTCGTTCGTGTTCCCGGCCGCACCGATGACGAAATGCCCGTCCGCCTTCTCCGCCCGCTGCTCCAGATTCCGTAGTCCGCTGCGCACCACGTGATTCGGGATGCCCCAGCCGTTGTCGGTCACCACGATGGTCAGATCGTCGTCGACACTGATCTCCACCGCGACCGTGTTCGCCCCGGAATGCCGGGCCGCATTGCTGACCGCTTCGCGCACAACGGCTTCCGCGTGATCGGCCAGTTCGGCCTCCAGTACCGACAGTGGGCCCGATACCGAAAAGGTCGACCGCAGTGCGGATTCGGCGGTCTGCTGGCGGATCGCGTGCTCGATCCGCTGTTGCAGCGGATTGCCGTTGCCGCCGTGCAGGTCGAAGATCGAGGTCCTGATCTCCTGCACTACCTCCTGTAGGTCGTTGACCACAGTGGAAAGGCGTTGCTGCACTTCGGGAACGGTGGCCTTGGCAACCGCGCCCTGCAGCGTGATACCGACGGCGAACAGCCGCTGGATGACGTGGTCGTGCAGGTCCCTGGCGATCCGATCGCGGTCGGCGATGATGTCGATGTCGCGCATCCGCTGCTGCGCGTCGGCCAGCTGCATGGCCAGCGCCGCCTGGTCGGTGAACGCGGCGGTCAGCTCGACCAGCTCGTCGGAATACGGGGCGGCGCCGACTTCGCGCACCGTGGTCAGCACGCCGAGCGTGGTGTCCGGCGTGCACAGCGGCAGGATCAGCAGCGGTCCCGCATCGGGGAGCGCGAGGCCGAGATCGACCGTGCTCGCGTCGTCGAAGCGCAGCGGGGTGCGGCGGGTGAACGCCTCGCCGAGCGCGGTCCCCTCGGTGGGCACCGCCTTGCCCTCGTAGCCTTCGCCGGGTCCGCACCAGGTGGTGACCGCGAGCGCGGTCGGCTCGCCGTCCTCGTCCGGACCGGTGAGAAACGACTGGTGCGAGTCGGTCAGTGTGCGCGCGTGCTCGACCACGTGCTCGAGCACACTGGCGGACTGGTTGCCTGCCAGCAGTTCGGTGGCGATATCGCGGGTTGCCGCGATCCACGCCTGTCTGGTGCGCGCCGATTCGTAGAGCCTGGCGTTGTCCACCGCGATGCCCGCCGCGGCCGCGAGCGCCTGGACCAGCACGTCGTCATCGTCGGTGAACGGTTGCCCGCCTGCCTTTTCGGTCAGGTAGAGGCTGCCGAACACCTCGCCGCGAATCCGCACCGGCACCCCGAGAAAGGTGTGCATCGGCGGGTGATGTGGTGGAAGGCCAACGGAGGCAGGGTGATTGGTGAGTTCATCGAGCCGCAGCGGTTTCGACTGGTGGAACACCACGCCGAGCACACCGTGGCCCTCGGGCAATCGTCCGATGGCACTGCGGGTTTCGTCGTCGAAGCCCTCGTCGATGAACTGCACCACCTGCTGGTCGTGGCCGCGCACGGCGAGCGCACCGTAGCGGGCGTCGACCAGGTTGATCGCGGTGCGCACGATGGTGCGCAGGGTGTCGTCCAGGTCGAGGCCGGAGGTGACGGCCAGCATCGCCTCGACCAAACCGTCCATTCGGTCCCGGGAATCGAGAATGAGCTCGACACGTTCCTTGACCTCGCTGAGCAATTCGCGCAGGCGCAGTTGCGACAGGGTGTCGCGCACGGAATAGGGGTCGTTGCCGTGATCGTCGGTCATATCGGCTTCCCCTTGTGGTGGGCGCGCGAACTGCGCCTTGTCTCAGTCTAGTTCGACCTTCGGGGACTTTCGGCCCTGTTCGCCACCGCATTGCGATGGTGACATGGGGCTACGGGATCTGAATATAGAAGGCAGGGCGTGTCACATGAAGTCGTCGGGGCTGTTGCACTCTTCGTCACCACAACACTGGCTCACCGCAAGTGATCTCGATCTAGCCGTCACCACCTTCGGTGCGGTTCCGGATGTGGACGTGACGAGGGCGGTCCGGGCGATCGGCCGGGTGCTACGCCGCCACCACCTCGACGCGGCGACCAGGGTGCGCGTCACCGCGCCCACCGATGCGGGCGAAGCGACAGTGGTGCAGGCCAACATTCGGTGCCGCACTATCGCCACCCGCGTGCAGGTGACCGGGCCGGGCGGGTTCGCAGTGACCTTCGCCGCCGAACGGCTCGACCGGCAGCTGGCCCGGCTCGCGGCGACCCGGTCCCGGGACTGGCCCGATCCGGCCCGGCCGCCGCTGGCCCAGGTCACCGAGCCGCGCCCGATCGTGCGGCGCAAGAAATGCGAGCTGCTCGTCGGCACTCCGGCGGAGGCGACGGCGGTGATGGACGCGATGGACTACGACGCGTATCTGTTCACCGACAGCGAGTCCGGCGCCGACGCCGTGGTGGCCTGGGGTGATCCGCTCGGTGTCCGGCTGTTCCGCCAGGATGCGGCGGTGAGCGGCCCGCCGACGGTGAATTTGCTTCCGCTGACAGTGGATTCGACACCGACCCCCGTCCTCGACGAAGAACGGGCCGCGCACGTCCTGTGCCAGCATGGCCTGCCGTTCCTGTTCTTCACCGACCCGGCCTGCGGCCGCGGCCGACTGCTGTACCGCCGCTACGACGGCGATCTCAGCATGGTCGAACCGGCGTAACCGAGCTCAGCTCAGCGGGACCGACCAGTGCACCCGCGTCCCACCGGACGCGGCGTGCTCGATGCTGCACCGGCCCTCCGATTCAGCCGCCCGCTGCGCGAGATTGGCCAGGCCGCTGGCGATTACGTCGTCCGGCACGCCTGACCCGTTGTCCTGGACCACGATGGTCAACTCGTCGGCCACGGTGATCTCGATCGTCACCGCGTCCCCGCCCGAGTGCCGCACCGCATTGCTGACCGATTCGCGCACAACGGCTTCCGCGTGATCGGCCAGCGCGGGTCCCACCACCGACAGCGGCCCGTCGACGCGCAGCCGCGCCCGGATCAGGGTCGCCGCGGTCTGCTGCTGGACCGCGTCCTCCATGCGGCGGCGCAGCGAGGCGCCCGCGCCGCCGTGCAGATCGAAGATCGTCGTCCTGATCTCGTGCACGATCTCCTGCAGCCGGTCGATCTCGTCCGAAAGCCGTTGCTGGACTTGCGGATCGTTCACCCGCGCGGCCATGCCCTGCAGGCCGAGGCCCACCGCGAAGACCCGCTGGATGACGTGGTCGTGCAGGTCGCGCGCGATCCGGTCGCGATCGGCGAGCACGTCGAGTTCGCGCGCCCGGCGCTGCGCCTCGGCCAGCTGCATGGCCAGCGCGGCCTGATCGGTGAACGCCGCGGCGAGCGCGCCGAGTTCGTCGGAGTACGGCTCGGCGCAGGGCGCGCGCACCACGATCAGCACGCCGAGCACGATTCCCGCCGTCTGCAACGGCAGGATCAGCGCGGGTCCGGCCGACTCGAGCGGGGCGCCGAGATCGATGCCCCGCGCGTCGGCCAGATGCACGGTCGTGCACTCGGCGAAGGCCTTGCCCGCGACGGTATCGACGAGCCGCACATACTGTCTCTCGGTGGGTGCAGCTGCCCTGGACCATTGCGCCACAACGAGTTCCGTGGCTTCCTCGGGGGGAATGCCGGGCTCGACCACCGCCAGGATGGCCTGCTCCGACCGGGTCAACGTGCGCGCGTGCTCGACCACTTGCCCGAGCACCCGATCCGGCTCGGTGCCCGCGAGGAACTCGGTGGCGATATCCCGGTTCGCCGTGATCCACGCCTGCCGGGTGCGGGCCCATTCGTAGAGTCGCGCGTTGTCGACAGCGATGCGGGTCGCGGTGTCCACGACGGCGCGCAACGTGTCGAACACGGTGTGCGGCACGGCGCCCGTCATCTCGCGAGTCAGCGCTCGCCGAGCTTGCTGGCCAGCACTGCCGCCTGGGTGCGCCGCTCCATGCCGAGCTTGGCAAGCAGCCTCGACACGTAGTTCTTCACCGTCTTCTCCGCCAAGAACATTCGCGCCGCGATCTGCCGGTTGGTGAGTCCCTCGCCGAGCAGCGCGAGCAGCTTGCGCTCCTGCTCGGTGAGCCCGGCCAGCGGTCCGTCGTCGTCGGGCGCGCCGTCGCGCAGCCGGGCCCGCAGCGCCGCGGCCGCCCGGTTGTCCAGCAGCGAACGGCCCGCGCCGACCGCCTTGATCGCCGCGGCCAACTCCATGCCCTTTATGTTCTTCACCACGTATCCGCTTGCCCCGGCCAGGATCGCGTCGAGCATCGCCTGCTCATCGGTGTACGAGGTGAGAATCAGGCAGCGCAGCCCCTCCACCTCGGCCAGCAGGTCGCGGCACAGTTCGATGCCGTTACCGTCGGGCAGCCGGACGTCGAGCACCGCGACATCGGGGCGCAGGACGGGAATTCGGGCCATCGCCTGCGCCACGTCACCCGCCTCGCCGATTACCGTCAGCTCGGGATCACCCTCCAGCAGGTCGATCAGACCGCGCCGGACAATTTCGTGATCGTCGACCAGAAATACCTCGAGCACGTCGGCCTCCCTGTCGTCGTCTACCGGACGAAAGCAGCGCCCGAAAGCCACGGGTAGATAACGAGGTTCCGGGTAAGCTTGCAATGAAGTCAACCAGAGGGGCCGTGGGCAGCGGAGCCATAAGGCTCATATGTACATGGGAACTCGAGCGATGACATATTCAGCGACACTAGATTTCAGCGCGATCTTCGGATCGCCGCGCGCCTGTCCGGGCTGCGGATCCGACCTTCTCGACGAACTACCCGATGTCCTTTTGCGCTGCGGCGGTTGCGGCGCACACTGGGGACCTGCAGAGGAAGGGCGTGGCGTCGAAGAACGCAGGCGCCCATGAGAATCGGGCAGATAGTCCCGCCATGGGTCCCGGTACCACCGCCCGCCTACGGCGGCACCGAAGCGGTGGTCGGCAATCTCTCGGTCGGTCTCGACCTGCTCGGCCACGACGTGCACCTGTTCACGGTGGGCGATTCCACCTGCCCGGTGCGCCGGTATTCGCTGTACGAGCATCCGACCGTGCAGATCGGCGTCGGTGAGGCCGAGCTGATGCACGTGCTCGCGGCGTACGAGACGCTGGCCGACGTCGACATCATTCACGACCACACCTCGCTCGGCCCGTTCGTCGGCGCCATCCAGGACGGGCCACCGGTTGTCGTCACCAACCACGGGCCGTTCACCGAGATGCGTCAGGAACTCTTCCGTTCGATGGCGCGCCACGCCAGCATCGTCGCGATCTCCGAAGCGCAACGCCGGATGGCAGGCAGCGTGCCGATCGCCGAGGTGATCCATCACGGCATCGACCTCGACGCGCACCGATTCGGGCCTGGCGGCGGCGGTTACCTGGTGTTCGTCGGCCGGATGAACGAGACGAAGGGCGTGCACCGCGCGGTGCAGATCGCCAGGCAGGCCCGGCGCAAGCTGCTCATGATCACCAAGATGCGCGAACCCGAGGAGCAGCGCTACTACACTGAGCGGGTGCGTCCACTGATGGGCCCCGACGATCCCGAGCCGCGTGAAGAACCCACCGCGCGCCGGGTCGAATTGGTGCGCCACGCCGACGCGTTGATCAATCCGATCGAATGGCCCGAACCGTTCGGTCTCGTGATGGCCGAGGCATTGGCTTGCGGCACACCGGTTCTCGCGTTCCCCAACGGCGCGGCACCGGAGATCGTGGAGCACGGCAAGACCGGGTTCCTGTGCCGCGACGTCGACGAGATGGTGGACGCGCTCGATCAGGTGCACACCATCGATCGACGGGACTGCCGGGCGGCGGCGGAGCAGCGGTTCGGCAGGCTGCGGATGGCACGCGATCACGAGCGGCTGTATCGCCGCCTGCTGTCCGACCGGACGACCCGGGTCATGGTGCCCACCACGGTGGCGTGAGTTTGCCGAGCGCCCTCGGGGCTGCGTGGTGACCCATCCTTGGGGCGACGGCTCGGACACGGAAGCACCGACGGCGATCAACGCCGGGGTCACCTTGGTCGAGGGCTCGACCTTCTGTATCAGCGAGGTCAGCGGTGCGATCAGTCCGAATCGCGCGGCGGGCTTGTTCGTTCGCGACACCAGGGTGCTGTCGCATTGGCGATTGACCGTCGACGGCAGGGAGCCGGAGCCGCTCACTGTGCGGTACGACGAGCCGTATAGCGCGACGCTGCTTGCCCGGACCGCGCCGCGGCCGGGCACTGCTGACAGCACTGCGCTGGTGATCATCGGCAGGCACGTCGGTGACGGTATGCGCGAGGATCTGGTGGTGCGCAACCTTTCCGGCGCGCCGCTGGAGTGTGCGATCCGATTGGAATTGGACGCCGATTTCGCCGATCTCTTCGAGGTCAAGGAAGGTCGCATCGGCCACGAGCACGAGGTGGTCACCTCGGCGCGTGCCATCGATGGTGCCATTCAGATCATCCGTGCCGAGCTCGGTGTGGCGGTGACGGTACGTGGTAGCGGAGCCAGCGCGACCGATCGCGAATTGTGTTGGGAAGTAACACTTCCCGGACGCGCTGAATGGTCCGCGTGCATCGAGTACCTGCCCGCGCTCGACGCCGATCCCGCGCCGCCGCGCTATCCCTGTGGGGTACCGGTGAACCACAGCGCGCCCGCGCAACGACTGCGCGAGTGGTACGCGAACTCGCCGACCGTACGCACCGATGACGAAACCCTCGCGTCGGTACTGCAACGCACACTCACCGATCTCGGTGCGTTGCGCATCTTCGATCCAGACCATCCGGACCGTGCCGTGGTGGCCGCAGGCGCGCCCTGGTTCATGGCGCTGTTCGGTCGCGACTCGCTGCTCACCTCGTGGATGGTGTTGCCGCTGGACCGCAGGTTGGCGGTCGGCACGCTGCAGAGCCTGGCCGACCTGCAGGGGACGAAAGTGCATGCGGCGACCGAAGAACAGCCGGGCCGGATCCCACACGAGGTGCGGTTCGGGCGCGCGGCGACGCTGCTGCTCGGCGGCGGCACCGCGTATTACGGCACCGCCGACGCGACTGCGCTGTTCGTGATGTTGCTCGGCGAGCTGTACCGCTGGGGATTGGACGCGCGGATCCGCGACGAACTGCTGCCGCACGCGGATCGCGCGCTGGAGTGGATCGAACGCTACGGCGATCTGGACGGCGACGGTTTCGTCGAATATCAATGCGCCGCCGAGCACGGCCTGGCGAATCAAGGCTGGAAGGACTCCTGGGACGGAGTGAACTTCGCGGACGGCACGCTGCCCGAAGCGCCGATCGCCCTGGCCGAAGTGCAGGGCTACACCTACGCGGCGTATGTCGCACGCGCCACCCTCGCCGCGGGCACCGGCGATCACCCGGCCGCAGAACGTTGGCGCGCCAAGGCCGCACAGTTGAAAACCGCCTTCAACGAGGCGTTCTGGCTGCCGGATCGCGGCTGGTTCGCGATCGGACTGGACCAGGACAAGCGCCCGATCGACGCGCTCACCTCCAATATCGGGCACTGCCTGTGGACCGGGATCATCGACGACGACAAGGCCGAGCGGGTCGCCGACCATCTGCTCTCGCCGGAGATGTTCAGCGGCTGGGGGATCCGCACGCTGGCCACGTCAATGGGCGCATACAACCCGGTCAGCTATCACAACGGCTCGGTCTGGCCGCACGACAACGCGATCTGCGCCGCGGGCCTGATGCGCTATGGCTTCACCGAGCACGCGAATCAGGTGGTCACGGCCGTGCTCGACGCTTCGACCCGGTTCGGCTACCGGCTGCCCGAACTCTTCTGCGGTTTCGACCGCGCCGAATTCGACATCCCCGTGCCCTATCCGACGTCCTGTTCGCCGCAGGCGTGGGCCGCTGCCGCGCCGCTGCTGTTTTTGCGTACGCTGTTGAGACTGGAACCGAGTGTTCCGGAGGGGGTGCTGTCGGTCGCGCCAGTGGTCCCCGCTCGCTACCTGCCCTTGCAGGTCGGCGGGTTGCGCGTCGGCTCGGACGTGCTGTCGGTCACGGTGGACGCGGAGGGCTGGCAGGTCCGCGGTTTGTCCGGTGACCTGCGGCGGACCTAACGTCGAGCGCACCGCAATATCGCTGATGCGAGCACTGTTGTCGCTGGTACGCCCCGGACGAGCCAAACTTGTCGGTGGGTGTGTTTAGCATGACGGCCGGATACGTCTGGACCCGTTTGTCGGTTCACCCGAACACGATCGAGAAGGGACTCACCTGGTGGCGGAACGCCTCACTGTGCGCGGAGCTCGGGAACACAACCTGAAGGGGGTCGACCTCGACCTGCCCCGCGACAGTCTCATCGTGTTCACCGGACTGTCGGGCTCCGGCAAGTCGAGTCTGGCGTTCGACACGATCTTCGCCGAGGGACAGCGGCGATACGTGGAGTCGCTGTCGGCGTACGCGCGGCAGTTCCTCGGGCAGATGGACAAGCCCGACGTCGATTTCATCGAGGGCCTCTCGCCCGCGGTGTCGATCGACCAGAAGTCGACCAACCGCAACCCGCGCTCGACCGTCGGCACCATCACCGAGGTGTACGACTACCTGCGTCTGTTGTACGCGCGGGCCGGCACCCCGCACTGCCCGGTGTGTGGCGAGCTGATCGAGAAGCAGACGCCGCAGCAGATCGTCGACCAGGTGCTCGCCATGGAAGAGGGCATCAAGTTCCAGGTGCTCGCGCCGGTGGTGCGTACCCGCAAGGGTGAATTCGTCGACCTCTTCGACCAATTGAACACACAGGGCTACTCCCGGGTCCGGGTCGACGGCGTGGTGTATCCGCTGACCGATCCGCCGAAGCTGAAGAAGCAGGAGAAACACGACGTCGAGGTGGTCGTCGACCGCCTGTCCGTCAAAACGAATTCCAAACAGCGCCTCACCGATTCGATCGAGACCGCGCTGCGGTTGGCCGACGGCATCGTGGTGCTGGACTTCGTCGACCGCGACGAGCACGCGCACGACCGGGAACGCCGTTTCTCCGAGCGCCTGGCCTGCCCGAACGGGCACCCGCTCGACATCGAAGACCTGGAACCCCGGTCGTTCTCGTTCAACTCGCCCTACGGCGCCTGCCCGGACTGCTCCGGTCTCGGCATTCGCAAGGAGGTCGATCCGGACCTGGTGGTGCCCGACCCGGCGCTCAGCCTGAACGACGGTGCGATCGCGCCGTGGTCGCGCGGGCAGACCGCGGAGTACTTCACCCGGCTGCTGTCCGGGCTCGCCGAGTCCATCGGCTTCTCGATGAAGACCCCGTGGGAAGACCTGCCGCTGAAGGCGCGCAAGGCCGTGCTCGAGGGCAGTTCCGACCAGGTGCACGTCTCCTACACCAACCGGTACGGCCGGAAGCGTTCGTACTACGCCGATTTCGAGGGCGTGATGCCGTTCCTGCAGCGGCGCATGGAGAGCACCGAGTCCGAGCAGATGAAGGAGCACTACGACGGGTACATGCGCGACGTGCCGTGCCCGGTCTGCAACGGCGCCCGACTGCGTCCGGAGATCCTCGCGGTCACCATCAACGCGGGCGGCGACAACAAGTCCATCGCCGAGGTCAGCGACCTGTCCATCGGGGAGTGCTCCAAGTTCCTGAACTCGCTCACGCTGGGGGAGCGCGAGGCCGCGATCGCCGGGCAGGTGCTCAAGGAGGTGCAGGCGCGGCTCGGGTTCCTGCTCGATGTCGGCCTGGAGTACCTGTCGCTCGGGCGGGCCGCGGCGACGCTGTCCGGCGGTGAGGCGCAGCGCATCCGGCTCGCCACCCAGATCGGTTCCGGGCTGGTCGGCGTGCTCTACGTACTCGACGAACCGTCCATCGGCCTGCATCAGCGGGACAACCGGCGGCTCATCGAAACCCTCACCCGGCTGCGCAATCTCGGCAACACGTTGATCGTCGTCGAACACGACGAGGACACCATCCGTGCCTCGGACTGGGTGGTGGACATCGGCCCGCTGGCCGGCGAGCACGGCGGCCGGGTGGTGCACAGCGGTCCGTACCAGGAGCTGCTCAACGAGCCCGAATCACTCACCGGCGCTTACCTTTCCGGCCGGGAGCGGATCGAGCTGCCGCTGGTTCGCCGTCCGGTCGACAAGAAGCGACTGCTCACCGTGGTCGGCGCGACCGAACACAACCTGCGCGGCATCGACGTCGACTTCCCGCTCGGCGTGCTCACCGCGGTCACCGGCGTCTCCGGTTCCGGCAAGTCGACGCTGGTCAACGACATCCTGGCGACCGTGCTGGCGAACAAGCTCAACGGCGCGCGGCAGGTGCCGGGTCGGCACACCCGGATCAAAGGGCTCGACGACCTGGACAAACTGGTTCAGGTGGATCAGTCGCCGATCGGCCGCACCCCGCGCTCGAACCCGGCCACCTACACCGGTGTGTTCGACAAGATCCGCACCCTCTTCGCGTCGACCACCGAGGCGAAGGTGCGCGGCTATCAGCCCGGCCGATTCTCCTTCAACGTCAAGGGCGGTCGCTGCGAGGCATGCTCCGGCGACGGCACGCTCAAGATCGAGATGAACTTCCTGCCGGACGTGTACGTCCCGTGCGAGGTCTGCCACGGCGCCCGCTACAACCGGGAAACCCTCGAGGTGCACTACAAGGGCAAGACCATCGCCGAGGTCCTCGACATGTCCATCGAGGAGGGCGCCGAGTTCTTCGAGCCGATCAGCTCGATCCACCGCTACCTGAAGACGCTGGTGGATGTCGGGCTCGGGTACGTGCGGCTCGGTCAGAGCGCGCCCACGTTGTCCGGTGGTGAGGCCCAGCGCGTCAAACTCTCCGCCGAACTCCAGAAACGCTCCACCGGCCGCACCGTCTACATCCTCGACGAGCCGACCACCGGCCTGCACTTCGAAGACATCCGCAAGCTCCTCAAGGTCATCAACGGCCTGGTCGACAAGGGCAACACGGTCATCGTCATCGAACACAACCTCGACGTCATCAAGACCGCCGACTGGGTCATCGACATGGGCCCCGAAGGCGGCTCCGGCGGCGGCATGGTCGTCGCGCAGGGCTCCCCGGAAGACATTGTCGCCGTAGCCGAAAGCTATACCGGCCAGTTCCTCCGGGAGGCGCTGGAACAAGCGGGCGCACCCGTGGCCGCGAAGAAGTTGCCTGCGAAGAAGGCGTCCGCCACCAAGGCACCCGCCAAAAAGGCTCCCGCGAAGAAGGCCACCAAGGCGGCGGCCGACAAGCCCACCGAAGCGCAAGCCGCGGCGAAAACCGCGACCAAGCGTTTATCCCGCAAGGCCGCAGCCCTGCGCTGACCACCTAGCAAGCGAACCACTTTCGAGCACACGCTCGCGCCCCACCACACTACGATCCGCACTCTCACTCGGGATCTGCACTGACTCTGGGGCCCTATTCCGAGTGCAGATCCCAAGAGCGGGTGCAACTGTCGCCGTTGATCACCGACCCCGACCATCGCACAACCCCGTCGGTCAGGCGAGCACCGTTTCTGTGCCCCGCCCACCCGCTGTACCGGGTGGGCGGGTGCTGCGGTGCTCTTTTCGAGCCCTTCGGAGAGTTGGGATATTGAGCGAAGGTTTGGTCGTTGGTCTGAATGCACACACTCTTTGTGTGGTGTGTACACCGTTTGAATAAGCTGCACACCCGGGCGTATAGAGGGTGGGCGGATTATCTAAACGATGTGAGCTTCGTTCGGTAATTGCTTTCGAGGGGCAATTGGGGAAGGTTGGGCCTGCGCCTTTGCTTTTCCCCAGTCGCGGGTGCTTGTGGGGGCAATAACTTGTGATTCCATTTGTAGGTGTGAACCTTAAACATAGAGCTGTGGCTCGTCATCTTGTCACGGTCGTAAGCGCAATAGTGGCAGCGGGTTTCGTTGCCGTGCCCAGTTCGTTCGCGGAGCCGCCGACTACTCCGGCGCCGCCCGGATCGATGGCGCCGAGGACGCAGCCGATACCGCTGCAACCGGATCAGCAGTCGCGGATCTATTT
The DNA here is from genome assembly GCF_040645995.1 of Nocardia sp. NPDC046473. Taxonomy (NCBI): domain Bacteria; kingdom Bacillati; phylum Actinomycetota; class Actinomycetes; order Mycobacteriales; family Nocardiaceae; genus Nocardia; species Nocardia sp. NPDC046473. Next base: position 212,982 of record NZ_JBEYZJ010000013.1, read on the forward strand.
CAAGATTCCGGCTGCCAACGAAATGGTTCGGTTGCAGACGCATTTCACGGTGCCGCCGAAACCGCCCAGGGTGGGGACAATGTTTTTGTGGCCGGGGCTCGAGCCTCGCGAAGGTGGCAGAAACTACTATCCGATCGGACTCGGCGTGCTGCAGCCCGTGCTCACGTGGGGTGATGCCTGTGCGCCGGTGCAGCAGCCGCCGACCTACTCCACCTGGTGGATTTCCGGACAGTACGTCAACGTGTACTCCAAAGACCCGCGCTACGCCGACTGTCACTCCGGGCGGGCGATGTCGTTGAAGGTTGGGGAGGCCCTCGACGTCGACATCGCCCTGGACTCGGCGACCGGCGTATGGACGCAAACCATTACCGGACAATCGGGTTCGGTGCGCTACTCCATCAATATGGCCAAGCAGGCGCAGAACATGGCTCTGTTCGCGATCGAGCCCTGGGACAACGCGACGATCCCCAACCGACTCGTCTTCTCCGACACCACAATCACCTTCCAGAACGAAGCCAAACAAAGCTGCCTCACCCCGGAGCTCACCTACACCGGAACCGGCGGAACCATCACCCCGCCCACAACCACCGACGGCCGCCGCTGCCACATCGACACCGTCACGGTGAACCCTCCACGCAGTGCGGCCTGACACGTTCGATCGCATGATCTTCCCTAAACTTCCCTATTGCGATGTCTGATAGGGAAGTTTAGGGTTGTTTAGTGACCGATCGCCTGTACTCAGTGGAGCAAGTCGCCGAACGTCTCGGCCTGCACGTCCGGACGATCCGCAACTACGTGCGGGACGGGCGGCTCAATGCGGTGCGGATCGGGAAGCAGTATCGGATCGCGGAGGCGGATCTGGAGGCGTTCACCGGGCTGCCGGTGCCTGCGCCGGTCCGCGAAACGGTGCGGCGGCAGCGGCACGCCGAGGTGTCGAGCATCGTTCAGGTCGAGGCGGTCGGCGCCGAGCTGGCCGACCGCTTGACCACCCTGCTGATGGGTGCGGCCAACACTCGGTCGACGGAGGACGAGCCGCTGCGGATCGAAACGGCGTACGACGCGGAGCGGGCCCGCCTGAAAGTCATTGTCCTTGGCGGCCTTGCCGATACGGCTCGGCTGCTCGAATACATGGGAGGGGTGCTCGCGTCATGAGCGAGCGAAACGTCGACACCGCGCGTCGCGGCGGTGGCATGGCCAAGATCTACAAGTCCGAGAGCGGGGCGCGCAAGGTCCGCGAGCGTTACGAGGAACTGCTCGGAGAATGGCCCGTACCCGCTGAACACCAACGCATTCCGACTCGGGAGGGGGAGACCTTCGTCGTCGTCTCGGGCCCGCAGGACGCGCCGCCGCTGCTGTTGCTGCACGGCTCAGGCGCGAACACGACGATGTGGCGCGACGAGATCACCTCCTGGGCACAGCATTTCCGCACCTACGCAGTCGACATCATCGGCGAGGCCGGTGCCAGTGCGCCGTCACGCCCGCCCCTCGACTCCAATCGCCTCGCGCTCTGGCTTGACGATGTGCTGGAAAGTCTTGGGCTCGAAACCTTTTCGGTCGTCGCCGCCTCCCTCGGTGGTTGGGTGGCGCTGGACTATGCCGTCCGCAGGCCGGGGCGGATAACGCGCCTTGCCCTGCTGTGCCCCGGCGGTATCGGCGCGCAGAAAATGGGCTGGCTTCCATTAGCCTTGTGCCTCCGCTTCTTTGGACGTCGCGGCGTCCGGCAGACCACACGCATCGCCACCGGCCTGGACACAAAGTTGACCGAACAAGTCCTCGACGACGTTGTGCTCACCTTCACCCAGTACAAGCCGCGCACCGAGCGACTCCCCATATTCTCCGACGACGCCCTCCGCCACCTGACCATGCCGATGCTGGTAATAGTCGGCGCCCGCGACGTAATGCTCGACTCCGCAGTAACTGCGGAGCGAGTCCGACACTGTGTCCCCAACGCAACAGTGCATGTGCTCCCCGAGGTCGGCCACGCCATCCTCGGCCAGGCCGACCCGGTACTGAACTTCCTCGTCGATGAGCCCCAGCCCCAGCCGCCACTGACCCGCTAGTGCCGCGCCCAGAATGCTCAGCGCGATATCGACCGAAGGCGCCCTTCATTGCGTCCAACCAACCAAAGGGCGCCCTCGGTCGAGATAGATGCTGACGCTGTTCACCGACCGAAGGCGCCCTTCATCGCCTCAGTCCGACCGAAGGGCGCCTTCGGTCGGGTTTCATAGTTCAACGTATCGAGACGCGGCACTAGCCATCCGCACCGTGCCGCGCACGAACCCTCCGGCCGCGCACGAACCCTCCGGCCGCGCATGAATTCGCCAGCAAGCTCGTGCGCGGCAAGCTAATCCATGCGCGGCGTGCCGGTTGGTGGCAGGTACGGCGAGAGTGGAAAATTAGTGGACCGGGCCGGTGTACTTCTCGCCGGGCCCTTTGCCTGGCTCGTCTGGATGTGCCGACGCTTCCCGGAACGCTCGCTGCAGCGACTGCAATCCCTCGCGAATCGGGCCCGCGTGCGGTCCGAGGTACTCCACCGAGGCAGTGACCAGCCCGGCCAATGCGGTGATCACCCGCCGCGCCTCGTCCAGATCGCGTCGCGAGCTGGTCTCCGGATCCTCGTCCGCGAGCCCGAGCTTCTCCGCCGCCGAACTCATCAGCATCACCGCGGCCCGGCTGATCACCTCGACCGCGGGGATGTCGGCCAGTTCGCGCACGGAGTTGTCGAGCTCTTCTGTCATGCTCATCAGGCTAGCGACGCGACCTGCGGCCAGATGAATCGGCCGAGCTCGACGCGCGGTCGCCGGGCCGATTCGGCGATAGCCGAACAGAATGTTAGACTTTCCGCTGACGACCGCCCCTGGTTGTGTCTTCTTCCAAGATTTCGAGCCTGGGGCTGATAAGTGGAGCCCGACTCCCACCGTTGCCGACGAGCGATCGTCAGGTCAAACGGTCCGGTCACCCGCCTCCTCGGAGGCGGGTTTCTTGTGCCGGGGTTCTCTCACGAGAGCCGCGCACAAGATCGCACGCGAGTCTTTGGCGTGCGCTGACCGGTCGACCTCGGGCCCCGCAGCGGAATACCGCTCCGGGGCTTTTGTGTTGAAAAGGGGTTGCAGTTATTGCGTGCGGTCGTCTTGACGACACCGCTTGACCTAGGAGGCCCCATCAGCACTGAGACCCGCATCAACGATCGCATCCGTGTTCCCGAGGTTCGGCTCATCGGACCCAGCGGCGAGCAGGTTGGGATCGTGCGTGTTGAAGATGCACTACGCGTCGCCATGGAGGCAGATCTCGATCTCGTCGAGGTCGCTCCGGATGCACGTCCGCCGGTCTGCAAGATCATGGACTACGGCAAGTTCAAGTACGAGACGGCGCAGAAGGCGCGCGAGTCTCGGAAGAACCAGGTGCAGACCGTGATCAAGGAGCAGAAGCTCCGCCCGAAGATCGACGACCACGACTACGCGACCAAGAGGGGCCATGTCATGCGCTTCCTCGAGGCCGGGTCGAAGGTCAAGGTCACCATCATGTTCCGTGGACGTGAGCAGTCGAGGCCCGAACTGGGCTACCGGCTGTTGCAGCGCCTCGCGGCGGACGTGGCTGACTTGGGGTTCGTCGAAACCTCGGCCAAGCAGGACGGTCGCAACATGACCATGGTCCTCGCGCCCCACAAGGGTGCGAAGACGCGAGTGAAGGCACAGCAGGAGTCCGCAGCTCCGCGGTCGCAGCAGCCCGCTGCGCAGCCGAGCCCCGCGCCCGCTGAGGCCGTCACCGCAGACAGCGCGCCCGCCGCGGCTCCGGCCGAGCAGGCCGACCCGCCGCAGTAATACCGATAAGAGCCGGCGGTCCGCAAGGGCCGCCGGGACGAGACAGATAGAGGAATCCATGCCGAAGATGAAGAGCCACAGCGGCGCCTCGAAGCGATTCAAGGTGTCGGGCCGAGGCAAGCTGCTTCGCCAGCAGGCGAACCGTCGCCACCTGCTCGAGCACAAGTCGACCCGCCGGACTCGTCGTCTGGATGGCACGGAGGCCGTCGCGTCCGTCGACGTCCCGCGCGTGAAGAGGCTGCTCGGTCTCTGAGTTAGAGACCTCGCAAGCAACCGCGTTCCGGATTCCGGACGCCGACCAAATGACCAACCTCCGGGTGCCGCATGCGCCCCCTAGATCGACAAAGGACTGACCCATGGCACGCGTCAAAAGGGCCGTCAACGCTCAGAAGAAGCGTCGTTCCATCCTCGAGGCCTCCAAGGGCTACCGCGGGCAGCGTTCGCGCCTGTACCGCAAGGCCAAGGAACAGCAGCTGCACTCGCTCACCTACGCCTACCGGGACCGCCGGGCGCGCAAGGGTGACTTCCGCAAGCTGTGGATCGCCCGCATCAACGCCGCGGCGCGTCTGAACGACATCACCTACAACCGCTTCATCCAGGGCCTGAAGGCCGCGGGTGTCGAGGTGGATCGCAAGATCCTCGCCGAGCTCGCCGTCTCCGACGCCGAGGCGTTCGCCGGTCTCGTCGCGATCGCCAAGGCCGCCCTGCCGCAGGACGTCAACGCGCCTGCCGCGTAAGTCACCGGGTGACAAGCGAATATCTTTCGGAACGACCCGTGGACGCGCTCTCGGAGCGCAATCCACGGGTCGTTTCCGCTGTCAAGCTGCAGCGTGGTGCGCAGCGGCGCAAGAGCGGGCTCTTCCTCGCCGAAGGGGCCAATTCCGTTGCCGCCGCACTGGATACGGGCCGGGTGCAGGAGCTGTTCTACTCTGCCGGTGCCGCGGCCCGCGAGCAAGAACTGGTCGCCGGTGCCGCCGGGATGGGCGTGCGTACCACGCTGGTCAGTGACCGAGCCGCTCAGCAGCTGGGCGAAACCGTCACCGCGCCAGGACTTGTCGCGGTGTGCGAGCTGATCGATGTGCCGCTGGCCGATGTGCTCGCGACCGCGCCGCGGATGCTCGCCGTGCCCGTCGAAATGGCCGAACCCGGAAACGCGGGCACGCTCATCCGGGTTGCGGATTCCGTCGGCGCGGACGGTGTTGTGCTGGCTGGTGATTCGGTCGATCCGCACAACGGGAAGTGCGTGCGGGCCAGCGCGGGCAGCCTGTTCCATGTGCCGATCGCGCGGCATCGCGACATCGGTGAGACGCTGGATTCCCTTGCGGCGGCAGGCATCACGATCCTGGCGACGGCCGCGAACGGTGAGGTCGACCTCGACGACGCCGAGGAACTGTTCACCGGGCCGGTCGCCTGGCTGTTCGGCAACGAAGCGCACGGCTTGGATCCTGCCGTCACACAGCGCGCCGACCACCGCATCCGCATCCCGATCCGCGGCCGCGCCGAAAGCCTGAACCTGGCCACCGCCGCCGCCATCTGCCTCTACGCGAACTCCCGCGTGCGCTACGCCAAGTAGACCGCCGCACGCCTTCTGACTCCCCGCACCAAGACTCGCCGCACTAACACGCGTGCGTGTGTCAGATGTGGTGCGGCCGTAGGGGAGCCGATTCGTGTGCTGCGCGTGCTCAACCGCAGTGGCTGCATGCCTTCTGGCCTCCTGCACGCCGACTTGTCGGGCTGATACGCGTGCGTGTGTCAGATGTGGTGCGACCGTGGGGGAGCCGATTGGTGTGTTGCGCGTGTTAGTGCTCGGCCGCAGTGGCTGCACGGCTTCTGACTTCCCGCGTGCCGACTTGTCGGGCTGACACGCGTGCAGGTGTCAGGAGTGGTGCGGCGGCGGGTCAATCGTCGAGCACCGCGCAGTCGTTCAGCATTTCGGTTGCCCACTGGGGTGCGACCGCGCCGGGGCCGGCCACCTGGATTGCGCTCAGGACGGTGAGCAGCATGCCGGTGGCGATGAATTCGCGGGCCTGGTGGACGTCGGCGCCGGTCAGGTCGCGCACCAACTGGTAGATGTTGCCGAAGCGGGTGCGCACCTCGTCGCCGATGGCGGGGTCGCCGCTGGCCGCGAAGCCGTGCAGGAACAGCTGGAGCATCTCCCGGTCGGCCAGGAAGGTGTCGAAGCCATGACCTAGGGCGTGCAGGCCTTGTTCCGGTGTCGCGTCGGGCTCCGCTTCCGCGCGCGCCGCACGGAACACCTCTTCGATCCGATCGCACACGCGGTGCAGCGCGCTGATGAACAGGTGCTGCTTGGTGCCGAACAGCCGGATCACGTAAGGCTGGGAAACGCCTGCGCGCCTGGCGATCTCGTCGGTGCGGGTGGCCGCGTAGCCGGATTCGGCGAAGGCGGAGACGGCGGCTTGTAGCACCTGCTCGCCGCGCTCCGAGGCGGTCATCCGGACCCTGGTCGAACTCGACATCGTGCTCCATTCCGCTTGTCCGCCCGCTGGTATTGACATGTTATCAGTCGATGCATACTCTTCGATTCACTAGTTATCAGTCGATTACAACTAAGGGCCGGTCATGACCGAAACTCTCGAACCCGCCGTCTCGTCGGCGACCATCGAGCCAACCAAGCCGATGAGTGGCCGCACGGTCGCGGCGGTGCTCGCAGCCGTCGGCATCCCGATGTTCATGGTCACGCTGGACAACCTCGTGGTGACCAACGCGTTGCCGGTGATCCGCACCGAACTCGGTGCTTCCCTGTCCGACCTGCAGTGGTTCATCAACGCCTACACGTTGTCCTTTGCCTCACTGCTGCTCACCGTCTCCGCGATCGGCGACCGGCTCGGTCGCCGCCGGATCTTCCTGGCGGGCATCGCGCTGTTCACCGTGGCGTCGGCGGCGTGTGCGCTGGCCACCGAGCCGTGGATGCTGATCGCCGCGAGAGTCGTGCAGGGCTTCGGCGGAGCAGCGGTCGCGCCGCTGTCCTTGACCTTGCTGTCGGCAGCTGTACCGGAACGGATGCGCAGCGCGGCCATCGGAATCTGGGGCGGCATCTTCGGACTCGGCGTCGCGGTCGGCCCGCTCGTCGGCGGTGCCGTGGTCGAGGGACTGAGCTGGCAGTGGATCTTCTGGCTGAACGTGCCCGTCGGCCTCGTCGTCGTACCGTTCGCGGCCAGGGTGCTACGCGAGTCCTACGGCGCGACCAGGCGGCTCGACCTGATCGGCCTGGCGTTGTCGGCAAGCGGTGTGCTCGCGGTGGTGTGGGGCGTCATCCACGGCGCAGGCGACGGCTGGACCTCGGCCTCGGTGCTCGGCAGTTTCATCGCAGGCGCGGTGCTGCTGACCGGTTTGATCGGGTGGGAACTGAAGACACCCGACCCGATGCTGCCGCTGCGCCTGTTCCGCTCCCGCGCCTACCGGGTGAGCAACGTAACGAGCTTCACCTTCTCCATGGGCGTCTTCGGCTCGATCTTCCTGCTGGCCCAGTACTTCCAGGTGGTGCAGGGTTATAGCCCGCTCGAAGCGGGCGTCCGCACTATGCCGTGGACGATGGCCCCGATGGTGGTCGCCCCCATCGCCGGGATGCTCGTCGACCGCGTCGGCGCTCGCACCCTGCTGGCCGCCGGTCAGATACTGCTGACCATCGCGCTCGGCTGGATGGCGGCGATCACCACCGTCGACGTCGGCTTCGGCGCCGTCGTCGGACCGTTCCTGGTCGGCGGCATCGGCATGGGCCTGACCTTCGCGCCGAGCGCAACTGTCGTCATGGCCAGCGCCGCACCCGACGACCGGGCCATGGCCTCCGGCACCAACAACACCCTCCGGGAAATCGGCGTCGCCATGGGCATCGCCGTTCTCGCATCCGTATTCGCCTCGCACGGTTCATATCTCAGCCCGCAGGCCTACGTCGACGGTCTGGTGCCCGCGATCTGGGTCGGCGCCGCCATCGTCGCGGTCGGTGCGGTCATCACCTTCCTGCTGCCCGCCAAGATCGACCAGGCCTGATTCGACGGGCCTTCGGGACACCGATGCCTGCCGCGGTAGGGGAGCGGCAGGCATCGGCAGGTCTGCGGTGCTCGGCGACAGCGTGGTCGCGGGCGCGGTAGACGATCGACTGCGGCCGATCCAGTAGTAGGGCTGAGGGGAGCCTGCTCAGCGGATCGGCCGCAGTTGTCGTCGGGGAATGTGATCGTCGTCGCAATGTCACCCCTGACATGCAGCGCAATCGGTTCGCCACCGCGCACCGGGGAATCCGCGTGAATCGGATACGGCGCATCCAATAGGATTCCACCAGCAGCAATGTGGGTAGGGAACCAGCCGTGCCCGCGAACCGATCCCCAGGGGAGAGTCGAACCATCGTGGCCGACGACAACGACGCAGTCGAGCAGAACGCGACGCTGACCGAGGAGGCACTGGCCGCGGCGGCGGCGGCCGCCGAGAAGGCGTTTGCCGCTGCGGCCGACCTCGATGCGCTCGCGGTCGCGAAAACCGAGCATCTGGGCGGTAAGGCACCGCTCGCGCTGGCACAACGCGCGCTGGGCAGCATCCCGAAGACCGATAAGGCCGACGCGGGCAAGCGGGTCAACGTCGCGCGCGCCCGGGTGTCCGAGGCATTCGAGCAGCGCCGCGCGACCCTGCTCGAAGAGCGGGACGCGGCGGTCTTGGTCGCCGAGGCGATCGACGTGACGCTGCCCGCTCGCAGGCATCCGTTCGGTGCCAGGCACCCGGTCACCGTCATCTCCGAGCAGGTCGCCGACGTGTTCGTCGCGATGGGCTGGGAGGTCGCCGAGGGGCCGGAGGTGGAGACCGAGCACTTCAACTTCGACGCGCTCAACTTCCTGCCCGACCACCCGGCCCGCACCATGCAGGACACCTTCCACATCGCGCCGGAAGGCTCGCGCCAGGTGCTGCGCACGCACACCTCCCCGGTGCAGGTGCGCTCGATGCTGTCGCGCGAGCTGCCGATCTACGTGGTGTGCCCCGGCCGCACCTACCGCACCGACGAGCTCGACGCCACGCACACCCCGATCTTCTCCCAGGTGGAGGGGCTGGCGGTGGACAAGGGCCTGACGATGGCGCACCTGCGCGGCACCCTGGACACGTTCGCGCGGGCGCTGTTCGGCCCGGAAACCCGAACCAGGATGCGCCCCAACTACTTTCCGTTCACCGAACCCTCCGCCGAGGTCGACGTCTGGTTCCCGGACAAGCGGGGCGGCGCGGGCTGGGTCGAATGGGGCGGCTGCGGCATGGTGAACCCGAAGGTGCTGATCGCCAGCGGGATCGACCCCGAGGTGTACAGCGGGTTCGCGTTCGGCATGGGCCTGGAGCGGACGCTGCAGTTCCGCAACGGCATCCCGGACATGCGCGACATCGTCGAGGGCGATGTGCGTTTCACGCTGCCCTTCGGCATCCGGTCCTGACCCCACCCTTCGATCGAGAGAGCGAAACGTCAAGTGCGAGTAGCGCAGTCCTGGCTGACCGACATCATCCAGCGCACCAACCCCGACTGGTCGGTGACGCCGGAAGAACTCGACGCGGGCTTTGTCCGGGTGGGTCTGGAGGTCGAAGAACTCGACAAGCTCGAGCGGATCTCCGGCGACATCGACAAGCCGCTGGTGGTCGGCCGCGTCGCCGAGATCACCGAGCTGACCGAGTTCAAGAAGCCGATCCGGTTCTGCAAGGTCGACGTCGGCAATCCTGAGCTGCAGGAGATCGTCTGCGGCGCAAGCAACTTCGCCGTCGGCGACCTGGTGGTCGTGGTGCTGCCCGGCGGTGTGCTGCCCGGCGGTTTCGCGATCTCCTCGCGCAAGACCTACGGCCACGTCTCCAACGGCATGATCTGCTCGGTCGCCGAACTCGGTATCGGCAAGGATCATTCGGGCATCCTGGTGCTGGAGCCGGGCACCGCCGAGCCGGGCGCGGACGCGAACGAGCTGCTGGGCCTTGACGATACGGTCATCGAGCTCAACATCACCCCGGACCGCGGCTACTGCTTCTCGGTGCGCGGCCTGGCCCGGGAACTCGCCTGCGGCTTCGACCTCGACTACGCCGATCCCGCCGTGCGCACCCTGCCGGACGACGAGCCGGACGCCTGGTCGATCCGCCTCGAACCCGAGTCCAAGTGCACCCGGTTCGCGGCCCGCCGGGTTACCGGCATCGACCCGAATGCGGTGAGCCCCTGGTGGTTACAGCGCAGGCTGCTGCTGTCCGGCGTGCGCCCGATCTCGCCGGCCGTCGACGTCACCAACTACGTCATGCTCGAACTCGGCCAGCCGCTGCACGCCTTCGACGCGGCCAAGGTGAACGGCGGCCTGGTCGTCCGCACCGCCAACAAGGGCGAGACGCTGCGCACCCTCGACGAGGTCGAGCGCACCCTCGACGCCGAAGACGTGGTGATCGCCGATGATTCCGGCGTCATCTCGCTGGCCGGTGTGATGGGCGGCGCGACCACCGAGGTCGGCGCCGAAACGACCGACATCGTGCTGGAAGCCGCCACCTGGAACCCGCTGCTGGTATACCGCACCTCGCGCAGGCACCGGCTGGTGTCCGAGGCGGGCAAGCGGTACGAGCGGGTGGTCGATCCGGAGATCAACGTGGTCGCGCTGGACCGCGCCGCCACCCTGCTCGCCGAAATCGCCGGTGGCACTGTCGAATCCGCGCTCACCGACGTTCGGGTCCCGGTGCCGCCCGCGCCGCCGATCCGGATGGACATCGACCGGGCCGACCGCGTCGCCGGTGTCGTCTACCCGACCGGCACCTCCGCGCGCCGGCTGGCCCAGATCGGCTGCACCGTCGAGGTCGCCGTCGACGAGACCACCGGGCACGGTCAGCTGGAGGTCACGCCGCCGAGCTGGCGGCCCGACCTGGCCCAGCCCGCCGACCTGGTCGAAGAGGTGCTGCGGCTGGAGGGGCTCGAGCAGATCCCGTCGGTGCTGCCGACCGCGCCCGCCGGGCGTGGTCTTACCGCCACTCAGCTCCGCCGCCGCGCGGTCAGCCGGGCGCTGGCCTTCGCCGGTGCGGTCGAGGTGCCCGCGCCGTTGTTCATGCCCGCCGGTGTCTTCGACACCTGGGGCCTGGCCGCCGACGACCCGCGCCGGGCGAGCACCCGGGTGCTGAACCCGCTCGATGTCGAGCGCGCCGAGCTGGCCACCACGCTGCTGCCCGGACTGCTGGAAGTGGCCACCCGCAACATCTCTCGCGGCGTCCGCGACCTCACCATCTTCGGCATCGCCCAGGTGGTGCTGCCCGGCGACAACGTGCACCCGGTCGAGGCGCTGCCGGTCGACCGTCGTCCCACCGACGACCAGATCGCCGAGCTACTCGACTCGCTGCCCGCCCAGCCCGTGCACGTCGCGGCCGTCCTCACCGGCCGCCGCGACCCGCGTGGGCCGTGGGGCCAGGGTCGCCAGGCCGACGCCGCCGACGCCTTCGCCATCGCCGATGCGGTCGCGGATGCGGCGGGCGTCACCATCGAACGCCGCCCCGCCGCCTACCTGCCGTGGCACCCGGGTCGCTGCGCCGAACTGGTCGTGGACGGCAATGTCGTCGGCTACGCGGGCGAACTGCACCCGGCCGTGCTGGAACGTTCCGGCCTGCCGCCGCGCACCTGCGCCGTCGAACTAGACCTCGACGCCCTGCCGCTGCTCGAATCCCGCCCCGCCCCAACGATTTCCCCGTTCCCAGCGGTGCTGCAGGACGTCTCGGTGAGCGTCGAGAAGGCGACTTCGGCGGCCGCCGTCGAATCGGCCCTGCGCAGCGGCGGCGGCGACCTCCTCGAAGACATCGCCCTGTTCGACGTCTACGAGGGCACCCAAGCAGGCGAGGGCCGCAAGTCCCTCACCTACGCCCTCCGCTTCCGCGCCACCGACCGCACCCTGACGGAGGACGAGGCCAGCGCCGCCCGCGACGCCGCGGTAGCTGCCGCCGCCGACGCCGTCGGCGCAGTCCTGCGCGGATAGCCGCCCGCCGCGCACGAATCACCCTGCCGCGCACGAACTATCCAGCGATTTCATGCGCGGCAGGACAACACGTTCGCGGCGGAACAGCACATGCGCAGCGCAGCACTGCCTCTGGCTGAACGCTGCCGCGCACTGATTGGCGCGCGGCGCACAGGTTTGCCCGCCGCGCGTGAATCAGTGGGCGATTTCTTGCGCGGCTGCACAACCTGTGCGCGGCGGGACAGAACGTGCGCAGCCTAGGGCCGACTCGCGGTTGAACGCTGTCGCACTCAGCTGCGCATTGGTTGGTCTGCGGCGCACGAGTTTGCTTGTTGCGCGTGAATCAGCGGGCGATTTCGTGCGCGGGGTTATGGATCGTGCGCGGGGTTATGGATCGTGCGCGGGGGTGTGGAATGTGCGCGGCTGTTGTTCGGCGGGCGCGATCAGGCCCGGAAGGCGGACCCTCCGGGCCTGAGGTGGTGCGGATTTCGCTAGCTGGTGCGGCAGGCCTGGTCTAGGGCCGACATGGCGTTTTGCAGCTCTTGGTCTTGCAGCACGGTGCCGAGGTCGGCGTCGGATGCGGTGGCCGCCTTGTTCATGAACGGGACGGCGCCCGCGATCGCGGTCTTGACCGCGCCCTCGTCGGCGTTGGCCGCGGCGGTGTCCAGCTTGGCGGCCGCGGTGCCGAACGCCGCCTTCACCTCTGCCGCGGACCCGCTGCCGTTCGACTTGGACGCGTTGATCCCGGCGGTCAGTTCGTTGGCCGTTGCGCTGACGGACGCGCAGGTGTCCGTATCGCTAACCGCACTTGCGGGCACAGCTGCGGCGGTGAAGCCGGCGAGCGCCGCTACGAGCGTCACAGTCGCGAGAATCGTTGTCCGCATAAAAGATGTTCCCTTTCGTTGGTTGACAATCCCCGCCTTGTATACCCGTTCCGGCGGTGCGCGAAGCGGCCCGATCCCGGCGAGTCGCCGAGTAGGACGGTCGTGCATATCCGCGGGCGACAGCGGCAGCGGAGCGTGAAACTCATGCGGGTCGAGTGACCGCACGGCCGGGGGAGGAGTAAGAACGACAGCATGCGACACCCGGCCAGTCCGATACTGAACGCGTTGACCTATCTGCCGGATCGGCAGCTCCTGCAGACACCCGCCGTCCTCGGGATGACCTACACCGACCTGTCGATCAGCACCGCCGACGGGGAAACGCTGCACGGCTGGTGGCTGCCCGCGCCGAAGTCGATCGGGCACATCCTGTTCGCGCACGGCAACGCGGGCAATGTCGGCGATCGGATCGCGCTGTTCGCGCTGCTCGTCGAGGCCGGGTTCGACGTGCTCGCGTTCGACTATCGCGGATATGGGCAGAGCACCGGACGTCCCACCGAGCACGGCACCTATCTCGACGCGCGGGCAGCTCGCCGGGTGCTACTCGAACAACCCGGTGTCGATCCGAATCACGTTCTCTACCTGGGTAAGTCACTCGGCGGCGGCGTCATGGTCGAACTCGCCCTGGCGCATCCGCCCGCCGGACTGATGCTGATGTCCACCTTCTCCGGCCTGCGCGACGCCGCCAGATCCGTCTATCCCTTCCTGCCGGGCCCGCTCGTCCCTGACGCGTACCCGAGCGAAAAGCGGATCCGCTCCCTGCGCGCCCCGGTCCTGATCATGCATGGCGACAACGACGAACTCCTGCCGCTGCGGCACGCCGAACGCCTGTACGCCGCCGCCCGCGAACCGAAACGGCTGAAGGTCTTTCCCGGCGCGGGCCACAACGATCTGATCATCGTCGGCGGCTCGGCCTGGTTCGAGCTGGTGCGTGACTGGGCCGGTGCCATCGTCCGGTCGTGAGTCATCGCCCTGCGTAGCCTGGTGATATGACTGAAAACAGCGAGATCGCGGCCCGTTTGGCGGCGCTGTCCGACCGTGAATTGGTCGGCGTGCTGCTGGTCGCCACCGCGGAACGTCCCGGTTTCGAGGTCGTGCACGCCGCACTGCTCGGCCTGCTCGACGGCGGTGATGCGACCACCGTCGGCGGTGTGACTCCTACCACGATGCCGACGTCGGTGCATGACGCGCCGCCGCTGCACGACGTATCCGGCCAGGTAGGAAGCACCTCTGTGGTACCCGCGGTACCGGTACCTCCGACCGGTATGCCGGCACCGACTGAGACAGGTGGATATTCGTCTTCCGGTGTCCCTACTTGGGGGTCAGTTCGCGATAAGGTCGAGCAGCGCTTCGGCTCCGCACAGGGGATGAGCGAACTCGACCAGCAGACTCCCGCGGGCCGCAGCGCGGACGAGCAATGGGACGCGCGCGAGCAGGCGGCGCGTGAACGCCTGGATCAGATTCGGAAGTCGTTGCGCGGCAACGATACCGAAACACACGGCCCGTAACCTGGCCGGGCGGCCTCGCGCATCCGCGCTCGCAAGCGCACCCTGCGCACCGAACTACGACTGTGAATGGGTGGAACAACCATGACGGAGCCGCGCGAGATTGCTGAACGGCTACTCGATGCACAGGTGGAATTCGTGCTCGCCGAGGTCACCGGCGATCGCTTCGCCGAAGTTGTCGCCCGCGACGTCGAGTCGGTGCTCGGTGTCGCGGACACCCTGATCTTCAAGGACATCGTCGAGATCGATCAGGCCAAGCAGACCGTCGCGACCATCATCGATCTGATCGGCGGCAGCCCGGTGATCGCCGACATGGTCGGGGTTTTCGCCGATTCGATCTACGACCACATCGCGAACAACAACGACTACACCCTCGGTCAGGTGGTCGACCGCGAACCGGTCGAGGCGTTGCTGGAGAAGATCTTCGGCATGCACCAGGCCCAGGAGCGCATCCTGGATCGGCTCACCGAGAGCCCGCTGGTGGCCACCGTCGCGTCGAAGTTCGTGGACAAGTTGATCTCGGACTTCATGGAGGCGAACAAGCAGATCGCCGGCAAAATCCCCGGCGTCTCCTCGTTGATCTCGATGGGGCAGTCCGCGGCCAAGACCGCGAAGAAGGCGACCGAGAGCACCTTCATCGGCGACATGGCAGGCAAGGGTGCGGTTTTCGCGCTCAAGCGCACCAACAACGCGATCCGCGAAATGCTGCGCGATGCCCCGGTGCACGACGCCGCGATGGAATTCTGGGATCTGCATGCCGACGAGCCGGTGAGTGGCCTGCGCGATTATCTGTCGCAGAAGGACCTGAACGAGCTGGTGTTGATCTGCTACGAAATCGCGGTCACCACCCGGGAGAAGGAATACTTCGGGCTGCTCGTCGACGAATGTGTCGAGGTGTTCTTCACGAAGTATGGCGATTACACCCTGGCGGCCATGTTGCCGGAGCTCGGCCTGTCCGCCGACGCCATTGCCACCGAAATCCTGCGCTACGGCCCGGCGGTGATCGAGGGTGCGAAGCGAAACGGTGTGCTGTCCACGTTGATTCGGGAGCGGCTGGAGCCGTTCTACACCTCGGAGAAGGTACTCGCAATTCTCGGCGGCGAGTAGCCTCCGTCCTCGCTTGCTGATGGGTTGCCGATCCTCGGCAGCCCATCAGTGCGTTCGGCAGCGGACCGTCGTCGCTCGAGGTGCGCGCAAGGCGACGACTCGGCTACTATCCGAGGGCATTTCGGGCCGGCGCCCGGATGCCGACTGATCGACAGCGATGCCGCACCGACCTCGGTAGGTATTAAGTTCTGCTACAACCTTGAACCACCTTTCTGTCCAGATCTGGACAGTTGGTAGCAACGGGTTGCAGTGCGGGTTGAAAAGTATGAACAAAGTTCCCTATCTGGGGTTCTCGAGTTGACGCCGGACCGGGCATATGGGATTTTGCTCGGAGACTTTCCGTGCGCTCGTCGTGGAGCTGTCACGGCCAGCTTTTCGGAGGAGTAGCAGGTTGGTGCGTTCACGTCTACGGCAACCAAAGCCCGGGGACACACCGGATCTCACTATTGCGGTTCCCTCCGGGAACTCCAGTGGCAGAATGTCGGCCGTCATCCGGCCGAGGACCATCGGCGGTCAGCTGACCCGAATTCTCGCGCTCGCGCTGATTTTGGTGCTCGCCCTGCTGGGAGTCACTGTCTATCGCGAACTCTCGGACTTCCGCGAGTCCAACGACACGGTGAAGTCCGTCTCGCTGGCGCTGAGCGTGCAGGACCTCACCAACCAGATCCAGCGTGAGCTCGGTCTGAGCAACGGCCTGCTCGGCGGCGACAACCGCCTGCAGCAGCCGCTGCTCGACCAGCGCGGCAAGGTGGACAGCGCGCTCGGCGCGCTCACCAGCGCCGCGGCCGGGGATACACCCGGTGCGGATCAGGTGCGTTCGGCGCTCGGCCAGCTGAATCTGCTGTCCAACACCCGCACCCAGATCGACACGCGCCGCGTCAGCAGGCAGGTCGTCTTCCAGTTCTACACCGACGGCGTCACCGCGCTGAACCGTCTCGCGCTCGGCCTCGACCAGGCGCGCGACCCGCAGATCCAGCGTGGTCTGCAGGCCCTCTACGCGCTCGGCGCGGCCAAGGAGGAGGTCGACAAGGAGCGAGGCTTCCTCAACGGCGTCTTCACCGCGGGCCGCTTCAACGGTGGCGAGTACGTGCAGTTCATGGAGATCCGCTCCACCAAGCTCGCGGGCTTCACCGCGTTCTCCCGCTACGCGACCAAGGGCCAGCAGGCCAAGCTGGACGCGGCGCAGCTGAGCGAGAACGCCACCAAGGCAGACCAATCCGAGAGCATCGCGATCGCCTCGAGCGACGGGCCGCTGGTCCGCGAGGTCGACCCGATGACCTGGTGGACGCAGATGTCCAGCGTGCTCGATGAGCAGCGCACTGTGCAGCAGGCCGTCGGCGACGACGTGCAGGCCCGCGCGGACAGCCTGCGCGCCGCCGCGGCGACCAAGCTGATCTTCTTCCTCGTCGCCTCGGCCATCGCCATCGCCGCGATGATCGTGCTGGTGATCACCTCGGTGCGCGCCATCGTCCGCCCGCTGGCCGCGCTGGCCGGCGAGGCCGACGACGTGGCGACGCGCCGCCTGCCCCAGGTCATCGAGGCCTGGTCGCGTGCGGACGACAGCCGACCGGAGGCGCCGATGCCGGTGCTGGCGCCCGCGGGTGCGAGTACCGAAATCGCCGCCGTGGCAGGCGCGCTGGACCGCGTGCAGACCACCGCCTTCGAGCTGGCCTCGCAGCAGGCGCTGGTGCGCCGCAACACCACGGAGTCGATGGCCAACCTGGCCAGGCGCAACCAGAACCTGGTCCGCCGCCAGCTCGGCCTGATCAGCGAGTTCGAACGCGAGGAACTCGATCCCAAGGGTCTGTCCAACCTGTTCGAGCTCGACCACCTGGCCACCCGCATGCGCCGCAACGCTGAGAGCCTGCTGGTGCTCGTCGGTGAGGCGAGCCCGCGGCGCTGGGCCCAGCCGATCGCACTGAGCGACGTGATCCGCGCGGGTCTGTCCGAGGTCGACGACTACCGCCGGGTGGTGCTGCGCCGGGTGGACGATGTGATGATCACCGGCGCGGTGGTCAGTGAGCTCGCGCATATGCTCGCCGAGCTGATCGAGAACGGACTCGCCTTCTCCCCACCGGATCTCGAGGTCGAGATCTACGGGCGCCGGGTGCCGCACGGCTATCTGCTCGCCGTCGTCGACCACGGTGTCGGCATGCCGATGGATCAGCTGGCCCAGTCGAACGCCAGGCTGCGCGGCGAGCAGGACTTCATCGTCGCGCCGACCCGCTACCTCGGCCACTACGTGGTCGGTCGGCTGGCCGAGCGGCTCGGCATCGACGTCGAGCTCAACGTCTCGCCGGTCAGCGGCATTGTCGCGCGGATGTCGCTGCCATTGGAAATCCTTGTGCAGGAAGGGGATCGACGGCCCGCCGCGGTGCAGGCCAAGATCTCCGGCACCGGGTTGGAGCGGTCCTGGGGCGCCGATTCGGAATCGAACGGCGTGCCTGAACTGGAGTCGGGGCCGAATACGAACGGCGCCATGACTTCTCCGGCCGTGATCCGCGGCAACAGCGCGCCGGAGCCGATCCCGCCGAGCCCGCGCGGTCCCGCCCATGCGGCGCCGGCGATCTCGTCGAACGAGCAGAACGATGCGGACCGCAGGGCCGAGGGGCCGTGGACCGCGGCGCAGCGGGCGGTGCCGCGCAACGACCAGTACAACGGTCCACAGCATGCCGCGCCGAACGCTCCCGCGCCCTCCGCGTACTCCCAGTTCGTTTCCCCGCCATCGGTTTCCACGCCGCCACCGGCACCGCCGGCGCAGCCGAGCAACCTGACCGATACCGGAACCTGGCGGCTGCCCGATGCGCCGGACGGTCACTACGGTGTTGCCGAAAGCCTGTACAGCGGAAACGGATCGGCGAACACGGGCTCGGCACCACGCACCACGCGGAACGGACTTGTCAAGCGCAACAAGAAGTCTCGCACCGCGGGCACCGCGCCGGGCACCGAGCCGCGGCGGGACACCAACGGTACGTCGGAGCGTCCGGATCGGGCGCCGATTCCGGAGCGGTCGCCGGAGGAAACCCGTAGCATGCTTTCGTCGTTCCGGGCCGGACACGACCGCGGCGCCCCGCCGCCGCCGTCGACCACCCGTCCCTACGTCGGTGCCCGCGACCACGACACCCGCGCCGACGATCAGGCTCAGACCATCGCAGAGGAGAACCGGTGACCACTCACTTGCCGAGCGCCGACCCGCACACGTTCAACTGGATGCTCGCGAACTTCGTCCGGGAAACCGACGGTGTCCGCGACACCGTCGCGGTCTCCTCGGACGGACTGCTCATCGCGATGTCGGACGGCCTGGACCGCACCTCAGCGGACCGGCTTTCGGCCATGGTGTCGGGGCTCGCCAGCCTCGCCAAGAGTGCGTCACGCAGTTACTCCTTCGACGGACTCAAACTGATCATGATCGAGATGAAGCGTGGTTTTTTGCTCGTCTCGGCCATGGGTGACGGCAGCTGCCTCGGCGTGATCGCCGACGGCAATTGCGATGTCGGCCTTGTCGGCTACGAAATGGCCGTGCTGGCCGAACGCGCCGGGTCGCTCCTTGACCCGGCGTTGATATCCGAGTTGCGAGAGACGTTGCGAAGATGAGAGATCCTGACCGGCCGAGGCTGCCGGACCCGCGGATGATCCCGATGAATCAGATGTTCGGGTGGTTCGATCCGGACCGCCCAGGCCAGCAACAACCGCCGGCCGAAGAACTTGTCGACAGTGATGAACAGTTTGTGCGTCCCTTTGTCGTCACCGCGGGGCGCACTACGCCGTTGATGGACGGTTTGCGCATCGAAACCCTGGTGCAGGCGCCGCCCTCGGCGCTCTCCGCACCGCTGCAATTCGAACAGCGCACCGTGGTGCAGCTGTGCCAGCAGCCCCACTCCATCGCCGAAATCGGTACCGCGCTGCGTGTTCCGGTCGGTGTCGCAAAGGTCGTCGTGAGCGACCTCGTCGCCGGCGGGTATGCGACCGTGCGCGAGGCCGATCAACTGTCTACCGCTGCCATCGAGAGGATCAGGGACCTTGTACGGGCACTCTGACGTGAACAGTCCGCCACCGCCGACGATGCCGTCGTCGGTGAAGATCGTGATCAGCGGTGGATTCGGTGTCGGCAAAACAACATTCATCGGCGCGATCTCCGAGATCGAGCCGTTGGTCACCGAAGCGGCGATGACCGAGGTATCGCTCGGCATCGACGATCCGGGCCGGCGCGCGGACAAGACGCAGACCACGGTCGCGCTCGACTTCGGCCGAATCACGTTGGACCGCTCGTTGATTCTGTACCTGTTCGGCACGCCGGGCCAGGACCGGTTCGTCTTCCTGTGGGACGACCTGGTCGACGGCGCGCTCGGCGCGGTGATCATGGTGGACACCAGCCGGGTCGACGACTGCTACCCGGTGCTGGACTACTTCGAGGAGAAGCAGACGCCATTCGTGGTGGTGGTCAACCGCTTCGACAACGGCGTGCATTTCGACCTTGCCGAGGTCCGCGAGGCGCTGGAACTGGACGACTGGATTCCGGTGCTGGAATGCGATGCGCGCAACCGTGAATCGGTCAAGGACGTCCTCGTCGCCTTGCTCGAGCAGGTCCTGTTCCACCGACTATCGGTGCAGGGTCTGCCCGCCTGACGATCCCCCGTGGGTCACGGCCGCAGCCATTCCGTCAAAGCGGCCGTGACCACGTCGGGTCGCTCCTCCATCACGTAGTGGTCGGCGCCCGCTATCCGGGTCAGCGTCGCGTGCGGAATACGCGCGGCGAGATCCTCGGCAATGGAGTACGGGCACGGCCGATCCTGGTCGCCCCAGATCACGGCGGTGGGCGCGGTGATCGTGGGCAGGCCCGCCGCCAACTCCGGCCGGATCTCGACGCGATAGTCGGCGCAGAAATGGGCGAACCAGCGTCTACCGGCGCGGGTATCCAACCAGCCGACGTACTCATCGAGCAGGGCGTCGTCGAAGCAGCCCTTGCGGGCGTAGCGGGCCAGCGACTTTCGATGTAAATCGCCGAGTGGCAGGCGAATCAGCAACTCCCGCAATACTCGTCGTCGTCCGGCTATGCCGAGCCTTGCGAAGTGGCGGTAGTACGTCGCCGAAAATGTTTGGTGTGCACGGGAATTCATAATCGCGAACCGGCGAACCCGCTCCGGATGCCGTAGCAGAAACCCGAGGCCGAGGAATCCGCCGTAGTCGTGCGCGGCCAGATCGACCTGCCCGAGCCCTATCTCGTCGAACATCATCTCGATCCGGGCGACCTCGCTGTCGTAGTCGCAGCGCAACGCGGGATTCCGGTCGGAGGCACCCCAGCCGAGCAGGTCCGGCGCGATCACTCGCCGCTCGGTCGCCAACGCGGTGATCTGATGTCGCCAACAGTGATGGTTCTGCGGGTACCCGTGCAACAGCACCAGCGGATCCCCTTCGCCCACTTCGAGATAGCGCAGCCGCGCACCCTCGATGACGACCTCACGCATCCGCTCGTCCGTCTGCATCAACACCCCTCCACCCGCGTTCCGGCGTATCCCCGCCCGATGCTACGACCAGCACGCCGTTCTCAGGCAGGATTTTGGTGCACGGCGGCAGGCTAGGGTGGCGCGGGTGGGTGAGATGAAGGAGCGGATGCTCCGTGGGGAGTTGTATCGGGACAACGATGTGGAGTTGGTGGGGGAGCGGCGGCGGGCGCAGCACCTCTGCGATCAGTTCAACCGGTGTGGGCCGGAGGAGACCGAGCAGCGGGACGCGGTGTTGCGTGAGCTGCTCGGGCAGTTGGGAGAGGGGTCGTGGATCATGCCGCGATTCCAGTGCGACTACGGCTATCTCATCGAGATCGGCACGAACAGTTTCCTGAACTATGACGCGATCCTGCTCGACTGCGCGCCGATCACCATCGGCAACGACGTGTCCATCGGGCCGCGCTGCCAGCTGCTGACGGCGCTGCACCCGATGGCGGACCACGAACTGCGCAGGCAGCGGTGGGAGACCGCCGCTCCCATCCGGATCGGCGACAACGTCTGGTTCGGTGGCGGCGTCATCGTGTGCCCCGGGGTCACCGTCGGGGACGACACGGTGGTCGGCGCGGGCAGCGTGGTCACCCGAGACCTGCCGCCACGGGTTTTCGCAGCCGGTAACCCGGCGCGGGTGATCCGCGAGTTGTAGCCGCGGCGGCGTTACTTCTGAGCGATGATGCGCGTGCCGATTAGTTCGGCTCTGCTGTGCCGTCAGTACTGGTGTCCCGCTTTACCGAAGGAGAACAAACAATGAGCAACGGCAAAGATCTCGCTCTCAGCCACGTCGCCATGCTGGTCGGCGACCAGGAGCAGGCGCTGGAGTTCTACCGTGACGTGCTCGGGCTCGAGGTCCGCCAGGACATGCCGTTCCCCGGCGGCCGCTGGCTGACTGTCGGACCGTCCGGTCAGCCCGGCATCGAATTCATCCTCGAGGTGCCCGAGATGAACCCGTCCGACGAGGCGCGCAAGGCAGCTCAGGCGCGGCTGCAGAACGGCGCGGCAGGCACGCTGATCTTCACCACCGAGTCGGCCGACGACACCTTCGCTCGTCTGCGCGATGCGGGCGTCGAGGTCACCCAGGAACCGATCTCGCAGCCGTACGGCGTGCGCGACTGCGGCTTCCGCGACCCGTGGGGCAACCACCTCCGGTTCTCCGAGGTGCTCGGCTGAGTCCAGCGAAACTCGTTGATCCCCCGGGTCTCCCGGGGGTGACAGCGCAGGCCGGACGGCTTTCCGGCGCTCGGCGGCGACACGGTGTGGGCGGCGTCGCATACCAACGCGCGCCGGACGGCAATACTGTTTGATCATGGGTGAATCGACGAGCGAGACGCAACAGGACGCCATTCGGCCGCTACGCGACGACATCCGATTCCTCGGTGGTGTACTCGGCGACACCATTCGGGACCACGAGGGTCCGGAGGTGTTCGACCTCATCGAGCGGGTGCGTATCGAGGCCTTCCGGGTGCGGCGGGCGGAGGTGGACCGCAGCGCGGTCGCCGAGATGCTGGACGGGGTCGAGATCGGGGTGGCGCTGCCGCTGATCCGCGCGTTCAGCTATTTCGTGCTGCTGGCCAATCTGGCCGAGGACATTCAGCGCGATCGTCGCCGTAAGGCGCACGAGGCGGCCGGTGAGCCGCCGCAGGATTCGTCGCTGGCCGCCACCTATCGCAAGCTCGACGCGGCGGCGTTGGACGGTGCCGAGGTCGCGGACCTGCTCGCCGACGCGCTCGTTTCGCCGGTGATCACGGCGCACCCCACCGAGACCCGCCGTCGCACCGTCTTCGACAGTCAGACCCGCATCACCGAACTGATGCGGCTGCGTCAGCGCTACACCGAAACCGAGCGTGAGCGCACCGAATTCGAGCAGCAGATCCGTCACCAGGTGCTGAGCCTGTGGCGCACCGCGCTGATCCGGTTGCAGCGCTTGCGGATCCAGGACGAGATCTCGGTGGGCCTGCGCTACTACGACATCACCCTGTTCGACCTGATCCCCGCGATCAACGCCGAGGTGCGTGCGGCGCTGCGCTCGCGCTGGCCAGGCGCTGAACTGCTGCCGCGGCCGATCCTGCGGCCCGGCTCGTGGATCGGTGGCGACCGCGACGGAAACCCGTACGTGACAGCGGATGTCGTGCGGCAGGCCGGACATCAGGCGGCCACGGTAGCCTTCTCGCGGTATCTGCGCGAGCTGGTGGAACTGGAGAAGGCCCTCGCCCTGTCGGCGCGCCTGGTTCCGGTGACGCCCGCGGTGGCCGCCCTCGCCGCGGCCGGATATCCCGATCCGGCCAGTCACGCCGACGAGCCGTATCGCCGTGCGCTGCACCGCATTCGGGGTCGACTGACCGCGACCGCCCAGCGTGCGCTCGGTGCGGTGCCGCCGAACGGTTTGGATGTCGACGCCGAGCCGTACCCGACCCCGCAGGCGGTGCTCGACGATCTCGACGCCGTCGACACCTCGCTCCGTGCCAGCGGCGACGGTCTGCTCGCCGACGACCGCCTCGCCGCCCTGCGCCACGCGATCGAGACCTTCGGCTTCCACCTGCAGGGCCTGGACATGCGACAGAACTCGGAGGTGCACGAACAGGTCGTCGCCGAGTTACTGGCCTGGGCCGGTGTGCATCACGACTACGCGAGCCTGCCCGAGCAACAGCGCGTCGAACTGCTCGCCGAGGAACTGCGCACCCGCCGCCCGCTGCTCGGCCCGCACGCCAGGCTGAGCGAGCTGGCCCGCAAAGAGGTCGACATCGTCTGTGCCGCACGGGATGTGGTGGACACCTTCGGCACCGAGGCGGTACCCAACTACATCATCAGCATGTGCACCTCGGTCAGCGACATGCTGGAGGCCGCGTTGCTGCTCAAGGAGGGCGGCCTGCTCGATCCCGGCGAGCCGGACGGGCCGCCGCACTGCTCGGTGGGCATCGTTCCGCTGTTCGAGACGATCGAGGACCTCGGCGCTGGCGCGGCGACACTGGCTGCCGCACTGGACGTTCCGGTGTACCGAGACCTGGTCGCGGCGCGCGGGATGCGGCAGGAAGTGATGCTCGGGTACTCCGATTCCAACAAGGACGGCGGCTACCTGGCCGCGAACTGGGCGCTCTACCGGGCCGAACTCGATCTCGTCGAGGTCGCGCGTAAGTCCGGTATTCGATTGCGGCTCTTCCACGGTCGCGGTGGCACCGTCGGTCGCGGCGGCGGCCGCAGCTACGACGCCATCCTCGCCCAGCCGGCCGGTGCGGTGCGCGGTTCGCTGCGGTTGACCGAGCAGGGCGAGGTGATCGCCGCCAAGTACGCGGAACCCGGTGCGGCGCACCGCAATCTGGAGTCGCTCATCGCGGGCACACTGGAATCCACGCTGCTCGACGTGGAGGGACTCGGCGCGGACGCCGAGCCGTCCTACGAGCTGATGGACGAACTGGCCGACCGGGCCCGCGCGGCCTATGCCCGGCTGGTGCACGAAACACCGGGATTCGTCGAGTATTTCCGCCAGTCCACCCCGGTGGCCGAGGTCGGCGACCTGAACATCGGCAGCAGGCCCGCCTCCCGCAAACCGACCAACTCGGTGTCGGACCTGCGCGCCATCCCGTGGGTGATGTCCTGGAGCCAGGCCAGGGTGATGCTGCCCGGCTGGTACGGCACCGGCACCGCGCTGGAGGAGTGGATCGGCGGCGATCCCGAACGGCTGGCGACCCTGACCGACCTGTACCGCCGCTGGCCGTTCCTGCGCACCGTGCTGTCGAACCTGGCGCAGGTGATGGCCAAGAGCGACCTCGACATCGCCGCCCGCTACGCCGAGCTGGTCGAGGATGCGGCGTTGCGCGAGCAGATCTTCGGCATGATCCGCGACGAGCACGCCAGGACCATCCGGATGCACGCCGCGATCACCGGCAACGACCACCTGCTCGCCGACAACCCATCCCTGGCCGAGTCGATCCACAACCGCTTCCCCTACCTGGAACCGCTGAACCAAATGCAGGTAGAGCTACTGCGCAGACTCCGCGCCGGCGACGACTCGGAGTTGGTCAAACGAGGCATCCTGCTGACCATGAACGGCCTCGCCACCGCACTACGCAACTCCGGCTAGCCGCACGTCCCGCACGGTCGCCCCGCCATCGACCGAAGGCGCCCTTCAGCACGTCCAGCCAACCCAAGGGCGCCCTCGGTCGAGGTAGACGCTGACGGGCGACTGACCGGCGGCGGCCTTCGGTGCCTCAGGGCGGCTGGAGGGCGCCTTCGGTCGGGGTTCGTATCCGATGTAGCCAGACGTGGCACTGGTCGTAGGCCCTTTTTCCGGACGCGGACTCGCCGCGTTGACACGCGTGCGTTTGTCAGAAGTGGTGCGGCTTAGGCGACCGAGCGGGCGGCCTGGGACAACGTGGTGTCGACGAAGGCTTGCGCGGCGGCGGTCAGTGGGCCGCCGCGGTGCACCAGCCACTGGGGGAGCTGCTCCGGTGGATCGAATCGGTAGACCTCGGCTCCCGCGCGCACGGCCAGGTCGTGCCAGCCGTCGGGCATCAGCCCGGAACCGATGCCGCGCAACACCATCGGCAGCACCACACTGCGGTCGCCGACCTCGGCGGCGATGTGCAGATCGCCGACGGTGGCGGCGAGCCGGTCGAACCGGGCCCGGACGGCGGTGGCGGGCTGGGTGATGACAAAGCTCATGCCGCGCAAGTCTTCTGGCGTAACTGTGCCATCGGTGCCGATCTTCGTGCCGGGCGGCGTGACGAGCAGGAACTGTTCGTCACGCAGGTGATGCGCCACCAAACCGCGGCCCGCGGGTCGCTCCGCGCTACCGCAGACCCCCGCCTCGCAGCGTCCACGCAACACCATGGCGACCACCTCCGCCGCCGACAGTGCCGACCACGTGCCCACTGTCAGACCGGGGTGATGCTCGCGCAGTTCGGCGATGGTGCTGATCACCGGTTCCAGCGTCGAGGACGAGGTGGCGGCCACATCCACCCGCCCGACCACGCCCTCGCCGACCGCCTGCGCGGCGGCCCGCAGCGCATCCAGATCACGCAGCACCTGCCGCGCCCGATCGGCCATGAATTCCCCGGCATTGCTCAGCACGGCGTTGCGGCCGACCCGGTGGAACAGCGCGACCCCCAACTCCCGTTCCAGCTTGCCGATCGCCCGCGACAGCGACGGCTGGGCTACCCGTAACGCCCGCGCAGCGTGGGTGAACCCGCCGTGCTCGACGATCGCGACGAAGTACTCGAGCTGCCTGCGTTCCATAACCATAGGCTATCGGTTTGGTGCCATAGATGTCTTGGACGTACGTACCGTTAGCGGGAGATACTCGGCAGGTGTTCACCACGCGTCCCACCTTGCAGGGCACCTTCGGGATGGTGTCGTCAACCCACTGGCTCGCCTCGGCCGCCGCGATGGCGGTGCTCGAGGACGACGGTAACGCGTTCGACGCGGCGGTCGCCGCGGGGTTCGTGTTGCACGTGGTCGAGCCACATTTGAACGGCCCGGCCGGCGAAGTGCCGATCATCCTGGCGCCCGCGGGGCTGCCCCCCCGTGTGTTGTGCGGCCAGGGTCCGGCGCCGGCCGGGGCCACCATCGCGCGCTACAACGCGCTCGGCCTGGACCTGGTGCCCGGCACCGGCCCGCTGGCCGCAGCCGTTCCCGGCGCGTTCGATGCGTGGATGGTGCTGCTGCGCGATCACGGCACCAAGCGCCTCGCCGAGGTGCTGTCGTACGCGATCGGCAATGCCGAGCGCGGCCATCCCGCGGTCGAGCGGGTCGGCGAGACCGTCGAGACGGTGGCCGAGCTGTTCGAGAACGAGTGGACCACCTCCGCGGAGCTCTACCTGCGTGACGGCAAGGCCCCCGCCGCGGGCGCGTTGCTGCGGAACCCGGTGCTGGCCGCGACTTGGCGACGGCTGATCGCCGAGGCCGAGGCCGCCAGCTCGGATCGAGATGCCCAGATCGAGGCCGCCCGCCGCATCTGGCGCGAGGGCTTCATCGCCGAGGCGCTGGTCGCCGCGTCCGCGCGGCCGACCATGGACACCTCCGGCGAGCGGCACGTCGGCACGCTGACCGGCGACGACCTCGCGAATTTCAGTGCGTCGTACGAGAACCCGGTCACCTACACCTGGAACGGCTGGACCGTCGCGAAGCCCGGCCTGTGGAGCCAGGGCCCGGTCATGCTGCAACAGCTCGCACTGCTGCCGGAACGGCTGGAGTACGGCACGCCGGAGTATTACCACACGCTGATCGAGGGCTCGAAGCTCGCGATGGCCGACCGCGAGGCCTGGTACGGCGACAGCACCCAGGTCTCGCTCGCGACGCTGCTTTCTCCTTGGTACAACGCGCAGCGCAGCGCGCTGATCGGCCCGCAGGCCTCCTTCGACCTGCGCCCGGGCAGCCCGGACGGCCAGCGCCCCCGGCTCAGCGGCTACGTGCAGACCAATTCCGTTGACGCCGTGGACGTTCCGCTGGGTGCGGGCGAGCCGACGGTGGCCACCTCCGGCGCCACCCGGGGCGACACCTGTCAGCTCGATATCGTGGACCGCTGGGGCAATATGATCGCGGCGACGCCCAGTGGCGGCTGGCTGCAGTCCAATCCGGTGGTGCCCGAGCTCGGCTTCCCGCTCGGCACCCGACTACAGATGGCGTGGCTGGAACCGGGCCTGCCCAATTCGCTCGCGCCGGGCCGCCGCCCGCGCACCACGCTCAGCCCGTCGCTGGCGCTACGCGACGGCGAGGCGGTCATGGCCTTCGGCACGCCGGGTGGCGATCAACAGGATCAATGGAGCCTGCATTTCTTCCTCGCCGTGGCGATGCGCGAGAAAGTGCGCGGCGGCCTCGATCTGCAGGGCGCCATCGATGCACCGAACTGGCATCAGGAAAGTTTCCCCGGCTCGTTCTATCCGCGGGCGATGAGCCCGGGTGCGGTGATCGTCGAGTCGCGGATCGGCACCGAGGTGATCTCCGACCTGGAACGACGCGGACATCGCGTGACGGTGGGCCCGCCGTGGTCGGAAGGCCGGTTGTGCGCGGTAGCTCGCGACCGGGAGAACGGTGTACTTTCAGCTGGAGCCAATCCCCGTGGCATGCAGGGCTACGCCGCGGGACGATAACTGAATATTTGAACGACAAATAGCGGTCCGGATACGCCGGACCGCTATTTGTCGTGTCATTTGTGAGTTCGCACCGATTCATCCGATGACGTAAACAAGAACAATCTACGAAAAGGAATACCCGGCGAGAAAAGTGCGAAACGTTGAAGTATCTTGTAGCGCATGCTCGCTCGCTTCACACGGATGCTGGTGCTCGGCGTGACCGCCGTCGCCATCGCCTCCTGCGCACCCGTACAGCACCCCGCTGGAACGGCAACGCACACAGATGATTACGGCACACCCGTGGGATCGCAGCCGGTACGTGAGGGCGGCGACCTGGTGATGGGCCTTTCCTCCGAACCCGACAAGCTCGACCCGACCACTTCCAGCTCGCTGTACACGCGGTTCGTCATGAACTCGATCTGCGAGAAGCTCTACGACAACGACTCGTCCGGAAACCTGGTGCCGCAGTTGGCAACCGCGTTGCCCACCGTCTCCGAGGACGGGCTCACCGTCACCATTCCGGTCCGCGAAGGCATCAAGTTCGCCGACGGCGCCCCGTTCGACGCGGCCGCGGTGCAGACCAGCCTGCAGCGGCACTTCAGCATGAAGGGCTCGCAGCGGACCAGCGAAATGGGTCAGATCGCGGCCATCGAGACGGCCGATCCGACGCACGTTGTGATTCGCTACAAAAAGCCGTTCGCACCGATCACCGCCGCGCTCGCCGACCGGGCCGGAATGATCATGTCCCCGGTCGAACTCGCGAAGGACGAGGGTAAGAACTTCTCCGATCACCCGGTGTGCGTCGGGCCGTTCAAATTCGTCAAGCGGGTGCCGCAGACCTCGATCGAGGTGGCCCGCGACCCGCTGTACTACGACGCGAAGAATGTGCACCTCAACAAGGTGACCTACCGGATCATCACCGACGCCAACATCCGCGCGGCGAATCTGCGCTCGGGTGACATTCAGGTCGCCGACACCATCTCGCCGCAGGACGTGGACGCGTTGGCCAAGGATCCCGACCTGCGGGTGCTGCAATCCGGCTCGCTCGGCTTCTACGGCGCGTACCTCAATATCGGCAACGTCGACGGCGTCGGCAAGCCGACCAAGCAGATCGACACCCCGATCGCGAAGGATCCGCGGGTCCGGCTGGCGTTCTCGCTGGCCACCGACCGGAAGACGCTGGTCGACACGGTCTTCAACAACTGGTTCGAGACGGCCTGCTCGGGCATCGTGCCCAAGAGCACGTTCGCGACGGACGCCGGAATCGCCTGTCCCGCTTACGACCCGGAGCGGTCGAAGCAATTGCTCACCGAGGCCGGGGTGAAGCTGCCGTACCAGGTGACAATGCAGGTGACGAATTCCCCGGACCAGCTCCGGTACGCACAGGCCTGGCAGGCCAGCCTCGCGGCGGGCGGATTCGACCTGAAAATCGTGCCCACCGAGTACGCGACCCTGTTGGACGTGCAGAAGCGCGGCACCTATGAGGCGCTCTACCTCGGCTGGTCGGGCCGGCTCGACCCGGACGCGAATATCGCGAAGTTCCTCACCACCGGCTCGGCCGGTAATTACGCCGGATACAGCAACCCCGCGCTGGACGACCTGTTCGGAAAGGCCGCCCGCGCCACCGACCCGAAAGAGCGGGCCGAGCTGTACGGCAAGACAACGGCGTTGATCCAGGCGGACAATCCCTACGTCTACACCTACCGAATCCGGGTGCTCACCGTGCACACCAAGAAGGTGACCGGCATCGAGGCCTACGCCGACGGTGTCATCCGCCTCGGTAAGGCCGCGTTCACGGACTCGAAGAGCTGAAAAGGCGCGTCGCAGCGCAATAGCTGAACACCGAACGGGAATAGCGGTCCGGAGTCGCCGGACCGCTATTTTCCGTATCGATTTCCGTCCGCCTTCATTTCGTTCAGTGGCGGTTAAGAGAACAATGTACAAAAAGAAACGGTGGTGGCGAAAAATGCAGCGTGTTGAAGTATGTTGTAGCCCATGCTCGTTCGCTCCACTCGGATGGCGGTCCTCGGTGTCGTCGCCGCCGTCCTCGCTGCCTGCGCACCGACGCAACACGCCACCGAGACCGCAACGCACGTCGATGATTACGGCACACCCGTAGGCACGCAGCCGGTGCGTGAGGGCGGTGATCTGGTGATGGGCCTGTCGAACGACCCGGACAAGCTCGATCCGACCACCTCCAGCTCGCTCTATATGCGCTACGTGATGAGCACGATCTGCGAGAAGCTCTACGACAACGACGCGTCCGGAAACCTGGTGCCCCAGTTGGCCACCGCGCTCCCGGATATCTCGGCGGACGGGCTCACTGTCACCATTCCGGTGCGCAGCGGGATCCAGTTCGCCGACGGCACTCAGTTCAACGCCGACGCGGTCGAGACCAGCTTGCAGCGGCACTGGAAGATGGAAGGCTCCCAGCGCACCGGCGAGATGGGCCCGATCGACGAGATCGAGGCCGCCGACTCCACCCACGTGGTGATCAAGTACAAGGAGCCGTTCGCCCCGCTCACCGCCGCGCTCGCGGACCGCGCCGGGATGATCATGTCCCCGACGGCGCTCAAGGAGTCGGACAAGAACTTCGGCGATCACCCGGTGTGCGTCGGGCCGTTCAAGTTCGTCAAGCGGGTGCCGACCACGTCGATCGCGGTCGTCCGCGACCCGTTGTACTACGACGCGAAGAACGTGCACTTCGATTCGATCACCTACCGGATCATGGCCGATCCCAAGTTGCGCGCGTCGAATCTGCGCTCCGGTGACATCCAGGTCGCCGACACCATCTCCCCGCAGGACGTGGACGCGATGACCAAGATTCCGCAGCTGCGGGTGCTGCAGTCGGGGTCGTTCGGCTTCCAGGGTCTGTATCTCAATGTCGGCAATGTCGACGGCGCGGGCAAACCGGTCAAGCCGATCAACACCGCCATCGCGAAAGACGCGCGGGTCAGGCTGGCGTTCTCGCTGAGCACCGATCGGGAATCGCTGGTCAAGAAGGTGTTCAACAACTGGTACGACACGGCCTGCACGCCGATCGCGCCACGCACGTCTTATGCGACACGGGCCAGCACCGTATGCCCGCTCTTCGATCCGAAGCGATCCAGGGAGCTGCTCGAGGAGGCGGGTGTCCAGCTCCCGTACCCGGTCACCATGCAGGTGATGAACGTGCCGGATCAGCTCCAGTACGCCCAGGCGCTGCGGGACAGCGTGGCGGAGGGTGGCTTCGATCTGCGGATCGTGCCCGCCGAATACTCGGCCATGCTGGACGCGCAGAAGAAGGGCACCTACGAGGCCCTGCTGCTCGGCTGGTCCGGCCGCATCGACCCGGACGGCAACATCGCCCGGTTCCTGACCACCGGCTCGAACGGTAACTACAGCGGATACAACTCGCCCGCCCTGGACGACATCCTCGGCTGGGCCGCACACAGTACGAGCGCCGCGCAACGCGGCGCGCTTTATGAGCAGGCGGTGCGGTATATCGCACGGGAGAACCCGTATGTCTACACCTACCGGCTGCGTAACTTGACCGTGCACTCGACATGGGTGACGGGCATCGAGGTGTACGCCGACGGCACTGTCCGGCTCGGCAAGGCCGCGTTCGTCGCGGATCGGAAGGGCTGAAAATCCATGTTGCAGTATGTGTTTCACCGTCTGTGGCAGTCCGCTGTCACGTTGGTGCTCGCGTCGATCGTGATCTTCATCGGGGTGCGCGCGCTGCCCGGTGACCCCGCCACGGTGATGGCGGGCGAGCAGGCCGACCCGGCGGCCATCGCCGCGGTGCGCGCCGAACTCGGGCTGGACCGGTCGCTGCCGGTGCAGTACTTCGAATTCGTCTGGCACGCGCTGACCGGTGATTTCGGCCGGTCGATCCGTACGGGCACGCCGGTGATCGACATGATCGGCACCACGCTGCCGGTGACCGTGCAGCTCGCGGTGTACGCGATGATCATCGCGGTGCTGGCCGGGGTGATCGGCGGCGTGATCGCGGCCGTGTACCGCGGCCGCTGGCCCGAGTGGGTGGCCAACGGGTTCTCGCTGGCCGCGCTGTCGGTGCCCACCTTCTGGGTCGGCATCCTCTCGGTGCTGTATCTCTCGGTGCACCTGAACTGGTTCCCCGCCTCCGGTTACGTCTCGCCGTTCGAGCATCCGCTGCGCGGCCTCTACTTCCTTACGCTGCCGGCGATCATCCTCGGCCTCGCGCACGCCGCGGTGGTGCAGCGCCAGACCAGGTCGTCGATGGTGGAGACGCTGACCGCCGACTTCGTTCGCACGGCCCGGGCCAAGGGCCTCGGCCGCGGCGCGGTGATCTTCCGGTTCGGCCTGCGCAACAGCCTGATCGTGGTCACCACGATCGTCGGCCTGCAGCTCGGCGGGCTCATCGCGGGCGCGGTGGTCACCGAGCGCATCTTCAGCCTGCCCGGCATGGGCAAGCTGACTCTCGACTCGGTGTTCACCCGCGACTACCCGGTGATCCAGGCGGTCATCCTGGTGATCGCCGCGGCCTACATCGTGATCAACCTGCTGGTCGATGTGCTGTACACGGTGATCGACCCCCGCGTGCGAGTGTCCGGGAGGGCGCAGTGACTATTACCGATACTCCGGTCGTCGAAAACTCCCCCGGCGTCGAGAACAAGCCGCTGGAAACGCCGCCGCTGGCGGCGGTGCGTGGTCGGGTGCTGCGTCAGCTGTTGCGCAACCCGCTCGGCGTGGTCGGCGGCGTACTGCTGCTGATCGTGATCTTCGTCGGCGTGTTCGCGCCGCTGCTCGCCCCGTATTCGCCGAGCGAGGTGCACTTCCCGACCCCGTTCCAGCAGCCAGGCACCGTCGGATTCCTGTTGGGCACCGACGATCTGGGCCGCGACATTCTGTCCCGCGTGTTGTACGGCACGCGTGCCTCGCTCGAGGTCGGCGTGCTGTCGGTGCTGTGCGCGGTGCTGATCGGCGTACCGCTCGGCCTGCTCGCCGGGTACTGGCGGACGCTGGACATGATCCTGTCCCGGCTGTCCGACGTGCTGCTCGCCTTCCCGTTCATCATCCTCGCGGTCGGGCTGACCGCGATCAACGGCGGCGGGCTCGCCGACGCCGCGATCGCGCTCGGCATCGCCCAGGTGCCGATCATGATGCGGGTGGTGCGCGCGGAAACGTTGCGGCTCAAGGAAACCGACTTCGTGCTCGCCGCGAACACGATGGACGTGCCGTCCTGGAAGATCCTCGGCGAGCACATCCTGCCCAACTCGCTGGCGCCGATCATCGTGCAGGCCACGGTGATCATGCCGACCGCGGTGCTCGGCGAGGCGATCCTGTCGTTCCTCGGGCTCGGCATCAAGCCGCCCGCGCCGAGCCTCGGCATCATGCTGTCCGACGCACAGCAGTACCTGACCCGCACGCCGTGGCCGGGCATCTTCCCCGGTGTGGCGCTCGCGATCATCTGCTTGGGATTCAACCTCTTCGGCGACGCCCTGCGGGACGCGCTCGACCCGAAGACACGGCGCTGAAGGAGCCCGAATGAACACAGTATCGCCTAGCGATTCCATGAGGGGCGGCGGTCGGGTGGCGGGTGGGCCAGAACCACTCTTGGAGATCAGCGATCTGCGGGTGTCCTTCGGTGACGTGACCGCGGTGCACGGCGTGGACCTGGTCGTCCAGCCGGGGGAGCGGGTCGCGGTGGTCGGCGCCTCCGGATCCGGCAAGTCCACCATGGCCCACTCGATCATCGGCCTGCTGCCCGGCTCCGGCCGGGTGACCGGCGGCACCATCAAGTGGCGTGGCGAGGACATCACGCACGCCGAGGAGAAGCGGCTGCGCGCGTTGCGCGGCAAAGAGATCGGGCTGGTACCGCAGGACCCGATGTCCAACCTGAACCCGGTGTCGCGGGTGGGTCGACAGGTGTCGGAAACCCTGCTGGCGCACAAGCTCTGCACGCGCAGCGAGGCGAAGGAACGCGCGATCGAGCTGCTCGGGCAGGCGGGTCTGCCCGAGCCCGCGCGGCGCGCGCGGCAGTACCCGCACGAGTTCTCCGGCGGTATGCGCCAGCGTGCGCTGATCGCGATCGGCCTGGCCTGCCGGCCGGATCTGCTGATCGCCGATGAGCCGACCTCGGCGCTGGATGTGACGGTGCAGCGGCAGATTCTGGATCATCTGGAGAAGTTGACGCAGGAGCTCGGCACCGCGCTGTTGCTGGTTACCCATGACCTGGGGCTGGCGGCCGAGCGGGCGGACCGGGTGGTGGTGATGTCGGACGGGCGGATCGTCGAGTCGGGGCCCGCGCGGCAGGTGCTGACGGATCCGCAGGAGGAGTACACGCGGCGGTTGGTTGCGGCCGCGCCTGCGTTGATCGCGCCGCGGCGGGCTGATCCGGTTGTGGTGGACGAGGTGCTCGAGGAGAAGGCTGCGGGTGGCATTGCCGAGGGTGCGGCTGCTGACGAAACAGCCACTGGCGGTACGGGTTCCGACGAGAAGGCCGCCGAGGACAAGACAGCGGCCGAGGACAACGCTGCCGACGAGAAGGCGATCGACGAGAAGGCTGTCGATAGCAAGGTTGCCGTCAAGAAGGCCGCCAAGGGCAACGGCAAAGTGGTTACCGAGAAGGTAGTCGCGGAGACCGAGGTCGAGGCAGCCGACGGCGAGGCCGCTGCTGAGAAGTCTGCTGGCGACAAGAGTGCCGACGAGAAAGCCGTTGCCGAGAAGGCCGCCGACAAGTCGACCGACGCGGCGGCTGTTGACGATGCCGCCGAGGAGAAGGCCGCTGACGCGAAGGCCGCTGACGACAAGTCGACCGATGCGGAGGTTGCCGGCGACGCTGCTGCCGAGCAGGGCGCCCACGGCGAGGTCGCCGACACGAAGACTGCCGACGACGCAGCGGCCGAGGCGAAGGTCGACACCGCGAAGGTGTCCGCCGACGAGCCCGCTGCCGACGAGCCGTCAAATGCGGTGCCCGCCAAGGATTCGCCGATCCTCGAGGTGTCCGGCATCAGCAAGGAGTACCGGATCCGCGGTCGCGGTGGGGTGCTGCGCGCGGTCGACGACGTGTCGTTCACCATCGCGCGCGGCCGCACCACGGCGATCGTCGGCGAGTCCGGCTCGGGCAAGACCACCACCGCGCGGATGGTGCTCGGCCTGGTCACCGCCACCTCCGGCACCATCAA
The DNA here is from genome assembly GCF_040645995.1 of Nocardia sp. NPDC046473. Lineage (NCBI taxonomy): Bacteria > Bacillati > Actinomycetota > Actinomycetes > Mycobacteriales > Nocardiaceae > Nocardia > Nocardia sp. NPDC046473. Next base: position 247,952 of record NZ_JBEYZJ010000013.1, read on the forward strand.
GCTGAACGGTGTCGACATGGTCGGGCTCAGCGGTGCGCCGCTGCGTGCGGCGCGGCTGTCGATGCAGCCGGTGTTCCAGGACCCGTACGCCTCGCTGGACCCGATGTGGACAGTCGAGCGGCTGATCGCGGAACCGTTGCGCGCCTTCGGCATCGGTGATCGCGAGGCTCGCCGCAAGCGGGTTGCCGAACTGCTGGAGCAGGTGGCGTTGCCCGCCGCGATGGCGCACCGGTACCCGAACGAGCTGTCCGGTGGTCAGCGCCAGCGCGTCGCGATCGCCAGGGCACTGGCCATCGAGCCGCAGCTGGTCGTGTGCGACGAGGCGGTGTCGGCGCTGGATGTGCTTGTGCAGGACCAGATCCTGACGCTGCTCGCGTCACTGCAGGAGCGGCTCGGCGTCAGCTACCTGTTCATCTCGCACGACTTGGCCGTGGTTCGCGCGCTGGCCCACGAAGTTGTCGTGATGCGGGATGGCCGTGTGGTGGAACAGGGTCCGGTCGAGGACGTCCTCACCGCGCCTGCCGACCCGTACACGCGCCAGCTGCTGGACGCGATCCCCGGCGCGGGTGTCCTCGGCGGTGGCGTGTCCGGCGATGACAAGACCGACGCCGATGCTGTCGCAGCAGCGGTCGATAGTGAATTGGCTGCGAAGGTCTAAGGACCGCAGCCGAACCCAGCCCCCGCGTCGCGGCTGACTACGCGGCGCGGCAACAGCCGCCCCGACCCATCCGTGGGCCGGGGCGGCTTGTTGGTTGTCGCCCGCCGCGCATCTATTCTCCAGCCGCGCAAGTAATTGCTGGCAATCTTGTGCGCGGCTGGAGAATTTGTGCGCAGGCTGAATCTGAACGGGGCGCTGTTCGTTTTCTACTCGGAGACGATCGCGACGGCGTCGATCTCGACGAGCATTTCCGCCCGCGGCAGTCCCGTGAAAACGGTGGTGCGGCTGGGCAGTACGTCACCGGTGGTGTTGGCGTTGACGAACTCGCCGTAGGCCTCGTTCATCGCGCCGAAGTCGTCGCGGGTGGTCAGGTAGACGCGCAGCATCACCACATCGTCGAACGTCGCCCCGCTCGCGTCGACGATCGCCTTCACATTCTGCAGCGTGCGGATGGTCTGTGCCGCAACGTCACCCGGGTACAGGTACTCGTTGGTCACCGGGTCCACCGGGCCCTGTCCAGAGACCTGCACGAACGGCCCCTTGCGCACGCCCTGGGAGAACGTGTGCGCGGGGGCGGGCGCGTCGGTGGTGCGGACGGCGATCTTCTCACTCATGGTCAGCCTTTCGTGGATGTGGTTGCGCGGCCGGGGATCCAGCCGAGCTCGGCGGAGATGGCGTCGGCCGCCGCGCGAACGCGCGGCAGTTCGGCCAGCACCTGGTCGTGGTCGAGGAGCATGTCCGGCACCGACATGGAGACCGCGGCGACCACCGCGCCGGTGCCGTTGCGCACCGGGACACCGATGCAGTTGACGAAGCTCTCGTGTTCCTCGTGGTCTTCCGCATAACCGAGGGCGGCAACCTTTTCCAGCTCGATCAGGTAGCGCTCGGGCGTGCGGATGGTCCGTTCGGTGAACGGGTGGAAGTCGATCTTGTCGGCGATGATCCGCCATTCCGACCGGGGCAGCGCCGAGATCAGCACCTTGCCGACGGCGGTGCAGTGCAGCGGCGCCGGGCGGCCGACCCGCGAGTACATCCGCACGCTCTGGGTGGCGTCGAGCTTGTCGATGTAGATGACATCGCCGGACTCGTAGGTGGCCAGATGGATCGTCTGTTTGGTGTCGGCGTTCAACGCGCTCAGGTGCGGTCGCGCGAGGGTGCGCACGTCGCGCTGCTCCAGGGTGCGGTTGGCCAGTTCGAACAGCCGCGACCCGAGTCCGTACCGGTGCTGGCTGTCGTGGGTGACGAAGCGCTGCGCCTCCATCGTCTGCAGCAACCGCAGCACCGTCGACTTGTGCACGCCGAGCTGGGTCGCCAGCTGATCCAGCGATCGCGAATCCTCGCCGAGCGCAACAAGAATGGTCAACGCACGCGACAAACTCTGACTCATGACTGCGACTCGCTAGCTCTAAGGTGACTCACGACTCCGCCTCGCTAGCGCTCGGCTCCGTCGTGCGCCACGGCACACTGGGTACTTGATTCACTCGCTGACGCTCGTTCATGAGGCCACATTCTGATTGACGCTGTCGTTGTAATGCAGCTCGGCCCAAGCAATTTCGTCCACGGCGGCCAGTCGCTCCAGTATCGCCGGTGCGGGCAGCACGGCGCCGTCGCCGGTTTCGGTCAATGCCGCTGCGGCACAGAGGTGCCCGAATCGGAGGCGCTGCACGAGCGGTCGTCCGTGTAGCAGCGCGGCGAGATAGCCGCCGGCGAACGCGTCGCCCGCGCCGATCCGTTCGGTGATCTCCAGCCCGAGCGCGGGTACCTCGACGCGCTCGGTACCGGCGAATCCGGTGACCGTGTGCGCGTCGTTCTTGACGATCAGCTGCGCGGGTTCCGGGAACAGCGCGCGCAGCTCGTCGGCGTCGTCGGTGCCGAACACCGCACCGGCCTCGTCGGCGCCGAGGAACACCACATCGCTGCCGCGGACGTGGCGCGCGAGCACCTCGGCGGCCAGTTCGCCGCGGCCGGCCCACAGCGCGGGCCGGAAGTTCAGGTCGAAGCTCACCAGTCTGCCGTCCCGGGGGAGTGCGAGCAGCGCCTCGGTGAGGCCGGTCGCCGACTCCGAGAGCGCGGTGGTGATCCCGGTGAAGTGGATCAGACGGCATTGCGCGAGCAATTCGGCGGCCGCGGTCGCCGCGAGATCGGCGGGCGAGAGCGCGCTGGCCGCCGAGCCGGTCCGGTAATAGAGCATGCGGCTGGCCCGGTCGGCCAGATCGGTGGCCTTACCCGAGCCGCTGCCGCGCTCCTTGACATACACCGCGGTCGGCCTGCCCGGATCGGTGACGACCGCCGACACGTCGACGCCGCGTGCCGCCAGATGCGCGACGAGATATCTGCCGAACCCGTCGTCACCCACTCGGGACAACCACGCGGTGTCGACGCCGAGCTGGCGCAGCACGGTGGCCACGTTCGCCTCCGCGCCGCCCGCGGTCCGTTCGAAGATCTCCGACTCCTCCAGCGGTCCCGGCTGCGCCACCAGCACCGCGAGTCCCTCGCCGACGGTTACCGCCCGTGAGCGGGTCGACGTAGGCCACGTCACACCGATCTCCTTCCTGTGCTTGCGGCCACCGGCCATCCCGTGCAGAATAACCACACGAAACACGATGCGCAACAAGCATTGCAAAATATGCAATAGCCATACGCTATGCATAATGAGGTGAATTCGCTGGGAAGGAATGCCGTGGCGATCGACGAAGACGTCGTAGCAGGACTCGGAGACCGGAAGATCGGTCCCGAGCACAAAGGGCTGCCGCCCGCCGCCTGGGGGCGCACCGTGCGCGAATTCCTCGCCACCGCACCGAGTCTCGAGCAGTTCGAGACGCCACTGCTCACCATCGACCGGTCCGCCGTCGCGGCGAACATCACTGTGATGGCCGAGTGGGCCGGTGCCGCAGGGGTGCAACTCGCGCCGCACGGCAAGACCACCATGTCACCGCAGCTGTGGGCACAGCAGCTGGCCGCGGGTTGCTGGGGCATCACGCTGGCCACCATCTGGCAGGTGCAGGTGGCGCGTTCCTTCGGCGTCGGCCGGATACTGCTGGCCAATGCGCTCGTCGATCCGGTCGGATTGCACTGGGTGGCCGCGGAATTGGCGAACAATCCGGGCTTCGAGTTCGTCTGCTGGGCGGACAGCGTCGAGACGATCGAGCTGATGGACGAGCACCTGCGGTCCGCGCCGGGCTCGGCGCAGGTTCGGGTGCTCGTCGAACTCGGTGGGCCACATGGTCGTACCGGTGCGCGCACTATCGAAGAGGCGCACGCCGTCGCGGCAGCTGTCACCGGCGCGCAGCGGCTGACGCTCGCCGGCGTGGGCGGCTACGAGGGCGCGCTCGCGCACGACCGCACTGCCGACGCCACCGACACGGTGCGGCATTACCTCGACGAACTCGCCCGCCTGCATCGCGAACTCGCGGCCGCCGGACGGTATCCGGACGGCGCGATCGTGACCGCGGGCGGCAGCGCCTACCAGGACCTGGTCGTCGAACGACTGGCCGGTCTCGCCGATGAGCAAGGCGCACAGGGTGTTCCGACCTCGGTGGTGCTGCGGTCCGGGGCGTACATCATCCACGACGACGGCTTCTACTCGGGCATCTCGCCGTTCGCCGCGTCGCGCAGTGCGACGCCGCTGCGTTCGGCCATGCACGGCTGGGCGCGCACCGTCTCCCGTCCGGAGCCGGAATTGGCGCTGCTGGATGCGGGTAAGCGCGACCTGCCTTATGACGAGGGCCTTCCGGTGCCGCAATGCGTTGTGGGCAAGCAAGCTTCGGCGATGGACCCGGCGGCGACGGTTTCCGCGCTCAACGATCAGCACACGTTCCTGCGCCTGCCTGCCGGAACCGAGCTGCCGGTGGGTTCGGTGGTGCGGTTAGGCCTGTCGCACCCGTGTACCGCCTTCGACAAGTGGCGGCTCATCCCGGTGATCGATGACGCCGACGCGTCGTCGCCGCGGGTCGTCGACCTCCTGCATACGTTCTTCTGACGAGCCGATGACCATGACGGACTTACTCTTTCGCGACATCGACATCATCGATGGCACCGGTGGGCCGCGCTTCCGCGGCGACGTGCTGGTCGAGCAGGGGCGCATCGCGCGGATCGCCGAGCCGGGCAGCATCGACGGCGCTGAACGCATCGTCGATGCGGGACCCGGTGCGGTGCTGTGCCCCGGTTTCATCGACATGCACGCCCACTCGGATCTGCATCTGCTGACCGAACCCGGCCACTTCCCGAAGATCAGCCAGGGCATCACCACCGAGCTCATCGGGCAGGACGGCCTGTCCTACGCACCGATCGACGACGCCACCCTCGCGGTGGTGCGCCGCCAGATCGCCGGGTGGAACGGCAATCCCAGCGATCTCGACTTCTCCTGGCGCAGCGTCGGCGAGTACCTGGATCGGCTCGATCGCGGGATCACGCCCAATGCGGCCTATCTCGTTCCGCAGGGCACGCTGCGGTTGCTCGTGGTCGGCTCGGACCAGCGTCCGGCGACGGCCGAGGAGATCGGCCGCATGCAGGACTTGCTGGCGCAAGGGCTGCGTGAAGGTGCGGTCGGTATGTCCAGCGGGCTCACCTATACGCCTGGAATGTATGCCGACACCGGGGAATTGGCGGCGTTGTGTCAGGTGGTCGCCGAGTTCGGTGGGTTCTACGCGCCGCATACCCGGTCGTATGGCGCGGGCGCGCTCGACGCGTACGCGGAGATGATCGGCCTGGCGCGGACCACCGGCTGTGCGCTGCATCTCACGCACGCCACCATGAACTTTCACGTAAATCGTGGGCGGGCACCGGAATTCCTTGCGCTGATCGACGCGGCGCGGGCCGAGGGCTGCGACATCACCCTGGACACGTACCCGTATCTGCCTGGTGCGACGACGCTTTCGGCGCTGCTGCCGAGTTGGGCGATGTCCGGCGGGCCGGATGCGGCGCTGGCCCGGCTCGACGATGCCGAGACGCGGGCGCGAATTGCCGTGGATGTGAACGTGAACGGGTCCGACGGCTGTCACGGGGTGACCGTCGAATGGGAGACCATTCAGATCAGCGGCGTGGCGAACGCGGAGCTCGACGAGTACGTCGGCAAGCGGGTGGCCGAGATCGCCGCCGAGCGTGGCCTGGCGCCGGTCGAGGTGTTCTTCGATCTGCTGCGGCGCGACCAGTTCGCGACCAGCATCCTGCAGCACGTCGGGCACGAGGAGAATGTGCGCGCGATCATGGTGCACCCCGGGCATATGGGCGGCAGCGACGCGCTGCTCGCACCGGCTCGGCCGCATCCGCGCGCCTGGGGCACGTTCCCGCGCTATCTCGGACATTACGTGCGCGAACTCGGCGTGCTCGAACTCGAAGACTGCGTGCACCACCTGACCGGGCGGCCCGCCGATCGGTTGCGACTCCGTGATCGCGGCCTCGTATTCACCGGGTACGCCGCGGATTTGGTGGTATTCGATCCGGCCACCGTCGTGGACACCGCGACGTTCGACAACCCGAAACAGCAGGCGCGCGGCATTCGGCATGTGCTCGTCAACGGCGAGTTCGCCATCGAAAACGGCGCCCCCACCGGAACACTCGCCGGACGTGCGCTGCGCATGGACGCTTCGCGGAAGGAAACATATTGAGTACCTCGGCCATGCAGGTGATCCGCGCCGATCGCGTGCTGAGCGTGGTTCGCGCACCCGAGATCCCCGATCCGGTCGCGCTCGCCGAAGCGCTTGCGTCGTCCGGTATTCGGGCGCTGGAGCTCACCTTCACCACGCCGGGAGTGCTCGGCTATCTGACCGCCGCGCGCGCGGCCGAGGGTGCTGTGCTCGGTGTCGGCACGGTGCTGACCGGTGAACAAGCCAAGGCCGCCATCGACAGCGGCGCGCAATTCCTGGTGACCCCGGGTCTGCGCGTGGAGGTGGCGGAAGTCGCCGCGCAGCACGATATTCCGGTCGTGATGGGCGCTTTCACGCCGAGCGAGGTGCTGACCGCGCTGGATCTCGGTGCGGCCGCGGTGAAGATCTTCCCCGCCAGGGCGCTCGGCCCCGGCTACCTGAAGGACCTGCGTGGTCCGTTCCCTGACGTGGCGCTCATCCCTTCGGGTGGCGTCAACGCGGGTAATGCCGCCGAATTCCTGGCCGCGGGCGCAGTTGCCGTCACGGCCGGAACCGACGTTGTTGCCCCTTCCGATGTCGCAGCGGGCCGCTGGTCCGAAATCGCTTCGCGCGCGACATCGTTCGTTCGATCCATGAATTGAGAGGTCCACCATGGGTGCCACCGTAGATTGGTTGCGCACTACCACCCCGGGGCTGCTTGTGCTCTGTGGGCTCGCGATCGCTGTGTTGCTGTTCGCCATTATCAAGGTCAAGCTGGAGCCGTTCATCGCGCTGCTGCTCACCGGACTAGCGCTGGCGCTCGCCGCCGGGCTACCGGTGTCGAAGATCGTCGGCACGGCGATCAAGTCCGGTGATTCCATCCTGGAGACCGGCTTCGGTGGCATCCTCGGGCACATCGCGGTGATCATCGGGCTGGGGACGGTGCTCGGCGCGATCCTCGAAAAGTCCGGTGGCGCCGATGTTTTGACCCGCAAGCTGCTGGATCTGTTCGGTGAGCGGGGCGCTCCGGTGGCGATGGGCCTGCTCGGGCTCATCTTCGGCATCCCGGTGTTCTTCGATATCGGCATCTTCGTGCTCGCGCCGCTGATCTACGTGGCCGCCAAGCAGGGCGGTCGATCGCTGGTGCTGTACGCCATGCCGATGCTGGCCGGGCTCTCGATGACACACGCGTTCCTGCCGCCGCACCCGGGTCCGGTGGCGCTCGGTGGCCTGCTCGGGGTGAGCCTCGGTTGGCTGATCCTGATGGGATTCGTCTGTGGTATACCGGGATTCATTGCCGCGGGCATCGTGTGGGGCAGCTACATCGGCAAGCGCATCCAGGTCGAGGTGCCCGAGGAGTTCCTCGTCCGCAAGGACGCGGAGACGGAGACCGCTCCCGATGAGGGGGAGCGGGCTTCCGGCGGTTCGGGCGGCGTCGCCACCAAGACCGTGACCGCGACGCCGCCGTCGGTCGGCCTGATCGGCGCGATCATCGCCATCCCGTTGATCCTGATCCTCGGCGCCACCTTCGGTACCCAGTTGCTGGACAAGGATTCCCAGCTGCTGCAGGTGCTGACGTTCTTCGGCACGCCCGCGGTGGCGCTGCTCATCGCGGTGCTCGTCGCCTTCTACGTGCTCGGCGTGCGCCGCGGCTCCACCGTGCAGGAACTCAGCCAGCTCACCGCGGAATCGCTGCGGCCGGTCGGCATGCTGCTGCTGGTGGTCGGCGCGGGCGCCTTCTTCGGAAAGGTCATCTCCGCCACCGGAATCGGCACCGCCCTCGCCGACACCATGTCCGCGGCCGGGCTGCCCGTGATCGTTCTCGCCTACATCATCAGCTGCGGTCTCCGCATCGCCCAGGGCTCGGCCACCGTCGCCATCGTCACTACTGGCGGCATCGTCGCGCCCCTGGTAGCCGGTGGCGGCTACTCCCAGATGTCGATCGCGCTGATCGCCATGGCCATCGCCGCAGGCTCGATCATCCTCAGCCACGTCAACGACGGCGGCTTCTGGATCATCGCGAAGTTCTTCAACATGTCCGTCAAACAAACCCTGCAAACCTGGACCGTCCTCGAAACCATCCTCTCCGTAGTGAGTTTCGCGGTAGCGGCAATCCTGTTCGCCATCGTCAGCTAGCCCTGGCGGCCGACACCGAAGTCCTTTGCGGGGCTGGATAACTGGTGGAGCACCACGCTCGTCGAGACAACCGACGATCGCGGCCACCGAACTCCAGCCCCGCGTCGGTACAGGCAATGATTCCATTGCACCAGTGCTCGACTGGACGTGCTGACAGCGGAGTCATTGTGATCTATCGAATGCGGATCTATCGGGCCGTCGAGGAGAACCTCGCGGTCTTTCACGACTTCTTCCGGACGCATTTGCTGCCGGTGCAGCTGCGGCATGGGGCGCGGCTGGTCGGTCGGTGGGAGACGGAGGACGGGCGGGTCGTCGCTGTGTGGGAGTACGACGATGACGAGGCGTATCGCCGGATCCAGGCTGCGGTTGCGGCGGATCCGGCGACGCATCGGGCGCAGGAGGTTCGTCGGACCCTGCCGATGCTGTTCACCGCACGGGAAGAGGTGTTCATGCGGGCAGCTCCGGAAGGGCTGGCCAGTCCTAAATCATCTGATGGTGCAGGCTAATTGGCTAAGCCGTGGTGGCAGCGGGTGGCTTTCTCGGAGGGCGGGTATCAGCCTCGGTCAGCTGCCTCGAACGATCTGTGCCGCGCCTGCTTTTGCTCGCCGCGCACGAGATGGCTGGCTATTGCGTACGCGGCGGGCGAGGTTGTGCGCGCGGAGCGAGATTGTGCGCGGCGGCGGTGGTCTACCCTGCGGGCGGTCTGCGAGTTGTTGCGCTAGTCGTGGTAGCGCGCGTGCATTCGGGCTGCGGTTTGCGCCATCTGGGCTCGTAGTGCGGGGGGATCGAGGATCTCGGCGTATTCGGCGAGGGGCATGAGGCCGTGGGCGAGGACCTCGTAGGACTCTGAGGGGACGGTTAGTTCGACCCAGCCCTCGGCGTCGGGTTCGGTGGCGGAGGCCAGTGCTTCGGCGACGGCGACCGGTTCGTTCATCAACCTGAGCAGGTGGAGGTGGGTGGTGGCGATTCGGCAGCGGGCGCGCACGCGCAGCATCGATTGCGCGAAATCGGCTGCTGCCGTTGACCAGTGGTCGGCGAGGTCGAAATCTGTAGGTCGGTCGAAGGATTCGCTCGTCTGCTCGGCGGAGCGGACGCGGCTGACGCGGTAGGAGCGGATAGCGGTGCCGTCTCGGGCGACCAGGTACCAGGTGCCTGCCTTCATGACCAGGCCGAGCGGGTCGAGGGTGCGGTCGACGACTTTGTCCTTGCGGCCGTAGCGCACCCGCAGCTTGCGGTCGTGCCAGAGTGCGTCGGCGACGGTGCTCAGGGTGGGGGTCTCGTCGGGGCGATGGAACCAGCCGGGCGCGTCGATGTGTACTCGTTCGGCGATTCGGGTTGCGCGGCCGCGCAATTCGGGTGGGAGGGCGGCGAGCACCTTGAGTTGCGCGGTGGCCAGGACGGTGCCGAGGCCGAGATCGGCTGCCGCGCCGGGCAATCCGGCGAGTAGGACGGCGTCGGCCTCGTCGGTGGTCAGGCCGGTCAACCGGGTTCGGTAGCCGTCGACGAGTTGCACGCCGCCGGCGCGGCCCGGCTCGCTGTATACCGGCACGCCCGCCGCGGACAGCGCTTCGACATCCCGGTACACGGTGCGCACCGATACCTCGAGCTCCTTGGCGAGCTCGCCTGCCGTCGATCGCCCGCGCGTTTGCAGGATCAGCAGCAGCTGCACCAGTCGACTCGCGCGCATGAGTCGAGATTAGCCGTAAAACCTGACATAAGATGTCAAGGATTGTTCGTACTGTCGTGAATATGACCACTTGGAGCGAGTTCACCGCAGCAGCGCCACATATCTCCGAGCTCTTCGTGCGCAGGTACACCGCCACCGGCTACCTGTGCATGCTCGGCACTCTCCGCTCGGACGGCTTCCCGCGGATCAGCCCGGTCGAGCCGCGGATCTTCGAGGACATGCTGGTGATCGCGGGTATGCCGGGCACGACGAAGTTCCGCGATCTGGCTCGCGACCCGCGATTCTGCCTGCACACCGCGACCGTCGACACGAAGGTCAGCGACGGTGACGCGAAACTGTTCGGCACGGTCGTCGACTTCCTGGACAAGGAGGTTCATGTGCGCTTCGCGCAACAGTTGTTCGATGACACCGGGTTCGATATTCGCGGTCAGGAGTTCGACCACTTCTACGTCGCGGATGTGAGCAGCGCGTCCACCGTCGAGGTCATCGATGACCACCTCGACATCACCATCTGGAAGCCGGGTCAGGGGGAACGGGTAGTGCGTAAGCACTGACGCCGGTCAGCGCGCAGGCGCGAGCTGTGCGGCGATCGCCGCCGGTACCGGCACGCCACGTTTGCGTATCTCGTGTTGAAACCGTTGCACCAGTGGGTCATTGGGCGTGGTGGTGAGGCAGACCACGTCGCGGAAGATCGGCGGGCGCAGGCTGCGGACGACGCCGGGGAAGCTCGCGGACAGCGCGGTGGTCGGCACCAGGGCGGTGCCGAGGCCCGCTGCGGCGAGTTGCGCCGCGGTGGTCGCCTGCCTGGTGCGCGTCGCGACGGTGAGCGTGACGCCGTGGGTGGCGGCGATGTCGTCGAGCCAGGCGCCGAGGCCGTTGTCCGGGTGATAGTGCACGATCGGTTGTGCGGCAACGTCTTTGAGGGGCATCGGTGTCGCGGTATCCGCCGCTGCCAGCGCGGCGACGATTTCCTCGCGCCCGACCACTTCTAGCGGCCCGTCCCACTGCGACGGTCGCGGTCCGATGCCCAGATCGGCCGCACCCGTGCCGACGAGCTCCGAAAGTGTGTCGGCACTGGTCATTTCGTGCAGCGTGACGTGCACGTCCGGATGACGCCGCCGCCACCCGCGCAACACCGGCGCGAGCAACCCGGCGGTCATGCTCTCCGCGCACGCGATGCGCAGCTGTCCCTGCGCGCCCGCCGCTACGGCCCGCCCGGTGGTCACCACCCGCTCGGCCGCCGCCAATGCGGCCCGGGCATCCGCCGCGATCGCCCGCCCCGCCGCCGTCGCCCGCACCCCGCGCGGCAATCGCTGCACCACCGGCGTGCCGATCTCCCGTTCCAGCGCCGCGAGCTGATGCGACAGCGCGGGCTGAGACATGTGCAGCCGGGCCGCCGCCTCGGTCACCGACCCGAAGTCGAGCACGGCGACGAGGCATTCGAGCGCTCGCAACGTAGCCATTCGCAAATTCTATCGGAAGGTTAGAAAAGATCGATATCACGACGGGATTGCACCGCTGCGGCACCACGTTGGAACTCGGTGAAGGACAACCACTACCGAGGAGATACCCATGACAGGTTCGATGGACGGCAAGAAACTCGTCATCATCGGCAGCAGCTCCGGCATCGGTCGGCAGCTCGCCGCCGACGCCATCGCCGCGGGCGCGACGGTCGTGCTGGCCGGGCGGAACCCGCGAGCATCGGGCACCGCGAGCGTTGATCTCGGCGATGAGGAATCGATCGCGCGACTGGCACACGACGTAGGCGAGCTCGACTACCTGGTGTCGGTCGCCGCCGCCCACGCGAACGGACCGGTGGCCGGCCTTGACCGCGCGGCCGTGACAAGGGCCTTCGACGCCAAGGTGATCGGACCGATCATGCTGGCCAAGCACTTCGGACCGCAGATTCGGGAGGGCGGTGCCATCCTGCTCTTCTCCGGAGTAGCAGCCTGGCGGCCCGCGCCGGGCCGAGCGGTGATGGCGACGACCAACGGTGCCGTGAGTTTCCTCGCCGAGGCACTGGCGGTAGAACTCGCACCGATTCGCGTCAACGCGTTGTCGCCAGGCATCGTCGACTCCGGCGCCTGGGATGGCATGGGCGAGAACAAGAACGACTTCTTCGCCGCTATCGCCGCAGCCAATCCCGCACGGCGCGTGGGCAGTTCGGCCGACATCTCAGCGGCCGCGATACTCGCCCTGACGAATCCGTTCATGACCGGCACGACGCTGCATGTCGACGGTGGTGGTCGCCTGGCGTGAAATCCACGCCACCGGTGTAGCGGTGTGCTGCGCACCTTCTGTGCCGCCGCGCACGAAATCGGCAGCTGATTTGTGCGCGGCGGGAGAACCTGTGCGCGGCAGCCGACTCGATGCGTGGTCGGTCAGCGGTCACTCGGCGCGGGGGATGCGGTTGAGCACCTCGGTGGCGAGTTGGTTTGGATCGATGCCGAGTGCTTGCAGTGCGGGGCGCACGACCTCGTCCTGCTGCGCGAGGAGCCCGAGCAGCAGGTGCCCGGTATCGACTCTCTTGCTGTTGGATTTGCGCGCTTCGGTATCGGCGCGCGCCAACGCCTTCTGCGCTTGCGTCGTGAAATGCGGGGTGACCGTGGCGGTGACCCGATACTTCGCGACGGCGCGCAGCGCCTGCCGTAGTTTCTCGTGCGTGAGACCCAGCGTGGTGACGGCCGTGCCGACCGGCGTCGCCGGATCGTCGGCCGCGGTGCTGGTCAGCGCGAGCAGCAAGTCGCTCGGTTCGATGTGCGCGTGTTCGAGCTCCTGCGCTTCCCGCAGACTGTTCTCCAGCGCCTTTCTGGCCTGCTTGGTGAACGGAATGTGGCCCGACATGCTGTGATCCGTGGTTCCCGGCGGCAGCGCGATCTCCGCACGTGCCGTCGCCGGATCGATCCCCAGCTCGGCCAGTGCGCGCGCCGTGGTGGCAGCGGAACCGATCTCGCAGGTTCGCAGCACGGCGAGCAGCATGTGCTCCGCGCCGATGTAGTCGTGGCCGCGCTCGCGCGCCTCTTCTTGCGTCAACACGATGACCCGGCGGGCTTGATCGGAGAATCTCTCGAACATAGCGACCCCCTTTCGGCCGTTGGCCGCTGATTCCGATGGTAGTCAACTATGTGGAGCGGCTGGTCGATATGCGCGTGTCGGGTTGGCAGTCAATCGCGGTCGGTCAACCTGCGACGGCGGGTGAGAAAGGCTTGTTCGGCGGCATTCTCGGTGCGGGCGAGCGCCGCGTCGAAGGCGGTCGCGGCTTCCGTTGTGCGGCCGAGGCGTTCGAGCAGGTCGGCCCGAATCGCGTGGTACAGGTAGTACTTTTCGAGGTCGAGATCGTCGAGCAGGGCGAGCGCGACGGCGGGGCCGTCGACCTCGGCGACCGCGACCGCCCGGTTGAGCGCGACGATCGGGCTCGGTGCCAGTCCGGCCAGTTGGTCGTAGAGCCGCACGATCTGCGGCCAGTCGGTGGCCGCCGCGATCGGCGCGTCCGTGTGCACGGCGTTGATCGCGGCCTGGAGCTGATACAGACCGGGTCGGTTGCGGCGCAAGCACTCTCGCACGATGGCGTGGCCCTCGGCGATGCGTGCACGATCCCACCGGTCGCGGTCTTGCGCGGGCAGTGGCACCAGGGATCCGTCGGCGGCGGTGCGGGCCGCGCGGCGGGCGTCGGTCAACAGCATCAGCGCGAGCAGCCCCGCGGCTTCCGGCTCGTCGGGCATGAGCTCGGCGAGCAGCCGGCCGAGCCGGATCGCCTCCGCGCACAGGTCGGCCCGGACGAGCCGGTCGCCGGAGGTCGCCGTGTGGCCCTCGGTGAAGATCAGATAGATCACCGCGAGGACGGCGTGCAGCCTGGCGGGGAGGTCGGCGTCGGCGGGTACCCGGTAGGGGATGCGGGCGTCGCGGATCTTGCCCTTGGCGCGGACAATCCGTTGCGCCATAGTCGATTCCGAGGTCAGGAAGGCGCGGGCGATCTCGGGGGTGGTGAGCCCGCCGAGCAGTCGCAACGTGAGCGCGACCTGCGCGGCGCGGGCCAGCGCGGGGTGGCAGCAGGTGAAGATGAGCCGTAGGCGGTCGTCGTGCACCGCGCCCTCCTCGGCCAGTTCGTCGGCGGCGTGCAGCAATGCGGCCTGCGCGTGGCGGTCGTCGCGGGAGGCTTCTCGCCGGAGTCGATCGATCGCCCGGTTGCGTGCGGTGGTGATGATCCAGCCGGGCGGGCTCGGCGGCAGCCCGTCCGACGGCCATCGCTGCACCGCCGCCGTGAACGCGTCCTGCACCGCGTCTTCGGCGACACCGATATCGCCGAAGACGCGGATCAGGCTGGCGACCGCGCGGCCGTGATGTTCGGTGAACACCCCTTCGATCACCGCGGTGGTCACGGGTGCGCCCATCTAGCTGTCCCGTAGTGGGCGGACCTCGATCGGCAGCGTGATCGCCGCGGCCAGCCTGCGACCCCACGCCAGGGCCTCGTCGAGATCGGCGGCTCGGATGACGGTGAACCCGCCGATGTGTTCCTTGCCTTCGACGTAGGGACCGTCGGTGATCAGGACGTCATCGCCCTTGGCGTGCAACACAGTTGCGGTGCTCGGGGCGTGCAGCCCGGCCGCGAACACCCACGCGCCCGAAGCCTTCAGGTCGGCGTTGACCGCGTCCAGATCACGCATGATCTCGTCGATATTGTCGGGGACGCCCGCACCGTCGGGCTGGTAGATGCTGAGCAGATATTGCTTCATCGGGTTGTCCTCCTCATCCGCGCTGGTAGGTGGCGATGATGACACCGGTGCTGGTCGGCGTGGCGCCGACGAGCCGCAGATCGCCCAGTTCGATGCCGTCGAACAGGCGGCGGCCGGTGCCGACGACCGTCGGGGCGATCAGCAACAGATACTCGTCGACGAGATCGTGGCGCATCAGCGATTGCAGCCGATCTCGGCTGCCGAGCGGCACCAGATCGAGGTCGCGGCGCAGCTCGGCGACCGCGGGGACGGCGTCGCCGGGCAGCAGGGTGGAGTTCTGCCGGGACAGCGGCTCGGTGAGCATGTTCGCTCCTTCGGTAAGGCCGGTCGGTTACCGGCTTCACCGACTACACGAACGCCGGACCGCCGAATCGACACCGACACCAGAACTTTCTCCCGGCGAGATCCCCGGCTGGTCTCGGCCGACGGCGAATCGGTCGTTGAAACGGGACAGGGGGTGGCAAATTACCGAGAAGCACCACCACGTGGTCAGTCGGTCAGCGCCTGGATTTCGGTGTACGGCGGCGCGGCGTGCGGGAGGGGAGCGTCCTCGCGGACTGCGCGGGCGGTGTCGACGGCTACGGCCAGCGCTGTGCGGTACAGCAGCGAGCCGGTGCTGACCCGCCGGACACCGAGTGCGCCGAGTTCCGCGATGGACGGGCCGGTCGGCGAGAAGAGGATGTTGACCGGCAGCGGGATCGCGGCGACGATCCGGGCAATGCCATCGGGATCGGTCAGCCCGGGCACGAAGATGCCGTCCGCGCCCGCGGCGACGTATCGCTCGGCGCGAGCCAGCGTGCGGTCGATGTCGTCCTTCACCCAGTAGGTATCGACCCTGGCGTTGACGAACAGGTCCGGCACGCGCTCCTTGATCGCGGCGATCAGCTCGGCCTGGTGATCCGGTTCGGCCAGTGTGTTTTCCGCGCGGCCGTCCTCCAGATTGACTCCGGCGATACCCATTTCGGCCAACTCCGCCGCGTATTCACCTACTGCGGTGGGACTTTCGCTGAAGCCACCCTCGATATCGATGGTCACCGGCACCGACAGCCGGGCGAGTAGCCGGGCCAGCGCCATGGTCGCCGCACCGGTCACGCCGGTGCCGTCCGGTAGCCCCGCCGCGACCGCGACGCCGAGGCTGGTGCTGCCGATCGCCGGAAACCCTTCGGCGGCAAGGACCGCTGCGGAGCCGAAGTCCCAGGCGTTCGGCAGGACCAGCGGCCGCTCGCCGTGATGCAGTTCGTGGAAGAGCTTCGTCTTGTTCATGCGGATCCCTCGATGATTCCGGCGGCGATGGCGATGGCGTGTTCTCGGCCGGGGCAGGCGTGCGGGCCTGCGCCGAATCCCAGTCCAGGGTGCCGCAAGTCGAGCTCGACCACCTCTCCGGCGACGACCCGTCTGGTCGAGCGCAGCGGCGGATTCTCGTCCACGGTGCGCGCGATGATCTGCTCGGCGGTGCCGGTCGCGTTCGACAGCCTGGCGTTGTCGACAAGGGCGCCGGTTGCCGCACAAGCCTGAACCAGCAGGCAGATTCGCGCCGCGGTGGTGTCGTCGGCGATGCCGCCGCAGGCCGCGACCAATGCCACGACGGCCTCATCGGCCGCGGGGTTGTCCGGCTCGTACGGCTGATAGTGCGCGGCGACCAGTGCCACCTGGTCGACGGAAATATCTTGTAGTCCAAGGGCTTCCGCCAGGGCATGGACATGGGGCAGCGACCCGTCGGCGGTACGTGCCCGCTCGCGCAGGTCGGCGGGGGAGAGCCGGTCGAGTTCCACGGTGACCAACGCGCGCAGCCGCTCGTGCTCGGGTCCGGTGCTGAAGCGTGGCACGTGCGCGCGCAGCCACGCGATGCCGACCGGCGCGTCCACCGCGGGCACAGCGGGTACCGGTGCGCTGATCAAGGTGGCGCGCACCTGATCGGGGTCGGTGAGCAGCGGAACTGTCCGATTCATGCGGTGACCGTATCCCCGCGTCGTTTCGGTCGCCGCCGAAACGATCGCGCACCATGATGGGGTTGTGTCATCACGAGGAGCCGAACTAGCAGGTCTGGCCGCATTGCTGGCCGACCGCACCCGCGCCGACATGTGCCTGGCATTGGTCGATGGCCGCGCGTGGACCGCGGGCGAGCTGGCCCGGCACACCGGTGTGGCCGCGTCGACCGCCACCGAACACCTCAATCGGCTGCTCGACGGCGGGCTGCTCATCGAACGCCGGCAGGGCAGGCACCGCTACGTCCAATTGGCGGGCCCGCAGGTGGCCGAGCTCCTGGAGTCCATGGTCACCCACCTCGACCCGCCCCGCCCGGCTGTCACCAGCCTCCGAACCGCCACTGTCGCAGCGGCTTTGGCGCGCGGCCGCACCTGCTACGACCACCTGGCCGGCCGCCTCGGCGTGGCCATCACCGACGCCATGACCGCCCGGGACCTGCTCGACCAGGACGGCGGTTTCGCACTCACCGACGCGGGCCTGGCATGGCTGACCGGACCACTCGGAGTCCAGCCCACCGCCTTGCGAGCAACTCGCCGCCCACTCGCCCGCCCCTGTCTCGACTGGACCGAACGCCGCACCCACCTGGGCGGTGCCGCAGGCGCGCAACTCTGCCTCCGCCTGCACGAACTCGACTGGATCACCCGAGTCGGCACCGGCCGCGCCATCCGCGTCACCGCGAAAGGCGAAGCCGGCCTGCACGCCTTGCTCGGCCTCGAACCCGCGAGTCTCTAGTGCTTACCCGGCCGCGATGCGGAGGCGCCCAACCGCCCAGTTCGCGGGCCGGTCGAGTTCAACAGTCCAGCGGTCGTCGCTTTGGCACATGCACGCGCAAATAACTGCTACCGCAACATGATTCGACCTCGATCAGAATCGCGCCGCCGGACACCGAGCGAAGGGTTCGAGCTTCCCCTTACACCGCATCCCGTAACTGCCGCAGCCGATAGGCGACCCGCGAAATAACCCCCGCCAACATCCGCGCCCCCGATTCCAACCGCTCCAACAGATCGACCAACTCGTCCTCGGTAGCCCGCGAAACATCGAGCCCACGCAGCCCGGCCACCGCCCGCTCCAGCGCGCTGACCTGCTCCTCAAAGGCTCTGTTCGAACGCATGTTCTAATGATAGCGCATCTGTCGTGTCGGCCGGGATCCGCTCGCTCGTGGATGCCTTCGAAGTAGATGTGATGCGTATCGCCTCGACGGTGTGGTCGAGTTCGGCTGATCGGAAGAGATCTCGCGTGGCCTGGCCGCAGGTTGTCGAAACGGGCACAGCAACTCTCGAATCAACAGGCAACATTCGGTGCATTGTCGCTTCGGTAGTTCGCTTCGGCCTAGCGTCGTGTGCGCCGAGCGCACACTATGAGCGGTGAACGCACGTCAGCGCTTAGCTCTGCGATCTGCACGAATCTCGAGTGTCGCAGAAATTGCCGGCTGGCCCGCGGTCGACATCCGTCGGCTCCGCCGTCGCGATCGTATGTGGTGCGGCGTGCCGGTCGTGAAGGTGATTCGGTCGATCGTGACGCCCGGCGTCGAGGAGGTCCGGGCCTGGCTCGCAGACCGGGCCATCGCCTACCCGTACGACGCCCGGGTCCGGCTGCTATGGGCAGAGCGCGGCTGCACTGGCCGCCCGGCGCCGGGCTGGCAGGCCGCGTTCCTGCGCGCACTGGTCGTGGGCTCCGACGGATGCTGTCCGTCGGACGACTCGCTGGATCCGGTCGGGCTCGACCTGGGCGGGCTGCCGTTCCAGCTCACCCTGGGCCGCGACTGGGCGCAGTTCTGTCACTCGCACGCGCTGGGGGACGGCACCGCCACATGGCATTTCCTCGGAATGCTCTTGGCGCCGGACTATCGACAATGCACTCGATCCGGTCCGGGGACCGGCGCGCCACTGACCCGCGGACTGCTGAGGGCATTCATCCCGCCCAGGTCACAACTTCCGCACGCGATCGCGGTCCAGCGAGAACTGATGCACCTGCGCAACCCGGGCACCCAGCACGCGATCCAAGGCGCGGACCCGCCACCTTCCTTCTCCGTGGCGACCGCAGTCAGTTCCGATTCGTTTACCCAGCGGGTCCGCATGTTTCGTACGGCGCGGGGATCGGCGGCGTCTGTCATGTCGATCATGACGATGCGGGCGCTGCTCCTGTGCCGCCACCACGGGCTCACGGTCGACGACACGGTCACGTTCATGGTCGACCTGCGACGATATCTAGTGGCCGATACGTCGGTCGACGGCAACTTCAGCTGGTCGAAGTCGGTGCCGGTCCTGGACTCGGACACACCGACCCAGCTGAGCACCCGAATCGGCGGCATCCTCGACAGCGGGCTGCCGGTGCTGATCTTCGGTGATGCTTTGCGACACTCCGCAATTCTGCGTTCCGGCCTGCCACCGGCGAGGCCGCGCGGCGACCGCACTGTCCGCTTGATGATCTCGTACGCGACCAGGTGGACAACCGCGCCACCGCCCGCCGGCTCGGCACCACCGCGGATCACCGTGTCGATCGCACCGCCGGGCCCGAACTTTGTGGGCTTCAACGTCGTCGAAGCCTATGGGCGCATCCACGTGTCGGTGAACTGGTGCACGGCGACACTGGATCGGGCAGTCGCCGAGCGGCTCGCCACGGAGTTCGTCGCCGACCCGGGCGCCGGACCGATCGACGAGTTGCTGTGGGAGCGCTGACGGGCCAGACCCTGGACACGGGCGGGTGTGGGTAAACCGGGGAAATGCTCGTCGCGAGTAGGTGCCAAATCAGCCGCCCAGATGAATGTCTAGGCGGCTGAATGGTTTTACTGCAGGACTACTTCCTCATACCTCGTCGGATTCATTGTGATACGTGCACGGGGCGACGTCGCCGGACGCGCATGTGCGGGTTGCAGTTCCCGCATTGATGGAGACTTGGTTAGGCGAGAACAACCCGGACACGAGCGACGCGGACGGATCGGATTCGACCATGAGCGTGGGCACTCCCGCGAAGGTGCGCTCACGGTTGATGACGCTGGTGCCAACCACCTGATTGCTGGCGTTGAACCATGTCACCTCGTCGTGTTCGTTGATGGTTGCCACACCAGGCGAGCCGGTCGCGGACCCTTCGATGGTGGCGGTCCCATGCGTGATGCTCGGTTGGGTAACCGATGTGCACGACGTATAGGTGATGGTGCCCGTAACGGTGTTCTCTTCGCCGGAGAAGTTCGCCACGTGCTCGTCGAGGGTGTAGCTGCAGGCATAGACCTGCTCGGTGGCGTGCGCCGATGTTGTCATGCCGAGCGGAATGCAGATCGCCGCCAGGCATACGCCGCCGGTCCTGAGCGTGCGCGAAAGGGTTTTCATGGTCTTCTCTTTTCTTCTCCGGCCAAGATCAGCCGTTAGTGATGCAAATCACATCGAAGAGTGGCGCCGAGCGTTACAAACAAAATCTGCGGGGTGGGACAGGCCCTATCTGATCTGAAACCGTTTCATTTGCCGCATGCCGGTCGGTATCGAAACATTCAGAATTCGTTTCGCCGAGTGCGGACTATCGACAAGCTGAATCGACTCTTCGGCTCAGCGCATTTCGGCGCTCAGTGCTCTGGATGGGCAGGCGTCCAGGGCCTCTCGTACTGCCGAGTGACTGCGTTGCGGTCGGGCGTCGAGCAACCGCACCCTGCCGTCTTCGTCCTCTTGATCGAAGACATCCGGCGCGAGGAGGGCGCACATGCCCGAGCCGATACAGCGCTCCCGATCCGCGGAGATTCTCATCTGGTTGTCTCCTTTCACCAGGTGACGGGCAGTGCGTGGACGCCGTAGATGTTCATGTCGGTCCTGAGCTTCACCTCGTCGGCGGGCACGGCGAGCGCGAGGGACGGGAAGCGACGCACCAATCCGGCGAAACCGGCGCGCATTTCGATGCGGGCCAACTGCTGGCCGAGGCAGGTGTGGATGCCGTGGCCGAAGGACAGGTGACCGCGCGCCTTGCGATGCAGGTCCAGGGTGTCGGGGTGGTCGAAACGCCGCGGGTCGTGGTTGGCGGCCAGTAGCGAGACGACGACGGTCGAGCCCTCGGGGATCGTTTCGCCGCCGAGTTCGATGTCCTCGGTGGCGTAGCGGTAGAAGATGTCGGCGACCGAGAGGTAGCGCAGGAGTTCCTCGACGGCGTCGGGCACCAGTTCGAGGTCGGCGCGCAGCTCGGCCAGTTGCTCGGGGTGTTCGAGCAGTGCGAAAGTGCCGAGCGCCAACATGTTTGCGGTGGTCTCGTGGCCGGCGAGGAGCAGCAGGAAGGCCATGCCGACCAGTTCCTCGATGCTGAGATCGTCATTGCGGGCCAGGTCGGACAGGATGTCGTCGCCGGGTTCGGCGCGCTTGCCGGTGACCAGTTCGGCGAGGTAGCCGGTCATCGCGCCGTAGGCGGCCATCTTCTCCTCGATCGGCTGCTCCTTGATCAGGAACTTGGCGGAGTTGACCTGGAAGGTCGCCCGGTCCTCGTACGGGACGCCGAGCATTTCGCAGATCACCAGCGAGGGCACCGGCAGCGCGAACTCCTTGACCAGATCGACCGGCGGGGTCAGCCGCGCCATCTCGTCGAGTTGCCGCTCGGTGATCTCGATGATGTGTTCTTCGAGTTGCCGCATCCGCCGGACGGTGAAGGTGCCGGTGAGCAGGCGGCGCAGCCGGGTGTGGTCCGGCGGGTCCATCGCGATGAACAAGCCGGGGATCTGCGGGGACGGTTCGGTGACCGGCGGCATGTCGGAGATGTCCTCCAGCGTGTGCAGGATGCCGATGTCCTGGCGGGAGCTGAACCGAGTGTCGCCCATGAGCTGGCGGACCGCGTCGTAGCCGGTGACGATCCAGCCCTGGTGACCGTCGGGGAAGACGATCGGGCTGACCGGGCGCGCCTCGCGCAGCGCGGTGATCTGGCTCGGCGGTTCGAACGGACTCGCATCGCGCTCGGTGGGCAGGCCGTGGGGGACTGTTTGCGTCATTGTTTTTCCTATCAGTGGCTGTTGTGACCACAGTCATCGCCGGGCCTGACACCGGCCTGTCACGGCCCTGACACCGGCTGTCGGCACCCGGAACCCACCCGATCGGCCATGGCAGGATCAGTCAGGTGCAGATCGGGATACTGGGACCATTCGAAATTCGCACGGCAGACGGCGCTTTCGCCGACGTGCCGGGCGCGCGGCTGCGCGGGCTGGTCGTCGCCCTCGCGCTCGAAGCTGGTCACGCGGTCCCGAAGGCGACGCTGATCGACTGGATCTGGGGGGAACAGCCGCCCGCCGACGCGGCGAATGCCTTGCAGCGCTTGGTTTCCCGGCTGCGCAAGGCGTTGCCGGAGGGGTCGGTCGATGGTCAGCCGGACGGCTACCGGTTGCGGGTGGAACCCGACGCCGTCGACGCCGTGCGGTTCGAACGCCTCATCGCCAAGGCCCGCAACGACGAGGACCAAGGGGTGCGGCGGCTGCGCGAGGCCCTCGCGCTGTGGCGCGGTGCGGCCATGCAGGACGTCGGTCTGCTGGAGAGCGGCGCGTTCGACGCGGCGGTCACCCGGCTCGAGGGGCTACGGCTGACCGCGATGGAGGAGCGGTTCGACGGCGAGATCAGCCTCGGTCACGGCGCGGAGCTGGTCACCGAACTCACCGATCTCGTTGCCGCGCACCCGGTGCGCGAACGGCTGGTGGCCGCGTTGATGCGGGCCCTCGTCGCGAGCGGTCGCGACACCGAGGCGCTGCTCGCGTATGAGCGCATGCGCGAAACCCTGGCCGATGAGCTGGGCGTCGACCCGTCGCCGGAGCTGGCCGCGCTGCACGTCGCGCTGCTACGCGGCGAGTTGGGACGGCGGGAGGAGAACCGCAAGACCAACCTGCGCGCCGAACTGGCCAGTTACGTCGGCAAGGACGCCGATGTCGCCGCGGTCCGCGACCTGATCGCCGACCATCGGCTCACCACGCTGATCGGGCCGGGCGGCTCGGGGAAGACCAGACTTTCCACGGAGACCGCGCGCACGCTGGTCGACGACCTGCCGGACGGCGTCTGGGTGGTCGAACTCGCGGCCATCGGCGCGGACAGCGGCAACGAAGGGGAGCGGGGCGGCAACAACGTCGCCCAGGCGACCCTGTCCGCCCTCAAACTGCGCGACGCGCTGCTCAGCGATGCGGACGTGGAGCCGACGGACCGGGTCGTCGCCGCGGTCCGCGACCGTTCGATGCTGCTCATCCTGGACAACTGCGAGCACGTGATCGAGTCGGCCGCGACCTTCGCTCATCGAGTACTCGGCGAGTGCAGGCGGGTGCGGATCCTCGCGACAAGCAGGGAACCCCTCGGCATTACCGGTGAGGCACTGTGGCCGGTCCTGCCGCTGGTCCTGCCCGCGGAAGACGCCGACCCGGCCGAGATCGAGGCCGCGCCGGCCATTCGGCTGCTGCGGGACCGAGCGAGCGCGGTGCACAAGGACCTCGCGACCGACGCCGAAACGGTCGCGACGATGGTGCGCGTCTGCCGGGCACTGGACGGCATGCCGCTGGCCATCGAACTCGCCGCGGCCAGATTGCGCACCATGTCCCTCGATCAGCTCGCACATCGGCTCGACGACCGGTTCCGCCTGCTGACCGGCGGCAGCCGCACCGCGCTGCCGCGGCACAAGACGCTGCGCGCGGTGGTCGACTGGAGCTGGGAACTGCTCACCGACGCCGAACGTGTTGTCCTGCGCAGACTTTCGGTGTTCTCCGGTGGGGCCAGTCTGGAAGCGGCCGAGCGGGTCTGCGCGGGAAACGAAGTCGAGCAGGACGAGGTGCACGAGCTGCTCACCGCGTTAGTCGAGAAATCGCTCCTGGTCGCCGCGGGCGACAGCGTGCCGCGCTACCGGATGCTCGGCACGATCAAGGAGTACGCCGAGCAGCGTCTGATCGAGGCCGGAGAATCGGATCTCGCGCGGCATGCCCATCTCGCCCACTTCATCGAACTCACCGAGACCGCGGAGCCGCACCTGCGCCGCACCGAGCAACTGGCCTGGCTGGCCACGCTAGAGGGCGAGCACGACAACATCGCCGCGGCGATGCGCGGCGCACTCGCGGCGGGCGAGGCCGCCGGGGCAATGCGACTTGCCGCCGCCGCGGGCTGGTACTGGTGGCTCGGCGGCCACAAGCTGGAGGGCAACGAGCTGATCATGGCCGCCGCGGCCCTGCCGGGCGAGGTGCCCGACGAGACCCGAGCTTGGGTGTACGCGCTGCTGGTGCATTTCTTGACTTCCGGTATGCAGAGCGACGAGCACCAGGCGGCGGAGTGGATCCACCGGGCGTACGAAATCAGTCAGCGGGCACAGCACCCACACCCGGCGCTGGGATTGATCGTTCCGCTCGAACGCATGCTCCAGGACCCGGACTCGGTCCTGTCCGCGTGGGAATCCTTGCTGAACGACAACGATCCCTGGGTGCGCGCCCTGGCCCGGCTGCATCTCGGCAAGATGCGGATCCAGCTCGGCCAGGGCAGCCTGGAAGCGGACGAATATGTCGAGTTGGCGCTCAGCGAGTTCCGGGCGCTAGGCGAACGATTCGGCATTTCGTTCGCCCTGATCGAGTTGGCGAATCGTATCGCCATGCGTGGTGAGTTCGCCGTCGCGTGCGAGTACTACGAACAGGCGATCGCGGTCGTCATCGAGGTCGGCGCCGCCGAGGATGTGGTGCCGATGCGGTCGCGGCAGGCCCAGTTATATTGGCTCCTGGGCGATGTGGAGTCCAGCGCGGCCGCAATGGCGCAGGCGCAGCGTGCGGCCGAACGCGTTGCCTGGCCGAACGCGCTGGCCGAGCTGGCGTTGTCGAAAGCCGAACTCGCGCGCTGGAGCGGCGATGCCGAGCAGGCGCACCGGCAACTCGCTCTCACGCGCGAGCTGCTCGGCGATGACGACAAGCGTGCCGTGGTCCGCTCGATGATCGAAAACCTGCTCGGCTACCTCGCCGTGGATATCGACGAGGCCAGGCAGCATCGCCTCGCGGCCTTCCAAGCGGTGTCGGAGGCCGCGCATCCGCTGCTGGTCGCACAGGTGCTGGTCGGAACTGCGGATCTGGCGCTGCGTCAGGAACAGTACGAGCAGGCCGCGCGGCTGCTCGCGGCGAGCGCTGCTGTGTGCGGTCTGTCGGATCGTTCGCAACCGGATGTGGCCAGGATCGAGGAGGCGGTACGGAGCCGCCTCGGCGACGCGGAGTTCGCGGAGGCGGCTCAAGAAGGCGCGGAAACGGGGTGGAGTCAGTTGATTTCGGTCACGCTCGCTTCTTGAAGGTGGCCGACGCCCACAGGTATCCGACGACGGCAATCCCGACGCACCACGCGACGGCGGCGATCGCGTCACCGGATTCCGATGCGTCGCTGAGCAATCCGCGGATGGTCTCGATGATCGGCGTGAACGGCTGGTACTCCGCGAATTGCCGCAGGCCGGGGCCCATCTTGTCGGCGGGCACGATCGCGCTGCTGAAGAACGGCAGCATGACCAGCGGCACGGCGGCCATCCCCGCGGTTTCCGGGGACTTCGCCGCCAAGCCGAGGGCGACCGTGAGCCAGCCCGCCGCGACACCGAGCAGCACCACGATGGCGGCAACGCCGAGCCAGTCGAGGGCACTTGCCGCCGGGCTGAAGCCCAGCAGGAACGCCACGCCGATGAGGGCCGCGATGGCGACCAGGTTGGTCAGCACGCTGGCGACGACGTGGCCGACCAGCACCGCACCGCGGGACACGTCCATCACCTTGAACCGGTTGATGATGCCCTTCGTCATATCGGAGTTCACCGAGGTCGCGGTGGCGCCGAGCCCATAGCAGACGGCCAGCAGGATCAGCCCCGGTGTCGCGTAGTCGATGTAGTCGACACCGACGTTGAACGCGTCGCCGAACATGTACACGAACATCAACATGATGATGATCGGCATCAGGACCGCGTTGAACACCGAGGTCGGGTTCCTGGCGATGTGCTTGAAGTTGCGGCGCAGCATGACAATTGCGGGGGATTTGGTGGTGGTCATTTCGCGAGAACCTCCGTGGCGTGGCCCGTCAGGGCGAGGAAAACGTCGTCTAGGTCGGGGGTGTGCACGGAGAACTCCTCGGCGGCGAGAGCGTGCTCGTCGAGCGAGTCCAGCAGTGCTCGAAGGGATTTCGTGCCGCCGTCGCTCGGCACGCGCAGGGTCAGTGTTTCCTCGTCCCGCGCGGCATCGGTGAACAGCCTTGCGGCGGCGCCGAGTTCGGCGACGGTGGTGAAACGGAGCCGGACGTGCGTCCCGGGGAGCTGACGCTTGAGCTCGTCGGGCGTGCCCTGGGCGACCAAGCGGCCCTGGTCGAGCACCGCGATCCGGTCGGCCAGCTGATCGGCTTCCTCGAGGTATTGGGTGGTGAGGAAGATGGTCACGCCGTCGGCCACCAGATCGCGGATGATCGACCACATCGTGCGGCGGCTGCGCGGGTCGAGTCCGGTGGTCGGCTCGTCGAGGAAGATGATGCGCGGATTGCCAACGAGTGTCATGGCGAGGTCGAGCTTTCGGCGCATTCCGCCCGAGTAGGTCGACGCGGACTTCTGCGCCGCCTCGGTCAGGTCGAACCGTTCCAGTAGCGCTGCGACGGTCCGCTTGCCGTCGTCGACCCCGTTGAGGTCGACCATCAGCTCGAGGTTCTCCCGGCCCGTCAACAGCTCGTCCACCGCCGCGAACTGACCGGTGACCCCGATCGCCGCGCGCACCGCCTTGGCCTCGGTCGCGACGTCATGGCCCGCGACGCGGACGGTCCCGCCGTCGGCCTTCATCAACGTGCTCAGCACGTTCACCGTGGTCGTCTTGCCCGCCCCGTTCGGGCCGAGCAGGGAAAAGATCGTGCCCGCACGCACATTCAGATCGATGCCGTCGAGCACGACCTTGTCCCCATATGTCTTACGTAGTCCGGAGACTTCGATCGCTGAATTACTCATGCGATCACCCTCGGCACCAGGCCTGACACGCCGCTGTCACGGCACTGTTCGGGCATGTCAGCGGCCGCGTCAGCACCGTGACGGTCCGGTGTCAGGACGGTCGGCGAGTGTTGTTCTCATCGAACGGCAGACCAGAGATGAGGAACCATGACAATCCAGTCCACCCAAGCGGCCACGACGACCACCGCGCCGGATCGCCCCGAGTTGCAGCAGGTGATCCAGGAGGTCATCGATGCGGGCTACGCCGGTGTGCAGCTGCGGGTGCGCGACGAGCAGGGCGAGTGGGTCGGCAGCGCCGGCGTGAGCAAGCTGGGCGAGGCCGCGAAACCGGCGACAAACGGGCACTTCCGGATCGGCAGCAACACCAAGACCTTCGTCGCGACCGTTGTCCTGCAATTGGTGGCCGAGGGCAAGATCGGCCTGGACACCGCGGCGGCCGACTACCTGCCCCGGTTCGAGCTGGATCCGCGGATCACGGTCCGAATGCTGTTGCAGCACACCAGCGGCGTGTTCAACTTCACCGGCGAGTACTTCCCCGACGGGACGATCGTGCCGGGGATCCCCTGGCAGGGCCAGGAGTGGGTGGACAACCTGTTCCACAGCTACCCGCCGGAGGATCTGGTGCGGCTGGCGTTGGCCAAGCCCGCGCGGTTCGAGCCCGGCACCGACTGGAGCTACTCGAACACCAATTACGTGCTGGCGAGGCTGGTGATCGAGAGCGTCACCGGCCGGTCACTGGCCGAGGAAACGCAGCGGCTGATCCTGGGTCCGCTCGGGCTCACCGGCACTGTGGTGCCGGACTTCCAGACGGAGATCCCCGAGCCGCACGCGCACGGCTACTACGCGTACCAAGACGGCGACGAGTGGAAGTTGGTCGATACCAGCAGCATGAACCCGTCCTGGATCTCCGCGGGCGGTGACATGATCTCGACCACCGCGGACCTGCAGACGTTCATTTCCGCGCTGATGAGCGGCAAGCTGCTGCCTGCCGCCCTGCTGGCCGAGATGCGCACCCCACGTGCGACGGGTCTGCCGAAGAACGAGTACGGCCTCGGGCTTTTCGTGGAGGAGACCGACAGCGGCGACATCCTCTACACGCACAACGGTGGCTTCTTCGGCTGGGCAGCACTGATGTACAGCACGCCCGATGGCAGCAAGACCATGACCGCCTCGATCACCACCGGGGACGCGAAGGTCGACTTCGCCGAAATGTCCGCGACGTTCCTGCAGGTGCGGCAGCGGCTCGTCAACACGGTGTTCGGCGCCTGATCGAAATCACTTCACACGCAATACATTTCACTTGAGGAGAACAACCATGTCTACTTTCCAGACCCCGGAACCGATCACCGTCACCGTCGAGGTGCCTGCAGGCAACGTCCAGGTGATCGCCTCGGACCGTACCGACACCTTCGTCGAGGTGCGGCCGACCGATTCGGCGAAGAAGGCCGATGTGCGCGTCGCCGCGCAGACCAAGGTCGATTTCGCCGGCGGCACCCTGACCGTGCGGACGCCGAGCGGGTGGCGGACCTACTCGCCGCTGGGTGGCAATCCGTCGATCGAGGTGATCGTCGAGGTCCCCACCGGTTCCCGGCTGAAAGCGACTGCGGGCGTTGGCCAATTGCTGGCCGCCGGTGAATTCGGTGAGTCCGTCCTGGAGATCGCCGCCGGTGACATCGCGGTCGAGAGTCCGCGCGGTGCGGTGACCGCGAAGGTCGCCAAGGGCGATATCCGCGTCGGCGACGCGTCGCGCGGGGTGCTCCGGCTGGAGACTTCCATGGGCGAGCTGGAGGTCGGTATCCGCCCGGGCAGTGCGGTTCGCCTGGAAACCAACGCCCTGTCCGGCACCGTGCAGAACCTGATGGCACCGGTCGCCGGGTCGGCGGACCCTGTCGACACCGTGCAGGTGTACGCCCGAAACTCATTCGGCAACATCATTGTTCGGCACGACGTCGCGGTCTGACCCGCCAGCGGCACGAGCGGCAACGGCCCCGGGGCCCGCTACCAGCGGGAGCAACCCCGGGGTTGAGCCGTGTCCGAGTTTGCTGATGCCGAGCCGTGCACCCCGCCACTTGCGCGGGGTGGCGAGGGTGCACGGGTCCTGTGCGGGGTTACTTGATGAATCGCACCGAGCGGAACTCGACGTCGCGCTCACGCTCGCCGGGGGCCATCGCGTTCACGACCTTGCCGTTGCAGTCGTCGCCGCGGAAGAGTTCGGCGACGCGATTGGTCTTGTTCTCGGCGAAGCCCTTGCCTTCGATGCGGTAGCAACGGTTGTTCTTGGGGTCTTCGAGCCGCCGGTGGTCGCCGTGATGGGTGTAGATGAAAGTGCCCTTCGCCTCCAGGGTGCCCGGATCGGGATCGGCATGGGCGGTCGTAGCTCCGCCGAGAGCCAATGCGAGAACCGCGCCGGCCGCGGCGAGAGCGCCTCCGATGTGTTTCATGATCTGCCTTTCGTAGAGCCTGCACCCACGTATCTCGTGAAACGTGGTCGCTCCCGGGCACCTTGTGGGTCGCGCCGGGAGTTTTGTCTTGGCCTGGCCAGTCGACATCGACGGCACTGAGCGTAGCAAGATTCACACTGGGGAAATCGATGAAATCTGTTGTGCCACAGTGGAATACGATGAAATTACGCGCCGTCAGATGGGCGCGCGGAAGCCTCGTGGGCGTCGAGTCGGAAGTTGACGCGCGGCAACGGAGCCGATCTTGAAATAGCTCTCCACGCCGAGTGGCGGGGTCGTTCCTACGCTGTGGGTCTTGCCCGCATGGGGCTCGAAATGCCCACTGGCTCAATGGGATTTCTCCCGTCGATCATGCTAACAACTTGTGCCTTCGGGAGTTCCCCAGTCGCCGGTGGGTGTGCCTCTTCGGTGGGGCCGTGTGGCGAAGGCCGCTGAGGAGGTCGGTGGGCAACTGTGGACATGTCGGCTTGGCTGATCTCGAAACGTGACAGAGGTGGCGGCAGGGGCCTGTGAGTGCGGTGTGGCGATGCCGTGCCTCGGGCTCAGGCGGCCATCGAGACCCCACCCGGTGAATGAGATTGCATAGTCGTGCATAATCATCACATGGTTGATTCGGTGCACGCGCCGGAGCCAGGCGCGCCCGCGTTGCGGGTCGCGGTGGCAGGGGCGAGTGGTTACGCGGGCGGGGAAGTGTTGCGGCTGCTGCTGGGGCATCCGGCGTATCGAGCCGGGCGCCTGGAGATCGGGGCGCTGACGGCGGGGGCGAATGCCGGGAGCCCGCTCGGGGAGTTGCAGCCGCATCTGCTGCCGCTGGCCGAGCGTGTGCTCGCACCGACGAGTGTCGAGGAGCTGGCGGGGCACGATGTGGTGTTCCTTGGACTGCCGCACGGGCAGTCCGCGGCCATCGCGGAGCAGCTGCCCGCCTCGACGGTGATCATCGATTGCGGTGCCGACTTCCGGCTGACCGACGCGCGGGCGTGGGAGAAGTACTACGGAAGCAAGCACGCGGGCAGCTGGCCGTATGGCCTGCCCGAACTGCCCGGCGGCCGCGAGAAGCTGCGCGGCGCCAGCCGGATCGCGGTGCCCGGCTGCTATCCGACCGTGGCGAGCCTCGCGCTCGCACCGGCCGTCGCGGCGGGGATTATCGAGCCGCGGGTGAATGTCGTTGCGGTGAGCGGCACCTCGGGCGCGGGCCGCAAGCTCGATGTCGGCCTGCTCGGCTCCGAGGTGATGGGTTCGGCGCGGGCCTACGGCATCGCGGGCGCGCACCGGCACACCCCGGAGATCACCCAGAACCTGTCCGCGGCAGGCGGTATCGACGTCGCCGTGTCGTTCACCCCGGTACTCGCGCCGATGCCGCGCGGCATCCTGGCGACCTGCACCGCGCCGACCGCGGTGGACGCCGCCCAGGCCCGTGCGGTCTACGAAAAAGCCTATGCCAACGAACCTTTCGTGCACCTGCTGCCGGAAGGCGTACTGCCGCAGACCGGTGCGGTGCTCGGTTCCAACGCCGTCACGCTGCAGGTGGCGGTGGATGCCGACGCGGGCCTGCTCGTGGTGATCGGCGCGATCGACAACTTGACCAAGGGCACCGCGGGCGCCGCGGTGCAATCCATGAACCTGGCGGTCGGATTCGACGAGACCGCAGGACTTTCCACCGTAGGAGTGGCACCGTGACGACATCCGCATCGATCGAAACCGGCAAGCTGGTGCGGAACCAGGGCGTGACCGGCCCGCTCGGCTTCCGTGCGGCAGGCATCGCAGCAGGCATCAAGGCGAGCGGAAAGCCGGACCTGGCCCTGGTTTTCAACGAAGGCCCGGAATACGCGGCCGCGGGCGTCTTCACCCGCAACAAGGTGAAGGCCGCCCCCGTGCTGTGGTCACAGCAGGTGCTGACCGGCGGCCGCCTGCGCGCGGTGATCCTCAACTCCGGCGGCGCCAACGCGTGCACCGGACCGGGCGGCTTCCAAGACACGCACAAGACCGCCGAGGAACTCGCTGCCGCACTGAGCAATTGGGGCTCCGAGACCGGCGCGGGCGAGATCGCCGTCTGCTCGACCGGTCTGATCGGCGACCGGCTGCCGATGGACAAGCTGGTGCCCGCGATCACCGAGATCGTGCACGAGATGGGCGGCGGTCTGTCCGGCGGCCTCGACGCGGCGCACGCCATCATGACCACCGACACGGTGCCGAAGGAAGCCGCCTTCCACCACCGCGACAAGTGGAACGTCGGCGGCATGGCCAAGGGCGCGGGCATGCTCGCCCCCTCGCTCGCCACCATGCTCGTGGTGCTCACCACCGACGCCGCCGTCACCGCCGACCAGCTGGACCAGGCGCTGCGCAACGCGACCAGCCGCACCTTCGACCGACTCGACGTCGACGGCTCCTGCTCCACCAACGACACCGTGCTGCTGCTGGCCAACGGCGCCAGCGCGGTCACCCCGAGCCAGGCCGACCTCGACGCCGCCGTCCTCGCGGTCTGCGACGACCTGGCCGCCCAGCTGATGGGCGACGCCGAGGGCGTCACCAAACGGGTGCTGGTCACCGTCGCGGGCGCGGTCAGCGAGGAAGAGGCGGTCACCGCCGCGCGCACCGTGGCCCGCGACAGTCTGGTCAAGACCGCGCTTTTCGGTTCCGACCCGAACTGGGGCCGGGTGCTCGCCGCGGTCGGCATGGCGCCGATCACCCTGGACCCGAACCGGATCTCGGTGTCGTTCAACGGAAATCCGGTCTGTATCGACGGTGTCGGCGCGCCCGGCGCCCGCGACGTCGACCTGTCCGGGATGGACATCGAGGTCCGCATCGACCTGAATGTCGGTGCCGCGCAGGCCACCATCCGCACTACCGACCTCTCGCACGGTTACGTCGAAGAGAATTCGGCCTACAGCTCATGACCGGGCAACTGCACGAAGACCTTTCGGCACTGGACAAGGCGCACATCCTCGCCGACGCACTGCCCTGGCTGCAGAAGTTCCGGGACAAGATCGTCGTGGTCAAGTTCGGCGGCAACGCCATGATCGACCCGGACCTCGAGCGGGCGTTCGCCGCCGACATGGCCTTCCTGCGCACCGTCGGCGTGCACCCGGTGGTGGTGCACGGCGGCGGCCCGCAGATCAGCGCGATGCTGAAAAAGCTTGGCCTGGAAGGCGAATTCCGCGGCGGTTTCCGGGTAACCACGCCGGAGGTGATGGATGTCGTGCGGATGGTGCTGTTCGGCCAGGTCGGGCGCGAGCTGGTCGGGCTGATCAACGCGCACGGACCGTACGCGGTCGGCATCTCCGGCGAGGACGCCGGCCTGTTCACCGCGACCCGGCGCACCGTCGAGGTCGACGGCAAGCCGACCGATATCGGCCTGGTCGGCGACGTCACCTCGGTCAACCCGGACGCGGTGCTCGACCTCATCGGCGCGGGCCGCATTCCGGTGGTCTCCACCATCGCCCCGGACGTGGACGGCGTGGTGCACAACATCAACGCCGACACCGCCGCCGCCGCGCTCGCCGAGGGCATCGGCGCCGAGAAACTGGTGGTGCTGACCGACGTCGAGGGCCTCTACACCGACTGGCCGGACCGGTCGTCGCTGATCACCCGCATCGATACGGCGGCGCTCGCGGAGTTGCTGCCGCGCCTGGATGCGGGCATGGTGCCGAAGATGGAAGCCTGCCTGCGCGCGGTGCAGGGCGGGGTGCCGACGGCGCACGTCATCGACGGCCGCGTGCCGCACGCCATGTTGCTGGAACTGTTCACCGGAGAAGGAATCGGAACGATGGTGACGCCTGTCCCGTCCTCGAATGGGGCAGGCTCGCTGGACGGAACGAAAAAATGAGCTCAGACCAAGACCTCCAGACGCGGTGGACCGCCGCGATGATGAACAACTACGGCACCCCCAAGCTCGCCCTGGTGCGCGGCGCGGGCGCGGTCGTCTACGACGCGGACGGCAACCGCTACGTCGACTTCCTCGGCGGCATCGCGGTCAACAGCCTCGGTCACGCGCACCCGGCCATCCTGGCCGCGGTCACCGAGCAGCTCGGCACGCTCGGGCACACCTCGAATCTCTACATCAACCAACCGACCGTCGAACTGGCCGAGCGGCTGCTCGCGCACTTCGGCGACGGCTCCACCGATTCCGGGCACAGCGGGCGGGCCTTCTTCTGCAACTCGGGCACCGAGGCCAACGAGGCCGCGTTCAAGATCGCGCGGCTGACCGGCCGGCGCAAGATCGTCGCCTGCGAGGAGGCGTTCCACGGCCGGACCATGGGCGCGCTCGCGCTCACCGGACAGGCGGCCAAGCGGACGCCGTTCGAGCCGATGCCCGCCGGCGTCGTGCACGTTCCTTATGGTGACGCCGCGGCCCTGGAAGCCGTCGTCGACGCGGACACCGCCGCGGTGTTCCTGGAGCCGATGATGGGCGAGAGCGGTGTCGTCGTGCCGCCGATCGACTACCTGGTCAAGGCCCGCGAGATCACCAGCAGGCACGGCGCGCTGCTGATCCTCGACGAGGTGCAGACCGGCATCGGCCGGACCGGAAAGTTCTACGCGCACCAGGCCGTTGGCATCGTGCCCGACGTGATCACCCTCGCCAAGGGTCTCGGCGGCGGGCTGCCGATCGGCGCGGTGCTGGCCACCGGCCGGGCCGCCGAACTGCTCACCCCCGGCCTGCACGGCACCACCTTCGGCGGCAACCCGGTCTGCGCGGCGGCCGCGCTCGCGGTGCTGCGCACCATCGACGAGCAAGACCTCCTCGCGCATGTCGAGTCGGTCGGCAAGCGGCTCGCCGACGGCATCGAACTGCTGGAGCATCCGCTGATCGATCACGTGCGCGGGGCAGGTCTGTTGCTCGGCATCGTGCTCACCGACGAGACCTCCGCCCATGTCGAGGCGCGCGCACGGGCGGCCGGATATCTGGTGAATCCGGCCAAGCCCAACGTGATTCGGCTCGCGCCGCCGCTGATCCTCACCGAAACCCAGGCCGACAACTTCGTCGCCGATCTGCCGGAAATTCTGGACGCGGCGACCCAAGATGCGAAGGAGGCTGCGGCGCAATGACTTCAGCACAGCACGCGGTACGGCACTTCCTCCGCGACGACGACGTGAGCCCGGCCGAGCAGGCCGAAATCCTCACCCTCGCGGCCGAACTCAAGCACGCGCCGTTCTCCCAGCGGCCGCTGGAGGGCCCGCGCGGCGTCGGGGTGATCTTCGAGAAGAACTCCACCCGCACCCGGTTCTCCTTCGAGATGGGCATCGCCCAGCTCGGCGGGCACGCGGTGGTGGTGGACGGGCGCGACACCCAGCTCGGTCGCGAGGAAACCCTCGGCGACACCGGAACGGTGCTTTCGCGCTACGTCGACGCGATCGTCTGGCGCACCTTCGAGCAGTCTCGGCTCGACGAAATGGCCGCGACCGCAACGGTTCCCGTGGTGAACGCGCTGTCCAACGAGTTCCACCCGTGCCAGGTGCTCGCCGATCTGCAGACGCTCGCCGAGCGCAAGGGCACCCTGGCGGGCCGCAACCTCGCCTATTTCGGCGACGGCGCCAACAACATGGCGCACTCGCTGCTGCTGGGTGGTGTCACCGCCGGGTTGAACGTAACCATCGCCGCGCCTGCGGGTTTCGAGCCGGTGCCGTGGATCCTGGAGGCCGCGCGCAAGCGGGCCGCCGAGACCGGCGCCACCATCACGCTGACCGGTGACCCGGTCGCCGCGGCCGACGGCGCCGACGCGCTGGTGACCGATACCTGGACGTCGATGGGGCAGGAAAACGACGGTCTCGATCGCGTCGGTCCGTTCCGCCCGTTCCAGGTGAACAGTCAGCTGCTCGCGCAGGCGCAGCCGGATGCCGTTGTGCTGCACTGCCTACCGGCGCATCGCGGTGAGGAGGTCACCGACGAGGTGCTCGACGGTCCGCACAGCGTGGTGTGGGACGAGGCGGAGAATCGGTTGCATGCACAGAAGGCGCTGCTGGTGTGGTTGCTGGCCAAGCGAAGTGACGGTGTGGGGTGAGTGAGCGTAGCGAGCGAACCATAGGCGCAGCGTCCGCAGGAACGACGGAGCCGAGCGCCGGCGAGGTGGAGTCGTGAGTGTCACGCATCCGGAACCGGGTAAGGCGGGCCCGGAGATCGCGCGCACTCGGGCCGGTCGACAGTCCCGCATCGTTGAACTGCTCACCGCCCACGCGGTCCGCAGCCAGACCGAGCTGGCCGCGCTGCTGTCCGCCGAGGGCATCGAGACCACCCAGGCCACTCTCTCGCGTGATCTCGACGAACTCGGCGCGGTGAAGCTGCGCGCCGCCGACGGTGGCGCGGGCGTCTATGTGGTGCCCGAGGACGGCAATCCCATCCGTGGCGTCATCGGCGGCACCGATCGGCTCGCGAAGCTGCTCGGCGATCTGCTGGTCTCCACCGACCACAGCGGCAACATCGCGGTGCTGCGCACGCCACCGGGTGCCGCGCACTACTTGGCCAGCGCCTTGGACCGGGCCGCGCTGCCGTACATCGTCGGCACCATCGCGGGCGACGACACCATCGCCGTCATCGCCCGTGAACCACTGACCGGCGCCGAACTCGCCGCGAAGATCGAGGAGATCGCCTGACCGCAGGTCAGGAGAACGGGTACTGACCGGTGCCGCCGCCACCCGGCGCGTTCTTCGGCGTGCCCGCGTTGATCACGTCCTGGATGAGGTCCACCACGGCCCGTCCGACGTTGAGGACGTCGTTGCCCAGGGTGCTGAAGTCTTGCGCGATGAGGTGCAGCATTGCGTCCGTCCTTCTATCCGCCCGAAGATTCCGCTTCTCAGGGTCGCACACCGGACAGGGCGCGCCAAGGGGGTAAATCGCTTGATGGGCAGTGACTTTCGCGAACGACCCGAGGCGACGGGGGAGCACACCCGACCCCCGCTGTGAATGGGCTTGCATCATCGTGCATAATCATTTGCAGGACGTGCGGGCCGCTGCCGCGGGAAGCCGGTCCGTACTTTCGTAGACAAGCATCGAAACCGAGGAGCACACAGACCATGTCCGAACGCGTCGTACTCGCCTACTCAGGTGGGCTGGACACCTCCGTGGCGATCAGCTGGATTGCCAAGGAGACCGGCTCCGAGGTGGTGGCCGTGGCCATCGACC
This sequence comes from Nocardia sp. NPDC046473, assembly GCF_040645995.1. Classification (NCBI taxonomy): domain Bacteria; kingdom Bacillati; phylum Actinomycetota; class Actinomycetes; order Mycobacteriales; family Nocardiaceae; genus Nocardia; species Nocardia sp. NPDC046473. The sequence continues at coordinate 284,198 of NZ_JBEYZJ010000013.1, forward strand.
TCGGCCAGGGCGGCGAGGACATGAACGTGGTGCGCCAGCGAGCACTGGACTGCGGCGCGGTCGAGGCCATCGTGGTGGACGCGCGCGACGAGTTCGCCAACGACTACTGCCTGCCGACCATCCAGGCCAACGCCATGTACATGGGCCGCTACCCGCTGGTGTCGGCGATCAGCCGCCCGCTCATCGTCAAGCACCTCGTCGAGGCGGCCAAGTTCCACGGCGCCAGCACCGTCGCGCACGGCTGCACCGGCAAGGGCAACGACCAGGTGCGCTTCGAGGTCGGCATCGGCGCGCTCGCGCCAGACCTGAACGTGATCGCCCCGGTCCGCGACTACGCGTGGACCAGGGAGAAGGCCATCGCCTTCGCCGAGGAGAACTCGCTGCCGATCAACGTCACCAAGAAGTCCCCGTTCTCCATCGACCAGAACGTCTGGGGGCGCGCGGTGGAAACCGGCTTCCTGGAGGACCTCTGGAACGCGCCGACCAAGGACGTCTACGACTACACCGCCGACGCGACGGTCAACTTCGAGGCACCCGACGAGCTCATCATCACCTTCGAGAAGGGCGTCCCGGTCGCCATCGACGGCCGCCCGGTCAGCGTGCTCGAGGCCATCGTCGAGCTGAACCACCGGGCCGGCCGTCAGGGCGTCGGCCGGCTCGACATGGTCGAGGACCGGCTCGTCGGCATCAAGAGCCGGGAGATCTACGAGGCGCCCGGCGCCATCGCGCTGATCACCGCGCACCAGGAACTCGAGGCCGTCACCGTCGAGCGTGAGCTCGGCCGGTACAAGCGGCAGGTCGAGCAGCGCTGGGGCGAGCTGGTTTACGACGGCCTCTGGTTCTCCCCGCTCAAGCGCGCGCTGGACGCGTTCGTCGGCGAGACCCAGGAGCACGTCTCCGGCGACATCCGGATGGTGCTGCACGGCGGCAACGCGGTCGTCAACGGACGCCGCTCGGAGCAGTCGCTCTACGACTTCAACCTGGCCACCTACGACGAGGGCGACACCTTCGACCAGTCGCTGGCCAAGGGCTTCGTGCAGATCCACGGGCTGTCCTCCAAGGTCGCCGCGCGCCGGGACCTGAACCAGAAGTAGTCGCGACCTCGCCCGCGCTCGGTCGTCGAGCGTGGGCGAGTCGGTTGCTCGAGCAGCGGTCTCGGTCGATGAGCGTGGGTGAGCGTGGCACTCAGGAAGCGGTCGTAGTCTCGGGGGCGGCCGAGGAATCGGCTCGACTCGAAGGGAGCGACGATGCGGACCGATGACGACAGCTGGGACATCGTGAGCAGCGTGGGCGCGACGGCACTCGGTGTCGCGGCGCTGCGCGCGGGCGAGAGCAGGCGGGCCGACGCGTTGTTCCGCGACCCATACGCCGAACTGCTGGTGCGCGCGGTCGGTTCGCCTTCGTGGACGCAGCTGAGCCAGCGCACTATCGGCGAGATCGACCAGTCCGTGGTGCGTTCCTACGGTGCGCTAGGTGATCTCCTGGTGGCCCGCACCTGCTACTTCGACGACTATCTCGAAGCGGCGGCCGCCGCGGGCATCCGGCAGATCGTCATCGTCGCCGCCGGACTCGATGCCAGGGCTTATCGGCTCGACTGGCCTTCGGGCACCACGATTTTCGAGCTGGATCAGCCGAAGGTGTTGCAGTTCAAGGCGTCCGCGCTCGCCGAAAGCAAGCCTGCGGCCGATCGTCGCGAGGTCCCGGTGGACCTGCGCAACGATTGGCCTGCGGCGTTGCGCGACAAGGGTTTCGACCCGGCCGCGCGGACTGCCTGGCTGGTCGAGGGGTTGCTGCGCTATCTGCCCGCGGACGCGCAGGATCGCCTGTTGGCCGACATCGCGGCGCTGAGCGCACCGGGCAGCCGAGTGGCGATCAATATGACGACGCAGGGCGACCTGATACCGGATCGGCAACAGCAGCAAGACAATCGAGACCGCATGCTCGCCGCGCTCGACATCGATCTCGACGTCGACTCGCTGTGGTACTCGACCGAAGGGCGCAGCGATCCGGTCGCCTGGTTCGCCGAACAAGGCTGGACGGCCGAACGGGCCGACGCGGTCACCGTGCTGGCCGACCGCGGCCGCGCGGTGCCCGCCGACGTCGCCGAGCAAATGCATTCCCACTTACTGATGACCGCAATCCGACCCGGAGGAGACAGCACACCATGACGCAGAGCGGCAGCACGAACACCGGTGCGCTGTGGGGCGGGCGCTTCGCGTCCGGCCCGGCCGAGGCGATGGCGGCGCTGAGCAAGTCCACCCAGTTCGACTGGGTCTTGGCGCCGTACGACATTCGCGCGTCCAAGGCGCACGCACGCGTGCTGCACAAGGCCGGACTGCTCTCCGAGAGCGACCTCGCCGGGATGCTCGCCGGGCTGGATCAGCTTGCCGCGGACGTGGATTCGGGCGCGTTCGCCCCCGCCGACTCCGACGAGGACGTGCACGGCGCGCTGGAGCGCGGACTGATCGACCGGGTCGGCACCGAGCTCGGCGGGCGGCTGCGGGCCGGCCGGTCGCGGAACGACCAGGTGGCCACGCTGTTTCGGATGTGGCTGCGCGACGGCGTGCGCCGGGTCGCGGTCGGCGTGCTCGATGTGGTCGACGCGCTGGTGACCCAGGCGGCCGCGCATCCCGACGCGGTGATGCCTGGCAAGACGCACCTGCAGGCCGCGCAGCCGGTGCTGCTCGCCCATCACCTGCTCGCGCACGCGCATCCGCTGCTGCGCGATATCGATCGGCTGCGCGATTTCGACAAGCGAGCGGCGGTGTCGCCGTACGGTTCCGGCGCGCTGGCCGGTTCCTCGCTCGGGCTCGATCCCGAGGCGATCGCCGCCGAACTGGACTTCGACGGCTCCGCCGCCAATTCGATCGACGCCACCTCCTCGCGCGACTTCGCCGCCGAGGCAGCGTTCGTGCTCGCCATGATCGGCGTCGACCTCAGCCGGATGGCCGAAGAGGTGATCCTCTGGAGCACACCGGAATTCGGCTACATCACCCTCGCCGACGCCTGGTCCACCGGCTCGTCGATCATGCCGCAGAAGAAGAACCCGGACGTCTCCGAGCTCACCCGCGGTAAGGCGGGCAGGCTCATCGGCAACCTCACCGGCCTGCTGGCCACCCTGAAGGCGCAGCCGCTGGCCTACAACCGAGACTTGCAGGAGGACAAGGAACCCCTGTTCGACTCGGTCGCCCAACTGGAACTGCTGCTCCCCGCCATCGCGGGCCTCGTCGCCACCCTCACTTTCCACACCGACCGGATGGCCGAACTAGCCCCCGCTGGCTTCACCCTCGCCACCGACATCGCCGAATGGTTGGTCCGCCAGGGTGTTCCGTTCCGCGTCGCCCACGAGGCCGCCGGCGCCTGCGTCCGCGCCGCCGAATCCCGCGGCGTCGGCCTGGCCGACCTCACCGACGAAGAATTCGCCACCATCGACCCCGCCCTCACCCCACAGGTCCGCGAGGTCCTCACCGTCCAAGGCTCCATCGCCTCCCGCAACGCCCGAGGCGGCACCGCAGCCCCCCAGGTAACCCTCCAACTGAACGAAATCGCCACCACCACAACCCAACTCCGCACCTGGCTGAGCTGACCCCGGCAAGCAGCTACATCTGCACCCTCTCTCGGGACCTGCACTCGCTCTAGGGCCCTATTCCGAGTGCAGATCCCGAGAGAGAGTGCAGATCTCGCCAACAGCACCACCCGGGCCCGTCGACCGTGTACCCCCACACCCCCTCGGTCAGCCGAACACCGTTTCTCTGACCCTCACACCCGCGACAGCGGGTGTGAGGGTTGGGGAAAGGGGGCTCGGCCAGAACAAAGAGTGCACATCGGAGCCCCTAGCGGCCCTGAAAATGTCCACACGACATGCTCATTCCTTCGAAAGCGCTCGAGAACAGCACCACAGCCAGGTGACCACCTCGGGAACGCGACATCGCGCACCTGACCGTTAACTAAGGTCGGGGACCCCACCTCACGCGCCCAGCACTACTCCGGTCATCGGATGAACCAGTCGAAAACCTCGGAGACAGCACACCACCGGAGATCTCTGCGCACACCAACCCGAACCAGTACACCCAGAGACCCCCGGGAAGGTGTACCTATCGGGCAAGAGCTTCTAAGGAACTCCGCACGTGGACAGTCCATAGAAGCTGAAGACCCTATCCACGGTTTCCCGTGAGTAGTGCTGGGCGCGTCGTGTGCCGTACCCGGCTTTAGTTAACGGTCAGGTGCGCGATGTCAGGTTCCAGGGTGGTCGTCTGGTTGTGGTTGCGTTCCAAGCGTTTTGGGGATGGGGTGGCGCGGGGTGGCGGTTCCAGGGTGGTCGTCTGGTTGTGGCTGCGTCCCGAGCGCTTTGGAGGATGGGGGTGGGTGGTGATGGTTCCGGCGTGGTCTGGCTGCGGTTGCGTCCCAAGCGCTTTAGACGAGAGCCGAGTAGTCGGTCATCGTCCCGTCGAAAGATCCTGCGCTGGTCGCTGCGCATGAATTGTGGTGCTGCGCACGGTATTGCTAGCGATTTCGTGCGCGGCCGCATAACTCGTGCGCGGGAGGGGCTTGCTGGCCGTGGGTATTGCGGATCTGCACTCTCTCTCGGGATCCGCACTCGCTCTAGGGCCCTGGAGCGAGTGCGGATCCCGAGAGAGAGTGCGGCTGTTGCCGATGGCCGCGCTGGGGGGCCGGCGTTGGATGTTCGCTGTTAGCGGCGGGGGGGTTTGCAGACAGAGTACGGATCTCCGGCTGCGGTAGCGTATGTGGCTGATGAAGCGTGCTGCGGGACTCGATACGCTGCCGCTATGACCCTGTTGTTGCTGGCCATTGCCATTGCGTCCGAGGTGACCGCTACTGTCTTTCTGAAGCTTTCCGACGGATTCAGCAAGGTCATCCCGTCGGTGATCGTGGTCATCGGCTACGGCAGCGCCTTCTACTTCCTCTCCCAAGCCCTGAAGCGCGGCATGCAGATCGGCGTCGCCTACGGCATCTGGTCCGCCGTGGGCGTAGCTGCTATCGCCCTCATCGGCGTGCTCTTCCTGGACGAGCGGCTCACGTTGGTTCAAGTCGGCGGCATCGGCCTGGTCATCCTCGGCGTCCTCGCATTGGAGCTGGGCGGCGCGCACTGAGCTAGCGGGATCGGTCCATTCGGCGCTCCTTACTACTGGGCGCCTGGGACACTTGCATTAGCTTCGACGTGGCACGCAGCCCAATGGTTCCCGCGAAACTCGGCGAGTTTCAGCGCTGAAACTGCGGCATTGGCGATCCACTACCCGATACGGTGTCGATGTGGGCATTCCGTGCATTGTTTTCTCGGCTCGGAAACCGGATTCCGTTGCGTCTTCCGCATTTTGCCGAATACGTCCCACGAGGTGATGGGGCGAACGTAGCATCGGGCGATGGACTGGACGTTTGCTCAGCTGTGCGCGCACGGATGTGGCCGATGACCTCGGACGATGCGGCGAAGCTTGCCGATACCGGGGGTGATTCCGTCGTCACGCTGCGGGCCGAGGGGCTGGTGAAGCGCTATGGCGGGGTCGAGGCGTTGCGTGGCGCGAACTTTGAGGTGAGCGCCGGTGAAGTCGTCGCCTTGATCGGCGACAACGGCGCGGGTAAATCGACTCTGGTGAAATGCCTTTCCGGTGCCGAGCAGCCGGATTCCGGGCGGATTTTGCTGGACGGCAAGCCGGTGGTGCTGAATACGCCGACGGCCGCCCGCAAACTCGGCGTGGAGACCGTGTATCAGGACCTCGCGGTGGCGCCCGATCTGGACCCGGCCGCGAACCTGTTCCTCGGCCGCGAACTGGTGCGCAAGGGGCTGGCGGGCCGGCTCGGCATGCTGGACCGCACCGCCATGAGAGCCCAAGCGGTCGAACACTTCCGGCGCCTCGGCGTCACGCTGCAGAGCGCGGACGTGCCGATCGGCTCGCTGTCCGGCGGGCAGCGGCAGAGCGTGGCGGTGGCCAGGGCGGTGATGTGGGCCAGCAAGGTGGTGTTCATGGACGAGCCGACCGCCGCGCTCGGCGTGGTGCAGCGCGAGCGGGTGCTCGACGTGATCCGCCGGGTGGCCGGCGAGGGCATCGCGGTGGTGCTGATCAGCCACAACATGCCGGAGGTCTTGGCGGTCGCCGACCGCATCGAAGTGCTTCGGCTCGGGCGGCGGGTGGCGCGGTTCACCGCGGCCGAGGCCACGCTCGAGCAATTGGTGGGCGCCATGACCGGCGCGCTGTCACAGGAGGGGGCCGCGTGAGTGAGGTCAAGTCCGTCAACGTCGACGGAAACGGCAACGGCGGCACCGAGCTGCCCGAACGCACTGTCCTGCAACGACTGATGGGCGCGAGCACGGTGTGGATCGGCGTCGTGCTGGTCGCGTTGTGCATCGTGTTCAGCGTGCTGCGGCCCGACGCGTTCCCGACCCGGTTCACCTTTCAGACGTTGCTCATCGAAACCTCGGTGCTGCTTGTCCTTTCGGTGGGGATGACGTTCGTGATCATCACCTCCGGCATCGACCTGTCGGTCGGCATGGTGCTGATCTTCTCCGGCGTGATCGGCGCCAAATCGATGGAGTGGCTGAGCCCCGACCAGGACGCCACCGGCGCGGGCTGGGGCATCATCGCCGTCGGCTTCCTGCTTTCCATTGCGGGCGGCGGCCTTTGGGGCCTGATCAACGGATTGCTGGTGGCCAAGGCCAAGATTCCGCCGCTGATCGTCACGCTCGGCTCGTTCGGCGCCGCACTCGGCGCGGCCCAGCTGATCACCGGCGGCGTGGACACCCGGACCGTCCCCGAAAACCTGCGTGACACACTCGGTTTCGGCACCACGCTGGGCGGGATCCCGAACCTGGTGCTGGTCGCCACCGTGGTGACGGTGCTCGCCGCCTGGGTGCTGCACACCACCCGCTTCGGCCGCTACACCTACGCCATCGGCTCCAACGAGGAGGCCGCCCGGCGCTCCGGCATCGCGGTCACCCGGCATCTGGTGACGGTGTACCTGCTCACCGGCGTGCTGGCCGGCCTGGCGGGCTTCATGAACCTGGCCTACTTCGGCACCACCACCATCGGCGGGCACACCACCGACAACCTGGATGCCATCGCGGGCGTAGTGATCGGCGGCACCAGCCTTTTCGGCGGCGTCGGCTCGATCGTCGGCACCGTGATCGGCGTGTTCATCCCGTCGGTGCTGAAGAAGGGGTTCGTCATCGCGCAGGTGCCGGTGTTCTGGCAGCCGATCGCGGTGAGCGTGGTACTCGTCGCGGCGGTCTGGTTCGACCAGCTCCGCCGCCGGGCCCGCGATCGGAAATAGGAATTCGATAGTGGAACAACAATATACGGCGGAGGTAGCCAAATGAGGGTGGCCAAGCGGACAGCGGTGGTGATCGGCGCGATGGCGTCGATCAGCGCACTGCTGGTGTCTTGTAGTGGGCAGGTGAGCAATTCGGGCAGCACGGACAGCAAGAAGCTGGTGCTGATCCCCGGTGTCGCCGACGAGCCGTTCTACATCTCGATGCAGTGCGGCGCACAGGACGAAGCCACGAAGCTCGGCTACAAGCTGGACACGCAGGCGCCGACCAAGTTCGACGCAGGCTCCCAGACGCCGGTGCTGACCGGTGTGGTGGCGAACAAGCCCGGCGGCATCCTGATCGCCCCGACCCACGCCACCGCGATGGCCAATCCGATCAAGCAGGCCAAGGACGCGGGCATCAAGATCGTCGAGGTGGACACCGCGCTCGACGACACTTCCATTGCGCTGTCGTCGATTTCGTCGGATAACAAGAAGGGCGGCGCGCTCGCGGCGCAGACCTTGGCGAAGCTGGTGGGGGAGAAGGGGCCCGTGCTGGTGATCAACACCAAGGCGGGCACGTCCACCACCGACGCTCGCGCGCAGGGCTTCGAGGACGCGGTCAAGAGTTTCCCCGGCATCACCTCGCTCGGCGTGCAGTACAACAACAACGAAGCGGCACAGGCGGCCTCGATCGTCACCGCGACGCTGGCCGCGCACCCGGATCTGGCCGGTATCTTCGCGACCAACCTGAGCTCGGCCGAGGGCGCGGCCACCGGCCTGCGCAACGCGAACAAACTCGGTCAGGTCAAGCTGGTCGGCTTCGACGCGAGTCCGAAGCAGGTCGAGGACCTGAAAGCCGGTACCGTGCAAGCACTTATCGCCCAGGATCCGGCGGGCATCGGCGCCAAGGGCGTCGACCAGGCGGCCGCGGCGATCGAGGGCAAGCCGGTCACCCGCAATATCCAGACCGACATGATCGCGATCACCCAGGCGGACATGGACGCCAACTCGAAGTACTTCTACAAGCGCAAGTGCTGACAGTCACCCGATGAGGGGCCGACCGGACGTCTTCGCGTCCGGTCGGCACGGGTTCCGGCCCCGCTATCGCGCGGGTCATCAGCAAATAACTGGAAACACCCATGACGGGCTAAACATGACCTATCATGATTCGCGGCGCTCCTCTGCTGGGCGTTCGTGCACCTCGCCTTTGACCAGGTGAAGTGGCCTCTACCCGGTTCACTGCTTTATGGCACTTCGAGTCTTTATACAGCTCGATAGCTACCGGAAGTAACGAACAGAAGGAGAAGAGGAATGATCGGATCCTTTGTGGGCAACAGTCTGGCAATGTTCATGGCCGCCGTCCTGGCCGTCGCTTTTCCGATCGGCGGCTCCATCATGGACGCCGTGCTGCTGCCGATGGCCGCCGTCGTGAGCCCCATGTTGTTCTTGGGCAGCTGAGCGCCGGTAATTCTGCGGGTAGCCCAGCGTGAGTTCGGCTGTGCGGGAGGGTGTCCGACCGGACCTCGCGGTGATCGGATCGAATTGCCCGAGATCCGACCACGGCGAGGTCGCCGTCAGTCCTCCACTCGGACAGAGTATTCCGCGTTGGCGAGCGCGTGCAGGACGTCGTCGCGGTGGTTCGGGCCTCGCGTTTCGAGAGTGAGGAAGACCTCGACCTCGTCGAGGGCGAGCCGGGCGCCGGTGCGGGCATGGGCTACGTCGACCACGCTGGCGCCGGTTTTGCCGACCACCCCGAGCAGCGTGCTCAAACCGCCCGGCCGATCCGAAATCGTCACGCGGACAGCGAGATAGCGGCCTGCGGCGCTCAGTCCGTGGCCGATCAGGCGGGTGAGCAGCAGCGGGTCGATATTGCCGCCGGACAGGATCGCGCAGACCGGACCCTTCAGGTCGAGATCCGTTGCGGCGCAACTCATCAGTGCCGCGACCGCCGCCGCGCCCGCGGGCTCGACGATCAGCTTGGCCCGCTCCAAACAGAGCAGCAGCGCCTTGGACAGCGAGTCCTCGTCGACGGTCAACATCGTCGAAACATGCTCGGCCACATGCACGAACGGCACCTGTCCCGGCTGCCCCACGGCAATACCGTCGGCCATCGTCGCCATCCGCCCGACCCGCACCGGCTTGCCCGCCGCCAGCGAACCCGGCCAGGCGGCCGCCTCCTTCGCCTGCACTCCGATCACCCGCACCTGCGGGGCCAGCTGATGCAGCGCCACCGCGATGCCCGCGAGCAGCCCGCCGCCACCGGTCGGCACCAGCACCGTGCCGACGTCGGGGATCTGCTCCAGGATTTCCAGCGCGACCGTCGCCTGCCCGGCCACGATGTCCGGATGGTCGAACGGATGGATCAGCGTCGCCCCGGTACGGTCGGCGAGTTCCATGGCCGCGTCCAGCGCGTCCTCGATCGTCTCACCCACCTGCCGCACCTCGGCCCCGTACGCCTTGGTGGCCGCCAGCTTGGGCAGCGAGGCGCCGACGGGCATGAAAACCGTCGAGGTGATACCGAGCGAGGTAGCCGCCCAGGCCACCCCCTGCGCATGATTACCGGCACTCGCCGCAACCACTCCGCGAGCCCGGTCCGCCGCAGGCAGATTAGCAATCCGGTTATAGGCGCCGCGCGGCTTGAACGACCCGGTCCGCTGCAGATTCTCGCACTTCAGCCACACCTCGGTGCCGGCCCGCTCGGAAAGCACACGCGACGCCACGATAGGCGTCTTCCGAATCACCGGTGCCAGCAACTCCGCAGCCCCCATGATCCGTTCCATACCGACCAACTCCATGCCGCACATGCTGCCACCCCGCACCCGATACGTCCCACGATTCCCCAGCGGGTGTCTCGTCCCCAAGACTGACCACCTCCCGACCGAAGGCGCCCTTCATCCCGTGACAGCCACCGAAGGCCGCCTTCGGTCGGCATCGTCCTTCGACTGAAGGGGCCCTTCATCGCGTTATGGCGACTGGAGGTGGCCTTGGGTCAGGCTGCCTTGGCGAGGTTGTGGGCGAGGGTGCCGAGGCGGGCCAGGCGGGCGTCGCCCAGGGGAGTGAGGCGGCCGCCCAGGCGGTTGGTGACGAAGCCGAGGGACATGCCGGTGGCCGGGTCGGCGAACGCGCCGGAGCCGCCGAGGCCGAAATGGCCGAAGGCGGAGATCGGGTCGGCCCTGGAGGGCTTCATCGGGACGGCGTGGTAGCCGAGGGCCCACGGGACCCGCAGGGCGAGAACGTAATCCGGGGTGAACACCTGTCGCTGGGTGATCTGCTCGATGGTTTCCGGGCGCAGCAGCTGGTATCCGTCGAGTTCGCCGCCGTTGGCGAGCGCGCCGTAGACGCGGGCGAGGGCGCGGGCGGAGAACACGCCGTTGAGGCCGGGCATCACCGAATCATGCAGGCGCGGATCGGAAACCAGATCGGCGAAACCCTTCGGCGTGGTGTCCACGGCGGCCGAGAACCTGGTGCGGCCGAGCAGCCGGGAGCTGTTCTCCCAGCTCATGCCCGCGACCGTCAGCCGGGGAAAGTTGGTCGCGATGCGGTGGCGTTCGCCCTCCGGCACCCGGAACCAGAGTTCTTCGGCGACAAGCGGTTCGGCGATCTCGGTGCGCAGCACCTCGGTGAACTCCGTGCCGGTGATCCGGCGCACCAGCTCGGCGACCAAGTGCCCGAAGGTGATTCCGTGATACCCGCTGGTGACCAGGTGCCGCGGATCCGGCACCGCCGCGGCGAGCGCCGCCGTCACCGCCGCGTCATCGAAGAACCGATCATAAGACCCGGGCAGCAGCCCGCGCAGCCGATGCAAACCCGCTCGGTGGCTGAGCAATTCGCGCACGGTGATGCGCTCCTTGCCCGCGGCACCGAATTCGGGCCAGTACGTCGCGACGGGTTCGTCGTACGCGACCTGACCGCGCTCGGCGAGCCGATGCAGCAGAGTGCTGGCCACGCCCTTACCGGTCGAATAGGCCATGGCCACGGTGTCCCGTTCCCAGGGCACCGCCGGCCGCGCGTACCCCGCCCAGACGTCCACCACCGGCTCGCCGTGCAGGTAGACCGCGAGCGCCCCGCCGCCGTCGGTGGGTCGCCGGAACAGCCGGTCGAACTCGGCGACCAGGGTCGCGAACCGGCGATCTACGAACTGTGCTGCCGAAACTGTCATCGGAAACTCTCTGTCGTTACGTGTCCGAACAGAATTACATGGACGTGACCAACCGACGCCAATGCCCTCCCACGGGACCGGTTGGTTCCGTCCGAATACGTTTCCTGAGCGTCACAAACCTGACCGAAATCGCAACACGCCTGGCCTAGCGTGTTTCGCATGCCCCCGAGACGACGTTCGGCGCTGCTCGCGAGGTTGGTCATCGACGCACCCGGCCGACCGCAAGTGATTCTCGGTGAGCTCCGCCGGGTGATCCTGGACGGCGCGGTGCCACCGCTCACCGTCATCCCGCTGCGCGAGGTGGCCGAACTGTTCGGGGTGAGCCACATCCCGGTCCGTGAGGCGCTCAAGACGCTGATCGGGGAGGGACTGGTCACCCACGAACCGCACGGCGGTTACGCGGTGGCCCAGCTGACCGCCGCGGAGCTGCGCGAGATGTACATCGTCCGGGAGACCTTGGAGACCGCCTCGCTGGCCGCGGCCGCGCTGAACGCGAGCGGCGCCGACCGCGCGGCGTTGATCGAGGTGAACGCGCTGCTGGAGCAGGCGATTCGGGACGACGATCCGGTCGCCTACCACCGCGAATCCCGCAACTTCCACATCGCGCTGACCAAGCCGTCGCGCATGTTCCGGCTGCTGCACATGCTGGAATCGGCGTGGAATGTCACCGAACCCGTGCAGTCGATGGTGCACATCAGCCGCGGCGATCGGGTGCGCCTGCACACCGATCACGCGCTCATGATGGACGCCTTTCTGGCCCGCGATGTCGATTGCCTGCTGCTCGTCGCCGAACGCCATCACCGCAGGTTGGAGACGGTCATCGCGACCCTGCCGACGGATACCGGCCTGCTCGCGCCGGAAGATATATCTGCCGCGCAATAGCCGGGAAATAACAGCGCAATGGCCGGGCAATGCCGAATACCTACGGTCGGTTCGAGCACAGTTTCACCTCCCGGATGGGAAAACCATGACCGAAACCATCGCGGCACCGAGCCTCGCACCGCCGACGCTCGTCGCAATTCCCGACACCGCGGCGCGGAATACCGCGCCCGATTACGACCCGCGCCTGACCAATGCGGACCTCGCGCCGTTGACCGAGCAGACCTGGGGTTCGTACCACATCTTCGCCTTCTGGATGTCGGACGTGCACAGCGTCGGCGGCTACGTCACCGCGGGCAGCCTGTTCGCGCTCGGCCTGGCCAGCTGGCAGGTGTTGGCGGCGTTGCTGATCGGCATCACCATCGTCTACTTCTTCTGCAACCTGGTCGCCAAGCCGAGCCAGGTGACCGGCGTGCCGTACCCGGTGATGTGCCGCAGCGCCTTCGGGGTGATCGGCGCGAACATCCCCGCCATCATCCGCGGCTTGATCGCGGTGGCCTGGTACGGGATTCAGACCTTCCTGGCCTCGGCGGCGCTGGATGTGGTTCTGGTGAAGCTCTTTCCGGGCTTGGCGCCGTACGCGGTGGCCGATGACTATGGCTTCCTCGGGCTTTCGCTGCTCGGTTGGGGGAGTTACCTGGCGCTGTGGGTGGTGCAGGCGTGCGTGTTCTGGCGCGGCATGGAATCCATCCGCAAGTTCATCGACTTCTGTGGGCCCGCGGTCTACGTGGTGATGTTCCTGCTTTGCGGGTATCTGATCGCAAAAGCCGGGTGGAGCGCCATCGATTTGAACCTCGGCGACGTGAAATACACGGGCTGGGACTCGGTTCCGGTGATGCTCGGCGCCATCGCGCTGGTGGTGTCCTACTTCTCCGGGCCGATGCTGAACTTCGGTGACTTCTCCCGCTACGGAAAGACTTTCGCCGCCGTGCGCCGCGGCAACCTGCTCGGGCTGCCGGTCAACTTCCTGCTGTTCTCGCTGCTGGTGGTGATCACGGCCTCGCTGACCGTCCCGGTCTACGGCGAGTTGATCACCGACCCGGTGGCGACCGTCGCGCGGATCGACAGCACCTTCGCGATCGTGCTGGGCGCGTTGACCTTCACCGTCGCCACGGTCGGCATCAACATCGTCGCGAACTTCATCTCACCCGCCTTCGACTTCTCGCACGTGAACCCGCAGCGGATCAGCTGGCGCGCGGGCGGCATGATCGCCGCGGTCGGCTCGGTGCTGATCACCCCGTGGAACCTGTACGACAACCCCGAGGTGATCCACTACACCCTGGAAGTGCTCGGCGCGTTCATCGGCCCGCTGTTCGGTGTGCTCATCGCCGACTACTACCTGGTGCGTAAGCAACGTGTGGTGGTGGACGACCTATTCACCATGTCGAAGACCGGAAGCTATTGGTATAGCAAGGGATACAACCCGGCGGCCGTCATCGCGACCGTGCTCGGCGCGATGGTCGCGGTGATTCCGGTGCTGGCCAAGGACATCACCGGCATGTACACCGCCGCGCAGTACAGCTGGTTCATCGGCTGCGGACTCGGCTTCGTCGTCTACTACCTGCTGGCCACCCGAACGAGGCTGGCCGTGCCGGGAGTACCTGCCTGATGCGTATCCGTGTGGTCAACCCGAACACGACGCGGGCGATGACCGACACGATCGAGCAGTGTGCCAGGGCCGTCGCCGGTCCCGGCACGCTGCTCGACGCGGTGACCGCCGAGATGGGGCCCGCGTCGATCGAGAGTCACTACGACGAAGCCCTCAGCGTCCCAGGGATTCTCGCCGCCATTGGACGCGGCGAGGACGAAGGCGTCGACGGCTATGTGATCGCCTGCTTCGGTGATCCCGGCTTGGACGCCGCGCGAGAGTTGGCGCGCGGACCGGTGATCGGCATTGCCGAGGCGGCGATGGCGGCGGCCAGTCATCTCGGTCGCGGCTTCAGCGTCGTCACGACATTGGGCCGAACCATCGGACGGGCCAGTGACCTGGTGGAACGCTATGGGCGGCAACGGTTTTGCCTCGGCATCCACGCCTGCGAGCTACCGGTACTAGCGCTGGACACCGACCCCGACGCCCGCAAGATCGTCACCGAGGCCTGCCGTGACGCGGTGGACGCCGATGGCTCCGACGCGATCGTGCTCGGCTGCGCGGGCATGGCGGACCTGTGCGCGCACATCCGCGACGAGATCGGAGTGCCGGTGATCGACGGCGTGGCGGCGGCGACGCTGACCGTGCAATCGCTGATCACGCTCGGACTGCACAAGTCGGGTAGGGGAGAGTTCGCACCGCCGCCACCCAAGCCGTACACCGGCCTGCTGCGTAGCTTCGGCTCGGCTGGTTAGGCGGCGACGGCGGTCCGGAGGGCCTGCAGGGTGAGGTCCGGGTCGTCGACATCGACGACGAGGCGGGTGAACGGGCCGCCGTCGAGTTCGATGCGGACCGCGCGGCCGTCGAACCTGGTGTCCCAGAACTCTTTACGGCCTTTGCCGCGGAACGTCCCGGCGGCGATCACGCCGGGGAAGAAGGTGCCGGGCGCGCGCACCCACGGCGGGCGCAGGTCCACTTCGGCTCTGACCACCGCGGTGATGTTCGCTAGGTCGAAGGTGATGTGCTCACGCAGGGCGAGGACCTGATGCCCGCCGACCACCTGGATCGTCACGGTTGTCCCCGTGACCTCGATTTCGACCATCGCACACCTCATTTCGTGGAGAACTCCAACGCATCCCACAATGCCGGGCCGACCTGGTCATAGCCTGTGCCCTTCCTATGATTTCTCTCAGGGTTTGAAACATTGACTTACGTAGATATGCGCATTTATCAACGTTGTCGGTTGGAACTATCCAGGCTCGGTCCTGAGTGTGTCGGTCTAGAACAGCACGGACGGTATGGGATTCTCACCGTGCTCGTGCTCCATCCGTTTCTGCAGGTACATCGCCCGCGAGAAGAGGTTGTCGATGCTCGGGAAGTTCGTCACCACAGCCGCAATTGCCGCGGCATTGCTCGTCCCCTTAGATATGTCGGCCGCCTCCGCCTTGCCGCCCGCAGGCAGCTGCGCGAACGGCGACTTCCGCTGGACCGTCGCGGACGGCGCGATCGATATGACCCCGCACGCGCTCACCTTCACCTCCGTCGGTGTCCTCCGCGACTGCACCGGCGGCACCGGCGGCATCACCGGCGGCACCTTCACCGGCACACACATCGCGATGTCGGACTGCATGCGCCCGGCGGACGGCCCGATCACCGTCGACGTGCTCTGGTCCGACGGCGAGACGAGCAAGCTGTGGGGACCGTGGCCGGTGACCATGCAGCAGCCGACGATCGGCACCCTGGACGTCGTCGACGGGCTCGGCCAGGGCAGCAAGGTCCGGATCACCGCCGACTACGAGATGATGACGCCCGCGATGATCGGCGGTTGTCTCGGCCCCGGGGTGCGCACCGGCGTCGGACGGCTCAGCGCCGCTACGTTTCAGTGAGCGCCCGCTCGGCGAGCTCGAGCACGCCGGCCAGCCACGGCGTGTAGGCGGCCGGATCGGCGGCCATCGCCTCGCGCAGCGCGCCGAGCTCGATCCAGGCGTAGTCGGCGACCTCGGCCGGGTCGGGACGCGGGACACCGGCGCTGAGCTTGCCGAGCAGGACGTGGTCCCACTCGAACTCGACGCGGCCGGTCGACGGATCCTCGGCGCGGTAGCGGTAGACACCGACCTCGGTGAACGAGGTGGCCAGGCCCATCTCCTCGGCGAGGCGGACTGCGGCCGCGGCGGCGACGGGCTCGCCGGGCGCGGGATGGCCGCAGCAGGTGTTGGCCCACTGCGACGGGAAGCGGGTTTTCACCGCGGCCCGCTGCTGCAGCAGCACCCGGCCCGCGTCATCGAAGAGCAGCACCGAGAACGCGCGATGCAGCTGTCCCGGCGCCTGATGAGCCTGCGACACCGGGCAGGTGCCGATCGAGTGCCCGGCGTCGTCGACCAGCTCGACGGGCAGGGCCTCGCGGTCGGTGATCTCCTGGGCGAAGGTCTCGGTCACCTGCCCACCTTATCGGCGGCGATGAGCAGGTATTGGAAGCTGCCCTCCCGGTAGGCGGTCAGGAACGGTCGCTCCACGCCCGTCGCGAACTCGGATTTCGTGCGCAGTTCCCAGTAGGGGATGGTGGCCGCGGTGAGGTCGGTCACGTCGATCGGGACCAGGTTGTTCTCGGCCATCGCGCGGAAGTATTCGCTGCGCGGGTGGATCATGCAGCCGTAGTGCGCGTCGATCCAGCTGACCGAGGAGGAGCGGCCGCCGGTCAGATCGTTGGAGCAGCCGGTGATGCACACGTAGCGGCCGCCCGGCTCGAGCAGCCGGGAGAATTCGTGGAACAGCTCGAACAGGTCGACGTACATGGTGGTCTCGTTGGTCCAGATGCCGCGCATCGACCACGGCTCGAAACCGGTCTCCAACATGTTCCGGAAATGGAACCGCACGTTGGCCTGCACGCCTCGCTGGGCGGCCTGCTCGTTGGCGAAGCGGACCTGGTACTCGGAGATGGTGACGCCGTCGACCTGGCAGCCGAAGCGCTGGTTGGCCAGGAAACTCGTGCCGCCGCGACCGGATCCGCCGTCCATCAGGCGCTGGTCCGGGTGGACTGTGCCGAGGTGGTCCAGCAGTAGATGAGCCTGCGCGGTCTCTAAACGGTGCAGTTCCTTGACGATTCGTTCCTGGCGGGTCTGCTCCGGACCGCCCAGCACCGAGAGATCGGGTGCGCCGATGCCGTAGTGGTGGTGGTAAAGGCCGTCCACCTCACCGAGTTTCGTGTTGACGCGGTCGTCGTTGGGGTTGTTGTTCCAGTACGCGGCAACGGCTTTCTGGTAGCTGGTCTGGAGCACGGCGTCGGTGTCCGGATTGAGAATGGTCATGCCAATTCACCCTCTCGTTGCAGCACTGTCTATTTCGCTAGCGGTGTCACAGCTCTGGAGGTGTCGCGGGTGTCAATCGGAGTAGCGCCTGCTGTCCGCATGCCAAGCGCGGCTGCCGCCGAGCCAGGCCCACACGCCGGTGAGGTGGCGGCGTAGTTCGGCGGAGCCGAGCGCGGCCAACGGGGCTGCCTCGAGCTCGAAGCGGTGCATGAGTTCGTCGTGCAGCTCGGCCGTGCGGCGGACCGCCTCGCGCCGGGTGCAGCCCTCCTCGGCTACCAGAACTGTCGGGAGATTGAATTCCGTACCGTCCGAACGGTCTTCGCGAGCCATCGAGTACAGGTCGTTCACCAGTTGGCTGGCGAGGGCGGCCGTGGTGATCACGCGGCGCACCCGCGGATCGGTGTATTCGGCGGCCTGGAGTTCGTAGCCGCCGACCACATCGATCAGTGCCATGCACGGCAGGAAGCTGTGCGGCTGCCGGTTGGTGAGGTACTCCCAGACCGGTGGCGTCCGTCCGGACAGCCGCCAGCCCGCTTCGGCGCCCAGTGCGATGAACCAGCCCGCGATCTCCGTGCGCAGGCGGGCCAGTTGTGCGGGCGTGGCGTATTCGGCCACGTGCGCGAAAGCGCTGCGGAATGCGCGCAGGATCGGGTCCGCCCGCATCGCCTCTTCGAGCCGTGCGGCGTAGCCGGCGGGCAGGTGGGCGGGATCTATTGCGGCAGCGGCTAGTTCGAGTCGCGGCCCGAGTTCGGCCGCGGCGCTCGACGGTGTGCCGTCGGGCGCGGTGTCGTCGGCTCCGGCGTCACAGTAGTAATCGTCGACCGCCCACTCGGCCACCGCGCATTTCGCCGCGGCGAGTAGCCGGTCCGGGTCGTTGCAGTCGGGGTGAGCGAGCATGATGAGCCGACCGAAGCCCGCATCGCGCAGATCGGCCAATCTGCCCTCGTACAGGCCGATCGCCTTGGCCCAGGCCAGGATTCGCTCGTTGACGACAGCGGCCAGCGCCGGATCGTCGCGCGTCGGCGGCGGGCAGTAGAGCGGTGGGATCGTGGCGCCGCCGGTATTGCGGCGCGTCGACGCGGTGCCTAATCCGGTTGGGCCGGTGGGTATGCGACCGGTGGGCGGTTCGCCGATCCATGGTGCGGGAGTTAGCCCGGGTGACATGGTCGTACCCGGCAGGTTTGCCGGGCTGGGCGGCGCAGCAGCCTGCTCCGCAATGGTGTGGGTGGTGGCCGTTACGCGTGGCGGTGCTGAACCTGTCGACGAAATGACCGGCGAGACAGTCGTTCCCGTCGTACCGACCGGTGGTGTGATCAACAGCGACGCAGCCCCGAGCCCGGTCGGACCGAGTATCCGCGGCCGGGCGGGCACGTCGGCCGCGGGTGTGCCGGGTATCTGTCGCGCGAGTGCGCCGGGCACGTCCGGTGCGAGTACGTCGGCCACCGCTGGCGCGGGTGCGTCGAGCACATCCGGCGCAGGTCGACCGGCCACCCCAGGCGCGGGTGGATCCGCCATGTCCGGTACATCGTTGTGCGCCAATACCGTTGGGGCGCCGCCACCCAGGTCGGACAGCAGTGCGGCGACCGTGGTGGCGATCTCGTGGGTGGCGGGTAGGGCCAGGGAGCGTGAGAGCATCGACACGGCTCATCCTCCGTCAGTCCGTTTGTCGAGCGACCAGGACGTTGTCGAGCGCGCCGAGCGCGTCCGGTACCAGTACGGCGGCCGAGTAGTAGCAGCTGACCAGGTAGGAGATGATCGACTGGTCGTCGATGCCTTTGAAGCGGACGTTGAGGCTCGGCTCGTACTCGTCCGGGATGCCGGTCTGATGCAGGCCGACCACGCCCTGGTCCTGGTCGCCGGTGCGCATGGCGAGGATCGAGGTGGTCTGGGTCGGGCTGACCGCGAGCTTGCCGCACGGGAAGATCGGCACGCCGCGCCAGGCGGGTACCCGGTGGCCGTCCACGTCGACCGGATCCGGGTACAGGCCGCGCTTGCTGCACTCGCGCCCGAACGCGGCGATCGCTTTCGGGTGTGCCAGAAAGAGTTTGGTGCTGCGGCGCATGCTGAGCAGCTCGTCCATGTCGTCGGGGGTCGGCGGGCCGGACTCGGTCGAGATGCGCTGCTTGAGGTCGCAGTTGTGCAGCAGCCCGAACTCGGGATTGTTGACCAGATCGTGCTCGCGCCGCTCGTAGAGTGCCTCGATGGTGAGGCGCAGCTGCTGCTGGACCTGGTCCATCGGGTCGTTGAACAGATCGGCGACGCGAGTGTGCACCCGCAGCACGCTCTGCGCGAGGCTGAGCTCGTATTCGCGTGGCGCGGCGTCGTAGTCGACGAACGTTCCGGTCAGCAGCGGCTCGCCGACGTGACCGGAGGCGATCTCGATGGCGGCCTCGCCCTTGGCGTTCTGCGGCTGGGCCGGCGCCTCGGCCATTCTGGTCAATTGCTCGCGTAGCTGCGGCGCGTTGCCGAGCAGGTCGTGCAGGGCCTGGCGGGGGAGTACCAGCAGGGTGGTTTTTGTGACGGTTTTGACGGTGACCGGCCAGATCGCATGCGGGTCGGTGAGGATTTGGTCGCCGAAGTAATTGCCGCCCGCCAGAATGCCGAGCATGGTGTGTTCGTTGTATTCGCCGGAACCGTTCTTGCTCAGCTTGCCGTGTACGACGAGGACGACCTGATGCATCGGATTACCGAATTCGGCGACGATGCTGCCCGGCGCGAGATCATGCTGCTGGAATCGCTGTGCGAGGGCATGCAGCACCTCCTCGTCGTCGAAATCGCGCAATGCGGGCAGCTCACGCAATTCCGACGGAATGACCCGAGCCTGCGGGCCGTCCACGTCGAATTCGACCTCGCCATTGCCCACGGTGTGTGTGAGCCGCCGGTTCACCCGGTAGACGCCGCCTTTGACCTGGGTCCACGGCAGCATGCGGGTGAGCCAGCGGGAGCTGATGCCCTGCATCTGGGGTTCGGATTTGGTGGTGTGCGCCAGCTTGGCTGCGGCCGAGGTGCTGAGGCTCTTGCGGTGGTTGTTTTCCGTTTGGACCGGCATTTCGATGGTCATGCGTTGTCCTCACCTCGAGACGGGGTGACCCGTTATGTGGAGACGGTTATTCTGCACAGCAAAACACGCGGGCAATGCGGCCCGCGAAACCAGTCACTCGAGCGAAATGGCTTACGCGACAGTGCGTTCCGGACGGCATCGATGGTAGGCCGGACGGCGGCCCGCACGCAGCGAAACGGCGGATGCCGTCGCGGATGGTGACGACACGCCGCCGATCGAATCGCCGGGCCATTACTTCCCGGGCGGAATCGAGGGAACCGCGGACAGGTCGCCGCCCGGTAGCTGCCGCGCGCGGCGGGCGTCGCTGTGAATCTGCCGATAATCGGCCACTGACCCCGCAATACGTGCATGGATCGGGTCACAGCGGCCACATAATGGACACACGATGTGGGAAGCTCGTCTGAAACATCGCCGTGTACTTCTAGGGGACCGAAGGGGATCCCTCCGGTGGAGTACGCGGATGCGGATGAGGGTTACGTTCTAGGGTAGGGCCAGGAGCGATCTTGAAGTTCAGTGCGAAGGATTTGGTCGGATCGGTGCAGCGGTTGATGGCGACCGCGCAGAACGGCCTCGAGGTCATCCGCTTCGGCGGGTTGACCCACGATGTCGAGTCGTCCCCGTTCGAGGTGGTCGAGCGAAGGCGGATGTACCGGCTGCGGCATTACTTCCCGGACGACACCACGCCGGGGCGTCCCGTCGCGCTGCTCGTACCGCCGCTGATGGTGAACGCCGACATCTGGGATGTGAACGTCGAGGACGGTGCCGTCGGCATCCTGCAGCGCGGCGGAATCGATTGCTGGGTGGTCGATTTCGGCTCGCCCGCCAGCGAGGAGGGCGGCTGGGAACGTGATCTCGCCGACCATGTCCTCGCGGTCAGCAGCGCGATCGACGCGGTGACCGAGGCGACCGGCAGCGCCGTGCATCTGATGGGCTATTCGCAGGGCGGCATGTTCGCCTATCAGGTCGCCGCCTATCGGTACGGCAAGGGCGTGCAGAGCATCGTGACGTTCGGCAGTCCGGTCGACGTGGTCGCGGGCATGCCGTTCGGCCTGCCCTACGGGATGGTGTCCGACGTCGCCGACTTCCTGGCCGATCACGTGGTCACCCGGCTGCCGATCACCGATTCCATGGTGCGCATCGGCTTCCAGCTGCTCGACCCGATGAAGACCGCGAAGGCCAGGATCGACTTCCTGCGGCAGCTGCACGACCGGGAGGCATTGCTGCCCAAGGAGCGGCAGCGCCGGTTCCTGAACAGTGACGGCTGGGTCGGTTACGCCGGTCCGGCCGCGGCGGATCTGCTCAAGCAGTTCGTCGCGCACAACCGGTTGATGTTGGGCGGCTTCGTGATTCGCGATCAGCCGGTCTCGCTGGCCGAGTTGAAGTGCCCGATCCTGGCGTTCGTCGGCGAGGTCGACGACATCGGCCAGCCCGCGGCGGTGCGCGGCATCGTGCGGGCCGCGCCGAACGCGGAGGTGTACGAGGCCAATCTGCTCGCCGGACATTTCGGCCTGGTGGCGGGCAGCATGGCGACCAATCAGACCTGGCCGCTGGTGCGGCAGTGGATCGACTGGCTCGAACGCGACAAGGCGTTGCCGCCGGAGATCCATCCGATGACCGAGCATGTCGACTCGAATCGGCCGCGTTCGGCGGCCACCCGGGCGGTGCACACCGCCGCGTCGCTGGCCGAGGCGGGCGCGGGCGTCGGCAAGGCCCTGGAGGGCATCGCGAGCAACACCATGCGCGGGTCGGTCGAGCTGGCCGGTGAGGCCGCGCGGGCACTGCCGCGACTGACCCGGCTCGGCATGATCCAGCCGCACACCCGCATCTCGCTGGGGCGGCTGATCGCCGAACAAGGCAGACGCGCACCGCTGAAAGACCTGTTCCTGTTCGAGGATCGAGTGCATACCAACGCCGCGGTCAACGTCCGCATCGATAACGTGGTGCGTGGACTCGTCTCGGTCGGTATCCGGCCTGCGATGCGGGTCGGCGTGATCATGGAGACCCGGCCCAGTGCGCTGGCGACGGTCGCGGCTTTGTCCCGGCTCGGCGCGGTGGCGGTGCTGCTCGCCCCGGGGAGCGAACTCGCTCGTGCGCTCGAAATCACCGGTGTCGATACGGTTGTCGCTGATCCGGAGAACCTGCGGCAGGCGGTCGGCGCCGGTGCGCGAGTGCTGGTGCTCGGCGGCGGCGATTCCCGTCAGCTCGATATTCCGTTGAGCGACAAGGTGATCGATCTCGAGCAGATCGATCCGGCGCAGGTGAAGCTACCCGCTTGGTATCGGGCCGATCCTGGGTTGGCGCGTGAGTTGGCGTTCGTGCTCGTCACCGGCACCGGTGATCGGTTGGAGACCAAGTACATCAGCAATCATCGCTGGGCGCTGTCCGCCTTCGGGACAGCGACGACCGCGGATCTGAACCGCCGCGACACGGTGTATTGCCTTGCGCCGCTGCATCATTCATCGGGGCTGCTGGTGAGCCTCGGTGGCGCGATCGCGGGCGGTAGCCGGATCGCGCTTGCGCGTTCGCTGGATCCGGCGCAGTTCGCCGAGGAGGTGCACCGCTACGGCGTCACCGTGGTCACCTACACCTGGACGATGCTGCGCGACATCCTCGATGCCGAGGTTTTCCCGGCCGGGCATCGGCATCCGATCCGGTTGTTCATCGGTTCCGGCATGCCTGCGGGTCTGTGGCGGCGCACCACCGAGCAGTTCGCTCCGGCCCGGGTGCTGGAGTTCTACGCCTCCATCGAAGGTGACGTGGTGCTGGCCAACGTGAAGGGTGTGAAGCGCGGCTGCAAGGGGCGCCCGGTACCGGGGACCGCCAAGGTGGAACTGGTCGCCTACGACCCGATCACCGAGGAGATCCTGGTCGACGGTTCGGGTTACGCCCGGCGGTGCGCGGACAACGAGGTCGGGTTGATGCTCGGCAAGGCCTCCGACGGAGTGGATATCTCCGCAGGCGGGTTGCGCGGGGTGTTCGCGCCCGGCGACTCGTGGATGCCGACGGAGAATCTGTTCCGGCGCGACAGCGACGGCGACTACTGGCTGATCGATCGCAAGGACACGGTGATCCGCACCCAGCGCGGGCCGGTCTACGGGCAGCCGATCGTCGATGTCCTCAACGACATCACCGGGGTCGACATGGAAGTCGCGTACGGGCTGGAGGTCGGCGATCACTGCATCGCCGTCGCCGCAGTCAGTGTGCGCAAGGGTTTCCGGCTGGAGCCGAAGGACGTCACCGAGGCGCTGCGCGCGCTCGAGCCCGACAAGCGGCCTGATCTGGTCTATGTGGTCGACGAGATCCCGCGCAGCTCCTCGTACCGGCCGTCCACCCGCGCGGTGCAGGCGGCGGGACGCCCGACGCCCGGCCCCGACACCTGGTGGTACAACCGGGCTTCCGACGCCTACGAGGTCCTCACCGACGAGGACGCAGCCAAGATCCTCGGCGACAACTGACGCGCGTCGAGCCGCCGCGGATTCACCAGCTCGGCGGCTCGACCCGGTCGCGCGCGCAGGTGGCTCGGTCCGTACCATCCCACGCTGACGTTGCTGTCCGATTTGTCAGGAGTACTTGGTGAGTACGAGCCTTATCTACCGCAACGCCACCCTCTACGAGCTGCTGATCCGCGCGCTGTACGGCCGGTACTACACGGCCCGGTACCGCGCGGTCGAGGGGCTGCTCCCCGCGGGTGCCAGCGTGGTCGATTTGTGCTGCGGCCCTGCGACTTTGTACACGCGCTACCTGCGCCAGAAGTCGATCGACTACACCGGTCTCGATCGCAACGACCGATTCGTCACCCAACTCACCAAAGCCGGTGGGCAAGGCCAGGTCTGGAACCTGAACTCCGACGCCGCACTGCCCGAGGCCGACTACCTCCTCATGCAGGCCAGCCTCTACCACTTCCTCCCCGAACCCGCCCCCGTCCTCGACCGCATGCTGACCGCCGCCCGCAAACAGGTCATCATCGCCGAGCCGGTCCGCAACATGGCCAGCAGCGACAACCGCCTCGTCGCCGCGATCGGCCAACGCTTCACCAACGCAGGCGACGGCATCCAGGCCCATCGCTTCACCGAACCCACCCTCGACGATTTCTTCCGCCCCTACGAATCGCGAGTAGTCCAGCAGACGCTGATCGCAGGCGGCCGCGAGAAGCTGTACGTCCTCGACGCCTAACTCCCCGCCGCACGCCTCTGACCTCCCGCACCCCAACTCGCCGCGCTGACCGGGTGCGTTTGTCAGAATCCGTGCGGCTGCGGCGTCAGGCTGTGTACGCGGTCGCGGTCGTCCAGCAGGAGTTGATCTGCGGGCGGCCGCGAGAAGGTCTGCGTGGTCGATGCCAATACGCTGATAGCCGCACGTCTTCTGATCTCTCGCACTCGGACTCGCCGCGCTGACACGCGTGCGTTTGTCAGAAGGCGTGCGGCTGAGCGAGCGGTCAGACGGTGAAGTCGGTGACGCCTTCGATGACGCGGGCGACCTGTTCGTCGGTGAGGTCGGGCCAGAGGGGGAGGCGCACAACGGTTCCCGAGAACTCGGCGCTGCGCACGCAGGGGTGCGGGGTGCGGCCCAGTTTGAGGCCGGCGGGGCTGGAGTCCAGCGGGACGTAGTGGAACGGGGCGACGATGCCGCGAGCGCGGAGGTGGGCGATGAGGTCGTCGCGGCGGTCCTCGGTGGGGGTGCGCAGGAAGTAGAGGTGTGCGGTGTGCTCGCGGTCGGCGGGGACCGTCATGAGGCGAACGTCGTTGCGGGCGGCCCACTCCGGAAGCGCGGCGGCGTAGGCGTCCCACACCCGGTGCCGTCCGGCCTGGATGGTGTCGAATTCGTCGAGTTGCGCGTCGAGCACCGCCGCGTTCAACTCGCTGGGCAGGTAGCTGGAGCCGATGTCCTGCCAGGAATACTTGTCCACCGCGCCGCGCAGGAACCGGGCCCGGTCGGTGCCCTTCTCCCGGATGATTTCCGCGCGCGCCATCAGGATCTCGTCGGTGAGCAGCAGCGCGCCGCCCTCGCCGCAGTGCACGTTCTTGGTGTCGTGGAAGCTGAGCGTGCCCAGGCTGCCGAGGGTGCCCAGCGGGCGCCCCTGCCACCGGCCGCCGAGGCCGTGCGCGTTGTCCTCCACGATGGCGAAGCCATGTGTGTTGGCCAGGGCGAGCAGCCGGTCCATGTCGGCGGCGACGCCACCGTAGTGGATGACCACCACGGCCTTGGTCCGCTCGGTGACCGCGGCCGCGACCGACTCCGGGTCCAGGTTGCCGGTTTCGAGATCGATATCCGCGAACACGCAGGTCGCCCCGCGCAACGCCATCGCGGTCGCAGTCGAGGTGAACGCGAAACTCGGCACGATCACTTCATCTTCGGGACCCAGTTCCAGCAGCAGGCCCGCCATCTCCAGCGCTGAGGTGCACGAGGTGGTCAGCAGCGCGTGCGGCGCGCCGGTGATGACCTTCAGCTTCTCGGTCGCCGTCGCGGTGAACGGCCCGTCGCCGTGGCTCTGGTCCGAGCCGAGTACCGTCTCGAGGTTGGCCAGTTCGCGGCGCGCCCGAAACGGTCGGCTGAAGATGATGCGGTCAGTGCTCAACCCGGTCGTTCCCCTTGTTCGCAATGGTCGTGGTCAGTTCCCTGGCACCGGTCGGATGGTCGGCGGCGTCCGGGCCGGCCGCTGCTACCGGGCGCGGCGTCGGTGAATCGACGGTCAGGTAGAGCGGCTTACCGACGAGGATATGCAATGCCACCCCGAGGTATTCGGCGATGAGGCCGAGCGAGAACAGGATCGCCCCGGACACCAGCAGCAGCACGACGATCATCGACGCCCAGCCCTCGGGCGCCCAGTTGTCGGTGGTGAGCGCCTCGTAGACGATCACACTCGCCATCACGCCGCCGCCCAGCCCCAGCGTCACGCCGAGCAGGCTGACCAGGCGCAGGCCGCGAGTTCCGCTGCACAGCACCATCTTCCAGAACAGCGAGAACAGGCGGCGGTAGTTGTAGCCGGACTCCTCGCGGCCCTCGGCGCGCAACACCACCGGCACCTGCGCGACGGTGCCGACCACCCAGGTCAGCGCGACGTCGAGATACACGCCGTTCGAGGCGACCTCGGCGAGCTGACGTCCGATGGCACCGCGGATCAGCCGGTAGCTTTCGAAGCGGGTGGAGTCGGGGAACGCGAAGATCGTCGCGAGCACCAGTTTCGCGCCGCGCGAGGTGATGTTGCGCAGGAAGCCGTGCGGGCGGGTGTTGCTCGGCTTGGAGTAGACCAGCTCGGCGCGCTCGTTCAGCGCGGCGTCGAGGAAGGTGCCGATGAACCGGGGATCGTGCTGGCCGTCCTCGTCCATGGTGACGATCCAGTCGCCGCCCGCGGCCGACATGCCCGCGATCGTCGCGGCGTCCTGGCCGAAGTTGCGGCTCAACCAGATGGTGCGCACCTCGGGATAGGTCTGCTCCAACTCCTGCAGCACCACGTCGGAACGGTCCGGGCCGCGGTCGTGCACCAGGATGATCTCGTCGATCTGGAACGTGGTGCCGCCGGGGGTCTGGGTGGGGCGGGTGAGCTCGTGTAATTCGGCGACGAGTCCGCCGATGGTTTCCTCGCCACGATAGATCGGCACCACCACGGAGACGGCGTGCGGCCGAGACGGCCTGCCGTTCGGGGTGACCGCGGCGGGGCGGGGCGTGCGGGAGGGAATCGGCATCAGCTGGATCGACTTTCGATGACGGTGCGTGCCGGTATCCCCCGCTGGACAGCAGGGCCCGAGCCGCCCAGAACTCTAGCATGGTGCGGGTTTCGGAATCGGGGCCGAGGCATGCCCACCATCATCATCGCGTCGGCGGCCGGATGCCAAGCGCCACACTGCTGTGTAGGGTTTGGAACTCGTGACGGATAGTGCAGTGTCGAGGGTGACGCGCCCCGGGTCCGCCGAGGTCAACGGGGGTGACCCGGTCGAGGCAGAAGTTCCGGCCGGAACCGCCGGAGCTGCCGCCGCCATGCCTGCCGCCACCGGGCCGGATGATCTTCACCGGGCCGAGCGCCGCAACGTGTACCTGTGGGGTCTGATCACCGCCGTCGGCGTCGTCCTCGGCTACGTCGCGGTGCTGCTCGCCAACGCCAGGCACTTCTATACCGACGACACCGAATCCCAATACACCGGATTGTGGGTCGGCCTCGGCCACGCCCTGCGCGACGGCACCTTCCCGGTGCTGGTGCCCGAGCGGTGGATGTCGGGCAACAACACGATGGACGATGCGGGCCTGTTCAACCCGCCGCAGCTGCTGATCGATCTGATCGCGCCGTCGGTCGACAACATGGCCCTGTATGCGACCGTCGTCAAACTGATCTTCGCGATCATCGCCGGACTGGGCGTCTACCGCATCTGCCTCGCCTACGGCGGCCGGCCCGCGTGGTCGGCGGTGGCCGGCGTCGCGTTCCCGCTGTCGGGCTTTTTCCTGTTCTTCGACGAGGCCAGCTGGATGACCGCGCTCACCGGCACCGCCTGGCTGGTGCACGCGTGGGCGTCGTCGGTGCGCTACACGCGCGGTCAGGGCGGGCCGATCCCGGTCTTCGTCTATCTGTATCTGACCATCTCCACCCAGTACATCTTCCCGGCGGTCGAGGCGGCGCTGATGCTGCTGGCGGTCGCGGTGGGCGAGATCATCTACCAACGCAAATGGTGGCCGGTGGTGCGGCTGGCGATCGTCGGCGGCTGTGCCGGGCTCGCGGGTCTGCTGACCTTCTTGCCGAGCATGCTGTCGGCGAAGGTGACCTGGCGCGGCACCATGGAGATCATCAACGACCAGTTCCTGACGGTGCCGTGGTCGGAATCGTTGAATGCCAGCCTGCCGAGCACGCATCCCGCGTTCACCTCCTGGTGGGGGTACGTGCAGCCGATGCCGGTCACCTACATCGCCTGGTTCCTGATTCCGGCGCTCGCGTTCATCGATTGGCGGCGGGCCAAGGACAGTTGGCGGGAGCTGTTCGGGGTCGCGTTCTTCGCGGTGATGATGCTGATGTGGGCGGCGGGGCCGGGTTCGATCGGTCCGCTGCGCTGGCCGGTCCGGGTGTTGCCGATGCTGGCGATCGGGCTGCTGGTGCTGGTGTGCGTGTTGCTCGCGCGCTACGGCACGACGAAGGATCTGAAGAATCGCGGGATCGCCGCGGGGGTGCTGATCCTGCTGCTGTGGGTGCGGACGTTCTCCGCCGATCCACACGACGTGATCTGGCATGTGCTCGCGGCCGCCGCGGTGGCCGCGCTCGGTGCCGCGGTGCTGTGGCTGGGGCGCGTCAAAGGCATTGCGGTGGCGTGCGTGCTGGTGATCGTCGCGATGTTCCCGATCGCGTACTTCCAGGTGCAGGCCGCGCAGCCGACCCCGATGACGTGGAACCTGCCGACCAATCGATCCGAGGCCAAGGCCGCGTTCCCGGATTTCCCCGGCAACACACTGCAACTCGCCGAGCGTGGACTGGTGCAGCCGGAGGACAAGAGCCTCGAAGGTGCCTACGGTTCCCTGGTTTTCGGCAACTACGCCAAGTCGCTGGAACTGAGTTACGTCAACGGTTACACCCCGACGGGTCACTTCTACTTCGGTGAGCTGCTGTGTATGCGCTGGGACAGCAGCGTCTGCCCGGACGCGTTCCGGCGCATGTTCACCCCCGAGAAGACCACCGAGCGCACCCTGGTCGATCTGATGAAACTGGATCGAGTGGTGTTGCAGCGCGCCCTGTTCCCGGACGCCCGTAACCAGCCCGCGCCCGACGGCTGGAAGTGGGTCGACTATCCAGGCCACGAGAAGTTCATCTCGGTGCTGGAACGGGCCGACGGGCCGATCTCGACGGTGAACGGCCGGGTCTCGGCGACCAAGAACGTGACGGCGGCGTCGATCTCCGAGACCGACACCACCAGCCGGGTGCGGGTCAGCTCGCCCAACGGCGGTCGCGTGGTGTTCGCCCGGCTCGGCTGGCCCGGCTATCGCGTCACTATCGACGGCAAGCAGATTCCGATCACCACGGTCGCGAAATCGTTTGTCGCCGTGGATGTTCCCGCTGGTACACAGAACGCGGAACTGGTGCTGACCTGGCGTCCGCCCGGGTGGAAGATCGGTATCGCCGCGCTGGCCGCCGGCGTGATCGGTACCGGCGTACTGCAATGGCTGTACGTGCGGTCGCGGCGGCGTGCCAGGGCGCAGCCCGCCGCCATGTAGGGTCTGGAACTCGTGGTGGAAAGCAGCGCCCTCGCCCGGCGGGACGTGTACAAGTGGGGCCTCATAACCGCGCTCGGTGTGGTGGTCGGCTACGGTGCCGTTCTGCTGGCCAACATCCGGCATTTCTATACCGACGACACCGAGTCGCAGTACGCCCCCCTGTGGGTGATGCTCGGGAATCGCCTGCGGGACGGGCAGTTCCCGGCGATGATCCCCGAACACTGGATGGCCGGTAACTACACCATCGAAGAGGCGGGGCTGCTGAATCCGCCGCAGCTGCTGATCGATCTGATCGCGCCCTCGGTGGACAACGTCGCGCTCTACGCCACCATCGTCAAGTTGATCTTCGCGATCGTGCTCGGGCTCGGTGTGTATCGGGTGTGCCTGGAGTACGGGGCCAGCGCGCCGTGGGCTTCGGTCGCGGGCATCGCGATTCCGTTCACCGGGTGGCTGCTGTTCTTCGACGAGGCCAGTTGGTATACCGCTTTTGTCGGTACCGCGTGGTTGGTGCACGCGTGGGCATCCGGGGTTCGGTATGCGCGCGGGCGCAGCGGGCCGATCCCGACGTTTGTCTTTCTATATCTGGCGATCTCAGTGCAGTACATCTTCCCGGCGGTCGAGGCCGGTCTGATGATCGGCGCCGTGGCCGTCGGTGAGGTTGTCTACCAACGCAAGTGGGTGCCGTCGCTGCGGTTGCTCGCCGCGTCGGCGTGCGCGGCGCTGGCCGGGCTGGCCACCTATCTGCCGAGCATCCTGTCGGCGAAGGTGACCTGGCGCGGGACCGCGCAGATCAACAACGACCAATTCCTCACCGTGCCATGGTCGGAATCGCTCAACGCGAGCCTGCCGAGCACGTTGCCCGCGTACAGCTCCTGGTGGGGCTATGTGCAGCCGATGCCGGTGGTCTATATCGCGTGGTTCCTGATTCCGGCGCTGGCGTTCATCGATTGGGGCAAGGCGCGGCAGAACTGGCGCGAATTCACCGCGATCGCGCTCGTCGCGATCATGGGACTGATGTGGACCGCCGGGCCGGGCACCATCGGGCCGCTGCGCTGGCCCGCGCGGGTGCTGCCGATGGTGGCGCTCGGGCTGCTGGTGCTGGTGTGCGTGCTGCTCGGTCGCTTCGCCACCTTCGACGGGTGGCGGCGACGCGGGATCGCGGCCGGTGTGCTGATCGGGCTGCTGTTCGTGCGCTCGTTCTCGGCGGCGCCGCATCAGCTGGGTTGGCATGTGCTGGCGGCACTTTCGGTGGCCGCGCTCGGCGCCGGGGTGGTGTGGCTCGGGCGGACCCGGGGGATGGTCGCGGCCTGCGTGCTGACGCTGGTCGCCGTGTTCCCCATCGCCTATGTGCAGGTGCGTGGCGCGCAGCCGACGCCGATGAGCTGGAATCTGCCCGCGAAGCGGTCCGAGATGAAGGCCGCGTTCCCCGACTTCACCGGCACCACACTGCAACTCGCCGACCGGGGGCCGATCCCGCCCGCCGAGAAGAACCTCAAGGGCGCCTACGGGTCGCTCGTGTTCGGCAACTACGCCAAGGATCTCGAGCTGACCTACGTCAGCGGATACACCCCGAACGGGCACTACTGGTTCGGTGAGATGCTCTGCATGCGCTGGGACACCAGCGTGTGTCCCGACGCGTTCCGGCGGGCATTCGAGGTCGAACCGACCACCGGACGCACCATCGTCGACCTGATGAAGGTCGACCGAGTCGTGCTGCAACGCTCGATGTACCCCGACGCGCGCACCCAACCCGCACCCGACGGCTGGAAATGGGTCGACTATCCCGGCCACGAACAGCAGATCTCCGTGCTGGAACGCGTCGGCGGATTGATCTCCACCCGCAACGGCCGCGTCGCCACCACCACCGGCGTCACCGCGACCTCCGTCGCCGAATCCGACCTGACCAGCCGCGTTCGGGTGAACTCCGACAACGGCGGCCAGGTCGTCTTCGCCCGCCTAGGCTGGCCCGGCTACCGAGCCACCATCAACGGCCACGAGATCCCGATCAAGGTTGTCGCGAAATCCTTTGTCGCCGTAGACATCCCGGCAGGCACCAAAAACGGTGACCTGGAACTGAGCTGGCGCCCACCCGGCTGGAAGATCGGCGGCGCGTCGCTGCTGCTCGGCCTCCTCGGCGTCGGCGTCCTGCAGTGGGCGTTCCTGCGAAGCCGCCGCCGCGACGACGGACTGGCTTCCCCGGCCCCCACCGACACCCCCGAGCCCACACCCCAGCCCGACCTGGTCGACGCGAAGCACTGACCCCATGCCGCGGCATCAGCCTTGATTTCCGGCACCTGGAATCGCATGCGAATCTCGGTGCCGGAAATCAGAAACAGTGCGGCTGGTGGTGGGCTGGAGTGTCGGGGCGATAGAGTGCCTGGCGCGACTGGAGGTGGGCGTCTGATGGAATTCAACGGTGAGCGAAGCGTGGCGTCTGTGGGCGTTGACGGGGTCGTGCCGACAGTGTCGCGAGGCCCGCATTCGTTGATCGACGAGGATGCGCGCGCTGTGGGTGAGGGCGATTCGATCGGCTCATCGGACGACGTCGGTGTCGAGCAGGCGAAACCCGGTCCGCTGCTGCGGCTCGTGCAGCGGCAGGAGGTCGCGTTCGCGGCGGTCGGTGGGTTCAACACCGCGTTGGGGATCGGGCTGACTGTTGTCTGGCTCGCGGTGCTCGGCGACAACGTGCCGCCGTCGGTGGCGGTGGCCGCGTCCTACGCCGTCAGCATCGTCATCGCGTTCGTGTTGCATCGCACCCTGGTGTTCCGGGTGCGCGGGCATCTGCTGCGCGACTTCCTGCGGTTCGTCGCGGTCAATTCCGGTGGGCTGCTGTTGAATATGGTGCTGCTCGAGCTCGCCGTCTCGGTCTGGCACTTCCCCGACAAACCCGCTGCGGTCGTGGTGATGGCGCTGGTCGCCGTCGCCAGCTACTTCGGCCACCGCCATATCTCGTTCCGGCGCCGACCGCCGGTCGAGGCGGACGGCGCCGTCGGGTAGGTTTTGCTCATGCCGGAGCACACCTTGGACGCCACGCTGTTGAGCCTGCTGGCCTGCCCCCAGGACAAGGGCCCGCTACTGCTGGTCCGCGCGACCGAGGGCACCGTCCTCTACAACCCGCGCCTGCGCCGCGCCTACCCCATCGACAACGGCATCCCAGTGCTGCTCATCGATGAGGCTCGCGACGTCACCGACGCCGAACACGCCAACTTCATCGAGCAACCAGTAGAAGCCTGACCCTCCTTCTGATTCCGCGCGTGTCAGAAGGCGTGCGGCTGCCCTCAGGCCCCGATCTCGCCGGTGAGGTAGCGCTGGAGGGTGGGGGCTATCGCGGTGACGAGGTCTTCGGATTGCACCGAGGCCATCGGTTCGATGCCGATCACCTTGCGGGCCATCAGCAGGCCGATCATTTGTGAGCCGAGCAGGGCTACCCGTAGTCGGCCGTCGTCGTCGGGGGTGGCGATGCGCAGGCGGACTCGTTCCATGACGACCTCCAGGATGAAGGCGCGGGCCAGCGAGGTGTCGCCGCCGCCGATGATGCTGCGGACCATCGCGACGATGCCGGTGCCGGCGGGGGAGTCCCAGACGCCGAGCACCGCACGCAGGATCGTTTCGCCGAGCCGATCGAGTGGGGCGGTGTCGACGGCGGTGAGCGTGAGTTCGGGATCCACCGGCAGTTGCACGACCGCGCCGAACAACTGCTGCTTGGTGCCGAAGTAGTGATGCACCAACGCGGGATCGACACCCGCGTCCGAGGCCACCGCCCGGATGGACGTCTTGTCGAAACCTATCTCCGAGAACCGCGTTCGAGCCGCCGCCAGGATCGCCTCGCGCGCGCCGGACTGTCCCGGCCTGCGCCCGGAACGGGGGCGATCGCCGGTATCGGATCCGTTCGCCGTCACGGAGTGCGCCGCCGCAGCGTCGCCGCACCGAGACACAGGGCGACCACCGCGAACCCGGCGACCACCGCGAGGTCGCGCCACATCGCCCCGGTGGCGTTCGGATGCGTCGAAACCTGTTGCAGCGCATCGACGGCGTAACTCAACGGCAGTACATTGCTGATCGCCTCGAGCCAACCGGGCAGCTGCCCGCGCGGAACGAGCAAGCCGCACAGGAAGATCTGCGGCGCCACCACCACCGGCATGAACTGCACCGCCTGAAACTCGGTGCGCGCGAAGGCACTTGCCAGCAGGCCGAGGGCCACCCCACAGATCGCGTCGAGCACCGCGATCAGCACCACCCAGCCAGGATTGCCCGCCGAGTCGAGACCGAGCAGCCCGAACGACACCAGGCACGCCACCGCCGCCTGCGCCGCGGCGGCCAGCGAGAACGCCGTGCCGTAACCGCCGAGCAGATCGAGTTTCGCCAGCGGCGTGGTGAGCAGCCGCTCCAGCGTGCCGGAGGTGCGTTCGCGCTGCATGGCGATGGCGGTGATCAGGAACATCACGATGAACGGCAGGATGCCGAGCATGCTGATGCCGACCCGGTCGAACAGCGACACCGGGTTGAACGGATTGGTCGGGGTATCCCGATAGATGAAGTACAGCAACGTCATCAGCAGCGCGGGCACCACCAGGATCATAGCGACGGTGCGGTGATCATTGCGCAGCTGGCGCAGGATGCGGGTGGTCGTCGCGACGTAGGGGCGAAGGGTGGGAGTCCGCCGAGGCGCGGGCTCGAGTACGGCGGTCATGATTCCTGCCTGGTGTTCGTGCGGTTGCGGAGTGTGCTCATGCCGCCTGTCCCGTCGTAATCAGTGTGAGGAAAGCACGTTCGAGGTTCTGCTCGCCGGTTTCGGCGCGCAATTCGTCCGGACTCAGCTGGGCGAGCAGATGACCGTCGCGCATGAGCAGCAGCCGATCACAGTGCTCGGCCTCGTCCATCACATGGCTCGACACCACCAAAGTGGTGCCACCGGCGGCCAATTCATGGAACTGCTTCCAGAGATCAACGCGCAGTACAGGATCCAGTCCGACCGTCGGCTCGTCGAGCACCAGCAGCTCGGGCTGGGCGACCAGCGCGCACGCCAGCGAGGCGCGGGTCTGCTGTCCGCCGGACAACTGGTCACCGCGCTGGTACGCGTACTCCGCGAGTCCGACCGCGTTGATCGCGTCGTCGGTGGCGCCGCGCTCGCGACCGTAGAGCGCCGCGAAGTACGCGACGTTCTCGTGCACGCTGATGTCGGAGTAGATGCTCGGCGCTTGCGTGACGTAACCGATCCGCCGCCGCAACTCCGCCGCCCCCGCCGGCCGCCCCAGCGCCGAGATCTCCCCGGACTCGACGATCTGGGTGCCGACGATGCTGCGCATCAACGTCGTCTTGCCGCACCCCGACGGGCCGAGCAATCCGGTGATCGAGCCGCGCGGAATCGTCAGCGAGACGTCGTGCAGGACCTCACGTCCGCCGCGTCGCACCGTCAGGTTCTGCACCTCGACAGCAGGTGATGAGGTGTTTTGCGACATGGTCGCCTCAATTCATCGAATGTTGAATTCACTGTGTGATGAATTTAGCGCGGGTATGCCGCAGGGGCAAGAGGTGGCTGGTTGAACCTCGGCGTGTCCGCCCGCATCGGCGTTGCGTTCCGGCTGAGCGTCGCCATCGCGAGTCGTCAACTCGAGGTGCGTCTCGGTCCGGCAGGATCGGCCGCCTGCCTCACGGCGTCCACTCGGGTTGACGGGCCTGTACCCGAGCCCGACACCCTCGGATGAGACGACGCGCCCGGCCAGGTCTGGCCGGGCGCGGAGTGTCCTTGCGTTTTAGGCTCCTGCCGTGAACAACCAGAACACCGCGTCGTCCAGCGACGGCGGCCAGCTCCGAGCGTCGACGCTGGAACTTTTCTTCGATCTAGTCTTCGTCTTCACCATCACCCAGCTCACCCATGTCTTCTCCCACCACCCCGGCTGGCAGGCGCTGGGGCAGGTGGCGCTGCTGTTCGGCGTGATCTGGTGGATGTACAGCGGATTCGTCTTCCTCACCAACGAGGTGGCGCCGAGCAGCACGGCCCGGCGCACCTGGCTGCTGATCGGGATGTTCGGTTTCTTCGTGGTGTCGCTGGCCATTCCGGACGCCTTCCACGGCACCGGCGTGGCCTTCGGCGTCGGCTACTTCGTGATCACCGCGGTGCACACGGCGCTGTTCTACAGCAACGGCGGCGAGTCGGCCGTCCTCGCGATCAAGCGGATCGCGCCGCTCAATACCCTCGCCGCCGGGTTGGTGCTGGCCGGTGGATTCGTGCACGGCTGGCATCGATACGCCCTGTGGGGTGCGGCGCTCGCGGTGCAGGTGCTGAGCCCGTATCTGGTCGATACCGGCGACTTCCGGATCCGGGCCAGTCATTTCTGTGAGCGGCACGGCCTGGTGATCATCGTCGCGATCGGCGAGTCGATCGTCGCCATCGGCGTGGGGCTGGCGGAGGAGAAGATCACGGTGCCGCTCATCGCGACCGTGGCGCTCGGTCTGTGCCTGGCCTACGTGCTGTGGTGGGCGTACTTCGGCATCGACGACGAGCGCGGCGAGCACGCGCTCGCGGCGGTGCCGGATCGCGAACGTTCCCGGCCCGCGGTGCTCGCCTACGGATACTCGCTGTACATCCTGCTCATCGGCATCATCGTGACGGCGGCGGGAATTCAGATGAGCATCGCGCACGGCAACGAGCCCGCCTCCGTCGCGACCGCCGCCGCGTTGTCCGGCGGTGTCGCGGTGTATTTCCTCGGCCAGTTCTTCTTCCGCCTCGCCCTGGGGCTGCCGCGTGCGTGGAGTCGGCTGGTCGCCGCCGCCGCGGTCGCGGCCACCACGCCGATCGGGGTGGTGTGGGTGTCGTGGGGGCAGTTGGCGGCGCTCGTCGCGGTGGGCTACGCGGCCGTCATCATCGACGATCTGATCACCTTGCGCAGCGGCCAGCACAGCTCGTATGTGTAGGTCGTACGACTGATACCGGGGCACCTCCGGCGCGCGGTAGGTTGTTGCGACCGGCGAGGAATGCTCTACGTCTCGTCGAATGTCATTCTGTCGCAAGGACTTTCGTAATGAGAACGAAATCTCTACTCGGGCTGTTCGCGGCCGTCGCCGGTATCGCCGCGTTGGTCTCCGCGCCCGCGTCGGCGGCCCCGGCGCTGCACACCGCATGCCCGGCGAGCCAGTACGAGAACGTCGACCACCGGTGCGTGCCGCGTCCGCAACAGGCCGCGACCCCGCCGCCGGGGGCGACCGCGCTGTGCAAAGACGGCACCTACAGTCAGAGCCAGCACCGCAGCGGCACCTGCTCCGGACACAAGGGCGTCGCGCAGTGGCTGGTGCAGCTGCCGTAGGCGCCGTCTTGGACAATGGCGGCTGTGTGTGCCGATGAGCTAGCCGTCGAACCGCCCGTCGCCGCCCGCCGACTGCTGGGAGCCACCCTCTGGTCCGGCGCGATCGGCGTGCGGATCGTCGAGGTCGAGGCGTACGGGGGAGATCCCGCTGGGCCGTGGCCGGATACCGCGTCGCATTCCGGGCGTGGGCGGACCAAGCGGAACATGGTGATGTTCGGCCCGGCCGGGGTGTTGTATGTATATCTCAGCTACGGCATGCACACCTGCATCAATGTGACGAGCGGACCGGACGGGATCGCCAGCGCCGCGCTGATCAGATCCGGTGAGGTGGTGGCCGGGCTCGACGAGGCTCGCGCGCGCCGCCGCGCCGCGCGGACCGAGGCCGACTTGGCAAGGGGGCCGGGCAATCTCGGCAGCGCGCTGGGAATCACGTTGAGCGACTACGGAACTCCGCTGTTCGATTCGTCCTCGACGATTCGGCTGGAACTCGGCCGTCGCCTCGCCGCCGAGCAGATCGCCAGCGGTCCGCGCGTCGGCGTGAGTACCGCGGCGGACCTGCCGTGGCGGTTCTGGTTGCCGTCCTCACCCGCGGTCTCCACCTACCGGCGCAGTCCCCGGGCGCCGCGCGTCGAGGTGTCCTGAAAGTTTTTCGCGGCCGCCGATGAGTTTTCTCGAGGGGCCACGTCCTATCAGGTGAACGCGCTAACACCCGGCGCGACCGACCTGAAGGAACGACATCATGACCGCCATCCCCGCCTCCGCCCCCGCCACCGACGCCCGCCCCGGCAAGAAGCTGAACGTGGTCCTGTGGACCCTGCAGATCCTGCTCGGCCTCTTCTTCATCATCGCCACGGGCCTGCCCAAGCTGTTCGGCCAGGAAGACGCCGTGCAGGCCTTCAAGGACATCGGCTGGGGCGACTGGTTCCGCTACTTCACCGGCATCGTCGAGGTCTCCGGCG
This sequence comes from Nocardia sp. NPDC046473, assembly GCF_040645995.1. Taxonomy (NCBI): domain Bacteria; kingdom Bacillati; phylum Actinomycetota; class Actinomycetes; order Mycobacteriales; family Nocardiaceae; genus Nocardia; species Nocardia sp. NPDC046473. The sequence goes on from NZ_JBEYZJ010000013.1 coordinate 321,902, forward strand.
GCATCGGCCTGCTGGTGCCGCGGCTGAGCGGCCTGGCCGCCGCAGGCCTGTCGATCACCACGGTGCTCGCCGCCGCCACCCAGGCCTTCCTGCTGGACGCGCCCCAACTCGCGCCCTTCCCGCTGGTGCTGGCCGTCATCTTCGCCTGGATCGCCTACGAGCGGCGCGACAGCATCGTCGCGGTGCGGGAAATGCTGTCCCGCTGAACAATTCGATAACGCGGACGCTCGGCGGACTTCGGTCCGTCGAGCGTCATGCTGCGTTGCGGGGCAGGCTCACTCGGTAATCGGCTGGGAGAGATCGTCTTCCGCGACCACCTGGTACACGGCGTTCAAGGTCGGTTCGCCCACCAGGTGCTTGATGCGTTCATGGCGGCGCTCCTCGATCGGCGTGAGGCGTGCCATCCAGGCGGGGATATCGGCGGGCTCGGCGTGCTCGATGAGCGCGAGGGTGAACAGCTCGCGGGGGTCTTCGACGTTCAGCGCGCTGAACACTCGGGTGCGTGGATCGCCGGGGACGGTCTCGTCGGGGAGCCACGCCTTGCGGAAGGTGGCGTAGTCGACATCGTCGTTGAGGCGGCGGGACATGGCTGCGATCAGCATCTTCGAGGGCCTTTCGGTTTATCTTGCAGTGCAAGATAAACCGTAGCCGCCGTTTTCTTGCAGTGCAAGAAAAATCTGGGAGGATGACTGCGTGGCTGATCGGAGATCCCGCCCGCGCGCCGGGCTCACCAGGGAAAAGATCCTGGACGCAGCGATCGCGTTCGTAGGCGAACACGGGCTCACCGCCCTGTCGACCCGCAAGCTCGGCGCGGCGATGGGAGTGGACGGCATGAGCCTCTATCACTACGTGCCCAGCAAGGCCGCGCTGCTCGACGGCATGGTCGAGCGCTTGCTCGAACAATCGGAGTTGCTGCCCGCCGGAGATCGGCCGTGGCCCGAAGCGGTGACCGCGATGGCGCACGGATTCCGTGCGACGCTGCTCGCCCATCCCGCGACGCTCGGCATCCTCGCGACCAGGCCGGTCAACTCACCCGGCGCCTACCGGATTCTGGAATCGGGCCTGGCGGTGATGTGTGACCAGGGTGTGCCGCTCGGGCGGGCGATGGACATCGTCAATGCCGTGATGACGTTCGTCATCGGGCACACCCTCGCCGAAGCGGGCACCACACCCGGCCACGAGCAGGACGACACCGGCCAGGCCGAGGCGGACCCGACCGCCTATCCGCTGCTCGCCGAATCACTGGCCACGGGTGCGGGACTCGACTTCGCCTCCCGCTTCGCCACCACCGTGGACATCCTCGTCCGCGGCTTCGCCGAGACCGCGTAATTCGCTCGACCTGCGCCGGATAACACCGACACACTGAGGTGCAGTCCAGTCACCTACTACCCGTGCGGAAAGATGGGACACCGTGAGCGGCGACATCATCGACGAATTGACCTGGCGCGGACTGATCGCGCAATCCACCGACCTGGACGCGCTGCGCGCTGCCCTGGACGCGGGACGGTTGACCGTCTATGCCGGTTTCGATCCCACCGGGCCCAGCCTGCACGCCGGACACCTGGTGCCGCTGCTCGCGCTGAAGCGTTTCCAGCGCGCGGGCAACCGGCCGATCGTGCTGGCCGGCGGCGCCACCGGGCTCATCGGCGATCCGCGCGACGTCGGCGAGCGCACCATGAACTCCACCGACACCGTCGAGGAGTGGGCCGGACGCATCCGCTCGCAGCTGGAACGCTTCGTCGACCTGGACGATCCGACGACCGGCGCGGTGATCGCGAACAACATGGACTGGACCGGCCAGCTGTCCACCGTCGACTTCCTACGCGACGTCGGCAAGCACTTCTCGGTGAACGTCATGCTGGCGCGCGACACCATCAAGCGGCGCCTCGACGGCGAGGGCATCTCCTACACCGAGTTCAGTTACATGTTGCTGCAGGCCAACGACTACTTGCAGCTGCGGCGGCAGTACGACTGCACGTTGCAGGTCGGCGGCTCCGATCAGTGGGGCAACATCATCGCGGGCGTCGAGCTGAACCGGCGGGTCGACGGCGCCGCGGTGCACGCGCTCACCGTTCCGCTGGTGACCTCGGCCGACGGCAAGAAGTTCGGCAAGTCGACCGGCGGCGGCAGCCTGTGGCTCGACCCGGAGATGACCAGCCCCTACGCCTGGTACCAGTACTTCGTGAATACCGCCGACGCCGACGTGATCCGGAACCTGCGGTGGTTCACCTTCCTGTCGCGGGAAGAACTGGCCGAACTCGAACAGGCCACCGCCGAACGGCCGCACGCGCGGGAGGCGCAGCGCAGGCTGGCCGCCGAGATGACGACGCTGGTGCACGGCGAGGCGAACACCCGCGCAGTGCAGTTGGCGAGTCAGGCGTTGTTCGGTCGCGGCGAGCTGCGCGAACTGGACGAGCCGACGTTGGGCGCCGCGCTGCGGGAAGCCGCCGTCGCCGAGCTGGCAGCGGGGGAGCCGAGCACGATCGTCGATCTGCTCGTCGCCACCGGACTCAGCGAAAGTCGCGGTGCTGCCCGGCGCGCGGTGAACGAAGGCGGGGCGTCGGTGAACAACGAGCGGGTCTCGGATCTGGAATGGACCCCCGCCGACACCGACTACCTGCACGGACGCTGGCTGGTTTTGCGGCGCGGAAAGAAGAACCTCGCGGGGGTACTGCGGGCAGGTGCATGAAGATCGCGGTGGCTTGAGTCACATCCATGTGATTCAAGCCCCCGGTCGGGCCGTAACCGGGGCTCTGACCTGGGGAAACACCGGCCGGAACAGCGGATTTGACTCTGCGTTATCCGCCGCGTAACTTAGTTCGAGTCAGAGCGACACGGACACCGACCCGGAGCCGAGAAGCCCAGTGGAAACACTGAGCGGATGGACCGGGAAACGAGGTAGTACGAGAGCGCCTGGCCATCAGCTAGAAACCTAAGGTGATCACGCGGACTTGACTCTGCGGAAGATGCCGTTTAGGCTGGAACAGTTGCCTCACGGACGAACCGGTTAGCGCCGGGGGTGAAGTGTGTGCGTGTGTTCTTTGAGAACTCAATAGTGTGTCGATGAATGTCAGTGCCAATTATTTGAATTGGTTCCGGCCTCTCATACCCCCCGGTTG
>NZ_JBEYZJ010000014.1:0-146553 GCF_040645995.1 Nocardia sp. NPDC046473
GGGGCAGGTGTCGTTGGTGGGGCAGTCGTGGTGGGCTGATCACGCGGTGGCCGGCACGGTGGTGATTCCTGGTGCCGCGTTGCTGGAGTGGGTGGCCAGCGCAGGACGGCAGTTGGGGTGCGGCGTGGTTTCGGAGCTGATGTTGCAGGCACCGGTGGTAGTGACGGGTGAGACACCGTTGGATGTGCGAGTGATGATCACCGCGGAATCGGCTGATGATCGTGCTGGTGCCACGGTATTCGCTGTGGTGGTGCATACCCGGGCTGCCGGCGAGGACGGTGTGTGGACCACCCACGCTTCCGGCACTCTGACCAGCGACACGGTGACCAGTGACGCTGTGGATGCCGGGTGGGATCAGTGGCCGCCGGTCGGTGCTGAGGTGGTGGATATTGCTGGGTTATACGACGAATTGGCTACCGCGGGTTTGGAATACGGTCCCTTGTTTCAGGGTGCGCGGGCGGCGTGGCGTGCTGGTGAGCGGGTTTGGGTAGAGGTCGAGTTGCCCGGCGCCGGGGAACCGGGCGGTTTCACTGTCCATCCGGCGTTGTTGGACGCGCTCTTGCACGGTATCGCTTTCGGTGATTTCACTCGCGATCCGGCCCGCACCTATCTGCCGTTCGGGTGGCAAGGTGTCCGGCTCCGTGGGACTGAATCAACTAGTCTGCGTTGCCAACTCAGTCCGGCGGGTCCGGACGCGGTCGCTATCACCGCGACAGACGAACACAACAACCCAGTGCTCACCGTGGATTCGCTGACCCTACGCGCGGTAGATGCCGATTCGATCGTCGGCGGCCAACACGACGGACTGTTCCGGATCGACTGGGCGCCCATCCGCCTCGGCCCGCCGACCACTGACTTCGCGGTGCTCGGTGCGGACCTCTTCGATATCGGTGGCAGGTCCTTCGGCAATTCGGACGAGCTTGCCGCGCAAGGAATTCCGGCAAATGTGCTGGTGTGCTGCGGTGCCGACGGCACCCTGCGCGAGCTGCTCGGCCGGCTGCTCGATCGGGTCCGCGCCTGGTTGGCCGATGATCGATTCGCCGTGTCCCGCCTTGTGCTGCTTTTCCGCGACATCGATGACCCGGTGGTGGCCGCCGCGTGCGCGATGCTGCGCTCGGTGCAGGCCGAGCACCCCGGCCGGTTCCTGGTGCTGACGCTCGACCAGAACGTTCCCGACGATGTGTCCGGAGCGCTCGCCAGCGACGAGGACCAGCTCTGGTTCCGCGATGGCACCGCACACGCTGCGCGATTGGCCAGGATGTCCGAGCGGGCGGCCGAGCCTGTCGCGCTACGCGCTGCCGCCGAGTCCGGCTGGGTGCTGGTGACCGGCGCGTTCGGTGTGGTCGGCTCGACTACCGTGCGGCATCTGGTCACCGCGTACGGTGCCCGCAGGGTCCTGCTCGTTTCGCGCCGAGGTGCGAATGCGGAGGGCGCGGGCGCCCTCGTTGCCGAGCTCACCGAGCTCGACGTGACGGTGGTCGCCATCGCCTGTGACGTCGCCGACCGTGCGGCACTGGCTGCGGTGCTCGCCGAATACCCGGTCTCGGCGGTGGTGCACGCGGCGGGTGCGTTGCGGGACGGCACGGTGGAAACAATCACCGCGGAACACCTCGACATCACCCTCGGCGCCAAGGCGGACGGCCTTTTGAATCTGGTCGAGCTGCTGCCACGCACAGTGCCGCTGATCGCGTACTCCTCGGCGGCCGGGATATTCGGCAACGCTGGACAGGCCGCATACAGCGCCGCGAACGGATTCGTGGACGGATTGATCCGTGCCCGCGGTGGGCCGAGCGTATCGGTGGCATGGGGGTTGTGGGCACAGACCAGTGAGATGACGCGGCACGCCGACGTCGGTGCGTTCGCGATGTCGGGCATGGCCGCGCTATCCGGCAAGGAGGCCATGGCGCTGTTGGACGCCGCGCTGGACGCCGGGGTGCCCGTACCGGTGGCGATGCGACTTGACCTGTCCTTGTTGCGCAAGGCCTTTGGTGCCGACCCGGACGCGCCGGTGCCGCCGCTGCTGCGCGGATTGATCCGGCGCCAAGCGTCCGCGACCGACGACGGTTCGGCAGGCCTGCGCACCCGGCTCCGCACGATGTCCGCAGCTGATCGGGGCGACGCATTGCTCGACCTGGTCAGCACCCAGCTGGCCAAGGTGCTCGGGCACGCGGACACCGACTCGATCGGTCGGAGCACGGTGCTCGTCGAGCTCGGCGTCGATTCGCTGGCCGCGCTCGACCTGCGCAACCGGCTGCATCGGGCCACCGGCATCCGACTGGGCGCGACGGCGGTATTCGACAATCCGACGGCCGCCGCACTGGCCGAACATCTGCACGCGGAGCTGGACCGCACCATCGGGAACCCGGCAGGTGCGCCGGTTGCGACCCACTCCGCCGGTACCTTCGCGCCGATGTTTGCCAAAGCCGCTGAACTGGGCGCGGTGCCCGAGCTGCTCACACTGGTCACCGCGGCCGCTCGATTCCGGCCGTCGTTCGATACCGATACCGCGGCGCGGCACCGGCCTTCGGTGATCCGGCTGGTGCGCGGCGACGAGGAGCCCGGGCTGGTCTGTGTGCCGTCCATGCTGGCGATGTCGGGCCCGCACGAGTATGCCCGCTTCGCTGCGGCGTTTCGCGACCGGCGGACCGTGTCCGCGGTGCCGCTGCCCGGGTTCGGGCCGGGAGAGGCGTTGCCGGAGAACGTGGCCGCATTGGCGGTGGCTCAGGTGGACGCGCTGGCCGAGTCGGTCGCCGGGGCCCCGGTGGTGTTGGTGGCACACTCTTCCGGCGGGCTGGTGGCGCACGAACTCGCGGCGCGGATGGAACGGGAGGGCAACCCGGCGCGGGCACTCATCCTGCTCGACACCTATCCACTGGACACCACCTCGTTCGCCGGGGTCGAGAACAGGCTGGCCGGCGCGGTGTCCGCGGCGGATAGCCCATTCGGCCCGGTCACCGACGAGCGGCTGATGGCGATGACTACCTATTTTCAGCTCTTCGATGGTTGGCGGCCGACCGCGATACACACACCGACACTGCTGGTTCGCGCGCTCGAACGGTTACCGGGTATGGACGAGCGGGCCGGCTGGCCGCTGCCGCACAGCGTGCTCGATACGCGCGGCGATCACTTCAGCATGCTGGATGAACATGCGGGTAGTACCGCGGAACTGGTCCGGGACTGGGTCGAAAGGGATTGAGCACAACGGCGGCGCCGGGCACTGTCGCCCGGCGCCGCCGAAGAGTGATCAGGGTGCGAAACCGGCAGTGCCGGTGCGGAACCGCGGACTATCGCGGGCGCGGACGCAGCGGCGTACCGGTGTCGATGTGGGTGACTTCGAACGAACCACGGACACAGTCCACCCGGTGGAACAGCGTGTCCGGCCCGAGAAAGTGCAGACTGCGCACACCGTGCTCGGCCAGCGCGCGGACCACCTTCGGCCAGTTGATCGGTTGGTCGAAGGTGTCCAGCAGCATCGCCCGCGCGGCCGCCGGTGTCTCGACGACGGAGCCGTCTTGGTCACTGAGGACCGGCAGCCGCGGCGCGGACAGCTGAAAACCGTCCAGCACGGTGCTCGCGCGCTGCCGCAGCTCGCCAAATGATCTGGCGTGCACGGGCGGACGCATCGTGCCCATCGAGTAGCCGCCCGCGGCGCGCACTCGGTCTATCAGCCAGGGCAGGTCCGGCTCACGTAGCGACACGAAATAGAAACCGTCGTCCACTACGCCGGAGAGCTCATACCACATCCCGTCCACCGCCATGTCGGCGAGCGCCTGCTGGAAGTCGTCCTCGGGAACGCGGACGAAGCAGTGGGTGACCGTGTCGGTATGCCACTCAGTGAAGTAGTCCTGCTCGACCCGAGCCAGCTCGGCCGTCAGCCGTACTGTCTCCGAGAACGGCAGCATGCCGGCGTATGTGGTCAGTGCCTTTTGCCCGAAACTTGGTCCGGCACACACCGCCGGATCGATGCCGGCAGTCTCTTCGGCCCAGTCGGCAAGGGCAAGGCAGGCAACTAGAAATGCCACCTGCGCTGCCTCGGAGTGGTCGTCGTCCGGGCGGTACCGATCGAGTACGCGGTAGCCGAGGACGTCGTCCGCGGTAGCGAGCCTGCGCCGAGCCGCCGGATTGAGCATCAGGAATTTCGTGAGCTTCCGGTGGTCGACAACTCCCTTACCGGGAAAGATGACTGCGGTCTTGGCCGTCATTATTATCTGCCCATCACTATCGTGGCCTACCCGCCGAACGGATGACATATGCGGTGCTTCCGACCTTATGTATCGGCCCGTTTCGAGGACACCCCTACGTTCCCCTAGGCAGCAGTCCGGCTGCGGTGCGGTAACGGTGCACCGTGGCTCGGTACAGCTCGGCGGATCGCTCGGCGATCGCGCGCAGGCCGAACTCGGCACGCACCTTGGCCTTAGCCGCCTCGGCGTGCGCTTGCGCCAGCGCCGGATCGTTGAGTTCGGCAGATACCGCGTCGGCCAGATCGGCGACACTGCCGGGTTGGCACAGCCGCCCGGTGCTGCCGTCGAGGATCACCTCCGCCGGCGCACCGGCGCGCGACGCGACAAGCGGCGTACCGACCGCGGCCGTCCACAGCACGGCCGAGTCGCAGGTGGGCTGTCCAGGCAGCACGACAACGTCGGCGGCGCCGATAGCCGCCCGAAGGTCGGCCAGATTGAGCTCACCCGGGAAGGTTGTCACGGCGGCGAGGCCGTACCGAGTCGCCTGCTCGCACAGCGTCTTCCGGTAGCTTCCGTCGCCGGCCACCACCAGCCGGGTGCCTGGATGCGCGCGGCGGATCAGCGGCATCGCCGACACCAGGTCCTGGACTCCGGCCGCTTCGTCCAGCCTGCCGAAGGTCAATAGCAGCGGTGACCGGTCCGGGTTGTACAGTTGCCCGGCCCAGGTGGAAGCGATCGGCATCTTGTGCCAGGTCTTCAGGTCGACGCCGTGCCGGAGCACTTCGATCGACGCCGGATCCAGCCGGTAGGCCGCCGCGATTTTCCGGCGCATGGCCACCGAGCAGACAACAAGCAGGTCGGCACGACGCATGGCCATGCGCTGCCTCGGGTCGATGGTCGGCTCCGATGATGAACGGGGCCAGAGGTGTTCATCGGGTTCGGTTGTCGGCACGCTCAGGACCAGCGGGACATCGGCCGCGTCGGTGAGTCGCAGCGCCGCCGGTCCGCTTCGCATATCGTGCGCATGGATCAGATCCGGCAACCATTCCCCGGCGAAGTACGCGCGCGCCGCCTGCGCGTACGGAGCGGGCGAATGATCCAGCCACTGGCAATCGGGGGCGGCAGCACCGGGCTCTGTATCGCACGGCAGCACCGCAACCTCATGTCCCAACCTGCATAGCTCGGATGACAGCGCGTGAACGGACGTGCCGTTCCCCGCATCGTCGAGAGTGCAGTCCCGGGACAACGTGAGGATACGCATGGCGTTCTCTGCTCCTCGGAATCGAACACATCGTCGGTGATCGAACGTTGTATCAACCGTATGCGTAGTCGTCAGGGGGATCATCAGTCCATGGACTCATGCCTAGATGATTATCACATCGGAATTCATGGAATATTCTTCCTACCGACTACGACCGCGGGTTGATATGAAATATCATACTGAATTACAACCAGGGGTTGATGACTATTATCGGTCGGCCTGAACCGGTCGTGTCGGTGTGACATATGTGTTCTCATTAAGGGTAGTTAGGGGTTGTTCGTGTCTCGGCCGAGTCTTTACTTTGGGGTTGAGGTTTTGGCGCGGCGTCGGCCACGGTGGTCGTCGAAATCACGAGAAACGAGTTGCACATATGCCCGAGCGCACGGAATTGTTGTCGCGTAGTATAACGGATTCCGACATCCGCGAGCGTGAGTTCTTGGAGATCGGCCGGGTCGCCGGCCGTTTCCCGAAGGCCAATACCTATGGCCGATATGACCATCTTGGTGAAGTCAGCGTCTGGTGCAGTAATGACTATCTGGCAATGGGACAGCATCCCGCCGTGTTGGAGGCAATGAAGCGGGCGATCGACGAGTTCGGCGCCGGCGCGGGCGGATCTCGCAATATCGCAGGAACCAACCGTCACCATGTGCTCCTGGAAAAAGAACTCGCCGAGTTGCACAGCCAGGAAGATGCGTTGTTGTTCACGTCTGGGTACACCGCGAACGACGGTGCGCTCACCGTACTGCCCAGTATTCTCGACGACTGCCTCGTCTTCTCGGACGAGAAGAACCATGCGTCCATCATCGACGGACTCCGGCACAGCGGCGCGGAGAAAAAGGTGTTCCGGCACAACGACGTGCGGCACCTGGCCGAGCTGCTCGCCGAGGCGCCGGCCGGCCGTGCCAAGCTGATCGTCTTCGAGTCGGTCTACTCGATGAATGGTGATGTCGCCCCGATGGCCGAGATCGCCGACCTCGCCGATCAGTACAGCGCCATCACCTACGTCGACGAGGTGCACGCGGTCGGGATGTACGGCCCGGAGGGTGCCGGGATCGCGGCGCGGGAAGGTATCGCGGACCGGTTCACCATGGTAATGGGAACCCTGGCAAAGGGTTTCGGCACAGTGGGCGGGTATGTCGCAGGACCGGCCGCGCTGGTCGGGTCGGTGCGGCGGCTCTCGCGGCCGTTCATCTTCACCACCGCGCTGCCACCGGCCGTCGCCGCGGCAGGGCTGGCCGCCGTGCGGCATCTGCGATCGTCGGATGCCGAGCGCACCACCCTGGCCGCCAACGCGCAGCTGCTGCACAGCCTGCTCACCGAACGTGGTATCCCGTTCCTTTCCGACCAGTCACACATCGTTTCCGTGCTGGTCGGTGACGACGCGAAATGCCGTAAGGTGTCGGAGCTGCTGCTCGAGCAGCACGGCATCTACATTCAATCGATCAACGCGCCGAGCGTGCGGGTCGGCGAGGAAATCTTGCGGATGGCGCCGTCGGCGGTGCACACGCTCAGCGATGTGCGCAAGACAGCCGAGGCGCTCGACCAGGTGTGGTGCGACCAGAACCTGGCGCGACTGGTCGCCCGAAACTAGGTGCCGCCATGTCCATTTCGGTTGCTGCGATCCTTGCCGATTCGGCCGCCAGGCGGCCGAATCATCCCGCACTGGTCTTCGAGGGGCGCAGGATCGGCTACGGCGAGCTCTGGGCCGCGGCGCGCCGATACGCGGCGGCGTTGCGGGAGCATGGTGTGCAACCGGGGGACAGGGTCGCACTGTTGCTGGCGAACTCACCACGGTTTCCGATGGTCTACTTCGGCGCGTTGGCCATCGGAGCCGTGGTGGTGCCGGTACATGGTCTCTCTCGCGGCAACGACATCGAATACGTGCTACGCGACGCGGACGCGCGGGCCTTGATCTGCGACGCGGCGCTGCTCGACGCCGGAGCTGAGGGAGCCGACCTCGCCGGGGTGGAACTGCTGACCGTCGGCGAAGTCTCCGACGCCGGCCATACGCGGTTGGACGTGCTTGCCGACAGCGTGCAGCCGGTGGCGAATTATCTGCCGCGCAGGCCGGAAGACCTTGCGCTCGTTCTCTATACGTCGGGCACCACCGGGCAGCCGAAGGGTGCGATGATCACCCAACTCAACGTGGTCATGAACGTGAGCACCACCATGCTCGCTCCGTTCGACTTCGACGAGGACGACGTCCTACTCGGTTGCCTCCCGCTGTTCCACACGTTCGGCCAGATCTGCGGCATGAATACGTGCTTCCTGGCCGGCGCGACCATGGTGCTGATGTCGAGATTCGACGCCGCGGCGGCGCTGGGGCTGCTCACCGCTGAGCGGTGCACGGCATTCATGGGTGTGCCGACGATGTACCACGCGCTGCTCGACGCGGTGGCATCCGGTGTGCCGGTGCCCACGCTCAGCCGCGCCTTCTCCGGCGGCGCCGCACTTCCGGTGACCACACTGCACGCATTCCAGGACACCTTCGGCTGCCCGATTTACGAAGGCTATGGGCTCACCGAGACGTCGCCGGTGGTGGCATACAACCAGCGGCACTGGCCGGTGAAACCGGGCACCGTCGGCCTGCCGATCTGGGGTGTGCAGGTGGAAGTCGCGGATGCCGAAGTCGAGGGTCGGATCGAACTGATGCCCACCGGCGAGATCGGCGAGATCGTGATCCGCGGCCACAACGTCATGGCCGGATACCTGAACCGCCCGCAGGCCACCGCCGAGGTGCTCGTCGACGGCTGGTTCCGTTCGGGTGACCTCGGTGCCAAGGATGCGGACGGCTACCTGTCGATTGTCGATCGCAAGAAAGACATGCTGGTGCGCGGTGGGTACAACGTCTACCCGCGCGAAGTGGAAGAGGTGCTGATCTGCCATCCCGCGGTGGGTCAGGTCGCCGTGATCGGTGTGCCCGACGCGCGGCTCGGCGAGGAGGTCTGCGCCGTGGTGTGCTGCGCACCCGGCCATCGGGCACATGATGAACTCGCCGACCAGCTCGTGTCGTGGGGCAGGGACCGGCTGGCCGGTCACAAATATCCGCGCGTCGTCGAGTTCGTCGACGCTTTCCCGGTCGGGCCGAGCGGAAAGGTGCTCAAGCGTGAACTCGTCAGTCGTTTCGCCCGCCCTGCCCGCCTGGGGTAACCCCGAGTGGCCCCTATTCGACGCAATTCTTCCCGGTATCTTCGGTGTTTGGTCGTCGTATTCGGCGGCGTTGTGGAAAAATGGTGTGCAGTTAAAACAAATCGCGATAAAGGAGAGGGGTGGGTGAAATGGATGCTGTCACAGTTGTGCTGGTCGGTGGCCCCGAGAGACTTCCCGAGCGGGAACGCATCAGGAAGACTGCGGACGTGACCGAGAAGATCAAGGTGCAGTTCGCCGGTGGTTATGAGCATTTTGCGTATACGGGAGATTCTGTGGCGCGTGAGGACGGTTCATTGCCCGTATTCAAATGGTGCGGTCGGACCAAACTTGCCGAGTAGCCGGTACTGCGGCAACGAAATATGGTGGATGAATTGAATACTGATACCTGGGTGCGCCGATATCACCCGGCATCGGCGGCCGAGGTACGCCTCGCCTGTCTGCCGCATGCTGGTGGTTCGGCAAGTTTCTATTTCCCGATGTCCAAGGTATTGAGTCCGGTGGCCGAGGTGCTTGCTGTGCAATACCCCGGTCGCCAGGACCGGCGGAAAGAGCCATGCATCGCCGACCTTGCCGAGCTGGCCGATCTCGTCGCCGAGCGGCTACGGCCGTGGGCGGCGGACCGGCCGCTCGCGATTTTCGGGCACAGCATGGGCGCGACGCTCGGCTTCGAGGTCGCGCAGCGATTGCAGGACGCCGGCGTGCCGCCGCTGATGCTGTTCGCCTCCGGGCGCAGGGCGCCGTCTCGGCATCGAGAAGAGACCGTCCACCTGCGCGACGATGATGGCCTACTGGTCGAGATCAGGGCGCTCAGCGGCACCGAGCAACAGTTGCCGGACGACGACGAACTGTTCCGTGCCATGCTCCCCGCCATTCGCGGCGACTACCGTGCCATCGAGCGGTACCGCTACCAGCCTCGGCCGCCGTTGCATATCCCGATCCGTGCGCTGCTCGGCACCAGCGACCCCAGGGTCGACCTCGCGGAGGCCCGCGCATGGCAGGAACACACGACGGGCGGGTTCGACCTGCACGCCTTTCCTGGCGGCCACTTCTATCTGAACGCGCAAGCCGCCCAGGTGATCGACCTGGTGGTAGACGCGCTGAGCACGGTCTCGGGCACCGTGCGAACCAGCTGATCATCTCGAAAAAAGGCGGTCGACGACGTTATGAGCAGCTCGGTGCCGCAGGCGGCTGATGGGCAAGCGGCCAGTAATCACCGGCTCGTACTCGCGGTTCTTCCGGGGCTCATGGCAGGAATATTCCTGTCAGCGCTGGACGTGACCGTGATGAGCACCTCGCTCAGGACGATCGGCGACGGGCTGGGCGGGCTCGACCTACTGGCCTGGGTGACCACCGCCTTCCTGGTAACCGAGACCGTGTCCGGCCCGATCTACGGCAGACTCGCCGACATCTACGGCCGTAAACCGCTGTACCTGACCGCGATCCTGTTGTTCCTGCTCGGCTCCCTGATGTGCGCCTTCGCCCAGTCGATGTACCAACTCGCGGCCTTCCGTGCGATCCAGGGACTCGGCGCCGGCGGATTGATCACGCTGCCGTACACGATCAGCGCGGACCTCATGGCGCCACGGGACCGCGCGCGGTACCAGGGTTACTTCATGGCGGTGTGGGTGTCGGCCAGCGTGCTCGGGCCCGCCGTGGGGGGCCTGTTCTCCGACGCGTCGAGCATCCTGGGTGTGGCGGGCTGGCGTTGGATCTTCCTGATCAACCTGCCGATCGGACTCATCGCCCTGGTGGTGACCGCCAAGGCGCTGAATGTGAAGCATTACCGCCGGGGGACCAAGGTCGATTACTGGGGCGCCACAACCATTTTGGTGGCCGTAGCGCCGATCATCATGCTGTTCGAAAAGGGGCGGGAATGGGGCTGGAATTCCCCGCTTTTCCTGGCCTGCCTGGTTATCGGTGTGCTCGGGCTGGCCGCGTTTCTGGTCGTGGAGCGGCGAGCCGGCGAGGCGGCACTCATCCCGTTGGCGTTGTTCAGGGTGCCGACCTATCGAACGTCCATGCTGATCGCAGGCACGGTCGGCGCGGGCATGTTCGGCGCGATTTCCCTTGTGCCGCTGTATCTGCAGCTGGTGCACGGGGTCAGGCCGATAGTGTCCGGTCTGATCATGCTGCCGATGATGCTGGGCGTCATCATCGCCACGGTCGTCTCCGGGCTGATCATCTCTCGCCGCGGGCGCTACAAGATACTGCCGGTGACCGGCGCCGCCGTTGCCGCGGTAGGCATGATCAGCTTCGGTTTCGTCGGCGTGCAGACGCCGATATGGGTGCCGGTGTTGCTGGTCATGTTGTTCGGCATCGGCGTCGGCAGCTGTACTCAGGCGGTCACCATAGCCGCGCAGAATTCGGTGCCCGCGCGAGACACCGGTGCGGCCACCGCCTCGCTGACCTTCATCAGGCAGATGGCCGGCGCCCTCGGTATGGCGTTGTTCCTGTCCATTATGTTCGGGACGCTACGCGCCAACGTCTCCGACGCGCTGCAGCATGCGGGCACCGACCAGGCGTTCGTCGCTGCGACACACGATCCGGCGGCGGCCGAGATGCCGCGCAACGCACCGCTTTTCGACTTTCTGAGTGGCAATCAGCAGATCCCCGCGGACTCTTCTTTCTTGGACACCATGGACCAGACACTGGCCAAGCCGTTCCGGGAAGGTTTCGCCTCGTCTATCAACCTTGTGTTCCTGCTCGGCGCTGGCATCATGGTGCTGACCTGTTTGCTGGCGCTGCGCATGAAGGAGGTGCCGCTGCGGGACCAGAGCGTGTCGCAGCTGCTCGCCGAGGCGGAAGAGCGGGCAGTGCTCGCCGGGGAGGACGAGCGGGCGCAGAATGGGTAGAGCTGCGGGCTGTCTTCCTCGACGACATCCTCACCCGGACGGCTGCTCGTCAGCACAAGCCGAATCCGCCACTGCGCCAGCTTCATTCATGGGATGAGGTGGGGCCCGCCGAGCCCGAATGCCGGTAGTGTACCGATCTGCGGGGGGAGCACGCTCAGCTGCGGGATTGGAACGGGCACTTCCAGTCGTCTTCGGTGAACCGTCCCGAGAAATGCCGTGCGGGTTGCGTGTACTCGTAGGTCGTGAAGCTCGGGTTGACCGAACCGTTGTTGGTGACCTCGCGGCCTCGGATCTTCTCCTGCATCCGGGTGAACGAGTCGCCCATCAGTACGAACTGGACGTTCGAGTTGAACGCGGCCGCGATTCTGGTGAATCGCCTGCTCGCCCTGGATGCGCCCGGATGCAGACCGACGACGAAGAACGCGTGGCCTGCCGTCTGGAACCCGAAGGTGGACTGCCCGGGGTCACTGGCGAACCGGGTGTCCGGTGCGTTTTCCTTGCTGTCGATATCGTGGACGAGCTGCAGATGCTGCCAGAGCAGCTGCTCGAACTCCAGTTCCGCGAGTAGGCCCGGCGCGTCGAACGTGGCAACGAACGTCCTGAAGCTCTTGTCGGACAACGTACCTGGGAGACTGCGCGCGTATTCGGCCAGGTCTTGGTGGTGCTCCTTGGCCGATTCTTCGTCGCCGAGCAGTTGATAGTGCCCGTGCGTGATCGTGTCGCGCTTGAGCGCCGCTCGCGCCCCCAGACAGCTGAACGGTTTGCTCTGAATGAACTCTTCGAGTTCGGCGCGTGCCTGGGTCTTGGTGACGGATGCCATGCTTGTGCCCTCCGATCATTCGCGAGCTGCGGATGAGTCGATGTTGATTCTTTGCCAACGGGGCCGGTGCCCTCAACCCCTACCGGCCCCAGCGAATGAAGGGCGGAACGCTATGTCCGCGAACAGTTTACGGTCACCTGTCAGCGCTCGCGAGCCAGTGCGCGATAGCTGAGGTTCCACAGCCATTCGACCGGACCGCGCTCGAACCGGCGCAGCCACAGGTGGGCGATGGTGACGATGATCAGCGCGGTCAGCAGGTAGATGCCGACCGTGAACGGGATGACGGCATCACCCGATACCCGCGTGGCGAGCCCGAATCCCCAGCCGTAGCACAGGATCGAGGCGATCAGGTTCTGCAGGATGTAGCAGCTCAGCGCGGTTCGTCCGACCTCGGTGAGCCTGCGACCGACGAACCCGACCTCGGGACGGTGCAGATAGAAGTGCGCCACCAGTGCGAGGATGCCGAACGAGACGAACGACGCGGTGCCGTAGCGGGTGAAGACGAACATATTTCCGCTGCCGGGCACCCCGAGGATCATGTCGATCGGTGCGGCGATACCGAAGCCGACGATCATGAGCCACTTGCGGATACGCGCGCCCTCGGGCCGGAATATGCCGGCCCGGTACAGCTGCGCGCCCGTCAGAAACAGCGCGATCGACATCGGGAACACGAACAGCGGTTCGAACCGGAACGTCCCGAGATTGTGCACCCGGAAGACGACGAGATCCCAGAACGATCCGTCCGCATAGGGATTCGGATCCAAAGCTTTGTGTGGCGAGGAACCCGAATGTTGTCCGGAGATCGATCCGAGCGCCATCACTGTCAGCAGCGCGAAGTGGATGCTTGCCGCAGCGATCAGCCAGCGCCGTTGCGCCCGTTCACTTGTCGCGAGTATGAAGGCGACAACCAGGCCGGTCACCGCGTACCCCATCAGCACATCGTATTCCGCGACGAACAGGAAGTTGACCAGACCATCGAGCAGCAGCAGACCGGCGCGCCATGGGTAGCTGCCTGGCCAGCGGCGTCCGGCGCGCTGTGCGGAACCTTGCTGAATGGCCAGTCCGATGCCGAACATCACGGTGAGCAGCCCCAGGTATTTGCCCTGGACGAATTGCTGCAGCACCCGCTCGAGCCATATCCAGCCGTGCGGGGACTGTTGCAATTCGTGGATGTAGCCCACCATCCCCTCGCGGTTGGTGAGGATCCAGATGTTGGTGCCGAGGGTGCCAAGAATCGCGATACCGCGCAGGACATCCAGCGCCGCCAACCGCGACTTGGTCGGGTGAATCGGTGGGCTGTCGGCCGTGCTAGAGCCTGCCGTGGCGATCGAATCGGTCATGTGCCCGACTATTCCGGAGCCGATCATGGGCCGGATCCTTCGAAAGTACCACTCGAGGTTTGACATCCGGCCGACCAAGACCGTCCATCCTCCCGGTACCCGGATCGACGCCGGCCAAGTGCACATCAACAGTGGGGATCGGCGCGAGATCGCTTGGACGCACGGTGAATTCGAGGCCGTCGATGCAGACGCGGTCAGACCAGCAAGGCTCGGACCTGCGGTACCGCTTCGGCGGGATGTTGCGCGCGGATAGCATCGCCGATCGACGCGAACTGCCACACCCCGTCGGTCTGGAAGACCTTGCCCATCACCAGGCCGGTGTGTGCTCCGCCGCCGCTCAGGTCGTAGCGGGCGATCTCGACTCCGGTCACGCTATCGATCAAGCGACAGAACGCGTTCTCGATGTGTTCGAAGGTTTGCCCCGTGTAGCACGTCACGATGAACACCACCGCGTCGATCCGCGGCGTCAACCTGGTCAAGTCGACGGTGATGATCTCGTTGTCGCCCTTGCCTTCCCCGGTGGTGCTGTCGCCGAGATGGCGCACCGCGCCGTCGCGGGAGATCAGCTGCTCGTGGTAGACCACGTCGACGATCTGATCGTCGGCGAACAGCAGCGCGGCGGCATTGAGGTCAATGTCCTTGCCGGGCGCGCCGAACCAGCGTCGGGCACGGACCGGATCCCAGCCCAGCGCCATGGTGACGTAGTCGAGTGCGATGCCGCCCTCGTCGTGCAACGTGATGAACATGGGGTACCCCCTCTTTCCGGACGACGGCGGCCTCGCTGCCGCCTCGCTGAGCCGTGCTCGTCACCACCACTGCGTCACCGCGCCGATCTGCTGGCCGAGTTCCGGCGCGAGCGTGCGGGCATAGCTGGCGGTGAGATGGTGCTCGTCGCGGTAGACCAGGACGTTGCCCTCGACGACGCGGCACCGATCCGCGCGGCAGACGGCGTCGCTCAGATCTAGCGGATAGACCTGCGGATAAGCGGCCGCGAGCGGTTCGGCCGGGTTGTCGGGTTCGAGCGCGTCGGTACGGTCCATGCCGCAGCTGTCGGCCGACCCGCGGTGCGCAAGACAATCGACGGCGCGGTAGGCGACCCCGTCGCGACGCAGCCACGGTGTGTCGCGGATGGCGAGGGTATTCAGGCCGCGGTCCGACAGGGCCGACCAGACATCGAGATACTCCGGCGGCACGTTGTCCCCGCTGTCGGTGCGCGGGCGGGTGGCGGTGACGAAAACCCAATCCGGTCGCTCGTCGGCCAGCCGGTCCAGCACTTCCTCGGACCACTCGTGGCATTCGGGAAACGGTGCGCGAGCGTAGGACGGCTCGTCGGAGAAAGTGAGTGGGCAGCCTTCCTTCAGGAAGGTCAGAATACGAAAGTGTCGTTCGCTCGCCAGCACTTCGAGCGCGGGCAACCAGTGCTCGGAATGCGATCCACCCACCACCGCGATGGTGCGGGACGCGGATTCGTCGCCGTAGACACAGCTGCGCAGCTCCCGATCGGGTGTGATGCAGCCATCGAAGGTCGGTCGCGGCGCGTCTTTCGAGCCCTCGAAAACCGTGGGCCGCATCCGCTCCGGCGTGCTGCCCGCAGCGGCGGCGAGCACCGCCGCGCCGGGATATTCGGCGGCATCCAGCGCCGCAGGCGGCCGGGCCGGGTTGGCTTTCAGCACGGCTTGCCAGCCGAACGCCGCGATCAGCACGCCGACGCCGAGCAGCACCACGACGGATCCGGTGCCGCGGCGTCGCCATCCCGCGACGGGCGTCGGCGCAGTGCGGGCGCGCAGTGGTGTTTCGATCAGCAGGCACGTCGCGTAGGCCAGCACGAGCGAGGCAACGATCACCAGCAGCCCGCCCTCGAGGCCGGGGGACGGCTCGCCGTATTCGGCGAGATAGAAGATCAGGACCGGCCAATGCCACAGATACAGGGCGTATCCCAGGTTGCCGAGCTCGGTGAGCGGCCGGGTGGCGAGCAGCGTGTTCACCACCGGTAGCCGTGCGGACGGGGTGTTCATGCCGGAGACGATCAGCGCCGCCGCCGCGCCGACCGGGAACAGCGCCGCGGCTCCGGGGAATCGGGTACCGCCATCGATCAGCAGCCCGCAGGAGAGGACACCGGCGAGGCCGAGGATCGCCAGCGCGGCCCGCAGGCGTCCGGGCAGCGAGATCCATGGCGCGGCCACCGCGAGCGCCGCCCCGGCGAGCAGTTCCCAAGCACGAGCACCGCTGTCGTAGTAGGTCCACGCCTGGTGCTCCGCCGTGCCGTTCATCGCATACCAGAACGACATCGCTGCGACGACGCACAGCAGCGCGAGTAAACCCAAGCGGGGAAGGCGTGTGCGCGACGTCCGTCGATACATCCACAGCCAGATCGCCAGCACGACCGTCATCGCGAGATAGAACTGGCCCTGCACCGCCATCGACCACAGGTGCTGCAGCGGGCTCACCGACGGGTCGGGCGCGGCATAGTCCAGCCCGGCATACGCGAGCTGCCAGTTCTGGTAGTACAGCGCCGAGGCCACGGTCTGATCGGCGATATCGCCCCACTGGGTATATGGCCGCAGCACCACCGTCGCGACGACGACCGCCGCGAGCACCACCGTCAACGCGGGCAGCAGCCTGCGTGCGGTTCGACGCGCCACCCGCGCGACATCGATCGCGCCGAGCGCATCGCCGCGGCGCAGCAGCGTGCCGGTGAAGAAGAACCCGGACAACACCAGGAACACGTCGACGCCGCCGGAGACCCGGCCCATCCACACGTGGAACAACACCACCAACGCGATGGCGATGCCACGCAGCCCGTCCAGATCATGCCGATACTCCGGCACCGACAGGCTGCCGGCTCGGTCGATCGCGCTCGCTGAAGGCTGAGCCTTGTCAGTGTCGGGTGCGGCCCCGGTCTCGTGGATGCGCTCGGTACCGATCAACGACCACGCCACCACGAACACACATAACCAAGCAACAGAAACTCCCACAACCAGCCGCCCGACCCGCGATCACGAGCCGGGTTTGCCGACCAGACTTCCCGGCGCACCTCCTGTAAAGATGCCGTAAAAACGCGGTCAGGGCAAACAAGATAGCTGGCAATGGGGTCGCCGTCACGCTGATCCGGATCGGTCCGGCCGCCGAACGAACTGAGTTGTCCACCACAACGATTCACGATTACGACGAGAGCGTGAGGCGATCGGTGTTTCGCGCCGAACCGGAACCGGCGTCGGTCAGCTGAAATGATGAAAGCCCTGGCAATCGAACTGCCAGGGCTTTGGAAAGGTGCGCCATCAGGGACTCGAACCCCGAACCCGCTGATTAAGAGTCAGCTGCTCTGCCAATTGAGCTAATGGCGCTTGCTCCGTGTTCCGGTGCGGGACAAACCTTAACAGGCCGAGGCGGCAGTTGTGAAATCGCCTGCTGACCGGCGCTGATGAGCGTGTCGGACGGGGTGTTAACGCCGAACCCGGCAGTTGGGATCTATCCCGTGTAACACGTCTGTGTCGACGCGGCATTCGCGTTGGTGCGAGCACCTCGCGCTGGCAGAATGACCGAACGTGGTTTCGATCACGCCGCAGGTACGGCGAGTTGAGCGGTAAGCGGTCGGGATCCGAAGCCATCGGTGTGCTTCTGGTGCGCCGGGACTTGAAACGGGGTTGGTATGAGCGTTGGTCGAGGTCGGTGTCGGTGGGTCCGACATATCACCGGACCTGTTGTCGTGTTCGCGGTGGCCGCGCTGGCCTTGTCGGGGTGCTCGTCGTCGAAAACGCCGGATACGTCGTCGGTCGTCATCGACCGTAACCCGCTGTTGGAGTTGATCAAGCCGAAGTTGTTGTCCCCGATCAAGGATGGCGCGATGGGGGTCTCGCCGGGCCTGCCGCTGACGTTCCGGGTCGAGGACGGCAAGTTCACCATCGTCACGCTGGTGAACGCGCAGAACCAGCCGGTGGGCGGCAGGCTGGCCGCCGACGGGCAGTCGTGGGAGAACACCGAGGTGCTCGGGTACGGCAAGGCCTATCGGCTACAGGCGGAGGCGATCGGCCTCGGCGGTGCGAGCTCGGCGACGGTGAACTTCACCACCAGCTCGCCGAACGGCCAGACCCATCCCTACCTGTTGCCCGGTGAGGGTGAGGTGGTCGGTATCGGCCAGCCGGTCGCGATCTCGTTCGACGAGACCATTCCCGACCGTCAAGCCGCCCAGGATGCGATCAAGATCACTACGGAGCCGCCGGTGGAGGGCGCGTTCTACTGGGTGAACAACCGTGAGGTGCGATGGCGCCCCGAGCACTTCTGGGCGCCTGGGACCAAGGTCACCATCGATGTGAACGTGTATGGCCGTGATCTCGGCAACGGACTGTTCGGCCAGGACAATCTGCAGTCGTTTTTCACCGTCGGCGACGCCATGGTCTTCACCGCCGACGACAACACCAAAGAGGTGGTCGTCGAGCAGAACGGTCAGGTGGTGCGGACCATGCCGACCTCGATGGGCAAGGACAGCACGCCCACCGACAACGGCGTCTACATCGTGAGCGACCGGTTCGACAAGATCATCATGGATTCCTCGACCTATGGCGTGCCGGTGAACTCACCGTCCGGATACAAGACGCCCGTCGACTACGCCACCCGAATCTCCTACAGCGGCATCTTCTTTCACTCCGCGCCGTGGTCGGTCGGGCAGCAGGGGTACAGCAACACCAGTCACGGTTGCCTGAATCTGAGCCCGGCCAACGCGCTGTGGGTCTATCAGAACGCCAAGCGCGGCGACATCACCATCGTCAAGAACACCGTCGGCGGAACCCTTTCCGGCGTAGACGGTTTGGGCGACTGGAACATCCCGTGGCCGGAGTGGAAGGCGGGTAACGCCGACCCGCGTTGAGCGACAACGGAAACGGGCCACCAGTGTGCACTGGTGGCCCGTTCGTCGTCTTGGCTCAGGGGAGCATGTTGCAGCCCAGATGCGCGTCGCCGATGATGGCCGTCGCGCTACCGGTCGCGACACACGCCAGCTCGCCGCTGGACCCACTGCCCGCCGATCCGGTGCCGCCGAGCCCGCCCGCCGACCCGCTCGAGGCCGAACCGGAGTCCGGCAGCCCGATACCCGCGGTCGCGGTCCCGGTAGCTGCGGTGAAGAGGGTGGCGCCGACGAAAACTGGGATAACCGCGGAACGCATCACGACCTGTTGTCTCTCTGGTCGAACCGAGGCGGTGTCCCAGCGCCGCCGCCCACGCGCCGGAGTCCACGGACGGGTCGGGCGATCCGTCCGACAATCGGAAGTAGCGTGTTTCACATTGTGACCCCGTCGTTGCCCGGCTTCGGCTATCCGGGCTCGGGCTCCGGGGGGACCTCCACGGTCACCATCCCTGAGGTGGCACCTGGCGTCTTATCCGCGTCGAACACCCTTGCGGCGACCTTCGTCTTGCCCTTGCTGAATTTCTTGTCCTTACTGTAGGGCCCCTGCGTCATCCTGGACTTCCACGCGTGTGGCTTATCGTCGCAGGCGAACTTGTTGCTGACCTCACCTCGCACGCCCTCTATCTCACCATCGTGTTCGTAGTAGTTCCCAGCCAAGACGTACCCGTCGCCGTCGCCGGAACATGAAGCTGTGCCAGTTATTTGCCACCCCGCCACCTCATCTTCCTCGACGACCCATGTGATCTTCGGGTCCACTGTGATGGTCCCGCCGTCGGCGGCCCATGCCGTTGGAGCCGTCGCGGCCCAGCTCATCGCCGCCAATGCCGAAGCAACGGCAGCGATCCATGCGCGATCACACCGCATAGCAACCCCATTCTCGAGTAGCCCGGCCAACCGGGTTCGGTCAGCCCATTGCGTATTCGATCTCGTGAACGTTCTAGATGGGATCAAACCTGGTTCGGGCTGCGCAGCGGACGATCCTGCCTCGAATGGCGAGTCTCATGCGGCCATGGAGGTATCGCCCGGCGCACATGAAAAAGCCCGGGTGGTGGATTTCTCCACCACCCGGGCCTCTCAGGGTGACCGACGGGACTCGAACCCGCGACAGCCAGGATCACAACCTGGTGCTCTACCAACTGAACTACGGTCACCATCACCGGCTGAACACCGGCGCCGTCGATATTAGCGTGTTACCCCGCCGAGTCCCTAATCGGTTTCCGACGCGGCGTTGACCTGGGCCGATTCGGCGGGTGTCGCGGCGTTGCCGATCTCGGCGGCGACCGCGGCGATCTCGGTGGTGGACGGTCCGGGCGGCGCGACGAACGCGGTGCGGCGGTAGTACTCCAGCTCGCGGATGGATTCTTTGATGTCGGCCAGCGCGCGGTGGGCCAGGCCCTTCTCCGGCTGACCGAAGTAGATGCGCGGGTACCAGCGGCGGCACAGCTCCTTGATCGAGCTCACGTCGATCATCCGGTAGTGCAGGTGGGTGTCCACCGCAGGCATGTCGCGGGCGATGAAGCCGCGGTCGGTGGCGATCGAGTTACCGGCCAGCGGCACCGTGCCCGGAGTCGGTACGTACTGCTTGATGTAGTCGAGCACCTGCTGCTCGGCCTCGGCCATGGTGACGGTGGAGCGGCGCACCTCTTCGGTCAGCCCGGAGCGCGCGTGCATGTCGACGACCACCTGCGGCATCGCGGCCAGCGCCGCGTCGTCGGCGTGGATGACCACGTCGACGCCCTCACCCATGATGTTGAGATCGCTGTCGGTGACGAGCACAGCCACCTCGATCAGCTTGTCGCTGTCCAGGCGCAGGCCCGTCATTTCACAATCCATCCACACCACGTATTTATCCGACACGGCAGCAACATTAGCTGTGTCTATTTGGTCACGCCTTCAGCACGGCGTGTTTGCGGCCCTCTTGCTGGGTCGCAAGCCCACCAGCGGCGCGGGCGGGGATACAGTTTCTGCAGATCGGCACAGGCGTTTTCGGTACGACAGCAAACACTGCGTTAGCAGTTCGAGTCAGACCCAGACGGAGGACGTGCGATGACTAGCCCCCAGGAGAAAGCGGCTGCGGCGCGTAAGGCCGCCGAGGAGGCGGCGAAGGTCGCGGCAGCGGCGGCGGCCGCCGCGGAAGCTGCGGAGCGCGAGCTCGCCGAACAGGATGCGGGTGCGAGCGGGACGAAGGCGAAGGCGAAGGCCGAGAGCGCGGCGGCCAAGGCCGACCAGACCGCCGCTGCCGCCGCCGAAGCCGCGAGTAAGGCCGACCAGAAGAAGGCCGATGCCGACGCGGCGGACAAGCCGAGCGCGGGGTCGGCCGCCGCGCAGGAGATCGCCGCCGGGTACGCGTTCGACGGGGTGGCGTTGGAGCTGGGCACCGTGGTGGTCGACGGCGAGGTGGATTCCGCTGCGCGCGTGCGCATTCCGATGCGAACCATGAACCGGCACGGCCTGGTGGCCGGCGCGACCGGCACCGGTAAGACGAAGACGCTGCAGGGCATCGCCGAACAGCTTTCGGCCGCAGGCGTTCCCGTGGTGCTCGCCGATATCAAGGGCGACCTGTCCGGTCTGTCGCAGCCGGGCGCGGAGAACGACAAGCTGAGTGCGCGGGCCGCCGAGACCGGCGCGGAGAACTGGAAGCCGACCGGCTTCCCGACCGAATTCGTCTCGCTCGGCACCAACGGCATCGGCGTCCCGATCCGCGCCACCATCACCTCGTTCGGCCCGGTGCTGCTCAGTAAGGTGCTGGGGCTCAACGAGACTCAGGAATCCACGCTCGGCCTGATCTTCCACTGGGCAGACAAGAACGGCCTCGCGCTGCTCGACCTCAAGGACCTGCGCGCGGTGATCACGCACCTCACCAGCGCCGAGGGTAAGGAGGACCTGAAGGGCATCGGCGGCGTCTCCGCGGCCACCGCGGGCGTCATCCTGCGCTCGCTGGTGAACCTGGAGGCCGACGGCGGCGACACGTTCTTCGGTGAGCCGGAACTGGATCCGAGCGATCTGGTGCGCGTCGCGGGCGGCCAGGGCGTCATCACGCTGTTCGAGCTCGGCGCGCAGGCGGCCCGGCCGGTGATGTTCTCCACCTTCCTGATGTGGGTGCTCGCCGACCTGTTCCAGACGCTGCCCGAGGTGGGCGACGTGGACAAGCCCAAGCTGGTCTTCATCTTCGACGAGGCGCACCTGCTGTTCGCGGACGCGTCGAAGGCGTTCCTGGATCAGGTGGAGCAGACCGTCAAGCTGATCCGCTCCAAGGGGGTCGGCGTGTTCTTCTGCACCCAGCTGCCCACCGACATCCCGAATCAGGTGCTGTCTCAACTGGGTGCGCGCATTCAGCACGCGCTGCGCGCCTTCACCCCGGACGATCAGAAGGCGTTGTCCAAGACGGTGCGCACCTATCCCAAGACCAGTACCTACGACCTGGAGAAGGCACTCACCTCGCTCGGCACCGGTGAGGCTGTCGTGACGGTACTTTCGGAGAAGGGCGCGCCGACTCCGGTGGCGTGGACCAGGATTCAGCCGCCTCGCTCGTTGATGGACACCATTGGCGACGACGCGATCAAGTCGCGCGCACTGTCCAGCTCACTGCACAGCAAGTACGGCCAGACCGTCGATCGCGAATCGGCCTACGAGATCCTGGCTGCGAAAGTCGCTGCGGCAGACCAGAGCCCGCAGTCCGCCCCGGCTCCGGGTCGCTCGCCGAAGGAAGAGGACTCCACCGCCGAGCGAATCATGAAGAACCCCGCCGTCAAGAGCTTCCTGCGTTCCGCGGCGACCGCCGCCGGGCGTGAGATCAGCCGCAGCATCTTCGGCACTCGGAAGCGCTGACAGGCGCACGTTTCTCGATTTCCCGCACCTGGAATCGCACGCGATTCCAGGTGCGGGAAATCAGAAGGCGTGCGGCGGTGGTCAGCTCGCGTCGCGGTCGAGCAGGTCGGGCTCGCGACGCACGAGTTGCGCGTAGTGACCCTCGCGGACGGCGATGACGCGGGTGCGCGGGGATCCGTGCTGGTAGGCGCCGGTGCACGGTACGGCGAGTAGTTCGCCCGTGCGCAGGTCGGCGGGCAGCCGGGCGTCGGTGGCGAGGATGACATCGCCCGCGCGCCCCGCGACGGTCGCGGTCACCAGCGGACCGCTCGCCCGCCGGTTCGCCACCACCATGCCCGCGAAATCGCCTGTCCTGGTGCGGGTCTCGCTGTCGATGACGACGGAGACGTGTCCGCCGTCGCTGTACTTGACCGACAGCACCCGATACAGGGTGACCCCGGCCCGCGCGACGATCCCGCGTCCCGGTTCGAGCGCGACGTTCGGTCGAGGGAAGTGCTGCCGCGCGCACGCCGCGTCGAGGGCGTCCTCGATGATGGCGGACAGCTCGGTGAGATTCATTTCGGCGTCGCCGTTGCGGTAGGCGATCGCGTGCCCGCCGCCGAGGTCGAGATCGGTCAGGATGCGGTCGTGGTCGTGCCGGACCAGCGCCATCTCGGCGATCATTCGGCGGATCGCTTCACCGTAGTGATCGGGGTTGTAGATCTGCGAGCCGAGGTGGCAGTGGAAGCCGATCAGATCGAGCAGCGGCGTGCCGAGTACCTGCGCCACGGCCGCGGCGGTGGCGTCGCCGAGCGGGAAGCCCACGGGGTTGTCCTGCCCCGAGTCCCGTTCGATACCGGGCGAAACCCGCAACAGCACCCGCTGCGGCCGGTCGGCGACGGCGGCGAGCAGGTCGACCTCGGCGAGCGAGCCGAGCACGATCCGGCCGACCCTGCGGGCGACCGCGATCGCCAGCGTTTCGCGGGATACACCGTTGGCGTGCAGGATGATTCGCCTCGGGTCGACGCCCGCGTCGAACGCGGCGATCAGCTCGCCGGGCGAGCAGACAACCACCGAGAGCCCCTCGTTGGTAATCCAGTCGGCGACCGCGCCGACCAGCAAGGCCGTTGCGGCGTAGGCGATCTCGGCCTCGGGGAAGGTCTTGCGATACGCGCGGCAGCGCTGTCGCACCTCCCGCTCGTCGAGCACCCGCGCGGCGGTGCCATAGGTGTCGGCGATGTCGGTCAGCGCGACGCCGCCGACGACGATCCGGCCCTCGGCGTCATATCGCGCATCGGAGGGCCATACCGCGGAATCCAGGTGCGCGGCCGTGCCCGACCGCATCGGCGCGAAGAAGTCCACAAGCGTCACGGGTGCTCTCCTGATCCGCTCCCCGTTTTCTCCATCTGCGGGGCCTACCAAGAACTACGCCCCGGAACCGGGCGCGGGAAGGGCGCTTAGCGCAACATTGACCACCCCCGACCTGATCTTGACGAATCGCTGACACACCGGCCGCGCGGCCGGGAATGCCGCGCGGTCCGGGGTGGGTCGGTCAGCTCAGCAGCCGACGTCGCGGCACATCAGATCCGCGACGGTCTCCCGGCGCACCAGCTCCCGGCACTGCCCGTGGTACACCGCGACGATCGGCGGGCGGCCGACGCTGTTGTAGGACGAGGCCAGGCTGTGGTGATACGCGCCGGTGCACGGCATCGCGAGCACCTCGCCGGGCCGCAGGTCGACCGGCAGCTGCACGTCGGTGGCCAGGATGTCGCCGGACTCGCAGAAGCGGCCCGCCACGGTCGCGGTCATGCTCGCGCAGGTCGGGTGCCGGTTCGCCACGACAACGCTGTAGCGCGCGCCGTACAGCGCGACGCGCGGGTTGTCGCTCATGCCGCCGTCGACGGTGACATAGGTGTGCCCACCCTCGATGTGCTTGACCGACAGCACCCGGTACAGCGTCACGCCCGCGTGCGCGACGATGGCCCGCCCGGGCTCCAGCGAGATGTTCGGGCGCGGGAAGTGCTGGCGCGCGCAGGCCGCGTCGAGGGCGTCCTCGATGATGGCGGCGAGCTCGCCGAGGTTCATCTCGGCGTCGCCGGTGCGGTAGGCGACCGCGTGCCCGCCGCCGAGGTCGAGCTCGGTGAGCAGGTGGCCGTGGTCCTGGCGGACCCGCGCCATCTCGGCGATCACCCGGCGCACGGCCTCGCCGTAGTAGTCCGGGTCGCTGATCTGCGAGCCGAGGTGGCAGTGGAAGCCGATCAGGTTCAGCTTCGGTTGCCGCAGAATCCGCGCGACCGCCTCCGCGGCGGTGTCACCGCCGATCGGGAAGCCGAACTTCTGATCGGTGACGCCGGTGCGGACCGCGGGATGTCCGTGCACGTCGATGCCGGGGGACAGGCGCAGCAGGACGTTCTGCGAGTCGGTGACCAACGCGGAGAGCAGTGTGATCTCGGCCAGCGAGTCGACCACGATCCGGCCGACCCCGGCCTTGATCGCGGCGGTCAGTTCGTCGAACGATTTTCCGTTGCCGTGCATGATGATTCGGCGGGGGGAGACGCCGGCGGCCAGCGCGATGGCCAGTTCGCCGGACGAGCACACGTCCACCGACAGTCCCTCCTGGGAAACCCAGTTGGCGACCGCGCGGATCATCAACGCCTTACCCGCGTAGATGATTTCGGCCTCGGGGAAAGCTTTGCGGTAGGCCCGGCAGCGCTCCCTTACTTCGCGCTCGTCCAGGACATAGGTCGGAGTGCCGTACTGATCTGCGATGTCGGCCAGTGCCACCCCGCCGATCGTGATCCGGCCCGCGTCGTCGTAATGCGTGTCGCGCGGCCATACGGCCGAGTCGAGGCGTGAGGGCATCCCCGACTTCAGCGACGGGAAGATTTCCAGCAGCGTCACGGTGTCTCCTGTGTGCGCCCCCGCTATTCCGTATGCGGGGCCGCTGTCAGGACTACGCCGCTTTCCTCTTGGGCAAACGTCCAGCTTACGACTGCTTGACGACCGAGAGCCCGATCTTGACGGATCCCTGACCTGGTCGTGACGGGGGTCTCCCTACCCGCCGAGCTTCTTGTAGAAGGCGCCCGCGATCGGCGCGGTGACCGCGCGCGGACCGTACTGGCCCGCCACGCTCATCCCCTTGCTGATCAGGCCGGGAACGATCCGCATCTTGTTGCGGGCCAGCGCGTCGATGGACACCTTCGCGGTGTACTCCGAGGACACCCACATGAAGTCGGGAACCAGCCGGTCCACGATCGATGCGTCGGCCGGATCCGGCACATCCGTGCGTACCGGGCCCGGTGCGAGCAGCGTGACATGCACGCCGGATCCCTTGAGCTCACCGCGCAGCGATTCGGAGAAGGTATTGGCGAACGCCTTACTGGCCGCATACGTGGCATTGTTCGGAATCGGCATGTTCCCCGCCGCCGACCCGCTGATCAAGATGCCGCCACCGCCGCGAGCAATCATCCCCGGCAGCACCGCAAGCGTAAGATCGTGCACCGCAACAGCATTCAGCTCCATCTGGGAGCGCTCGTAACCCGGATCCAACTCGGCGACCGCCCCGAACGTGGCAATCCCCGCGTTGTTGCACAAAATCGCGATATCGCGCGCCGACAACTCCTCCACCAGCGCCCCACGCTGCGCCCGGTCCGCCAGATCCACCGCCCGCACCTCGGCCGCGATCCCATGCGCCAACGTCAACCGCTGCGCCAACTCGGTGAGCACCTCACCCCGCCGCGCCACCAGGATCAACGAATAGCCACGAGCGGCCAGTTCAGCAGCCAGCGCAGTCCCGATACCAGACGAGGCACCGGTAACAACCGCACGATTCTCAGAAGTAGGGGAGGGCAAGCTCACGCCAGGAGCCTATGCGATCCACCCCCGCCGACCCCTAGTCGAGGTGGCTCTAGCCGAGCAGTTCACCGATGGCCGCGGACAACGTCAGCTTCACCAGGTTGGTGAGGCGGTCCGCATCGCCGCCGAGCGCCCGCCCGAGCCGGGCAGCGCCGGGCGCCATCTGCTCGCGCGCAGTGACGGCATCGCTGTCACCGCGTCCCCGCGCGGTCTGATAGGCCACTGACAACGCCGTCTGCCAGCACGCTGGCCATCCTGGCTGCGGCCCGTCGAAATGGGGCCAACGCAGGCTCACCGCGGCGTTGAGTTCGGGGAGCCGCTCGGCACCCGCCCACATCGGATCCGCCGCCAGAAAACGCACCTCACCACACTGGGCGGTCATCGCGGCAGCAGCACACAGCGGGCACGGTTGCAGCGAACTCCACAGCGTCCAACCACGATGGTCACCCGGTGCGATCTGGGCCAAAGCATTCACTTCCGCATGCGCCAACGCGGTGCCTGCCAACTGGCCAACCGGCCCCGAATGGTCGTGAAACCTACTGCGCCCCAGCGCTACCACCACGCCGTCACTATCTGTGATCGCTGCACCCACCGGCGGATTCCCCGCACAGAACGCCGCCCACCCCTCCTCCAGAGCTAGCCGCCACGGCAGCTCCAGCGCCAGCAGATCAGCGGATTCGCTCACGACACCGATGCTGGCACGCTCACACGAATCCTTCGTAGTGAACGAGGGGGAATTGGTGCTGGCATCGCCCGAGAGCCGCCCTGCACCAGTTCCCCCTCGACCGGGCGTTGGAACCGTTAGGCGGGCTGCTCGTCGGGCGAGGGGGTTGTGGCGATTGCGGTGGGGGTGGGGGAGCGGACGGGGAGTAGGGCGATCAGGCCTAGGGCCAGGACGAGGGTTAGGCCGATTATTCCTGCTCGGTCGTTGTCGAAGAACCAGACGAAGAGGCCGAAGAAGGTGGGGGCCAGGAAGGAGACGGCTCGGCCGGTGGTGGTGTAGAGGCCGAAGAGTTGGCCTTCGCGGCCGGGTGGGGCGAGGCGGGCGAGGAAGGAGCGGGCGGAGGATTGGGCGGGGCCGACGAAGACGGTGAGGAGGAGGCCGAAGATCCAGAACATCATGGGGCCGGAGACGGCGAGTAGGGCGAGGCCGCAGATGATCATGGAGACGAGGGAGACGACGATGACGATCTTCGGGCCGCCGCGGTCGTCGAATCGGCCGGCGACGATGGCGCCAAGGGCGGCAACGACATTGGCGGCGATGCCGAACAGGAGGACGTCGGAGTCGGCGATGTCGTATACCCGAACCGCAAGCACCGCACCGAAAGTGAACACGCCGGCGAGTCCGTCGCGGAAGATCGCGCTGGCGATCAGGAAGCCCGCGGTGCGCCGGTCGGCCGCCCACAGTTCGCGCAGGTCGCGTACCAATACTCGATAGGACGCGAAGAACCCGGCGTTGGCGGCGCCGGGATCGGCGTCGGTGCGCGGCAATTCGGGCACCGCGAACAGCACCGGCAGCGCGAACGCGGCGAACCATACCGCCGCCACGATGGCGACCAGTCGGATATTGAGCCCGTCGTCGGTGGGTATGCCGAGCACGCCGCGACTGTCACCGCTGCCGGAGATGAAGCCGAAGTAGCAGATCAGCAGCAGGAAGATGCCGCCGAAATAGCCCATGGACCAGCCGAATCCGGACACCCGGCCGACCGTCGCCGGTGTCGACACCTGACGCAGCATGGCGTTGTAGGGCACGCCGGCCAGTTCGAAGAACGCCGAGCCGAGCCCGAGCAGCACCAGTCCGAGCCACAGATAGTGGTAGTCGTCGTGCACGAAGAACATCAGCGTCATCGACCCGATGCAGAGCCCCGTCAAAACGGCAAGGGAGCGTTTACGTTTCGCGGACGCGTCGAACCACTGCCCGCTCACCGGCGCCGTCACCGCGACCACCAGCCCCGCGATCCCGAGTGCCCACCCCAACCATGCGCTCGGCGAAATCCCGCCGGGCAGATCGTCACCGACCTTGTCGGTCAGATATACCGAGAACACGAACGTCAGGATCACCGCGTTGAACGCCGACGATCCCCAGTCCCAGAACCCCCACGCCACCACGTGCCCGCGCCCGGCGGCCTGCCCCACCGTCGCCCGCGCGTCCACCTCACTCATGACTGCTCCTCGCAGGCGGTCGGCTCGGCGATGCGCGCTGCACCACACTTCGCTCACTCATTGCCGCGCAGCCTAGTGCGATTTCGCCCACCCAACGGGGTCAACGCCCGACACCAAACCCAAGGTATGCACTCAGTTGCATAGTACCGAGTGTCACGGCTACTCTGGCCGCATGGCCCTCGAGCACGCGTTGCTGGTTTCGCTGACCGAGCGGGCCGGCTCGGGGTATGAGCTGGCGCGCCGCTTCGACAAGTCCATCGGATACTTCTGGAGCGCGACGCATCAGCAGATCTATCGCGTGCTCAAGCGCATGGAGGAATCCGGCTGGCTGAACAGCGAGTCGGTGACCCAGGAGGGCAGGCCGGACAAGAAGGTGTACGCGGTGAGCGCGGCGGGCCGCGCCGAGCTGGCCCGCTGGATCGCCGAACCGTCCGACACCAGCACCCCGCGCAACGAGCTCGCGGTCAAGATCCGCGCCGCCGCGTACGGCGATATCGGCGCGCTGCGCACCGAGGTCGCCCGGCATCGCGACGAACACGCCCAGCGCCTCGAGGTGTATCGCCTCATCGAGAAACGCGACTTTCCGGCACCGGATCAGCTCTCCGGTACGGCTCTGCACCAGTACCTCGTCCTGCGCGCGGGCGTCCGCGTGGAGGCGGGGTTCGTCGAATGGTGCGACGAAGTTCTGCACGCCCTGCATCCGCCCGCGACAGCCCCGCGCGCGGATCGA
Organism: Nocardia sp. NPDC046473; assembly: GCF_040645995.1. Lineage (NCBI taxonomy): Bacteria > Bacillati > Actinomycetota > Actinomycetes > Mycobacteriales > Nocardiaceae > Nocardia > Nocardia sp. NPDC046473. Next base: position 29,060 of record NZ_JBEYZJ010000014.1, read on the forward strand.
CCAACGGAGAAAGGTGAGACTCGCCGATGAGTTCCTACCCTCATTTATTCGAGCCTCTTGAACTCGGCTTCACCACCCTGCGTAATCGCGTGGTGATGGGGTCGATGCACACCGGTCTCGAGGACCGCGCGTGGGACACCAACAAGCTGGCCGCCTACTTCGCCGAACGTGCCCGCGGCGGTGTCGGTCTCATCATCACCGGCGGATACGCACCCAACCGCACCGGCTGGCTGCTGCCGTTCGGCGCCAAGCTGACCAACAAGTCCGAGGCCTACCGGCACCGCGCGATCACCAAGGCGGTGCACAAGGAGGGCGGCAAGATCGCCATCCAGATCCTGCACGCCGGTCGCTACTCCTATATGCCCGGCAGCGTTTCGGCGTCGTCGATCAAGGCGCCGATCAACCCGTTCCGGCCGCGCAAGCTCTCGGCCAAGGGTGTCGAGCAGACCATCGACGATTACGCGCGCTGCGCAAAGCTGGCCCAGTTCGCCGGATACGACGGCTGCGAAATCATGGGTGGTGAAGGCTATTTCATCAACCAGTTCCTCGCGCCGCGCACCAACAAGCGCACCGACAAGTGGGGCGGCTCGCCGGAGAACCGGCGCCGGATCGCGGTGGAGATCGTGCGCCGCACCCGCGCCGCGGTCGGGCCCGACTTCATCATCGTGTTCCGGCTCTCCATGGCCGAGCTGGTCGAGAAGGGCCAGACGTTCGACGAGATCGTCGCGCTGGCAAAGGAACTCGAAGCCGCGGGCGCGAACATCCTGAACACCGACATCGGCTGGCACGAGGCGCGGGTGCCCACCATCGTGACCTCGGTGCCGCGTGCGGCTTTCGTCGAGTTCACCGCGAAAATCACCGAGCAGGTGAACATTCCGGTGTGCGCGTCCAACCGGATCAACATGCCGGAGATCGCCGAGGAGATCCTGACTCGCGGTGACGCGCAACTGGTTTCGCTGGCCCGCCCGTTCCTCACCGACCCCGAGTGGGTCAACAAGGCCAAGCAGGACCGGGTCGACGAGATCAACACCTGCATCGCCTGCAACCAGGCCTGCCTGGACCACGCCTTCGTGCACAAGACGGTGTCCTGCCTGCTGAACCCGCGCGCCGGACACGAGACCGAGCTGAAGCTGCTGCCCACCCGGCGCACCAAGCGGGTCGCGGTCGTCGGCGCGGGCCCGGCCGGGCTGTCCGCGGCGGTCAACCTGGCCGAGCGCGGCCATCACGTCGACCTGTTCGAGGCCGACGACAAGATCGGCGGCCAGTTCGACATCGCTCGCCGCATTCCGGGCAAGGAAGAGTTCAACGAGTCGATCCGATACTACCGCCGCAAGCTCGAAATCACCGGCGTGACGGTGCATTTGAACAAGCGGGTGACCGCCGCCGAACTCATCGCCGCCCGGTACGACGAGGTGGTGCTCGCCACCGGCGTGAAGCCGCGCATCCCGAACATCCCCGGCATCGACCACCCGATGGTGCTGTCCTACGCCGAACTGGTCCGCGAGGAGCGCCCGGTCGGCAAGCGCGTGGCGGTGATCGGCGCGGGTGGCATCGGCTATGACGTCAGCGAATTCCTCACCGTCGAGGGACATCCCACGCTGAAGCTCGACGAGTGGAAAGAGGAGTGGGGCGTCACCGCCGACGACGAGCAGGTGCCCGGTCAGCTCGCCAAGCCGAAGCCCTCGCCCGCCGCCCGCGAAGTCGTGCTCCTGCAACGCAAGTCGACCCCGTTCGGTAAGGACCTCGGTAAGACCACCGGCTGGGTGCATCGCGCGGCGCTGAAGGCCAAGGGTGTCGATCACATCGGCGGCGTGAACTACGAGCGCATCGATGACAGCGGCCTGCACATCAGCTTCGGCGAGAAACGCCAACGCCCGCAACTGATCCCGGTCGACAACGTGATCATCTGCGCGGGCCAGGAATCCGTCCGCGATCTGGAGGACGACCTGCGTGCCGCGGGCGTGAACCTCTACCTCATCGGCGGCGCCGAACTCGCCTCCGAGTTGGATGCCAAGCGCGCCATCGATCAGGGCACCCGCCTGGCCGCTCGCCTCTGAAGCAGTGCTCGGTGTCGTTACCCGTTGCCGGGCAACGACACCGAGCCGCTGGGGCACAGGAACGGCGTGATGGTCGTGGGCGGATGGACAGCATTCGCGGCGCCACTGCCGACGACCGCCGCTGCGGCGATCATCGCGCCGGCCAGCGCGGCAACTCTGGAAAACTTCATGCCGATGAGCGTCGCGCCCGCATCTTTCACCGGCGTCTCAGCACGATTTCTCGCAGCTATCAGCCTCGATCACGACCGGTGCCAGCGTTCGACCACCTGAACCATCTGCGTGCCGAGGTAGTCGAGGTATCGGCTGATTTCGTCCAGCCGAGCGCCCGCAGGCGTCGTCACGCCGAGGAGTTCGGCCCCGCGACGGGCCGCCTCGACCCGCACTCCGGCAGCCCGGGCGAGGTTCAGCGTGGTCCGGTACCAGGTGTCGTCATCGATGCAGTACAGGTCGCGGCGTCGTGAATCACGTTCCCGGCGAATGAGATCCCGCTGCTCCAGCGCGCCGACGGCGGTGGAGATCGAGGCCGGGCTCACGTCGAGTTGCCGCACCAACTCGGCGGCGGTGAGACTGCCCGAATTAGCGAGGTGCAGACACGTCATGACCCGGGCTTGCATCCGGGGCATGCCGTCGAACACGAACAACTCGGTGAAGTGCGCCGCGAACTCGCGCACCGCATCGTTGTCGACCATGAATTCCGCTGATGCTGATGGCTGCACCGCGGCCGCGCTGCTGCGGCGGGCCCGCGCCGCGGTGGCCCGGTGCGCTCGGTCCGCGCGATAACGGCCGGGTCCGCCGTTCCGGGTCACCTCACGGCTGATCGTCGAGGCAGGCCGCTCGAGCTGGCGCGCGATCTGGGTGTAGCCCAGTCCGTCGGCCAGTCCGGCCGCAATGCATTCCCGCTCCTGCAGCGTGAGCCTGCCTCCTGGCATCGGGTCTCCTTCGGGATGCGTTCAGCGACATCTCATTGCATGTCGGGTGCCCGGCCTTTGCGTTCGACGGCAAGGTCATTGCACGGATGAAACCGAATGTACCTGCAGTAATCCAGTATTGCAGCGCGGTCTCCGTTGAGCAAACACTGAATGCAACCTAGCGTTCGGCGCATACTGAAAGTCGTGCGCCAGTGAGGAATCAATGACCGAGCCGCTGACCACCGTTGTCTCGTTGCCTACCGCTCGCCCCGCGGGCTGCCCCTTCGATCCACCCACCGGACTGGCGCGGATTCGTGAGCGGAATCCGTTGACCCGCATGATATTTCCGGACGGTCACCAAGGCTGGCTGGCCACCGGGCATGCCACCGTGCGCGCCGTCCTGGCCGATCCGCGCTTCAGCGCGCGACCCGAACTCATGCACTCCGCCTTGGCCGACCTCGGCCAACTGCCCCCGGCGCCACCAGGCGCCTTCCTCAACCTCGACGCCCCCGAGCACACCCGCTATCGAAAGCTCTTGGCGGGCAAGTTCACTGTCCGGCGGATGCGCCTGCTCACCGAGCGAGTCGCGCAGATCAGCACCGCATATCTCGACGCCATGGCACGAGCCGGTGGTCCGGTGGATCTGGTGGCCGCATTCGCCCATCCGGTTCCGGCGCTGATGATCAGTGAACTACTCGGTGTGCCCGAAGCCGATCGGGATCGTTTCCAACGCCTGGTGGCCGACCTGGTCGGCCAGCTGAACAATCTGGACGTCATGCCGGACGGACATGTCGAACAAGGCCTCATCACCTTCGAAGAGACCCAGGAATACCTGCGGGATCTGATCGCCGCCAAACGAGCCGAGCCGACCGATGATCTGCTCAGCGATCTGACCGCCACCAATCTCGCGGACGTCGAACTCGCCGGAGTGGCCGCACTATTGATGATCGGCGGATTCGAGACCACGGCGAATACGCTGACACTCAGTACTTTTGCGCTGCTGTGTCACCCGGAACAGCTGGCTGCGCTGCGCACCGATCCCGACCGCGCGGTCGAGGAGCTGCTGCGCTACCTGACTGTCGTCCACACCATGACCCGCTCTGCCCTTGCGGATGTCGAACTGGCCGGACAACTGATCAAAGCCGGTGAGACGGTGGCCCTTTCGCTACAGGCCGCCAATCGCGATCCAGCCGTGTTCGATCGTCCCGACAGCCTCGACCTACGACGTAATGCGCTGGGACACCTGGGCTTCGGCCACGGCATCCACCAGTGCCTCGGCCAGCAGCTGGCGAGGATCGAGCTGCGCACCGCGCTGCCCGCGTTGATGGCGCGGTTTCCCACCCTGCGTCTCGCCGTGCCCGCGGACGAGGTTCGGATGCGTCCGGACGGTATCGGCGTTCGTGGTGTGCGACGACTTCGGGTCACCTGGTAAAGCATTTCTCGACAGCGACCGCGCGCCGCTATGGTGGCCCGATGGGATCGGTCAAGCAGTTCCAAGTCACTTTCGACTGCGCAGAACCCGAGCGCGTCGCTCGTTTCTGGAGTGAGGTGTTGGGGTACGAGTATCAGGGTTCAGCAGCCATCGATCCCTCCGGAGTTGGCCCGCGCCTGTACTTTCAGCGCGTTCCCGAAGACAAGGTCGTCAAGAACCGGGTGCATCTCGATGTGCGGGTGGGCACCGGACTCGTGGGTGAACAGCGTCTGGCGGCACTCGAGGCCGAGTGCGTACGACTGGTCGCACTCGGCGCGGTACGGTGGGCAATTGCTGCGAGCCGATGGCGTCAACGAGTCGTGTCAGTTGATGCAGGATATCGAGGGCAACGAGTTCTGTCTCGACTGAGGGGGCGACGCTAGCGCTTCGGGATGCCGCTGTGCTCGGCGCCGACCATTACACCCATGAGCACCGCTGGTTCGTCGCCGTCGTTGCGCCAGGCATGCACCACGCCGTTGATCACCAGCCAGTCGCCGGGCTTCAGGTGAATCTCGTTGTCTTCCAAGATGAATGCCGATTCGCCGGACAATTGCAGCACACAGTCGACGGTCGCGCTGGCGTGCATGCCGGTGACGCCGGGGCGTGAGCCGTAGGTGCCCGGCGGGTTCGGGTCGACCAGGAAGCCGAGTTCGGCCAGGAGGTCCGGGTCGAACAGCTCGCTGTTGTCCGACAACGCATCTGGGTTGTACTTCGGGGGGAGGGCCATCTTGATGATCTTGACGCCGGTGGACGGCGGGAACTGTGCGTCGCCGACCTTCGGAGCGGTGCCGTCGTTCGGGAGTGCCACGGGGGCGTCGGCGGCCCAGATCGCCCAGCGCCCACCAAATTCCGGCGGCGACACGGAGGGTACCTGTTCGTCGTCGACCACGATGGCTTTGCCGGCGCTGTCGTGACCGGTGACGACACGGCGAATGGGTTCGTAAGCAGTCATGGCCTCACCTTGCTCGCGAGCCGATCCGGCCGCAAGTGAATATTGACCGACGGTCCAGTTGAATCATGGTGGGCTGCTGGGGACCCGGTCGCGCCTCGGCTATCGGTCGGGCCGTCGCGGTGCCGCATGGCCCGTGAGAGCGCGGTGAAACTCGCGTGAGACTGCCGCCGCAGAGACTTCGATGGTATTCATCCATCGGCCAAATACCGGGGGCATCAATGAAATCCTTGATCAACACTGTCGCTGCGGCGCAGTCGGCCACGCTGGCCTTGATCGCCGCAGCCGTCGCCACGACCACCATCGGCGCGGCCGGTCCCGCGCACGCCGAGTTCGCCTACTGGCTCATGTACAACCGGGGTACCGGTCAGTGCATGACCACCGAGAACGACCCGCACAACGGGATCGGCGGCACCGCCCGATTCGCCCCGTGCAACGCCGGCGATCGACGCCAGTGGTGGCTGCGCGCGACGACCGGACCGGACACGATCGCGTTCAGCACGCGCGAACTGACATCGCGGGGCAAACATCAATGCGTCGAAAATACTACGGGCGGTTGGGGTTTGGCCTTCCTTGCCGACTGTGACAGCGGAAACTACCGGCAGAACTTCACTCTGGAGTACGTCTTCTTCCCGGACGGCACGGCCAGCACCGTCTACAAGGCCGCGCTGGACACCCGCCGCCTCAGTGCTCCCTACGCGGCGGGCACCTCCTACGTCACGATCCGCAACGACTTCCCGAACGAGGACCCGCGGATGCAATGGGACCAGCTCGCCACGCCCTGACGTCCGAGGGCGCGCGATCAGCACATCGCGGGGGTGTGCTGATCGCGTCGAATAAGTAACCAATGGTTATCGATCCTCATGACTTGGCGAGATCGTGCTGCATCCCAGCCGGCGCATCGACCCGATCCGCCATGGTTCTGTTGTGGCACAACTCGGAATTTTAGTGAACCCGTCAGCTGAGCGGCATCTTTGGCATCTTGCCACCTACTCGTACTCGCGCAGTGAGAGAGATTCTGTGTCAGTTTCTCAAAGTCGGTCCATCACTCCGCTCAACTTGCTAAGTTAATGACTATTCTTCCATCGAACGGCGCGACTCGGCGCGAATCGCCGCCCCTGCGTCACCACGATGGCGTCTGGACTCAGCGAGGAGCAGCGACATGGATGGATTCAGCAGACGCAACGCATTGAAGGCAGGCGGCGCGTTGGGCGCGTTCGGCGCACTGGCAGCGGTATCCCCGGCCAGGGCGGAGCCGTGGACCTGGTCACCGAGCGGCTCGGTGGCAGGCAACGGATCCGGAGCCGATCCGATGACGGTATGGGACGCCGAGGCGGACCCCTTGGTCGCCGCACTGATCGACCGTGGCGATGTGCCGAGAGTGAACGACCTCTTGCGTACGTGGACCAGGAACGGTCAGCCGTTGCCTCCCGGATTGCCCACGGAGCTAAGGGATTTCATGGAGTACGCCCGCCAACTCCCGCAGTGGACCGATCAGGGCAAACTGGCCACCGCGGTCGAGTTCAACAAGAAGCGCGGCCTGTATCTCGGCGTGCTGTACGGCTTGGCCAGCGGCATGATGAGCACGGTCATTCCCAAGGAGGCGCGGGCGGTCTACTACTCCAAGGGCGGTCAGGATCTGAAGGACCGCATCTCCAAGACCGCGAAACTCGGCTACGACATCGGGACCGCGAATGCCTATGCGCCCGACGGCGAAATGGTCGTGACGTGTGTCAAGACCCGGCTGGTGCACGCCGCGGTGCGGCACCTGCTGCCGCAGTCGCCGTACTGGGTGCACTCCGCCGAGGAGGACGTGCCGATCAGCCAGAACGACATCATGGTCACCTGGCACAGCCTGCCGACGACCGTGATGAAGCAGCTGACGGCGTGGCAGGTGCCCATCCCCGGCAACGAGTCCGCGGCCTTCCTGCACTCGTGGCAGGTCTGCGCGCACCTGCTCGGCGTCCGCGACGAGTACATCCCCGACACGTGGGCCGCCGCCGATGCCCAGGCCGCGCAGGTGCTCGACCCGATTCTGCAGCCGACTCCCGAGGGCGTCGCGCTGGCCGACCGGCTGCTGCGACTCGGCGTGAATCTCGACCTCGCCGTGCTCAGCAAGCCGGTCCTCGGCGCGTTCACCCGATTCCTGCTCGGCGACAAGATCGCCGACGGGCTGGCCATCCCCAGGGAACCGGTCTGGGATCCGCTGCTCCGGGTGAGCTGGGGGCCGTTCATCGCGGTGCGCGAGGGCCTGCTGCCGGTGGTCCCGCTGGCGCCGGACGCCTACTGGCTGTTCGACGAGTTCCTCCGCCAGGCGGCGCTGATCTACCTGGCCGAACTGCGGCTGCCGATCAGCATCGAGATCCCGCAGCTGAACCGGGACATGAGCCAACCGCCGCGCTGATCCGCCGAAAACAATCGGCGGCGGGACCAAACCGCCGACGATGGCCACGCGAATCCCCCTTGCAATGCCGTTCCGGGACATCGGCGTCCCGGCACGTCATCGCCATGCCGCGCTAGGACAGCGACGTCCCGGTGTGTCATCGGCCACCGTGGCCGACCGTAAGCAAGCGAGAGGGGCTGCGACTTGAGAACACGGCGATCGACACGAAGGAGAACGCTGCACTGGGTGCTCGCCGGTGCGCTGGCCGCCGCGGGGCTGGTCGGCGCGGCAGGCGCCGCCACCGCGGAACCCAGCGTGGTTTCGGTGCAGGACGTGAACGACCGGCAACAGGTTGTCACGGTCTTTTCACCCGCGATGAACCGGCCGATCCCGGTGCAGATCATCCGCGCCGCGGACCGGGCAACATCCCGTCCGACGCTCTATCTGCTCAACGGCTCGGGCGGCGGTCCGAATGAGAGCGGCTGGGACGTGCAGACCGACGCCGTGAACTTCTTGAGCGGCAAAGACATCAACGTGGTGACTCCGTTCGGTGGCGCCAATTCGTATTACACCGACTGGATTCGCCCGGATGCCGTGCTCGGCTACAACAAGTGGCAGACGTTCCTCAACGACGAGTTGCCGCCGGTCATCGAGGGGTTTCTCGGTGCCAACGGCAATCGCGCGCTGGCGGGTGTATCCATGAGCGGCACCTCGGTGCTGAACCTGGCCATCGCGAAGCCCGGCTTCTGGAACAGCGTGGCGTCCTACAGCGGTTGCGCGCAGACCTCGGATCCCATCGGGCACGAATTCGTCCGGCTGACTGTCGAGAATTGGGGCGGCGGGCAAAGCGTCGAGAACATGTGGGGCCCGGCCAACGGCCCCCTCTGGCGCGACAACGATCCGTTGGTCAACGCCGAACGCCTGCGCGGAACCTCTGTCTATTTGAGTGCGGGCAGCGGCATTGCGGCCGCACCGCACGACACGCCCTTCGATCGGCGCGTGCAGGAGGGCCGGATTCCGCTGCCGGTGCAGATCGCGTTCGGCGGGCCGATCGAGGCGGCCATCCATTTCTGCACGGTGAACCTGACGAACCGGTTGCACGAGTTGAATATCCCGGTGACCTTCGACGATCGGCCGGTCGGTACTCATTCGTGGGGTTACTGGGAGGACGATCTGCGCACGTCCTGGCCGTTCCTGGCGCAGTCGATCGGCAGCCGGTGAACTGAGACCGATACCGATTCGGGCTTGGCAGCGCCGCCATGCTCGTTTCGGGTTCAGTTGTCCTTCGCTCGCATCTCAGCGGCCGCGCCGTGATAGAAGTACGTGCCCAAACCCACGGTGAAGACCAGGATTCCGTAGACCGAATGCTCGACGGACGCGGTGAACAGCGACTGCGTCTGCTGATACCGGACCGCGAAGATCGCGCCACCGAGCCCGCTCAACAGCACCGAGATCCAACTGCCGAACACGATGTGCACGTAGGCGAAGGCGGCCGCACTCGCGACCACTATCCCGGTGCCGTCCCCGAAGGCGGGCGCGTACCGGTGGAACAGGAACGACCGGAAGATCAACTCCTGCGGATACACGCTCAGCGCGGGATACAACACCATCACCGCCAGCCACAGCACCGGATTGTTGCGCGGCAGATCGAAGAGGTTCTTGCGCCGCAGCAGCGCCACCGCCGCGGTGAGCGCGAGCGCGCTCGAACCCGCCAGCGTCGCCATCGATCGTGTTTGCGCGGGAAACGCCTGCGGCCGCCACAACGCCGCCCGGTCGAAGTCGGGCGATCGTCGCAGATAACCGGTCGCGAGCGCCGCCCCCGCCGCCAGCGCCGGGATGGGACTGGTACCGCGCAGATAGCGGTTGTAAACCGTTGCGCCACCGAAGAACAGCGCCGCGTACTCCGCGGTCAGATACCCGCGCCGCCACCGCCGAATCCGCACCTCCCCAACCCTAGTGCCCGCGATGGCGGGTCGCCCGCCGAGCTTCGTCTTCGAACTCCGCGACGGGCTGATCAATCGCGTCCGCGAATACCTGGACACCGCCCGCGGCCACCAGATGATCTTCGGTCAACCGAATCGGCGCTGACCACCACGGCGCGGCGGATCACGCCTCGCGTCCCGAACCTCGACCGGCACGACTGGCTAGCATCGGGCGTATGGCACTTTCGTACGTGGTGACCGGTGGCGGGCGGGGGATCGGACGGGGAATCGTGGCCCGGCTGCTCGGCCGGGACAACGTCGTGGTCGCCGTCGAACGTGACGCCGAGGCACTGGAATGGGCTGGGGGCCGGGTGATTCCGGTGCTCGGTGATGCCTCGTCCGAGGCCGTCGCCGAGCAGGCCGCCGATATCGCGCAGCAGGCGGGCACGTTGACCGGCTGGGTGAACAATGCGGCCGTATTCCGTGATGCCTCAGTGCATTCCGACTCCGCCGAAGGTGTCGTCGATCTGATCACCGCCAACCTGGCGCCTGCGGTCGTCGGCTGCGCCACCGCCGTTCGCCGGTTCCTGAACGCCGAAACCCCCGGTGCGATCGTGAATATCACCTCGCATCAGGCGCAACGAGCCGTGCCGGGCGCGCTGCCGTACAGCACCGCGAAGGCCGCGATCGAGGGACTCACCCGCGCGCTGGCAGTCGAGTACGGCTCGAAGGGGATTCGGGTTAACGCCGTGGCACCCGGCTCGGTCGCGACCGAGCGCTATGCTGAATTCCTTGCGGCCCTTGATCCTTCGGTGGCGGCCAAGGTGGAACGACAGATGGCGGAACTGCATCCGATCGGCCGGGTGGCGACCATCGATGAGGTGGCGGCGGCCGTGGCGTATCTGCTTTCGGCGGACGCGAGTTTCGTCAATGGTGCGGTGCTGCCGGTGGACGGCGGTCGCTCGGTGCTGGCGCTCGATCCCGAGGCCCGCTGAGCGCTACCGCTCCTTCGGTGGCCACCATGCGCCCATGCCCAGCGAGATCAATCGCATCTGCTGCACGGTGCGGTCGATGATGCTGTCTTGTTCACGCGGTGGCGCCGAGATGTAGGCGACGATGCCGTCGGTGACCGTCGCGACCAGCAGATCGGCGGCGATCTCCAAGTCCGCGGGCGCCCACGAGTCGAGGGCGGGGATGCGGGAGAGGTCGGCGACCAGTTCGCGGACGATCAACTGGAGTTCCAGCGCAATGGATTTGCGTAGTGCGGCGGATCCGCCGTGGCGTTCGCGGGTCAGGAAGCCGAACAGTTCCCGCTTCGGGTCGACCTGCGTGAACACGAATCGCACTGTGTCGGACAGGCTTGCGTCGGGTTTGCGACGCACCTCGCGCAGCGCGAGCCGCAACGCGGTGATGCCGTCGTCGACCAGTTGTGCGCCCAGGTCGTCCAGTGACGCGAAGTGCCGGTAGAAGGCGGTCGGCACGATGCCCGCCGAGCGGGCGATCTCGCGCAGGCTCAGCGCGGCGAACCCACGGTCGGCGGCCAGCGCCAGGGTGCCGTCCAGTAGGGCCTGTCGCGTGCGCTCCTTGCGCTCGCCTCGAGTTGCTGCCTGCTCGCTCATCACGGTGAGCATACATCCGTTCACCATTTCGCCGATCCCAAAATGTAGTTCGTGTCACATGTTTTGCCGGTTGACACCGGACCCTGGTCATCGGTCACACTAGTTGAGTGTACAGACGTGCACTGAAATTGGAACGCAACGTCGCGGGTCCTCCGCCAGTCGAACAGCCCCGACCTGAGGCACCCCGACACGAGGCACGGAGAACAGATGGTGGATCTCATCAACCTGGTGCAGACCCTGACCACGCCACATCCGCTGGACCGGTACCTGGAACTCGTGCGCCCCACGCTCACCGCGCGGGAGATGCGCGCCGAGATCACCCAGGTGGACCGCTCGGTCCCCGGTTCGGTGACGCTCACCCTGCGCCCGACCCGGCAATGGAAAGGCCACGCCGCCGGGCAGTACGTCCAGATCGGCGTGGTGATCAACGGTGTCCGCCACGCCCGCTGCTATTCGCCGGTCGATCCGGCGAGCGGCCGGAGCAGGTATATCCAGCTCACCGTCAAGGCGCATCCCGACGGCCTGGTATCGCTGTTCCTCGCGCGCAACGCCGCGCCGGGCATGGTGGTCGATCTGGCACCGGCCGCCGGCGCCTTCCGGCTGCCCGACCTGCGCCCGGACCGGGTGCTGCTGATCAGCGGCGGCAGCGGCATCACGCCGGTGCTGTCGATGCTGCGCACCCTGGCCGACGAGGGCTACCCGGGTGAGGTCGTCTTCCTGCACTACGCGAAATCGCCCGAGGTGGTGCCGCACCGCGCGGAACTCGACGCGATCGCGCGGCGGCATCAGAACTTCCGCATCGAGCTGCGGCATCCGTGGCGGTCCGATACCGCCAGGGCTGACGCGACGGCGCCGTGGGTCGATGTGGCGCTCGTGCAATCCAGCGGGTACTTCGACTACGACGAGCTGGAGCGGGTGGCGCCGTGGTTCGCCGACGCGCACACCTACGTCTGCGGCCCGCAGTCGCTGATGGACGCGGTGCGCAAGATCTATGCGGCCGAGCAGTTGGAAGATCGGCTGCACACCGAGGAATTCACGCTTTCGCTCACGCCGATCAACGCCGACGACGTCTTCGGCACCGTGAGCTTCTCGGCCAGCGGCATCGCCGCGGACAACAACGGCGCGCCCCTGCTGGAGCAGGCCGAATCCGCCGGTCTCAGCCCGGCATACGGCTGCCGGATGGGAATTTGCTTCTCCTGCACCGCGGTTCGCCGCACCGGTTGCACCCGCAACCTGCGCACCGGCGAAACCGACAGTGACCCGGATCAGCCCATCCAGCTCTGCATCAACGCCCCCGTGGGCGACGTCGACATCGACATCTGACTAACAAAGGATTCATCGCAATGACAATCCTGACCGAAACCGAAGACGGCCCGCTGGTATTGAGCCCGGACCAGATCGAAGAACTCGGCAAGGCGCTCGACGAGCTGCGCGCCAAGGTCGTCGCCGACCTCGGCGATCGCGACCGCGAATACCTGTACTCGATCATCAAGGCGCAGCGGGGCTTCGAGATCGCCGGGCGCGGCCTGATGTACCTCGGCTTCCTGCCGCCGGTCTGGCTGGCCGCGGTCGCCGCGCTGAGCGTGTCGAAGATCCTGGACAACATGGAGATCGGCCACAACGTCATGCACGGCCAGTACGACTGGATGCGTGAGCCAGGCCTGAATTCCCGTGTCTTCGAATGGGATACGGTCTGCCCGGCGGACCAGTGGAAGCACTCGCACAACTACATCCACCACACCTTCACCAACATCCACAACAAGGACCGCGACATCGGCTACTCCATCCTGCGGATGGACGAGAGCCAGTCGTGGAACCCGCTGCGCCTGGGTCAGCCGCTGTACGCGTTTGCGCTGATGATGCTGTTCGAGTGGGGCGTGATGGCGCACGACCTGGAGGTCGAGAATGTGGTGCGCGGCAAGCGATCTTGGGCCGATATCAAGCGCACCGTGCTCGGCCAGGTGAAGAAGGCGAGCAAGCAGGCGCTCAAGGATTACCTGATCTTCCCGGCGCTGACCGGCCCGCTGTTCGTCAGTACGCTCGCGGGCAACGTGACCGCGAACCTGGTCCGCAACGTGTGGGCCTACTCGATCATCTTCTGCGGTCACTTCCCCACCGGCGTACAGACGTTCACCGAAGAGGAGACCGCCGAGGAGACCCGCGGCGAGTGGTACATCCGGCAGATGCTCGGCTCGGCCAACATCACCGGCGGCAAGCTGTTCCACATCATGTCCGGCAATTTGTCGCACCAGATCGAACACCACCTGTTCCCGGACATCCCGGCCGCGCGCTATCCGGAGATCGCGCCGGAGGTTCGCGCATTGTGCGAAAAGTACGGACTCCCGTACAACACGGGTTCGTTCAGCAAGCAGATCGGCTCGGTCTGGTGGAAGATTTGCAAGCTCGCGTTGCCGCCCAGCTTGGTCAAGAGCGAATCGTCTCCCGGTGTTATCGTGATGCGTCAGCGAAAGGCAAGCGAAGTGGGCGTGTGAATGATCGGGAAATTCGAAAGCAACAAGGATCTCATTCAAGAATTGACGTCCTCGGGTGCGAAGCATGTCGGCAATATCGCCGGCATCATCGCGGGCACCGTCGCGGAGGTCACCAAGGAGATCGGTGAGTGGTTCACCGACGCGATCGAGATGAAGGAAGCCGCCGACGCCGCCCGGCGCGACGCCGCGGCGCAGCAGGACCTGGATCTCGATCGTGACGATGATCCGGCACCCCCGGCGCCGAAGCCGACGGTGAGCACCGAGGCGCCGTTCGTCGACGCCGAGGTGGTCGAGCCGGGAGTCGACGAGAACCGCTGATCACCACACCGGCAGCCTGCGCCGGTGCTCGGTGACGTCGGTGATCAGATCCCGATAGCCGTCGGTCAGTTCGGCGAGCCTGCACCACTGCAGGTGGGCTTCCCCGTCCACCTGCACCGGGTGCGCCCGCTGCTGCGGGGTTCGCCGCAAAGCTCGTTGTGCCGCAATCCATTTCGCCGCTAGTCGATCGATCACCGCGCCGAGCGTCTCGGTATGCAACGAGGCGCCGCCGCGGTGCTCGACATTGTCGGCCACCCAGGTGTCGATGCGCCCGACCAGTTCGGCCCGATGCCCGTCGATGTCCTCGACCAGCAGGCTGCACGCCGCGACCCGCCCCTCGGCGGCGTCCGGCGCGTGCGCCGCTTCGATCGCCTTGTTTCTTCGCTCGTGACATTCGACGAGTTGCCGCGCGGCACTGAGCACGCTGTGCCGGTTGCGGTTCGGGTCGTCGGGTTCGCGGAACGCGCGCAATAGTTCGGCAGGCGGTGGTAACTCTTCGGTTCCGATACGGACAGCTACGTATTCGGTCGGCATGTGCGTACACCCCTGCGGTAACGATTACATTCTGGATGCGCCAGGGCCGAGGGGGATTTCGGGGAGGGGCACCCCTCGGCTCCGGCGCAGCCCCGCGCTCGGACGCCACCCCCACAGTCCACCAGCACGGCAAAGTAACCGGGAAATCCGCGACGATGCGATGAGGAAGACGTCCCGAGAAATCGGGACCCTTTCAGGAAAGCGCGGTTGCCGAATCGGCGCAATAGTATGGTGTACAAATCTGTGCGCAGCTGGTAAATCGTTATGATCCGTTACGGGTAGGTCACGTGCGTGCACCGTCGGTATTACCGACAAGGTCAAGTGGGCGCACGAGTAGCTACCGGTTCGGCGCGGCGGCTGCGCGGGGTCGTTCGATCGACTAGCCTCGACGTTCGTGCCCGCCTACGTGTCATCGCCCGAGCTGACATTCGGGTTCATGTTCGCGCTGGAAGACCCCGAGCGAATCGGTGAGGTCGTGCGCACGCTCATCGTTCGCAAGACCATATCGGTCTTCCGTCTGGCCCGGCTCTCCGACGACGACGGACCGCCGGAGCGTTATGTGGTGAACTGGGCCGTCATACCGCAGATTTCGATCACCACCGCGGCGCCGGAACCCGATGAACTACAGGCGCAAGGCATCATGCTCGTCAACGCATTCCTTAGTGAGGATGGCGAAGTGAGTTTGTATTCGGCGCAGGGGACCGGTCCCGGCTAAGCGTCCCATTCCGGAACGCCGAACAGCGCCATGGTGATCTGGTACAGGTGTGCACCGAGCGCCGGTAGTGCCTGCGGGCCAGGGCCTTCCAGGCAATCGCGAATGCGATCGTCGACCGCGCCGATGAGGGCGTCGAAGATATCCGTCGGAATGTCCACCGGGATATCGCCCTCGCCGCGGCCGATCCGGAAGGCCGCGCGCATGCGGTGGGCGAGCAGCGTTTTCATCTGACGGCGCTGCTCGGCGACGATCGGCCCGGCGACCAGGCATTCGATGTGCAGCGCGCGGGCGTAGATGCCGTTCTCGGCCAGGACATGCAGATAGGTCTCCAGCGTGGTGTGGATGAGTGCGCGCCATTCCGAGCGCGGCATCGCCTGCACGCTCTTGTCGAGCTCGCCCAGTACCAGCTCGACCGCGGCCTCGAAGGCCTCGGTGAAACAGTCGTCCCGGCCGCGGAACAACTGGTAGAAGGTGCGCCGCGAGACGTTCGCGCGGGCCACGATATCGCCGACAGTCGTTTCGCCGTAACCTCTTTCGGCGACGGCCTCCAGCACGCCGAGGTACATCCGCATGCGCTGCGAGTGCGCCACCGCCTCCGGCGTCATGCCGTGTGTGCCGCGTGGCAGACGGCCGCGATCGACGCCGGCTTCCAATCCCATCTTTTGACAATAGTCGCTCGCGGACAGTGACCGGGGTCATACTTGCCCATTCGATGTGGTCCCCGTTACTCTCACATCCACGATAGGTACGCCAGTGTTTCTAAGTACGTAGCAAGGGGTCGAGGTCGATGAGGACAGTTCGCCGCGCGTTGAGCAGGGTCGGGATCCTGGCGATTGCGACCGCCATGACCGCGCTATGGGTGGTGCCGAGCACGGCCACCGCCGAGTCGCCGCCGGACGGCGGCGACCTGGGCCGGGCGTGGACCGCCGCGCACGACGGCCCGGCGAAGTACCCCGGCCCGGTGCATATCGACTTCGACGTGCCGATCACCATGAGCGATGGAACGGTCTTGAAGGCCAACATCTATCGGCCGGTCGACGCCGCGGGCCGGATCGTGGACGAGCCGCTGCCCACCATCATCAACCTGACGCCCTACACGAAATTCGTGTCGCTGATCGCGGACATCGCCCTCAACATTCCCGTGCTGTCGGACGCGTTGATCCAGCTGGTCAACCGGTTCGACTTCAGCGGCACACCGTTCGACTCGATCACCGATCTGACCAAGGCGCTGGCGGGCGGCGCGCCGCGCGCGTTCGGCGCGGATCGCACGCTGGTGCAGCATGGCTACACCTACATCGTGGCCGACGTGCGCGGCACCGGATATTCGCAGGGCTCCTGGCAATTCTTCCAGAGCAGGGAGAACCAGGACACCCTGGAAATGATCGACTGGGCGAGCAAGCAGCCGTGGTCGGACGGCAATATCGGCATGTCCGGTATCTCCTACTCCGGTATCAACCAATTCAAGGCGGCCGAACAGAATCCGCCCGCTTTGAAGGCGATTTTTCCGATCGAGGGCAGCACAGACACACTCACCGATGTCGCCTTCCCCGGCGCCGGACTCGGTTTGTTCGGCCCGCTGTACATCGCGGGGGTCGACCTCATCTCGAACTTCCCGGACCCGGTCGGCATCGCGCTGGGCCACCTGGACTACCAATGGCTGCTGGACCGGGTGGCCACGCCGCTGGAATTCTTCGATTACATCCTGATGGCGTTGTCGCTCAACGTGGATTCGGTGCCGCAGCCGTTGCAGGACCAGCTGCTGCCCGGCAGCTCGCTGCGGTCGGCGTTCACCGACGGACATCCGGAGCGGATTCAGGTGCCCACCTTCGCCTATGGCGGCTGGCAGGACATCTTCGCCTCGTCCACTGCCCGCTCGTTCTCCGACATTCCGCTGCCGCCCGAGCGCAAAAAACTGATCATGGGCGACACCTATCACTTCAATCCCGGCTCCGGCCTGGGTGATCCCGGCAAGCCGCCGCGACTGGACGTGCTCCAAATGGCCTGGTACGACAAGTGGCTCAAGGGCATCGACAACGGCATCGACCAGTACGGGCCGGTCGCGCTCCGGCAGCAGGGCGGCGGCTGGACCACCACGTCGTCGTTCCCGCGCCCGGACGTGGATTACCAGCGCATGTATCTCTCGCCCGCCATCAGCGGCACCGCGACCAGCGTTTACGACGGCTCGCTCACCGCGCAAACCCCCGAGGGCGCAGCACAATTGACGGTCTCGCCGGTGCAGGGCCTCACCTCGCTGTGCTCACGCGACGCCGCGGTCGAATCCGCAGGCGCCATCAGCCTGGCCAATTTCTGCGGCCGGGACGACCGTATCCACGAGCTCGGCGGCCTCACCTTCACCGGTGCGCCGGTCGGCGAGCCGACGGTGCTGTCCGGCCCGATCAACGTGCACCTCAACACGAAGTACGACAACATCGAGGGCTACTGGGCGGTGACCGTGAATGATGTTGCGCCCAACGGGCAGTCGACGGTGCTGGCCAGCGGTCAGCTCGCCGCCTCGATGCGCGCGGTGGACGAGGACAAGAGCACGAAGGACGCCGACGGCGACTACACGCACACCGTGTACAGGCTGACCCTCGCCGATCGGCAGCCGCTGGTGCCCGGCCGGCCGACCACGCTCGACGTCGCGGTCAACCCGGTCGACGCGGTGCTGCAGCCGGGACATCGGCTGCGGGTGAACGTCTTCGCGAGCAACTTCCCGCGCGGCTTCCTGCCGCCGCCGCTGCTCTTCGACGGCGGCATCCTGAATTCGGTTGCCCCGCAACACCTTGTGCTCGACCCGTCGGCGCCCAGCTTCGTGAACGTGCCGCTGAGCAGGCCGCTGGGTTAACCGCGCACGACGGCCCGGAGCACGTGCGGGCCGGGGCGCTCCGGAGTTTTCGCCGGAGCGCCCGTGTAGCGGATCGTGGCGGCGGCGAGGCCGAGATCCTCGACCACGTCGAACCCGTCGTGCTGCAGTTCGGCGGCCATCTCCGGCGGGGTGAAGAAACTGCGCCAGCGTTCGTTGATCTGCGAGAGGCGCTGCTTGCGGAACTCCGCGGCGGCGTGTTCCTCGGGCGTGGCGGGGATCACCGGCTCGGCGTAGTCGAGGACCAGCTGGCTGCCCGCGGTCATGCTACCGAGGTAGCGCAGCGTCGAGGTGATGGCGGGGCGGGTGAGGTAGACGGTGACGCCGAGCCAGGTCACGAAGGCGGGCCGGGCCGGATCGAAATCCGTTGCGGCGACGACCTCGTCGAGGGTTTGGTGTTCGAAGTCGATCGGCACGTAGGTGATCGAGGGTGGCACCGGAATGTCGGCCTCGTGCAACCTTTTCCGCTTCCACGCCTGGGTGTCGGGGTGGTCGATCTCGAAGACCCGCAGTCGCGGGTGTGGATTCCGGTAGGCGAAGGTGTCCAGCCCGGCGCCGAGGATCACCGCCTGCTCGGTGCCCGCGGCGACCGCCTCGGCGAGTGCGTCCTCGGCGAATCGCGATCGGGCGGCGACCAATAGCCGGATCCGGCCGTCGGTGTCCCGGTCGAAGAAGGAGTCGGTGAGCGCGGGCATGCCGCCGATGATCGGCACGGCGAGCGGGTCGTGGAAGATCCGGCCCGCGTCGGACACTTGGTGATGTGCGCGGTAGACGGCAGCGCCGAGCGCGGTGCGGCTCGGTTCCCCGGTCTGCATAGGGCATCCCCTTCCAGGCTGGGGTCGAGCCTACCGGGCGATTACGGCGGAGTTTGCGACACACCAAGCGAATACGTCTCTATTTGTTGGCGTGTCGGTACCCGATCGTGGCGTCGACGCACGCCGAATGCGCGAGAATCACGTTATTCCGCACCTGGTTTGTGGCGTGGATCGAAAGCACCCGAAAGGAGCGTCGATCATGGAACCCGAAAACCCTGACTTCACCGCGCAGCTGGTCGATTCGGTCAATCCGATTCGTGTCCGAGGCGATCTGGATCCCGCACTGTCCCGATGGATGTGGCTGGTCAAGTGGATTCTGGCCATTCCGCATTACATCGTGCTTTTCTTTTTGCACATCGCGTACTTCGTGCTCACGGTGATCGCGTTCTTCGCGATTTTGATCACCGGTAAATACCCGAGGGCGATGTTCGACTTCAATGTCGGGGTGATGCGGTGGACCTGGCGGGTCGAGTTCTACGCGCTGGGGGTGCTCGGCACCGACAAGTATCCGCCGTTCAGCCTGCAGTCGAGCGCGGAGTATCCGGCCGATCTCGAGATCGACTATCCGGAGCGCCTGCATCGCGGCCTGGTGCTGGTGAAGTGGTGGCTGCTCGCCATTCCGCACTACCTCATCCTCGGCGCGATGATGACCGGCGGCACGACGTTCTACATGTACGACAACGACGAATGGTCCGGCGCGGGCAGCATTCCGCTGATCAGCATCCTGCTGCTCGTCGCGCTGATCGGGCTGCTGTTCACCGCCAGGTATCCACAGGGCGTGTACGACTTCGTCCTCGGCATCAGCCGGTGGTCCATTCGCGTGCAGGCCTACGCCACGCTGATGCGCGACGAGTACCCGCCGTTCCGGCTCGACCAGGGTGCGCGCGAACCCGAAAACCGTTGAGTCGCACTACAGCACCGAATCCGCCCGCTGCCTCAGCGGGCGGATTCGTATATCCGGCGGACCACGTCCTCGATCTCTGGCTCCTCGATGGACAGATCCCGCACCTCGGCGCGATCGGAGACCTGCGCGAGCAGCTGTGCCGCCGTGGTCCTTTCCGGATCGAAGGCCAGCCGCTGCCGCATCCCACCGGCCTCGGACGCCAGCAGCTTCGCGCAGGGTAGGTCGTCGATGTCCGGCGTCGGCTCGGCCAGATCGACGACGAGCACCCGCCTGGCGCCCACGGTGGCCGCCAGCCCCGTCAACGACCCGTCGTAGACCAGCCGCCCGTGATCCACCACCAGCACCCGGCCACACAATCTTTCGATGTCACCCATGTCGTGCGTGGTGAGCAGGAGCGTGGTGCCGCGCTCGGCGCGTTCGGCGCGCAGGAACTCGCGCAGCCGCTGCTTCGACAGCACGTCGAGACCGATGGTCGGCTCGTCGAGGATCACCAACTCGGGGGAATGCAGCAGCGCCGCAGCCACTTCCGCGCGCATCCGCTGGCCGAGCGAGAGCTGGCGCACCGGGGTGTCCAGCGTGTCGGTCATCTCCAACTGCTCGATCAGCTCGTGTTTGCGCTTGCGCGCGGCGTCCGGGGCCAGCCGATGGATGGCCGCCAGAATCGAAAACGATTCACGCAGCGGCAGGTCCCACCAGAGCTGGGAGCGCTGCCCGAACACCACGCCGATTCGCGCGGCCAGTTCGCGCCGCTGCCGGACCGGTTCGAGCCCGCAGGTGCGCACGCTGCCCGAGGTCGGCACCAGAATGCCGGTGAGCATCTTGATGGTGGTGGACTTGCCCGCGCCGTTGGCGCCGATGTAGCCGACCGCCGTACCGCGTTCGATCCGGAACGACATCCGATCCACCGCGGTGAGCGTCCGGCGGTGCCGGCGCCAGCGGCGGCCGACCTTGCGGGACAGGATGAATTGCCTGGTCAGATCCTCGATGTCGATGATCGCGTCCGATGAGCCGGAATTCGCCACGTTAGCCGCCGCCTCCCTGATAGTGCCGAGTACCGAATCGCCAGAAACACAGCGCGAGAAACCACACCCACAGCACCGCCAGCGGAGCCAGCCAGGCCAGCCACCCCGGTAGCAGCGCCGGACCCGGCAGCCCGAGCAAGGCGATGGTCGGCAGATACGCGGTGAAGCAGACCGGGATCGCTAAGCCGAACAACAGTTTCAGCGGTGTCGGGAAGACTGTGGCGGGTTGCACCGCGGCGAACGAGCCGCCATAGGTGAAGCTGTTGGTGAGCTCGGCGCCGTCGATGAGATAGAACTGCAGTCCGGCCGCGCACACGAAAACGCCACCGAACAGGGCGATTCCGCTGATCAGCGTGAGCGCTACCAGCGTGACGGCGGCCGGACTCCAGTCGATGTCGTTGCGCAGGAAGCCGACACCGAGCACGGCGATGGCGACGGCGGCGCGGGCGAAACGGCGCAGCGAGATATCGCTGGTGATGAGCTGGAGCAGCAGCGGCTGTGGGCGTAGATGATACGCGTCGAGCTGGCCCATTCGGATCAGCGTCGGCAGCGTGTCGAGGTGGCCGAACAACACCTGGGCCAGCGCGAAGGTCGACTGGCCGAACCCGAAGAGCAGCAGGGCGGCATTGAGATCGAGGCCGCCGAGCACCCGGACGTTGTGGAAGATCACCCACACTTCGGCGAACTCCACCAGGCCGATCAGGAACGCGCTGAAAACCTCGCTGACGAACGACAATCGGTAGGCCTGCTGGGCGCGGATCCGGGAGCGCAACACCGCCGCATACGGGGTGAACCAGGTCCCCGCCCGCGCGGCGCCCGGCTCAACCACCCTGCACCTCCAGCTTGCGCCGTCCGGCCGCCAGCAGCACCCGGCCGATGCCGCCGACCACGAGTACCCAGCAGACCTGGACGGCAACCACACTCACCGCAGCCGTTCCGGTGATCCGACCGGACAGCACATCGATCGGTGATTGCAGGATCGAGGGGAACGGTGTCGCCTGCGCGATGGTGCGCAGCCAGCCGGGGAACATGTGCACTGGCACAAACAGTCCGGCGAGGAAGGTGCCGCTGACCTGATACAGCACCCGGAGGCCGCGGGTCTCGACCACCCAGAAGCCGATGAGCGCGACGGCGAACAGACAGAGGAACGAAATAGCAACGGCGAGAAGCACACTCACGGCGCCGAGTAGATAGGGGAGTGGGGTGTTCGGCATGACGAGCCCGAAGGTGAACACGCCGATCAAGACGCTCGGCACCCCGCGCGGCAGGATGGTGCACGCCGCGCGGCCGAGATCACCGGCGAGGTAACCGAATTGGACGTCGACCGGACGCAGGAAGTCGATCGCGATGTCGCCGTTCTTCACCCGGTCGGCCAGGTCCAACGGTGGTCCCATGAACTGCATCGCGCCGAGCAGGCCCTGCGACAGCCATACATACGCGCCGATAGAGCCCTCGTTGTAGCCGCCGAAGTCGCCGGTGGCCCGCACCGCGGCGAGCATCACCGACGCGCGCACGAACCCGAAAACACAATTGGTGAACAGGCCCGCGAACATGGCCAGCTTGTACTGGGACTGTCGTCGAAAACCCGCGCGCGCGAGCTGTGCATAGACCGCGAAGACGCGCCACGGCTGCCTGGTCGCGACGAGCTGCCCGTCCCCGCCTCCTCTGTCGCGCACAAACAGTCAAGCCTAATACCAATGGAATGAGGTGCGAAACCCCTGCGGACGGTTTTTGGAAAAGTGCTACACAGCGCTGAGAAGGATCGCCGGTCCGTTCTTCTCCTTCGAGGCCGCGGGGATCCGCCCCGATATCGTCACGCTGTCGAAGTCCATCGGCGGCTACGGATTGCCCATGGCGCTGGTGCTTTTCAAGCTCGAATTCGACCAGTGGGCGCCCGGCGAGCACAACGGCACCTTCCGCGGCAACAACGCGGCCTTCGTCACCGCGCGGGTCGCGTTGGAGCACTACTGGTCCGACGCGCGGCTCGAGTGCGCCACGCTGGCCAAAGGCGCGCGGCTCGAGCGGGAACTGACCGGCCTGGCCGCCGCGGTCCCCGCCGTCTGCGTCCCGCGGTCCCCGCCGTCTGCTGCTGCCCCCGCGCCCGCGGACGTTTCGCGATGGCCAGCGCATGACATAGCGCGCGATGGTTGTCATACTCGGGCGGCAGGGAGTCGCGAGGATCGGACACGATGTGTCCAGGTCGCGCAGTAGTCTTGTCATCGAATCATGTCGCGGTAGCGAAAGACTGGGAACCCGGGAGGGGAACGGTGGACACGCTGAAGCTGGATCCGGCGGCGGTGGCCGCTTACACCGCGATCGCGGACGCGGTATCCCAACAGTTGGCCTCGGCGGCCGCGGTCGCCTCCGGGGCGGTGAATCAAGACCAGCTGACCACCGACCTCGGCCTGATCGGCGCGGATTTCGCGGCCCGATTCACCACGGCGGTTGCCGAACACGCCCAAGCGTTATCCACGGCAGGGCAACTCGTCGGCACCTACGGCCAGGTGCTGCGCGACTACAGCGCGAACATGCAGGGTGTCGACGTCGATACCGCCGGCGCCATCACCCGGACCGGGGAGACGCTGACATGAGAAGCCTTACCGGACTGCGCAGGCGGACCGCCCCGGCGCGTACCGACACCGCCGCGCCGACCACCACTCATCTCGATCCGAACGTGGATCCGCCGATCGTCGCCGCGCTGGTCCGCCCGCTGCTGCAGTTGCGATCCACCCTCGGCACCGGCGTCGGCGTGCCGAACCAGACCGCGACCAGCGCGCTGTCGTCCGCGTCCACCCAGGCCGCCGATGTGGAAGCCCCGCATCGCGACGGCCTGCACGCGCTGGAATCGACCTGGACCTCCCGCGGCGCCGACGCCGCGGTGCCCGCGCTGCGCACCACGCAAACCGAGATCGGCGAAATCTCCGACCGGGGACCGGCATACCTCAGCGTGCTCGGCGACGCGCACGCCACCAGCGCCCGCGCCGCGCAGACGGTGGACCGGATCATCGCCGACTTCCGGCGCGACGCGCGCGAGATCCTCGGCAACGCCACCGCGGCCCCGGATACCGACGCGGTGATCGCACGGGCCAGCCAGGCCCTGCGCGACGCGCTCACCACGGTCGATACCGCGCAAACCGAGATGAACAGCCACAGCAGGCGACTGGACGAGATGGGACCGCTGACGGTCACCCAGCCCTCCGGCGTCACCACCGCGCAGCCCGGCACGACGGCGCAGTTCATGCCAAGCGGCACAAGCCAATACAGCACGGACGGCACCGGCCAGTACAACCCCGGCCAGTACTATCCCGGCAGCACGGCCCCCGGCATCGGCGGCACCGGGCAGCCGGTGGACCCGGCGCTGGCCGCCCAACTCCAGCTCCAGCAGCAGCTCATCTCCGCGGGCGTGCAGGTCGGCACCGCCGCCATCAACGCGGGCGTCGATATCGGCACCAACATCATCGACAAGATCGCCGAAGTCGGCACGCACATCATCGACAAGGTGGCCGACGTCGGCACGCACGCCATCGACACGGTCGCTGCGGGCGCGGACAAGGCGGTGACCGAGGCGATCCGGCCCGGCAGCACTACCGGCGATCAGTCGACCGGCACCTCGAACTCGAGTACCTCGCCCAAGCTGTTCGACTTCGGTGGTGGTGCGGGCACCCGCCCGTCCACGCCGTCCACCTCGACCGGTCCCGGCACGGTGATTCCGCCGTCGCAGCACGGATCCGCGCCGACGGCGCCGGTGGACACACCGGCACCACCAGTGTCCGTGCCCGCGCCCGCCCCGGACGTGCCGGAACAGCCGTCGGATACCCCGTCGAAGTCCGCCAGCCCGGACCAGCAGAGCCATCCCGGAACCGGTGGCGGCGTGGCGATGCCACCGCCGCCGCGGGCCGACGATCCGGAGCACAAGCCCAAGGATGGTCAGCTCGGCGTCACCGTGCCGACCGCGGCGGTCGCGGTGACCCCGGTCCTCGGCGACTACGACGATGACACCCTCTGACCCGAACTCTCCGGGTCGGCAAGAGGGGCAGGACAATCCATTCGATATGGGTCTGCCCATGCTCCGCACACCCACCGGCAAGGCCAAGAAGCGGCGGCGCGCATCCGGTCGCCGCGCGCCGGTGCGTCGCCGAGATCCGGAGGTCGCCGTGTCCGAGCAACCAACCCCGGACCGCGCGGCTCGGCCGCGGCCGACCGGGGACTGGGCACAATGGCTCGACCCGCCGCCAGCGGCCGAGCCGCAAGCGGAACCGCCGATCGAGCAGGACCGGCGGCGGATTCGTGCCGAGGAGTACGCCAATGACGGCTACGACGAGGACGTGAACCCGGCGCCCGCGATCATCAATCGGTCCGGCATCCACCCCGGTGTTCCGCTGCGCCATCCCACCAAGCGGCGCGATCCGCAGCGCGGCAACAAGGTGCTCGCGGTCCTGATCGTGCTCGGCATCGGGATCGCGGTCGTCTCGATCCTGCTCGCCGCCGTGCACGGGTTCGGTAAGCGCAGTCCATCGACCGCCGCCACCGCGACCGGCGTCGTGCCCGCCACCGCGCCCGCGCAGCATCCCACCGGAACCGCCGCCGCGACAACGACTCCGGTGCCCGCGTCGCCCGGGGCCATCGCGACCCAGGGCTGCGAACAGAAGCGCACCCCGGATGCCGTTTCCGGCACCGATCCCGGCGGCACCGCCAACGGCCCGGACGCCATCCTCGCCTTCGAATACGCCTACTACGTGGAACGTTCCGGCTATCGGGCCCGCGCGGTGGTCGCCGACAACGCCATCGTCTCGCCCGCCGAGCAAATCCAGCGCGGCATCAACCAGATCCCCGTCGGCACCCGCTACTGCGTGCAGATCACGCCGTCTCGCGACGGCGACGACGGCCTCGCGCACTGGCAAGTCATGCTCACCCAGCAGTACCCCGGCGAACAACCCAAGACGTTCACCCAGCTCATCACCACCCGCACCCTCGCGTCGCAGACCCTGATCACCGCCATCGCCTCCGCCTGAGCGTTATTCGCCGGTCCGGCGCCAGGGCAGCAGTGCGGGCGTGGCCAGAGCATCAGCAGCAGTCCCGGCGCGCCGGCGTGCACGAAGGGTAGCCCCAGCAGTCATGGCAGGGGATTCGCGGCGATCGTGCGCCAGCCCTCGGTGATCTCGACCAGGCGCGACGTCGCGACGGGCCGGGGTGGCGGGGCAGGCTCGGGGACCTCGATCGAGCGAATGCACAAGGCGGACAACACGAAACTGGCCGCGTTGAGCAGCACGGTGACGACGGGGCCGAGCGCGCCGATCAGGACACCACCCAGCGGTGGACCCGCCGCCGCCGAGACCCAGGTCGCGGACTCGAAGCGGCCGTTGGCCGCCAGCAAATCATCCTGGGCGACAAGACCTTTCAGATGTGCGCTGCTGGCACCGAGGAAGACGATGTCGGCCGCCGCGACCAGCACGGCGACAATGAGCAACTGCGGATAGCTCAGCGCGCCGGCGAAGTACGCGACGGGCACGGTGAGCAGCACCAGGAACCTAAGCAGATCGGCTCGGACCATCAGCCTGCGCTTGGGCCGGAACTCGATCCAGCCGCCCAGCGGAACTGCGAGCACCGCGCCCACCGCGCCACCGGCGGCCGCGATCAACGACACCTGCAGCGGCCCGACATCCAACGCCAGGATGGCGACCAGCGAAAACGCGTCCAGCGCAAGGTATGTGCCCAACGTGCTGACCGCGAACCCACGCCAGAGTCGCTCGAAGTCCCGGCCGAGACCGGTGACCGCAGGCTGCGTCGCTATCCGCTCGTTGACCATCCGAGCGATCAAACCCGTCGGCCTCGCCCGAGGCAAGCCCCCAGTTCAGCCCGGGCGCTTGCGATTTCCGCTGTCCGTCCTGGTCCGGACCAGTAGTGGGGTGCATCGATGCCGTGGTACAGGCGTACCTATTTATTTATGGCATTGATTGACAATTCTGCGTAATGGGTTCTGCCGTTGTATGCGTTATCGTTCTATGACTGGCCGTTGCGGGAGGTCGAAATCTTCCGGTTTGTTTGGGTCCTTGTTTGCAGGCCTGGTGTCTGCAAAGGTGGATACCTCAGATAGTTTCGATTTCTATCAATTTGATGGAGAAGGCGGGTCGACAGATGATGTCGGTGCTGTGGATCATCCTGCCTTACAGCGCGTTTCTGTCCTTTATCGTCGGCCACCTGTGGCGCTACCGGCACGACCGGTTCGGGTGGTATGGCTCCGGTCTGGAGCTGGACCGGGCGCAGCGGATCGGGGCGACCGCGTTTCGCATCGGGTTGAGCGGCGTGATCCTCGCTCGGATCATCGACTTCTTCGTATCCGGGCCACACTCGCGCCCCGATGGCGCGCTCTACCTCACCCTCACCGTTGTCGAGATGTCCGCCTTGGCAATCGCGACGATCGGCGCGGTGCTGCTGTTCGTGCCGGACATGATCGACAGCCCGGCCCGGTCCACGGTCAGCCCGTTGGACCGCGTCACCTTCCCGGTCCTGGTCGCCGGCTTGCTGACCTGGGTGGCGATCAAGTTCGACCCGAACTCCTCAGAGAACGGATATCGGACCGCCGAAACGCTGTTCACCTGGTTCCGCTCCCTGTTCACGCTGCATCCGAACCCCGACGCGATGCAGCGCGCCCCGATCATCTACCAAGTCCGTGGCCTGGTCCTGATGCTGTTCATCGCGATCTGGCCCTACACCCGGCTCGCGAGCTTCCTCGCGGAACCGGCCTACCGCCTCGCCCGCCGCCTCCGGTCCGAACCCTCGACGGAACCGACCAGAGAATTGTCCGCCCCGCACCGAATGTGACGCGCCGCCGCGTGTTTCGTGCGCCATACTGCTGATCGGACACAGTGACAGCTCGACGGGCACAACTCGCACTTCCATAGCTGTACTCGGATGACGGAAGGCGGGCCCATGACGGATGAGCTGATCGATGCGGGCGGTTCCATCGAGCGCCGCACCATCGAGGTGATTCCCGACGCGGAACGGCATGGCACGCCGTTCAGTCAGTTCACGCTCTGGTTCGGGGCGAACATGCAGATCACCGCGGTCGTCGACGGTGCGCTCGCGGTGGTGTTCGGTGCCGACGCGCTGTGGGCGATCGTCGGGCTGCTGCTCGGCAATGTGCTCGGCGGCGTCGTGATGGCGCTGCATTCGGCGCAGGGGCCTCGGCTCGGGTTGCCTCAGATGATCTCCAGCCGAGCACAATTCGGCGTTTTCGGGGCGGTGCTGCCGCTGCTGCTCGTGGTGGTGATGTATCTCGGGTTCGCCGCGACGGGTACGGTGCTCGCGGGGCAGGCGGTGAACAAGATCCTGCACATCGACAACGCGACGGTCGGCATTCTCGTCTTCGGCGCGCTGACCGCAGTGGTGGCGGTGACCGGATATCGGCTGATCCATATCGTCGGCCGGATCGCCACGGTGGTCGGCGTCATCGGCTTCACCTATCTCGGTGTCCGGCTCTTCACCCAGTACGACGTCAGCGCCTATGTCGGCGTGCAGTCGTTCGACATGGTGACTTTCGTGCTGGCCATCTCGCTCGGCGCGGGCTGGCAGCTGACCTTCGGGCCCTACGTGGCGGACTATTCGCGCTACCTGCCCCGCTCGACCAGCGACCGGACCACCTTTCTGGCCACCTTCGCGGGCAGCGTGCTCGGCTCGCAATGGTCGATGACCTTCGGCGCGTTGGTGGCGGCGGTGGCGGGTAAAGCGTTCCTGGGCAACCAGGTCGGTTTCATCGGCGATCTCGCGGGTCCGTCCGCGCTGGCGTTGTTGATCTATCTGGTGATCGTGGTCGGCAAGCTGACGGTGAACTGTCTCAACGCCTACGGCGGGTTCATGTCGATCCTGACCTCGGTGACCGCGTTCAACCGGCAGTCGCGCACCACACCGTTCGCGCGCGCGGCCTACATCGTCGGGTTCATCGCGGTATCGATGCTCGTTGCGATCGGGGCGAGCGCCGACTTCCTCGGCAACTTCAAGAATTTCGTGCTCACCCTGCTGATGGTGTTCACGCCGTGGAGCGCGATCAACCTGATCGACTACTACCTGATCTCGCGCGAACGCATCGACATCCCAGCGCTGTACGACCCGGACGGACGGTACGGACGCTGGAACGTCACCGCGCTGGCCTGCTACGCCCTCGGCGTGCTCGCCCAGATCCCGTTCCTCGCCCAGCAGCTCTACACCGGCCCGATCACCGAAAAGCTAGGCGGCGCAGACATTTCCTGGATCGTCGGCATCGTGTTCACGGCCGCGATCTACTACCCGCTGGCTCGGCGCACCAGTAACCCGCCGGATCGGATGATCTATCCGGCGGGCACCGTGCATACTGCGGACGCTCAGACTCGCGCGCGCACGAACTTGTAGATGACCAGCAGGATCACCGCGCCGACGATGGCGCCGAGGAACGCGTGGTTGACCGGTGGCTGGAGAGTGAACTTGTGCGGTGCGAACACCAAGCTGCCTAGCGTGCCGCCGACATAGCCGCCGACGATGCCGAGCACGATCGTGCCGATCCAGCCGAAGTTCTCTTTGCCAGGGACCAGCAGGCGCGCGATTGCTCCGGCGATGAGGCCGATGATGATCATCGAGATGATGCCCATGGATTCGCTCCTTGAAACTCACTGGGTGTGACGCACGGGAGACGCCGCGATCAGTGTGCGGGATACCCGGGTTCCATGTGCGGTAATCGCGCGCCGGGTACGCGTCACACGCCGGAAGTTCATTCTTTGTCGAGCATCGGCGCGAGGTAGCGCCGGGTGAAGTCGCGGGCCTGCTCGGCGGTGTCGAGTTCGATGGCGGTTTGCTGGGTGAGGATGAGCGACAGGGTGATTCGGATGTGCAGCTCGGCCACGGTGCGCAGGTGCTGCAGATCCTCGTCGGAAATGGTGGTGTCGGCGTAGAACTCGTGCTGCCAGAGGGCGACGCAGAATTCGCGGAAGGTGTCGATGAGGGGGCCCGCATCGATGGTGAGGGCGGGCAGGATGGATTCCGGTTCGGTCTCCAGCAGCCGTCGCAGCAGCGGGTGCACGCGCAGGAAATCGACTGTGTAGGCGGCACTTTCGGCCATCCGATCGGCCACCGTGGTCTGCGTGCTCGTTGCGGTCGTGCTGCCCGCGAGGTATTTGCGTAGCTCGGAGACCAGGACGGCCTCGGTGAGTGCGGATTTGCTGGGGAACTTCCGATACACCGTCGCGCGGCCGAGTCCGGCCCGTTTGGCGACGTCTTCGACGGTCGAGCGGCGCCAGCCGACCACCGCCATCTGCTCGAAGGCGGCGGCGAGGATTCGCTCGGTCACCTCGTCGGCCTCGTCGAGCAGTTTGAGCACCTCGGGATCGGGAGCTGCCAACTTGTTCAGCAGTGTGTCCCTGGTCACTCGCGTCACTGCACTCCTTGTCGTTGCCGGCCGGTCAACAGTACCGTCGAGACAAACAGGCGATCAATGTCTCAGTTGTCTCAATGTAGCGGCAAGGAGCTCGCATGACACTCGTACGAACATTTGTGACCGGCTATTTTCGCGACGTGCGCGGCACGGCGACCCAGGTTCTTGCCCTGCTGATGGCGGTCTGGTTCACCAGCAATGGCCCGGTCGCGCTGGCGATGAATCCGGACTTCTCGATGCATCCAATGCATTCGCACACCGTCCACGTGCTCGGGTTCATCCCGGTCACCGTGAACGGCTGGCATGCCTTGTTCCACTTCGTCACCGGGGTGGCGGGATTGCTCTGTGTCCGTACGAAGGCGGTTGCGGTGCGCTACGCCGCAGTGACCGCGCTGATCTATCTGGCGGTAGGCGTGCTCGGTCTGGCAAGTGGGACCAGTGTGTGCGGGATGATGGCGGTGGACACCTTCGGTAACTGGGTTCACGTTGTCGAAGGTGTGATTCTCGTCGGTATCGCGGCATCCGGCGTAGTGGGCAAGCGTGAGCCCGATTCGATTCGGCCGTCAGTTATTTCCGGTGCGGGTGGGGTGGCGTCGTGACTGCCGTCATCCTGCTGATCGCGGTGTTCGTCCTGGCGAATCTGCTGCTGCGCGACGGTGATGCGCAGGACTTTCACGGCCGTGAGATCGCGGAGTCTCGGTATCGGGGGAGTCGTCCACGCTCGTCGTGCTCGTTCTTTCGTTGACCTGGCACTGCTCGGCCAGATGCAGCGATTGCAACAATAGTGTCATAAACTGTTGCATCGACTGACTTGGGGCGTTACCGTAGGTCTCATGAAGCAGAGCATCGCCGCTCTCCTCGCCGCTGGGATCTTCGGCGGCGCGAACGAGGACACCGACCGGACCGTGGCGCGGATTCTCGATGCCGCGCTCGTGGAGGCGGCCGCTGTCGGGGTATCGCGACTGAAGATCGACGCGGTCGCGCGGCGGGCCGGGATCAATCGGACCACCGTGTATCGCCGCTTCGGTGATCTGGACGGTCTGCTCGAGGCGCTCACCATGCGTGAGGGCGGGCGGATGGCCGAGACCGTGCTCCATGCGGTCGACGGGGTGGCGGATCCGGCGGGCCGGTTGGTGGAAAGTTTTGTCGCCTGCATGCGGATGGCCCGCGAACATCCGGTCATCGCGCGCACCGCGGCGCTCGAGCCGGACCAGCTCATCGCCATGGGTATGGCCGACGATGCCGCCCTGCTGCGGCTGGGCAGCGCCGTCATCGCCGACCAGCTTCGATCGGCGCAAACCGATGGGCACGCAACACATTTGGACGCGGACGAGACCGCGCAGAGCATCGCCATGCTGTTCGCGGCCTGCGTGTTGATGCCGACCGCGCAGGGGATCGATCTGCGCACCGACGAGTCCGTGCGCGCCTATGCGCGGCGCACGTTGGCACCCATGGTTTTCGGGTCGAGCGCGTAGCTCGCCGAGCAGTGAGAGGAAGGCATGCCATGAGCAACCACGACACGGTGGTTCCGCATGAGGACTACGGCTTTTTCGGCCCGGACTCGGTGTCCTGGAAGGTATTTCTGTATCCGACGGCCCTATCGATCGGGTTTCAGCGGACCGTCGTCACCGAGATGTACGAACCGTTCCTGCTCGCGTCGGTGAACGACACCGGTGCGGTCAGCAAGCGCCCCGCGCTGCGCTACGACCGGACGCTGCAGTACATGGCCACCGTCACCTTCGGTGACAGTGTCTCGGTGCTGAAGGCTTCCGACATTCTGGTGAAGATCCATTCGAAGATCACCGGCACCGAGCCGATCAGTGGATTGCGTTACGACGCGAACGATCCTGAAGCGCAGCTCTGGATCCACCTGACGGCGTGGCACTCCGTGCTTTACACCTACGAGAAGTTCGGGCCGGGCAAACTGAGTCCCGAAGAGGAGCGCCAGTATTGGGTCGAGTGTGCCCGTGCCGCGCAGTTCCAGACCATCGACATCGCCGACGTGCCCTGCTCGCGTGCGGAGATGCGGGCGTACTACGCACGCATGCGTCCGATCCTCACAGCCACGGAGGCGACGCAGCAGCACGTCGAGCAGTTGCTCGACAGTGCGTCCACGCTGCTGCCCGACTCCGCGCTGTGGTGGCCCGTCGCAAAGCTCACTCAGACACTGTTCCGGAAGGGGACCATCGCCACGCTGCCGCGCTGGATGCGCAAGATGGGCGGCGTACACCAGTCGCCGGTGACCGACGCGCTCGTCACCGTCCTGCTGCGCGCCACCTTCCGGCTGGTCGCGCAAAGCGTTGCGGCGCAACGCTTCCTGATCCACACCGCCAGCCCACTCACCGCGCCGATCACGGACCCGATCCTGTGTGCCGTTGCCCCGAAGAACCCCGTGGTCTGGACTCCCGAGGCAGCCCGCGCCCACCACGGTACGGTCCGTCCCACCGACCAGTACGCCCAAATCCGTGCCGCCCGTGCCGAAAAGACACTGCCCGAGCACGCCGCCGCCGACGGCAGCGCCCCACTACTCCCCTTCGCCTAACAGCCCCACCGACTCCCCCGATCAGTACTACCGAAGATCTGCACTCTGTCTCGGGATCTGCACTCCGACTAGGGCCCTATTCCGAGTGCAGATCCCGAGACAGAGTGCAGATTTGTGGAATGGTCAGCTCAGGCGGAGGTCGGAGACGCCGAGCAGTGATGTCACCTGATCGGCGGGCATGGGATAGTGGAAGTGCCAGCCCTGGGCGGTGTCGCAGCCGAGGTCGCGGAGTTGGTCGGCCTGGTGGCGGGTTTCGACGCATTCGGCGGTGACGGTGAAGCCTAGGGCGTGGGTGAGGTCGATGATTGTCTCTAGCAGCAGCAGGTCGGTGGGGCTCGCGGTGTCGGGGGTGCGGATGCGCTGGATGAAGGGGCCTGCGAGCTTGACCACGTGCAGCGGAAGTTGGCCGAGGTAGGCAAGATTGGAGTAGCCGGTGCCGAAGTCGTCGATGGCGATGCGAACGCCGGCGTCGGCGAGGGTGTGCAGGGCGCGCAGCGGTCGTCCGGTGGTCTGCATGAACGCCCGCTCGGTGAGTTCCAGCTGCAGCAGGCTCGCGTCCATGCCGGTCTCCGCGATGACCTGTTGCACGTGGCTGAGCCAGGCCGGATCGGCCACCTCGGCGGCGGAGACGTTCACGCTGACGGTCGGGGTGTGCGGATAGCGGTCGTGCCACTCGCGGGCGGCGCGGCAGGCGGTCTCCAGCACCACCGCGCCGAGCGCGCCGATGTGGCCGTTGTCCTCGGCGATATCGACGAACCGGGCCGGGCTGAGCACGCCGAGATCCGGATGACGCCAACGCACCAACGCTTCCACGGCCACCGTCTGTCCGTTGGTGAGCGAGACGATCGGCTGGTAATCGAGGAAGAACTCGCCGTGCCGTAGCGCCGAGGGCATGGCCGCCGACAGTTCGGCGCTGGTGTGCTCGCGGCGGCCGCGGTCGGCGTCGAAGATCGCGTACCGGCCGCGGCCCGCGGCCTTGGCCCAGTACATGCTGGTGTCGGCCGCCTGCAGGAACTCGCCCGTGGACAGGCGGTCCGCGCGTTCCTCCATCACACCGATGCTCGCGGTGACGGTCAGCTGGTG
This sequence comes from Nocardia sp. NPDC046473, assembly GCF_040645995.1. Lineage (NCBI taxonomy): Bacteria > Bacillati > Actinomycetota > Actinomycetes > Mycobacteriales > Nocardiaceae > Nocardia > Nocardia sp. NPDC046473. The sequence continues at coordinate 63,057 of NZ_JBEYZJ010000014.1, forward strand.
CTCATGCACGTAAAAGGGTTGGGCCAGTGCGTGCAGCACGGTCCGTGCCACATCGGCCATTTCCTCGACGCCGGTGGAATGCGGGATGAGCACGACGAATTCGTCGCCGCCCATCCGCGCGACCAGCTGATCGGTCCGCGAGACACAGGCATTCAGCCGCGCGGCGACCTGCGCGAGCAGTTCGTCACCGACCGCGTGACCGAAGGTGTCGTTGACGGTCTTGAAGTGATCGAGATCGATGTAGCAGATCCCGACCCTGGCGCAGTCGGCGAAGGCGGCGCTGAGCGCGTCGAAGAAGCGGGAGCGGTTCGGCAGCCCGGTCAGCTGGTCGTGGTGCGCGCGGTACTGCAACCGTTCGCGCAGCGCGCGGCGCTCGGAGACGTCCTCCACCAGCACCAAGGTGTACTGCGGCCTGCCTTGCTCGTCGCGGATGAGCGAGACGTTGATGTGGGTCCATACCGTGCCGCCGCCGCGGTGCCGGTAGGCCTTCTCCAGTTGCACGTTGTCGTATTTGCCCGCGAGCACCCCGGCGTACTTCTGCCACATGTCGGGGCCGTCGTCGGGATGGGTCAGGTCGGTGACCGACAGCGAGCACATCTCCTCGGGCCGATAGCCGAGCATCGCGGCGAAGGCGTTGTTGACCTCGATGATTCGCCCGGTCATATCCGAAAGCCCGGTGCCGATCCCGGCCTGGGAGAACACCGCACGCAGCCGTGCCTCGCTGGCCCGCAGCTGCTGCTCGACCACCCGGCGGGCGGCGATATCGGCGGCCCGCACGCTCTCCTGCTCGGCGAGCAACCATGCGCGGAAGGCGCGCAGATAACCGGTGGCAAAGGCGCCCAGCAACTCGGTGGCTCGCTCGGCGGGCACCGCGCCGGGGCCGAGCAGGTAGGTGTTGAGCACGGCGAGACTGCGCCCGAGTACCTCGTCGCCGACGAAATGCGAACGGGCCAGCTCGCCACCGAGTTCGCCGACTCGCTCGGCGGGGCACCGGCCGCCGGCGGCGGCGGCGACGAATTCCTTGGCCAGGATGGTCAGCAGATCGCGGGTTTCGGCCGAGCTCATGGGCACGACGTGATTGCGCGGCCCGCCACCGAGTGCGGCCGCCCACTGCCCGGCCAGTTCCGCGTGCGGCCCGCCAGGATCTGAACCGCTCCCGGCATCCCACGCCATAAGCTCTGATGGTAGTCCGTTTTGTGGTCTTCCGCCCAACTGCACGCGCCCGCGAACCCCGCTACGATGACGATGCTTTCGTCGCTGGCGTGCGTTGTGCGGCCTCGCGCATTCGCGCTCGCAAGCGCTCTGTGCGGCCTCGCGCATCCGCGCTCGCAAGCGCTCTATACCGAGAAGGGTTGGCGTTAGATGACCAGACCGAGTTGGGCTCCCGAGGGTATCGATCTGGATCGCCCGAGCGCCTCCCGCGTCTACGACTATTTCGTCGGCGGGATGCACAACTTCGAGATCGATCGAATGTTGGCGCGCCAGATCGAGGAGTTCACGCCGGGCGTCGGCGAGACCATGCGCGCCAACCGCGATCTGCTGCGTCGATGCGTGCGGTTCCTGGTCGATGCCGGCATCACGCAGTTCCTCGATATCGGCTCCGGCATCCCGACTGTCGGCAATGTGCACGAGGTGGCCCAGGCGGTAAACCCTGCGGCGCGGGTGGTTTACGTCGACATCGACCCGGTCGCGGTCGCGCACAGCCAGGCCATTCTCGACGGAAATCCGGCCGCCGTCGTGGTGCAGGCCGACATCGGCCAGCCCGACACCATCCTGGCCGACCCGCAGGTGGCCCAGCTGCTCGACTTCGACCAGCCGGTAGCCGTATTGCTGCTCGGCGTCCTGCATTTCGTGGCCGACGACGCCGACCCCGCCGGTTGCGTCGCCCGCCTGCGCGACGCGATCGCCCCCGGCAGCTACCTCGCCATCACCCATGCCACCGCGGACGGGCAACCCGCCGAAGTGCTGGAGGCGCAAAAGCTTTCCGGCCGCACCTCCACCGAGATCGTGCTGCGCGCCAAGCCCGAGATCGCCGAATTCTTCGCTGGCTGGACCCTGCTCGACCCCGGCCTCGTCCACCTGCCGCTGTGGCGCCCCGACAACCCGTCCGACGTCGGCGACAACCCCGAACGCTCCGGCGCTTACGGCGGGGTCGCCCGCAAGGACTGAGCGCGACCGCTGCCGACCGGTCGCTGGTCGAGATCGTCTCGGTGGGAATGCATCCCGCCGAGACAACCCGCTGATCAGGTCCGGCCGGACGAACTGTGTCGCTCTGCTAGGTCACGACGACCACCACGGACAGCTCGTTGACGACATAACTGCATCCGTTGGCACACTGTATTGCTCTGATGGTGTGATTGCCGGTGGTTTTCGGTGTCCAGTGGAAGGACACAGCTTCGTATCTCCCGTTCTGCCTGACGATGTCGGAATTGTTGCTGCCCGGGTACCATGGGTTCGGGATAGCCTGGCCGTTGTCGTAGAAATACACCCAGCCATATGTTTGGAGTGTTCCCCCCATAACGGCTTTGAAATAGTAGCCGGTACCGGCGTGCACCTCGGCGACTTTCCCGGTGCCCATCTCATCCCAGGTCTCGATGCCAACGACTTCCGCCGACGCGGCCGGCGTCCCGACCAGCGCGGCTGCCGCGACAGTCGCCAAGACACCCAAACACCGGACACTGCGGCGGACGCGTTTCGTGCTTTTCATGAATCTCCTTGCGTGCGAAGACACCAAAGGGTGACAGCACAAAGAAAGAACCCCTCCATAGCAGAGTGACCCCCCTCAGCAGATGAGTCCCCGGACCCACTGCGCAACAGTGCTACCGCATATAAGAATGACCGGATCGGCCCACCTGGTCAAGGGACCAGGACGGCTGAGGTTGCCGTTCGCCGACTATTCAGGCGATTGCGGTGCGGAGGGCGAACCAGCCGGTGGCCGGGTCGGCAAAGCCGTGGTAGGTCAGGCGGATTCGTTGGTCTATCGCGAAATGGCGGTAGATGGCGAGCATGGCTTGGCGCATCGCCGCCTCTTGGAAGTCCTCGGTGCGGCGGAAGCCGATGGGGCGCTCGGGGAGCAGGGCGAGGCGGGTCATTTCGGCGGGGTCGTCGAGGTCGAGGCCGACCGGTGCGGTGTCGGTGATGTGGCGGTCGTGCAGGATGGTGCGAGTGCGGCCGGGGTCGGGTAGGCCGGATAGGAACGCGCGGAATTCGGTGTGTAGCAGCGGGCCTGGCGCGGCGGAGGCCGAGTCGGTTTGCACGAGTGCGACCAGGTCGGCGTCGGAGGTCGGCGCGGCGGCGGCGACCGGCGCCTGTTCGAGTAGGTGCAGGATGCTGCCGCCGGGGATCAGCGGTTCGGGCGCGAGGAACAGGGTGACGGTGGGGCAGGCGCAGCCGTGGCCGAGCAGGCAGATCTTCCGGTGCGATGGATCGGGCATCCGGCCTCCTCCAGGATGTGGGCCGAACTCGTCGGCCCTGGGCGAATCGGGACTTCGAGATATGCCGATCGCTGAATTGCCGTGGCGCTCCGACGGTCGACCATGCCGCAGTTACTCAGTGTAGAAGCCTGGCCCGGCCTGCGTATAGACGCAGCGGGGCGGTTTTACCGCAGCTCAGCGGATGGGGAAGTCGAAGAAGGTCGTCGGGAACGGTTCGTCCTTCAGGGTGAAGTGCCACCACTCTTCCGCCAGGTTGGTGAACCCGTGTTCGGTCATCAGCTCGGTCAGCAGCGTGCGGACGGCGCGCTGGGTGCCGCCGACGGCCGGGTTCGCGGTGTGCGCCGCGGGGTCGAAGCAGTCGTAGCCGGTGCCGAAATCGAGCATGTTGTCGTGGAACCGCTGGTCGACGGGGAGGAAGCATTCGCGCAGCGGATCGCCGTCGCGATAGGGCTCCGGATCGGTCGCGGGCAGCGCGACGATCGCGAGATCCAGCGTGCTGCCGCGACTGTGCCCGGACTTCTCGGCAATGTAGCCGTCGCGGAACAGGTTCGCCTTGTCGACGGTCGGGTAGAACTCTTTCTTCATCTTCACGTCACCGAGATCCTTTGCCCAAGCGACGAATTGGTCGACGGCCCGCTGCGGTCGATAACAGTCATAGGTTTTGAGCGTCAGGTTCATCGGCCGCAACTCCTGCTGCACCTGCGCAAGCGCGCTCGCCGCCTGCTTGGTCAGTAGGCAGCGCGGAGCCTCATACCCGGCCACCCGAGTCCCGAGGAAGTTGTGGTCGCCGAAGTAACGAGCGTCGACCAGAATCGTCGGATCGAGATCGGTCACGGAAACGAACGCCGTCGCATCGGCCACCGGCGTACTCGGCGCGGGCGCATCAGGGCGCGAATCCCCACATGCCGCGACCGTGACAACCACCACACAGGCCAGCATCGACGAGCCGACACGCCGCAACGACAGCACCGAATTCATCGCTCTCCTCGCGAATCAGGCATGGACTTGTGCAAATTATCGGGTCGGGTTCCGAAGCGGGACTGTTTCGGCGGATACTGGGGCGGTGACGCTGGGCGAAGAGGTAGCACCGGAGGCGGTGAGCGCGATGGAGGAGACCATCGGGTTCGACGCGTGCGCGGAGCCGGGCTGGTTCCGATTCTGGTTTGCCGACCAGCGGTGGGAATGGTCCGACGAGCTCGCGGCGATGTACGGCTATGCGCCAGGCGAGGTGAAACCGACGACTGACCTGCTGTTGTCGCACAAGCATCCCGATGACCGGGAGCATGTCGCCGGCTGCATCGCCGCGGCGGCGGAGACCGGACAGCCGTTCTGCGGCAGGCACCGGATCGTCGACACCAAGGGCGAGGTGCGTGAGGTGGTCGTGGTCGGTGATCTGTTCGCCGAGGACGACGGCTCGGTGATCGGGACCTCCGGCTACTACGTCGACGTCAGCGAACGGCTCGAGGAGCAGCGGCAGGAGGTGCTCGAGGAGGTCCTGCCGGAGGTGATCGAGGCGCGCGCCGTGATCGAGCAGGCCAAGGGCGCGTTGATCCTCGCCTACGGGGTGAACGCGGAGCAGGCGTTCCGGGTGCTGCGCTGGCGCTCCCAGGAGACCAACACCAAGCTGCGCGACCTCGCCGCTCAGTTCGTCGACGAGCTCAGGATGCTCAGCAAGGAGTCCGCCGGGTTCCGCACTCGGTTCGATCACCTGCTGCTGACCGTGCACGAACGCGTCGACGGTTCCTGATTCACCGGTAGGCGGGCAGCCCGCCGGTCGCCAGCGCGAGCAGCAGCGGCAACGAGACGAGCGTCAGGCACGTGACGGCATTGGTCCATTTGTAGGCGACCACGATCGCGACGAACTCCCGCAGAATCGCGCTCGGCAGATAGTAGAAGGCGGTGCGCGCGCCGGTCACCTCCGCGTCCAGCTTCAGCCTGCGCGCCAGAATCGCCGTGCGCAGAATGTGAAAGTTGCTGGTGACCAACACCATTCGGGTGGTTGTGCCGCGCTCGCCGAGCAGCCGCTTGATGAACAGCAGGTTCTCCCGCGTCGTGGTCGACCGTTCCTCCCGCGCCACGCTCTGCTCGGGAATGCCGCGGGCCTGGAGATAATCCGCCATCGCGGCGGCCTCCGACACCGCCTCGTCGGAGCCCTTACCGCCACTGGTGATGATCACCGGACGGCGGCCTTCCGCCAGTTCCGCCCAGTAGATCTGGGCCGCCCGGTCCAGGCGGCCTGCGAGCAGCGGCGATACCCGCGCGCCGACCAGGCCCGAGCCGTGCACGACGATCGCATCCATGCCCGGCCGATATGGCAACCACCCGTAGAGCAGCGAATACAACACGAAACTGGTGAACACGAACCCGAAGTAGCTCACCGCCAGCGCCAGCGACGCCAACAGCACCGAGCGCAGGCTGCCGGTCGCGATGGCGACGCCGAGCAGCACATAGGGCACCAGCAGCACGATCCCCGGCCCGATCGAGAGCAGGTTCGCGATCCGCAGCCCCTCGCGACGCACCATCTGCATACCGTTGGCGATCAACAGCCCGGCCAGCACCAGCACCACCAGTGGCGACAGCACCACCAGCAGTCCGACCAGCGCGAGGGTCAGGTCGGCGTTGTCGCCCGAGCCGATCGCCCACACACCGAGCACCGCCACGCCTAGCAGCAGATAGACCCCGTTGCTCAGCCGTCGCCGGTCCAGATGGAACCGCAATGCGAAGACGCCTAACAGAACCAAGCCGACGGTGAGCAGGATCACCCGCGCACCGTAGCCCTCGGGTTGCGGCCGATCGCATCGGGGCCGGGGTTAGTGCACCGCCTGCTGCGTGAATGTCCGATACGTCCCAACAGGTTTCGCGCGGATCCGAATCGAATCGTCGGGATCAGCGCTGGTCAGAGTTCAAGGGTTGGGCTTGCGGGGATGCGCGATGCGCAGCAGATAGTCGACCTTGGCGCGCAGTTCCGGCGGAGCGAGGTCTAGTGAGGGCAGTTCGGCGATCAGTTGCGCGGCCAGCGCGCGCAGCTTGACGTTGGTGGCCTGGGAGCGACGCCGCAACATGCCGAACGCCTGCTCGGCGTCGACGCCGTAGACCAGCATCAGCGCGCCCTTGGCCTGCTCGATCACGGCCCGAGCCGCTAGGAGATCGGGAGAGGCGCGCCCGAGGGACGGTTGGCCGCGTTCCTCGAAAACATCGCTCATACCGGGGGACTACCCAGCGAATCGATTGTTATGGGGCAGTTGGCAAACCTGCCGGTCCGGGTCCAGGACTGGTCGGTCTGCTAAGACTCGATGCGGTCCAGCAGCCAGCCGGGACCGACGGTGCCCGCGCCGAGCGCTTCGACGCGCTCCCGCAATCCACGATCCGCCGTCACGACGGTGATCGATCGCGCGCTGTCCCGCTCGACGGCCGCCGTCACCACCTCGACGATCGCATCATCCCCGGACCCGTCCGCCAATACCACCCACACCCCCTCGACCTCCGGATCCGCTGCTTTCGCCTTCCCCTCCAGCACGACAACCACCTCGGCGGGCTGCTCCAGACGCTCCGCCAACCGGGTCAGCTGCTCGAGTAATCTGCGAGCCGCACCAGCGCGATCACGCCACCATCCATTCGGCCGTGACCCGACGACATTCGCGGCATCCACCACGATCAGCTGAACCCCGGCATCCGGCACGCGTCCAGTCTCCTCTCGGCTCATCGACGCGGTCGCGACCGGTGCGGGTGTTCCCGCGCTGGCCGCCCGATTGCTCGCCGGTCAGACGTCCACGGTGGACATGGCCTGACTCGATTCCGCGTCGGCGATGGCTTCGTGCAGGTTCTTGATGACGCCACGGGCAAGCGCGTAATTGCCGACGCCGCCGACCACCGCGCCGATGCCCGCCGGGATCACCTTGCCGAACGCGAGCGCGCCGCGTTTGACGATGAACTGCACGACGAACCGTTTGATCGGGGAGTCGTTCATGCGCCGGATGACCGGCAGCCTGTTGGCCAACTTGGTATCCCACTGCTTTGCCGAGCGCCCCGCGGCACCGAGCGACTCGATTCCCGCCTGGCCGAGCACGACCGCCGAAACAAGTAGCGGGCCCGGCGCTGCCGCCGTGCGCCCCGAAACCTGCTTCGCGCCAACGGCATACACCGTGGACGCCTCCAGGAAGAACAGCGTGTCCGCCCCGGCCGCCGCCAACCCTACGAGGGTGCCCACCCCGGGAACCGCCGCGGTCAACCCGACCACCACACCACTGGCGGTGACCACGATCGAGTAATGCCGCCCGAGCCGGTCGACGAGCTGCTCCGGCGATTCACCGGGATGCCGACCGCGGACGAACCCCGTGTACTTGCCCACCAGCGGCGCCTGCACCCGCGCCGACCTGTCGATCAACGAGACGACACCCTTGTCGAGGAACTTCCGCAGCATTGCCAACAGCCCTTCCAGTAGGTCACAACCCATCACGACAACACTCGATCGCCGACCACCCAGTCGACCCGCCCGAGCCTACGGTTGTCACGCCGCGTCACCGGTGATACCCACCACCGCGGGGCCGAACCACCAACCCAGCAACCTTTGGGGGGCCGAGCAGTCGGCCGCCCCGCCGTCGGTTGCCCGCTCTCGGTCAGTTCGAGGCGGCCCGTTCGATGATGGCGTCCCGGTAATAGGCGAGTTCGTGCAGCGTCTTGCGGTCGGCTTCGGGCATGGTCGTGGCGAGTTCGCGCCGCGCGGCCAGCGTTGCGGCAGGCAGGTGTGCTCCGGACGCGCATTCGCCGTCGGCGACCGCGGTCGCGATTTCTCGCTCTCGGAAATCGCTTGCGCCGGTGTCGGTCTCGGACTGCAGCGCGTGCCAGGCCTGTTCCGGCGTCTGATATTGATAGCCCTTGGCGGCCATGCACGACCGCCATTCGGTGCGAGCCGCGCGAAACACGGGTCTGGTGTCGAGCTGTGCGGCCATCCTGTTGTAAAAGAATTCGGGGATATAGGTCAGTTGGGCCCATCGTGCGAGGTCACCGGCCAGTTGAGTGCGGCTCGCCGCCTCGCAGCCTTGGTCGGGCACGGTGACCTGCGTGCCGTCGGGTAGGTCGATCGTGCGTCCGGTATCGGGCGGCCCGAGCAATGCGGTGTGGAATCGGCGTTGCTGTTCCGGCGGCAGGTTGTCGACGTAGCTGTCCGCCTGGGTCGCCGGCGGCGCGGGTTTGCTGCCCGAGATGCCGTAGCCGTTGGCCCGGCGGCCGGGTAGGTCGATGACGGCGTCGTCGTCGGCGACGGGTGGTGGCGGGGCCTGGTCGACCGGATAGTCGAACCCTTGGTCGGCGAGGCAGGTTCGGTTCAGCTGTGCGACAGCGGAATTCAGGATTCGCTGGGTGGCGGGCCAGGTGCCGGAGAAGGTGACCAGATCCAACTCCGACCGACTGAGCGTGCCGGAGAACGGCGGTGGCGGTGGCAACTGGCGCGGCGAAAGAGTTGCCGGTGCGTTGGCTGCGCACGCTGACAGAACTGTCAGCGACAGTGCGAACAGCAACGGGCGCAAGGAAATCGAACGTATCGATGACATCAGTTCACCTCGGTAGGTCGAGCAGCCGGCGGTAGCTGTCGATCCGCCGGCTGCCGAGGACCGGAGTCCGGCTACGGGTTGCACCACTTGTTGGAGCTGATGTTTCGCGCGAAGCCGTCGTGTACCCACCCGCTGATGTCGGGCACGCTGTCACCCATGCCCAAACTGTGTCTGATGCCCGAGTAGTTGAATCCGGTGTACATATAGACCGTGCACTGCGTGCCACGGTTCTTGATCGAGTTGATGCAGTCGTTCCAGGTTCCGGAAGCGCAGGCCGATTGCGGGAATCTTCTGAAGTCCGGGTTGTTGCCCTCCACCTTGCCGCGAGGCCCTTGGTAGTTGTTGTACGCCCAGAAACAGAAAGACCCCGCTGGGCATGATGAGTCGGCCAGCTCGGCCGCACCCGGGTCGGCCTGAGCGACTGGGGCCAGTGCTGAGAACAGTGCAACTGCTCCCGCCGCTAAAGCGATCTGCAACTTCATCGATCTCTCCTTCTCTTACTTCTTATGCGATTGCGGAAAACAAGAAGACCGTTTGTCCCGCCCATTGCCAGAGAATTGCGGCCGGTCGGCCGGCTCGACTGGAGACCAACTGGGGATCGACGCCTATGTCGACCGAGCGCTGTTGTGGCACAGTCGATTCCGTCTGAACGAGGTGGTGTGAACTTTCTTCTTCCGGCTGGCACAATTCTCATTGCTCGGCCGCAGCGCGCGCAATGGTTTCAGCTCAGCCTGAATAGTGAGACGGGGTAGGAATGCTGCGGATACTGTGCTCGGCCGACGATCTGCTTCGGGTATCCATCGCCGAGCAGCCTGCGCCGCTGGCGGAGTTGACGATCGCGATGTCGATGATGCAGCGCAAGGATTCGCATCCGGTCTTCGCGCCGTGGCGGCGGCACATGGCGCGCAGGCTGCCTGCACAGGTGCGCCCGCTGCTGCAACTGGTGTCGCCACTCGGCGCGGGTCCGTGTTTCATCGACCCGCCGAGCCCCGGGATCGGCGAGGGCCTCGATCAGGTGATGTCGAGTTCGCGCGCCACGGTCCGGGCCGAGTTGACGCGGATGTCCGGGATCGATCGTCCGCCTACGCCATGGCTCCGTCTGCTTGCCGACCAGGATCGCGAGGCCTGGCAGGACCTGCAGCGGGCCCTGCAGGCCGCGCACGCAACCCTCCTCGCCGAGCAGTGGCCCCGGCTGCGGTCCGCCTTCTACGCGGAAACCGCATGGCGTGCCCGAATCCTCGCCCAACACGGATTACAGACCGCGCTAACCAGTTTGGGCCTGTCCATCCGATTGCAGGGACTCACCCTCGAGGCCAACTTCCCGCGTGACCTCACGATCCCCTTGACCGGGCAGGGCATCATCCTGTGCCCCACCCTGTTGTGGACCGACCACCTGCTCCCAGCGCCATATCCCGACGGCAGGCTCTTGCTGATCTACCCCGCCGCGACCCCGCTGCCACTGATCGACAGCACAGAGTCGACCCACCCACTAACCGCTCTGCTCGGCACCACTCGCGCGCGAACCCTCCAACTGGCAGTCCGCCAGCACACCACCAGCGAACTAGCCCGCAACCTCGGCCTCAGCCTCGCCGCCGCGTCCATGCAAGCCAAGGCACTCCGCGAAGCGGGCCTGATCACTTCCCAGCGCGACGGCAAAGCCGTCTGGCACCAATGCACCCCGCTGGGGTTGGACCTGCTCGTCGCCAGCGGTTGAGCGATCTGCGCCGCACGCATGCGGTCGGGACTGCCGACTAGCGTTTGCTGGTATGGCGCGTACTCGGCTCTATCGCAACGGTGTGCTCGAAGCGGAGAACTTTCCGCTGACGGAGATCTCGGACTATCTCACCGATACGACCGCGACGGTCTGGCTGGACATGTGCTCCCCGAATGCGGAGGACCTGGCGAAGATCAGTGAAGAGTTGAGTCTGCATCGGCTCGCGGTGGAGGACGCGGTCAATGAGCACCAACGGCCCAAGCTCGATCGTTATGACACCCATAGTTTCCTGACCGCGTACACCGTGCGGCTCGACGCTGCCAGCGGCGTACTGGAGAAGTCGGAGCTCGCCGCGTTCATTACCGAGCGGGCGCTGGTCACGGTGCGCAAAAGTGAGGACTTCGATATCGACGAGGTGGTGCGGCGGTGGGACGCCGCGTCCGAGCTGGCCGAGAGCGGGGTGGGGTTCCTGGTTCACGGCTTGCTGGACTACGTCGTCGACAGCCACTTCGACGCGGTGCAGTCGTTGGACGAGCAGATCGAAGCGCTCGAGGATCTCGTCTTCGACGACCACGGTGACTATCGCGAATTGCAAAGGCGTTCACTGCGTTTACGCAAGAGCCTGGTCATGCTGCGCCGGGTGGTGCTACCGATGCGGGAACTCGCGAACGCCCTGATGCGCCCCGACCTGCACGTCGTCGACGACACGATGATGCCCTACTACCAGGACGTCTACGACCACATTCTCCGTGCCGCCGAATGGACCGAATCCCTCCGTGATCTGGTCACCACCATCCGCGAAACCCAGCTGACGCTGCAGGGCAATCGCCTCAACTCGATCATGAAGAAGGTCACCAGCTGGGCCGCGATCATCGCCGTCCCCACCGCGATCACCGGCTTCTACGGCCAGAACGTCCCCTACCCCGGCTTCGCGAATGTCTGGGGCTTCTGGGCATCCACCCTCGTCATCATCGTCATCTCCGCCACCCTGTACGTCCTGTTCAAACGCCGCGACTGGCTCTGACCGCAACGCAGGCGTCGCCGCGGGGCCGAACCGTGCGTCGCGGCCGGACATCGGGTCGGCGCGGAGCAGCTCGCCCGCTCGCACCATCCGGTCGATCATGCCGTCCGAGGGAATTCCGGCCAGGAAGCAGTGACGTGCGCCCTCCAGCCGGCCGTGCGCGACGGCCACCTGCAACAGCTCGCGGGAGTGGTGCGCGAACTGCCTGGCTCGCATGCCGCCGTTGGCTGCCATGTCCGCGGCGCGCGCCAGCCAGCTCTCGAAACTGGGATACGGATAGTGCAGGATCATCGGCGCGACGAGAGTTGTGCTGGCACCGGCGAATCCGTCGAATGTGTGCCGGTCCACCGGCGTGACGTCCGGGCCGAGCCGGACCGCGCTGCGCACGGCCGGGGCGTCCAGGAAGGGGGACCGGCCGCAGATCCGGAAGACTGTGCACGCCTGGAACGGATCGGTCACCGGAGCCCGCACCGGCACGGCCTCGTGGCCGATGAACCTCACCTGCCCGGCGCCGCGCAGCTGCCAGTCGCGGCGTCCGTCGGTGTAGAACAATTCGTCGATACCCAACGGGAGCAGCCACGCCATCCCGACGGCGCGAGCTGCCGTGACGGCGGCGGCGATATTGGCGGTCTCCTGAGCCGCGGCATCGGCGTTGTCGGCTGCGGTGTTGTCACACAACACAACTGGCATCCCGACGGTCAGCTCGTCGACGGTCGCCCGGACACCCGGATCGTCGGTGTAGACGATGATCAGCTCCACCCGCACCGAGTGGTAGTGGAACCAGGCCGCCAGGTCCGGACGCTGCCGGTCGAGGGTGACGCAGATCGCGGTCGGTTGATCGGTCGGCGGTCGGTTGGTCGCGGGCACCCCATGATGGACTCGCTTCGACAGGTCGTAGATCTGGTGTCGCACCAGATAATCGCGGTATTCCTGAAAGGGATTCACCCCGGTCGCGTGCGCCGCGGTGAGGTTCGGGCCGCCCACCGGCCTGGTATGCCGGACGGTGACCGCGTCGATGATGGCGAGCGCGCGGGTGTCCCTGGCCAGCAGCGGCCAGTGGTAGTCCAGGCCCCAGCCGGTCTGGGTGGCGTCGAAGGTCGGCAGGCAGCGAGCCAGGAACTCGCGGGTGAAACAGGGCGCCATGATCTCGACGAAATTCGTGTACCGCACGGTGTATCGGCGGTCGACCAGGGTGATCTCGTGGCTGAAGTAGCTGTCCTCGGTGAGGGCGGGCTGCGCCAGCGCGACGCGGTAGCGTGCGCAGTGCGCGAACAGGTCGTTGATACCGGCGGTGTCGGTGTCCAGGTCGTCGTCGGGCAGCCAGACGTAGTCGTAGTGGTCGATCACCTCGGCCAGGTCCACGGTCAGCACCCGGTGCAGCGCAGGCCATTTCGGGCCTTTCCGGTCCAGCCTGGTCACGTCGTCGGTGCGGTACCGGTCCGGATCGTCACCGAAATAGCTGACCACCAGGTCCCAGGTGCGTGGTTCGGGTCCGGCCAGCCAGCGCTCGTGCAGCGAGGCGTCGCCCGCGCGCAGGATCACCAGGTTCCGGCGGCTCGACCCGGCCATTACGCGGCGTACCACCCTTCGCCCCACAGGCTCTCCAGGCGTTCGAAATAGGCCTCGTACTGCGGGCCGATGACGTCGGTCGAGAATTTCGCGATCGCGTAGTCGCGGATGCCCTGGTAATCGAGTTTGTCGACGGCATCGGCGGCGTCGCAGAATTCACGCAGATCGCGGCAGCGGAAACCGTGCACGCCCTGCTGCACCGTTTCGGTGAACACGCCCCAATCGGTGGTGATGACCGGGGTACCGCAGAGCATCGCCTCGGCGTGCACACCGCCGAAAGGTTCCAGATACAGCGACGGCACGAAAACGGCACGGGCACGGCTCATCAGCTCACCGCGCCGGACATGGTCCACCACACCGACGTATTCGGCGTCCGCCGGCTGCGGCACCGTCCCGGCACCGGCGACGACGAGCTTTACCCCCAGCCGCCGGCAGGTGTCGATGGCGATCTGGATGCCCTTCGCCTCGACCAGCCTGCCGACGTAGAGGAAGTAGTCGTCCTTCTCGGCGGAGAACGGAAAGTCTTCCACCTCATAGTAATTCGGGATCACCGCGTCGTAGAACCGGCCGCGTGCGCTCATCACACCGGGTACGGTGCTTTGCGAGCCGTAGACGGAGTGCATCCAGGCGTAGCTCTCGAAGACGCGGTAGTTGGCGAATACTCCGCTGTAGCCGATGCCGAACTCGACGGTCATGAGCTCGGGGAAGGTGTCCGCGATCGGCTTCTGGCAGCAGCCGCCGAGCACGCCGATGAAATCCCGGTCCTGCTTGCGTTTGGCGATCTCGGTGATGGCGCGCTCGTTGGAGGTCAGCCAGTGCGGCGCGTGCTGGTCCCAGGAGAGGTTGAGCGGCTCGGCGTACGGATCGTTGCCGCCGAACCAATCGGCCTGTTCGTCCTTCGTCACGATGGTGACGAATTCGGTGCACTCCGCGTCGTTCTCCTCGCCGCCGTACAGGAACACCTCGTGGCCCAGTCGCGTCATCATGGTGGCGAAGCGCCGGTTCTTCTGGGTGTAGGCGCACGGCTGGTAGTACTTGGTGGTCTGGGTGTTGGGCAGGTTGACGATGTGGAAACGCATGGGAGAGGCTCGCGTTCGAGTCGCAGGGATAGGGGAGAGGGTCGTTCGGTGGCCGGTTCTCAGCGGTCGATGATGGGGCGCACGGACAGTGGATCCTCGCCGACGGCCTCCTCGAGGTGTTCCTTGCCGTCGAGATAGGACGCGCGTTTGCGTTCCTTCTGTTGACCGGCCTGCGCTCCGCCCATGCCGCCCATGGGCATACCGCCCATCGGCATGCCGCCCATCGGCATCGCCGCCGCCTCCGCGATACCGGCCCGGGGGACAACGGTTTCCGTCGTCACCGCCCCGGTGCCGCCTTTACCCGCCCGGGGAAACAGCTTGTCCTCGGCGGGATTCTTCATCGGGTTCGGCCCGAGCGCGCCGCCGGGCGACGAGCCGCCGCCGCCCGAACTCGCGGGCATGGTGAATCCGTACGGGCCGGAAGGGCCCGAGCCGAACATGTCCAACGGGCCGGACGGTAGCCAGGGGCCGGACGCGCCGGACGGTACGCCGGATGCCAACTGCTGCAGCATGTTCGACAGCTTCGACAGGGGGCCGGAGGCGGCGCTCAGCGGGTTCGCACCGAGGGCGGCCGGATTGAAGGCCGACGAGCCTGGGGGAGTGGCGGATTGGGGACTGCCGGTCGGCATGCCGCCGAGCGGGTTGGAGCTGCCGCCGCTGGATTTGCTTGCGCCGCCGCTGGGTTTGCTGCTGCCGCTGCTGCTGCCGCTGGGTTTGCTTGCGCCGCCGCTGGATCCGCCGCTTCCGCTGCCGGTGCCGCCGGTGCCCGTTCCACCGTTGTTGCCGCCTCCGCCGGTTCCTCCGCCCCCTGATCCGCCGCCGGTGCCGCCGCCCGTTCCGCCGCCGGGTCCGGTTCCGCTGCCGGTGCCGCCTGCGAGGGTGTTGACGTCGGGGAAGAGGGGGATCATGCCGGTGAGGATGTTGATGTCGTCTTTGTAGGTTTTGCCGCCGGTTCCATCCCAGAAAGCGCGGGGACCGGTGAGGTCGGTGACGGTGCCGCCGAATTTCCATTCCCATTGGCCGGTGCTGGTGTTGTATCCGACGCTGCTGGATTTGTTGTTGGTTCCGCCGTAGAAGAAGGTGCCTTCGCCGTGCGGGATGTTGGCCCAGATGTAGTAGTGGAGTTGGCGGGTGTGGGCGATGACGTTGGCCATGTCGAGCATGGCGGTATGCAGGGTCGAGCAGGCGGTGATGTAAGTGGTGAGGAAGCCTGATGCGGTATCGGCGCCTTCGCCCTGCCAATTGGCGAAGCTGGGTTGGACGGCGCTGACGAATTTCGTGTAGCAACGACTCCATTGATCGGCCAGCCATTGCCAATCGCTGGACAGGGTCTGGATCGGAGCGGCGCTGGTGACCACCATGGCGGCGATGTTGGCGAAGTCGGGTTCGATGAGGCTGGCGCTGTTCTCGATCGCCCCGCCGATCAGGCCTTTAGCCGCGGGATCGGTGGAAACCCCGGAACCGGCTCCGGTGGGAAAGGAAGGTCCGGTGGACCAGTTCCCGTAATTGATCGGCGCCGTGAACGGAGGCGGTGCGACCGTCATCGAGGTCCCGGTAGTGGGTGGGGTGAAGGCTTGCGCACTGGTCAATTCGTTCTGCGCGTAGGCCTTGGCCGCGGCGGTGAACGTGTAACCCATATCGGTGACGACGGCTCGGTGGTTCTGCAGCATCGGCACGATCTCATTTTTCGCCTTGCCCGCGAACGCATCGCACAGCAGTTGCATACTCAACCAGGTCGTCGACCGCTCCTGATTACCGGAGATGTATTTGGCGGTGAACAGGTTCGGATCTATCGTTTGAAAAGTACCGACGGCATCGGCCAAACCCATGATCGTCTGGATCATGTCGCCACAGGATCTACTGATCGCGCCCAGCGCGGCACTATTCACGTTCAGGAGCTTGAGTCGACCGCCGGCGGCACTGTTACGCAAGCCCGACCAATCGGTCTTGTCATTACCCGTCGCTCCCGACGCCATCGCACTCCTAGCCATCACCCGCCGCTGCCCAGGTACTTAACCATGGTGCGTTGTGGCTTTCGACCTCGGAATATCCGAAGCACCAAGTGGACATCCGTCGTTAACCGTGGCCCCGCGGCGTCGCGATACCCGAACTGGCGCGCTCGCAGCGGCTTTCCCGCGGCCGTTCGCGGGCATCTGCCCTGGTTGCGATCGTCGGCACCGGCGGAGGAACTCGGCCGAGCACGCTGCCGGTCCGTCCCCGTTCGTTCGTCCGGCTCGGTGAACAGTCGGTGTACGGATCGGTCGGTGGATCTGCTCGAATGTCGAGTTACGACCCCGAGTGCTAGAAACATGGCGCGACGCAATTTGGGGTAGATGGCTAGGAGTGCGATGACGTCGGGAGCGACGGGAAATGACAAGACCGACTGGTCCGGCCTGAAGAAAAGTGCCGACGGTGGTCGGCTCAAGCTCCTGAATGTGAATAGTGCCGATCTGACCGCGATCAGCAAATCCTGTGAGGACATGATCCAGACGATCATGAATCTGGTCAAGGCCATCGGCAGTTTCCAGACGATGGACCCGACCCTGTTCACCAGAGAATTCAAAACCTCCGATGGCGCGCACTCCAGGTCGACGAACTGGTGGAGCATGCAGCTGCTGTTCAGCACATTCGGCGAAAAGGCGAATGCGATCGTCCCCATGCTGCAGAATCACCAGGCGGTTGTCACCGACATGGGTTACACGTTCACGGCCGCGGCCAAGGCCTACGCGCAAAATGAGCTGACCAGCGCGAAAATGTTTACCCCGCCTACGACGGCGACCTCGATAGCGATCACGCCGCCCGCGTTCACGGCACCGGTCAATTACGGTAACTGGGCGACCGGCCCCTCGTTTCCCACGGGGGCGGGTTCCGGGGTTTCCGGCGATCCCAGCGCGCCAGGCCTGATCGGCGGGGCGATCGAGAACAGCGCGAGCCTCATCGAGCCCGATTTCGCCAACATCGCCGCCATCGTCGAGGCCATCGGCGGTCCGACACAGACCCTGTCCACTGATTGGCAATGGCTGGCCGACCAATGGAGTGGTTGTTACACGAAATTCGTCAGTGTCGTCCGACCCAAATTCTCGAACTGGCAGGGTGAGGGCGCCGACACCGCGTCGGGTTTCATCACTACCTACATCACCGCGTGCGCGACGCTGCACACCGCCATGGTCGACATGGCCGACATCATCGCCCACACCAGGCAACTCCACTACTACGTCTGGGCGAACATTCCGCACTCGGGCGGCGGCAGCTACTGGTACGCGGGCAGCGGCAAGAACAACAACCTGTCCAGCAGCGTCGAATTCAACACCACCAATAACCAGTGGCAATGGAAACTCGACGGTAGCGTCAAGGATTTGGCAGGTCCCCGAGCTTTTTGGGACGGGTCCGGCGGCAAAACCTATAAAGACGATATGACCATCCTCGCCAAGATGATCCCGCTTTTCCCCGACGTCAACACCCTGGCCGGCGCCAACGGCGGCTCCGGTGGAGGCGGAACCGGAGGCGGCACGGGCGGCGGCTCCGGCGGCGGCGGAACCGGAGGTGGCGGCAACGACAACGGCGGCTCCGGCGGCGGCGCAACCGGCGGCAGCGGCGGTGGCAGCAGCAAAGGCAGCGGTGGCGGCAGCGGCGGCGGTAGCGGCAGCGGTGGTGGCAGCGGTAGCGGATCCGGTAGCGGCAGCGGTGGTAGCAGCGGTGGCGGATCCAACAGCGGCAGTGGACATTCCGGTGCCAGTGGTCAGCATGGCGGCTCCGGCCACTCCGGCGCACCGGGCACCGGCCCCTCGGGAGCCACCGGACCCGGGCAGTCCGGCCCGTTCGGCAGCGGAGCCAGCGGCGGTAGTGGCATGTCCGGCGCGGATCTGCTCAGTCTCTTTTCCGAAGTGCTGCAGCTCATCTCGTCGGGCATCCCGATGTTGCAACAGCTGGGCGCCCAGCTCGCCGCCCAGCTCGGGCCGGGCCTGCAGGCACTGGCCAAGGCAGTCCAGGACGGTGCGATGACCGTGCAGCAGGCCACGAAAGAAGCTGCCGACCGTATCGCGGCGGGGCTGGAAGATGTGCGGGATCGGTTCCTCCCACCCGGTCCCACCGGCCCGCACGTCGAGTCTCGTTCGCTACTCCCCGGGGTCTTCGCGGTGGACCCGCTGCCCACCGGGCCCGGCCGGGCCATCGCGCCGGAGCCTGCGGTCTTCACCGATTTCACGGTCACGACGACCGATGGGCAGCCGGTTGCCGGTGCCGAGGCGGGCAGGCCCGCCGGTGTCGAAGTGAAAGGACAGCAGTAATGGCACGCACCTGGCGGTTGACCGGCCTGGAGTATCTGGTGCTGCGGGAGCGGCTCGTCGGTCGTCAGCAGAACTGGCCGATGAACTATTACTCCGACATTCGCGGCTACTACGACTTCCAGTTCCGCAAGGCCCGGGTCTGGGGCGAACTGCAGGGCAGGTGGGAACCCGAACTCGCTGCGGCACTGGTGCAGTCGCTCGATGCGGAACTCCGGATGGCGGTGCACGTCTACAACCGTGGCGCGCCTGCGGATCTCGCGGGTCGGATGGTGCTGGCAGGCAAGCGGTTCGGCGATCGCGCGCTGCTCATCCATGGACGTAACACCCACACCGTGGACAGTCACGACGACATCGAGATCACCGTGTGCGATGCCACCGCGCTGACCCGCCTGATAGTCGACAAGTTGCCGCCGATGGCGGCGGGCTCGCTGCCACGGGTCGAGTTGCTAGGGCAGCACCAAGAGGAGACGGTCGACCATTGGCACGGCCGCAGCTCGGTCTACGACGACGATCACACAGTCGACAGCCACTGCAGGCAGTGGCAGGCGGCGCCGAAAGGCACCGTCGGCCGCATCGTGATGACGCAGGGCCACTCCAAGTTCGGGCCGAGCGGCAAGGTCACCAAGCAGATCTTCTGGGAGGAGCACGTCGGTGACGGCGGCTACGTCATCGACCTGAATCCGACGCCGGCCGCGGTCGCGACCGATACCGAGGGTCTGCGCGCGCTGATCGACCGGCAGTGTGGCGAACTGTTGCTGGTCGGCCAGGACGAATCCGGTCGCGGGGTCGACCGGGAAAGTGTCTACGACGACGCCTGGTGAGCAGCGTAAGTCGGTGCGGCGGAAAGGAAGTGGTGAGCAGCGGTGACCAGGTCCAGTGATCGGCTGAAGTCCGACGTGGCGCAGGTGCTCGACGATGTCGGGCAGCTGATCGCCGGAATGGCGGGTGCGCGGCAGCGGCTGCAGGCGTTGACGGCGTCGGCCGAGACCGAGCGCGGGCGGGTCCTCGTGGTGGTCGACGCCTCCGGCGCCGTCACCGAGGTCAGCTTCGCCGACGATGTCGATGATCTGGACTACAAGCAGCTCGCCCGGGCCGTCGTCGCGGCGGCGCAGCAGGCGGCGGCGCAGGTCAAGCGCCGGTCCGACGCGATCATGGCGCCCCTGCACGCGGCGCAGGCGCGGCTGCCGCAGCTGTCGGATCTGGTGGTCTGGATGCCGCGGCAGGACGGGATCCCGCAGCCGCCGCCCGCCCTGCTGACGCCGCCGGGTGATCGGGTGGCGACCGACCTGTTCGATATCGAGCGTGACGGTCCGACGCCGGTGCCGCACGGTGCCGGTGACACGGCCGATTCGGCCGCGGTTTCCGGTATTTCAGCCGTCGCGGACCAGGCCGCCGAGATCATCCGGTTGCAGGATCTTCGCGCGAAGCTCGTCGCGACCGGCACCGCCGAAGGACGCCGCGTCAGCGCCGCGGTGAACGCCGACTGCATCCTGATCGATCTCAAATTCTCCACTGGCATAGGCGATCTCGACTATGACGAGATCGCGGAGGCCATCGCCGAGGCAGCACGCCAGGCGGTGTCCGCGGTGGCGCGGATGGCCACGGCGCTGTTCGCGCCGATCGCCGCCGACCGCACCGGATTCCCTGGCCCGGCGGCGATACTGACCGGTGTCGAGCAGCTTCGAGACCAATTGCGCTGACGCGCAATGTAATTCATACATCAGCACCTTGGAGTGGTGGACATGGCACTTGATCCGGATATCTCAGACAACACGAAGTGGGCGGGTTTGCCGGGCGAGGCCGCCAATGGGCATCTGTCGCTGCAGCCGGGGACAGCCGAGAAGTGCGCCAAGCACGTCGAGGAAATGCTCAATGTGATTGTCGGCGTGCATACTTGGATTGTTTCGAACTTCATGCGGGCGAGTCCGCCCATCGCGAGCACCAATTCGGGTACGGCACTGTACAACAGGTACAACCAGAAGATCGGGACCGAACTGACCGAACGGATGGACCGGCACCGCACCATCCTCACCGACATGGGCAACACGTTCGTCGCGGCGGCCAAGAACTATCAAACGACCGAGCACGACAACACCGTGACCTTCCAGAGCAACCAGCCGGGAAGGCCGCCGAGCGGATCGCCGAAGCCTGGGGCGATACCAAAGCATCCGCGCAAGAACAGTTCTCAGTCCACCACATACGACCCGTTGGACGCCGTTCCCGAGCAGGGATCTCAGTTCAGCTGGTCGCAGCTGTACACCATCGGCAACTCGATCAATCCACAGGCCGTCGCCGACGCCGCCGGGGTCTGGTACTGGTTGTCCAAGACCCTGGACACCGGGTTCACCACCCTGCGATCCAATATCTATTCGGCGGGGGTCGATTGGCAGGGTGCGGGAGCACAGTCCGCGACGGAGGCCACCGGCCAGTATGTCGGCGCGTCGCTCCAATTGACCGGCGACATGAACCTGCTCGGTGACAACATGCTGAACACCTCGGGCTGGCTGCAGCAGACCAAGCAGAACGCCACACCGCCGACCCCCGACCTGCCGTCGTCGCCCAATGCGGCCGAACAGTATCGACTCCAAATTCAACTGTTCCACTACCAGGCCAATTTCCAGACCTACTACACCACCAATTTCCCGACCACGGCCAGCACCATCGTGGCGCTGCCGCAGCCCAACCAGGTGGCCGAGGTGCCCCCGCTCGACAGCCCCGACCCCGAAGGGGAGCAGGGCCCACCGGCACACGAACCGGACACCAACGGCGAACCGGGATCGGACGGTGACAATCCGGGTGAGGGTGATCCGGGTGGTAGCGAGCCGGGCGGCAATGAACCCGGTGGCAACAAACCGGGCGGTAGCCATCCGGGCGGCACGGAGCCGGGCGGTAGCGAACCGGGTGGCAACGAACCCGGGGGCAGCAATCCAGGTGGTAGTAACCCCGGTGGCAGTCAGCCGGGCGGTAACAACCCCGGCAAACCGGCGCCGACCGAGCACCTGCCGACCGGTGTGCTGCCATCGACGACCAACAAGCCCGGCGCGCTGTCGGTCACCTCGCCGGGCCGTCCGCCGCTGGGGTTGAATTCGTCGATCGGAACGGGCGGCGGACGTGGCCCACTCGGTGGGATCGGCGGCAAGAGCGTCGTCGGCAAGGGTTTGCTGACGGCGGAGGAATTGCTCGCGCGGGAGTCGAAACTGTTTCCGCGCGCGAGCATTGCGCCGAAGGAGGTCCCGCTCGGCCGGTCCGGTCCGGTCGGTGGCCGCGAGCCCGGCTTTCCGATCGGCGGTGCTCCCGGCGCGCGCCGGGACGAGGAGAAGCAGAAGAAGCGTTCAGAACTGCTGAACTCCACCGAGCATCTCGACGAGGCGCTCGGCACGCCCGGCCGCGGTGTCCGGCCGGTGCTGGAGCGGTGATCCGCACCTGGCAGGTCACCGATGTCGAGCTGATCGTATTGTGGCACCGGCTGTTCACCGATCGGCTACCGCTGCCGTTGTTCGCGCTGTCTCGCGGCGCCGACGGCGCCGAGTGGGAGCAATTGGCCGCCGATGCTCGTAACAGCCTGTGTGCCAAGGAAGACGGGGTGCTGCACGGTGCGCTCGACCGGGTGGCGCGTGCCGACATCCAGGTGGGGGTGTACGCCTTCGATCCGCGGAACCCGGACGATCCGTGCGCCGCGATACGGATGCTGGGCGCGCAGCAGGGCTCGATGGCCACCCTGATCCGTCAGCTGCCCGGCGAAACCCGCTGGCACAGTTCTGGATTCATGATCTCCCTGATGGCGGCGGAGGGGCTGGCGCGGCGGCTGGCGGCGGCCCTTCCGGCCTGCGGCGCGGGGCGGCTACCGGACATCCCGCTGGTGTTCGTACCGGACGACGACACCGATCATCAGTACGGTCGGTCGCTGGTGTACGACAGCGATCTGGATGCCGAACGCCGCAGCGCGGCCTGGCTGGAGCATCCGGTCGAACGCGACGGGCTGATCGAAACCAGCTTGGGCAGTTCGATCTTCGGCCCCAGAGGGGTTACCGCGCACCGTATTTCCTGGCGCGATCTGGTCGGTGACGGCCGCTACGCCATCGCCGAGTCCGGCGCTCCGGTCGCCACGGCGGTGGATGCCCGGCGGCTGGCGGCGATGATCACCGCCGACATCACGAAGGTGTCGCAAACTTTGGAGGATGAGCGCTGTGTCTGAGCGGTTCGGGATCGTGCACGAGACCGGTGTTTTCGAAGGCGCCGATGACGACGGCACGGACCGGTGCGATGAAGACACCGGGGCCGCGGACCATTCGGCCGAATCGTCGAGCGGGGACCTCGATCCTGAAGTGGCCGAGAAAGACTCGGAGTTCGCCGCCTATTCGGTGGGCGAGGCCTCGCTGCGCGGCGGCGAGATCGTAGTGACCGCAACCGATTCCGGAATTCCGCTGTCGGTGCGGGTCACCCAGGCCCAGTTGCGCCGCGATCCGAACGATCTCGGCGACGATGTGCTGCGGTTGTGCCGGCTGGCGGCCGATCGCGCGGGCCTGAGCCGCCGAACCTATCTGGCCGAACTCGGATTCGATGAACGGACGATGAACTTGCTCGGCCTGCCGACACCGGCGGCGGTGGAACGCTCGGAACTGGTCGACGAGGCCGAACGTAGTTACGAGCCACGCAGCTGGCTGGAGCAGGATGGGGACCAGTGGTGACCGACTTCGCCGCGCTCGAGGCCGCCGCCAGGGCGCGGCTGACTCGGATGCAACAACTGTCCGATGAGCTGGCTGCCGTGCGGGTCGCCCACACGCACGACAGCGGGGCGATCACCATTACTGTCGACGGTGCCGCGAGATTACTGGATCTCCGTGTCTCCGAGGCGGTTTCGCAGCTCTCGCCGGCCGAGTTCGAGCGCGCCGTGGTGGCCACCGCCGGGGCGGCCGCGCAGCGGGCGCTCGGCCTGCGCGCCACGCTGATCGAAGATTTCAACGGCCAGGTGAACGAATAGCATCGGTGCTCGCGCGGCCCAGCCGGTTTCGGCGGTGGGCACCTGAATCGCCCTCGGCGCAACTGCGCAGGACAGCACAATCGAGCCTGCTCCGCCCGCTGATCAGGGCAATCGACAGCCAGGTGAACAGTAGGCGCGGCATCCGCGCAGAACTTGCCGATCGTCAGCGGCTCAATAGATTTCACCGGGAACCGTGTAGGTATCGAGTTCGTAATAACAGCCCTAGGAGCTACCGCGATGAACGTCCTCCATGTGCAGCCGGAGACCTTCCGACACTACGGCGACATTTCTGCGGCCATGGCAGCGACGGTCGCACTCGTAGGGGCCGCCGATCAGGCCGCCGGGGTGGCGGCCGTAGTGCCCGTGTTCGGGTTGATCGGCCAGGAGTTCCTCGCCAGTTTCGCCTACGCCCAGGCCAACCACCTCGGCTCGGTGACGGAACTGGCCGAGATCTTCAGTACCACCGCGGCGAACTCGCACACCGCGGCCGCGGCCTACGAGCAGGCCGACCAGCACAGCGCCGACACCTTCGTCGTCCCGTCGGTCACCGAGTGATGGCTACCACCGAAACAGCAACGGACCCTTTGCATCCCACGGTCCTCGACGCCCTGCGCAACACTCCGGTCGGGCCGATGCTCGGCCAGCCGGTCGAGCAGGTGCTGGCCGGACTCGGACTGCCCGCGTTTCCGCAACTGCCCGCGCTCGCGCCGTTGCCGGGCCTGCCGGTGTTGCCGCCGCTGGACGTGGCCGCCCTCGCCAAGCCGATCACCGATCTGTTCAGTGGTTTCGGCGACGGCAATCTCGGCGGCAGCGGGGCGGTCAATCCGCAGACCTTGCTGACCAACGTGATTCAGGCCGTCCAGACGGCGATGCAGTGGGCCTCGCAGGGTATCCAGCTGCTGCAATCGCTGGAGGGTGCGGGCCCGCGCTCTGCCGCCACCTCGGCGGCCACCGCGCAGCTCACCTCGGGCGCGCTGACCCAGCAGGCCGGGCAGATGCACCTGTCGATGGGCGCGGCCGCCGGCACCGTGGCCACCGGATACGCCCAGATGGGCGCGGTGGCAGCGCGATTCGCGCTCACCACCGCCGCGCTCGGTGTCACGCTGGCCACCCCGGCGGGGCAGGTGGCGCTGCTGGCCTCCGCGCTGGAGGCCGCCACCGAGGCGCTCGCGATCACCGCCACCACCAAGGCGCACCTGATCGCGCACTCGGGGCACATGAGCGCCACCGGGCAGAAGGTGCCGACGCACCACCTGAGCCGCGCGAGCCTGAATTCCGCGACCTCGTCGGCTAAAGGGGTTCCGGCGAAGCTGGCGCCGAGGGTGGGCACGCACGTCAAGACCGCGAAACCGGCCACCGCGGCGGCTGCGACCGCGCCGAACAAGTCGATCGAATCGCAACTGACGCAACTGATTTCGCAGCTACAACAGGTAGTGCAGCCGCTGCTTTCCACCGCGCGCCAGCTCGGTCACGAACCGAGCCCGGTCCCGAGCGGACCGGTGCTGCGCACGCCGGCCGGACCGACCCCCGGCACCGAATCGCGGGGAGCCGCGCTCCAAGCCGTCGGAATCGTCGGTGGCGCAACCAGTCTCGCGTCCGCGCCGCTCGGTCAATGGCAGTCGCAGATCGCGT
Source organism: Nocardia sp. NPDC046473 (assembly GCF_040645995.1). Classification (NCBI taxonomy): domain Bacteria; kingdom Bacillati; phylum Actinomycetota; class Actinomycetes; order Mycobacteriales; family Nocardiaceae; genus Nocardia; species Nocardia sp. NPDC046473. Next base: position 88,322 of record NZ_JBEYZJ010000014.1, read on the forward strand.
TCGCGACGCCGGTGCCCGCGGTGACCACGGCATCGGTGGTGCCGGGAGCAGCGGTGACGATGACCGAAGAGGCGATGCCACCGATCCTGCCCGCCACCGGGGCGCTGCTCGGCGCCAACCGGGCGGGCGCCGCCAACGGCACCGACGCGGCGCTGGTCACCGCCCGTCACGGCGACGAACTGGTGGGCGGGGAGCCCGCCGACACCACCACACCGGTCATCGGTGACCACATGACCAGCGGCCCCGACACCCCGTTCAACCCGTAAGGAGCACACCATGAGTCACGTCGCGATAGATCATGAACTGGCCCGGCTGGCGGCCGGCCGGCTCGACAGCCTGGCCGATGGTCTCGAGGGCGGTATGCAGGATTCCTACGCCACGCTGCGCCCGGCCGCCGCCGGTCTGGATCCCGTGTCGATCCGGACAGCTCAGACCTTCAGCGAGGTCGGCGGATCGTTCCGGGAGTCGTATCTGAGCGGGGTGCGCGAACTGCGCAAGATCGCCGCGAACCTGCGCTCGCACGCGGATCTGGCCGAGGGCGCCGAGAGCAGCAACGCCCAGTTGTTCCACCTCTGACGCACCACGGGTGCGCGTACGCACCGAGACAAGGATGGACGCGATGGCCGAACCGGCCCAGCACGGATTCACCGGCACGGTGTGGGATGCCGTCCCGGCCGAGCAGCTCGCGCACGAGCTGACCACGGGGCCGGGCGTCGTCCCGATGGCCGAGGCGGGCTTCGCCTACACCGCGCTGTCCGCGCGGCTCAGCGACGCGGCGATGGAATACCACAGCATCCTGTCCGTCGTCGGCAACGCCTGGGGCTCGCACTCCAGCCAGGACGCGCTGGCCCAGCTGGCCCAGCTCGGTGCCTGGCTGGACGCGAGCGCCGCGGCCGCTCGGAGCAACGCGGCGACCGGTGCGCAGCAGGCGGCCGCCTACGAGATCGCGCAGCTCACCATGCCGCACGTCGCCGAGGTGTCGCAGGCGCTGCACACGGCCGAGGATCTGATCAAGGGCAGCCTGCTCGGCGGACCGCTGGCCGGGGTGCTGGACTCGGCCGAGCAGCAGCTCGACGCGCTGCGCGAACAAGCCGCCCAGGTGATGCGCACGTACGAGGCGGCGAGCGAGCAGCTGGCGACGCCGTGGCAGCCGGATCCGGCACCCGCGGTCTCCGACGGTGCCGCGCTGCTCGCCGAGGAAGAGTCGCCCACCGCCGCTACGCCGTCGCAGGATCCCGCGGCGAGCACCTCGGTGACGCAGCCCGCGCTGCAGATGCCGCAGGGCCTGGATCTGTCCGCGCTGGACCTCACCCCGGTGCCGACCGTGCCGGTCGGGTCCGAGCCGATGCTGCTGCCCCCGGTGCTGTCGCCCGCCGTGACGATGGCATCGGCGCCGACCCCGGCGACCGTGCAGCTCGCCACCCAGCCCATGGCGGCCGCGCCGCCGATCCTGCCGCCGGTCGCGGACAGTCGAACCCAGGCCCAGGCGCCGGTGTCTCGTGCGGTGGCCGCCGAGGCCGACGACCTCGGTGACTCGATTCTGGTCGAGGCCGGATTCGCCACCGCGCCAGCGGTATTGGGCAGAACGGTCGACCACCGTCCGGTGCCGACGGTCACTGCGGAGGACTGATGGGTACCGCTTGTTCCCGTTCGGCGGCGAGGCACGGATGACGACACTGACCAGCGACGGCTTCCTGGCCGTCGCCGACGCACTCGGCGTGCAGACCTTCCCGACCGTGCTCGCGCTGCACCCGAGCCATCGCGACCACGACCGGCTCGACGCGGCCAGGGCGGGCACGGTCGCCGAGCTGCTCGATCGTGGTGTGCTCGACGCCGGCGGCGACGTGCTCGACGATGAGCTGACCGCCGCGCTGCGCACCCTCGCGCGCCCGGATCGCGCGCTGATCATGCGAATCCGTCGCGACGGCAAGCTGATTCGGCTCTGCCTGGCGCGCCGCGGCCTCGACCACGCGGTCGCGGTCCGTACCGGCGACGAGCTGGAGGTGCGCACGGTGTGGGGCGACGAGGATCCCGTCGCGCTGGCCGCCCCGCTGCTCGCCACGCTCGGCCGGTGCCAGCCCGCCGACATCGCGACATTGAGCGCCCCGACCGCCGAACTGCGCCAGCGATTCGACGACGCCGGTTCGGATTATGCGGCGGTCGCCTACGGCCTCGGCATGCCGGAGGCGGCGGCGATCACCCTCGGAATGGTGCTGCGGCACTGTCATTCGGTTGCCGAGCTGGTCTGCTACAGCTACCGGGACGGCAGCGCCGTCCGGTCCGCCGCCACCGCCGCGGTCTACGACACGGCGGACGGGCGCGTCATCGGCGGCGGCAGTGTCGCAGCGGACGGACAGGCTTGGACCACCTTCGCCCCTGGCAGCGATCGCCGGTTGGCACACGTGATCGCCGCGCAAATCGAGTCGCTGCCGGAAGGCAGGTGGATGCCCTAATCAATAGATCGGAACGGCCGTCGGCGACATGTGATCCCGGCCTGTTCAAGAATTATTCATCTGCAACCCCCTTATTCACTCAGGAGGCTTTCCATGTCCGGAGCACCAACAACCAGTATTGATCCCCAGGCGTTCAAAACCGCGCAGAGCAATTACGCGGCGGTGATTCCCGCGATCCGGAAGATCGCCGGGAATCTCGACGGCACCGTACAAGGCGCGAAGTCCGGTTGGCAGGGTCAGGCGTATGTGGCTTTCTGTAAATTCGCCGACGATCTGCACGCCCAGATCATCAAGTTGAACGGTGACCTGAACGCGGTGTCGGATGCCCTGGATCAGGGCCAGAAGGTCATCGCCAACACCGAATACGACAACGCGGAAAGCTTCACCAGCCTCGGCACCAAATTCACCTGATGCACCGCGCCCCCGTTCGTACTCGATAAGAAAGGCATTCTGATGACCGATTCCCCCATGGTGTACAACGCCGGTGCGATGTCCGCACTGGTCGCCGACCTGCGCACCTACCAGCAGCAATTGCAGGGCCAGCACAACGATGCCGAGGAGCAGCGCAAGGTGCTGGACGCGAACTGGCAGGGCCAGGGCAACGTCAGCTTCGACGCCAAGCACAAGACGCTGATGGACGACCTGACCCAGCTCACCGAGACCGTGCTGAAGCACGCGATCGACGGCGTGCAGGCCGCCTCCGACCATGCCTTCACCACCGACGGCAAGGTAGCCGCCACCTTCGAGTAGCTCGCCTATCCGCGACGCGGGCCCGGTACCCCCGAGGGTGCCGGGCCCGCGTTTCGGTGTCAGGCCGGTTGTGGCACCGAGTCCGGCGCGGCATCGAGGTAGCGCGACTCCTCCGGAATCGTCACCGCCCGCACCGTGAGCACGCCACGCGCGGTGCGGATGGTCACCTCGTGCGGATCGGTCGCGGATTCGACGAGCACGACATCGGCCCCCGGCACGGCCGCGGACACCTCGCCCGGCGCTCGGACATGCACCACGGTCGCCTCCGCGACCTGCCCGGCCGAGCCGACCCCGTCGTAGACGATCATCGTGGCGGCCGCGGCATGCTGGGCGCCGCCACCGGGCGAGGACACCGACAGCGCCGTCGGCTCGCCGACCTCGGCCGCCAGGTGTGACCAGGCGTCCGGCCGGGTGCTGTGCACGATCACCTTGGCGCCCACCGCGATCGCGCGCAGCACCATCAGCTGGGTCAGGCGCAGCTGCCCGACGATCTCCACGCGCCGTACCGCGGGGCCGAACAAGGGCACCGCGACGCCGAATCCGTCGCTGGTCGCACCGATCACCTGGCCGGATCCGGCGGCCGGGACGGCGAGTCGAGCCAGCGCCGCGGGCGGACCGCTGGACGCGGTGGCCGGGTCGATGTGCCCGCCGTCCAACAGGATTCGGCGCTGTCGTCCGGTCAGCCGCCGTAGCCCCAGCTCGGCAGGCATCTCCGGCCGATCGCCCTGCGCCGTAGCGTTCGTGTCGTGCCGCACCAGCGCGGTCACCGCCACCTCGTCGGCGGTGCGGCCGGGTGCGGCCGATCGGGCGACCGGTGTCAATCGCAGTCGTACCAGGGTCGACAGCCCGGGTACCGCCCAGATTCCGGCCAGCAGTTCGGAAGTCAGCCGTCCTGATCGGACGGTGTAGCCCGACATCTCGACGGCATCGTTGCGCACCGTGTGCCACTGCTCGGTCCAGTCCTGCGGCGCGGTGTCGTACAGCGCGTCCGCGTCCGCGGCGGTCAGCTCGGCGGCGGTCAGCATGCGCACCCGGACGCCGTCGGTGGCCAGGCGGCTGACTACTCGGCGGGTCGCGACCAGCGCCGTGCGGATGGTGCCCTCGTCACCGCCGCCGCGATTGTCGATGGCCTCGGTGTTGTCGAGCGGATCGAAGCGCAGCGCGAGCCGGACGGTGCGGGCCGCCGAGGCGGGCAGCGGCCCGAGCAGCTGCTCGTAGATCCGCACCACCTCCTGATCGCCCTGGGTGCGCACGCCCTGGGTGACGACGTCGATGGCGGCGAGCCGGATGTCGAACTGGGACAGGCAGCGGGCCGCCTCGGTCAGCGGCACCGCGTCGTCGGTGCGGATCTGCGCCGGGCCGAGCAGCGTCGGTGCGACGGTGGCCTGGCCCACCTCGAGCATGGTGATCATGTAGCGGCCGTCCCAGCGCATTCCGCAGTGGACGCCACCGGACTCCGGGACCGGCACGTCGAAGGCGGCCGCGGCCGGCTGAATAGCAGAGCCGCGCCGATTGCGCCACCGGAGGGCGATTCGCATTCCCAGAGTTTGCCAAATATTTGTCTGTTTAATTTTGATCGTGCCGAGCAGTGCAATTCCGAAACCGATGGCAAGTGACACCCAGAGTTCTGCGTGCAACGCGACCGCGGTAGTTCCGGCGGCGGCACCGGCGGCGGCCGCGGGCAGCACCACCGAAAGCGGTAGCAGATCGAAAAGTCCGCGGGGCCCGGAACGCAACGCGGGAATACCTGGGGATAACGGATTTCTGTTGATCGGCAGGCCGGACACTTCACTCATTGCGGTAGCATCTCACGAGCCCTTCGAATTCGCGTGTTCGCGGGCATGGTGGAGGAGATGTAATGCCGGCACAGTTGACTACCCGAGCGCAGGTCAATGGTTATCGATTCCTGCTGCAGCGTTTCGAACACGCGCTGGTGCGCCGCGACGTCCGCATGTTGCACGATCCGATGCGCATTCAATTCCGGTCGTTGATCACCGGGCTGGTGCTCGCCGTGCTGTTCACCGGTGGCTGCATGGTCATGTCGTATCTGAAGCCGGACACCAAGATCGGTGAGTCGAAGATCGTCATGGGCTCGGTCAGCGGTGCGCTGTATGTGGTGATGGACAAGACGACGCTGCACCCGGTGCTCAATCTGGCCTCGGCACGACTGGTCACCGGTAGTGCCGAAGCACCAACGCAGATAAAGGATGCCAAGCTCAACTCGCTGTCGCGTGGTCCGCTGCTCGGTATCCCCGGCGCCCCGGCGGCGCTGCTCGGCCCGGACACGGCCGACCGTTCGGAATGGACGTTGTGCGATGACACGACCTCCGGCGTCAAGACCACCCTGCTGGACGGCACGCCTCGGGTGAGTGCGCAGGTGCGCGCGGTCGCCGACGACCAGGCGCTGCTGGCGACGCTGGGTGACGCGACCTACCTGATCTACAACGGCAAACATGCTCGCGTCGACATGAACAACCCCGCGATCGTGTCCGCACTGCGGGTGCGTGGGCTGCGTCCGCGCCCGATGGGGACCGGACTGCTGAACGCTACCGTCGCCGCGCCCGAACTCACGGTGCCGGGGATCGCGAACGCGGGCGCCCCCGGCCCGGCCCGGCTGGACAAACTCGTTGTGGGGTCGGTGATTCGGGTCGACAACTCGCACGACACCACGCTCTACGTGGTGCTGTCCGACGGTGTACAGAAGGTGTCCGCGTTCACCGCGGAGGTATTGCGTACCGCGAATTCGATGGGCATGGCGGCGATTCCGCTCGTCTCGCCGGACGCGATCAGCGGCGTGCCGGTGCTCGACACGTTGCCGGTGGACCAGTTCCCCGCGGAACGCCCCACCATCGTGTCCGCCGACGACCAGCCGATCGCGTGCGCAACCTGGTCGCGCGGCAAAGCCGACCCGACCGCGCGGTTGCAGCTGCTCGCCGGTAAACAACTGCCGCTGCCGGTGGACGCGCGTGCGCTGACGCTGGTCGGCGGCGGTCTCGACGGCCACGCCGACGCCAGCTACATCCCGCCTGCCAGTGGCGAATTCGTGCAGGTAACGGGGATCGAACCGGACAGCACCCGACGCGACGGCCTGTTCTATGTGACCGACACCGGGATCCGATTCGGCATCCCCGACGCGGCCACCGCCGCCATGCTCGGCCTGTCCGAACCGAAACTCGTGCCGTGGCAGCTGCTCAGCCAGCTGCCGCCGGGCCCCATGCTCGATCGGCAGTCGGCCTTGATCGCCCGCGACACCGTGCGCGGCGACGGAACCGCCCGATAGATGCCCGGCCGTGATTCCGCTGGACGCTACCGCGGGCGGGCGCCCAGCGAGCCGCAGCCGCCGCGTTCACCAGATGTTCACCATGACGAGAACCCGAACGAGCGCCGTCGGCCGCCCGGTACGCCGGATCGGTTTGATGTATTCCCCAGTGAGAGATGAGGACTGATGCCGCGGATAGTGAGCAGGCGTACGGACGGGGCGGCGATCGTCGCGGTCGGCGGCGCCTGCGTGATCGTCGAACCTGACTCGGTCGACGCGAGCGGACGGTACGGGGTCGCCGCGAACGCGCTCGAGGTGACGTTGGTGAACATAGCCGCGGTCGAACCCGGTTTCGCCTCGGCCGACGGGCCGATGCCGGAGGGCCTGCTCTCGGCCGATCAGATCGCGGCGATCCTGGCGTGGGAGGTCGGTTTCGTCGAGGGCGTCGAGGGCGATGCGGAGCGGCCGGGCCTCAGCGGCAATGAGGCCGAACTGTATCTGCGCTATCGTCCCGACACCGGTGACGCCTATCCCGTGTCGGGAGCACGGTCGGCGGACGTCGCCTTCGCCCTCGAGCTGCGTGCCGGACCGAGGACTGAGCAGGCCGTGACGCCACAACGCGCCGGCGCGGCGGGCGAGGCCGACGACGAGTTCGGCGAGCCGCCGCTGGTGACCCAGCTGTGCGCGTCCATGGCCTACCTCGACGACCTGTCCGGCGCCGAGATCGTCGCGGACGCGGCGCAGGACCTGATCGATCGAATCAGTTACGCGGCAACGGTTTCGGAGTTCTATCCGGCGCTGGTGGCATCGGTCGCGGCGGGCACGCTGCCCGACGAGGTCCGCGAGCTGGCCGGTGGCTTCGACACGGCGCAGATCCTCGACTTCTTCGCCAGGGTGGTGACCGAGCTGGACCGGTTGCGGCCGTGGCCGGAGCCGGCGCTGGTATCGGTGGACCCGGCGACGTGGCCCTCGATGGGGTCGAGCGTGCCGATCGGCTGGGTCGACATCCCCATCGACGATCTGGAATGGGCGGTGAAGGCGCCGTTCGGTGACGTCGTCGCCGACGAGCCGCCGATGCTGGTGCTGCGGCTGCGCGATGGCCGGATGGTGGCACTGGTCGGCGACGAGGAACCGGATCCGGCGCAGTTCGTGCTGCTGCTGCCCGCGCACGCCGACCAGCGCGACAGCGCCGAGGTGATCGCGTACCTGGCGCGATACGCGGGTTTGCGGGTGGAGACCGAAGGCCTGCAGGAGGCCATGACCGAAATGGCGGCGTCATGATAAATCCCGAGAATCGACGGCTGGCCGAGGACGTCAGCGGATTACTGGACGCCTTCGGGCAAACCTTCGGGCACCTGGCCGAACTGGCGCGCAGCCGAGCCGAGCTCACGGCATCGGCGTCGGCGGAGCGCGGGCGAATCACCGTGACGGTCAACGCTTCCGGCTCGATCATCGCGACGAAGTTCGCCGGCGCCGTCGATGATCTCAGCTACGGCCAGATCGCCCGCGCCACCCTGCAGGCGGCCCAGCGCGCGGCGGCGAAGATCACCCGCAAGGAAGCGGAATTGCGCGCTCCACTCGACGAGCGGCAGTCGGCCATGCCCCGGCTGGAGGACATGTTCAGCGAACTGGCCGAACTCCGCACGAGGATGCCAAAGGCGGTGCCCGCGCCACTCACCCCGCCGAGTGAGCGCAACGAGCGGCCCGCCACCGGCCACCGAATACTGGATCGCGATGAGTGAGGCACGGATGAACGACGAATTTGCCAGGGCTGTCGATGATTTCACCGAGCAGGTGACCGCTATCGGTCGGCTGCAGGCCGAGGCCGCGCAGCTGATGGGTACCGGAACGGCCGCGCGCCGGCGGGTGACCGTCGTGGTGAACGCCGACGGCATCGCCATCGACATCAAGTTCGCCTCCAGCATCGGCGATCTGGAGTACGACGAGATCGCCGAGGCGGTGACCGAGGCGTCCGGCAGGGCGGTTGCCGATGTCGTCCAGCGCCGGAAGGAGCTGATGGCCCCGGTCATGGTCGACTACGGTGCGGCACCGAAAGTCGGCGACATGCTCGCCGCCGTCGATGCCTTGAAAGACCAGTTCAGCTGAACCGGATCAACGGGTGAGACCGGCCAGCGCGAGCTGGGTGAAGCCGGCGGCCGCGGCGGTGCGGTCCGCGCCGCCGAAGGCCGCCCGTACCGTATCGCGGCTGACCGCACCCGATTCGGCGGCCGCCACCAGGTCGGCGACCGCCGATCGGGATGCCGCGTCGCCGAGTACCGCGCAGACGATGCCGGTCACCGTTTCCGGTGTCCACATTCCCGGGATCGCCGCACCGATGCCGGCCGGCCCGGGGGACTGCCCGCGATACCAGCCGGTGCCGTCCCACCAGTAGCAGAACGACAGCAGGCCCGCGACCGCCCGGTGGTTCAGGACCGGAGCGTCTACCCAATCCGGCAGGCCGCCATAGTATTCCGGCATCGGCGCACCGTCGTTGTAGGCGGCGTCGAGTTCCGGGGCGTCCCATACCCCGCCGGAGAGCACGGCGCGCCCGCGTGGCAGCAGATGCAGGGTCGAGCCACTGCCGTCGGTGGATTCGAACGCGGCTGCGGAGCCGATAACTCTTGGGCCCCAATCGCTTTCGGCCGCCACCGCAGCAGCCGCCACGATGGCCCACCGCGCCCACATCAGCCGTGGCTCGAGGAATTCGACTGGTATCGCGGGTGTTTCGCTGTCGAGGTGAGCGCGGGTCAGCAGCTCGGAGAGTCGTGTCCGCCCGTCCTCGACGGCCAGGTAGGCCGCAAGCCACACCGGAAGTCGTTCGCGCGGAAAGCGTTCCAGATCGGCGCGGTAGGCGGCGGCGGGTTGCAGCAGGCTCGGCGGGAACGGTAGGTCGCCGTAGCCGAATTCGGTGACCGTGCTGCCGCCACGGTCGCGGCGCAGCTCGACAAGCCACCAGGCCCGATCCGCCAGCGCGACGGTCACCGTGCGCAGCAGCTGGATCAGCTCCGTCGCCGTCGCCGGCACTGCGACCGCCACGGAATCGCCTGTCTCGGTGACGAATACTGCGTCACCGGTGACCGCCGCGACCGTCGCCGAGCAGGTGAGGTACAGCCGCTGCCACCGTGGTGGGCCTGCCGGTACCAGTAGCTCGGTGATGTCCGCGGCGAGCTCGTCGGCGTAGCGGCGGACCGCGTCGCGTTCATCGGGTGGTGCGGCGGGTGTCACCTCGGTGACCGCCGCCGCACCGTACTCGGTGGCCAATGAGAGGGCGAAATCCGGGGTTTCGTCGGTGCTCACGCCACCCCTGTCAGCCAGAATCCGGGGCCGGGGGGCGGTAACAGCGCGCTGAACGGGTCCGGCATGTCGTGGTTCAGCGGGAGCTTACGGCCCTTGGGTTTGCCGCTGAAGTAGCCGCCGTCCGACAGTGTCCGTTCGATCTGGGTTCGATCGGTCTGACCATCCTTGGCGATCTGCGCCAGCTCGGCCTCGAGCTTGGCCTGGGTGATGCCGGTGGTCAGCAGTTGCTCTTCGCGGAGGGCCCGCATTTCCGCGATAGTGCCGCGTTGTGCGGCGAACTGGTCCTGGAGCTCGTGCAGCCTGGCGAAGCCGGCGAGTTGCCGGTGCGTCCGGCGGATGTTCGTGTCGACCGCGTCGAGCCGTTGTTGTGCGGTCTCGACCTGGGTTCGGGTGGCGGCGGCCCGCTCGGCAAGCCGCTCCTGCTGGCCCTCCAGCTCGCGGATCCTGGTGCCGAGGGCGCGGTGCTCGGCTCGCCGCTGCTCCGGTTGGTCTTCCCGGTTCTGTCGCCGTAGGTCTTCGCTTTCCCGCTCGTGCCGTGCGATGCGCTCATTGCGCTCCTGCAGGTGCGCGGCCCGGGTCTGGTCGTCGACGGTGTCTCGTCGAGCCAAGGTATTGCGAGTCGACTGCCGGGACAGCTTCTGGCGCTCTGCCTCCGCCGACGAATCATGCTGTGCGGCACGAGCCTCGCGTTGCTTGTGCACTCGTTCACGCGCGGCGAGGTCACGGTAGTCCTGCTCGGCCCGCGCCAACTCCCGGTTGTGCGCGGCGAGGTTTTCCTCGGCGGTCCGGTGCTCACGTTGCGCCTGCTGGAGCTCGGCCTCGTTGACGTCGCGGCGCGCGGTGAGTCGATCGAGTTCGGCGCGTTGCGCCTCGTGGGCTCTGGTTGCCGCGTCCAAGGCGTCCTCGGCGGCGCGGTCGGCCTTGTCCGTGGCGGCAACGGCCTTGTCCTGATCACGCACCGGGCCATCCAACTTGCCGTGCGCGCGGCTCTGCTCTTGCGCGGTCAGCTCGAGGTGGGTTGTGGCGCGAACGATGTTGTGCTGCGCTGCCTTCAGATCACGTTCGGCCTGGGTGAACTCCTCGGTGGCGCTCGCTCGGGCCGGGCCGGTCACCGTGGGTTCGTCGAGTTGTGTGCGCCAGTGGTCCAGGCGGGTTTGTGCCGCGCTGAGGTTGGCTTCCGCCGCGTCCTTCTCGCGCTGAAGCGTGTTGCGCCGGTCATTGAGACCGGCCAGTCGAGAGTTCGCGTCATGAATTTCTTCATGGGTTCGCTGCACCCGCTCGTCCGCGGCGGCCAGCGAGCGACTTCGCTGTTCGAGGGTGCTGAGCTTCCGGTCGAGATCGGTGATGGTCCGGTCCGCCGACCGGATGCCGAGCCGCGGTGGCTGGGGTCCGGGGGGGTCGGCGGGAAGGTCGGCGCGATCCGTCGAATGGGTCGAGGAGGCGTAGTCGTGGTAGCTCTCGGTTTCGATGATTTCCAGGACTGGTCGGGACCGGTCGGGTGGCTGGTTGTCGGCGTGGGGTGCGTTGGGCGGGAGTTCGCCGATTACCGAATGGGTGGAGGAGGCATCGTCGTGGTAGGTCACGGTTTCGGTGATTTCCAAGGCACCGGTTGACCGGTGGGTTGTTTCGATGTGGTCGGTGGGTGCGTCGATCGGCTCGGTCGCCTCGACCGTCCGATTACCGGCACCGGTGGGCTGGGGTTCCGGCTCTCCTGCCAGCATTCGCTGGATCCGCGATCGCTCCTCAACCGCATGGCTCTGTGCTTCCCCTAGCCGTTGCGTCGCATGGACGATGGGGTCGCCGGCCTGATCAGGCGACGCGTCGGCCCTCGGCGCTCGCGCCGCGGCGCGAGCGCGGACGAGTTCGAGTTCGCGTGCCTTCACCTCCCGCTGCGCGGTGGTCAGATCGTTCAGGGCTTTGCGTTGCTCGGCCTGAAATGCGTTGCGGTGCTGGCGCGGATCGAACTCCGGCTCGCCGGCGCGGCCGCCGGATCGTGCTTCGCGGTCCGCGACGCGGGCGGCGTGGTAACCGGGGACATCGCGCTGCCTGATCTCCTGCAGCAGCTCGTCATAGGATTTGACGCGCCCGCCGGTGCTGCCGCTGCCCATCGAGCGCAGCGAGGGCGGTCGGGTCTGCTCGGTCCGCTCGGTCATCGGAATGTGCTCGGCGGATCCGGCGCGCCCGGTCATGGTCGAGCCGTGCTCGGATTCGGGCCGCGCGTGGAACTGTTGCGGCGCATCGCCGAGCATTCCGATGTAGCCGCGCTGCGCGCCCATCAGGGAGTTGGCCGATACCGCGCCGATCAGCGCCATTCTCGGGTCGAAGGTTCCGGTGAACAGTTCGCCGATCCCCGCGCCGACGAGGGTGGCGACAACGGTCGGGACGGTACCCGACAGCAGCCCGAGGCCCGCGCCCCAGACGCCCGCGGTGGGGTCCTTGCCCAGGCGGGTCAGCAGCTTGCCGCCGTACTTCTCGACATTGGTGGCCACCAGGGCCCCGGCGTACCAGGCGCCGATCGATGCGGTGATCGACAGGGCGACTTCCTTGCCGTCGATGCCGTCTCGATGTCCCTTGGCGATCTGGATCTCCTGAATCAGCAGGTCGCCACCGCCGGCCCAGATGACGTTGTTGACCGCCTTCTCGATCATGAATTTGGTTACCGCGGCAGGCATCCGGCCGACCGCGAGTGCCGTGGCGTCGGTGAACCCCCAATCGAGCGCCGCACGGGTCAATCCCGGTGCGGCTCTCCCCGCGAAACCCGTCACCGGTTTGGCCACCAGCCCGGCGATCTTTCCCGGGCCGTCGGACACCTTCGGCAGATACCGCAGCACTTTCACCAAAAATTCACCGATACCCGGGATTTCCGCGATGAGGTCGAGGGCACGGTTGGTTACCCGGTAGACCGCCGCACGAGTGGCACCGATGGCCGCGGCCTCGACGGCGGGGGCGGTCGGTGGCCACAACCAAGCGCCGATGATCTGCGCGGCCAGCATGCTGATCGCCACGATGATCATCAGCTTGGTCTCTTCGAGCGTGGTCGCCGCGTGCCGGGTAGAGGTGCCGACCTGCTGAAAGTCCTTGGCCAGCTGGTCTATCGAGTTGTCACCGGAGATGAGTTTCCGCAGTTCCAAGCTGATGGCGTCATGGCCTTGCCCGGCCTGATAGCCGAGCACCGCGCGGTTGTGCACCTCGCCGAGTGCGGGAATCAGCTGTTTTTCCATGGCGTCGGCGGCGGTCAGCCAGGCCTGGGCCATGGCGAACATCTTGTCCTCGTCGCCCTCCGGCCATTCCGAGCCGACCACATAGGTCAGCCAGGCCAGGTCCGAGGGCCAATGTAGCGACATGCGCGGCTAGCGAAAGTTGTTGACGTTGCCGGACTCTCCGTTCGACGTGTTGTTCGCCGCGGTGGTCAATCCGGTGCCGAAATCCTGCAGCGTGGTCAGCATGTCGTTGCCGCCTTTCAGCAGGTTCGAACGAGAGGCACGGTAGCCGTTGGCGCCCTCGGCGAACTGCTTGCCGAAAGAGTCGTCGCCCCAGGTCTCCGCCCCGGCGCCGCCGACCGCGTCGATGAGCTCGCGCATGATCGTGTGGAACGAGACCGGGCCGCCCGCGGAGCTCGAGCTCAGGTCGAGCAGTTCCTGTCCGGCGGCCCGCACATCACTCGGGTTGATGATGATGCTCTCCGTCATGGTGGTGCCTCCGGCTCTGTCCCGCAGCATCATTCGATCGAACGACATGCCGCACTCGGTATCACTCACTGGATCTATCACAGGACGGCGGTATCTGCCGGTGGATCGGACCGACGCCGATCGAGTGTTAATTTCCGAACTGCCCCCCGCATCGCGCCGATTGGCGGGAGAGTGTCCAATAAACGACACTGCGGTGACCGCGATTGGACAGCGGACTCGTTTCACGGCTCGGCAGATGTGAGAGAAGACCATGGGACAAACCACTCGGCCCCCGCTGCGGCAGGCCGGATGAGCACGCAGACGCTGCCCGCGCGGCTCGGCCGACGGCACCGTGCGGCGGTGCTGCTGGTGATGTGCGGCCTCGCCTTCCTGCTCAGCTTCGATACCGCCATCCACGCCATCGCGGTGCCGACCCTGCTGCAGCAGTTGGGGGATCGGCCGGTGCTGCAGACGTCGCAGTGGATTCCCAAGGTTTTCGTGGTGGTGGCGGTCGCGCTGCTCATCGTCGGTGGCGTGCTCGCCGACCGGTTCGGCGCCAAGCGCGTCCTGATCGTCGGCCTGCTGACGTACCTCGCCGGTGCCTTGGCCAATTATCCACTGGCGATGACGTCGGTCCCGCTGATCGGGTTGCGCGCGGTCATGGGGGTCGGCTCCGCGCTCATGGTCCCGGCCGCCATGTCGATCGTCGGCGCGGTCAGTGACACCGACGCCGGGCGGGTCAAGGCGTTCACGCTGTGGCTCGGCTGCTTCGCCGCGGGGGTGACGATCGTGCAACTCGTCAGTGGCCTGGTTCTCGATAATCTCTGGTGGCCGCGGATCGTGGCGGTGCTCGGGCTCATCGCCGTGGCATCGCTGTTCGGCGTCGTCACGGTGGTGCCCGCAATGCCACCGGATCCGCCGCGCCCCGTCGACTGGTCCGCGACGACGGTGGTCGCGCTCGGGGTCGGGCTGGTGACGTTCGCCCTGATCCAAGGGCCGGAGTGGGGATGGACGAACCCCTCGATCGCGGTGCCGCTGGCCGCGGGCATCCTGCCACCCGCGATCCTCGCGATAGGTCGGCGTCGCGGCAACGAGCCGTTGCAGGACTACCTGTTTCGCTCGGATCCGCGGATCCGCCGGGCGGTGATCGCGATGGCCGCGGTGTTCCTGGCGGTGTTCGGGATCGTCTTCCTGGTCATCCAATATCTCCAGGCGGTACGCGGCTACTCGCCGATTGTCGCGGGTTGGCTGTCGTTCCTGCCGACGGTGGCCGCGATGGCAATCGGTGCGAAGCTGGGGCCGATGCTGCGGCGCCAACTCGGGCCGGGCGCCGCGCTGATCGTCGGATTGGCGGCCGTCTTGGACGGCCTTGCCATCGGCCTGACCGCCGACGCGACCGGTGATCTACCCCCGATCGTGGCCATGGTGACGGTGGCGAGCGCGGGTTTCGCCGTCGTCGTCAGCGTCGGAATGGACACGGTGATCGGCGCGCCGCCATCGTCGAGTCGCGGCATCAGTTGCGCGGCGCGCATGACATTCGCACAGCTCAGCGGACTGCTCGGGCTCGCGATCGTGAGCAGCCTGGTGGACAGCGGTTACCACGAGCATCTGCGGGTTCCGGCCGCGGTGCCCATCCAGCAGGGCGGCACCGTTGTCAGCCGCGACTCGCTGGGTAAAGCGGTGGCGGTAGCCGCCTCGGCGGTCGATCAGTCCGCCGCACCGCTGGCCGCCGCTGTGCAGCACGCCTTCCTGGCCGGTTATCGGCACGGGTTGCTCGCCATCATCGGCGTCATCGTTGCCACGATGGTCACGATCATCGTGAAGTCCACCGCTTCGAAACGGCGGCGTGGGCAAGGGCTCGTTGCTCGTGTGGTAAATGCGGAAAAGATTTGAATCTACTTGCCTGCCGGAATAATAGTGCACGATGAATAGGTTTCCGTACTCGTGGACGTAAATCTGCCGGAGCTGGCCTTGATTGTGTGCGCGGAGCTGTCGTTGCGGCGGTCGTATTTCAGCTTGGACGGTAACAGAAAACTGGCCGGACCTGGTAGTTTGTTAAATAAATATCAATATCTAAAGGTTTTCTAAAGAGTGATGGGAAATTATTTGGAATATCAACTTATGTCAAGCTGATGCAAATATTTCAATTGAAAGTTGACGACTCCTGAAGTGTGCATAATCATCACGTAAGGCACCCGTAACGAGCTGATCCGGCCATTCGACACGGTGTGTCAGTGCTACTGAAAGGCTGAGGTTGCATGCAGGACTTCGAGGGCGGCACACGCGTCAGCCGCCGCGCGGCACGTCCGGGTACCGCGAGCAGATCGATGCCGGCGCGGACGTCGGCCGAGGAGACGCTGATGCGATCGCGCGCCGAACGGGCGCAATGCGAACAAGCGCGCGTGTTCCAAGCCATGCTCATCACCGAGGCGGAGCAGTTACAGGACGAGTTGCGCGAACTGCACGCCGAGCTGCGTGAGGTCTATCGCCATTTGAGCACCATGCGCCGCCGATTCCCGACGCTGCCGCCGGTCCCGCGAACCGTCGGCTACCCGCCGGTCGCCGTGCCTTCGGTGCAGTCCGCCGGTCCGCGCCGGGGTTCCGCCACCGCATGACGGTCGGCTCGGCGTCGCCGCCCGGCAGATCGCTCCCGGTCAACGGTCACTTCCCCGGTCCGCTACCATTCAGGCTGCCTGAGGTCGACGGATCGGACAGACGTGCGTGTGGTGCTTGTGGAGGATGACCCGGGTGTGGTCGCGGCCGTTGTCGACGGACTACGAGCCCACGGATTTCAGTCCGTCGATCATCTGTCCTATGGACTTGATCTACTGACCTCGCACTCCGGTTATGACGCGGTAATCCTGGATCTCGGTCTGCCGGATGTCAACGGATATCTCGTTCTTCGGCAATTGCGCAAAGTCAGCTCGGTCCCGGTGCTGGTGCTCACCGCCGAGGGCGACGAGCTCGCGGTGGTGTCGTGCTTGCGGGCCGGCGCGGACGATTACATGGTCAAACCGCCGCGCGTCGGCGAGCTGGCGGCCCGCCTCGAAGCGATCGTGCGGCGCTGGCAGGCCACCGACTATTGCCCGGCCGTGGTGGTCACCGGAGACGTCACCGTGGATCTGGTGGCGCGCACCGTCGTGGTGGCCGGCCAGTCGGTGTCGTTGACCGTGAAGGAATTCGCCTTGGCGCGAATGTTGGTCACACAGGCGGGGATTGCGGTAGGCCGCGAAAAGATCATGGACGAGATCTGGGGCGAGAAGACCCCCGCCATCTCGCGTTCACTCGATGTCCATATGGGCGCGCTGCGGGGCAAGTTGAACAGGCCGGGCCTGATCACCACGGTCCATGGTTTCGGCTACCGCTGGGCTCGGTGAGATCGCTCGATGCGCGTCCGTTTGCTGACGGCGTTCACCCTGCTCGCGGCGATCTGCATGACCTGTCTTGCCATCGGGATCGGCTTCCAGATCGTCTGCAGCCGGACCAGGGGACTGCTCATCGATCGGATCCATGACGCCGAACGGTTCGTGGCGCTGTCCGCGGACACACCGGCGAATCTCCGTGACGAGGCGCAGCGCTACCACGACCGAAGCGGCGACAACGTCCTGGTGATCGGAGCGGACGGCACCGTGCTGTGCAATATCGGGGTGGATCGCCACGATCCGGCGATCGTCGAGATTTCCGGCCGGGCACAGCATTTCGTGCCCGAGGCCCCGCCACCGTGGCTGTATCCGTGGAGTACCCGACAGCTGCTCGTCGCGGAACCGATCGGCACGCCGCCGCAGGCTGAAGGCGTCGTGATCATCGTGGTCTCCACCTTCGCGACCCGCACGCAAGTCGGCGATGCCTGGATACAACTCGGCTGTGTCACCGCGACTGGAGTGCTCTTGGTCGGCGGTCTCGCGCTGGTGATGTCCGGGTGGATTCTGCGACCGGTGTCCGAGCTGCTGCGCAACGTCGACGCACTGACCTCGACAATGCCGGTACGCAGTGCCGAGCCGCGCGGGCACGCGCCCAAGGACGAGGGCCCGCCGGAGATCGTGGAATTGGCGGTCGGGGTCCGGGCCTTGACCCAGGCGGTGGCCGAATTGGCCGCCGCCGAGCGGCGACTCGTGGCCGATACCGCGCATTCCATGCGCAATCCACTCACCGCGCTGGCGGTCAGACTCCAAGCGCTGCAGCCCATGATGGCCGCCGATCGGGCGGCTTCGGCCTTCGTCAGTGTCGTCGGCGAAGTCGACCGGCTGACCGGACTGCTGGACGGGTTGCTGGCCTCAGCGGTAGCCGAAGCCGAGCCAGGACGCGCCGACAAAACGGTCGCCGCGTCCGGCTGCGACGCGGTGCGGGTGGCTGGCGAGCGGGTCGAGGCGTGGCGCGATGCGTTCACCGAGGCCGGTCTGACCCTGACCATGCGACCCCTGCTCGCCGCTGCGGAATCGGTAGTGCCGCACCAGGTTCTCACGCAGATCCTCGACGTCGCGTTGAGCAACTCGGCCCGCTATGCCGGGCGTGGTGCGGCGGCCACGGTCAGCGTGAACCATGAATGCGAGTCGGTGGTGATCTCGGTGCGGGACAGCGGAATCGGTGTGGCGCCGGACGAGATCGACCTGATCACCACCCGATTCTTTCGCGGCGCGCAGGCCGCCGCCGGCGGCTCCGGGCTCGGCCTGCCGATCGCCGCGACGCTGGCCGCTCAGCACGGCGGATTGTTCTTCGTCGAGGCCGTCGAGCCGCACGGTCTGGCGGTGACGGTGAGTTTTCCCGCCGCGTCCGGCCCGGCCGGTGTCGCCGAAACGGCCCGCATCCGCTGATTCGCGCAACCTTACGGCCCGGTGAACTGCTTACGGGCCGGTGAATTCTGCATCTCCAGCCAAGGTCAAGCCGTGCCGATGGCGCAACGATGGCTCGGTGGCAGCGGGGCCTACCGGCAGTGCGGCAGCTGACGAGGCCGTCGGGCGGTGAGCTCGGCGGGAGATGAGAAGGAACCGTGACGACACCCACGCCTGACACCAACGGTCATTCGCACGACCCCCGTCATCCCGAACACGGTGGGCATGGGCGTCATCCGCACCCGCACCCGCACAAGGGCCATCCGCATGGTGGGACGGGACCGCATGGTGGGACGGGACCGCATGGTGGGACGGGACCGCATGGTGGGACGGGGCCTCATGGTGGGACCGGGCCACACGGTGGCACTGGGCCGCATGATCCTGGTCATCATGGTCCTTCGGGTGCGACTGGACCGCATGGTCCAGGTCGGCACGGTGCTACGGGCGCGGATGGGTCGACCGGCCCCGGTGACGAGCCGAACGGTGGCGGTAAGCCGAATGGTGGTGACCAGGGTGGCGGTAAGCCGAATGGTGACGATTCCGGCGGTGGCGAGCCGAATGGCGGTGACTCCGGCGGCGGTAAGCCGAGCGGTGACGGCGGCGGCAACCCGAGTGGTGGTAAGCCGAGCGGTGGCAACCCAGGCGGCGGTAATACGGGTGGCGGCAACTCGGGTGGCGGTAATTCGAGCGGCGGCGGGAAAGCCGTACAGGTAAATCCGACGGAACTGATCGCCAAGGGCAAGAAGCTGGCGGATCTGCCGAGTGCGGCGAACGGCCTGTTCGACATTCTCAAAAAACTGAACAACAGCATCCAGTCATTGGGGACCCCGTGGGGTGACGACGAAATCGGGAAACAATTTTCGGAGGGTGCGTCGGGTTACCTGGCCGCAGTGGAGTCGCTGGTGGGTAATGCCACTCCTGGTCCGGACGCGGCTGGTGCGATTCCGGTCTATGGCCAGATACTGGTCAATTACGGCAAGACGATCGAGGAAGCGGGCAAAGCGTTCTCCCTCGGCGAGGATCTCTACGCCCAGTGGATGCTCGGCAACTATGTGAACGAAGACGCGAAGGGTAATCCGGGCCCATACAAAGGACCGCTCAGTTCCGATCCGAACTTCGGCAAGAAAGACGACAAGAACAATCAGACGCCGCCGCCGGGCACCCAATATCAGGGTCCAGGTGGCGGTGGCCAGGATTCGGGAGGGTCGTCGCAGGGCGGTCCGAACGCCGGTGGCCCGAATTCGGGTGGTCCGAATGCAGGCGGCCCGAGCGCAGGCGGCCCGAATGCAGGTGGCCCGAGTGCTGGTGGATTGAATCCGAAGGGACCGAACGCCGATGACACCGACGGTCAGAGCACACCGCCGCCTTCGAATTACGCACTGTCCGGTTCGCCGTCGTCCCGCCTGCCGAATTCCGGCGGCGACAGTTCGGACGACCCGCTCGGCTCGACCACCACATCGGGTTCGCCGCTGACCGGCATGTCCCTCCCGCCCGGTGCGCTCGGGCTGAACGCATCCGGGTCTGCCATCGATCCGGTGACCGGTTTGCCGGTGGACAAATCGGGTGCGCCGATCGCGGGCGGCAAGGTCGGCGGCGGCGAAGGGGCTGGCGGTAGTGCCGCAGGCAGCCCGCGGGCACCGTTGCCGGGGTCCGCGTTCGATGGCGAGAAATTGGCGTCGAAGAACGTCGGCGCCGGCATGCCTACCCGAGCAGGCATGCCCGGCGGAGCAATGCCCCCCGGCATGCCGAGTACGCCTGGTAGCGGCGCCGCAGGTGGCGGCGCTGCCGAGGGGAAGAAGAAGGGGCGTGGTGAGCGTCGTAAGCCGTCGCCGCTCCCGGATGAGGTCCAGGATGAGCCGGGCACGGATGACCCGTGGCAGCGGTCCGGCTGGCCGATCGGTGGTCGGTGATGTCTGTTCCCGATGCGATCGCGCAGTCCGACATCACCTTGCCACCCGATTTGCACTGGTTGAGTTGGGTGGCCGGTGGCGCGTGGCCCGAGGGTAGCGAGAACGGCATGTTCGCGCTGGCCGATGCATGGTCGGAGGCTTCGGGTGATTTGACGGGGCTGGTCGACGAAATCAAAGAAGCCGTCACCGATGTTTTGCATGCGTATGCGTCGGCGGATGCTGATAACGCGGCGATGGTGCGGACGCTGAAGGATTTGACCAAGGAGTCGAACAACTCGTCGCTGCAGTCGATCGCGGAGTCCTTGAAGCAGTTGGCGAGTTCGTGCGACAAGGTTGGTTGCGCGATCCAAGAAAACAAGATCATGATCATCCTCGGCTTGCTTCAGCTATTGGCCGAGATTCTGTTCGCGTTGTTCTGGCCGCCGACGGCCGGGCCCACGATAGCGGCGGAGATCGCGTGGACCAAGCTGGTTTTCCAGTGGCTGAAGATAATGCTGCGCGATATCGTGCTCGCTGCTTTGCGCGCCGCCGCGCTGCAGTCTATCCAGGATATCCTGATCCAGCTGGGCCAGATGGCCGCGCATCACCGCGAGAGTTTCGATGTCAAGGAATTGGGACAGTTCGCGCTCGGTGGCGCGGTGGGTGGCGCATTCGGTCACTTGTTCGGCAAACTGGGCGGGGATCTGACCCGTCTCCTCGGCGGGAAAATGGGGTTCAACCAGAAGTTCGAGCACATTGCGGCCGGCCTCGTGCAGGGCGGGGCCGGTGGTGTCGGCGGCATGATCGGTGGCGGTCTCGCCAACCAGATCGCCAACGGCGGCCCATTCGTGCTGGATCCGAGAATGCTCGGCGCCGGTGCGGCGGGCGCGTTCACCGGTGGTGCTCGGGGTTGGCGTAATTCGAGTGTCAAGGTTCATATCGATAATTTGCCGATGTCGAGTCTCAAAGACCGGCCGGGTGGTCCGCCCGTCGGTTCGGTCGGCAAAGACCTCGGGAATCCAGAACAGAATCTGAAATCGCCGTCGAACAGTCCGGCCTCGTCGGTCAAGGCCGGTGATCCGAGCCGGGCCAACGAATCGGGCAGTACGAACGGGTCGAGCCGTGCGAATGATTCGGGCAGTACGAACGGGTCCAGCCGTGCGAACGACTCGGGCAGTACCAGCGGGTCCAGCCGCGCGAATGACTCGGGCAGTACGAACGGCTCGAACCGCGTCGACGGATCGAGCAATACCAACGAATCGAACCGCGGCAATGGATCGGTCCATAGCGACGAATCGGTCCGCAACGATGGATCACCTACCCGGAGTGAAGCATCGAACCAAAGCGCGGGATCACCGCGCACCGGCTCAGAGGGCGATTCGGGGCAGTCGAATCGTCATGGCGCGACTCCACATTCGGGCCAGTCCGATGGGACGACGACACAGTCGCCCAAGTCAGGTCTTGGGCGCGGCGACGGCGCACCGGCACCGGCGGGCCAGAATCCCCGTGCGGCCGGGGCGGCGGCGGGAGCCGGGACGACGTCGAGGCCCGTCGCGGACTCGGTGTCGCGACCGTCCGACTCCAGCGCATCCGGTGGGTCGCGCGCGCTCGGGGCGGATCCGAAAGGCAACGGCGGCGGCCGCGTCCCCGACAATGTTCACGCGGAGAATCAGTCCGCCGCAGCCGCCCCTCGGGACAAGTCATCGGGCGCGGAAAACAAGTCGATGGTCGCGTCCGAGTCCCCGGTAGCGGAGAAGCCGACCGCGAGCTCGTCACGCAGCGATGCGTCCGCACGAAAAGAAGCGGACAACACCTCGCAGCACAGCTCGGCCAACGCGAAACCGCATACCGACGGGGCCGGCGAGAAGCCGTTGACACCGGATACGAAGGTGAAGGGCGGTGATCCCCATGACGGGAAGACCGCCGACACCGGCAAGTCGTGGTCCGAACCCCGGTGGCGCCGGATCGACGCGAGCCTGTTGGGTCCGGTGTGGCCGGGGACCGGCGCATTCCTGAAGGAACTTCTGCCGCTGCAGCAGACGTGGGCATTGCTCAAGGGATTCAAGACTCCGCATGAGGCTCGCGAGCCGTACCGGGCGCACGAGGGCAGCGATCTACCGTTGCGTCCCCGCTTCGGTCAGGAGAACGGAAAGGTCAAACCGCTTTCGCGGAATACGAATTGGCTGACCGCGGACGAGCGGCCCGAGCATCTGTACACGGTCGACTCGGCGGGGAATTGGTCCAAGGTCTCGGGCCGCGCCGACGACGCCGCGTCGGTCTCGAGTAAGCCGGGGTCCGACGATGCCGCGTCGGTCTCGAGCAAGTCCACATCGGTGCCGACCAAGTCCGACGACACCGCGAAGGACGCGGGTAAGTCGGAGTCGAGTAAGTCCGACGCAGGCGGCGGCGCGGGTAAGGCTCCGTCGGGTAAGACCGTCGTCGGAGAAGGGGGCGGAACCCCGGAGATCCCGCTGCCACGGACGGGGCCGCTGTTGAAGCGGTGGGCGAATCAGACTGCGCCGGTGATGCGGACGGTGGTCGGTGACCACGAAGGCAACTGGTATATCAGCGATCTGCCGCACGAGTCGTTTCACAACGCCGGGGTGTACGTGGCGTTCAAGGCCGCGTTCGAGGACGGGCGGATGACGGCCGTCTTCGACGAGGCCGGCGCCTATCAGCCGGCCCCGGCGCGAGTCAGGGACGCTTTGAAGGACCTGTACGCAGGGCTCGACCACTATGACCAGCGCGGGCGGAAGTACACCGAGGAACAGCGGGAAGGGTGGCCTCCGGCGGCCGACCGGAACGACCCGAAGCCGAAAGACGGGAAAGAGACAGACGGCGAGACCAAGAGCCACACGAACACAGAGACCGACAGCGACAAGAAGCCCGGCGGTGACCGCGGTGATACCGATACCGGTGCGCACGGTGCCGAGAAAGTACCTGCGGCTCCTAGGGAGTGGAACTCGATCGCAGGCCTCGACGACCCCAGACTGTTTTCCAAGGACGACTATGGCAAAGCCAGGGTAGAGGATGCCGCCCTGGTCGTACTCGGCGACGAGAAGCACGCGTACTACGTCTGGCGGAGCGAGAACGTTCGGTCGGGTGCCGGCGGCGAGCAGACGACCGGTTGGCGGCGGGCCGACGACGGAACAGATCTGTCGTCGGGTGACGTGGCGAAAATCTTCGCCGATGCGAGCATGACTCGGATTCGGGTGCCCGGCGACGCGAAAGTAGAGTTGCCTGCGCATGGCACGCGCCCACCGGGCACTGCGGAGGCGGCTGAGGCAGGTCATTCGTCGAAGGATGTACCACCGCTGGACGAGCCGGAAAGTTCGCGGGCGCACGATGATTCGTCGATCGGGGCGAAGCAGGGCGACCTTGCGGAGGCCGAGGGGACGGGGCAAGGAGAGCATCAGCCGGAGGGGATTTACGAGGCCGAGGCGAAGCATCTGCTCGATCTGTACGCGGCCGGCGACTGGAAGAATCTGACGGAGCAGCAGCTGGCCGAAACCCTCAGGGGCAGTCGCTATTTCGATGCGGGCGATACCCGGTACGCGGATGATCCGTTCCGGCCCGAGTCGGTAGCCAAGTATCGGGATTCGGTGCTCGCCGCGATCGAGGTGGTGCGGCGGGGGACCGTCGACGAGGTCCCCGGCGGCAAGGTTTTGCGGCATACCCAGGTGCAGGGCGCGTTGGCTATGCGGCACGGCCCCATCAATATGGATGCCGGCGAGGGCAAGACACTGGTGTTCCTGGCGGATGCGTTGTTGCGGGCGGCGTCCGGTGAGCCGGTGCAGGTGTTGACCACCATGGACCATTTGGTGGAGACCGCCGAAAACTTGTATCGGAAGGTCCTGAAGTTTCCGGAGGTGGCGCCCTCGGAAACTTCAGAATCGGTGAGCCCGTATGGTTTCAAGGTTCATCGGATGGACCCGGACAAGCCTTACGAGCAGGTGGTCGATGGTGAGCCGACGATCTATCTCGGGACCGTAGACCAGGCGGTCTTCGCAAATTTGCGCGGCTTCGAGGCGCCGGTCCACAAGGTCGTCGTCGATGAGATCGACATGCTCATCCATGGTGAACAGAATTGGACCATTTCCAACGGTGCGGCCGATTTGGCATCCGATGAGGTGCAGGGGCAGGTCGAGTACGCGCACAATTTCCTGAAGACCCAGGTGGAATCGAAGGTGCTCAGCGAGGCCGATTTCGGTCGACAGGCCGGGCAGGCCGGCGGCGGCACGAAGCTGACCGAGGCAGGCGAGCGCAAGGTCAGGGAGCTGCTGACCGAACACGCCGCCGACGAGGGCCGCGTGCTGTCGGATGCTGAACTCGATGCCACGGTGGCGCGGGTGACCATGGCGGCCTCGGCCCGGTGGGAGTTCGTCAAGGGCGACCACTACATCGTGCGTGACGGCAAGGCCCTCATTCTCGAGCAGACCGCGCACAAACTGATGCACAACGCGGCGACGTCGACCGAAAGCCGGTGGAACAGTGGTCTGGCGCAGGCCGTTGAGGCGTTGCACGGACTGAACATTCGTCAGGACACCACGAGCTCGACGAGTAAAACCGCGGACGAGTTCTTCAACACCAGGCACGGGAACGTGCACGAGTTGTCCGGTGCTTCGGGCACGGCGAAGGGGGTGTCGCCGGAGCTCCAGCTGATGGGTATGCCGGAGGTCGTGGTGGTGCCGCGGCTGGCGAAGCTGGAACTGCTCACGCACACCGCCGAGATGTCGCTGACGCAGTCGGAGAAACACGCGAAGATCGCCGCTGACATCGTCGACACCCACAACGATGGCGCCGGTCCGCCGCAATTGGTGATCGCGAACCGCAACAGCGAAGTCGCGGTGCTGTCGGAACTGCTGAAAAGCCAGCAGGTCGAGCATATCGCCATCGACGCGGATTGGTTCTACGACAACGGAATCCACGCGGAGGCGCGGCTGCTCGATATCTTCGCCGAGGCCGGAAAAACGGGCAAGGTGCTGATCATCAACCGGCAGGGTGGGCGCGGTGTCGACATCCCGGTCGAGGAAAAAGTCAACCAGGAAATGGGTGGCCTGCACGTAGCCATCACCAGTAAGTCGCAGCTGCGCGATATCGATATCCAGGCCGAGAATCGTACGGCGCGTAATGGTAAGCCGGGCAGCGTTACCTACTACGAGGCGATCGACGACGAACTGTATGCGCACGCGCCGACGGCGCATGGTGTGACCATCACCCGCTACCAGGAAGCCGAGACCCGCTACCGGGCCGCGGCGCATGAATTCGAGGTCGCCGAAACCGCACACCAGACCGCCGAGGCCGACCATCGCGCCGCCGAAACCGCGTTCCAGGCCGCCGATTCCGGCGCCCGCGCGGATGCTCAGGCCACGCGCGACCGGACCGAGGTCGCGCGTAATGAGGCCGAGATCGCGCGCAATGCCGCGCTGGACGCGCGTGCTGCCGCTGCGGCAGACCGTCGGATCGCCGCCGACGCGGTGCTGCGATTGGCCCCGGTCCTCCAGGCGCACAACGCCGTACAGCGCATGGCCGCGCACGGTGTGGTGCTGCCCGACACCGGTGGCCCGATGAACAGTCCAGTGCTGCAACCGATGTCGCAACCGGTGGGCACGCCGCAGCCGATACCCGAGCAGCAACCCCCGAACGGCGCTGTCCAGCAGCCGATTCCGGACGGTCCGGCGATGCGAGTGGACGAGCACGGGACGTCGTTCCACTATTTCACCGACGACCAACGCGGTGCGGTCGATGTGGTGGGCCGGATGCTGCCGTCCGGTGAGTACACCGAAACCCGGTATTTCGATGATGGCCGCGTGGTGACCGAGTCGAGCCGAGCGGTGACTACCACCGACCCACACGGGAACACGATCACCACCAATCACGGTGGAACGATCCGAACCGCGGTTCTCGACGGTCGACTGACCACGCAGCACAGCGGTGCACCGCTGATCCGGCAGATCGCGACCGACCCCGACGGCACGCACGTCTGGGTTCGGTCGCTCGACGAGTCCGACCTCGGTTCGCAGGCCGATCTCGTCATCCCGACGGCAGGCGAGGAGTACAGCGTCGTCGGCGACGATGGTGTGGCACGGGTGATCACCGTGGACAACAGCGGCGCGGTGGTCGCCGCCGATACCCACGGTGAATTGCTGGTCCATATCGCGCCGCTGTCACATGCCGATCGACTGGTGAACAGCGGTGTGCGGCAATCGATTCCGGGCTGGGACGCGCTCGCCGGTTACCCCGAATTCTTGCAACGTCTTGCGCAGCGGTGGTATCTGACCGCCGGTCTGCGCACCCGACTGGTCAACGGCCTCAGTGACGGCAACTGCGCGTTCCGCGCGGTCTTGCAGTCCGAGTATCCGGATACCCGGAAAGTCGGTGAAGCCGGCTCGGATTCGGCGACCGCCCGCGATCGAGTGGCCGCCGCCGAGTACATCGCGGGCCATCCGGATGAATTCATTCGCTGGTTCGGATTGGTTGAGCCGCTGTCTCCCGAAGATCGGGAGCGGCTCCCGGAGCTTGCGCGATCGGCCGCGGAGACCATCCGCAAATCGGATTCATGGTCCGACGATTACCACGACATGGTTATGCACGCCTTGTCGCTGGTGAAGCGGCGGCGCATCATCGTGCTGGCCGATGGTCAGCAGCACACCTTTCCGCCCGACGGATCGCTCGACCATACCGAGCCGTTATATGTCGCGTTCGTACCGTCCGACCCTCGATCGACCACGAACAACCATTATCTGGGAGTCCAGCGCATCCCCGAGCACGTCGCGCCTGCGCAACCGGCGCACAGCGGGCGTGCGGCAGCGGCCGATGACTCGACGGTTCGCCTGATCGACACGGAAGAGCCTGCGGCACAGGCGGTTTCCGAGGAGCCGGCCAGCGACGAAGAGATCCCGCTGATGCTCCGGATGCGCACGCCCGAACGGTTGGTGGAAGCTTTTTCGTGGCAGGACGACGAGGTAATCTCGGTACCCCGCAATTGGGCGCAACGAGTCCAGCCGACCGGCGCGCTGTTCACCAATGAGGGCAGGCTGATAGCGCCGTACCCGGACGGCTTCTTCGGGTACCACGAGCGGATTTTCGACGCCCGAAAAGCATTCGTATTCGGGGAGCAGTCAAGTTGGCATCGCTTGGTGTGGGGGCCGGATGGCGCCAGCGGATATGTTTCCGAGGAGGCGCTCGCCAGGGTCGGCTACTTTCCGGTCAGTGAGGTCAGAGAAGGGTACCTCACCACGGGATATCGACTCGGCGAGCGGAATTCCGTCACGGTGCCGGGCCCGGCCGGTCCGGTGGAACTCGCTGTCGGCGAACAAGTTTTCGTCGAACCTCGCGTCCAGCTGCACGGTGCGTTACTGGTGCATCGGCGCAACGACGAGACGGCGTGGGTCGACTCGTACGCGGCTGCCGAACTGGGCGTGTGGCGTCCGCGTCCACTCGATGGCCCGCTGTGGTGGCGATCAGGTCCGACGGCGGGTGACATTGCGCGGCTTCCGCATACGGCCGTGGCGGAACTGCACAGCATTATCGGCGCCGACCTGACCAAGGTCGGCGGGATGCTGCGGATACACCACAGCGATCGAGCCGACGGCCACGCGCAAGCGTCGGTGACCGCGCCCGAGCTCTTCGACGCGAACGGTGTCGAGCGTCGCGGATTCCGTAGCGTCGAGGTCCTCGTCGACGGGCAATGGGCGCCGGTGGATTGCCTCACCCTGCTGCCGTATCAGAACGGCGCGCCGATCTGGCCCCACATGATCATCGAGGCGCACCGGGCGGTCCGTGCGCAGGCCGCACTGTCGGCCGAGGACGTCACGCGTTGGTCTTCGCCGGGGAGCACCGAGGCATCGGGAATTGCCGAGCTGCCGGAAGCTATGCGCGCGGCGGCTGCTGCCCGCGCGACCGGCCGCGAGCAGATCGACCGGCGCATCGCTGCCCTCGCCGACGAGCTGAACCGGCCGGTGGACGAGCTGCGTCAGCACCTGGAGTCCGAGCTGGCGGCCGCGTTCGCCGGGCCGGATATCGCCCTCCGGACCACCGAGGACGCCCTCGCGGACGTGCTGGAATCGGGTCGATTCAGCACGCTGTTCGAGCACGGTTCGATCGATGGCGACGCCGGTCTGCGAGAGCTGGCCGCGGACGAAGCGCGGATGTTCGATATCCCGCTGACCGGTGTGCGACCCGAGGACCGGCCGATCTACGGCTATCTGCGAGTCGGCGGTGACCGCCCGGCCGGGGACGACTATCCCTCGCAATTCGGCGAGAACGTGCAGGTAATACTGAAATCCGCGACACGGGAGCGGGCCACCGCGTGCGTGGGCGACGCCATCGAAGACCCGACGAACACTTTCCCGTCGTCGCTGGAGCAGCCGCGCGCGGAGTCGTTCGGCCTGTTCTCCCCGGATGATGCGCAGCGGGCCGTCTATCGGGGAATCGATCGCGATCTGTCCAGGCCGGAATTCCAGCGCGACGGAACAGTTCAAGTGCAGATTCATGGCGGTGTCGTCCTCTCCGACATCGACCACGTGGTCTTCCCGGATAGTCCGGGACCAGATCTGGTGTCTGCGCTGCGTGCTGCGGGCGTGCCGTGGAAAGTGTTCCGGGCCGGCGCGACCAGTCCGGAGATTCCGGCCGACCATGCCGCCTTCTTCGGCGCGGTGACCGAACCGGTCGAGGTCGGGTACTCGGTTGTGGTGTCCGCGCCGGATGTCGAGGTTCGCTCGGCGGGAAACCGGTTTGCCGCGCCTGCGGACCGGGCCCTGCGCATCATGTCGGCTTCGGCGGACGGGCTCCCCTTCCAAGTCACCGGATTCCGGGAAGCCGCAGCGGTATTCGCGCGCCGAGACGCGCTGGTCGCCAGTGGATATGTGCTGCGGCGGTCGGACGGTACCTGCCAGCGCATCGACCGGAAAACACGGGTCGCCGTGGGCGACACCGTCGTTCAGGCGGTGCCGGCGCTCGACACCGACGGCACCCAGCGGTACGTCGTCCGCGGCGTCGAATACTCGGTCCGTCCGGTCCGCGACAATCCGGGTCTGCTCGAGGTCGAGCACGACGCGGTGTCCTGGCGGTTCGCTCGCGTCCACGCGGAGCG
Organism: Nocardia sp. NPDC046473; assembly: GCF_040645995.1. Classification (NCBI taxonomy): domain Bacteria; kingdom Bacillati; phylum Actinomycetota; class Actinomycetes; order Mycobacteriales; family Nocardiaceae; genus Nocardia; species Nocardia sp. NPDC046473. Next base: position 117,561 of record NZ_JBEYZJ010000014.1, read on the forward strand.
GGCCGGCCTGGCGCACCCTGGCGAGCTTTACGAACGCTGGCTGGCGTCGCCGGAGATCGACGGGCCCGAGTGGGGTGAGCTGGGCGAGACCCACCAGCTGGCGGACGTCGCGGCTGTGCTCAGTGATGGTGGAACTGCGGACAGTTCGGATCCAGGGGAGGTCACCGGGTCGGTCGAGGCATGGCGATGGTTGAGTGCGAACCCCGGGCGCGAGTTGCTGCTCGGCGACGCATTGCAACACAGGTTCACCGCGGTAGCGCAGGCGGACCGGATCCTGGTCCGGACCGAGGCCGATCATTGGATCGAGACCGATATTGCGCAGCTGGGACACCTGATCGCGCACCATGGCTTGTCCACGTTCAAATTCCAGGACGAGCACAGCGTCGAGGACAACCGCGGCACGGCGGCCGTGGCAGTGCCGCGAAGCCCCGAGATCGACGTCCGTGCGGCCGAGATCATCATCGACACCGGCGAGCGCCGGCCTGACGCCGACGGTGCGCCGGTCGAAACCGGATCGTTGCCGCCGACGGCGAACGCCGCGGTCGCGCACGACGACGTGGTCGAGTCGGATCCGCTGCTCGATTTCCTGGCTCCGGCCGGAACACAAACGTCACGGGTAGCGCGAACTCGGCCGCTGCCGCACCGAATGCGTTTGGGCCCAGCCGAAGTCACGGACGTGGCGGGGCAGCGGATCTCCGCCTTCGCCGACCGCGTATTGCCGGTGCTCCGTGCCACGGAATCCGGGCACTTCGAGGTGATGGGAGCGGACGGCGTTACCGGCGTGGTGAGCGCGGAAGCGTTGACAGCGGCCGAGTTCAGGTACTGGGACCAGGAGGCCAACGACTATCAACCGATCTCCGCGGCGCCTGCGAATGCTACGGAGTTCGTCCGGGTTCGTCGGATTCCGATGGCGGCGCAGCAGCCGCTCGACCTGATCGACGGCGAGCGTTACGACGTCGTGCTGGACGCCTCCGGGGAGGTGCGCGTGCATCACGGTGACGACGTTCGGTTCGCGAGCCCGGAGGACGCCGCTGCCCTGGGATTACACCTGCCGTCGCGAATGGCGGGGCCACTGTGGTCCGGCGCACCGAAGCCCGAGGACGTTCCTGACGACCTCGGCGATCCCGAATTGGTTGCGGCACTGCGTAATCTGGTGATTCGGGAGCCGGCCGCGGTGGCCGGCATGATCCAGCACAACGAAGACGGACGACCCTGGTACGACGCCGAACGGTACTTCGTGTTGCTGGTGGACGACGAAGGCCCCGCCTGGTTCGAGGTCGACCGCTGGAGCTATCCAGGACCGGACGGTCGCCCGACGGTCGGTGCGGATCAGTCGATTTGGCCTTTCCTGATAAAGCGCGCCTACGACGCTGCTCGCTACCCCTTCATGCGGGGCGACGAAATGGTCGCCGCCGCACAGCTCGGCCGCATCGAAACATGGCGCCGGGCAGTCGATTTCGGGGACATCGACCCGCTGCTCGAAGCGGCGGCAGCTGCGGCGACGCCCAGTGATTCGGCGGCTGATCGGCCGTTGCTGAACGCAGGTGCGGGGGCGTCGGATGGTCGTGCGGTGCGGTCGGTGCTGGCGGGGCTGCGTCCGCCGGTGGCCGGTGCGGTGTGGGAGTCGCAGCCAGGGGTGGGGAACAACTGCATGTGGCATGCGTTGGCGCGTGCCCTTGATATCGGTGTCGATGATGCTGGGGCACATCGGGATTTCCGTGCCGGAGTGGTGCGGGCGATGCTCGCGGCCCCGGAGAAATACGTCGGCGGGTTCATGGGCGCGGAGCCGTCGATGGCCGTGCGCGTCAACGCCTTTGTCGAGCAGTTGAATACATTGTTGGTTGCCGGTGCGGTGAACCGTCCGGCGGCTGACACTGTGCTTCCCGCAGCGGATCGTTCGTTGCCGGTGGCTGCGGAGGCTTTGGGCCTCAACCTGGATGTCTACTTCGAGAACGGGTCGGTCGAGCGTTTGCGTTTCGGCCTGCCGAGCCAGCAGGCCGTCGCATTGTTCCGGGCAGGTGTTCGTGACGATGACGGGCACTACTGGGTAGCGGTCGACAAGGGTGGTGCGGTCGCCGGTTATCGGCCTGGGCTGGGTGTTTCCGAGGTGGTGGGTTCGGGATACCGAGCGCTACGCGGCGGCACGGATAGTGCCACTGCTGCTGCACTGCCCGGCCAGATCACGCCACCGGATTTCCCGAATATATTGACGACCGCCGGCTCGTTGGTGGATGCCGGTGAACGAGCCAGGGAGGTGGCTCAGTGGTGGCGCGACTCCGGTCGGCAGTGGTGGAACGATCTCCGATTCGAGAGTCTCGCACCGGAAGCGCAATATCGGCTGACGACGAAATTCCATCGGCTGCGCAAGGTCGACGGTATACCCGCCGAGGTCCGCGACATCTTGAATCGCAGTTATCTCCGGTCCGAACTGACCAGGCTCGAGGCGGCCCACTCGGGCGGTCGAACGCTGAATTCCCGTGAGCTGAAGCTGCTCTCGGTCGTGCGGCAGATGAGCAGAGATCTACGCACCGCCGAGGATGAGGCCCGGTTGGTCGCGGACCTGTCGGCGATCGCAGTGCCGCCGGTCTATCTGTTGAAATTCGAGCCGGGCGCGTTCGGTGGACGCGGTTCGGCGGTGGTGAGTTTCGGGAATGCCGACACCGCTGGTTCGGTGGCCTGGCATGTGCCCTCGGCCGAGCTGTCGCCGTCGTCCCTGCGCGGCGGCCTGGTCAGCGGCATGGACCTCTATGCCGCGGCCAAGCAGGAAGACCTGGACGCGGCAACGGCGACCGTGGTGTGGCTGGATTACGACGTCGCGAGCGAATCGGGGACGCTGACGAAGGCAACCCGCTGGCTGTCCTCGCCGGGACGCTCCGGCGTTCGCCGCTTGCGGGATGCGTTGCGCGCGTTCGGTGCCGCCCACGATCGGGTGGCGGCCGGCGGGCGGGCCCGTCGGGTCGGGGTGTTCGACGACATGTGGCACACCGAATCCGAGGTCAATAGACTTGACCGTCCGCGTAAGCATCGCCTGGACCAGCCGCTGAACAAGCACCTGGCCCAACCGCGCGCCTCGGTGCTGATAACCAAGGACGGGATCGAGTTCTCTTCGCAGGAGCCGAGATCCAGGGGCAGGCGGATAACGCTGCCACGGGGTATGACCGTCGCGATCCGCCCGCACGAAGCCAAGCCCGATCACGTCTGGGTGCGCGATCTCGCCGACCGTAATCCCGAAACGGGCTGGCACGCAGTGGGATCGGCGCGACTCGGTGCGGTACTGCCGACCCTCGAGCGGGTCGACGGCGACTTGTTCGGCCCCGATGGCGTTCCGCACGTCGAGGATGTGACGTGGGGCGATGCCGTCGAAGGTGCCGGAACCCATTACCTGCACGCCGATCTGCGTTCCTTGGCCGGCGAGCGGCCGGGGTGGATCCGTCGGCTGGTGCGCGAGCGCTCGGACGGTAATTTCGAGGTGCGATTCACCGAACCGGATGGCGGCGTGGTGCGGGTCGCGGTGGACCGGCAATTCTATGCCTATGCCGGTGCGATGGCTTACGGGGCACATATCCCGGGACAGCCGCTGTGGCCCGCGGTGATCGAAAAGGCTTGGGCCATATACCGCGGTGAGAATATCGGTGCCGACAGTGAACGCGGCACCGACGCGGATGCGCCCGAGCCCGTTGGGGCTGTCGCCGCGCTGCGGCCCGCGGGGTTGTGGAATCCAGCGGGACGAATGCTGCCGACCCGGGGTAGCGCAGACCGGAATTTCGCGCATCCCATGCGGATGGGTCGCGACGTGCTGCATCGGTGGCTGAACAATCAGGCCGCAGTGGACGCGCTGGCGGATTGCGCGAACGCCTGGCACGTTCGGCTGCGGCTGTCGAACGATCGCAGGTTCTGGGAGGACGCGCGCGCCGCCTTCGCCGGTGCGCGTGACCCCGGTGCGGCCGTCGCGCAGTTCCAGCGGTGGCTCGAGGCCGGAAACATCGAGGACGACGCACGTTTCGCCACCATGCTGTGGCAGGCGTTCGGCGAACGGTTCCGCAGTCTCGGTCAGCCGCTGCGGCGGCTGCGGGCCCGCCTGATCGAGTTGAACTGGGGTGCGTCGCGCGCCGTGTCCGAGGTCATCGAGGCCATCGACTCGGCAAATTCCGATCCCCATCCCAGGGCGTACTTCGCGGAATGGCTGCGGCGCCACGATGTGGCCACGGCTCACGGATTCAGGATGTTCCTGCAACAGCGGTTGGGCGGGACACGATTCAACGAGCTCGCGGACTCCTTGCGTCCGGTGTTGGATGCCATGTCGCAGTGGGAATCCGATCAACCGGCGGAGGATTCCCCGCACACCCGATGGGTTGGCAGCCACATCGGGAACCTGTGGGAGCGCAGCGAAAGATTGGTCGTCGGAACCCGCCCGACCTGGGTGACGAGCCCATCGGATACCGGATTGCTCGGCGACTACGGGTACGAAGTGTCGGAGGTGACGGTCGACGGGACAACCCGCGAGGTGACCACCGTGCACCTGACCGATCCGCGCGGCGGCACGGTCGAAGTACCGCAGCGATACTTCAACCAATTCGTAGTGTTCTCGGCGGCAGGGCACGGCACTCGGCGTATGCGCGTTGCCCACCAGGTGGAGGTTGCGCCGTCCGTCGATCAGGAGTCGGCTGAACAATCAGATTCCGTTGGTACGCTTGGTTTTTCGGCACTACCCGTCGCGCACCTACGCGGGCAGCAGAGCTTTGTCCAGCTAACCGATGCCCGGCGTGAGCGTTATCGGGTGGTGGTCGGGCCGGACGGGCTGCTGTATCGGAACGGTGGTCTTTTCGACACCACCTGGGGCGCGCCGATGGGGTCGGGTAACCCCGACCCGGATTCGGCGGGGCAGTGGCATCAGAACCCCGCCAACCGGCGTGCGTTGATGGTGATCGACCAGTCCGGCAACATCTTCGCGATTCCGGAGAGCGCCCAACGACCTGGTGCACGCATTACCCATGCGTCCCTGCTGGATGGTGGACCGGCGGTGGCCGCGGCGCAGATCGAGGTCTATCAGGGCGTGCTGCGGATCATCGCGGACCGGGGTGGGGAATATGAGCTCGGCCCCGGATTCAATGACGGCGCTCTTGCCCATCTGATGACCGCCGCCGGACTGGTGCTGCACCGCGACTTCCGGCATGTACTGCCTGCTGTAGACAACCCTGACCTGGATGTCGATCGCACCTCGGAGCTCCTGGCCCGGCCCGATATCGGGCCGACCCTTCATGCGCTGCGTGCGGCTGCTCCGGCGCCTTTCGGCGGGCCGATTCCGTTGGTCCCGAACGGCACTCGGAACAGGGGGCGGGCTCGGATAAAGGGACGTCTGGGTTCGCGGATCACCTTGCCGGATCCGGGTCTGGTCACCGACGAGGGTTGGGTGCTGGCACCGCTACCGGGTGGCGTTTTGAACTATGTCCGCAGTGCCGCGACTTACCGCGAGGTGGGCGGTGTCGGCTATCTGCGGGTGACCGGGGCGAACGGGCTCGGCTGGGTTTCCCAGGACCTGCTGGCCGCCGCGGGGTACCAGGAGCGGGCGGATGTCGCGCGGCTCGTCCGGTCGGTGACCGTGCCGGGCCCGGACGGTCCCGTGCAGTTGTTCGAACACGATCGCGTCGTCGTGAGCAGGGACGAGGCGGGCTCGGGCACGATGGTGCTCCTGCGCGACGGCGGTACCGAACGGGTGCGGATATTCGACGATGCGACCGCTGCCGCGTTGGGGCTGCGGCACCCGAAACCGCTCGGCGATCGCTGGTGGGCGGAACCGGTCGGCCCGGTCGTCGCCGACCTCGCTCATCTTCCTGGTTCGCCCGCTGTCGAGCAGCTGCGAAACCTGGTCGCCGCCGATCCGAGGGCGATCATGAACATGGTGCGCCGCAACGCCGACGGCGGCATCGATGTGCATCTCATGATGGATGGCAGGCCGCAGTGGCTACGGGTGCAGCGGTACACCGATTTGCCCGGCCCGCAAGATGATTCGGGATGGGGCGACCATCCGACCTGGCCTGCCCTCGTGCTCGAGGCGTACGCGCTGGTGCAGGCGCCGGGGATACAGGACGCCGATCATTTGGCGATCTCCGATTTCGACGACCCGAAGTTCATCATGCGTACGTTGCCCCTGTTCCGGTCCGCGGCGCAGCAGGACGGGTTGGCGCGCCGGGTCGAGCGGTGGCAGGCCGGTATTCCCGACGAGGGATACGACCACGCCGTGGATCACCAGGGCTACAACGGTGGTTTCGACGAGGTGGGGCACCTTCGGCCCGGTGCGGGGGTCGCGGTGTCCGGCGGTCGGCCGGTGCTGCGGAATCCGGAAGATTTGACGTCACAGGGCACGCTGCGCCAGATCGTCGGCTCCATGCCGCGTCGTCTTCTTCCGAACGGCCCGCTGTATATCGAGGTCGAGGGGGAGCTCGGGACCGGCTGGGTTTCTTCGCACGTGTTGGTCGGCGAAGGGTATGCCGGAGACGGCAACGGGCTTTTCGTCCGAGCCATGAGCGTGGCCGATGATCTTGATGGGTCAGGGGAATTCTTCCACGGTGGCACGGAGTCTCGGTCCGATGGTTCCGCGGGCGCGCGGCTGCCGATGAGCGGCGGTGTGCATCCGTCGGATGATCGTGCGCGGCAGCCGGCGTTGCCCGGGGCGCCCGCACTGCAGCCGGGCACCGTATGGGAGTCCCAACCCGGGACCGGGAACAACTGTTTGTGGTACGCGTTGGCGCGGGTGCTGCAGGTGCCGGTCGAGGACGAGGCAGCGCACCTGGACTTCCGGCGTGGCGTGGTGCACGGGATCTTGAATCCGGATCCGCAAGGGCCCGATATCCAGACGTACATGGGCGACTACCAGCCGGAAGCGGCGGGGGCGGGCCGGGAGGCCCAATTCCGGCTGGAACTCGCGGAGTTGCTCGAACCCGGGCAGCACAGCCAGCGAGCGGCGGATCGGCTGTTGCCCGCGGCGGCGCGGATGCTGAATATGAACGTGAACGTGCATTTCCACAACGGGACGTCGGTCGAGCTGCGCTACGGCGGGGACCTGCCCGCGCGGACAATCTTCCGTGCGGTGGACGAGGCAGGCAACGGTCATTTCTGGGTTGCGGTTCCGGAGGATCGGCATGCCTGGGCTGAGGTCGAGGCGACGCTGCTGCGTCCGGGAGCCATGCGCCATTTCCCCGTGGACCGGAACGGCAGGTTCCTGGTTCACCCGTGGAATGTGTGGATGGGACTCGATGATCCCAACGAGGTGTTGCTGCTCGGGAGTGCCGGAACTCATCGGTACACCGCGTCTTTCGGGCCGGATGAACAGGTTCGGATCGTTCGCTCCGATACCGGGCTCCCCGTGCAGTGGGATTCCGTTTTCCTGCAGCAACTGATCGCTCGTAACGACTTGAACGAATTCCGCATCGGCACGCTCCGAACGGTTGGCGTGCACAGTGCTGAACCGGCGCTGCCGATGGTGGAGTCGCCGCTGTTGTCCGCTACCGACGAGGTGCTACCGGAGGGGGAACCCGATCTCGGCGAGATCGCCCCGGCACACACGCAAGGCGCACTGTGGCAGGACGCCGAGAACGCGCTATTGGCGTACCTGAGCACGGAGCGGGTCTCGCTCGGATCTGCCGAGAGCTGGCTTGCCGATCACTCCGGCCGGATCCTGTTGCTCGGCAGCCCAACTCATCATTGGTTCACCGCGTTCGTCGGTAGCGACGATCGACTTCAGGTCGTCGACGCCGCGTCCGAACCGGTCGAGCTGGATGGTCGCGGGCTGCCCGGTTTGGCCCGCGACTACGGGCTGCTGCAGACAAGGGGCGGCCTTGCGCAGGAGGGAACCTACGAGCCGCGATACCGAGTGGCGGTGGTTGCGCTCGATATCGAGGTAACCGCGCTGGACAACCGGCGCTTTATGGTGCTCGACAACGCGCCACTGCGCGTCGGCCCGGTCTCCGTGAGCGGCGATTCGCTCCTGGTGGGATTCGACGACGGTGCGAGAGCGTTCGTGCACCGGAATGTGCTGCGGCAGAGCGGTTTCGTGGCGCGCAGGCCCGACGGCGGCTTCGCCGACCTCGGCCAGGTGGCGGCCCAGGCCGGTGACACCTTGGTGCAGGCGGTGCACGCGCGGACGCACGACGGTGCCGCGTTCTACGCGGTGCGGGGCGTGCGGTACGCGGTTCGGCCGGCGGCGGCGAACTCGGACCTGCTGGTGGTCGAGGACGGCGATCAGTCGTGGACGCTCGACCTGGCCGAGGCCGCGCGGGCCGGGCTGTTGTCCCCCGAGGTCGTCTACCAGCACTGGATAAGTGCGCAGCCGATGGTCGGAAATGACTGGCAGACGGTCGATTTCGAGGAACCGGTGACCGAAGATCTCACCGGCTTCGGCCTGCTCGGGTTGCTGAGCGGCGGTCAGGAGGTCTTGTTCGGCAACTCGGCGGAGCACCTGTTCAGTGCGGTCCTGCAGTCGAATCGGATGCTGGCCCGTTCGGCAGACGGACGTTGGATCGTGGTCGACGAAAGCCAGCTGCGGCGGCTGATCACCGAGCGGAACCTGTCTGTCGTCCGAACTCGGCAACCACGGCTGGCGGACGGGAGTCCGGCACCGGTGGCGCCGTCGATCGAGGCGGGTGCACCGGCCGCCGACGTGGTGTCCGCGCCGCACCTGGCCGACACCGTGCCATCGGAGGTCGACGGGTCGTACCCGGTCGTGCCGCTGGCGCCGGAGGTGTGGGTTACCGCGCTGGACGGTCAGCAATTCATGGCACCCACCGATACCGACCTGACGATCGTCGCGGTGAACGGGGCCTTGCTCACCCTCGCCGGATTCGTCGGCGACAGCACCGCCGCCATCGGTCAGACGGAGCTGTTGCGGCACGGTTTCGCGCTGGCCCGCGCGGCCGGTCCCATGATGCCGTTCGGGCGAGAGGTACCGGCGCCCGGCGACCGACTGATACTGGACGTGGAGGTGACCTCCGTGGACAGTGGCGGGTGGTATCTGCCACGGGGCGTCGAATACACCGTTCGATCGGTGCCGGGCAGCACTGAGCTGCTAGAGATCCAGTACCTCGACCAGATACTGACACTCGACCGGGCCGAGGCGGCGCGGTTCGGACTGGTGCCCGCCGAGACCGGCTATCACCGCTGGATCAGTGCCGACCCGATGGTTGGTCTGCCATGGGACGACCTGCCGTCCTTGCGAGCCGACCAGCAACTCGACGGCATCTTCCTGTGGCATCCCGATGGCCGGACGAACGTCCTGCAGTGGCTTGCCGAAAATATCGCCCGCGAGTTGCTGCTCGGCACCGCCACAACACACCTGTTCACCGTGGTGTTGAACTCGGATCGGATGCTGGCGCGCACGGTCGACGGTCCATGGAACGAAGTGGACGCTGAGCGGCTGACGGCGCTGATCGCCGCCAGGAGTCTGACCAGGATGCACACGTGGAGTGAGGTGTACCAGGAACTTTCACACAGTCCGGTTGCCCAGTCGGATCCCTACTCGGATCCGGACTCGGAGCAGCTGTTCGAATTCGCCGAGCCGACGGCGCTGGTTCCGTTGTCGCCGAGGGCATCGGTGTACAGCGTGGTTTCCGACCATCCGGACGATGTCGCGCCGGATGTCGTCAGCGAACCGTATTCGGTGACCGTGGCCATGGCGGATACCGCCCTGACGACATGGGATTCGACGGTGCGCGTGTCCCCGGACCGCAGTCTGCGGGTCGTCGAGGATGCCCGACGCGGCAGCTCCGTCGTGGTCACCGGACTCGCCGACGGCCCGGTCCGGGTCGATGTCCGAGAGCTCGAATCGAGCGGTTTCGTCGTGCGGCACGCGAACGGGCGTTTCACGGAGTTCAATGCCGCGACCGGGCCGCGAGTCGGCGACACCCTGGTCCGCGCGGTGCCGGTGGCGACCGAGTTCGGCCCGACGCTGTTCGTGCTGCCGGATGCGGAATACACCGTCGCACCGGAGCCGGGCAATCGATCCTTCGTGCTTGTCGAGCACGGTGGCATGCGGTGGACAGTGCACCGATTCGCGGCCATGGCGGCCGGCTTGGCGAATCCCGCCGCCGTCATCGAGCAATGGCTCAGCACCCCGTCGGGACTCGAATGGCCGTTCCTCGCAGGCCAATTGGGCCTTGGATCGGAGTTGACCATCGGCGCTGGACCGCTGCGCCGCCCGAACATCGAGGGCTGGCTGAACGCCAATCCCGGACAGCACCTGGTCCTCGGTGACGCCACCCTGGGCAGGTTCACCGCGCGACAGCAGGGGCTGCGAACCCTGATCGCCGCGCAGGACAATCGCTGGATCGAGGTCGACCGGCGGCAGCTGAGCGAGCTGATCCAGCGTGCGAACCTGTCCGTTTTCCGCACCTACGCCGCACCGACCGAGACCGCCCCGGACGCGTCAGGGCAACCCGACGAGAATGCCGCCGACACCGTGGTGGCGGACGGCCCGCCGCACGTAGTTGATCCGAATATCCCGATGCCGGAAGGCATTCGAGTGATGGTCGGACAGTCGATCGACCGGTTGCAGTTGATGTTCGCGCGCTCGCGGGCCTACGCTCCCGACTCCTTCGCCGCGCGGGACATACGGCCAGGGAGCCTGGCCGTCTTCCTCTACGGTCCCAGCGATTGGGTGGTGGCAACCGAGCTGGCGGACGGTCGCTTCCAGCTCGGGCTGACCACCGACGCCACGGCTTGGCCGGAGCTGGTTCCGGATCGGCAGCCGCTGGTGATCATGCGCGGCGAGCGGGTGCCGGTCGGCGATGTCCGCCTCCGGCCGCCGGGGCCCGACCTCATGGCGCAGCCCGTCCCCACCGCGGCCGAAACCGTCTCTTTGCCGGACGCCGCCACCGAAACCGTCACCGCTGCTGAGGTATTCGCCACTACCGATGGTGCGCAGGCTGATCTCGATCCGTCGTATTCGGTAATGCTGAGTGCGGAGCACGGTTTTCTGCCCACCCCTGACGGCGAGTTGGCTGTGCTCGCCGGGCGGATCCTGAGCGTTGTCGAGGATTCCAGAAGTGACGAGTCCATCCTGGTCGATGGAATCGACGGGCCAACCGGTGAGAGCGGGTACGGCCCGGTGCGACTCGAGCTACCGGTGTTGCACGCCGCGGGATTCGTTGTCCGGCAAGCGGATGGCCGTCTCGAACCGATCGGCGCGCATACCGGACTCCGGGCGGCGGACGGCCTGGTGCGTGCGGTCGCAGTCGATCTACCGACCGGCACGCAGTTTCTGCTTCCCGGCCAGAGTTACACCGTCCGAACGGATCCTGACCACGCGGATGGCGTGATCGTCGAACACGGTGGGACGTCTTGGCCGATGACACGGTCCGTAGCCGAGAGTGTCGGGCTGGCGCGTCCCACCGTGACCAGATCCGAATGGTCGATGCTGGGCGAGACCGTCGGACGGCCGGTCGTCATCCCATCGGACGCGGACGGTCACCCCGCTGTCGAGGCCTGGCTGAGGGCCGTGCCCGACCGAGACCTGTTGCTCGGCGACGAGCACGGATGGCAGTTCGCGGCGACGTGGCACCACGGCCGACTTTTGGTTGCCAACATAGAACCCGGTGACGTGGGGGCCATCGATCATTGGATCGAGGTGGACAGCCAGCGGCTGCGCGAGCTGATCCAGACGTCGAACCTGACCGTATTCCGTCCTTATGCCGAGGACGAAGAGGACATCTCCGAAGCCTCCTGGCCGGTGCCCCACACTGCGGACTTCCAGCCGATCAACTTTGTGCCGCAACAGTTCTCGGTACTCGACCAAGTCGGATCGACACCGCATCCCGACGCCGCTCGGCTGCATAGGTATGCCGTCGGGGTGCATCCGAACGGCGGGTTGTACTACCCGAATCGTGGTGCGGAAACGCTCCAGCCGGTCGATAACCGGCGCGCGGGTTTCGACTACCGGCTGTGGGTGCTCACCGCGGCCGGTGAGCTGCGCGTCGTCGATGACGCGGCCGGACCCGCCACCTTCGCCGCATTGGCCGGCGGGGAGCCGGTACTCGCCAATGGTTACGTCGAGGTCCGTCGGGGCTCGGTGCGTTCGTGGACCGATGGTCAGACCGGTACGCTCAACGGGGCGGCACGGACCGATGTGGTGCTTTCCCATCTCCTCGACCGTGGCCTGATCCTGGGCACCGGCTTCCAGATCGGCGACGACTTCAACACGGTGAGAGCCGATGCCGCGGACCCGTACAGCACGTTCGGGGAATTCGATCTGACGCCCTACCTGCCGCAGGGGCGGTCGTGGCGGGAATCCGCCTGGTCGATGCTGAGCAGGGTGCACCGGCAGGGGAACTTCCGGGATCTGACGATATCCGACACGTCCGCCGCCGCGTACAACACTGCGCCGGTGGCGGATTGGCTGGCGCTACGTGGCCCGGAATTGTTGTTGCTCGGGACGGCAGAGAGTCATTTGTACACTGCCGCATACGAATTGGATGGCAGCCTCCGGGTCTTCGCCGATCGCGTACCGGTCGATATGACGGGTCGTACCCTTTTCGACCTGATCGGGGTCCATGGGCTGACCGAGTATGTGATGGGTACGCCGCGAGCGGCCGATGCCGAACCAGAAGCACAGCCGGTGCCGGGTGCGGAATTCCGCAGTGCGGAACAGTCGTTGGGATTCCACCGGGAGTTCGATGGTCCCATCGATCCAGAGGACTTCGATTCCTGGTTGATGTCGAATGTCGCCGACGGCGCGCTGCTGCTCGGTGCGGACGGTCAGCACTGGCTCACGGCGTTCGTCGGCGCGGACCGCCGGACCTGGGTGGTGGATTCGAGCAATCGTGTTGTCTACCAAGAAAATGGCCGGATTGTCGATCTGTACCGCCGGCTTCGGCTGACCGAGTATCGGGCCAGTCGAATGGACGCCCGGCCCGAGATCGTGCCGGACGAAGAGGCGGCGCCGCGCTACGCGCCGCCGGCGCCGGAGACCGAGGTCGAGCAGTCGGCGCCCGCCGAACTCGCGAACGAGGAGCTCGGGCAGGTCGAGCCTGCAGGCAACGAAGACCAGGTCGGTAATCCACCGGATTACCCAGCGGGGGAAGGCCAGAGCTGGGCGGCCGTACACGAACTCCGACCGGATGCCGTGCTGGTCGATATCGCGGACCAGATCGACGGCGCGCCGGCGCTGCTGCGCTGGCTGGCCGGGCACCTCGGTCAGCAGGTGCTGCTGGGTGACACGGGCCGCCACCTGTTCTCTGTAGTGCTCGAGCATCGGCTACTGCTCGAGACCGTCGGCGGTGGTCGAATCACGGTGGGGGAGCAGGCATTACGTGATCTGATCGCCGCACGCGAGCTGACGGTATTCCGCCATTGGGCTCGACCTCGGGCACGAAGGGCAGCAGGGTCGCGGCTCGTCGAAAGAATCTTCGGGCACCGAATCCCGCGCCCCGCACGCAGGCACCGCGAGGTTCCGCTCGACCGTCGGCAGCCGACGACCAGTAGTTCCAGCGCGGACCAGGCGCGGACGACCGGCCGTTCGTGGGCTGATCGGCCGCAGATGATCGATGGCGCGAGTGCGTCGGATGGTCGCGAGCTCGGGCCGGTATCGGCGGAGGTTCGTCCGCCGGTGGCTCCGGGTTCGGGGCATCAGGTGTCGCGCGGCGGTGCGCAGTCCGCGATGTCGACTCCGGCAGCCGCACCTGAGGAAACTCTGCTCGCCGATCCCACCGACATCGCGCAGACGTCGCTGAATGACGACGGCCACGAGCAGCCGTCCGCGACTGTCGAATCGTCCGCGACGGCATCGCCCGCTGCCGTCGCCGAGAAACTCGGTCGGCAGTTCGCGCAAACATGGCGTTGGTTGCGTGACCAGAGTGCTCGGATTCCCTCGATGTACCCGATGGCACCCGATGACGAGCGGGTGGTGCAAGGAATGCGGTCGGCCGCTGAGCGGCAACTGCGGCCGAGACAGGTATCGCTGATGCGGCGTGCGCTGGGGGCCGCCGCGCATGTCGCCAACGATATGGCAGCTTTCGGTCTCGCGGGACCGGACTATCCGCGCGGAACGAGGGTATGGCTGTTGGGCCGGGAGCGCATTTATGCGGCAATAGTGTTGCCGGGTGGCATGTTCCGTATTCACGATCCGAATCCGGCCGACACAGATCCGGGTCGGGATGCGGTCGTGGTGGATTTCGCCGGTTTGGCACGCTTTGCCGAACTAGCCGGTGACCCGACGTTTATCTATGACTCGCGCGACGCTATGGAGGCTTTGGCAGGGCAGGTATTCGCGGAGAGCTTCGAGGGCAGCGACCTGCACACTGTGGACGACGAAGGCGCTGGTCCCGGGTACTTCACCGAGCTCGATGGCAACGGGGAGCTGTGGGGAAACAGCGGACTGCCCTCGTTGTTCGACGATGCGACAGTGCCGGTGCGCAACGGAGATCCGTATGCCGGGCGGACGAGGTTCTCGTCGGTAGTGCCTGCCGACCTGGCGGTGCAGTACACGAGGGTGGGCCAGCGTCCGAGCATGATCGGTGCCACGGAGAAGATCGTGGTGATCGATGAGGTCGGTGACGCCCTGGTGCTCGAGCCGGGTGACACCGTGCGGTGGTTGGATCCGAGTTCCGATGGTGCGCAGGGGTACTCGCTCCAGCTGGGTTCGGGTTCGGGTTCGGGCCCCGTGCACCGGGTGAATGCGGGCCTCGTCGCCTTCTTCGACTGGGCAGTCGAGCCGGATGGCTCGCGGCTCGGCACACCCGCCCGTGATCTCGAAGATCAGGAATCCGAAGATCAGGAAGCCGAACCCGTGCTCAGTCAGCTGCTGTTCGCCGACGCCAGCGGAAACGCGAAACAGCTGTACGAGAGTACCGGGGTGTTCATCCGTCCGATCGCGGTCGACCGGTGGGAGATCGAGCACGAGACGGCCTCGGTCGTGGTCCCGGCGGCCGCCGGACGCGCGCTGGGTATGAGCCTGCCGGTGCGCACGCATGATGGCCCGTTGTTCTCGGCAACCGATGGTCGGCCGACGCCGAGCGTGGATGATCCGAGGGACGGGTCTGCCGGGGTGAATGGCGCGCTGGTGTCCGCGTTGCGCGCGATCGCCGAGGCGGATCCGCAGGCTCTGGTGGGGATGCTGCACGAGTATTCCGACGGCACGGTCGGGGTGCGGTTCTTCGTCGATGGTGCGCCGAAGTGGGTGCGGGTCGATCGCGATTTGGTTCACGATCAGACGTCGGGCGAGCCGCTGTACATAGACCACGCGGCAGGCGAGGCGCTGTGGCCCGCGCTGGTGCATAAGGCATATTCGATTCTGACCGAGAGCGTCGCAGGCAAGTCGGTGGTGTCGGTGCGCCCGTTCGGACCGCCGATCGATTCGAGTTCGATTGCGGTGTCGACGATGCCGGCAACGAACGTATCCACAGCAATGGTGGGTCAGGCGGCCGGTCCATTGTTCGGCCCGAGGGGGCCCGTCCAGCGGGACGTGGCGCAGGGCCGGGCCGGCGATTGTTATCTGCTTGCGCCCTTGCGGAGTATTGCCGCGCGTAATCCTGCGAGGATTCGAGAGATGATCCGCGAGAATCCGGACGGCACGGTTTCGGTGCGATTCTTCGAGAATGGCACGCCGCGGTGGGTGCGGGTCACCCGGGAGCTGTATATCGATGCGAACGGGAGGATGATCTATGCGGCTCACGATACGACGCATGCGGCGTGGCCCGCGCTGATCGAGAAGGCGTACGCCGTATGGAAGGGCGGCAATTTTGCCGATATAAACGGCGGCAATGCCGGGCGGGCATTGGCGGAGTTGCTGCCGCCGTTCGAGTCGGGTGGATTCGATAGTCTGCACCAGCCGGTGCGCAGTATCAGCTCGGAGTTTCTGCATCCGATGACATTCGGCGCCGACACGTTGCACGAACTGATTGCCGCCCGCATCGCGGCGGATCCGGCACTCGCCGGCCGCGTTACCGTGGATCCGGGTTTCGCCGCACGGCTCGGCGGTCTGGAATCGGAATGGCAGCAGGAACTACAGCGCGGAATGACCGACAGTCCGGTCAATTTCCAGGAATTCCTGGGCCGGCACCTCACCGGTGTCGAGCGGCAGCAGTGGATCCACGAAATAGCTGCAGTCGAAAGTTATTATTTTGGGGTTTTCGATATCTCGACTCCGCTGTCGGATAATACGCTGCAGCGACACATCGCGGACCTGATCCGGTTCCTCCTCGATCGCGGTGACACGTTGTCCATCACAACCCGGCGCTTCGGTGTCGAGTCGGAGGATGTCGACACCTATCCGGGACTGGTGGGAAATCATGTGTATTCGCTGCTCGGTGTGGACGACCGGGCCGATGGCAGTCTCGCCTTGAAGCTGGAGAATCCATGGGGACGAAACCCGAACGTATTGAGTCCGGAACCAGGTGTCGAGTATGGTCCCGGTGGTCTTGTGCGGGTCGGTTTCGAGCACTTGAACAAGTTCTTCCTGCTCGGACTCGGCGGTACAGGTACGCAATTTGCTTACGGCGCAGCGAAACCGCCGGTGTCTTCGACTGTCACGCCGGCGACAGAGTCGCACAAACCGGCCGGGACCGACCCGTACCGGATTGCTTCGCCGGGCGCGGAGGCATCGCCCACCGAACCCGACTTCTTCACGCTGGATGCGCTCGCCGATTACGAGGCGCCCGAGCCGAACCGCCTGGAAGCCGCGGTGGACACCACCGTCGATCTCCGGAACCTCGGCGTCGACCAGGTGGTCTGGCGGTCGACCAGCGAGCCGCTGTATCGTGCCAGCAATTCGTCGCCACACGACATATTCGACAACGGATTCGCGCCGCCGATTCCGGAGTTCACCGATCTGCGGAGATATGTCCTGAACAACAGGGATTCCATCTTCGTCGGCACCTCGAAGCGGGCGGATATCTGGAAGATATTCCCCCGCACGTACATCTACGAGATCAACGTTCCGGGTGGAATCGACGTCAATGAAACATTGGCGCTGCTCGATGCCGATACGCACGCGTCCGCCGCTCCGCATGATTTTCATCGCGAGGAGGAGATAGCGCTGCCGGGCGGGATTCGACGGGAATTCATTGTCGGCGCCTTCCGTTTTCACCGATCCACGAAGACCGTGGGCGAATACTTCCCCAATCCCAACTACGGGCGCCCGTTCGCGCCGTCCGCCGACGCCGATGAATCGTCGGCAGCACCGGCGGAATACGTTGACTATGACAGCGAATCCGACGACGAGGTCGATCACGGGCCCGTTTTCAAACCCGGTTACGAACCTGCGGAGCTGCAAACCGCGGCGCTCGCGGGGTATCGGGTAACGCCGATTTCAGCGAGCTCGGACTCGCTGTTCTGGGCAATCAATGTCGCCTCGGGCCGGCCGATATTCGGAGATATACGTTCCCGAATCATCGAGGCGTTGAAGGCTCGGCACGACGAGTTCCTCGCGGGACGAAACCCGGAGGTCGATGACGTCCTCGCGACGGTCCGCGCACAAGACGACGCGCTCCGTCTGCTGCGCGAGCAGGATTCCGGCGACCCTGGTATTCCGGCGCTGGAGCAAGAACTGAACGGCATGCGTCAATTGCTGCCATGGGTGTTGAATTTGCAGATCGACAGTTTCATCGACTCCAGCACATCGGATAGCGCGACAGGGGATGTGCTGGTCCGCGTCGCCGCCGAGGAGCTGGCACTCCGTCTCGTCGTGGTGAACCAGGACGGAAGCCGAGCCGCCTTCGGCCCCGCGGCCGGACCAGAGCACGTCCTGGTGCGAGTGCACAACGGCGGCGATCACTACCACGCCGCCACGCGAATCACCCCCGATCCCGGCACGGCGCCGGTCAACGCCGCGCCGAATCTGAATGAGATTGCGGGCCTTACTGATCCGGCTACTCGCACGCCGAGCGACGAGTCGTCGGAGTCGGACGAGCTACTTGCACAGCAAGAGCAGTTCGCGCAGGCTTGGCGCTGGTGGCACGATCAGCGAGCAGCGGCCGGTGCGATGAACATCGACAGCGAGTTGGAGCAGCGGATCACCGGGGCGCTGCAGGCCCCGCGTTTCACCTGGTCGGCGCAGGTGGAATCCGCCTTCGGTGGCGCAGCGCGGGTCGATTCCGACATCAGCGATTTCCGCGCCGCGGGTCCGGACTATCCGCCGGGAACCGGCGCATGGATCTTCGACGGCGAGCGCATCTGGGCGGCAATAGTCAGGCCGGACAACACCTTCGAGATGCGTGGACCGCATCCGACGGACGACAGCATCGGCCACGTTGTCTTCGAGCAGAGCTTCGACGAGTTCCGGGAGTTCGCCGAGGATCTCGACCGGCCGACCGTCGTGCACAACTTGCCGCAGCCCGAGCAGTTCGACATGGACGACGAACTGTCATCGCACGACGGCCTCTCCGAGTTCGACGATGAACAGTGGTCGCAACCCGACAGTACGGTCGATGATGCTTCGGCCGATCAAGCAGGAAACAATCCGTACCTGGTGCGCATGGATGGACGGCGATCCTGGGTCCACCCGGAGATCAACGCGGCCCTCGAGGCGGAGACCGACGCGGATTACGAACCGGTCGGCCGAATCGGCGGTTGGCTGGCGGTGCACTGGCTGCGGCACGGTTCGACCGGTGCGGAACCGTTCGGCTACCCGGCGCTGAGCGCCGCGCAGCGAGACGAGGCCGCTGATGCGCTCATCGGGCTGCTGCCGGGTGGGGCGGCGCTCAGCGACGGCAGCGAAACGGTGTGGGTGCGTTGGGCGCAGCTGTGCCTCGGCGCGTCCGCGCAGGTCATGGACCGGCTGGATGTCGAATTCGACGCTCTGCCAGTGGGTTCCAGGATGTGGCTGACCGGGTCCGGTTCCCGGCACACGTTGGCGGTGGTGCGAGTCGCCGACGGATTCCGGGTGTACGACCCCGACACCGGGGCGGTCGGCACCGTGGACAGCGCGACGCTGGAGTCGAATGCCGGCGGTCGGGAGATCAGTATCGCGGTGATCGTCGTCCCCACGGCTGCCGCCACCGAATCGGCGCACGATCAGTTCGCGCCGGTCGACCCGATGGGGATGGCCGAAGCCGTTGCCGCCGCGGTGGAGCCGCTACCCGTCTACGAGGATCTGACGGAGCCGACCGCCTACGAGGATCTGCCGGAACCTCCCGGCTACGAGTACCTTTTCCCCAGCGCGGCGCCGTCCGCACCGGAACACCAGCCCGACCCGGCCGTGGTGAATGAACAGCCGGTGCCGGATCCTTCCGAGGATGTCACCATCCGGATCGGTGGCCAGCAGACGACGGTCGGCGTCCAGAACTGGGTTGGCCGTCGATTGCAGAATCCGTACCTGGAGTTGCGCCGACCGGTGGGCACGGATCGGGTCGCTTCGTGGGCGGACAGCGAGCAGGCGCGGGAATGGGTCGCGTTGATCAATCCGACCCGTCACCCCGGCAACCTGGCGGTCGGCCGGTTCGGCGGTTGGCTGGCACTGAACTGGTTGTCGCACAACGCACCAGCGCAGGGTTCGTTCGGCTTCCGGGCGCTGACGCGTGCGCAGCGGCAGGAAGCCGTCGACGTCATCGTCGAGCAGTACCACCACAACGGCGAGGCGCTGACTCCGGGCAGCGAAAGGGCCTGGGTGGACTGGGCGCAACGCGGTCTCGGCGCGTCCGCGCGGCAGATGCCCTTGGCCGCAGTCGATTTCGCACAGCTGCCCACGGGCACGCGGATGTGGTTGACCGGACCCGGCGCCGAGAACACGTCGGCGATCCTGCGCATCGGCGACAGCTTCCGGGTGTTCGACCCGGTTTCCGCGGCGGTCACCGAGATGTATCGCACCGAGTTGGATTCGTTTATCCGCGCAGCGGAATTCAGCGATGTAGTGATCGCCGAACCGGCGTCCGCGACACAGTCGGCCGCCGACCGAACGGACACGTCCGAGGTATTCACCGGCCCGGACGGGCAGGGGCCAACGGACACCAACCGGCCCGACGATCCCAGTGTGGTCACGGAGATAGGCCGGTCCGGCAATCCGAGCGTGGTCACGGACGAAGACCGGTCCGGAAATCCGTCCGGTGTGGTCGACGCCGAAGGACTCGGTTTCGTGGCGGCCGCGCAGCCGACGCCCGCGGCAGCGAGCATGCCGGCCCCAGCGGCGGCGGTCGTCATGCCGCCGGCGGCAATAGGTATCCCGCAGGACCGCCTGATCTTCCCCGACCGCGCGGGCAACCTGGTGGTGGCGTCGCTCGCGGGCGCCGAGCCCCGGTTGGTCGGCCCGGCGGCCTCCGAAGGCGGATATGACTGGCGCCGAGTAGATTTCGGCGAAGAGACCGGTGAGCGCGTTGTGCGCCTCGATCTGCTGGGGAGCCACTTCGACACCGTCTCGACAGCGAAGCATTCGCTGTTGCGGCCGAAGCATGCCGGAGCCGTCCTCATCGGGGGCGATGGCGTGGCCGTGTACTTCGCCGCTGGGACGATCATGCCGGTGCGGCCGGACGGTCCTGCCTATCCTGGTGTGGCGCTGCGTAATCCGGCCGATCCCAACCCCGAGACCGCCTGGCGCCCACTGCCCGCCGACGCGGGGATGACGCCGAGCAAGCGGACCGTCGCCGGTGGCCTGTTCGGTGCCGACGGCCCGACCGCAGCCGATGTGCGGCAGGGCGATGTCGGCACCTGCTATCTGCACGCCGACCTGATCTCGCTGGTGCAGCAGGATCCAACCCTGATCGAGGACATGATCGTCGAGCACCCGGACGGCTCCTGGTCGGTGCGGTTCTATCGCGGCGACGAGGAGGTGTGGGTGCCGGTAGACCGCACCTTCTACACCGATTCGGTCGGCCGGATGAGCTACGCCGCGCACCTGCCCGGCCAACCGCTGTGGCCCGCGGTGATCGAGAAGGCGTGGGCGGTGCACCGGGGTGGCGAACAGGGTTACGCCGGAATCGATGCCGGTAGGGCGGGCGACACCGCCGCGCAGCTGCGCCCGGCGACGGCCGCGGGTTTCGCGGGACGCGTTCAGCCGACCCGTAGCGTCGACGACCCGAGCTTCGCGCATCCGATGGCCATGAGCCGAGACGCGCTGGCCGAGGTGCTCGGCAGCGCCGGCTTCGCGCACGTCGTGTTGGACGCCGAATCCGAGTGGCGCACCGTTCTGGTCGGCTGGTCGGATGCGAACAACTGGGATCGGGCTGTGCGCCACCATGCGGGTTTGCTCGACGCGCACGATGGTGACAAGGCCGCTGCGGCAACAGCTTTCCGGCAATGGATGCGCGACATCGCTCCGCGCACCGCGACCGGCACCGCCCAACTGCTTCGCCACCGATTCGATGCGGCATTCGATCGTTTGTGGGAGACGGGCGACTCCCGGAATCCGATGGAATCGAGCCACGCGGAGCTGTCCGAGCGGGTCGGTGCCGGCATCGCGCATGCCCTGATCGAACTGGCTCCGGCGTGGCGGGCGGCACGGCTCGACGGCGTCGAGGTGACCAGTCCGGCGGGTCTGCGGGCATTCCTGGACGGGCACTTCGACCGGTGGACAGACCGGCTGACGGCGCAGATGGGCGCGTGGGAATCCGCGGAACCGTTGGCGGACACCAGAATCGCGGCTTGGGTTGCGGATCGGCTGGACTATGCGTTGCAGCGCAGGGACATGCTGACGTTGGGCACCCGCCGGACGCCCGACGGGAACCGGCATGTGGGCAGCGGGCTCAGCCCGCAACACGCGTACGCGGTCGTTCGTGTCGAACGCGACGCCACCGGTAAGCCGACCGGTGTGCTGCTGCACGACCCGAACGGCGGTCAGTCGACCGTGCCGCTGCGTCATTTCAACCAGTTCGATTTCCTCTCCACCAGTGGCGCGGGCGCACGCGGCATGCACGGCCTGGACGCGGTGCCCATCGCCGGCATCGAGAACTCCCGGATGACCGAACAGCCGCAGGACGCAGCGGAGTCGCCGACCGGAATGGACTATGAGCTCGATTCGCCCGCGGACATCGCACCGGACTTCATGGATCTGGACCTGTCCTATCCCGCTGCCACGGAACCTGTTGCCACCGCACAGCTTTCCACAACCGACGAGGTAGCAGATTCGCTGTTCACCGCGCATGAGTTGTCGGTCTTGTTCGGGGAGACGGCACTACCTGAGGGCACGTCCGGCCAACTCGGCGAATCCGCCGGACAGGACGCCATCACAGCGGCCTGGCTTTCCGCTGACGAGTGGCGATTCTTGGAGTCGGTCAGCCACGCACCAGGTCCGATCGAGATGCCTGCCGCTGCTGTCGATCTCGAAGAGAACGGTTTGTTCTTGCGGGACCTCGATGGCAATTTGATTCGGATGCCGCTGAATACCGTGTTGCGCGTGAAAGACCCGCAGCTGGATCCGGACTGGTATGCAGCCGAATTTCCCGATGGCTCGACGCGGAAGCTGGACAAGCGGCTGGCGAAGCTGACCTTCGAGGTACTCGCCAGCAGTTCCTATCCACCCGAAGTTATGCGGCTACAGGTGAAAAGTAACGGCTACGGGCGTATCCACAGCACCAAGGGCCGACCGGTGCTTTCGACGCCGTCGATACCTGCGGCCATGACGAATACCGGGGAGGCGCTGCGGATCAAGCTGTCGAACTCCGCCGAGTGGGAGCCGGTGATATGGCTGTCCGGTGCCGACGACTCGTTCATCGTAGGCCGGGCAGCGGGACCGCTGTACGGTCCGAACGGGCCGCGACCAGCTGATGTCCGGCAAGGTGGGCTCGCGGATTGTTATCTGCTCGCAGATTTGATCGGGTTGGCGCACGCACATCCGGACTGGATCAGGAGCATGATCCGCGACCATAGTGACGATACATTCAGTGTGCGGTTTCGTGTGCCGGACGGCTGGCGTTGGATTCGGGTGAATCGTGAGTTCTATCGGGATGCTGACGGCAGCATGATGTATGCCGTGCACGAGCCGAACCAGCCACTGTGGGCTGCGGTTATCGAGAAAGCGTGGGCGGTACACAAGGGCAGTGAACGAGGGTACGCGGGAATTCACGTCGGCCATCCTGGCCTCACCGCAGCAAGCCTGCGGCCGGAGCCTGCACCAGGATTCGCCGGGCGCACTCAGCCGAGCCGCAGTATCGATGACTTCGTCTTTGCGCATCCGATGTCCCTTGGGCGTGATGCCATGGCGACGCTGCTTCGTAGCGATGCCTTCGCCCACGCTGTGCTGGAGACCGAAGCCGCGTGGCGAGCCCGTTTGGCGAACCTGCGCAACCGGAGCTGGGCACCGGCAAAAAAGAAATACAGAGAGTTGCAGCGCAAACACCATGGGGACCGGACTGCGGCGCGGAAAGAGTTGAACAGGTGGTTCGATGAGATCGATCCCCGCACGAAACGCGGTACCGAAGCGATACTTCGGGAGTATTTCTCGGCGGCGTTCAGCCTGCTGTGGGTAGACCCCGACACCCCGTGTCCGATGAACCTGGACCGTGCGGAGCTGGCGGATCGGGTTGGCGCCGGTATGGCGCATGCGCTGGATGAGCTGCGACCGAGATGGCGTGCGGCGCAGGCCGAGGGCGACGACGTGACCAGCCCCGCAGGCCTGCGTACCTTTCTGGACGACGAATTCGAGGTGCGGACGGGCCGGTTGATCCGGCATATGCGGGCGTGGGAATCCGACGTCGCGTTGGTCGACACCACGATCGCGGCTTGGATCGCCGATCGAATCGACTACGCGCTGCACCGGGGGGATACCGTGGTGATGGCAACCAAAACTATGCTCGACGACGACGCGAAACACCCGGAGACCGAACTTTTTCCGGGACATGCCTACACGGTGCGCGAGGTTCGACGTAACCCGAATAGGCGCCCGAATGCGATGGTGCTCCGTAATCCGCATGGAGCTGAAACTGTTGTCCCGTTGCGCCGATTCAACCAGTTCCACACGATGTCGAGCAGCGGTCCCGGTACCCACGGAATGGATATTCTGGACGACACGGCCATCGCAACACCTGCCGAGCTTGCGGGAAGCGGGTACCGGCCCCGCGCTCGCCCCGTCGGCACCTCGACAACCCATGGCATGGATATCGGCTCGAATGCCGCGGTATCGGTACCGGATCGTCCGGGTTCTCTTGTTCAGCTGCCCGGTGGTGCGCCGACGACGTTGATTGTCCGTGCTCGGGATGGCGGTGCCTACCAGGAAATAGTGCTACAGGAGGGCATGCGGTTCATCGTCGAACCGGTTTACGGTGATTCGAGTGGGACGTGGGTGTGGTTGCGTCAGGGTGACCTGGCGTGGTCGGTGACCGCCGATGCCGCCGCCGCGGTGGGGTTGCGTCCCGCTCCGGGCTCGAGTGGCCCAGAGCAGTTCGAGCCGCACGGCGGCATGCGACCGCTGAACGTGCTCGAGCAGGGTTTTTCGTGGCAAGACCATGACGTGATACCACGCCGGTGGGAGCGACGGATCCGGCCGACCGGAGCTGTTGTCGCCCAGAACAATCGGCTCATACGACCGCATCCGGGCAACTTCTTCAGGCACGAAGCGGGTATGCACGAGTCACGGAAGCAGTTCGATTCCAACGGGAAAGCGAAATTCTATCGATTGGTCCAGGGGGCAGGTGGTGCCGTCGGATATGTGGCCGAAGAGACACTGAGTCGGGTCGGTTATCGACCGGCCACCACGAGCCGGGGAACGACCACCTTCTCGGGGTATCAGCTTTCCTGGATCGAGTCCGTGACGGTGCCGGGCCTGAGCGGCCCCGTGAAATTCGCTGTCGGCGAACGAGTTACCGTCGAGCCGCGCGTCAATATCCTCGGTGCCATCCTGGTGCGCCGCGAAAACGGTGAGTCGGTGTGGGTAGACTCGCGCGCGGCCGCGGAATTGGGAGTGCAGCGTCCTCGGGTGCTCGACGGCCCCCTGTGGGGCGGGCTCACTCGGACCACCCAAGACTTGGTCAACGACCTGAACAACGACCTGATGCAGCTGCCGAGACCGGCCATCAGCGCC
Source organism: Nocardia sp. NPDC046473 (assembly GCF_040645995.1). NCBI lineage: Bacteria > Bacillati > Actinomycetota > Actinomycetes > Mycobacteriales > Nocardiaceae > Nocardia > Nocardia sp. NPDC046473. The sequence goes on from NZ_JBEYZJ010000014.1 coordinate 142,489, forward strand.
ATTCGAGCGATCACCGGTGGCGACTTGACCGGGGTCAGTCAGATGCTGCGGCCACACCGCGGCGCGGGTGCCGATAATGCGCAAGCGCCGGTGACCGCGGCCGAGTTGCTGGATGAGCAGGGCGTTGAGCGCCGACAATTCCGCCATGTCGAGGTCCGCGTCGGTGAGCGATGGGTGTCGGTGGACTGTCTCACCGATCTGCCGTACGTGCGCGGGCGACCGATCTGGCCCTACCTGATCTTCGAGGCGCACCGCGCCGTCCAGGCGAGTACCGGTATTTCGGGGGCGGTACCGCAGGATATGCCGGATCCGGCACCTTCGTGGTGGGACGCGGCAACGACGATCCTCGGAAACGAGCGAAATCGAGTCGAGGTCGAAGGCGGGATCCAGCCGTTCGGGCCCGAGTCGCCGGTCTTCGTCGGCGAGCCCTACCGTCCGTTCTTCGTGCCGCCCGCCGGGACGGTGCCCAGGCAGACGGAGTGGGCACAGCCGCGGCTGCGATACACCGGGGATACGGCCGCCGTCGTGGCCGCGGACGGCACCCGGATCGTGGCCGTCGGCAACCGGCTGCTGACCGTGGTCGAAGTGGAATACGCTGGGCCGCACGGCTTCCCGTCCCGAGTCCGGGTGGAGGGCGAAGCGCGAACCGCTGCCTGGGTCACGCCGGCCGAGCTGGCGGCCGCCGGATTCGTGCTGCCCGGCGAGGACAGTTTCCTACCGGCCGACGCGGTGCGTTCCGTGCGCCGCGGCGACGAGTTCGTGCGCTTCGCGCGCGACGGGTTCCGCTTCGCGAACCACGGGGCGGGCTGGGAGCAGGACACGGTGGCGGGGGTGACCGGTGTGGCCCAGCGCGCGGACGGCGTCGTCGACTTCGTCGAGATCGAGCAGGAGGGGCAGACCCGGCGGGTGACGTTGGCGCAGTTGCGCGCCGAAGGTTTCGTGACGGCCGCCGTCGGCAGTTTCGCCCGGCCCGACGCACTCGGTATTCTCTGGCCCGGTCACGAGCTCGTGCACGCGCGGCGCGTCGAGCTCGGTGGCGAAGCCGCCCCGCTGTATCTGATTCATGGCGATTCGTACGAGGTGACGTCGAGTGAGGACGACGTGCTGGTCCGGGACGCGGATCGCGACGAATGGTTGATCAGCGCCGAGCTGGCCGCGACGGTCGGACTGCACCCGCCGAGCGAGCTGCCCGGCCCGCTCTGGGATCCGGCGACCGGCCCGCGGCCCGGCGACGTCCCCATCGACCTGGGCGACCCCCAGCTGGCCCAGATCCTGCGCGAATTCGCCACCCGGAACCCGGAGGGGCTCCGGCGGATATTCACGCCGATCGGTGCCGCGCGAAGCGACATCCTCGAGGCTGTCGACGAGGGCGACGACACCCTGTTCACCTCGGAACACGCTATCGCGGAGACGGATCCGACCACCGCGGGCCATTACGCGATCCTGCTGGAGGTGGCCAGCGGCCCGATCCGGTACGTGGCCGGCCGGGATATGCACCCCGGCTCGGCGGGCCCAATGCCCGGCCCCGGTCAGCCGATCTGGCCGTGGCTGCTCGCGAGCGCGTATCGCCACGCGTTGCACGACGAGACCGTGGCCGCCGAGGCGGAGTTCGCCGACCGGCGCGGGTTCGTCGAATGGTGGAACGCGAGCACGACCGGCGACGCTACCGAGCACCCGATCCAGGGCACCGAGCTGCCGGGCGGCGAGTCGGAACCGAGTAGCCGCCAGGGACGTTCGCCGACCACCGATATCGTCGGTCCCGACCACGTCAAACGGCGGCGCACCGATCGCACGGAGGACGGCGAGTGACACCGGAACGGACGAGGGTGCGCACGCGATGATCGAGATCCCGCCCGAGCTGAAATGGCTCGGCTGGCTGGTCGGTATCGACCCGCCGGAGGGAAACGAGGATCTCCTGTTCGCGATCGGCAACGCCTGGAACGATGCCGCGAAAGGTCTTGCCGCTCAAGTCGATCCGTTGACGGCGGTGCAGCGGGACGCGACAAGGGCCTACACCGCGGGAGCCGGAGCGGAGGCGATCGCCGAGCTGTTCGACAGCCTGCTGCACGGCGGTGCGTCACTGGCGACCCTGGCCGCCGATTTCGACGAACTCGGTAATGCCGCCTTCGATTTCGGCACCGCGGTGCAGGAGGCGAAGCTGATGATGATCGTCTCCTACGTACTGCTCGCCGCGGAGATCATGTGGGCGTGGATGTTTCCGCCGACGGCTCCGGCGCTGGAGGCCGCGGCCGTGGCGGGTACCCGGTCGACGCTGCGCGCGGTCGAGGACTTCACGGTCGAGAAGATCGAGCAGTTGGTGTTGCGGGCCTTGGGAACTGTCGGCCGCAAGCCGTGGTCGAAGCTGGTCGTGAAGAATCTGTCGACCTATGCGGTCAAGGGCGTGGTGTCCGGCACGCAGGCGGTGGCCGTGGACGCGGTCGTCCAGGGCGTCCAGCTGGCCGCGCACACCCGCCGACACTTCGACAGCAACGAGTTGGTGCTGTCGTTCGGTTCGTCGTTCCTGGGTGGCATGGTGGGCCGGGCAGGCGCGCACTGGGGTGGCATCGCCTTCGACACCACGATCGGCCGGTTGACCAATAAGCTCGGCCCGGCCGGTGGAGCACTGCGCGGCATGGCAATTGGCGCGTTCGGTGGTGAAGTGAGCACTATCGGCGGCGCGGTCGGGGCCGCGCTGAATACCGGGGATTGGCAGAGCGGATTCAGCGGCTCCGGGTTCGCCGCATCGATGGCCGGTGGCGCCTTCCGCGGTGCGGTGCCCGGCGCGACCCGCGGCCTGTGCCAACTGAACCGGGTGCCGCGCGGTACGGCGAGCACCGGATTTCTTCGGCACTTCCACTTCGATGCCGAGGGCAACGTCTACGCGCCCGCAAGCCGGGTCGCCAAGGCCATCGGCGCCGCCGGAGACGACACCGTCACGCGGCCCGCACCGGTGGACCGATCCTCGGTCGAAGGTTCAGGTGCCGCCCGGCAACGCAGGCTCGCGGAGCTGGACCGGCAGGATGCTGCGAATCTGCGCCGATACCACAGCGAGTTACGTGCACGTCAGCCGCGATTGCAGGCCGAACCCACTGAGCCGCAAGGGAATCGGTCGCGAGCCCGAGCATTGCCCGCCGAGTCGTCGGGGAACCGCCCCCGAGCTCGGGCGCTCGGTGAACCGGCGGGTGTGGAGTCCGCCGACCGGCAGCCGCCGTGGGCAGCACGGATGTCCGGCCGCGCCCGGGAGTTCGCGGAACGGGCCGCGTCCACGCAGCAGGCGGCCGACCAGGCCCAGGATGTCGCCGACACCGCGCAGCGAAAAGCCACCGCACAGCAGACGCTGGCCGATGCGAGGGAGGGGCGGGTCGGCGAAGCGCGGGCGAATCTTGTGCAGGCACAACGTCAAGTGCACGCCGCCGAACGGCAGCTGGCCGCGGCGCGGACGGCGCAGACGCCCGACCCACAGCGAGTCGAGCAACTGCAAGGGCGTCTCGTCGATTCGCAGCGCGCGCACGAGCAGGCGTTGCGCGGCTTGAGCGCCGCCGAGCGGGAGGCAGGCCGAACACAGCGCATCGCGGATCATCACCAGGCCGACGCCGATGCCCTGCAACGACAGGCGGATCAGGCGCAGCGCCATGCCGACGACCACCGCATGGTGCGGATGAACCGCGCGGCGATCAACCGCACGGCCGACGGTGAAGCCAGGAAGATCACGCAACCGGGCACCGACGAGAACACCTGGTGGAAGCGGGCGCTGATGCGCAGCGAACGTATCGGCAAGGAGTACGGCACCGGCGGACCCGGCACCGAGGTCTACCAGGCCAAGGCCACCGACCTGCGCGGCAAGACCCGCCCGAAGCAGTACAAGCACCACAATCCGGAGCTCATCCCGTACACCGCCCCGACAGCGCCGGACCCGGCGGCGTGGGGTCAGCCGAAGCCGTCGCACCCGCCCAATCCGCTGGAACCGCCGGAACCGCCGGAACCGCCGGAACCGCCGGAACCGCCGGAACCGCCGGAACCGCCGGAACCGCCGGAACCGCCGGAACCGCCGGAACCGCCGGAACC
>NZ_JBEYZJ010000014.1:146651-283181 GCF_040645995.1 Nocardia sp. NPDC046473
CCGCCCGAGCCACCGGACCCGCCCGAGCCGCAGGACCCGCTGCGCCCACCACACCCTCGGCACCCGCCCTGTCCGCCGCTTCCACCCAGTGGGCGAGCTGGGATACCGAATCCGTCGAGCGAGTAGTGCTGCGTAACAGCAGCATTCAGCTCCTGCATTCCGAAACATATTGTTAAGACACTGTTTCGGTGCTGCTCTCGCGCAATCCTGGTTCCGGTCGACTGTGTCGATCATGGTGGTGTGGTCCGCCCCGACCAGGAGGAACCACTGTGGCACAGGTCATTACCGTCGATTCACCCGCCGGGCTCCGCGCCGCCGCGACCGAGATGGACGACGTGTACGAGGCGGTCAGCCACACGGTCACCACGCTCTATGAGACCCTCACCCGCCTCGGCGACCCGATCTCCGCGGTGCCGAGCGGTACCTCGGGAAGCGCCTCGGCCACGGTGGTGAGCTCCACCGAAAGCCCACGCCCGCCGTGGGCCACCGACGCCACCGGCCGCAAGTTCGCCTCCGGCGCTTCGGGTTACGTGGCTATGAGCGTCGACCTACTGCAGGGGGGCTTCGACCTGGCGCAAACACTGACGGAGTTCGCCAAGGGCATGCGACAGGCCGCCGACGGTCTACAGGGTGCCGACGAATACTCCGCGCGGGGCTGACCGATTCTGCACCGAGAACTCTCCGGGCCTCACACCGGCGGCAGGTGGCAGACCTGGATCAGTTCGCGACTTCGGGTGCGCGACACCAGCATTCCGCGCCCGGTGGGATACTGCGCCGGTCGCACATCGCTGAGCAGCACGCCCTCGTCCTTGGGTGTGCTCATCAAGATGCCGTCCACCGACATGTCTTTCAGCGGACCGAGCACACCGTCGTAGAGTGCCCGCGCCGCGCCGCCCGCCCGCCGCGCGATGATCAGGTGCAGGCCGATGTCGCGGGCTTGCGGGACCAGATCCATCAGCGGTAGCAGCGGATTGTTGGCGGCCACCATGTCGTAGTCGTCGACGATCACATACACCTCCGGCCCGGTCCACCAATTCCGTTCGCGCAGTTGCGCGGGGGTGATGTCGGCACCGGGCAGGCGGGCGGAGACGAATCCCGCGACCTCCTTCAGCGTCGGGATCGAGGTCTGCGCGGAGGTGGAGTACCCGGCCAGATGGTTGGTCTCGATCGCGCCGAGCATGGTGCGCCGGTAGTCGACGAGGATGATGCGGGCCTCGTCCGGACCGCAATTCTCCACGATGCTCTGCGCGATGTTGCGCAGCAGCGTGGTCTTGCCGCAGCCGACGTCGGCGAAGATCATCAGATGCGGCTGTTCCGCGAAATCCAGGACCATCGGCTGCAATTCGGACTCGCTGAGTCCGATCAGCACCCGCTGGTTGTCCAGCACCAGGCCCTGCGCACGGGCCGTCGCCAGTACCTGCTCGCGCGGAAGTTCCAGTGGCAGCATCCGGACCGCGGGCGCGCGCCGGTCGCCGTAGAGCTCGGTCAGCGCCTCCTTGGCCGCGATGACCGCCTCGGACAACGTGTTCGGGTCGACGTCGGAATCCAGGCGGGGCAGTGCGAGCAGCATGTGCAGCTTGTCCGGGCTGAGGCCGCGACCCGGCCGATTGATCGGAACCCCTACGGCCGCACGGCGATCCATCTCCGAGTCGGACGGATCACCGAGGCGTAGTTCGATCCTGGTGCCGATCTGGTCCTTGACGGCGGGCCGGAACTCGGCCCAGCGGTTGGCGCCGATGATCAGGTGGATACCGTAGGACAGCCCGCGCGCGGCCAGCGCCTGCACCTGGGGTTCGATCAGCTCGAATTCCTCGCGGAACGCGGCCCAGCCATCGATCACCAGGAAGACGTCGCCGAACAGGTCCGCGGCGAGTGGATGCGCGGCGCGCTGGTCCTGCGGCAATGCCGCCAGCTCGGACCGCAGCTTGCGGAAGTCACGCATGGATTCGATGCCCAGCTCCAGGAATCGAGCCTCGCGCTGGCGCAACAGGGTACTGAGCTCGGCGACCGTGCGGCGCACCCGATCACTCTCGAGCCGTCCGGCGGCGGAGCCGACATGCGGCAGGCCGTTGAGCGCCGCGAGGGTGCCACCGCCGAAGTCGAGGCAGTAGAACTGCACCTGCTCGGGGGTGTGCGTGGCCGCAGCGGCCATGATGATGGTGCGCAGCGTGGTGGACTTACCCGACTGTGGTCCGCCGACGACCGCGACATTGCCCTGTGCGCCGGCCAGATCGATGGTCAAGACGTCGCGCTTCTGCTCATACGGCTTGTCCACGATGCCGATCGGCAGCCACAGCTTGCCGTGCACGTTTTCCGGCGAGCGCCAATCCGACTGCGGCAGCAGCATATCGACGGTGGGGGAGAGTTCGAGCGGCGGCAGCCACACCTCGTGCGCCGGACGGCCGTGGCCGACCAGCCGCTCGACCACGGTCTGCAATACGGAGCGTTCGACGCCGCTCGGCGGCGTCTCGGCGAGCAGCTCGCTGAGGTCGGGGAGCGCCACCTCGACCACCGACGGCGTCTCCGTCGTGACCTCGGCGGTACCGGCGGTGAACACATCGACGACGCCCATCGCTGGCGCGATCGGACCGCCGCCGGTCGGCCGAGTGGTCGGCGGCACATAGGGACCCGAAACGTAGGTCGCGTTGAACCGCAACGGATCCGAGGAGTCGCTCTTCAAGTATCCGGCGCCCGGTTGGCCGGGCAGGTGGTAGGCGTCGGTGATGCCGAGCACCTGACGAGATTCACCGGCCGAGAAGGTGCGCAGGCCGATCCGGTATGACAGGTGCGAGTCCAATCCGCGCAGCCGGTTCTCCTCCAGCCGCTGCGAGGCCAGCAGCAGATGTACCCGCAGCGAGCGGCCCAGTCGGCCGATCATTACGAACAGCTCGGCGAAATCCGGTTTCTGCGACAGCAATTCGGAGAACTCGTCGACGATCACGAACAGCGCGGGCAGCGGATCGAGCGGGGCGCCGTTGGCCCTGGCCTTCTCGTAATCGGTGACGTTGGCGAAGTTTCCGGCCGAGCGCAGCAGTTCCTGGCGGCGGTTCAGCTCGCCGGCCAGCGCGTCGCGCATCCGGTCCACCATCGAGAGTTCTTCCTCGAGGTTGGTGATGACGGCGGCCACGTGCGGCAGCGGATCGAGGCCGAGAAAGGTTGCGCCGCCTTTGAAGTCGACGAGCACCAGATTCAGCAGGTCGGGTGAATGGGTGGTCACCAGCGACAACACCAGCGTCCGCAGAAACTCGGACTTGCCGGAACCCGTTGCACCGATACACAATCCGTGCGGACCCATGCCGTTTTCGGCGGATTCCTTGATGTCGATCTCGACCGGTGTTCCGTCGGGGGTGACACCGATCGGCACCCGCAGCCGCTCGCGAAAGGACCGGGGCCGCCAGACCGTGTTCGGGTCGATGGTCGCCGCGTCCGGGATCCGCAGCAGTGCCATCAGGCCGGGGTCACCGCTGCCGCCGTCACCGAGATTGACGATCTGTGCGGTGGTGGCGATCCGGTAGCGGGACATGCCGCGCGAGAAGGTCGCCGCCACCGCCGAACTCACCAGGTCCGGGTCGGCGAACTTCTCTACCGAACCGCCGGTGCGGGCGCCGATCACCCCCTCCTCGACCACCAGCTGCAGCCCGCGCCGCACTGCGAGCCCGGTCTGCGGTGCGGTCAGGTCGAGCACGGTCACCGAGTCGAGGCCCGCGTCGCTGATGGTGCGCTCTGAGCCGCTGACATACCCGTCGTCGATCACTACCACCACATGCAACCGGCCCGCGGTCGGCGGCGCGTTGCGCAGGAACCGTCCGCGTTCCAGCAGGTCCTCCGACAGCGCGGTCTCCAGCTCCGACAGCGATTCGTACAGCATGCGGGCCGTGCCGATACGGTCCGAGTCGCGCGGATGTTGCAGGTGCGGAAGCCATTTCGTCCACGCCCAGGTGTCGGACTCGGGGTCGGCGGTGACGATGGCGAACACCATGTGGTCCGGACCGTGGAAGGTGGCCAGCTCGAGCAGCATCGCGCGCACCAGCGTCCTACCGTGCTCGCGGGGACCTTCGATATTGACCGCGGGAAACGCACGCAGCGAGATCGCGGTCGGCAGCGCGTGCACCACCGAATGGGTGCGGACGAAACGCCGCAGCGCCACCGTGCCCACCGGTTCCAGGTCTTCGAGCGGGCCGGTCTCGGGCCGTCCGAGCTTGGTGGCGATGCGATGGCTGCCGATGCCGATGCGCACGTGCCCGAAGTCGGGGTCGTTGGGTCGTCGCTCCCACATGCGCCGGGTGCCGATCAGCGCCTGCAGGTCGATCGGGTGCGGGTGACTCCAGGTCAGCGACTCACGTTGCAGCGCACCGGTATCGCGCACATCGCGGCGCAGCTGGTCCAGATAGCGGAAGTAGTCCTTGCGTTCCTCGTTGAGTTCGGCCGCCTTCTTGGTGCCGCCCTGCCCGCGTCCGGCCATCATGCCGACCATCGACATCAGCATCATCATCGGGAACATCATGGTCATCGGGTTGCTCAGCATGGCCTTGCCGCTCATGGTGACCATCAGCACCACCATGCCGACCATGGCGACCACCATCACCACCGGCATCAACCGCTGCCACAGCGGGCTCGGTATCGGCGCGGTGATCTCGGGCGGCGCGTTGAGCACCACCTCGCCACCCGGCGCGCGCGGCGGCGCGATTCGAGCCACCCGGATGAAGCCCTGCGTAGTCATGACCGCTCCTCGGTCTCGTCGCCAGGGAAGGCGAGTGTTGCGCGTTGTTCCCGCCGGAACGGAATCGACAGGGCCTGAACCAGGCCGAGCAGTGCTAGGCAGATCACGGCCCCGGCCTCGCCGATCCAACGCGGCCAAGGGTTTTCGGGTACCGGCGGGATCGGCGCGGCGATCGGTATGCCGGCCGCCGGGTCGCCTGCGGTCCGGGGCGTCAGCATCGCGGTGAGCGCGGCGACGGGGTCGATCATGCCCGCCCCGATCCGGCTGTCGCGCCCGGTGCCCGGCCCGTGCGCGGTGGCCGTGATGCGGTTCATCACCTCGGCCGCGGACAGCTGCGGGTAGCGGGCGCGGACCAGCGCGGCCAGACCGGCCACGTAGGCGCTGGCGAAGCTGGTCCCGTCGACCGGGGCAACCTGGCCGTTGGACTGTGGCGTGCCGTTGACCAGCCCGGTACCACCGGAGGTGCTGTCGAGCGACATGAGATTGCTGCCGGGCGCGGCGACCCCGACCCACGGTCCGTAAAGGGTGTACGGCGACGGTGATCCGTCGGCCTCGACCGCGGCGACCGTCAATACATAGGGAGCGAACCAGGCCGGGGCCGCGATGGTATTGACCGCATCCCAGCCCGCGGTGCCGTTCTGGTCCTTGCATGCCCCCTGGGACTCCAGGTTGCCCGCCGCGGCAACGACGACGACATCGTGGTCGTAGGCGTATTTCAGAGCGGCGCCGAGCATTCCGTCCACCGGGTCGGTGCCGACCGGGCGACAGGACACCTCCGAGATGTTGATGACGGTGGCGTGCAGGTCGACCGCGTGCACCACCGCGTCGGCGAGGGTGGCGACCGTCCCGAAGCCGCCTGCCGACATCCCGCCGGGATTGTCTGTGCCGTAACTGTTCTTGGGTTCGTAGGCCAGGCTGGTCTGGCGGATCGACAGGATCGTCGCCTGCGGTGCCACGCCCGAGAAGCCGTCGCTGCCGTCCGGCGCCGGGTGCGCGGCGATGAGTCCGGCGACCAGCGTGCCGTGCCCGTCGCAGTCGACGGTGCCGTTGGAGTCGGCGACGTAATCGCCACCGGGGACCAGATTCAGGCGAGGGTGCGGATTGACGCCGGTATCGATCACGGCCACGGTTTGCCCGTCACCCCTGCTGAATTTCCAGGCTGCTTCGAGCCCGAGCGCCTTCTGCACGGCGGGTATCCCGACCGGCGGGGGACCGGTCCAGATCGGGTGCGAGCAGAGCAGTCGCTGCTGTGCGGGTTCCGGTGGCGCCACCGGGGCGTTCGTGACCAGCGCACCCGGATCCACCTCGGGCGGGGCCACACCCTGCGCCGTGCCGATCGGCGCGAGCGCCAAGCCCAGTGCCAGCCCGGCCGCGCAGCCCCGCAGCACCGCGCGCCGGGGCTCAGCCATGGCGCGCGAGGGAGTAAATGTCGAGTATCCAGAAGGCCAGCGGGCCGATCGCGCAGATCATCAGGTATTCCAGCAGCTCACCCGCGCGTTGCACGACCGGCGACACCTCCAGGTGTGGACCGGCCACGCCGATCAGCACGGCCAGCACCGCGAACACCACCAGCGCGCCCGCCGCGGGGAGCGTCGCGTCCGAATTCCGCAGACCCACCACCACGGCCGGTACCACCAGGCCGGCGCAGCCGCCGAGCACCAGGGTCGAGGCCTGGGTCAGGTCGGCGAATCCGCGTCCGCGCCTGGCCAATACGATCCCGACCGCACCGGCCAGCGCCACCGCGTTCCAATGCGTCGCGGTCACCACCGTCGTGATCGTCGCGCTTACGGTGACCGCCACGATCGCGATGATCATGCCGGATTGGTACTGGTTCGCCAGCCGGGAACGCAGGCCGAGCCCGGCCGCCGACGGAATCGACGTCGCGCCGATCGCGCCGATGCCTTCGATATTCGGGCGTGGCTCGTGGTCTCGCGGATCGATCGCGCCACCGGCCGTCGGTACCGGCGGCACCGGCAGCCGGGCCGCCGCCACCGCGATGCGCGGCGCCAGCGTGATGCCGATCAGCGCCACCACGATGACCGCCGCCGCGGCCTTCGACGGTGCCACGTGCCACACCGTCACCGCGCCCGCGGTGCCCGTGCCGAACACCGCCAGGCTGATCACCGCCGAGAACATCGTCTGGCCCGCACCGACAATCCGCAGCGCGATCACCGCGAGCAGCAAGGTGGCCGCGCTGCTCAGCAGTAGATGCGGGGCGCCGAGCGAACCGGGCACCAGCGCGGCCGCGCCGCTGCCCGCCAATAACAGCCCGCACAGCGACAGGCCGGTCGCCGCTGCCGCCGCACCGTAGATCCGGGCGACGAGCGTGGCGGCGACCAGCGTCAGCAGTCCGGCGACGAGGCCGCTCACACCCGCCAGGATGCCCGAGCCGTGGGTCGCCGCGACCAGGAGCAGCAGGCATACACCGACGGTGGCGGCAACGGCGGCCGCCAGACCCGCCCGCCCGGACGAACCGGATGTCCAACCGCGGAAAGAACTTTCGGTCAACCGGGCAACGGCGTCGATGACATCGTCGAACAGCGCGGGCGATTCGGCCGAGTCCACCGCCCGCAGCACCAGCAGTTCACCGTCGAAGACTTCCGCGTCGGTCAATGTGCGCGCGGGATCGATCGCGCTGTGGCCCAACCGTGCCAGCGTCCAGTGCTGGGCCGCCAGCGGGCCGCCGTCGTCGTGCTCGGACAGGTCCGGATTGCGGGATGCGATGAGCTCCACCACATCCGGGATGAAATTGGCGATCGCGACCGCCGTGGGCAACACCACGTCCACCTGGGTATTTCCGCCTATCACGGAAACACGGCACCGCTGCGGCTCGATAGCCGTCGACTCCATCACCTAAACGACTCCCGAAGTTCCTGGTCTCGATCTTCGGCAAGGTATCAATCGGCAGACGGCGCGGCACCCGTGGTGAACAGAGTTCGCCTCGTCGTAACCGCGCCGCGGAGACGACATGCGGAAACCCTGGTCATGCCCTCGGGAGTATGTGAACGGTCCGTGAATGTCCGGTAGGCGCGGTTTGTTTCGAGGCGACCAGTGCGGGCGATGGCCGCTACATTGCCGGGCATGTCAGCCAACCGGCAAGCGCAACAGATCTTCGACGCGGGCGTGCTGTCGTTGGGTGTCATGGTCGACGGTCGACAGGCCGCGAAGGATCTCGACTACGCCAAAGCCGCCTTCCGCCGTGCCACCGAACTCGATCCGGGCATGTGCGATGCCTGGCTGGGCCGGGTCACCGCCGGTGAGGTGACTCCCGATGTGCTGCAACGGCTTTACGAGACCTCGTCGACTTCGCTGCTGCGCGAGCAGCGGCGCCTCGGGTTGCCGCCGCGACAACTGTCGGGCCGGTTCCAGATCGGTCAGTACATCGACTATCCGATCGCCAGCCTGACCGAGATCTGGCTCGCCCAGGCAATGCGATTGATCGACGACAAGCGTTTCGGCGATGCCGAGCAACTTTTGGACGAGCTCGCGGCCCGACGCCGCAAGATCGTCGATGATCCCGACCGGGTGGTCGACGATCAGGTGTGTGCCTATACCCGCGCCGTCCTGCACTTCATTACGCAGCGCTGGCCGGACGTGATGTCGGTGCTGGTCGGCTCCGCGGAGTGGCAGGACACCTACATGGCCGCGGGTGCGCACGTCATGGTGGGCACCGCGTGCGCGCACCTCGGATTGTTCGGCGAGGCGACCCGGCGCTTGGAGATGGCCGAGCGCGGTCCCATTCCGGCCGCGCGCATCGCGGCCATGTACTGCCGCGGCCTGTGCGTGCGCGAGCAGGGCAACGAGGACGAGGCGCGCGCACTACTGGAGACCGTCTACACCCAGGTCCCCGACTTCGCGGCCGTCGCGCAGGCGATGCACGACCCCAAGTTTCGCATCGTGGTCACCACCAAGGAACAGCTCGAATCCCGGGTCGACCGTTGGGATCCGGCGTCGGCGCCGTCACTGGAAGAGGCCGCCCAGGAGCAGCAGCAGCACAAGGCCGAGGGGATCCTGGCCGCCGCCCGCGCGGAATTGCAGGCGCAGATCGGCCTCGGCGCGGTGAAGGTCCAGGTCGCCAAGCTGCAATCCTCGGCGACACTGGCGCAGATCCGGGCCGAGAAGGGCCTCACCAGCATGCCGCGTGGGCAGCATCTAGCCTTCACCGGTCCGCCGGGAACGGGTAAAACCACCATCGCCCGGGTGGTGGCCAAGATCTACTGTGGCCTGGGCCTGCTCAAAACCGACAAGGTCGTGGAGACCAAACGCTCCGATTTCGTCGGCCAGCACCTCGGCTCCACCGCCATCAAGACCAACAAGCTGATCGACTCGGCAATGGACGGTGTGCTTTTCGTCGACGAGGCATACACGCTGATCCAGACCGGACTGTCCGGTGGTGATGCCTTCGGCCGTGAAGCGGTCGACACCCTGCTGGCGCGGATGGAGAACGATCGCGACCGGCTGGTGGTCATCATCGCGGGCTACGACGGTGAGATCGACCGATTTCTGGCCAGCAACGACGGTTTGGCATCCCGCTTCTCGAAAAGGGTCAAATTCGAGTCATATTCGCCGACGGAACTGTGCGACATCGGCACATTCATTGCGGGCAAGCGTGATTCGACGATCTCCGACGACGCGATCGAGCTCCTGCGCTCGGCATGCACGGAGCTGTACAACGCCGAGCGCACCGATCAGAGCGGCCTGCCGCGGCGCGGCGTCGACATCGCGGGCAACGGCCGGTTCATCCGCAATATCGTCGAAACCGCCGAGGAGGAGCGGGAATACCGGCTCGCCATGGACGACACGCTGGATCTGCGGGCATTGGACCAGGAGACGCTGATGCGGATCGAGGCGGCCGACATGCGCCAGGCGCTCGACAGCGTCCTGGCCACATTGACCTAGCGGGCATCGAACTGATGGCAACGGAACCCGTCATCCTGGTCACCTTCGCGGGGCGACGGGACCGGATGGAGCTGCTCGCCTGCTATGCGGGCGAGGCGATTCGGCGCGGTCTGATCGACGAATGGCATGTCTGGGACTTTTCCCGGAACGACGACGACGCCCGCTGGCTGGCATCGCGCTTCCCGATCGTCGGCCGTACCGCGGACGATCCCACGTATTCCGCTGCGGGCGAGCTTGTTTCGGACTCTCCGTGGCGCAGCCGGGTGCGCGCGGCCAATGATGCTCATATCGGGTTGGCACCTCGGGACGAGGATGCTCCGGCTTACGAGCTGGTCATCGGTGGATGGAACAATCAACGAACCGTGCTTCGTCAGGTACGCGCCGGCGAACTGTTTGTGCACGAGCACGAGTCGCGTGCTGATCGTCCGCCGCCGGTCGCCGATCTCTACACGCCAGGCATTCTGTCGCAGAATGTATTTCGCGACCTGGAGGTATCGGTCGGAGCGTCGGGCCTTGCGCTCAGCGTGGACGGAAACACTGTGCTGGCAGATGTCGGCGGCATCGGTGCGTACTGCGTCTACGTGAAGACCGGGTACGGCTCCGACGGCGAATGGCGTTTTCCCGATCTGGCGGCGACGGAGTACCGCTACCGGACCGCCGTCGGTGGCCAGGGTTGGGCCGAGTTCTACCGGTTCTACGCCGTCCGGGCCGAATACTATGCCGATGCCGTCTTCTTGAAATGCGATGACGATGTCGTCTACCTGCAGCTCGATCAGCTAGCGGAATTCATCCGATTCCGGCGGCAGGAACCGAACTTTTTTCTCGTCAGCGCCAACGTCGTCAACAACGGTGTGTGCGCCTATTACCAGCAGCAGTCCGGCGCGATACCGCACGACCTGATGCGGCTGGAGTTGCCTGCGCAGGGATTCGGCGGAACCCTCTGGGCGAGCGGCACCTTGGCGTCGATACTGCACCATCACTTCCTGGACGACCAGCGACCGTTCCAGGAAGTGCCGCGAGCGCCGATCCCGTGGCAGGACCGTCTCTCGATCAACTTCATCTCCTGGCTCGGCACGGACCTGTCGTACCTGTCCGCCGTGGACGACGACGAACATCTGCTGTCCGTGGTGATCCCCGGTTACCTGGGCCGCCCGAACTGCATTTTCCCCGGATTCCTGGTCAGCCACCTCTCCTTTTTTCCCCAGGTCGCCCAGCTCGACCACCATGCCCTGCTGGCGCGATACCGGATCCTCGCCAAGGAGAACGGTCTTCCCGATTCATCTGAAGAACGCGGCTAATCCTTCGGCGGTTTCGGCCGGTGCCTCCTCGGGGAGGAAGTGGCCGCAGTCCAGTGCTCGGCCTTGTACGTCATCTGCCCATGAGCGCCATATGCCGAGAACGTTGTAATTACTGTGCAGGTGTGCACGAGAACCCCACAGTGCTAATAGTGGAGAGGTAATGCGGCGACCCGCGGCGCGGTCGGCTTCGTCGTGCCGGATATCCAGGCCGAACATTGCGCGGTAATCTTCGCACATGGCATGAACGGTTTCCGGATCGGATACTGCGCGCCGGTAGATCGCCAGGGCGCTGGGTTCGAAAAGATTGGCGTGTTTGCCGAAATAAAATGTCTCCGGGTCTGCGGCGATCAGTTTTTCCGGAAGGGGCGCGGGCTGGCCGAGAAAGAACCAGCGCCACAGTGAATGCGCCAACTGTGCGTTCATTCCGGCCATGGCGTCCAAGGTCGGTACCACGTCCAACACCGCGAGGCGCTCGACCCGTCCGGGGTGATCCAAGGCCAGCCGGTAGGCGCAGCGGCCACCCCGGTCGTGCCCCGCGACCGAAAACCGCTCGTACCCCAGCAATGTCATCAGTTGTGCCTGATCATCAGCCATCGCGCGTTTCGTGTACGGCGCGTGGTCGGGAGTCGTCGGCGGCTTCCCGCTGTCTCCGTAGCCGCGCAGATCGCTGGCGATGACGGTGAATTCCTCCGCCAACCGCGGTGCAACGGCGTGCCACATCGCGTGCGTCTGGGGAAAACCGTGCAGCAATAGCAATGGTCGTCCGGTGCCGCCACGTACGCCATGGATCCGCACGCCGGAGACCTCGAAATCGAACGCTGCAAAGCCGGTGAACACCTCCGCAGTGTAGCGCCGGGGCCGCCGGTGGCGAACAATCTCTATCCTATTACCCGTACTAGATAGTGTATCTGTCAGGGTATATCGGATTGGCATTGACCGAAGTCGGCGCCATTTCTATCGTTGGGCTTGGCCGCGAAGACCGAGGGGGCATCGAGTTTCGATGATGATACGACACCATTATTAGGGGCAAACCCGATATAGGGGGGATCCATGGCAGGGCATTCCATGACGATGAGCCAGACCGAGAGGTCGGCACTCTGGAAACAGCGGGTCTTCGAGGCAGCGGCGGGCATGACGCGGTACCTCACCGAGCAGCACGGTGGTCGAGACCACGGTGACTGGCTTCGGCTGTGCGCGCAGATGTTCGCGGATCTGCCCGACGATGCGGACTCCGCGGGGTGGCAGCGGATCTTCTTCCGGGCACAGGCCCTGATGGAGCGTTTTCTGCTGACCAGGTACGGACACGGTGAACTCAAAGGGTGGGCGGACGCGAACGCCGAGGTCCACCGATATGTCGAGCGGGACAACGGCAATGGTGCGCTCGACCCGGCGCTGCGCATTGCCCGCCAGGCAGAGCTCTACTCGTCCGATCACCGAGTGCTGGACGCCGGCCCGGATCGAGCCACGATCGAGATCGATCACTGCGGCATCTGGGACTACCGAGAGCGGGCCCGTGCGCGCGGCGTGCCGATCACGCTCGATTCGCCGTGCGAGTACTGCACCCATGCGATCGGCGCGAACGTGGCTGCGAAAGGTTTCCAGTCGCGGTACACGTTGATCGACGGCGCCAACGGTCACGGATGCCGGTGGGAGATCACGGCCCCGACCGGCGCGCCCACGATGTCCGCGGATGAGAGCTCATGTGCGGGATAGCCGGATGGGTCGATTACGGGCGTGATCTGCGCACCCACGAAGGCACGGTTCGTGCCATGACGCAGACGATGATTCGGCGCGGTCCCGATGCCGGCGGCGTGTGGCTGTCCGAGCGCGCCGCGTTCGGACATCGTCGCCTGGCGGTCATCGATGTCGATCGTGGCACGCAGCCGATGGTCGTTCGCGACGAGGACGGCGGCGTGCGGGCCGCGATCACCTACAACGGCGAGGTATACAACTTCCGCGAACTCCGCGCGGAACTCACCGCGCTCGGGCACCGCTTCGATACCCACTCGGACACCGAAGTCGTGTTGCGTGCGCATCTGGCGTGGGGCGCGGGGGCGGCGGAGCGCCTGAACGGTATGTATGCCTACGCCATCTGGGACGCTCGCACTGAACAGGTGCTCCTGGTTCGCGACCGGCTCGGCGTCAAACCGCTGTACTACGCACCGGCGCCCGGGCGGCTGTTGTTCGGATCCGAGCCGAAGGCGGTGCTGGCCAATCCCTTGTTCCACCCCGAGCTCGACGCCGAGGGGATAGCCGAACTGTTCTCGGTGCCGACCGCGCCGACCCCGGGGCACGCGCTCTATCGCGGACTGTACGAAGTTCGTCCCGGCCACCTGGTTCGGTTCTCGCGGGCGGGGCTGCACTCGGCTCGCTATTGGGAACTACCGTCGGCCGAGCATCGCGACAGTCCGGAGCAGGCGGTGGCGCACGTACGCGAGCTGCTCGCCGATGCCGTAGGTCGTCAGCTGATCAGTGACGTTCCGCTGGGTTTGCTGCTGTCGGGTGGTCTGGATTCCAGTGCGCTCACCGCACTCGCCGTCGCGCCGGGCGCGGCGGCGACGGACAAGATCTCGACCTTTTCCGTGGGTTTCCCCGAGGACGAGTCACCCGAGCGGCTCGGCGCGTGGAACGTCGCCGACGACGAGCCCTATATCCGCGAAGTCGTCGCCGAACTCGGTACGGCCCACACCTCGGTCGCGGTGACCGGGGGCGGGCTGCTGGCGCATCGTGGCGCCGGACTGGCGGCACGCGACCGGCCCGGCTGGGGTGAACCGGACACGTCACTGCACGTGCTGTTTCGTGGTGTCCGCGAACAGGTTACGGTCGCGCTGTCCGGTGATGTCGCCGACGAAGTGTTCGGCGGCTATCCGTACTTTCACGATTGCGGTGGTCCACTGGACGAATTCCCGTGGTTGCGAGACAAGGGCTCGCCCGCGGAGCTGCTGCGCGACGACGTCGCACACCTCGCGCGCCCGCGCGAGTACGCGCGCGAACGCCTGCGCGAGGCCATCGCCGAGGTGCCGCGGCTGCCCGGGGAGCACGAATTCGACCGGCGGAAGCGGGAAATCTCCTATCTCGCCCTGACGCGTTGGCTACCGGCCCTGCTGGATCGGACGGACCGGATGAGCATGGCCGTCGGTCTCGAGGTGCGCGTGCCGTTCGCCGACCATCGCCTCGTCGAATACCTGTGGAACGTCCCCTGGCGGCTCAAGGCCGAGGGCGGCACACCAAAGGCCCTGTTGCGCAAGGCCATGTCCGGATTATTGCCGGACCTGGTCCTGAACCGTCCGAAGAGCGGCTATCCGGCGAGCTCGGCCCCTGCCTACCGGCGCGCGGTGCGCGACGAGGTCGAGGAGCTATTGCGCCGGGACGCCCCGGTGTTCCAGCTCGTCGATCGCGCCAAGGTGCGGCGCTTGCTGGACGACGGTGCGGTGTTACCCGGGCCGCGCGCCGCGCCGCACCCTACGGGGGGCCTGGAATTCCTTGTGGCCGTGAACTCTTGGTTGAGCACCTATCGGGTGCGGATCACGTGAGCGGCCGATTACCGCGCGTCGAGTACGCGCCGATCCCAGAGGACGAATGCGCATGACCGACACCGAGTACCTCGAAACCGAGTACCTCGAACCGCGCGCGACGGACCGCTCCGGCGGGTTCGATGGCGCGCCGCCGCTGGCGGTGGATGTCGCACCGTTGGGTGCGCTGACGGGCGACCGTTACCTGGCGTCACTGGACGACGGGCGGGCCGTGTGGTTGGACGGTCGGCAGATCGACAGTGTCGCGGAGCATCCCGCCTTCGCGCCATCGGTCGCCGAGTTCGCGCGGCTGCTGGACCTGCAGCACGATCCGGAATACCGGGAAACACTGACCGTCGAGGATCCCGCGACGGGCCTGCGCCTCGGTCGTGGCTACCATCCGCCGCAGACCCTGGATGATCTGCGTGCCGCGCGGCGCGGCGCCGCGGTGTGGATGCGCGAGTCGTGGGGACAACACGGCAGAGCGCCCGCGTTCATGGCATCGATTGCCGTGGGGCTGTATGACTTTCGGCACCGGCTGGAGAGCAACCGCGCCGGCTTCGGCGCGCACGCCGCCGCCTGGTATCACTACGCCGCACATCGAGATCTGCTGCTCACCCATGCCCTGGGCGACCCGCAGATCGACCGGAGCGCCGACGTGGTCGACCATCCCGACCATGCCCTCCGGATCCTGAGCGAAGACGCGAACGGCATCGTGGTGCGCGGGGCGAAACAGCTGGCCACCCTCGCGCCCTTCGCGCATGAAGTGCTGGTCTACCTTTCCGCCTCGTTCGCCCAGCGTGGCACTGAACAGTTCATCGTCTGGTTCGCGCTGCCGATCAACGCGCCCGGGCTGCACATTCTGTGCCGGGAGCCGTTCGGCACCAGCGGGCATGGCCATGCCCGCCCCTTCGCCTCCCGGTTCGACGAGCAGGATGCGATGCTGTTCTTCGACGATGTGCAGGTGCCGTGGGAGCGGGTCTTTCTCCTGCACGACGGTGCGCTGGCGCGGGAGGGGCTCGGCCGGATCACCGCGTGGAGTCAGTACATCGGCCAGATCCGCTACCAGGAACGGCTGCGCACGCTACTCGGTGTCGGCACCCTGATCGCCGAAGCCATCGGCGTCGACCAGTTCCGCAACATCCAGGAGGAGCTGGGCGAGCTCGCCGGCTACGTCGAGATCCTGGACCATTTCCTCGCGGCGGGCGAGGCAGGCGCAGGCCGGACGGACAGCGGCCTGCTGGCGCCGGGGCCTACGCCGGCCGCGGCGATCTGGGCGGCCGCTGTGTCCGGCCACGCCGTGGACATCGTTCGGCGGATCGGTCAGTCCGGCACCCTCATGCAACCGACCGAAAACGATCTCGCCAATCCCACACTGCGCACCTTTCTCGACCGCTACATGCACGGCAAAGACATCGGCGCCGCCGCGAAGTCGCGCCTGTTCCGCCTGGCCTGGGAGCTGACCTCGGACAGTTTCGGCCAGCGCCAGCACCTGTACGAGTCCGTGCACCGCGGCGACCTCGCCCGCAATCGCATCAATCTGCTCCGGCGCCACGACCAGACCGAGGTCCGGGAACGCATCCAGCGGCTGATCTCGCGACCGCTCTGATGACTAGTGAGAGCGCCGCGTCCGACGTGGTGACCCAGGCACAGAACCTGGCCGACTATGACGAGGCCAGCCGATTGCGCCAAGCCGAGGACATCGACTGGGTGCTCGGCATGGCACCGCGGCCCCCGCGACGAATCGCCGACCTGGGCTGCGGCACCGGCACGCTGCTCGCGACCGCGCTGGACCGGTGGCCGGTCGAACGCGCACTCGGCATCGACGGCTTGCCCGCGCGGGTGCGGGAATCCCGCGCGCGGTTGGGCGCGCGGGCTGCGGTGGAGCTGGCCGACCTGCGCGAATTGCCAGATCGCGCAGAGGCTTTCGATCTGATCACGATGACGTCGGTGCTGCACTGGCTGTATCCCGACGAGGACCGCGTAGCGGCGTGGATAGCAGCGCATCTCGCACCGGATGGCGCATTTCTCGTCACCACCCACCATCCCGATCTCGACAGTTCGGGGCGCGGGGGCGAGGACACGATTGCCGCCGAGGCCCTCGCCCTGATCGGAGCCGAACCGGACCGGCTCGAGGGCGTGATCCCGATGGGCGCACGAGCGCGACCGGCCGACGATATAGGCGCGATCCTGAACCGGCGGCTCGTCATCGATGCCGTCGAGGATCGCCGGGTATCGGTGCGGGTGGTCGATGCCGAGCAGTATCGCCGCTTCCATATCGCCACTTTCGGAACGTATTTCAGCCGGGTCGTGCCGGATCGCCAAGAGGACTATTTCCAGGCCGTCGGCGCGGTCGCCGCGCGCCGAATGGCCGAATATGACGAGGTCTACCGGATTTCCGTGCGGGCCTGGCGAGCCGTCCCACGCTGACCCGCTCGGTCCGCGCTCAGGGGGTGTGTGCCACTCACAGCATGAACGGAGAACTTGTTGACGTCCGCGAAGCGCACTAAAACCAATCCATCCGATGGCGAAACTACAAGGAATCGCATGTCTCGCACCGCCGAACGCGCAATCGCGCCACCATCTCAGGTGGCGTGGGTTCGATATTGCGGCGTCTACCTACTGCTCTTCCTGATCGGCACCGAAACATTCCTCATTTCCCCGCTGCTGCCGACGATTGCCTCGTCCGTGCGGGTCGGCACGGCCGCGGCGGCGAGCGCCGTGACCGCCTACACCATCGTCTACGCGCTCACCGCGCCGTTCCTGGGTGCGGTTTCCGATCGGTTCGGACGCAGGCCCACCATTGTCATCGGCGCCGTCCTGTTCCTGCTCGGCAACGTAATGGCCGCTCTCGCCGGGAATCTCGGTGTTCTCGTGCTCGGCCGGGTGGTCGGTGCGCTCGGCGCCGGATTCGCTGGACCGTCGATTTGGGCGCACCTGTCCGAGACTTCGGGCGAGGCGGTCCGCGGTCGAGCGATCGGCCTCGGCATGGCCCTGTTTTCCGCAGGACAGGTGCTCGGCGTCCCCGCGGGTGGCTTCCTGGCCGGCTGGGGCGGCTGGCACGCGCCGTTCTGGGTACTGGCCGCGCTGACCGTGCTGGCACTTCCGTTGCTGCACAGCCAGACTCGTACGCCGGACCGGCAATTCGAGCGGCGACCGCTGCGGCTCGGGGCGGTGTTCGTGATCTGGCGCGACCAGACGGCGAGACGCGCGCTGATCGTGGTGCTGCTGCTGCAAGCCGCCAGTCTCGGGGCCTACACCTTCCTCGGCGCGGTGCTGCACGACCGTTTCGACCTGTCGGTCGGCGCGCTCGGCGGGCTCGGCGTGCTGGTCGGGATCGGGAGTGCGCTCGGATCGCTGTTCGCCGGGCGGATCGGCGACCGGGCCCGGCGGCACGGTCGCGACGACGCATGGTGGATTCCGGTCTGGGCCGTTGTGCTCGGCGTTTCGGCGGTGCTCGCGGCCTGGGGGGCGCCCTTGGTCCTGGTGGCCGCGGTGGTACTGGTGTGGTTCGTCGCCAGCGGCGCCTTCGTCACGAACGTGCAGACCTTGCTGCTGACCACGCGCCCCGATCTCGCCGCCACCGTCAGTTCGTGGAACAGCGCGACCCTGTACGCGGGTGCCGCGATCGGGGTTGCCGCAGTGGGGGCGTTCGCGAACGCGGCCGTCGGCATCGCACTGGTCGGCGGCGGACTGGCCCTGCTGTCCGCACTGACTGCGCTGCCGTTGGCGAGCCGACCTCGGTCGGCCGAAACCCGGACCGAGGCTGGTGAGGATTCGTGAATGCCGTTTCACCACTGACGATTCCGGCGGACGAGCCGCTGGCATCGAGCGCCGGCGGACCGGCCTTCGACGCGCCCGCGTTGACCGGGATGCGCGCGATCGCCGCCTTCATGGTGATGGCGCTGCACGTGGGGATCTACACCGGGCAGGTAGCCTCCAGCTGGCTGGGGATCGGGCAGGGCGGCCCGCTCGGGATCGTGCTGGCGCGCTGCACGGTGGCGGTGCCGGTGTTCTTTGTGCTGTCCGGGTTTCTGCTGTATCGGCCCTACGCTGCGGCCGGACTGGCGGGGCGCGGACGCCCGGCCACCCTGCGCTATCTCGGGCATCGAGCGCTGCGCATCCTGCCCCCGTATTGGATGGCCGCACTGGCGGCGCTGCTGCTGTTCGCGCCGGTTCACCCGTGGGCGGCCCTGCGCGCGCTGTTGTTGCTGCACATCTACGGGCAGGGTGGCATCCCGGCCGGGATCACACAGACCTGGAGCCTGGCGACCGAGGTCGCGTTCTACCTGGTACTGCCGCTCATTGCTGTTGTGCTGCACCCACTCCTGCGCCGACCCGCCATGGCCTTCGCCGCGCTGGGGGTGCTGGAGGTCGTCACGATCGTGTCGGTGCTGGCCACGCACGTGCCGTCGGCGGGCGCCTATCCGCAGGCCAATTTCTGGCTGCCGGAATATCTCGGCTACTTCGCTGCCGGTATGGCGCTGGCGGTGGTGTCCGCGTCCGGCGCCCGGTTCGGTGCGCTGGCCCGATATCCATGGGCCGGATGGGGGGTGGCGCTGGTCGGATACATGCTGCTGTCGAGCCCGATCACCGGCAGCACCAGTTTCTATCCCACCGTCGGTCAAGCGCTGCTGGAGCACGTGCTCAATATGGTGGTCGCGGTCGCGCTGGTGGCGCCGTTGCTGGCGGCGCCGGCGCGGGGACCGGCTCGGCCGCTGGCCCAGGGCATCCCCGCCTGGCTCGGCCGGATCTCCTACGGCCTGTTCCTCTGGCACATGGTGGTGGTCGAAAGCTGGTTCCGGCTCACCGAAACCGGGCCGGGCACGGTGTCTTTCGCCTTATTGTTCCCGATCACCGTTGCTGTCACGACGGTACTCGCTTGGCTGTCCTACATTTTGATCGAAAGCCCCGCGCGTCGATTGCGCCGCGCGTTCCCGAGCACCCGGAGGAAGACCGCCGATGGCATTGCCGAAACAACCGCTTCGCTGGGGCGTTAACCTCCCGCTGCCCGCGATGAAGTTGTGTGAACAACGGGAAACGGTGCAGGCACTGCCCGATCTGGGATACACCGACGTGTGGACGGGCGAGGGCGGTGTGATCGATGCGTTCACCCCCTTGGCCGCGGCTGCGGCGTGGCAGCCTCGGCTCCGCGTCGGCGTCGGCGTCGTTCCCGCGCAGACCCGCGGTCCCGGCGTGCTCGCGCAAACCGCCGCCGGATTGGCCGAATTCGCGGCCGGCGGTGTGGTGCTCGGCGTCGGCTCCTCGGTCCCCGAGCATGTGACCACGCTCAACGGCATTCCGCTCGGCGCACCCCTGGAGACGGTCGGGCGCACGGTCGACGCGGTCCGGCCGCTACTCGCCGAGTGCGGCGCGAAGATGATCGTGGGGGCCTTGCGGCCGCGGATGCTGCGACTGGCCTACGAGAAGGCCGATGGTGCGATCCTCAATCTGCTCACCGACGATGATGTGCCGGAGGTGATCTCGGCGGCGGGCGGACCGCATCCAGATCGAGAGACGGTGGTGAAGTTGTTCGTCTGCCCCACCACCGATGCGACTGCGGCGCGGCAGGCCGGCCGCGGCTTCCTCGGCTGGATCCTCAACCAGAAGCCCTACCATGCGTTCCATGTCTGGCGCGGACGAGAGCAGGCGCTGCACGACTCCTACCAGCTTTTCACCGCGGGCGATCGGCACGGCGCCGCACTCGCATTGCCGGACGAGCTGATCGATCAGCTGTGGCTGCACGGCAGTCCCGCCGAACTGCGCGAACGCATTGCCTGCTATCTCCATCCAGGTGTTACCACGGTGGTGCTGTGCATCGGCGCCACTCCCGAACTGGCCGCCGAGCCGAGCAAGCTGCGTCCACTGCTGGCCGAGCTGCGTTCGGCTGATTGATCGACAAGGACACCGAGACGTCATGCGGCGCAGAATGATCGATCCCGCGCAGGCGTGGTCACTGGCGGCCAGCGGGTGCGCACCATTGGCCGTCGGCACGGTGCTCAGCGCGACCGGCCTCGGTGGCCGGCCCACCCAGTGTGTCCGTCCCGCCACCGGTGGACACGCCGGAACCATCCTGCACCTGCACGGCGGCGGATACCGAACCGGATCACCCATGACCTCGCAGGGATTGGCGTCCTACCTCGCGGCCGGTGCCGATATGGAAGTCCTGCTGCCCACCTACCGGCTCTCCGGCGAGCAGCCGTTCCCGGCCGCGGTCGCCGACGCGCTCGCGGCATACGCCGCACTGCTCGATCGCGGCGATGCACCGGAGCGGATCGCGGTACTCGGTGAATCCTCCGGCGGGGGACTCGCTTTGGCGGCGGTACTCGCCGCCCGCGATCTCGAGTTGCCCGCGCCCGCTGCGGTCGTCGGGCTGTCTCCGTGGTACGACCTCACCGTCGTCGCCGCCGCATACGAGCGCTGCCACGACACGGACACGATCCTCAACGCCGCGTCGATGCGCGATTCCGTTGATCGCTATCTTGCCGGAGCGGATCCGCGGCACCCGCTCGCCTCACCGCTGTTCGCCTCCGACGAAGCGCTCGCCTGGCTGCCGCCGATGTTGATCCACTCCAGCGCCCGTGAAGTGCTCGCCGACGACGCCACCCGCTTCGCCGAGCGAATGATCGCCGTCGGCGGTCAGGTACGACACCGCATCTGGGACGACACCGATCATCTCTGGCATATCGCCGTTCCCGGGTTACCGGCCGCCGTGGACGCCGTGCGCGACGTCACCGAGTTCCTCCGCGCCCAGCTCGGCTGACTTGTCGAGGTTGTCGACTATATGCCGAATTATTGTGTCGTACAGCTAATTTCGCAGATGCTGTGGTCAGCGATCGGTGCGGGTACGGTGATCTTTTGATACACTTGCCGCGTTCCCGGTAGCGCGTCGTGGGAGCGGCCGCCGGGCTGACATGGGGATTCTCGATGCGCACCGGTGAGGTCGATGGCTGAGTGTCAGGGCTCCTCGCCGATCGATCGAAGGGGCGACTGTTGCGTAGCGATCACGGAGCCGCGAAGTCTGTTGCGCCCAAGGATTCTGCCAATCCCAAAGAGCTGAGCGCGTTTCTGCGTGCGCACCGCGAACAGCGACAGCCCGAAGATGTGGGTCTGCCCAACACCGGTCGACGCCGTACTCCTGGCCTGCGCCGCGAGGAAGTCGCCGCCCTGGCCGGAGTCGGCGTGGCGTGGTACACCTGGCTGGAACAGGGCCGAGTCGTGGCATCCAAGAAGGTGCTGGAATCGGTCGCACAGATTCTGGGGCTGGACGTTCCGGCTCGCCGTCATTTGCTCGCATTGGCCGGGTACCTACCGCCCGCGCTGGAGCAGACCGATCACCAAGCGGTCGCGCGGCGCACGCAGTGTCTGCTGGATTCCTGGGAGACCAGTCCCGCGGTGCTGCTGGACTCCCGGTTCGACATCACGGCGTGGAATCGAGCCTATGCCGCAGTATGGTCCGACCCCGGGCAGATCGCCCCGGCCCGCCGCAATTTCATGTGGTGTGTCGCGGGGGATCCGGCGATCCGCGCCAATGTCATTGATTGGAATGACCTCGCCCGCGCCGTCCTCGCGCAATTCCGCACCCAAACCGCACGGCATGACGACGCTCGCACCCAAGAGATATACGCGGTACTCCGCGCCGACTTTCCGGAGCTCGCCACCTGGTGGGAGTGCCAGGCCATCGACGATCTGACCGCCCGCGAGGTGGTCGTCGCCGTCGGCCCGCACGACAAGCTCCGGCTGATGTTCTCCGCCTTCCGGCCAATCGACGACCCCGAAGCGCTGGTACTCGTCCAGGCACCGGCCGCCCTGGCCGATCGATCGACGGTGGCTCGCTTGGTCCTCGACTTCACTCAGCGACAGGGCGAGGAAATCGAATCCAGCATCATCAACCTGGCCACCTTCGGCGCGGGCAATTCGGCGGGACTGCTTCGTCTTCCGTCATCCGAGGCCCGGCGACGTCGCCCGGTGGGAACAGGGGCGGTGCCCTCGGCCGGAGGAATCCGAGTCCTGGGTTCGGAAACCGATCTGGGGGCGGCTCGTTCGTAGGAACGATGTCACGACAGTACTGTTCGGTGCGCTTTCATCTCGGATTCCCTGATGATGCGCTGCCAGTTTCGGTGGCAGTCCTCCTCGAGCGCGTTCCCGGTGGCCAGGTGAATCTGCAGCGCCTCATCGATCCGGTCCGACGAGACCGAGAGCCGCTGTACCGCGAGATTCGCGACGGCGAGGATACCAAGGGCCTTTCCCCGCAGTAACCGGAAATCGTGCGCGGCAGTCAGATTCGTCGCCAGCACGGCGTGCTCCAGCGCTCCTTCCCGATCGTCGAGATGTCGGTGCGCCGCGGAAAGACAGATGTGCGCCTGCGTGGACGTCAGCTGATCACTGATCGACTCCGAAATATCCAGCGCGCGAGTGTGATACGCCATGGCCTCGGGGATCTGTGCGGTGATGCCGCCGAGCACCGCCTCGACCTGGAGCGCCTCGCCGAGCGCGCTCGATGCCATGGCCATCGTGCCGGAGTCGTCGCCGCGCGCCGCCAGGGCCTCGGCTTTGCGCGCCTGGGCAACCGCTTGCCCGCTTTGTCGTTGTCCTCGATAGATGGCCGACAACCCGCACCGCGCGCGGGCCTCCGCGTCCGTCGAGCCGATCAGCTGGCTGATCTGTACCCCGCGGCGGAGCTGCGCGAAAGCCTGGTCGGACTTTCCGGAATACAGCAGGATCATCGCGAGCGCGTACAGATCCTCGGGGTCGTCGAGCTCGGACCCCAGCGTCCGTTTGAGCGTGATCGCCGACATCGCGTGACCGAGGGATTCCGGCAGCCGCCCGATGTGCTCACGCCCGGCGGCGAGATTGCTTGCGGTGAAGGCTTTCGCCTTGAAATCCTGGCGCACGCGGACGGTGTCGAGCGCCTCGCGCAGCAGTGCCGTGCCCTCGGCGGCTTTGCCGATACGTTGCAAGTACAGTGCGCGCGCGTTGAGCGCGTAGACATCGAGCGCGGCCGCGGGCTCGCCGCGCGGAACCCTGTGCCGGTGCCCGGCGTCGCCCGAGCCGAGCGTGGGGCCGATGGCCATGACGATCCGTCGGCCCAGGCTGTGCAACCCGTTCTGCGCGGCGACGCTCACCGCGATGGCCAGGTTGTCCTGTTCGATCGTGGCGTGGCCCGCGGACAGAAACCACTCGAGCAGACGTTCGATGGCCCGGCGCCGCTCGTCGCGCCCCTCGGCATCGGCGACGCGATCGGCCGCGTACAGCTGAATCAGCCGACCGGCCTGGAAGCGCCCCGCGACGGTTTCGCGCAGCAGCCCGAACACGGTCAGCTCATCGAGCACGGCGGCCGTCGGAATGTCGTTGCCGGTCAACGCCTCCAGCGCGCCCAGCGTGAAATCCATGCCGGGCAGCAGGCCGATCAGCCGCAGCGCGCGCTGTGCGTCCTTGGACATGGCGAAGTATGCGAAATCGAGCGCGGCGATCAGCGCCGACTTGTCCCGGGCACCCATGCGTAACGTGGACCGCGCGCTGCCCCGGCCCAACTGACCGACGAATTCGTCGATACCGAGCAGCGGCCGGCCCATCAGGTACGCGGCTCCCACGCGCAGCGCCAGCGGTAGCCGCGCACAGATCTCGACAAGACGATCGACTGCCGCGCCCTCGGCGGAAACGCGTCGTTCGCCGAGGATCGATGTCAGCAGCTCGCGTGCCTCCGGCAACGACAATTCGCTGAGGTGCACCGGGTGGGCGCTGTGATGGACCACGAGATCCGGTAGGTAGGTCGGACCTACGATCACCACCGCGGACCCGGCGGTGCCCGGAATCGCGGCCCGGACGGCCTCTGCGGACAGCACGTCGTCGAAGACGAGCAGTACCCGCCGGTCGGCGGTCCGCGCGCGCAGCATGGCGCTGCGGGCGTCGACGCCGGGTGGCAGCAGGTTTCTGCTGACGCCGGAGGCCTGCAGCAGTTCGGCGAGTACATCGGCCGGCCGCTTGCCCTGCCGGGCCGGTCCGGACAACCGGATGTACCACTGCCCGTCCGGGAACTGTTTGCGAAGGCGGTGCG
This sequence comes from Nocardia sp. NPDC046473, assembly GCF_040645995.1. NCBI lineage: Bacteria > Bacillati > Actinomycetota > Actinomycetes > Mycobacteriales > Nocardiaceae > Nocardia > Nocardia sp. NPDC046473. The sequence continues at coordinate 171,138 of NZ_JBEYZJ010000014.1, forward strand.
CGACCCGGACCGCCAGGGACGTCTTACCCACACCCGGCGGCCCGTCGATCGAGACGAGCGGAATCCCGGATGCGCCGACGGCCGCGGTGAGCTGGTCGGCGATCGTGGCCACCGTTTCGGCTCGGCCGACGAAGTCCGGGATATCGGCGGGCAGTCCGCAGGTGGCGGTCCAGCCGATCGACGGCGGTTGTTCGACGGGACCGGTGGCGAGGAGGGATTGATGCAGGGCCGACAGTTCTGCCGACGGTGCGGTGCCGAGCTCCTGATCGAGAACGCGAGACACCGTGCGGTAGACCTCGAGCGCCTCAGCCTGCTGGCCGCATCGGCTGTGGGCGATCATCAGGAAGTACCACAGCCGTTCGCGCAGGGGATAGCGCGCGACGTCGGCTCGTAGCTCGGGTATCGATCGCCGGTGGTTGCCGAGCTCGAGCTGTACCTCGTATCGGCGTTCGATGACTTCCAGTTTCAATTCGAGCAGATAGGGAACCACATCCCGGTGCAGCGATTCCGACTCGACATCCGCGAAAACCTCACCGCGCCAGACATTCAGCGCCGAGGACAGCGCCTCGGATTCCGCCGCGAGGTCGCCGTCGGTACGAGCGCGGGCGCCCCGGGCCCGGGCCTGGCGAAACTCGGAGATGTCGCTCTGCTCGGGTTCGAGAGCGAGGACATAGCCGCGGGCTCTGGTTTCGATCAGTTGCGGTCGATCGTTGGGTGTGGCTCGCCCGAGCAGCTTTCGCAGGCGGGACATGTGGATCTGAATGGAAGCGCGGGCGTCGGCGGGTGGATGTTCTCCCCAGAGATGCTCGGCCAATTCGTCCACTGTCACCAGTTGATTGGCTTGCAGCACCAACGATGCCAGTAGGGCGCGCTGCCGGGGAGCACCTACGGTGACGGGGACCCCCTCGACGACGGCCGCTACTGGTCCGAGAATGCCGAACCATGTGGCAGGTCGCACCTCAGCGATCATACGCCAAACATCCTACGATACAGTGCATCTCAATCCGGGCAGGGGTGCTGTGCTTCGGTATGTCCTGGTGTGCCGGTTCGGACGGGTTCGAATCGGTGAGTTGTATTTTTCGCCGTCGTATCGAGCCGGGTGGTTCTGATCGCGGTGATCGCGGTGACCACCAGGAGGAGCGCGAGGTAAGCGGCGAACAGCACCGAGTGGCGCGCCGTGAGGTGCTGCAGCCAGGGGGCGGTACCGCCGAAGACGCTGACGGTGAGCGTGTACGGGATAGCCTGTCCGGTCGCGCGGATGGATGTCCGAAACAGTCCGGACAGCATCCCGGGTAGGACCGCGCACATCGCGGACAGGCACACCGTGGCGATCAGTAGCGAGCCAAGGAATCGCATCGTGGTGGCGTTGGTGAGGAGTATCGCTAGCGGAAATCCGGCGACGGCGAACAGTCCGGCGCTGCCGGCCATCACCGCGCGGGCTCCGATACGGTCGGCGAGCAGGCCGAAGATCGGCAATGTGATGGCGAACAGGATGTTCGCCGCGCCGTTGGCGGACAGGGCCGTCATTTTCGACAGGCCGAGCGTGGCGGTGGCATAGCTGGTCGTAGCGGTGGACCAGATGTAAAGGGCGCTGGTGACGCCGGCGGTCAGTCCCGCGACGGCAAGCATCGGCCGGATGATGGTTGTCGGGGCCCTGCCCCATCCCGGCCCGGCGCGAGGGTTCGGGGTGGTGAACAACGGGCTCTCGCACAGTTGCCTGCGCAACAGCAGGGCCGCCAGCCCGCCCACGCCGCCGATGAAAAACGGGATGCGCCAGCTCAGCCCGGACATGACCGGGTGCGGAAACATATGCAACGAGATCATCGCGAGTCCGGTCGCACCGAGCATTCCGATCGAGCCGGAGAAGTACAGGCTGCTCGACCACAGGTTGCGCCGCTTGTCCGGTGCTAGTTCGGCCAGATAGGTCTGCGCCACCGGAAGTTCGCCGCCCATGGCAAATCCGGCGAGCAGGCGCCAGCACACCAGTGCGACCGGAGCGAAGACTCCGATCGTATCCGCGGTGGGGGTGAGCGCGATGCCGAGGCTGGCCGCCGCGGCCGCGGTGATCGCCCACAGCATCGATGACCGCCGCCCTCTGGTATCGGCGAGCCGCCCGAAGACGATGCCGCCGATCGGCCGGGCCAGGAATCCGAGGGCGAAGACCCCCCAGCCGCGCAGCAGTGGATCGTGGTTGCCGCTACCGAAAAAGGCTGGTGCGAACTGATTGATCAGCAGACCGTAGAGCACCCAATCGTAGTTCTCCAGCATGGCGCCGGCGCCGACAGCAACCAGCGACCGAGTGGACCAGCGCGTCTCCGCAGGTTGCGGCTGTCTGCGTCGCATGCTTCGAATATTCCACAAGCCGCTTCCCGTGTCTCCTTCAATCTTCTACGAATTACTATGTGCCCCTATAAGTTTGGTCTTTCGCCGATGGGATTCGGTGCTGCTGCTTCGACGAAAGCGATCTGAAAGCGGCATCGGCGATCGTGACGCGCATGTCGGCATTCGAGATGCCCGTAGCAGGCACGTCGCCCGTACCGTGTCCGGCCTGTGCCTACCCGAGCGGGCCAGGGCCCTTCCGCGCTGCTCGGATGTTCGAGCGGTGCCAGCGCGCCGATCTGACCAGTGGGAGGAGAGGGATCGGTGCGCTGGCCGGAGGCGTCGAAAGCCGAGCCTTGTTTTCAGGAGGGATAATGGCAATCGCAGATGCAAGCACAATTACATTGGCAAGACAGGTGGGGGATCAGGTGACCTTGAAGATCCTCGGGCCGGTGGAGGCGACAAGGGACGGCTGTGAACTTGCGTTGCCGGGAAAGAAATTGCAAACGATGCTTGCGATTTTGCTGCTCTCGCGCGGACAGGTGGTTTCGGTCGACCGGCTCAGTTTCCTGCTGTGGGGCTGGAATCCGCCGACGACGGTGGATGCGCAGATCTACACCTACATTTCCCGGCTGCGGAAACGGCTGAGTCCGGAGGTCGAGCTGATCCGCCGCGCGCCCGGCTATCGAGTCGATACGAAGAACGCCTGGGTGGATATCGAGGTATTCGAGGAGTTGGCCGAGCAGGGGCGTGATCGGCTGGCCGCCGGGTTGTTCGAGGAGGCGTCGCAACTGCTTCGCGCGGCACTGGGCATCTGGCGTGGTTCAGCACTCACCAACGTCACCGAGTATCTGACCGAAACCGAATTGCCGGCCTTGGACGAAGCCTGGACCACGACCACGGAATATCGCATCGATGCCGAGTTGGCGCTCGGGTTGCATCGGACATTGATCCTGGAACTCGTCGGTCTCGTCAACCGCTTCCCGTTCCGGGAACGGCTTCGGGTGCAGCTGATGGCGGCGCTGTACCTGTCCGGCCGTCAGGCCGAGGCGCTGGCCGTCTACGAGAAGGGACGAGTCCTGCTGGTCGAGGAACTGGGGGTGGATCCCGGCCTCGATCTCGTGCAAGCATTTCGTGCCGTACTCGACGGCGATCCGGGGCTTTTTCCGCTGCCCGGGCTGCGCGGCGAGCGGCCGGCAATGCGCTATCGGAACGCGTGAGTGATGTTGCCGGACTTCGTGATCGCGGTGTTGCTATGGACGGAAAGTGCAGGTTGCCGGCCTTTGTATCCGGTGTATAGGTCCAGTATTGCCCTTCGCTCCAGGCTGGATCTGACCAGTTAGACGACAAGACCGGAGCCGCACATGAAGTTTGGTCTGTTCTTCGAACTCCAAGAACCCAAGCCCTGGGTCGAAGGCGGTGCCCATCGCATCGCCAAGCAGACCATCGACCAGATCGAATTGGCCGATAAATTGGGCTTCGACTACGCATGGATGGTGGAGCACCACTTCCTCGAGGAGTACAGCCACTCCTCGGCGCCGGAGGTAATCCTCGCGGCGGCCAGCCAGCGAACCAAGAATATCCGGCTCGGCCACGGGGTCATGGTCATCACGCCGAAAATCAACCATCCCGCGCGGGTGGCCGAACGTATCAGCATGCTCGACCTCATCTCCGATGGCCGAGTGGAGTTCGGCTCCGGCGAGTCTTCCACGCCGGTCGAACTCGGCGGATTCGATGTCGAATGGAGCTCGAAACAGGCGGCGTGCGAGGAGTCGCTCGAGGCGATCATCCGCATGTTCAGCGAGGAGCCATTCGCCGGCTTCCAGGGCGAATATGTCCGGATGCCACCGAGGAACGTGCTGCCCAAGCCGCTGCAGCGACCACATCCGCCACTGTGGCGCTCGGCCTCGCGCCGCGACGGGATCGTCGAGGCCGCCAAACGCGGGACAGGCGCGCTCACCCTCTCCTTCCTCGGTCCGGAGGAAGCCGGGAAGTGGGTTGACGACTATTACGCGACGATCGAGTCCGAAAGCTGCGTCCCGGTAGGTCGGACGGTGAATCCGAACGTGGCCATGACCATGTACCTGATGGCGCACGAGGATGAAGAGGTGGCCAAGAAGCAGGGGCTGGCCAATCATGAATTCTTCGCCAGGGCCGTCGTTTACTACTACCGGTACGGCCGCCCGGTGCCCGGTCACACCAAACTGTGGGAAGACCTGGGTATTCCGGATGTGGTGTCGGGTACCGACGAGAATTCGACCACCGCAAGCTCGGCGTTCGACGGGGTCGGCACGCCTGAGCAGATCAGAGCCAACCTCCGCAAGTACGAAGCGGCCGGGGTCGACCAGATCCTGCTGATCTGTCAGACCGGCCGGATACCGCACGAGCAGATCTGCGCATCGATGGAGCTGTTCGCGCGGGAAGTCATGCCCGAATTCCACGAGCGAGACGAGGCCAACGAGAAGGCCAAGCTGGACCGGCTGGCACCCGCGATCGAAAAGGCGCTCGGCCGTCGGCGAGTGCATGTTCCGAAGATCCCCGACGGTTACCGCATCGAGCCACCGCCGGGGCCGCGGACCCAGAAATAGGGCGATAGCATGAGTACTTACGTGGATTCGATTGCGTTGCAAGACGATCGGGAAGTAAATGAGGAGACGCCGCAGCGGCGTTGGCACTCGGCCACGCTGGTGGCGTTCCGGTTCTACTTCGCATATTTGCTGTTGTTCTGCCTCAGCACCGGACAGATCATGGTGCGGTGGGGCGGATTTCTCACCAACGACGCCGGCGAGAGCGTGCTCGGCTGGGAGGCCCGGCAATTGAGCCCGGTCGTCGACTGGGTCGGCTCGCAGGTGTTCGGGGTGCAGGCGCGGTACCATCCCTCGCGCGGCGGCGACATCATGTACTACTGGGTATGGGCGTTCTGCTTGCTCGTCCTGGCGGTGGTCGTCGCCGTGATCTGGTCGGTGCTGGACCGACGGCGTACGCAGTACACGATGCTGTACACATGGTTTCAGGTATTTCTGCGGATATGCCTGGCATCGCAGATGTTCTTCTACGGCACGCTCAAGGTATTCCCGGTCCAAATGCGGTTCGAGCTTGCCAGGATGATCGAGCCGTGGGGCGATTTCAGTCCGATGAGCGTGTTGTGGCAGCAGGTCGCCTCGTCGCGACCGTACGAGATGTCCTTGGGGGCAGCCGAAATCGTCGCCGGCCTGCTGCTGATCTTGCCGCGCACGGCGCTGTTGGGTGCGCTGCTCAGTGCGGTGTCGATGCTGCAGGTGTTCGTGCTGAACCTGGCTTTCGATGTGCCGGTGAAGCTCTTCGCGTTCCAGCTGTTGCTGCTCAGTCTGGTACTGGCCGCACCGCACGCGCGTCGGCTGCGGGACGCATTCCTGAGTGACGGCCCGGTCGAACGATCGCGTGCGCAGACGTTGTTTCGTACGGTGCGCGCCAATCGGATCGCGGCGGGCGCCCAAGTGCTGCTTGGGATGTGGATTCTGGCCGCGCTCGTGGACCAGAGCTGGACCATCACCAAGATGGAAGCGCCGAAGTCGCCGTTGTACGGCATCTGGAACATCGAGGAATACTCCGTCGCCGGCCATGAATTGCCGCCGCTGACCACGGACACGCAACGCTGGCGTCGCATTGTGTTCGACGATGTGCCTGCGCAGACGTCCGTGCAATCGATGGACGACTCGTTGACCAAGTACCGCGCCGACGTCGATCAGGACCGCAATACGCTCACCCTGAAGGACCCGAATAATCGTGCCCGGGTATTCGTGCTGACGTACACCAGGCCCCAGCCCGACCGGCTCACCCTGGACGGGCAGCTCGACGGACAACCCGTGCATATGCGTCTGGCACAGGTCGACCTACAGAAGATTCCGCAACTCGCCCGTGGTTTTCACTGGGTGCAAGAGGATGCGTACAAGCATTAGCCGCGTGCGCACTTGTATATAGGTTCCGTATCGACGTGTGGCGCACGCTGATTCTTGACAAAAGAAACAACCAGTAATCGTGGGGGTAATGTGTCGGTCCCAACCCCGAGCAGGCCAGTTGCGCTGGTAACCGGCGGATCGCGTGGCATCGGCCGGGCGGTGGTGAATCGCTTGGCCGAGGAAGGCTATGACATTGCTTTCGTTTACCGAGCCAATTCCGACGCCGCCCGAGCCGTGCTCGACGAGGTCGGTGACAAGGGCGTATCGGTGGTGTGCCGGAAACTGGATGTCACCGATTTCGAGCAGGTGCAGGAATTCGTCCGGCATGTCGAGCAAACGGTCGGGCCGATAACCACTGTCGTGAACAGTGCCGGCATTGTGAAGGACAGCCCATTGGCCCTCATGGACAATCAGGACTGGCACGATGTCATCCAGGTCAATCTGACCGGGCTCTACAATATTTCCCGCAGTGTGATCCGCGGTTTCATGCGCCGCCGGTCGGGTTCGCTGGTCACCGTGTCCTCCGTGGTCGGCGTGTACGGAAATTTCGCCCAGACCAACTATGCGGCTTCCAAGGCCGGCATGATCGGGTTCACCAAGTCCTTTGCGAAGGAGATAGGCCGGTATGGCGCGCGAGCTAATGTCGTGGCACCGGGACTGATCGAAACAGATATGAGTTCGGCGTTGTCTGCGGAACACACCGAAAATATACTCTCCGGCGTTACTCTGGGCAGGCCGGGCACCGCCGAAGAAGTAGCCGAGCTGGTCGCCTTTCTGGCCTCCGACCGTTCTTCGTATATCACAGGCCAGGTATTTCAGATCGATGGTGGAGCGACGTTGTGACTTCGAGCGGAACAAGAATCAGTGGCCTGGGTGTCTATCACCCCGGTAATCTCGTCAAAAACGATGAATTGGCCGTCCTGGCCGGACTGGATCCGGACTGGATTCGAAATGGCACCGGTATCGAGTCCCGCTATCATGCCGGGCCTGCGGACGATATCGTCGCCATGGCAATTGCCGCTGGTGGGCAAGCCCTGGCAGCGGCGAAGGTGGCGCCGGACGAGGTTGATCTGGTCATTCTGACCACCTCGAGCCGACGTCAGCTGATGCCTGCCGCCGCGCCGCAGATCGCGACCGGACTGGGTATTCCGGCGGCCGGCGCCTTCGATCTCGGAGCGGTGTGCGCCGGGTTCACCTACGCGCTGTCGATGGCGTCCAATGCGGTCGCGGTCGGCCAGGCGCGAAACGTGCTCATCACCTCCTCCGAGCGGCTGTCCGATCTGATCGGGCCGGAAATTCGCGAGCCCTTCGTGATCTTCGGTGACGGCGCGGGCGCCGCCGTGGTCTCGGCGTCGGACGAATGGGGTATCGGTCCGGTCAGCTGGGGCAGTGACGGGTCGCGGGCAGCGGCGATCGTCACCGAAGCGCAGGACGGAAACATCGACCGGATCACGATGCAGGGCCAGGCCGTCTATCGGTGGGCCACCGGGAAAATGCCCGCGGCCGCCAAACGGGCCTGCGAGCTCGCCGGTGTCGGACTCGATGAGATCGCCTGGTTCGTGCCGCACCAGGCCAACCTGCGCATCGTCGATGCGCTCGCCCGCCAACTCGGTTTCGCCGAGGACCGGGTGGCACGCGATGTGATCGATACCGGGAACACCTCGTCGGCCACGATCCCGCTCGCGCTGCATCGCCTGTACGAGAACCCCGCTGTGCAATCCGGCGACCTGGCGCTGCTGATCGGATACGGAGCGGGTTTGAGCCACGCGGCTCAGGTTGTTCGCCTTTAGGATACGAGAATTTTTCATCGAAAATCAGTGAGAAAGTTGTTTATCATGAACCGTGTCGAGGTTGTCACCGAGATCTTCGCCCTCATCAAGCGATTCCTTCCTGAATATGAGGGCGGTAATGACGAGTCGATCAGTTTTACGGCGGCCGGCGTCGATTCGCTGACCACCGTCGATCTGATCGTGGCGAGCGAATCCACCTTCGGCGTCGACATTCCGGATTCGGAATTGCCGAAGCTGACCACCGTCGCCGATCTTGCCGACTATGTCATGCGGCAGGAAAGCGATGAATCCGGGGCAGCGTAATGCCCGGGAGTTCCTTCGAGGAGGCGGAACTTCTACTTCGGTCCGCGTACGAGAAGCTGAACACGATCCCGGCGGGCGAACCGCTGACCGTGGCGGCGACCTACCTTGTTCGATGCGCGCTGGACGGCATGTCATTGCTGAATCACTCCGAGACGACCCGGGCGCGGGAGATGCTGGGCTGCGCCAGGGCGGCGGTGACAACGGCGACGTACATGGTTCGAGAGGTCGACGGTAGGAGCCGGCGTCGGCGTGAACCGGAGATGTTACCCGAAGCAATTTAGAGACTGTACGGGGCACGTGAATTGAATAACAAGATGTCGCTACGTGAGATTCGGGCCGATCGCCGCACGCAATTCGCTCGCATCGAAGGGCTCGGCGCCTATCGCCCGCGCCGGACAGTAACCAATGAAGAGATCTGTGAGCGTATCGACTCCGATGACGAGTGGATCAGGGCGCGCTCCGGAATCATGACCAGGGGCCGGGCCTCCGAGAAGGAAACTCTGGTCGAGATGGGCGCCTCGGCGGCGCGCGCGGCCGTCGCCGATGCCGGGCTCGTGCCCGCGGATATCGACTGTGTGATCGTCGCGACGCTGTCGTCGATGCGAAACACTCCGTCCGTTTCCGCGGAAATAGCGCACGAATTGGGGTTACGGTCCGGTGCGTTCGATGTCGGCGCCGCCTGCGCCGGGTTCACCTACGCGCTGACGATCGCAGGCGACCTGGTCTGCGCCGGTTCCGCGCGCCGGGTACTGGTCGTATCGGTCGAACGGCTGTCCGACCTCACCGATTTCGACGACCGGATGACCGCGTTCCTGTTCGCCGACGGCGCGGGCGCCGTCGTGGTCGGGCCGTCGGCGACACCGGGAATCGGTGCGGTGGTGTGGGGTTCGGAGGGGGCGAAGAGCCAGGCGATCCGGCAGCACACCCCATGGGACGCGCTGCGGGATCCGGACGACTTCGCCCGATCCGGATCCCGCTTCCCGGCCCTGACCATGGTCGGTCAGGACGTATACCGCTGGGCGACAAGCGCTGTGGCCCCGGTCGCCGAACAGGCGATGGAAGCGGCCGGGGTCACGGTGCACGATCTCGCGGCATTCATCCCGCATCAGGCGAATCTGCGCATCACCGAGACTCTGGTGCGCGCCTTGCGATTGCCGCCCGCAGTGGCCGTCGCGCGCGACATCGTGACCCAGGGCAATACCGGCGCCGCTTCGATCCCGCTCGCCATGGACACGCTGCGCGCCGACGGCGCGGTAGCCCGGGGCGACCTGGCGTTGGTCGTCGGCTACGGCGCCGGACTGGTGCACGCTGCCCAAGTGGTGACGATCCCTTGACGACCGATCGCAGGTTGGCGGGACGGTGGTTCCGGCTGCCGGACCACTACGAGGTGGGCCGGGAGAAGATTCGCGAATTCGCCGGGGCCGTGCAGAACGACCATCCGGTGCATCGAGACGACGATTCCGCTCGGAAACTGGGCTATCTCGGGCTGGTGGCGCCGCCGACCTTCACCGCGATTCAAACGGTCAGCGGCATCCGCGCAGTGTTGAATGCGGTGTTCCCCGACCGTGATCTCTCGCAGGTGTTGCACGCCGAGCAGACAATCGAGATGCACCGGGCCATCGTCGCGGGGGACCGGCTGCGCTCCGCCGTGACGATAACGTCGATTCGCTCGCCGGCCGACACGGACTTCGTGGCCTTGCGATTCGTCGTCACCGACCAGTCGGGCTGTGTCATCCGCGTCGAATCGACGACGATCGCGGTTCGGCAGGGACAGCAAGTGCGCTCGGACATAGCCCGGCTCGCAGAAACGGTGGCTCGGCACGGTGATGGGGACCGGACGCCACGGTTGATTCCGATCACCGCCGCGGCGCAACCGCAGGTCGCCACCGCCGGGCCGTATCGGGGACCCGACGTCGACACGGTGCCGCGGGCCGATCGGCTGGCCGTCGGCGATGTGCTCCCGCCGCGGACGGCCCGGCTGACTCGCGGCGATCTGGTGAACTACGCGGGCGTAGCCGGTGACCCGAATCCGATTCACTTCAGCGACGCCGCCGCCCGGTTCGCCGGCCTGCCGACGGTTGTCGCGCACGGAATGCTGACCATGGGATTGACCGCCGGATATCTGGCGTCGTGGCTCGGCGATCCGACCGCCATTCGGAAATTCGGTGTGCGGTTTACCCGCTCGGCCGAGGTCGACGCGGAGGCCGCGGTCGAGCTCGAGCTGAGCGGTCATATCCAGGCGATCAGACCCGACGCCGACGCCGCCACCGTGGCGCTCGATGTTCGTGCGGCGGGCGCGCGGCTGTTCAGCCGAGCATTCGCCGAAGTCCAACTGTCGAGTAATTCATCGAGGAGATGAGCATGTTCAGTAGCGCTACCACCCCATTCACCAACAAGATCGCCGTCTTCTGTGGCGCTCGGGCCGGCGCGTCCGACGATCACATCGAGCTCGGCCACGACTTCGGGCTCGCGCTGGCCGGCCGCGGTGCCAATCTCGTCTACGGCGCGGGCGGCACCGGCGTGATGCACGCCGTGGCCAGGGGCGTGTTCGACGGTGGTGGCGCCGTCACCGGCGTCGTCCCCCGCGAGCTGCGCGAGCGCGAGAAATCCCTGGAGGTTCGGGGTGAGATCTACGTGGTGAAGGACATGCACGCGCGAAAGGCCTTGATGTATCGGATGTCCGATGCGTTCGCGGTCTTGCCCGGTGGACTCGGCACCCTCGACGAGCTGATGGAGGTGGCCACCTGGAATCAGCTGCGTTTCCACTGCAAGCCGATGGTTCTGGTCAACCGCGACGGCTTCTATGACCCGCTGATCCTGCTGCTGGACCACCTCGTTCGTTCGGACTTCATCGGTCAGGAGGACCGGGCGCTGATCCAGGACACCAGCGATGTGGAGGATGCCCTGGATCTGCTCGGTTGCCGCCCCCGGGTGCCGCTGGCCAGCGCGCCCGTCGAACGGTCGGCATAGGTTCCCGTGCGCGCCAACACTATTCGCCGGAGGAGAAGGCCAGCAAGCTGGCCTTCTCCTCCTGGTCCACCATGGACAACCGGTCGATGAGTTCGCCGGGGTGGTGCACCGCCGCGTCGATCAGCGTGGTGTAGTGCCGGGCCATCCGCTCGACGGTGGCCCTGGTGAAGATCTCGCTGTTGAACTTCAGGCGGCCCCGGATCGTCTGCGGGGTCTGATAGATCTCCAGCCCCAGGTCGAACTGCCCTTCCTGGTGGCGCAGGTCCAGGTGTTCCAACTGGTGATCACCGATCACCACCCGCCCAGCGCCCTCCGCGATCGCGGCGAGCACCGGGTTGCTCCGACCGACGGCCATCAGCGTCATGAGCACCTGTACCAACGGTGTTCTGCTGGGGTCGCGGGGAATGCCGAGGCCGCTCGGCAGCAGCGCGAACGGGTATCTGGCGTGTTCGGCGGACCGGGTGATCTGCTCGGCGAGGGCCGTGCCGAGCTCAGCCACGGTGAGGTCCGCTGCCGGTGCCGCCTTGATCGGCATGGTGTTCACGAAAGGCCCTGTCACATGGGCACTTCGGCGGCCGCGAGTACCGATGCCCGAGCCGATGACGAACTCGCGCCGGCCGCTGCCGCGCTGCAGCAGGACGACGAAGGCGGCCAGCAGGTAGCAGAACGGCGTGACACCGCATTCGCGGCACACGGTCTTGAGTTCGGTGACGAGCGGGTCGGGCAGCCGGAAATCGACGGTGCCGCCGACCAGCCGGTACTCGGCAGGCCGCGGCAGATCGGCCGGCAATTCCAGCACCGGATCGACGCCGTCGAGCAGCGACAACCAATGGTCGCGTGCGCTCGCGGCCTCGTCCGAGTTCAGCCATTGCCGCTCCGCGTGGACATGGTCGGTGAACGAGTGCTCGACCGGGGGCAGTTCGCGATCCGGCTCGAGCGCACTGGTGAACAGATCCGCCACGAACACGCCGATCGAATGGAAATCGCTCGCGATGTGGTGGGTCACCAGCACCACCACCGACTCGGCCTGGCCACGGTCGATCAGCAGGCAGCGCAGCGGTAGCTGTTCGCCGAGCGTGAAGTGGCGGTAGCCGAATTGCTGTGCCAGCTCCCGGGTCTGTTCGGCATCCAGTGTGGTGCCGTCGATGACTTCGGGTTCGATGACCGCATACCGGCTGGTCAGCCGACGGGTGCCGGTGTGGTCGGCATGGAAGGTGGACCGGAGCAGATCGTGCCGGGCCAGCAGCGTATCCATGCCACGTTGCAGTTGTTCGACGCTGATACCGGGGCGGACGGTGAATCCGACGAAGTGGTTGTACCCGATACCGTCGGGCGCCATCTTGTTGAGCAGCAGCATTGATTCCTGCTGGATGGTCAGTGGCGATATGGCGGCCATAGATCCCCCAATTTTCATATGCACATGTATTGAGTTGGAACCGATAGGTGGTCCGAGTCCCTGTGTATCACAGCAGCCCCGGTGGCAGCTACCCGGAACGGGATCCGCCGGGAGTATAGGGCGGATATAGGAAATGGCACCAAACTGCGAGACAGGGAAGCTTGGCAGGGACGAGGATTCTGATGGGTGTGAAACACGGGGGCATTCTCGCCACTATTGGCGAGACGCCTCTTGTCGAATTAGTCAAGTTGTCTTCGGGATTCGATTTCTCCGTCTATGCGAAACTGGAGATGGCCAACCCCGGGGGCAGTATCAAGGACCGTTCCGCGCTGAGCATGCTGGCCGACAAGATCGCGTCCGGCGAGTTGGTGCCGGGCCGGTCCACCGTGGTGGAATCCAGTTCCGGCAATCTCGCCGTCGGGATCGCCCAGATCTGCTGCTACTACGGCATCCGGTTCGTCTGTGTCGTCGACGCGAAGACCAGCTCACACAACATCGGCATGCTGCACGCCTACGGCGCCGAGGTGGAGATGGTGAATCGGCCGGGCGCCGACGGTGAGTATCTGCTCACGCGCATCCGGCGGGTTCAAGAGATAGCCGATTCAGTACCCGGCGCGTACTGGCCCAATCAGTACGCCAACTTGCTCAACCCGCGTGCCCACGAACAGACCATGCGGGAGATCGTGTCCGCGCTGGACGCCCCGGTCGACTATCTGTTCTCGGCGGTCAGCTCCTTCGGCACGCTGCGTGGCTGTGCTCAATACGTTGCCGCCCACTCGCTGTCGACCCGGCTGGTTGCGGTAGATGCCGTCGGCAGCCGCATCTTCGACGGGCAGCCGGCCACGAAACGACTGCTGCCCGGGCACGGCGCCGCGGTTCGGCCCGCGCTGTTCGACCAGGACGCGGCACACGAGGTCGTGCACGTGACCGACGCGGAGTGCGTCCGCGCCTGCCGTCGGCTGGTCGCCGCCGAGGCCATCCTCGCGGGCGCGTCGTCGGGGGCGGTGGTGGCCGCGCTGCTGGAGAAGGCGCCGGAGATCCCGGCCGGGTCGCACTGCGTGCTGATTCTGGCGGACCGCGGTGACCGGTATCTGCAGACCGTCTTCTCGGACGACTGGGTGGATCGGAATCTGAATATCGCGGGGGAGAAGCAGCTGCTGGAAGCCCTCCCGAACTGATCTCGCTATTCGAACAGAAAGGATAGTCATGGCCGACGAAGCCGATATTCGCGAATATCTGGTCGTGCTCAACCACGAGGAACAGTATTCGGTGTGGTGGGCCGATCGGGATATCCCCGCCGGCTGGCGAGCGGAGGGTACCCGCGGCCCCAAAAAGGATTGCCTCGCGCATATCGCGACGGTCTGGACCGATATGCGACCGCTCAGCCTGCGGCAACGCATGGCGGCAGTCCAATAATTGCGGCCGAACAATTCATCGGTTTCGGGAACGGTAGGAATTATGCTGCCAGGCTTGGTAGACGAACAGGCTCGGCTGACGCCGGACGCCGTTGCGGTGGAAGCCGGTGACGACCGGCTCACCTATCGTGAGTTGATCGCGCGGGCTGATCAACTGGCGAACTTTCTCCGCGCCCGCGGTATCGGCCCGGACGATCTGGTCGGTGTATGTGCCGAACGCAGTCCGGAATTGGTGATCGCCCTGCTCGGCGTGTGGAAGGCGGGGGCCGGTTATGTGCCGTTCGACCCGGCCCACCCGGCCGAACGGCTGGAATTCATGCAACGCGATACCGGAGTCGCCCTCACGCTGACCCAGTCCCGGCTGGCCCACCTCGTGCACGACGGCGTGCCGTTGGATGACGCATCCGTCGGGATCGCCGAATTTCCGATGCACTCTGCGGGGCAGCCGGTCGATCCGGCGGGCGCCGCGTATGCGATCTATACCTCGGGCTCGACCGGACAGCCCAAGGGCGTGGTCGTCAGCCACGAGGGGATCGCCAACCGGGTGAGGTGGACCGTTCGCCGCCACGAGCTCGGCGGTGCCGATCGGGTTCTGCAGAAGACGCCGCTGAGCTTCGATGCGGCAGGCTGGGAGATCTTCGCCCCGCTCGTGGTCGGCGCGACGGTCGTCATGGCTCCGGTAGGTGCCGAGCGGGATCCCGCGGCACTGGTCCGCGCCGTGATCGAGCGCGGCGCCACGGTGCTGCAGGGGGTGCCCTCGGTGCTGAGTCTGCTTGCGGGCGAGCCGGACTGGCCACTGTGCAGCTCGCTGCGGCTGATCTTCTCGGCAGGCGAACCGCTGCACGCGGAGCTGGCGCATCGGCTACTCGATCCGCTGGGACCCGACACCGAACTGTGGAATACGTTCGGCCCCACTGAATGCTCGATCGATATCACCGCCCACCGGTTCGACCGTGCGCAAACCACCGGTCAGGTGCCGATCGGCCGTCCCATCAGCGGGATGCGGGTACTGCTGCTCGACGCGGCGGGCGAACTGGCCCCGATCGGCGTCCCCGGCGAGCTCTTCGCGGGTGGGCCCGGCGTGGCCAGGGGCTATCTCGGCCGGCCCGAGCTCACCGCCGAACGCTTCGTCCCCGACCCCTACGGTCCGGCTGGCGCCAGGCTCTATCGCACCGGCGACCGGGCGCGGTGGCGCTCCGATGGCATCCTGGAATTTCTCGGCCGCCTCGACGATCAGGTCAAGATCCGTGGCGTCCGGATCGAGCCGGGCGAGGTGGAGAGCGTCCTCACCACGCTCCCGGTGATTCGGCAGGCCGCGGTCACCGTCGGCACGGATCGGGCCGGCGCCCGCCAGCTCGTGGCGTATTTCGTTGCCACGCAGACGATTACACTCGGCGAACTGCGCGACTATCTCCGTGCCCGGCTACCGGACTATTCGGTGCCGACGGTCCTGGTCTCGCTCACGGAGCTGCCGAGGACCAGCAGCGGCAAGCTCGACCGGGCGGCGCTCCCGGATCCCTGGTCCGGCGAGTCGCTCATCGACCCCGAGTACGTGGCCCCGCGGACGGCCGAGGAACACCTCGTCGCGAGTCTGTGGTCTGAGCTGCTCGGCATCGACCGCATCGGGGTGCACGACGACTTCTATCAGCGCGGCGGATATTCGCTGATGCTCAACCGCCTGGCCGGGCGGCTGCACAGTGCGTCGGGGCAGGAGGTCGCGCTGACCGAACTGCTCGCCTCGCCCACCGTGGCGGGGCAGGCGGCGCTGATCGCGACGCGCGGCCAGGAGGTGTCCCCGGTGCGGCCGGTCGAGCGCGGCGCGTCGATGCCGCTGTCCTTCGGGCAGCAGCGCCTGTGGTTGCTGGACCGGCTGAACCCGGCGAGCGCGGAATACGTTGTGCCGCTGCTGTTGCGGGTGTCCGCCGACACGAGCTCCGAGCAGATCGCGCGAGCGTTGGCGCTGCTGGCGCAGCGGCACGAGGTGCTGCGCACCCGCTACCCGGTGCTCGACGGACAACCCCGGCAGGTGATCGAGCGCGAACCCGTCGTCGAGCTGGCGGAGAAGGATCTCGGAACGGCCGCCGGCGCCGCGCTCGGACAGCTTTTCGCGGCGGAATGCGCCAGGGGATTCGACCTCGACGCCGGGCCGGTGTGGCGGGCGCTGCTGGTCCGCACCCCGGGCGCCGAGCACCTGCTCATCCTGACGATCCACCACATCGCCTGTGACGGATGGTCATCCGCGCTGCTGGAGCGCGAATTCGGCGTCGCCTGCGCGGCCCTTCGCGACGGGCGTCAGCCCGAATTCGCCCCGATGCCGGTGCAATACGCCGACTATGCGGTGTGGCAGCGAGATCGGCTCACCGGCGACCTGCTGGACCGGCAGCTGGCCCACTGGCGCTCGGTCCTGGACGGCAGCACGCCACTGGATCTGCCCACCGACCGACCGCGTCCGGCGATCCGCGACGCCCGCGGGGGCGCTGTCGTCTTCACCGTTCCGCCCCGGTTGAGCCGCGCGGTCACCGAGCTGGGACGGCGCGGCGGCGCCACCCCGTACATGACGTTGCTGACCGCGTTCGCCACTCTGCTGGCTCGCTATACGGGTCGATGGGATATCCCGGTCGGCGCTCCGGTCGCCGGACGGCTCCGCCCGGAAACCGAAGGCGTGGTCGGCCTTTTCCTCAATACCCTGGTTATTCGCTGTGACCTCACCGGTGACCCCGGTTTCGGCGTGGCGCTCGACCGGGTTCGCCGCACCGCATTGGACGCGTTCGCTCATCAAGAGCTGCCGTTCGAGCGACTGGTGGAGGCGATGCAGCCCGAACGGGATCTGTCCCGCACGCCGCTGTATCAGGTCATGTTCGATCTGCACGACGAGGGCTTCACCGCGCCGACGGCGGACGCCTCGGAGATCGACGTGCTGCAGCAAGGTTGGCAGACGGCCAAGACGGATCTGATGCTGGTGATGCATCGCGACCGCGACGGGTCACTGGGCGCGGTGCTGGAATACGCTGCGGCGCTGTTCGATCGGGAGAGCGTCGAGCGGATGGCCCGGCACTTCCTCACGCTGCTGGAAAGTGTTGCCGCGCAACCGGATGCGCCGATCTCCACGGTAGAGCTGCGCACCGCCGTCGAACGACGGCAATCGCTGGTCGAATGGAACGACACCGTCGTCGACCGCGACTCGGCCGGTGTCGCTGAGCTTTTCGCGCGGCAGGCGACGGCTACCCCGGACGCGGTCGCGATCATCGACGGTCGGTCCCCGGACGCCTGGACGAGCCGGATGACCTATGCCGAGCTGAACGAGCGCGCCGGCCATTACGCCCGTCGTTTGCGCGCCATCGGTGTCGGGCCCGAATCGGTGGTCGGGGTGCTGATGGACCGGACTCCTGATCTGGTGGCCTGCCTGATCGGGGTGTGGCAGGCCGGCGCCGCGTACGTTCCGCTCAGTCCGGCGCTCCCCGCGGAGCGGCTCGCCTATATGCTCGGCGACTCGCAGGCCACCGTGGTGATCGCCGAGGCCGCACACCGGGAACTGCTGCCTGCGGCGAACGGCGCCACCCTGCTGCTCGCGTCGGACGGAGACGCCGAAAACGCCGCGGGGACAGCCGGACTCGTGCCGTCGGGCGGTGAGCTCGCCTATGTCATCTACACCTCCGGTTCGACCGGGCGGCCCAAAGGTGTCGAGGTCGAGCATCGCGCCCTGGCAAATCTGCTGCTGGCCATGCGCGACGACCTCAGTGCCGCGCCCGGAGATGTGTGGCTCGCCATCACAGCGCTGTCGTTCGACATCTCGGGTCTGGAGCTTTTCCTCCCGCTGATCTCCGGCGGCCGGGTCGTGCTGGCCAGCGCCGAGCAGGCCAGAGACGGACAGGCCCTGCTCGGTCTCGTCGACAGACACGGGGTTTCGCACGTGCAGGCCACCCCGTCGGGGTGGAAACTGTTGCTGCAGGCGGGCTTCGACCGATCCTCGACGGTCGCCCTGGTCGGCGGGGAGGCGTTGTCGGTCGACCTCGCGCGGCAGTTGCGTGCGCGGGTGGGCAGGCTGACCAACGTCTACGGTCCGACGGAGACCACGATCTGGTCGATGGCCTGGGCGGTAGCGCAGGCGCCCGATCGGGTCGCGATCGGGCGGCCGCTGCAGAACACGACCGTCTATGTCGTCGATGAGAACCTGGTGCAGGTCCCCGTCGGGGTGCCCGGCGAGCTGCTCATCGGCGGGGCGGGACTTGCCCGCGGCTACCGCGACCTGCCGGAGCGGACGGCGGAGCAGTTCATCCCCGACCCGTTCTCGCCGATCCCGGGTTCGCGCCTCTATCGCACCGGAGACCTCGTCAAACGTCACCCCGACGGGACGGTCGAATACCTGGACCGAATCGACAATCAGGTGAAGATCCGGGGCCACCGCATCGAGCCGGACGAGATCGCCCTGGTGCTGCGCACCCATCCGGAGTTACACGATGCCCTCGTGGTCGCCGCCGCGGTCGGGACGGAGCAGCAGTTGGTCGCGTACTGCGTGCCCGCCTGTCCGCCGGGGCCACAAACCGAACTCGCCGTGTACTGCCGTACTCGGTTGCCCGACTACATGATCCCGACGGTTTTCGTCACGATCGACGAGTTCCCGCTCAACCCGAGCGGGAAGGTGGATCGAAAGGCGTTGCCGCCCGCCGAATTCGGGAGTTCGCCCGGGGAGCGGGTCGCCCTGCGCGGCCCCGTGCAGGAACGTCTCGCCGAGATATGGAGCGAGCTGCTCGGCGGGATCCGGGTCGACAGCGCACGATGCAACTTCTTCCACACCGGGGGGACCTCGCTGCTCGCGGCCCGCATGGTCACCGAGATCCACGAGTCCTTCGCGCTTGTCGTGCCGTTGCGCACGGTCTACGAGTGGCCGGTCCTCGCCGACCTGGCGGAGGTGCTGGAAGCGGAGATCCGAGCGGAGATAGCCCTGCTCGACGACGCCGAGATCGCGGCGTACACGAACCAGATCAAGGAGCAGACCCCGTCATGACGATTGGTGACGCCGGCGTGGCCAACTTCCAGGACCGCGACCTCCGCGAGGAGCTGTTGCGGCGGCGGTTGGCCGGTCGCCCGGCCGGTGGCAGTGCGGCAGCCGCGCGCGTTCAGCGGGAGATCGGTCCCGCGGCACGGGACGGAGAACTGCCGCTGTCGTTCGGGCAGCAGCAGATGTGGTTCCTCAACCGATGGGCGCCGGAGAGCCCGGAATACCTCATGCCGCTGGTCCTGCGGTTGCGCGGGCCACTGCGCCCCGAGGCGATGGGCCTGGCGTTCACCGAGGTGCTGCGGCGGCACGAAATCCTGCGCACCCGTTACCGATTGGCGGGGGCGGTGCCCGTCCAGGTGATCGGCTCGGTCGACACCGTACCGGTCATGGACTCTATGGACCTCACCGAACTTGCTCCTGAAGAGCGGGAGTCGGCCGCGTGGGCGCTGCTGGAGCAGGAATTGGCAACGCCGTTCGATCTGGAGCACGAGGCGCCGATCCGAGCCCGGCTGATTCGGCTGAGCGACGACGAGCACCTGCTGATCGTCGTCATGCACCACATCGCCGGTGACGACGCTTCCCTGGAGCTCTTCACCAAGGAGCTGGCCACGCTGTACGGTTCCGGTGGCGAGCCGAAGAACGGCGAACTGCCCACGCTGTCCGTGCAATACGCCGACTATGCGGCATGGCAGCGGACCCACCGGTCGGCGACGCAGGCGAACGGCGCGGCCTACTGGCAGCGCCAACTGTCCGGGCTCGGCCCGCTGGAACTCCCCACCGATCGGCCGCGGCCGGTGCTGCGGGACTGGCACGGGGCGACGGTTCCGTTCGCGGTGGCCGCCCCCGTCGCCGCCGCATTGCGCGCGATCGCGCGGGAGCGGAACACCACCCCATTCGTCGTGCTGCTGACCGCCTTTCAGGTGTTGCTCGCCCGCCACACCGGCGCCACGGATCTGGCCGTCGGCACGCCCGTCACCGCGCGTACCCGGGCCGAGATCCGCGACCTGATCGGCTATCTGGTCAATACGCTGGTGCTGCGGGCCCGCTGGTCGGGCGATCCGTCGTTCACCGAGCTGCTCGACGCGAACCGGTCGACGCTGTTGGACGCGCTCGAGCATCAGGACGTGGCGTTCAGTCAGCTGGTCGACGATCTTCAGCCGGACCGTGACCTGGCCAGAACGCCACTGTTCCAGGTGGCGTTCGCGATGCACGAGTCCGCCGAGGCCACCTTCGAGATTGCGGGCGTCGCGGTGGAGCGTGTCGTCGTCCCGTCGACGGTCGCCAAGTTCGACCTCTCCTGCCACCTGCAGGAGGAGGCCGACGGCTCGCTCCGCGGCGTCGTCGAATATGCCACCGCGCTCTTCGAATCCGACACCGTGCGGCGCCTCGCGGATCGCTACCTTCGTCTGCTGGACGGTATCGCGGCGGCACCGGATACCCGGGTCTCCGCGTTCGCGCTGCTCGAGCCCGCCGAGCTCGCGTTGCTCAGTGCGGGCGGACGGTCGCCGTCGGCGGTGCGGCTACCGCCGACGAGCGCGGCGTGCGTGCACGAGCTCTTCGAATCGAAGGCCGCCGCCACACCCGATGCGGTCGCGGTGGTGTCCGGCGGTACGAGCCGCACCTACGCGGAGCTCGAGGCGCACGCCAATCGGCTCGCCCATGCTTTGCGGAAACGTGGGGCAGGTCCGGAGTCGCTGGTGGGTGTCTGCCTCGAGCCAGGAATAGATCTGGTCGCCACGCTGCTCGGGGTGCTGAAATCCGGTGCGGGCTATCTGCCGCTCGACCCGTCCCATCCGGTCGAACGGCTCGGCTGGGCGCTCTCGGACGCCGGTGCCCGGATCGTGGTCACCGAGTCCGCGCACGCGGCGACGGTGACCGCGGCGGCCGACCGCGCGATCGAGCTGATCCTGCTCGATCGCGACCACGAGGCGATCGCCGCCATGCCCGCGACCAACCCGGAAAACCGCACGGCCCCGGACAATCTCGGCTACGTCATCTACACCTCGGGCTCCACCGGCAAACCCAAGGGCGTCGCGGTCACCCATGCCAACGTGGTCCGCCTCTTCGCCGCCACCCAGCGCCACTTCGAGTTCGGTCCCCAGGACACCTGGACGCTGTTCCACTCCTACGCCTTCGATTTCTCCGTCTGGGAGCTGTGGGGGGCGCTACTGCACGGTGGACGCTTGGTCGTCGTCGGCGGGGGAGTGTCCCGGTCGCCCGATGAGTTCCTGGATCTGCTTGTCGCGGAACAGGTTACCGTCCTCAACCAGACCCCGTCGGCCTTCCGCGCCCTGACCGACGCGGCTCGCCACGACGATCCCCGGGTGCGTCGCCTGGCCCTGCGCACGGTGATCTTCGGTGGCGAACACCTCGACGTCCGCGACCTCGAGCCATGGATCGCCCGGCTCGGCGTCGACCGTCCGGAACTGATCAACATGTACGGCATCACCGAGACCACGGTGCATGTCAGCCACCGCCGAATCACCATGGCGGAGAACGAGTTCGCCTCGAATTCGGTCGGCCGTCCCATCGCCGACCTGCGCAGCTACGTGCTGGACCGATCAGGCAATCTGGCCCCGATCGGGGTGCCGGGGGAAATCCATGTCGGCGGCCCAGGGCTGGCTCGCGGCTACCTCGGCCGCCCCGACCTGACCGCCGATCGATTCGTCCCCGACCCGTTCGGACAGCCGGGCGCCAGGCTCTACCGGACCGGAGACCTCGGCCGGATCCGTCCGGACGGGGAGCTGGAGCATCTCGGCCGAATCGATAGCCAGGTGAAGGTTCGTGGCTATCGCATCGAACTCGGCGAGATCCAGTCGGTGCTGGCCGGTCATCCGGGGCTACGGGATGCGGTCGTCGTGGTCCGGGAGGACGTCCCGGGCATCAAGGAACTGGTGGCGTATGTCATTCGTGGCGGCGAGGATTCGGGATCGTCGCCGGGTCCCGATCCGGCCGAGCTCAAGGACTGGGCCGCCCGGTCGTTGCCGGTCTACATGATCCCGTCGGCTTTCGTCGCTGTCGATCATTTCCCGCTGACCACCAGCGGAAAACTGGATTGGCGGCTGCTGCCCGCGCCGGGGCGCGCGATCGATCGCGCGGTCCGCGGCTACCGTGCCCCCGGCACGCGGGATGAAGGGGTGCTGGCCGAGATCTGGGGAACGATGCTGCGCCTGGACCAGGTCGGCGTCGACGACGACTTCTTCGATCTCGGCGGCGACTCGATCAAGGCGGTGGTCCTGGTCGGCGCGGTCCGGGCGGCCGGTTTCGACGTCACGGTCCGCGACGTGTTCCGGCTGCGGACGGTGGCGCGGCTGGCCGACATGGTTGCCGAGCACACCACCGCCCTGGTGGAGGAGCCGACCGTGGCTCCCTTCAGCCTGTTGGCCGACGCCGACGTGGATCGCGTCCGCGCGACGGACGTCACCGACGCCTACCCGCTGTCTCAGGTCCAGGCCGGGATGATCTTCGAGATGCTCAGCAGCGCGGAGCGGACCTACCACAACGTGACCGCGTTCAAAGTCCTCGATGATCGGCCGTTTTCGCCGGCCGCCCTGAAAGCCGCGGCCGCGATCGTCGTCGGCAGGCACGAGGTGCTGCGCACCTCCATCGACCTGTTCGGCTACACCGAGCCACTGCAGCTGGTGCACCGCACGGCCGAGATGTCGGTGGGCATGGCGGATCTACGCCGGCTCGACGACGAGGCGCAGCGGCAGGCGGTCCATGCGCACATCGAGCAGGAACGGGCACATCCGTTCGACCTCGGCAATCCGCCACTGCTCCGGGTGTTCGCGCAGATCACCAGCGAGACCGACTGGTGGCTGGTCATCACGGAGTGCCACGCGATTCTCGAAGGCTGGAGCTACCACTCGCTGTTGATGGAGCTGCTGCGCGGCTATCGCGAAATCCGGGCGGGCGCTACGCCCGTGGCCACGCCGATGCCGGCGGTGCGCTACGCCGACTATGTCGCCGCCGAGCGCGCGGCGCTCACCTCGGCCGAGGACCGGGACTACTGGAGTCGGGTGGTGCGCGAGGGGACCAAATTCGAATTGCCCTCGCACTGGGGCGATCTCGCCGCGCCCCGGGAGATGTATCAGGTCCCCGTCGCCTTCCACGACCTGGAGGACGGTTTGCGGGCGCTGGCCGCCGAGGCGGGCGTGCCGATGAAGAGCGTGCTGCACGCCGCGCACCTCAAGGTCCTCAGCATGCTCACCTTCGAGGACACCTTCTTCGCGGGCCTGGTCTGTGACACCCGCCCCGAGCGGCTCGGCGCGGATCAGGTCTACGGCATGTATCTCAACACCGTGCCCTTCGCCTTCCGGGTATCGGCGTCCACCTGGCGGGAGTTGGTCCAGCAGGTCTTCGCGCAGGAGGTCGAGCTGTGGCCGCACCGGCGATTCCCGCTGTCGGCCATGCAGAACGAATTCGCCGGCGGCCGGCGATTGGTCGACGTCTTCTTCAATTACCTCGATTTCCACATGGTCGACCGGGACCTGGTCGACTACGCGATGAGCGTGGACGCCAGCCCCAACGAGTTCGCACTCTCGGCGGCCACGCAGGACGGGCACGTGGTCCTGACCACCAATACGGCCGTCGTCAGCCGCGCCAATGGCGCCCGGCTCGGCGCGATGTACCGGGCGGTGCTGGTGGCGATGGCCGCCGCGCCCGGCGGTGACGCGGTCGCCGCCTACCTGCCTGCCGGGGAACGCGAACAGGTCCTCGCCGCATGGAACGACACCGCCGCGCCGCGCCGGATCGCTTGTGTGCAGGAGCTTTTCGAGATCCAGGCGGCGAAGAATCCCGACGCGGTCGCGGTGACCTTCGACGGGGCCCAGATGACCTACGCGGAACTCGATGCCAGGGCCAACCGGTACGCCCGGCTGTTGCGTCAGCGTGGTGTCGGCCCCGAGCAGGTGGTGGGGGTGCTGGTCGACCGCGGCCTCGAGCTGGTCCCGTGTCTGCTCGGTGTGTGGAAAGCGGGCGGCGCCTATGTTCCGCTCGACCAGACCTATCCGGCTGAGCGGCTCGCCTACATGCTTACCGACGCGGGCGCGGACATTGTGGTGACCCACAGCGATTACGCCGAACTGCTCGCCGGTATCCGCCCCGCCGACGACTATCTGCTGGTCGATCGCGACCGTGAGCTGATCGACGCCCAGTCCGGCGCGGCGTTGCCGCCCGTCGCCGGGGTGGACAACCTGGCCTACGTCATCTACACCTCGGGATCCACGGGGCGGCCGAAGGGCGTGCTGGTTCCGCACCGCGGCGTGACCAACTATTTGTGGTGGTGCGTCGAGGGTTACGCCGCGCAGGGTTCCGGTGGGGCGCCGCTGTTTTCGTCGATCGCCTTCGACATGGTGGTACCCGACCTCTACACGCCGCTGATCATGGGCGAGGCGGTGCACGTGCTTCCGCAGCAGGTCGAGGTCGACGACCTGGGCAGGCTGCTGGTCGAGTCCGGCCCCTACCGCTTCATCAAGATGACGCCGGGCCACCTCGACCTGCTCACCGCGCAGCTCACCGCCGACGAGGCGGCGGCCCTGGCACCGCTGCTCGCGGTCGGCGCGGACGCTTTCCCGCGCCGCACCCTCGAACGCTGGCGGGCGCTCGGCGGCCCCTCGGTCTTGCTGAACGAGTATGGGCCGACGGAGATTTCGGTGGCCAACTGCACCTACGAGATCGCGGGCGACGAGGATGGCGAACTCGTTCCGATCGGCAGGCCGATTCCCAACACCACGATGTATGTGCTCGACGAAAATATGGAGCCTGCGCCCATCGGAGCCCTCGGCGAACTCTACGTCGGCGGAGTCGGAGTGGTGCGCGGCTACGCCAATATGCCCGACGTCACCGCCGACCGGTTCGTCCCGGATCCGTTCGGGATGCCGGGGTCCCGGCTCTACCGCACCGGCGACCTGTGCCGGATCCGTGCCGACGGCAATGTCGTCTTCGTCGATCGGGTCGACCATCAGGTCAAGGTCCGCGGATACCGCATCGAGACAGGCGAGATCCAGACGGTGCTCACCGGCCATCCGGAGATCCGCGACGCCCTGGTCGTCGCGCGCCGGCTGGCCGACACCGACAAGCAGCTCATCGCCTACTGCGTGGCCGAGGGCGCGAAAATGCCCGGCCGCGATGCGTTGATCGCCCACTGCAAGCAGACGCTGCCCGAATACATGGTGCCGACGCTGTTCATCGAACTGGACACGATCCCGCTCAACCAGAACGGGAAGGTGGACCGCAACGCGCTGCCCGCGCCAGAACTGACGAGCGTCGCCGCGAGTCGTACCTACCTCGCGCCGCGCACCGAGACCGAAGTGCTGATCGCCTCGGTGTGGCGTCGCGTACTCGACCTCGAACGCATCGGCGTCCACCACGACTTCTTCGAGCTCGGTGGTCACTCGCTGCTGATGCTGCGCGTGGTGGCCGAAGCGCAGGAACTCGGCCTGGCCCTGTCCACCGCGGACCTGCTGGAGTGCCGGACGGTGGCGGAACTGGCCGCCAAGGTCGATCGGGCGGACACCGCAACGAGATCCCTCGTCTGGCTCAGCCCCAACCGTCGGGGCGCCCCGATCTTCTGCGTGCACCCCGTCGGCGGGAGCATTCATTGGTTCCGGCCGCTCGCCGAGCGGATCGGCCCGCGGCGCCCGGTCGCGGCCTTCGCGGCCAAGGCAATTCGCGACGAGGCCGCGCCGCCGTCGGTGGCGATGTTGGCCGAGGGTTATCTCGCGGAACTGGCGGAGACCGGACACGAGGGCCCCGTGCACCTGCTCGCATGGTCGTCGGGGGCCACGGTGGCGTGGGAGATGGCCAGGCAACTGGTCGAACGGGGTGAGCCGGCACCGATTCTGGCGCTCATCGATCCGGCCATCGATCGGGCGGATCCGCAGACAGCTCAGGGCGGCGCCGTGGATGAACGGTTCTTCGCCGAGGCCGAGCGCCTGTTCGCCGTCCGTGCGGCCGCTACCGGTGCGTCCAGAGCGAGCGTGGAGGAGACGCTGATCGCGCTCTTGCGGCTGGCCGGGGTGAGCGCCCAGCCCGAACTGCTGGACGAACTGGCGGTGAACATGCGCACCTGGCGCCTGCTCGACCGCAGTATGTCGGCCCACCGCTATCGACCGCTCGCCGCGCGCGTCCACCTGATGGTGACCGACGAGTGCGCCGCAGGCACCCACTCCGTCACCGGCGGGCGTGGCTACGCCGAATATCTGGACCGATGGCGGTCGCTCGCGTTGCGCGGTCTGCGAATCGACCGGATCGCCGGTGATCACCAGGGCGTCTTCGAACCGTCCAGGGTCGATGCCCTGCTTCGGTACGTCCCCGGGACAGAGAGCTGAAACACATGACACCACTACATATTTCGAGCCGGAGATTCCTGCTGGACCTGGCTGAACTCGCCACCTTCGGACGGCGGCAGGACGGCGGGATCGACCGCGTCGCCGGTTCCGCCGCCGACCTCGCGTCCCGAGCCTGGATCAGGGAGCGCATCGAAGCATGCGGCCTGTCCAGCTGGGCCGACGACACCGGTAATGTCTTCGGCCGCCGCGGCGACAGCCGAGGCCCCTGGTTGCTGGTCGGCTCGCACACCGACACGGTGCCCGGCGGGGGCTACCTGGACGGCGCCTATGGCGTCATCGCGGCACTCGAGGTGCTTCGCGTGCTCCATGAGGCCGACCACCCGGCGGCGGACATGCTGGAGATCGTGAGTTTCTGGGATGAGGAAGGGGCACAGGCCACCTCGACGGGGGGACTGGTGGGCTCCACCGCCTTGTGCGCGGGCGGCCATATCGAGAGCATCGCGGGCTACCTGGAACTACATATCGAGCAGGGGCCCCGGATGGAAGCCGCGGAGCTCGAGCTCGCCGCGGTGAGCGGAATCGTCGGTGTGGCACGCTATTCCGTGACCATGCAGGGTGTCGCCAACCACGGCGGGACCACTCCCATGCTGGGACGGGCCGACGCGGGGCAAGCAGCGGTCAAGGCGGCGGCCCAGATCATCGACCTGGTCACCGCCCTGGACCCCGACATGGTCGCCAACCTCGGTTTCATCGAGTTCGAGCCCGGCGCACCCAATGTGATCCCGGGCCGGGCCGAATTCGTCGTCGAGTTCCGGGCCGGTACGGAACAAGCGCTGCGGACGGTGCGCCGTCGGTTGGAACAGCTGGTCCAGCGCAGTGCCGAGGCCGAGAACTGTTCCGGCACAGTGGAACAGATCTCCTACAAGCCGGTCGCTCGTTTCGATCCCGCGCTGTGCCACACGGTGGAGATGTCGCTGCGAACGGTCGCTCCCGCTGTCGGCAGGCTGCTCAGCTACGCCGGACACGACGCCAGCGTGCTCAGCCGCTACGTGCCGACAGCAATGGTTTTCGTGCCGAGCACCGGCGGTATCAGCCACGCCCCGGACGAATACACCCCCGAACCGCTGCTGGTGCAGGGAGCACAGGCCCTGCTGCAGTGCGTCCTCGCCGTGCATGCGAGCGCCTCGTCGCCGCGGGGCGCCGAGCTGGTGCCCCAAACGACACCCGGTGTCCACAGCCGACCGCGCTGACCGATCCGAAAAGCCTTCTCCGCGAAGATATTTGCGGTAGGTAGGGAAAACATGACTGTTCTGGACCCGCCATCGCCGGATATGGTGACCCGCACAGCGGCTTGTACGTTGCCGACAAAAACAGGGAGAGGGGGGTTATGAGGCTTTCGGCGAAAACATCGTCGGCGATTCTCCGAGTGGTGGTCTGCTCGATGGCGGTGCCGCTCGGCGTGACGGCATGCTCCGACCTGGGACCGGCCCCCAATCACACCTCGGACGATACGTCGGTGGCAGGCAATCCGGCGGTGCTCGAGATCCACAACGGCAGCGGATCGGTACGGGTGACGCCGGGCAATGCCGTACAGGTTCACCGGGAGATCGCCTACCGATCGCACGCCCCCTCGGCTGTGCCGGGCCAGGCGAACGGCACGCTGGTGCTCAGCGCGGAATGCGACAACTGCAGGATCGATTACACGGTGACCGTCCCGGCCGCGACAAAAATCAGCGTCTTCGGCGGTTCCGGTTCGGTGGACGTCGAGGGCGTCGGCGAGGTCACCTATCGGGGTGGTTCCGGATCGGCCACGATCAGGAAGATCGCGGGCCCGGTGGACGTGGAGAGCGGTTCCGGCAGTGTGTCCCTGAGCGATGTCGCGCCCGCCGTCGCGGCGACCACCAGATCGGGCGATATCGGCATCGAGCTGTCGGCCGCGCCGAACAAGCTGACCGCGCACAGCAGGTCGGGCCATATCTCCGTCACCGTGCCCGCTCACCCCTATCGGATCGATGCGCATACCGACAGCGGATCGATCCACAACCGAATCCCCGACGTCGCCGGTGCGGCGGACACACTGACGGTCGCCTCGGGTTCCGGCGACATCGATCTCACAACGTCCTGAATTGTTCCGACTGTGGAGAAGGGTGGATCGCGCATGCGATCGGTTCCGAAATCCGTTGGCGCGCCGGATAGCGTCGGCCATGCAGGTGGTCCCGCTGTTCGGTTGAACCGACTCGAGCGAGTGTACGGCGCGGGCGGCGGAGCGGTGTCCGCGCTGCGCGGTGTGACACTCGACCTGCCGAGGCAGGCGATGACGGTGGTGATGGGTCCGTCCGGCTCGGGGAAGAGCACGCTATTGCACTGTGCGGCAGGCTTGGACAAGCCGTCGGCGGGCACGGTCCACCTCGGCGCGCACGAGCTGACCGCGATGTCGGAGACCGAGCTGACCGTGCTGCGCCGGGAACAGATCGGTTTCGTCTTCCAGTCCTTCAACCTCATCGCGTCGCTCACGGCGGCGCAGAACGTGGCATTGCCGTTGCGCCTGGCGGGAATCAAAGCGGAGCGCAACCGGGTGGAGCAGGCGCTGGCACTGGTGGGTCTCGGCGATCAGGCGGGCCGCCTGCCTGCCGCGCTGTCCGGCGGTCAGCAGCAGCGGGTGGCCCTCGCCCGCGCGCTCATCACCCGCCCGCAGGTGATCTTCGGCGACGAGCCGACCGGTGCGCTCGACACCAGCAACGCCCGGCGAGTACTGGAGCTGCTCCGTCGAGCGGTAGACGAATGGGCGCAGACGGTGATCATGGTGACCCACGATCCCGTGGCCGCGTCCTTCGCCGACTCCGTGGTCTTTCTCGCCGACGGACAGGTGGCCGACATCATCACCGCACCGACCGCCGATCGCGTCGCAAAGCGAATGACCGAGCTGGAGCGGGTGTCGTGACCCGGTTCTGGACTACCGTTCGGCATCGGAAGGCGGCGCTGGTTGCCCTGTTCTTCGCCGCCGCCCTGGTCGCATTGTGCGGGGTGCTGCTGGCAACCGGTCTGGCCGGATCCATGGCACCCGAGCGGTATGCGGGGTCGCCCCTCGTGGTCACCGGCGATCAGCAGGTGCATTGGACGCAGTACCACAAGGGCGCGCCCCGGTATCGAACCAAGGACCTGCCGGACCGGGCCTGGGTGAGCGACACCGTCCCCGCCCGCCTCGCCGCCGTGCCAGGCGTGACGCGCGTGGTATCGGAACTCACCTTCCCGGTACATCTCGTCAAGGACGGGCAGGTTGTCGAAGGACCGGAGTCGTCGGGGCACGAATGGGACTCGGCCGCAATGACTCCGATGAGTCTCGGTACCGGCGCCGTCCCGTCCGGCTCCGGTGACGTCGTCGTGGATGCCGCGACCGCGGCGGCGGAGAACCTGAATGTCGGCGACAAGATCCAGGTGATCGCCGGCGACGGGCCCGGTATCTATACGGTCACCGGCATCACCGATCACGGGTTGCGGCAGGGGCTTTTCTATTTCTCCAGCGCCGAGGCCCGGCGCCTGGCGGGCCACCAGGGCCAGGTCGCGGCGATCGGGGTCTGGCCTGCCTCAGCCGAAGACGCGGTGCGGCAGGCGCTTCGGGATACGCCCACGAGCGTCCAAGTCGGTGACGGGCGCGGCACCCAGGAATTTCCCGACGCCTCGAGCTACCGGGTGAAACTCATCAGCATGGGCGCCACCGCGGGTGGGACCGCGCTGGGGATCGCCTTGGTGGTGGTGGCCGGCACCTTCACCCTCGCCACCCAGCAGCGGCTTCGGGAGATCGCACTGCTGCGGGCCGTCGGCGCGACGCCCCGACAGGTTCGGTCCATGATCGGCCGGGAGGCGATCGGGCTCGGCCTGGCAGCGGGGGTTTCGGGGGCGGTGGCCGGGACGGCGCTGGCCGCGCTCTCCCAGGGATGGCTGGTCGACTCCGGTATCATTCCGGCCACACTTCGCTTGTCGCTCAGTCCGATTCCCGCCGCCGTCGCCGTGGCGACCACCCTGCTTGCGGCCTGGTGCGCCGCCGTGGTTGCGGTATGGCGCACCAGCCGGATGCATCCGGTCGAGGGACTGCGCGAGGTGGCACTGTCGGGCCGGGGCACGGCGTGGTGGGCAAAGGTGGCCGGCGTGGTCGCGATCATCGGATTCGCCGGGGTGTTGACCACGCTGGTGCTGGCGCACACCCAGAAGGCCGGGCTGCCCGTCAGCATGGGCGGCATCCTGGTCCCGGCGATCGCCGCCGGATTCCTCTCCGTGCCGCTCGCCGGGCTCGCGGTGGTCCTGACCTCGACCGGCGCCAGGTTCTCCCGCGTCAGCGGATACCTCGCCGCCGCTGCGGGACGATTCGAACCGCGCCGTCTCGCAGCGGGATTCGCCCCACTCATCCTGGCCGTATCCGTCACGTGCACCGCGTTGTCCCTCGCGCCGACGCTGGCCGGGGCGGCCGGGGTGCAGGCCCGCGACGGGATCCTCGCGGACTACACCGTCACCGGGCAGGCCGGCGTGCCACCGGCCCTGGCCGCCACGCTGCGATCGGAGCCCGGCGTGGCCGCGGTCACCGAGATGGTCGGCGGCAGCGCGTTTTTGGACGGAAGCCGATATTCCGTGCAGGGCATGACACCGGCCGATCTCAGCACCATGGTCGACCCGGAGATCTACGCGGGCTCGCTGGCGGGGATGGCCGCCGACACGGTCGCGGTCAGTGACAACGCCGCCGACGGCGCACAGACCAAGGTGGGCTCGGAACTGAAGCTGACCCTCGCCGACGGCACCGCGGCCACCCTGCGTGTGGTGGCTCTCTACCGTCGAAATCTCGGTTTCGGCGACCTGATTCTGCCCCGCGATCTGCTTGCGGCCCATGTCGATACGCTGCAGGACAATGCCATTCTGATCAAGGGGGGCGACCGCGCCCGGATCGAAGCGGCCACGGCCGCGTTCCCGGGGGTCGGCATCACCGACAACGCCCCGGCGCCGGTTCAGTCGCGCAACAACGAGGCCCTCAATGCGCTCGTCGTGGGGCTGGTGATCGCCTTCACCGGCATCGCCGTCGTGAATACCTTTGCCATGGCGACCTTCCAGCGCCGCCGGGAACTGGCCGCACTGCGCCTCATCGGCATGAGCCGTGCCAAGATCATGGCCATGCTCGGGTGGGAAGCCGGTGCGGTGGGCGTGGTCTCGGTGATCGTGGGAACATTCGTCACCCTGCTCACGCTCGCGGCGTTCAGCAAGGGGATCACCGGCTCGATCGTCCCGTCGATCGATGCCACCACCTATCTGGTGACGATCGTGGGAACCGTTGCCGCAGCCTGTCTTTCGACCATGATTCCAGCCTGGCTGCTCTGTCGGACGCGCGCGGTGGAGGCTATCGCGGTGCGCGAGTAGCCTTCCGCGTCGTCCCGGCGCCGCCCCGTCAGGGGGTCTCGTATCCGAGCAGGAACGGGACCACCGACGGGGCGGCGCCGTTGTGCAGGAGCGACCGTGCGGCGGTATGGCGCAGGGTGTATGACGATACGTCGGTGATCCGCAGTGCCGGGTTGGCGCGTGCGGCGGTGGCTGCGTGCTTGGCGATCACCTGCTCCACGGCAGCTGGGTTGAGTGGTCCGCCGGATCGAGTGCAGAAGATCAGCTCGGTGTCGTTGCCTTCGGCCAGCCACATGCTCAGTGCGGCAACAGTTTCCGGAGTCAATGGGATGGCCCGGTAGGCGCCGCCCTGACCATGGCAGCACAGGTGCGGATCGGTGTCCAGGTGCGCGTCCGCGCGGCAGAGCCGGACTATTTCCGATGCTCGTAGCCCGGTGTGCACCGCCACCTGCAGCAGGGTGTGATCACGTCGGCCGATCCAGGTCGATCCGTCCGGGGCAGCCAGGAGTGCGTCGGTTTCCTCGTCGGTGAGGAAGCGGATCCCGCTGGCGTCGTCCGGTTCGAGCATGGCCATGACAGAGCTCCTATCGTGGTGGAATACCTACTGCCGCAAAGAATTACGGCAGTCAACTGGGCCTTGCGCCGAGGTCTGGTCAGTGGATGTCGATACCACCGGATTCGGTTTTGACCTTGATCGTGTTACCGGCGTAGCGGTTGTTGGGTACGTCGATCGTCGAGGTACCGGATCGGCTGGTGGCGTCGATGTAGTACTCGGCGGTCGGGAGGTTCAGGTCAACGTGACCGGCGGCGGTGGTGATGGTCACCGCGGTGGGGACGGCGATGAAGCCGACCCGGACCTCGCCGCTGGCCGCGCTGGCGATCAGCCGGTTCGAGCGGCTGCCGTGCACCACGATCTGTCCGCTGCCGCTGTGCAATTCGACCGGGCTCGCCGGGTTCGCGACCTCGATGGAGCCGGATTGCGTACGCGCGGTGAGGGGGCCCGTGAGATCGGCCAGGGTGATGCTGCCCGACTTGACCTCGGCCTGAACCGTGAGCGTTGCCGGCAGGGTGATGTCCAGATGTAGCGAACAGGCGCTCCGGCAGCCGCCGGTCACGGTCGTGACGGAGTCCGCGGTGGACGCCGTCATCGTGTTCGGTGTGGCGGTGTAGGGGTAGTCGCCGGTGGCGGTGACGTGTACCGATTCGTCTGTCCCGGCGCGCAGGGTGATGTCGGCGGCGTCGGCCGCCACCCGAAGGCTGGTGCCCGCGGCGACGGTGGCGGTCGCGGAGAACGGTTTTCGCGGCAGCACATGATCGACGATCAACGACAGACCGCTGGCGACCACGAGTACGAACACCAGCAGGCCGGTGACCAGGAACCAGCGGCGGGTCCGCGGTGTCATTCGGCGACCCCCAGGTACTGCAGCACGGCGAGGACACGGCGGTTGTCACCGTCCTCGGCGGGCAGGCTCAATTTCGTGAAGATATTGCGGATGTGTTTCTCCACGGCGGCCGCGCCGATGAACAGTTCGGCGCCGATTCCGGCATTGGAGCGTCCCTCTGCCATCGTCGCGAGCACCTGACGCTCCCTGGCCGACAGGGTAGCCAGCGGATCCTGCCGGCGGCTTCGGGCGAGTAGCTGTTTGACCACTTCGGGATCCAGGACGGTCTCACCGCGATGGACCCGGGCCAGGGCGTCGACGAAATCGTCGACCTCGGACACCCGGTCCTTGAGCAGGTATCCGAGACCACCGCCGGCATCGGGGTCGTCGCGGGACTTGTCGGCGCCGATGAGGTCGAGCGCATAGCGCTCCTCGACGTACTGGGACAACACGAGCACACCCACGCCGGGCCAGCTGGAGCGAATCGTCAGGGCGGCGCGCAGGCCCTCGTCCACGAAGGTCGGCGGCATCCGCACGTCGACGACGCAGACGTCGGGCTCGTCGTCACCGAGGGCGCTCAGCAGGGCATCGGCATCGCCGACGGTGGCGCACACCTCGATGCCCTGCTCCCGTAGCAGGGCCGCGATGCCTTCCCGCAGCAGCGCCGAATCCTCGGCGATCATCACTCGCATGCCATCTCCACTTCGATGACCGTAGGGCCACCGGCGGGACTGGCGATGCGGATCCGCCCGTCGACGCCGGCAACGCGGTCGGTCAGGCCGCGTAGCCCGCTGCCGCACGCCGGATCGGCGCCGCCGACACCATCGTCGGTGATTGTCGCGGTGAGGCGGTCGCCGGTGCGGGTGATCGCCACCCGCGCCCGCTCGGCCCGAGAGTGCTTGGCGACGTTGGTCAGGGCCTCGGTCACCACGAAGTAGGTGATGCTCTCCACCGTGATCGACGGGCGCGGCGTCACGCGCACGTCGACCTCGACCGGGATGGGGCACTGGGCGGCCACCGCGGACAGCGCGGCATCCAGACCCCGATCGGTCAGCACCGGCGGGTGCAGGCCGCGGGTGAGATTGCGCAGTTCCGTAATCGCCTCGTTCGCATTCCTTTTGGCCTCTTCGGCAAGGGCGCGGGTCTCGAGGTCGCCGGATTTCTTCAGGCGGGCGCTGATTCGGCCGAGCATGATCGAAAGAGCGACCAGGCGCTGCTGGGCACCGTCGTGCAGATCGCGTTCGATGCGCCGTCGCTCGGCCTCGGCCGCCTCGATGGTCGCGGCCCTGGTGCGCTGCAGATGCTCGACGCGCTGGGTGAGTACCGCGTGCGGCGACGGGAGCAGCAGCGCGTCGGCGAGGGCGATGTCCAGCGCCAGCAGCAGCCGCATCACCCTGGGCACCAGCACCGCGCCGAGCGCCAGCGTTAGCACCGTCACCGCGATCGCCGCGCCGACGCCGCCGAGCGCCAACGGGCCGACGACGATCTCGCCCGCCGGCCTGCGCGCCCAGTACACCTGCATCAGCAGCAGTGCCAGCGGAAACGACCAGGCGATCAGCAGGCCGCCCAGGGTCACCGCCGACACCGGAACCAGCAGGACGAAGTAGCCGATGTGGCGCCAGAGCGTGCGATCGGTGATCAGGCGGCGGGCGGACTGGATCACCGGGCCGGACAGATCCGGCGGCGTCGCGGGCGGGATGTCCCGGCCTCCGGTGGCGGCGAACCGGTTGCGCTCGAACGCCGCCAGCCCGTACAACGTCCACCTGGCGGCGATCACCAGCGGAATCCCGAGACCGATCGGCACCAGGACGAGTGCCACCGCGAACCACGTCACCGCCAGCGCGCCGAGCACGGCGACCACGCCGTCGACGGCCACGTGGGCGCACGCCGTCCACAACGCCGCCGTCCGCCACGGGCGCAGCAGGCGCACCGGAATCGAGAGCACGGACGGTGCCGTCATGCGCGATTCTCCATGGCCCGCCCGCGCGATCGATGCCGCGAAACGTCGTCGGCGCTCTCACTGTCCGACGGCAGTGTCCGCTCCCGCAGTGCCCGCGCGGCGAACCACAGTGCGGCGATACCGACCGGGAATTCCAGGCACACCGCCATCAGCAGCGACGCGGTGAATCCACCGGCGGACAGTGAGCTTCCGATGTCGAACACGCCGTCAGCGAAGAACAGCCCGGCGCCGACCGAGGCGCTCAGCGCGGCCGCGGTGCTGCGGCGCAGCAGCAACAGCAGGGTCACCGCCGCGCAGAGGGCCTCCGCGGCGTCGAGACCGAGCCAGAGCAGCGGCCAGTTCCCCACCCGCACGGTCTGCGGCAGGGTGGCGAAGAGGATGACGCACCATGGAATAAGAAGCACCGTAACGCCTCCTGCGCACAGCACCGCCCATCGGTGGCCCGGGGACTGCGCAGCCCGCCGCGGCCGGGTCACGAGGGGACGATGTTCTGGCCAACTCAGCATGTCTTCCAGTCTGGCGATCGGCGACGGACCGGTCAGCCAAGGATACCGACCAATCCGAGGTAGGGTTTTCCCTCCGGCACAACAGGTTTCACCCGGCCGGCGTCACGACGCGAGGAAGTCGTGCACCCGGGTGCCCCGCCCGTCGCGCTCCGCTCGCGCCCGCACGAATTCCGCGAGTGCGATGTCGAGCACGCCGAGCCCGAAGGGGGAGTAGACCACGTGCCGCTCCGGCTCGCGCCGCAGCTGTGCCGTGCCGCGCAGCAGCGCCCCGATCTGCGCGGTCACGAAATCCCGGTTACCCGTGTGCTGTTCGGTGAGGTGTAGCGAGGTCCGCTCACGACAGACGTGATCGGTGTCGTCCACGATGTTGACGGCGTCGAGGATCGTCTGCACGGTCAGGTCGCGCAGCGAGACGTGCAGGACCGTGCTGCCCGGGGGACAGGGCGACAGGTCCAGGTGCGGTTCGGCCGCGGTGGTCGCCAGCGACAGCAGCGGGTGGGCGGCGAGGGCCTGGTCGAGGGTGCTCGCCAGCACCGTCCGCACGCCGGGCACGGCCTCGGCGCTGGTCCGCGCGAACGCCTCGGCGCGCGCCGGATCCTGGTCGTAGAGCGTGGCCTCGGCCAAGCCGGGCAGGGCGGCCGCGAGAAAGCGCAGGATCTCGAGGTTGATCACGCCGCAGCCGACGAGCGTCACGCCGGTGGGCGTGTCCAGGCCGACGAGCAGGCGCGCGGCCAGGGCGGCGCTGGCCGCGGTGCGCTTGGCGGAGATGACCGAGCCCTCGAGAAACGCGGTCGGGCGGCCGTTCTCGACCGAGTTGAGGACGACGGTTGCGGTGGCCCGCTCCAGGCCGGCCGTGACAT
Organism: Nocardia sp. NPDC046473; assembly: GCF_040645995.1. Lineage (NCBI taxonomy): Bacteria > Bacillati > Actinomycetota > Actinomycetes > Mycobacteriales > Nocardiaceae > Nocardia > Nocardia sp. NPDC046473. The sequence continues at coordinate 207,647 of NZ_JBEYZJ010000014.1, forward strand.
TGCCGGGGAAGGAAGCGATCCATTTCATCCCGGCGATCGGCGCGGCGCCGCCGCGATAGGCGGGCAGGCCGATGATGCGGTCACGCCGGTGACGCTCCTCCGGGAAGCGCAGGAACGTCGAATGCGGCAGTGTCGTGCTGCCCGCGTCGTGTAGCCGATACGCCTCGGCGACAACGTCGATGATCGCCAATTCCTGGTCTCGCAGGGTCTCCACCACGTCGGATCGCCGAAGGATCAGCATGCCTGTTCGTTCCTCTCGATAGCCGGTCGCGACCGGACGATCCACGGCCCGGTTCCGGTCGACCCTGGCCCCGGCGGCTATACGGCGTCTCTAAATAGAAAACCGATAGACCCGTCGCCGACGCTGGAGGTTGGAAAGGAGCACGCTGTGGCCATCCGCCATCTCATTTCTCTCGATGACCTCACCGATGTCGACCTGCAGTCCCTGGTGACTCGCGGTGCCGAGTTCGCTTCGGGCGCACCGACTTCCGGCCGACCGCTAGCGGAAACGGTGACCGGCATCTACTTCCGCAAGACCTCGACCCGGACCAGGACCGCCTTCTCCGCGGGCGCGCTGCGACTCGGCGCGCAGATCATCGCGTACAACGGCGCCGATCTGCAGATCAACACCGGAGAGACGAGCGAGGACACCGGCCGGGTGCTGTCCCGCATGCTCGACACACTGGTGGCTCGGACCGCGGGCGATCCCGCCGAGCTGCGCGTCTGGGCGGCCCAGGACCGCATGTCGGTGGTGAACGCGATGAGCGAAGACGAGCACCCCACCCAGGGATTGACCGATCTCACCACGCTGCTGCGGCATTTCGGCCAGCTGTCGGGGCTGCGCGTGCTCTACGTCGGCGAGGGCAACAACACCGCCGCCGCACTCGCCCTCGGGCTGACCCGCTTCCCCGGCACCGAACTGGAACTGCGCACGCCGCCGGGCTACGGACTCACCGCGGATATCCGGCGCCGAGCCGAGACCTGGGCCGCGGCACACGGATCGATGCTGCGCGAGCGGCACGATATGACCGACCTCCCCGCGGATGTGGACGCCATCTACACCACGCGGTGGCAGACCACCGGCACCAGCAAGCCCGATCCCGACTGGCGCCGGATCTTCGCGCCGTTCCAGGTCACCGAGGCACTGTGGCAGGACAGTCCCAAGGCCGTCTTCCTGCACGACCTGCCTGCCCATCGGGGTGAGGAGGTGACGGCGGAGGTGCTGGACGGTCCGCGCAGCATCGCCTTCGACCAGGCCGAGAACAAGATGCACAGCGCGATGGCGGTATTGGAGTGGTGCCGGGTCGGCGTCGTCGCGGCCGCCGGCGGGCACCTATGAGTCTGCTCGACGAGTCCGCACCGGGAGGTGTGCGCGCCGAGACGGTTCCGCTGCGTCGTAATCGGGACTTCCTGCTGCTGTGGACCGGCGCCGGCGTCTCGATGCTCGGTCTGCGCGCGAGCGTGGTCGCCTACCCGCTGCTCATGCTGTGGTACGGGAACAGCCCGATGGGCGCGGGTCTGGTCGGATTCGCCGCCCTGCTACCGCAATTGGTGGTGCAACTGCCGGCCGGCGCGCTGGTCGACCGCTGGGATCGGCGGCGGCTGCTGATCGGCAGTGACCTCGCCGGGTTGCTGGCCATGGCCGTGGTGGTGGCGATGCTGGCTTCGGGCAACCTGTGGTTGCCCGTGCTGATGGTGGCGGCGTTCGTCGATGGATCGGCGGCGCTCTGCTACCGGCTCGGCGAGCGGGCCGCCATCAGCCATATCGTGCCCAACGACCAACTGCCCCAGGCCATGGGGCAGAACGAGGCGCGCGGCCAGGCGGCCGGGTTGCTCGGCCAGCCCACGGGGAGCGGCCTTTTCACCCTCGGCTCCTGGGTGCCGTTCGGTTTCACCGCCATGGCGCATCTGCTGGCTCTCGTCACGTTGCTGTTCATCCGCAAGGATCTGCAGGGACCGCGGACCGCATCCGCCCGCAATGTCCGGACCGAGGTGCTCGAAGGCATGCGGTGGGTGTGGCGGCAGCGGTTCCTGCGGGCTGCCTTCGGGCTCATCGCCGCGAGCAACCTGCTCTTTCAGGTTCTCGTACTGACCCTTTCGCTCACCGTCAAGGAACACGGCGGCTCGGCGTTGTCCGTCGGTCTCATCGGATTGGTGGGTGGGCTCGGCGGCATAGCCGGGGCGTTGGCCGGGGCCAGGGTGGTCGGACGGGTGCGGCTGTTCACCGTGATCGCCGGCGCGCTCATCGTCTGGACGGCGCTGATGACGCCCGTAGCCTTAACCAGCCAGCCCCTCGCGCTCGGATTACTCATGGCCGGAATGGGTTTCGCCGGCGCGCTGATGAACGTGGTGGTCGGGGTACGCCAGCTGGGCGCGACCCCCGGCGGGCTGCAGGGACGGGTCAGCAGCGTCTTCGCGCTCGTCTCGTCCGGCACGGCGTCCGCAGGCGCGTTCGTCGGCGGCCTGCTGCTGAGCAGCTTCGGCACCCGGACCACAGCTCTGACCATCGCCGCGGCCATGGGCCTGCTGGCGTTGATCGCCGTCGTCAGCCCCACGCTGCATGACGACGCCCTCGCCCAACCCGAACCCCTACCCAACTGAACGGCATCAGATCGAACGCGCGGTATCTGGCCGCTTGGGGCGCTGGTCGGCCGTCCAATTTGGTTGGCCGGCAGCACTTCTCAACGTCGCGCTGGCGAACGACCGACAGACCGAGCAGGCCAACGCACGATAATGTCGCCCTAGCATGCTCGATGGTGGTGGTCGCTACCGCCGTCGCGGGCGCGCCGATGCGGCAAAGACGTTGATGCGGTGGCTCATCCAGCACGGCGAGGGACCGTCGAGCGAGTTGCTGTATCCGTGCCCGCAATTCTGTGGGCGTGCCTCGGGTCGGTGTACCGTCCCGACGCGTGACGCAATGTTTCTGGGTTCGTGACGTTCCCATCGGGATGTGCGATCCGCGACTCCGAGCGGAGACCTGAATACTGCGGCACGCAGATCGAATGCGTTTCCCCATCAATTCTCAGGAGACACCATGCGACACCGCAATATGCTCGTTCGGATGCCGATCATCGGAGCGTGCGTCGCCGCGGCACTGCTTTCGTCCGGCACAACCGCGAGCGCGGCCGGACCCTACGGCGCTCAGCTGGCGAACACTCCCACCGCTTGCCGCGACTTTCCCATCCCTACCGAGATCAACGGCAACGCGCAGAGCCGCCCCGATCTCGGTCCGCTGGGCACCGTCGGCGTTTGGTACGGCTTCCAGCACCGCGCCTTCGTCTACACCCCCTGCACGGTGACCGTCACCGCACACTGGACCAACCTCGACACCGGAGACTCCGGCTCCGTGGACGTTCCGCTCAGTGGCGGTTGGGGTTTCGCCCTGCCCGCGAACAGCGGCGCCATCAGCCGGGCCACCTTCTTCACCGGAGTCGGCCGCGTCAGCATCACCACGACGACGGATATGCCACACCAGGTGATGCCCGCCGCCGAGTTCTACGCCGGCTGAGGAAGTAGCCGAGGGCCGTGCGTTCCGGTGACTCGGTTCGGAGCGCCCTCGAGTCGTGTGCCGGGTGCCTGTGGTGACAGGTCCGTGGCGGCGTGGTGCGGGATAGGCGGCTGAATCCGTTGTAGTCTCTGGGCGATTTGCTCCAAGTCCTTGTCCCGGTAGTGGGAGGTCGTTGTGCAGCGTCATATGCGAGTGAACGAAGCGTTGCTGGCTGTTGCCGCGATCGTGGCCATGGGCACAGTAGGAGGCGTCGTCGCCCCAGCTCATGCCCACGTGGGAGGCGCGGTGCCTGCCCTGGCGCATGTTCAGGTTGTACATCAGCCTGGTGAAGAGCAAAGCGACGAAGACGAAAGCGCCACCGGCACAGGGCCGACACTCAGCAAGGTAGCGCTGGCGGCCGGTGTGTACTGCGGTGCATACATCCGCGAACGCCATCCCGATGCCGCGGTCGTCGACTCCAAAGGTCATGGCCTCATCGATAATTCGATGTACATCGTCCAGTCGGACGGCACCGTCGATTTCGACGGCGACTGCCACAACTGCGTTACGGAGCACGAGTTGCTGCGCTCCGGCAAGACCGGAAAGCCGGGAGTCCGCTGTAACTATTGACCCAGTAAAGGCCACGGATGTCCTTCCAGGACAGCGTGATCAGTGGTACTGCCGGTTGTCGCGACGGCGGGCGAACTTTGCGGTCGTCAGGGGGTCGTCAGACGGTCGGTGACCGCAGGCTCCTGAAAGCGTTCCGCGTGCTCGTCGGCCCATTGGGTGAAAGTCCTTGCTGGACGACCGGTTATCTGGTCGACGGTGTCGACGACAGTCGTGGCGGCATCGTCGGATGTGGAGTACCAGTCGATCACGTATTCGGCATCTGCTCGGGGTACACCAGTGGCTATCAGCCGGTCGACGGCTTGCTCATGCGTGATCGGGACAAAGGCGATATCGCGCCCGACAGCTCGCGACAGGATCGCGATCCGCTCCCGCGGCGTGAGCGACTGCGGTCCGGTGAGGTTGTAAGCACGTCCCGCATGGCCGTTGTCGAGCAGTGCCACCGCCGCCACGGCCGCGATGTCGGCCTCGTGCACCAGCGCACTGGGGAAGTCGTATGGTTCACGCACGATGCCCTCGGCCCGCACGGTGTCGATCCAGTTCAGTGTGTTCGACATGAATTCTTGCGGTTCCAGACGCGTCCACTCCACACCGGAATCCGCCACGGCTTGCTCGACCGGCCCGACCGCACCACCCCACACCACGGTGATGCGCCGCACGCCCGCCTCGACCGCCCGCCGCACCAGCTCGGGGCCGACTTCGGCGAGCCCCGACGTCACGGTGATATGCAATCGGCTGACCCCCTCGAGGGCAGGATCCAGCGTCTCCGGAGCGGTGTGCGTACCCGCCACCAACTCCACCCCCGGCGGGAAAAGCCCCACGGCCGCAGCAGGATTCCGCGTCAGAGCCCGAACCCGCTCTCCTCGGCGCATCAACTCTCTCACCACGTGCCTGCCGGTGTTACCGGTAGCGCCAGTAACCAGTGTTGTCATTGTCGAACTCCTATCGTCGTCGACGACGCTAGAAGCTCAACTGCGCTCGAGGTCAAAGTAGACGCCACAAGTTGCGGTTATCCGCACATCGGCCGTGAGCGCGCACTGAGAAGTGCTGTCAGCCAACAATTCTGGACATTTGACCAACGCACGCCCCGCAGCATATCGGATGGATGTTGACCCACCTGGCCCAGCTGCTGAACAGGTCGATCAGGTGGGATCGTGCTCGATAGGCAGCGGTTTCGATCAGGCGATCCAGCTCCTATCCGGACGTGCTCCGAGCGCTCGGCCGACCGCTTGATCAGGGCCGGTCGAACGCACGCGCATCGGCATGTGCGCGCGTTGGAAGGCTCTGTGAGCCAATAATTTCTGGACGGCTGACCAACGCGCGCTCCGCGGCATGAGCGCTCACTCGTCATGACTGAAGTCAGAGGTCGGTCGGCGTACAACGTCTTACGCTGATGAGAGCGCACTTGCGTCGACTTGCGGCCGGGTAGCATCCCGGCAGGTTCCCCTGTCGGATACCCACGGTGCCATCGGGTCCGCGGAACGGTCAGCGCTGCAGGGTGACGGGGGCGTCGTCGAGTTCGAACCCGCTGCTGTCGTTCCCGTCGGAGGTGTACAAGTTCCAGAGGATGAGGATTTTGGCGGGACCGGGCTGGAATGGGTCAGACTGGGGCGCCGGTTGGTCGATGGTGTACTGGTGCGCGGTGCCATCGCAGGTCAACAGCCCCGGCCGCTTATCCGTGTAGCTGAAGGTGCTAAGGGTCCTGTTGTCGCCATCCCCTTGACTAAACGTGCTGCTCCCGAGAACTTTGCCCTGACCGCCGGTGCAGGTGTAGGTGCCGGTGATCCGCACAGTGCCGTCGGCGTTGAGGTGCTGGATGGCGTCGGCGGTGATACTGGGGGACGGGGCCGCCATGGCCGGGCCCGCCAGCATGGCCGGGCCGGCGAACCCCACCGCCGTGGCGAGAGCCAGTTCGATGATCCGATTCCTAGGCGTGGTGGTCCGCCGTTCGGCAGTCCAGAGATATTCGACGATCACACGACTCTCTTCTTGTGGCGGAAGGGGTTTCGAAGGAAATGACCCGGCAAGCCTAAGTCGCACAGCGCCCGCGCACGATCCCCAAAAAGTACTGTCACGGTACAGATCGCCTATTACTCCAGCCGTGGATCGTGGCCGGGCGCGATTCGATGCCGGGTGAAAGTGCCCAGCACCCGGCGGGCTCGACGCCTGACACGCACGCATCGGGGTATCCCATAAGACTTACTCGTCTAGAACCCGCGCTCGACGGCGCTGCGCTCGACACAGAACTCGTTGCCCTCGAGGTCGAGCAGCGTGACGCAGTCTGGCCCTTCAGGGGTGCGGTGATCCTCGTACAGCTTGGCTCGCCAGTGTTCGATATCAACGCTCGCGAGATCGACTGCCGAACAACGGCTCTGCACCACAGAACGAGCGCGCAGGCCGGGTAGGCCGGGCGCATTACTGCGCCCGGCCCCCCTCAGAACCGGACGTGCACATTGCTATGCATCCGGCTCAACCAAGCCCGTGGAGGTCAGGTGCCGTACGTCGCCGTACGCGTCCTGACTGTCCGCCAATCCTGCAGCGGCGCAATCGAAGACGTTGCCCTCTGGTCCGTTCACCGAGTACTCGGCGTCTAACTTGTCCGTCGGTTCCAGCGTCTTGGCCACCCTCTTCCTTCACAGGCTCACCTGGCCCGCGTCAGCACCCTTTCGAGTCCGGACACAGGGGCCGGTATCCGGCCGGTTATCCACCACGCACCAGCGGAGGGGCCGATGACTACCGTGGCGGTTTCCCGTTGCCTTTCGGCCACCGGCATTCGCTTCTCGGGCCATCCCAATCCCGCTCGGGGGAGTTCAGCTTTCCTCACAGTCGGCCTACCCGACACCAACTTTCGATGCCTGGACCCCGTCGGGGTTACCACGTTTCACACGCGCGAGATTCGGCCGGGGAGGGTGCCTCCTATATCCCGGGGACGGCGGTGCTCTCCCGATCGAGTGCCGCCCTCGACCGGCGCCTGCCACATTTCAACGGCCAGTCCCTTCCCTCTGCCAACTGCTATCCATCGACAGGGTCCGCTTTACGAGACATCAACGAAGGTTCACGCGATTCACCCGTCCGGCCTGCCCCTGGCCCGTGGCCTCCGGATGGAACGGAGACCCTTCGGCGTTCCTAAGCTTCGCACCCTGCCGTTACCAGCAACGCACGTCAGAGCGGGGCCGGGCATCGAGCACGCACCCGAAACTCACACAGCCGAAACCACGTTCGGCCCTCCTATCTGCGAGTTCACTCGCATCGTGTGACTTCGTGTCGCAACGGCATGTGCGGACGTTCGGCTGGCCGCGCGATATGCGGGGTCTTATCGGCACTTCGGCCGCGGCCGACAGGGTTTAAAGCATCGCGGAGGGTGCGTCGTCTACTCCTAGCAGCAGGACGCCGTAGTCCTCCTCGACGACGTGTGAGGTGAATTGGACGTGGCGCGATCCCACCGCGAAGTCTCGCCAGTACCGTTGCAGTGGGTTGGCGTTGTCCAGACCGCTGGAGCCGTGCAGGTCCAACAGGTCCTCGAGTGCGCTGCGGCACTCACGTACCGCGGTGATCAGATCCATCCGCAGCCGCGCACGTTCCTCGGCCGTGAGCGCCTCGCCGGGCAGCGTGGCGTCGACGGCGGCGGCGATTCCGAGCATGCGGCGCTGGGCGGTATCGATTTTGTGTGCGGCGACGGCGAAGTTGCGCCGAGCCCCGGGCGAGTCGGCCAGCGTGGCGTGGGCAGGATTCGGTGACGACCGTGCCGCGAGGACAGCGGCCACCACGTCGAGGGCGCCGCGCGCCGCACCCCACAGCGGTGCGAACAGGCCCACCGCGATCGCGATATTGGACAGTGCGGCAGCGATCCGGGGCAAGTCGAGTTCGTGGGAGTCCGGGATCCACACATCATGGCCGACGAGGGTGTGACTTCCGGTGCCGCCCAGTCCCGCCATATGCCAGTCTCGGTCGACGACCAGGTCCCGGGTACGGGCGAATACCGCGGCAGGCTGCGGCGCAGCGTCGCCAGGCAGTAGCACCGAAAGCATCGCCCACTCGGCCAGTTCGCAGCCCGAGGCGTAGGGCCACCGACCGGAGATGCGTAGTCCGCCGGGCTCACGCACGGCCTGCCCCGGCCGCGCCGAGGAACACACCACGCTGTCGACGTCGTCGAACGCGTCGGCATACGCCTTGTCCGACACCCCGATCTGCAACAGCCGTTTCGCTTCGTAGGTCGTGGCCGCGATCCACGCCGTTGACGGGCAGCCCCGCCCGAGCTCACCGAGGAACCCGACCCTGGTGGTGAGGTCGGCCTCGAGTCCACCCTCGGATCGGCGCACGCCCAAGGCGAACGCCCCCGCGCGCCGAGCTGCCGCGGCGCTCGCCGCGGTGACCCTGCGATCCCGCTCGGTCGCGGCGGCTTCGACCGCCAATTCCTTTGCCGCACTACGGGCATCATCGAGCAACGATAGGCAGGCGCCGGACTTCTCACTCTCCATTGATGACCTTCCACGATTCCCACCCACGACAAGCAACATAGGCGAATATCGTGAGTGCGGCGACGATGGAGTCGGTGATCGCGGACTGCATACCCTCGGTGGTGTCCAGGATGGTCAAGGCGAGTACCGCTACCGCCACTTTGTGGAAGATCACCACTTCCCAGATCGCGGGAACCCGACGCGGCCGGTAGGCGAGCATCGCCCACATCACGCTGAACACCAGGTATCCGAAGGTTCGCCAGCCCTCCACCAGCAGGCGGTCCTCGCTCACGTCCGCCATCAGGAAGCAGCCGTTGATGAACACCGCGAAGGCGGCTGCGGAGTTGAGGGCCATCAGTCCGCGGCCGAAGCGATCCCACCGCCGAGACAAGGTGCTCGAGCGCGCAGTGGTTGCTGTGGTCACGACCGAGTTCCATTCGGCGAGAAGAAGAACCGAGAACACGGTTCGCTGCGTCGGCGATACCGACTGGCCACGATCGCTAGCACGGTTCGAACATAGACCGCGGCGACGACCGGCGAAACCGGCCAGTCGGCCAAATAACTCCGCCGACTGGATGGCTGGGGCAGTCGATAGATCCTCAGCTGCGATGTCGGCCAGCCGAACGACGCGATGCTGCACAGCCAGAGAGGCCCGCCCGCCCAACGTCACATAGTCGGCATTTGCGTGCGTTGGGAACCCTTGTCTACCAACGGATCTGGGCGACCGACCAACGCCGGTAACCCGGTACGCGGAGCACCGTGAGCGAGGCCAAGTGGTTTTCCTGCTCCCGATAGACGTCGACGCGCGAACTGACCAGCCCGAGCCTCCGTGCCACGAGCAGCGGTGCGCCGACGATCAGCTGGACCGCCATCTCGATCAGCCCGTCTACCCGTCGGATCTCGGGTGTCAGGCTCGGTCCTCGCGGCTGAAGCGGTCCTGCCTTGCGTCACGCGCGAGTCGGTGGCTCGGCGAGACGATCGCCGGATAGCAACGTACCCGCCTGCTTGACGTGCCGTTGGACAGGTGAGATTTCCATGCTCTGGAGGCCGGGCAGTGACCCGATGCGATCGGAGGTGAATTCGAACAGTTCGTCGAGGTCTCGGCAGTGGGCGACGGCATGGATGTTGTAGGGCCCGGAGATGGCGGCGGCGAAGGCGATCTCGGGTTCTCGTGCCAGCGCGCGTCCAACGTTCTTCACCTCCGACGGATGCACCCGTAGCCACAGATTTGCCCGCGCGTGGTAGCCCAAAGCTGCGGGGGCGATCTCGACGTCGAGGTGGATGACGCGTTTCAGGAGCAGGACGTCGAGGCGGCGAGATACGCGGCCTGGTGTGGAGTCCGCCGCGGTGGCGAGGTCGACGAGACTGGCTCGACCATCCGTGGCGAGCGTGCCGAGAACTTTCTCGTCTTCGGCGGTGAGATATACGGAGGTGTCGGTGACGACCGGCGACTCCGTGAATGGGGGGCCGTCGCTCCCGAGCATGGCTTCCTGCTCCGGGGTCAGCACGCCGTGGAGTGCGGCCCAGTAGTGACCGCGACCTCCCATGAACTGGCGAAGCATAGCGAAGGCGTTGATGTCGAGCACCGCCGCGGTACGCGGAAGCTTTTGCCCGAGTAGATCTTCCCGCTGTGCTTCACTCCGAGACTGAGTCGCGCACGTGATTTCGCAGCCCGCCGCGCCCAAGGCTACCCAGTTGACATCATTTCGCTTGGCGAGTGCGCCCGCGATCGCAGCGGCGCTGCCGGGCCGACAGCGTATTCGTACCAGCCATCTGCTCTGTCCCAACGCTCCCGGGTTGACCACGCCGGCGACGCGGATGACGCCGTCGGTGCGCAGGCGCCGATACCGGCGGGTGACGGTGCCTTCGGTGAGACCGAGCGCGCCGGCTATCGAGGCGAAGGAGGCTCTCGGGGCAATCTGCAGCGCCCGAATGATTCGCACATCATCAGGCCGTACTGCGAAGGATTCAGACATTGATGCACCTGTCATAGCGAGAATCCTACAAATGTTCGTGTCTGAATCGCGCCTGCGACAACTCGACGAGCAGACTCGTCTCGTACCGATGAAGGCCACAGCAGAGCTGTACTGCATGCCGCTCGAGACGGTCTCGGGTTAGGGACGTACGCGGTGAGCTCGCGAAGTAGAGAACGGAGATGACGCGCATGTCATCAACTGTCACAGGGCGCCACACGCCGACCGCCCTGCTCGTCGGAGCCTCGCGCGGTCTCGGCCACGCGATGGCGGCTGAATTCCTCGGCCGCGGCTGGAACGTCATCGGCACAGTTCGCGACACGTCTGTGCGCACGCCCTTGGACGATCTCGCCGACCGGGCCAAGGGGCGCGTCAGCGTCGAGCTCCTCGACATCAACGAGCCCAACCACCTTGCGCCCCTGCACAAGCGTCTGGCGGGCCGCCCGCTCGACGTGCTCTTCGTCAATGCAGGCACCACGAACAGCGAGCAGATGCCCATCGGCGAGGTGGCAACAGACGATTTCGTCGAGGTGATGATCACCAACGCTCTCAGTCCTATGCGGGTCATCGAGGCGCTCGAAGACCTGGTGTCTCCCACCGGCCTCATCGGAGCGATGTCGTCCGGTCAGGGCAGCATCACGAACAACACGACCGCAGGCCGCGAGGTCTACCGGGGGAGCAAGGCGGCATTGAACATGTTCATGCGCGGTTTCGCGGTCCGGCAGGCCGAGACGCAGCGCGGCTTCATCCTCTTGGCGCCTGGTTGGATCAGCACCGCGCTCGGCGGGCCGGACGCGCCGTTCACCGTTGCGGAAAGCGTCCCGCTGCTGGTGGACGTCCTGCTGGCCAAATCGGGCACGCCTGGTCTGGCGTATCTGGACCGCTCGGGTCGGACAGTGCCCTGGTGAGGATAACGACGATGCCGCTTATGACCTCCGCCCGGGGAGGTGCTGGCTCGAGAACTTCCCATCTGAGCCTGGCCGAGAGGCTGCCAGACCGCCCTCCGGTCGCATCAAGTTGACATCCTGTAATCGGCATTTGCGGGCGTTGGAAGGTTCTGTGCCAACCATTTTGGACGGCCGTCCAACGCCCGCTCCGCGGCTATTATCGGATGTTGAAACAGTCGCCTTTCGTATTGACGTATTGGGCGACTTCTCGCAAAGGCTGATCAGTCGCTTGCTGCTTCCCAACCCACGATTGTGGGGATGTCGGCGGGGACGCGGCCGGGGAAGTTCGGTGTTCGGCGTTGGAGGAAGGACATGATGCCTTCGGCGGCGTCGGGGCTTGTGACGAGTCCGGCGATGAGTTTCGATTCGAGTGTGTGTGCGGGGTACGGGGTGTCGTAGGCGCTGAGTCGCAGCAGCATTTGACGGGTGACTGCGACCGAGACCGGTGCGGTGTTCGTGATGAGGTCTCGCGCGTATTGCTGTGCGGCGGGTAGTACTTCGTCGGGTTCGACGACGCGGTGTACCAGTCCACTGGCGAGTGCTTCTGCGGCGGGGAAGACCCGGCCGGTGAGCATCCAGTCCATCGCGCAGCCCATGCCGACGATGCGTGGCAGATGCCATGTCGAGGCGCCTTCGGGGAAGAATCCGCGGCGGGTGAAGACGTATCCGAATCGGCTGTCGGTGGCCGCGATTCGATAGTCGGCAGGAAGGATGATCGTGGACCCGGCGCCGATGGCTGCGCCGCGGATCGCGGCGATCACGGGTTTGTGGCATTCGAAGATCCGCTGTGAGCATTGGCCTGCGGGTTCGAGCCAGTCGTGCTCGGGTGGTGGTGCGGTGAACCCGGAGCAGAGGTCCATTCCGACGCAGAAGTCCGAGCCCTCGCCAGTGAGGATGATCGCGCGTACTTCTGGGTTGTTATCGGCTGCGGTGATCGCTGCGCCGAGTTCGGTGCCCATGGTGCAGGTGTAGCCATTGCTGACGTGTGGGCGGTTGAGGCTGACTGTGGCGATATGGTCGCGCACCGAATACAGGATGTCGCGGTAGCTCATTGTTTTCCTCGGCTTGCCGAACGGCTCGGTAGGGCCATTTCGTTGGTCGGAGAGGCGGATCGTGTTCGCGACGGTCGGCTGTGAGAGTCGTTGCGTCGCTTCGATGTACTGCGGTGCCGGTCCATCGGCCATTGCGGACGCCGGGACGAGTTCATCGGCTGGATCTGTTGAGGTGGAAGTCGTCGTCGTCTGGGTGGCTGAGCATTGTTTCCATGGTGCGGCGGTCGAAGGGCAGCAGGTCGATCTTGCCGTTTTCGGTGATGTACCAGGAGTTGCAGCCGGTGTTCCACACTGTCGGGCCGAGGGCTTGGACGACCTCGGTGCCGAATCGTTCGGCGGCGGTGTCGGTGACCTCGACGGCGTCGAATTCCCCTGTGCTCCAACGCTGGATCCAGGCGGTGATGTAGCGGGCGCTGACTTCGGCGGCGTGATGGAGCGGGATGGAGCCGGTGGGCGAGTTGGGGCCCAGCACGGTGAACAGGTTGGGGAAACCGGGGATCGCGGTCATCCGGTAGGCGTGCGGGCCCTCGGCCCATGTTTCGTCGATCGAAATACCATCGCGGCCGGTCAATTTCATCGGCCGCATGTAGTCATGAGCACGGAAACCGGTGGCGAACACGATCATCTCGACGTCATGATGGCGGCCATCGATGGTGCGGATGCCGGTCGCGGTGATCGCGTCGATGCCGGTGGTGACGAGTTCGGTGTTGGGCGCGCGCAGGGCGCGATAGTAGCTGCCGGACAACACTTGTCGTTTACACAACGGCTCATAGTCAGGGGTGAGTTCCGCGCGCAGTCGCGGGTCGCTGATCTGTGCGCGCAAGCTCAGGCGTGCGTACTGCTGGACCAAGCGCCGCCGCCAGCTGGGGCGGGTGACGACATCGGTGAACGCCTTCGCGCCGAGCATTCCTGCCTGGTACAGGGCCCGGTTGAGTGCTGGCAGCCGATCCAGGACGGTGCTGAGAAACGCCGGTTGCGACAACCGCATCGGAGCCCAGATGACCCATTGCGGGCTGCGCACGAAATGGGTGACCTGACGGGCGTGTGGTTGTAGTGCCGAAACCGCTTGCACACCAGTAGATCCGGTACCGATGACCGCGATGCGCCGCCCGGCGGTCGGTATGGTGTCGTCCCAGCGGGCGGTGTGGAGGATGTCGCCGGTGAATTCGTCGAGTCCCGCGATGTCGGGCCAGGCCGGATGATGGAGGACCCCGGTGGCGGCGATGACGAAATCGGCGTCGTAGCTGTCACCGTCGTCGGTGCCGACCCGCCAGCCGGTGCCGGTGAATTCCGCTGTTACTACCTCGGTGTCGACCCGCAGATGCGGGCGCAGTCCGAACTGGTCGACGACGTCGGCGAGGTACCGCTGGATCTCGGGGCCGGGTGCGAACACCTGCGACCAGTCGGGTTTGGGCGCGAATCCGAACTGATACAGCTGTGAGGGCACATCGCAGGTCAGTCCCGGGTAGTGATTCCAATGCCAGACCCCGCCGACATCGGATCCCTTCTCCAGGATCACGAAATCATGGAAACCATTGCGTTGCAGTGTAATCGCAGCGGCGATGCCGGATATACCGGCACCGATGATCACCACACGAGGTATACGGGACATTGTCATCGCCCACCCTCCGTCGTCGCGTACTCGCCCCTCACTCGGAGCCCGTGTCGGACTCGGCCCGAACGATGTCGAGTTCGGCGCGGCGATGGGCCAGGTTGTCTCGGGAGAACCGGTTCTGCCACGGGGGTTTTGGGCCGATGTGTTGGCGGGCGCGGAAGAAGATCGGCCCTGCGGTCTGCGACAGCGCTTTCGGTACCAGCCGCCAAACACCTTTGTGCAGGGCGAGTTCCACGGCGTCGATTCGTGTGCGGTGGAGCCCGAGTCGTTCGTCGAGCACTTCGGGGAAGGTGGCGAGGGCACCGACGCGCAAGAGGCGACGCAGGGGGAAGGTGATCACTCGCCACACCGGTTGCGGGATCCATGGAGCCGAAGCGGGTTTGCGCGTCTCGGGGCCCATCTGTTTCATGATCCACTCGACGGTGGGGTTGTTTTCGGCGACGTTGCACAGGTAGTCGGTCCAGTAGGCGTCGAACTCCTCGCGGGTGTCGGGGATGCCCTGCACGCCGAAACTCCGGCCGAGTTCGACCATGCCGGCCAGGGCTTCGTCGCGTTCGGTATCGCAGGTGAACCCGCGGGAGAAGTCGTAGGCCTCGATCACTCCTTGGAAGATTCCGGTCCAGGCGTAGGCCCAGGTCTCGCGTTCCCAGGCGTGGTAGCGCGCGCCGTCGGGCATGGTTCCGCTGATTTTGCGGTGCAACTCACGTAGTGCGTTCGCGGCGTCGGCGCGGTCTTGGGCTGTCGCGCCGAGCACGATCCCGGCCAGTAGCTCATAGCTGTCGAACAGCCGCCGAATCGAGTGCCCGGTCCCTGCGGGGGCGATGTCGCCGTTGAGCAGGGGTTCGTGTTCCTCGATGCCACGGCCGACTTTGGGCATCAAGGTGCCCAGCACCATGCCCGCCATGGACACGTAGGTCATCGTTCCCGCGTCGCCGAGGACCCGGTAGGTCACCGACCCCGGTGCGAGCAGCGCTGAGGGTTCCTCGATTCGGGCCGCCGCATGTTTGGTTCCGGTACCGGTGCGGTCGCCGGGCTCCACCGGGCGGCTCTCCGCGCTGGTCGTGGCTTTGCGGGAAAGGGTTCTGCGAGCAGACTGACTGGTCATTCCATGATGGTAGGTGCTACCGCTGGTACCGCACAAGGGGGAATGATTAGTCAGTCCGTCGCTGACTGACTCGTCACTCCACGCTCGTCGGCCGATTAGGATGGCCTGATGAGCGCCCCGAAATCGTCCCCGAAGTCCAACGGTGCCGGAGCCGTGGACGACGACCTCACCCGGCGGCGGCGCAAGGAAATCTCCCTGGGCGCGTGCGCGGTGTTCGACGAACGCGGCTACGCCAACACCCGCATCGCCGACATCTCCGACCGTCTGGGGATCGGGCAGGGAACCATCTACCGGTACTTCACCGGCAAAGACGATCTGATGGACCACATCATCGACCACGGTGTACGGCGCATCCTCGCGGCGATGCGCGAGGACCCGGCCGTCGCCACTGACGCGGTGAGCACCGGCGCCCAGTTCGCCGATCAGATCACCACCGTGGCGCACCGGCTGCTCGAGATGGCCGCGCAAGAGCAGGCTCTGATGCGAGTCCTGCTGATCCACGCACCCGCCGCTCGCCCGGACGCGATCGATGAGCTCACCGATCAACTCGCTGCGGCCACCGCCGCCTATCTCGACGTCGGTGTGGAAAACGGTTACCTGCGAACAGGACTGAACACGATGGCGGTCGCCGACGCGCTGACCGGAGTCACCCTGGCGGCCATCCGGCGCGTGCTGCGCGGCCAGCTCGACGCCACTGCCCGTGAATCCACCGCGCACGCGATCGGGGACTTCGTGGCCAGCGGTGCGGTCAACGCTTGACCGAGCCCGTCGCATACGGCCCGCCGTAGCGAATTGCCTCACTTGCTCTCCCTGGGCAGGTCGGAAAACGCTCGTGTAGCCGTTGCGTGGCGGGTGTCGGCACGGCGTCAGTCAGGTTCAGGCTTCGGAAGATGCCACCTTGACCAACCAGAAACAGTATGTACTCTCACAAGAGAGAATCATAGTGTTTCTCTCCAGAAGTTGCTTTTGTATCGCGGGAGAAGGCAGGCATCGTGGCCATCGTTTCCAAGCAGGTTTCAGTCGAGTCGGATCCGGGGCCGATCGGTGCGCCTCCAGGGCTGCCGACTCTGCCGGGATTGGATGCGCTGTTCGGTGCCGCTTACGGTGCGGGGTACCTCATCGGCGGAGAACGGTTGGCCCACAGGCTCATCGAGCACTACGGGCCCGTCATGCGGGTACCGATAGTGGGGCTCGGCACGCTGGCGGTGGTTTCGGATCCCGAACTGGTCAAGCAGGTATTCACCGCGAAACCGGATGTCCTGCTCGGCGGCGAGGGTGTCGGACCGGCGGCCGCGATCTACGGACACGAATCGATGTTCGTGCTCGAGGAGCCCGAGCATCTCCGTCGTCGCAAATTGCTCACTCCACCGCTGCACGGGCAAGCTCTGGAGAGCTACGGTCCGATCATCGCCGACGAGACTCGCCGTGCGATGGCCCGGTTCCCGATCGATCGCCCGTTCCGGATGTTGCGGGCGGCAAGGGGTTTCACTCTCGATATCATTGTTCGGGTCATCTTCGGGGTGAGTGATCGTGCCGAGATCGCGCGGCTCGGGCACCCGTTCGAGGAGCTGCTCGATCTGGGGTTGACCGACGTGGCCGTCGTGCGTTACATGCTGCGCGATATCGGAACGATGCGGTGGTGGCCGCGGCTGGCGCGGATCAACCGTGATGTGGTCTCGGTGGTCGCACCGTTGATCGCGCAGCGTCGCCGTGATCCGGAACTGTCTGCGCGCCAAGACATGCTGTCGCTACTGATGTGTGCGCGCACCGACACCGGAGAAGCGATGACCGACTCCGAAATCATCGCCGACCTGATCACTCTCATGCTGGCCGGACACGAAACCAGCGCCACCACCCTGTCGTGGATGTTCGATGAGCTGCTGCATCGTCCCGATGCCCTCGCCCGGGTACGTGCCGAAGCCGAAACCGGCGCAACCGAATACACGATGGCGGTCATCAACGAGACGATGCGACTGCGGCCCCCGGTTCCATTCACAGCCCGTGTCACCACCGGCCACTACCAGCTCGGCGACTACCTCCTCGAGCCCGGCACCCGGATCGTGCTCTACATCGACGCGGTCAACAAAAACCCACGAACATACCTCGAACCACACCGGTTCCAGCCCGAACGGTTCCTCGGAACACGGCCCTCCACCTACGGCTGGATCCCGTTCGGTGGTGGCATCAAACGCTGCCTGGGCGCCAGCTTCTCCCAGCGTGAGCTCATCATCGCCACCCACACACTGCTGCGAGAAGGCGACTTCACACCCGTGCATTCCCACGAGGACCGACCCGTCCGCCGATCAGCGGTGGTCATCCCCCGGGGCGGGGTGGAGATCCGCTACCGCCCCCGCCACTGCCCGCCCTCGCAGTGAGCAGCGCCAGACCGCTGATCTGGTTCGGGGCCTTCGCGTTGACAGCGGTGCTGGTCACGGTCCTGATCTGGAACACCCTGGCCCGCACCGTCGATGGTGACACCTTCACCTACGCCGCGACCTTCACCAACGTCCAAGGCCTGCGCACCGGCGACGATGTCCGCATCGCGGGCGTGCGGGTCGGCAAGGTCGAACAGATCGGGCTCGACGAACACAACCACGCCAGAGTGAGATTCATTGTTCAGCGTGACCAATTGCTCTACAACGACACCAAAGTGCTTGTCCGATACCAGAACCTGATCGGTCAGCGCTACCTCGCGCTGGCCCCGGGCGCCACCGACGACCACACTGCACTGAAGAACAAGGCAGCGATCCCAGTCGAGCACACCGAAGGATCCTTCGATATCTCCGGACTACTCAACGGATTCCAACCCCTGTTCAGCGTGCTCGAACCCGAACACGTCAACCGGCTCTCCCAAACCCTGGTTCAAGCCCTGCAAGGTGACCGGGTTTCGTTGGCCGCGTTCATCACTCAAGCCGCAGCCCTGGCCGGTGACTTTCAACGCCGAGACACGATCCTGGCTGACATCATCACCAACCTGTCGAGCGTGATGGCGGCATTGGCCGCCCGCGGCGACGAGCTGGAAACGCTGGTCACCCAAACCCGAGCACTGATCGGAGGACTGTACGACCAAGGCCAATCACTACAGCAATCCACCGCCCGCCTCGCCGAGTCGAGCACCGCACTGGTCGGCCTACTCGACCGGGCCCAACCCAGCCTGCGGACCGCACAAACCTCGACCCTGGCCGCACTGACACTGCTGTTGGACAACGGCACGAAACTCGACCAGGCACTGCTCGACCTCACCACGATCGTCGGTGGCCTGGGCAAAGTCAGCTCCGAGGGCGGCTATTCGGCCGGATACTTCTGCGGGATCGACATCTCCCTGTACGGAGTGCTGTTCCCGCGTGGACAGTTCGCCCAAATAGGCGGCACCGCACACTCGCCACCATGCCGCCCCTGACCGCTACCGCGCACGACCACAAACTACGACTAACTGTCGGTGCAAACTTGGTGCGCATAGACAACCGCGACGGCGCGGTAGAGCTGCGCCTGTTGCTCACGAACGGCGCAGGCGGATTGCTCGGACTCGTCTATTTCGCACCGTATTCCGACGGACGAATCCCCACCGAAAACCCACGCCACAGGGCGCGCGTCCAAGGTCTCCGAATCGGCGGCCACCTCCCACAAC
Source organism: Nocardia sp. NPDC046473 (assembly GCF_040645995.1). Classification (NCBI taxonomy): domain Bacteria; kingdom Bacillati; phylum Actinomycetota; class Actinomycetes; order Mycobacteriales; family Nocardiaceae; genus Nocardia; species Nocardia sp. NPDC046473. Next base: position 226,538 of record NZ_JBEYZJ010000014.1, read on the forward strand.
ATGGCCTGTGCTGGGTTGATTCCGGCCTGCGGGCGGCCGCTACTGTGGTGCGATGAGCCACGCCGACACGGTGACCTACTCAGCCGGTGCTGTCGAAACAGCCTTGGCCGTGTTGAGTGGTTCCGCACCGGCGCCACTGCCACGCCACAAACACGACCTGTCGCGCGAGCAGGTCCGCGAGACCCAATCAGGGCGTGTACTGGCCGCGGCGATCGTCCTGTTCGCCGAACAGGGCTACGCCGCCACCACGGTCATGCATATCGCCCAGCGCGCCGGAGTTTCCAGGAAGACCTACTACGAGTTGTTCGACTCCAAGGAAGACGTATTCCTCGACGCGTATCGAGCCGTGAGCGTGCTCCTGGACGCAGCACGCGACTCCCTGGACCAAGAGCAGGATCGACCCGAACTAGCCCCCGACACCATCGAAGACTACTGCCGGTTCCTGCTGCAATTCCTCGCCATCATTCCCGCCGCGACACGAATGTTCTTCCTCGAAGCCCTCGGCGTCGGGCCCCGAGTCCGAGCCCGCCGCAATGAGTCGATCACCGAGTTCGTGGCCGGCATCGCCCCTGCGCTGCAACAACTCCGCAGCCGATACGAGCCAGCCCTGCCGCCGCTGGACACCCAACTGTGTTACGCGATCACCGCCGCGGGCATCGAGATGATCGTGCAGCACCTCGCCGATGGGGACCCCGAAACACTGACCACCCTGGCCCCCGAAGTCAGCGACCTCGTCCGCGCAATAGTGACCCCCAACCACACCGCCCACCGATCGAGGTGAGCACAACCCCACCGCCCCACCCTGGGCGGGACTGAGCCGTTATCTGGGCAGACTCCCTGGGCCGCAAGGCATACGGACGTCGATGCATCTCGAGCCTGTCGATTCGCCGATGGGTGCCGGCTACCCGGTCATCCTCAGCTCTCGAGGCACTTCTGCACCTCGCTGCTCGTCTTGTCTCGCGCTTTCTCCAGCCCATCCCGCTTCGAAGCGGCCTCCTGGGCCGCCTTCTTCTCGGCCGCCTCGCGATCCTTTACCGCTTGGTTGGCAGGTGACAGGGAGTCCTTCCACTCCTGGAACGCCTTCTCTCGCTCAGGGGTGCCGGGTTCAGCAGCATTCAACTTCGCCCATTTGTCGTCATGCACCTGGGCGGCCTGCTTCTCCTTGTCCTTTGCTGCCACCACGCCCGGCTCCGCCAAGATGAAGGCATCGGTATCGAAGTCGGTGAGCGTATTCAAAGCTGAGAAGTAGGCGAGCAGCTGTTCAGAGCAAGCCGGTTTGGCGCTCGACGGCTCCGCGTAAGCGGCTCCTGCTGTCAGGAAAACCGCGGCGATGCCCGCTGTGACAGTCATGGCAGCACGTTTACAACGGCTCGACATCCAGTGGTTGTGGGTACGAAAACGCATTCTCATCCCTCTCTACGGGGAAGGTCGGTCCAGACCTCGGAGTCACCTGTGTCCATAGATGTCGTTGATGGACGGGTCCCCAACTGGACAACCGATAGGGTCACGAAGAGCTATTCGGCGCAGTTCGCCACCCGGATGGGTAACCGCCACAACACGACCGCGCCTCCTTCCCCAGCCGATAAGACACGGGGGCCGGCCTGGCAGGACCCGGTTTCGTGCGCGCCTGGGAGTTGGTGACGCTAGGACAGGACGAAGCGAGTGTGCGTCACGGTCCCGTCGCGGGAATCGTGACCGGGTGCCGTCTCCCAGGAGCGCCTGGCCGACTCTCGTACCCGGCAATCGGCTAGATCCGGACGTTTCAGAAGCGTTGGTGGCCGGTCAGTCCGAGGCCGGCCGCCATCCGCTCGATACGCGCGCTCCGCGGCTAGTTTCTTCTGCCTAGGGCAGAAGCTTCGACGGTGGTAGACGGTCGGTTGGACCGAGGGTGTCGAGTCGTACGCCGAAGACGAATGGCACATGGCTGGGGCCGCCGGATAGCCACCATGTGCTGACGGTAGCGATGCCGTCGTCGATGTCCTCGATAGTGCACTGGATCGTGGTGGGGCAGGGGTAGGACGAGGTGGGAAGCAGTTCCCCACCGAACGATGGTGTCTTGTCGACCAGTTGGTGGTGTGTCTGCGGAGTGGCTCGCTGCCATCCGTTCAGAACGCGCGGCACGCGGCTATTAGCGGATGAGATCCGCGGTGCGGTGGACCCGGGCATCTGAGCTCGCTGTGTGGTTCACACGTGTCGCGCGGCTATTTGCGCACTACGTACCGCAGGTGCAGGACGCCGGGATCCTCCAGCGTGCGCACCAGATCGAGTTCTATGTGGTCGGCCGGGAGGTGATCGAACAGTCGTCGGCCGCGGCCGAGCAGGACCGGCCGGAGCTGGATGTCGATCATGTCGAGTACGCCCGCTTTCAATGCCTGTTGACCGGTGTAGGCACCGTGCATCATCACATTCCGCCCGCCCGCGGCCTGTTTGGCCTGTTCGACACAGGCGGCGATGCCCTCGGTGACGTAATGCACTCGCTCGTAAGGGTTCTCGGCCGGTGGCCGGTGCGTCGGCACGAAGATCGGCACCCCGTCGTGGTGGTCCCCGCCCCAGTACCCGGCGAAGTCTCCGGTCCGTTTCCCGGTGATCACGGCACCGGTCGCCATGGCCTCGTCGAAAACGAGTCGGCTGTTGGGATACGTGGGGCGGAAGGTGTGGGGCACATCCGCATCGGACGCACCTCCGCCACTGAGCCAGTCCATCAGCCGCATCCCGTTGGTACCGGCAGGGTTCTCGGCGTTGTCATCGGGACCGGTGATGAACCCGTCGAGTGACATTGCCATGGTCAGGAACACTTCAGACATTCCACTTCATCCTTCGCATCCGATCGGCGATATGGGTTGAGACGAAGCGGGAGTCGGAAACTCATCGTGGTCACGCCAACCTGGTGAGAGGCACGCACATCGGCATAGAAAGTGCGAAGTGGCGCTCCGGGGTTCGAGTTCAGGCCGACAGTCGTCGGGTAGGGCGGCGCGCGAAATCCGGTGCGCGTTCGGGCCGTACGCCGATCCCGATACCCACCATTCGACAACGCCCGCACATCGGCTACGTGCGCGCGTTGGGAAGGGTTGCCGATCAACCGGTTTGAACGGCCGACCAGCGCGCGCCCAGGCAGTATGGGACGTTCGAGAGACGTTGACGGCCAAACGATCAGCGGCTACGGCGCGTCGCGCCTTCAGCGCATTGATGTGATTGTTGAATGTCCGCCATGACAGCTCATCGACTCCGTCTGGGTTCGATTCCGTTGATCGTGGCGGGTGTCGCGATCGCTGTCGGCACCGGTACCACGCACGCTGAACCATCCACGGCCGGAGGATGGTCCGCCGCGGACCCGGAGAGCCGAGAGGTAGCGACCGCGACGGCGTTCGCGGTGAGCGACATCAACATTCGGTCCAACGCGCCGCACTACAGCAAGCTGATCCGCATCGTCGATGCCCAACGGCAAATCAACGCCGGTGTTCGATACCGGATCGTCTTCGACATGGCCGAAACATTCTGCCGCAAAACCGAAACCGTGAACACCAACTGCGCAGTCGATCCCCAAGGGCGGCAAGACCGCTGCACAGCAAGAGTCTGGGTGCAACCCTGGCAGAACTTCACCCGACTCCAGGACTTTGAATGCCAGGCGAGGTGGCCGAACTCGTCGGCGGACGCCAACGCGGCGTAATGGGGCAGGAAGGTGCTGGCCAGAGCCGGTGTCGTGGCGGTGAAGGGGCGAGGTTGACGCGTGCGCCGAGTTGCCTCGCCTCGCCGTGGTTGCTGATTGTCATGACTCGGCTCGGGTCTTCGGCCACGGTGCCGAGTTGGCGAATCAGCCCCGAGCACATGGTCGACCGGGCCCGGTCAACGGCGCACCCGATAGCGCAGGTGAAGCACCCGGTTGCCCTGAATCACCACGTCAGGATCCGTCAACAGGTGCTGTACGTGGACTGACCCGAAGTAACGCTTGCCGGACCCGAACACGACGGGGACGACGTCCATGCGCACCTCGTCGATCAGGCCCGCGGCAAGCACCTGGCCACCGACGTCGCCGGCGGCGACCTCGACGATGCGGTCACCCGCGAGCTCCTGCGCCTTGGCGACGGCTGCCTCGACGCCGTCGACGAAGTGAAACGGCGCCTCGGGGTCCCAGCCCTCGGGCTGCGGCCGGTGCGTCACGACGACCACGTGGTCGATCCCGCTCGGAGGCTTCCCGTCCCAGCCGTCCGTCATGTCGAAGACGTGGCGGCCGACGAGTGTCGCCCCGATCTGGTCCCAGTACGGCCGGATGTAGTCGTAGGACGTCTGCGACACCTTCACCTCGCCGCTCTCGTCCAACGGGACGTCACCGCTGGACAACCAGTCGAACAGCGGTCCAGGCTGGTCGTTCTCGTCCGCGACGAAGCCGTCCACCGACACCGAGCTGTACATGACCACCTTGCCCACGGGGCTCTCCTCTGCTTTCGGGTGCCCTCAAATTAGCGTGTCGTGAGCTGGCGTTCTTGTAAGAAATCAATCGGCAGGCAGCGGCCAGCTGTCCAGCACGTGGCCGGGATGTTCGCGCAGGAACCGCCGCCGGACTTCGATGTACCGGGTCGGCGTGAGCCCGGTGAATGCCCGGAACTCGTGGCCGAAGTGGGCCTGATCGAAGTAGCCTGCGCCACCGGCGAGTTCGCCCCAGTCGATTGGTCCGGCGGGGTTGATCGCGAACACGGTGGCGGCGAAGCGGTAGGTGCGGGCCAGCCGCTTCGGCGTGACGCCGATGAGCTCCTTGAACCGCTGTGCCAGATGAGTGCTGCTGACACCGGCTGCCGCGCTCAGGTCGCCGATCGCCACCCCTCCTGTGGTCGCCGCGATGACGTGGCTCGTATGGCGGACCAGCCCCAGGCCGGCGGTCTCGTGCAGCCGTCGCATCAGCTCCTGCTCGAGCAGCGTCAGCATCTCGTGCGGTCCGTCCGCCGCAGCGAGCCGGTCTCGCAGCTCGGCAACGGTAGGCCCCCAAACCTGCTCTACCGTCACCGGCTGGTCACGCAGCTCGGCCGCGGGCATCGGGAGAAACGGCGCCAGCCCCCACGGCTTGAAGTGCACGCCGACGGACCGGGTCCGGAGCGGGTAGCCGAACTCCAACGCGCGGGTGGGCATGGTGACCACGCAGCCGTCGGCGTACTCGGCCGTCTCGATGTCTGTGCCGGCGCGGATGCGGAACGGCGCCCCGAGGTTGACGATGAGCAGCGCCGCCGGCATCGGCGGCAGCGTCAGCCGGGCGTACGGCGGCGCACCCGCCAGGTAGTAAAGGTCGTCGATCAGCCCGTCCAGCGGTGGTCGCGGCACTCTGGACACGTACTCCACGCGCACAGCATCGCCGACGCCCCGTCGGTATCGCGCGCCGGGATGGTTCAGCCGCGCCGCCGACATCGCGCCGGCGCCGATCCCAGACGAGCGCCCGGCCGCGGACATTCGCGTGGGAGGGAACCACTCACCTGCGGCAAGTTCAACACGAGATCATTGGCTGCCTAGCCCGGAGGCATCCCGGAGATGTTGAGCAATCCGACTCGGCAGTGACTCCGAATGTTTGATGGTGCATCGCTGCGCACGAGCAACGGGATGCGCCAGTTCGGATACGAGTGTCGCTGAAGCGCAGTGCCTTCTGCGCTTCAGCGACGCGCCATCACACCGCCCGGTGCACGCAGGGCACACACCCGGGTCGCGGCATAGACTCACTTCCAGACTGGTAGTCAGGTGTGAAGGGGTCGGCCTCGCCGAGGTGGATATCCGTCCGCTGTGGCGTCAGCTCATTTCGTGACGGCGCGCGCGGAGGTGGACGGCGGCCCAGGACCGCAATGGCCGCCATGTCTCGGAGACGTCGGACAGAGTTGCGCTGGGCCCGTAGAGGCGGGTGCTCTCGATGTCGAGGCGGCGCTCGGCCTGCGGGGTGACGTCCATTGTGTGCCGCATTGCCGGTCGTCTCACGCCTTGGCGGAGTGGATGGTGACGACGTACCCGTCGGGGTCGCGGAACGCGAACTGCAGCCCGAACGCTCCCTCGAATGGCTCCTGCACGATCGGCACCCCGGCCTCCGCCAGGCACGCGTGCAATCCGGCGGTGTCCTCGTTGTGGAACCAGACGCCGATACCGGCGCCGAGCTGACCGATCGCGTCGAGGTCGACGCCGGGAAACGGATCCCGTACGGCGAAGGCGACGCCGATGCCGGCGGAAAACACCACGGCACCAGGGTTCAAGGCGGGTAGCCGGGTCAGGCCGACGGTCTCCTCGTAGAAGCGGGCCGAGGCATCCTTGTCCCGCACCTGGAAGGAGATGAAGTTGGGTCCGGTAGTCGTCATGACAGGTTCCTTTCGCACGATCACTGAGTGTCAATAGCCTGACACTCAACTTGCCGTGTGTCAAACTATTGACATGGCGCAGATAGGTGAGCGAACCGCGGCGGAGGAACTGGGCGTACTGATCAAGCAGACCCAGGCCGTCCTCAATCAGCGCATGGACGACGCGCTTCGCCCGCTCGGACTGAACGTGCCGCAATACGCCTGCCTGCAGGCTCTCTCCGACCGGCCTGGCATCACCGGCTCCGGGCTCGCCCGGCGAGCGTTCGTCTCCCGGCAGTCGATGAACGTGCTTCTACAAGGACTGGAGAAGCGCGACCTCATCGAACGCTCCGACGAATCCGGACCACGCGGCGAACGCGCCACAACACTGACCCCCGCCGCCGTTGCACTCCTGCACAGCGCACGTGCTGAGGTTGCCGCGATCGCCGAGACCATGACCGCTCCACTCGACGCAAACGGTCTCGCCCAGCTTCATACCCTGCTCACCACCTGTCGCGACGCTCTGCTCGGTGACCGCGGTCGGCATCGAGACGCGGGAGTCACCGCCTCTTGATCTACCGTGAGCGACATGGGCGGCGGACTCGACGTGGCGGCGCGGATCTCGTCGTCGGCGAGCCCGTGCGCACCGCCCTCGAAGTCCATCACCGCTGAAGCGTCAGATCGCACCATCGCCCTTGCGCTGAACCTTATCTGAGCAGCCTTGTCTACCAACAGATCTGGACGACTTATCGACACGCGCTCTGTGGCATCACCGGACGAGGCCGATGGCCTCGATCTCAATCATCCACTCGGGGTCAGCGAGTGCGGAGACCTCCACGAACGACTCCGCAAGGTGCGGCTTGCCGGGGAAGTGTTCCGCACGCAACTTCGCGAAGATGTCCTGCTGTGCGATGTCGGTGACGAACACGGTTGCCTTGACTACCTCGGCGAGGCTGGAGCCCGCGTTGGTGAGGACCGTCGAGAGATTCGCGAGCGCCTGACGGGCTTGCCGCTCGAAGTCCCCCGCGCCGACCGTGGCTCCCTGAGCATCGATCGGCGCTTGCCCCGAGGTGAAGACCAAGTTCCCGACCTGAACGCCGAGCGATATGCCGGCCGACTCGTACCAGTCGGGTTCCGCGGAGACGCGCACGCGCTCGGCGGCAGGCTGTGTAACGGACATTGTGCTGACACTCCCTCAAAACTGCGTACACGGAGCCGGGCAGCTGTGATCACCCGACCTGATCGACAGCCACAAGGCCCTGGGATTCATTCCCGAGAGCTTGCTTACGCACCGGGCCCCGAACCGCGGGCGCCTCGGCTGAGGTCGGCACCGAGGTCATGTCGGGGGTTGGGCGGACGGCGAATCTTCGAACGCGAGATGGCTCGCTGTGAGCCCTGGGTTACCGGCAAGAGCCACGGGAGTTGTACCGCTGAACGCCAAGACATCCCGATGCAGATGAGACTGGTCGACATAGCCGCATTCCGCCGCGACCAGGGCGGCGCGGCGGCCTGCGGCGAGGTGGTGGGCGGCATGGTGGAAGCGCACCAGTTTCGTGGCACGTTTGGGTGGCACGCCCACCTGAGATCGGAACCTGGTCCACAGACGTTTGCGACTCCAGCCGAGCTCGACGGCCAGATCATCGACCCGGACCCGGCCGCGACTGACGGCGATCCGTTCCCACACCCAGGCCACCTCCGGGTCCATCGGCGGTCCCGCCGTGAGTCGGCGGGTGAGAAAGGTATTCGCCGCCGTGAACCGGTCGCCCCACGACGTGGCCTCGTTCAATTGTTCTCGGATTCTTGATGTTTCCCGGCCCCAGAGGGCATCGAGGTCAACCATGGGGTCGAGGTCCGTTGGGCAGCCACCCAGCACAGCGTGCGCGACGACCGGCGACAAGCGCACCTCCAGGCACGCGATGCTCTGCCCGCGCATCCCGACTGCGCGGAGCGCGAGCCCGGCGGCGAGACTGCCCCGCTGCCGCCTGCCGGTGGCGTCCTCCACGACAAGTGAGCAGTCGCCGAATTCGAGTATCACCGTGACTGATGAGTGGGGGACTACCTGCTGCTCGATCAGACCCGTACTCAGACTGCGAAACCCGGCCATCCGGACGCCGCCGACTGGATCGAGCCGCACCGGTCGCGCGATATCCCAAGTTGCGGCAACCGATCCGACCGCATGTCCGGTAGATCCCATCACCTCATGCTACGAGCCGGCACCCGACTGAAGGTCGGTCGAGAACTCGACTGGGAACAAACGTACAAGACGGTGTCGCCCTCCGGCACGGACAGTGATATGCGACCGGAATGCAAGTTGGGAAGGAATGTGCCATGGCGACCGTGCAGATGGACATCGACATCGACGCCGATGCCGATGTGGTGTGGAAGGTGGTGGGCGACTTCGCCACCGCGCCCGAGCGGATAACGCCGGGCTGGGTGAGCGCGTGCGTGGCCGACGCCGATGTACGGGTGGTGACCTTGCAGAACGGAATCATCGTGCGCGAGCGGCTCGTCGCCATCGACGAGGAACGGCGGCGCATCGTGTATTCGATCATCGGCGACACTGTGCAGCCTGCGCACAGCAATGCGTCCATGCAGATATGCGCGACCGGTCCGGGTCGCAGCCGACTGGTGTGGATCCACGATGTCTTGCCCGACGAGCTGGCCGAACTGCTGTATACGAACATGAGCGACGCCGTGCATGTCATCCGGGAAACCTTGGCTGCCAAGTGAACAGCACACCACCTGCACGAGTACGACTGCGAGTCCTGGACGGAAGGCAACATCGCGTCTCGCCGCGTGATGGAGAAAGCCGGTCTCGCCTACGTCCGAACTTTCCACCAGCACTTCGACAATCCACTTCCCGGCATCGAACACGGCGAGGTCGAATATGAACTCCGCAGCCGACTGGACAGAGCTGGAACCATCGGGCCCGACGACCCAGCACATGAGTGGGCGAACTCAGTCCCGGTCCTGATCGTGTGCAAGCGGATTCGGCTCTAGTTCATTCGCCACGATCCAGCGACCGGTTGCCGGCATCGCGCACAGGACGAGAATCAGCAGGCTCACGATGGTCGGAATAAACCAAAAGATGAAACCTCCATCGAAGAGCTGTGCACCGCTCGCGATCAATGCCACCCCTGACGCGAGGATCAACAAGAAACGACCCGTTTTCATGTACGCCAGCAGAAGGGATCCGCCGACGCACCAGCTCAGCCCGATGACGACGGCGACGACCCCCATGACGATCAGGTCTGTGTACCCGCCGACCTCTTGATGTTCGCGGGCCTGATCTTCGATCGAGACGAGCACGTAGAGAACCCACATGATTCCGGCGATTCCGGTGAGTGGACCAAGGATCAGCGCGGTGATGGCCGCGGTGACGGCGGTCGCGCCGTGGGGGGATGGTGTTGGCAACTCCGGTTGATCGTGTGGATCTTTCACACCTGTTTCCCTCGTCGTTTCGCATGAACCTACCTCGCCGTTCCGAGGGGGGCGATGCCCTGTTTCAAGTGTCTTGACCAGGATTGGCGTTGTCGGCGACACGCATGGTTTCGTCCTCGGGTGTTCGCCGTCGGGGTCGACCTGCACCGAAAATGGGTGGCGGCAAATGACCAGCGCGCGTATGTGGAATTTGCCTACGCCGAGAAGTCATGTCAGCACTTTCGGCCCGGTCCGAGGGCTCCGGCTCGTGTACCGGCAAGGCGATGAGGTAGCCGACCACGACGACCGCGACGCAGGTCAGACCCACCTTTCATTTGTTCACAGCCGGGGAGGGCTGGGCAGCGTCGTTGTCCATGTCCTGCATTGTGTCTGCCGGTACCGACATGCTGCACACTCGTCGGCGGACGCCATGCACGCACGCGCATCGGCGTTTGCGGAGGTTCGCGAGATCGATTGGGGCTTCCCGCTTTACGGCCGGGCCGAACGCGCGGGTCGCGGCATGGCGCGTTCTCAGGATTCCCGTCGCATCTGGCATAAGGCCGCACGCGCGATATGCGGTGTGAGCGAACATTGCCACATCGTTGGTGTAGCCCGGCGGCGCAATGGCGGGGTTCAGGCATTTCGAGCACGGTGATCATCCCTGGCGAATACCATTGTGCCTGTTGCTGATACGTCGTTCGAGGAGTGCCACCATGGCTGACCAAGCTGTTCCCGCACCCGATGCGACCTACCGTTATCGATGCACGATCGGCGGTGAAACCGTCGCTTTCAACTCCGCCTCAGGACTGGAAATGGGTGTGGAGACGATCGAGTACAAGGACGGTCTCGGCAACTGGTTCCAGATGCCAGGGCAGGCGTCGGCGGTGAACATCACCCTGCGGCGGGGCGCACCGGGCAGCGTGAGCGGGGTCTGGAAGCAATGGGCCGAAGGAGTCAGCTACGACAACGTGGACAAGCGCGACCTGTCGATCGCCTGACCGACGAGTCCGGCGAACAGCCGTTGGTCATCTGGACCGTCAGTGCCGCCTTTCCTGTCAAGGTTTCCGCTAATGATCGCGACGGGGACGGCACTTATGAATTCGACGAACTCTCGATCTTGGCATCTCGCCTGATGGTGAATTTCCAGTAACTCCGGGTATTCGCGTGGACCCGAGATCTGCAGGGGATGGGCCGTCGTGCCGCCCTCGTCGTCGAGGGGCAGGTGGCATCCGTCCTTCGCGAGACCGGATGCTTACCGATCGTCTGACGCACCGTGAGCGGTGGGGACCACCACCGCCCAGACGACGCTGACCAGCATCAAGAGGGTGTTTGAGTGATGTGCTGGGTGGGTAATCCCCCTGTGGCGCACTGTTCGTGCAGGCCACAGGGGGTGTGGCGCCCCCGGCAGGAATCGAACCTGCGACCTAGGGATTAGAAGGCCCTTGCTCTATCCAACTGAGCTACGGAGGCAGTGGGTTCCACCATGGCCGACATTGGTCGTGCTGTCCAGCGCGCCAATTATAGCGACCGACCAGATGGCTAAGTGTTCAGCGTGACCGCGAGTACGAGCATTGCGGCCATGATCACCTCGAGCACCAGGTAGAACCAAACGGGGAAGAAGGCGGGCGGGCTTTCCACGATGCCCGACCAGACCCGGCCGAGCGCCATGCCGCCGAGCGCGGCCGCGACGGCCACACAGACCCCGAATCTCATGTCGCCGACATCGGCGGCGGCCAACCCGAGGACCACCGCGATCGCGATACCGAAGCCGCCATAGACGGCTCGCACCTCGGCGCGGGCATCCGCGCGATCGGCGAGCAGCCCGAGCGGGTCGACGAGTTGGCTGGGCCGCAACAGCCCATAGACGCCCATGGCGGCGAAGAACAACGCCACCAAGGCAATCAACACGATCGACACGATCGACATTGCACCTCCGTGATCCGCCGACCACCCTATCGGCCCAAACCCGACGCGGCCACGCGATAACAATCGAACTACGCTCAGTCGTATGTCGTCAGCGCAGGACCCGTCCGCTTCACCTGATCTGGAGGTCACCCGGACGGCGGCGACATACGCTGTGCTGATCGCGCTGACCGGCGCGATCGCGGCGGTGGTCGCCGCGCTGGTGGTCGGCCTTTCCGCAGCACAAGCCTTGAGTCTGCTCGGCATTCCGGATCCGGGTGCGCTGACCACGTATGGCCTGCCCGCAGTGCGCGCGCTCGCCGATCTGTCGGCCGCGTTGACAGTCGGGTCCCTGTTGTTCGCCGCGTTCCTGGTGCCGCCGCAATCGAACGGTCTGCTCGATGTCGGCGGGTATCGCGCGGTGCGCCGCGCCTCCAATTTCGCACTGATCTGGGCTTGTTGTGCGGCGCTGCTGATCCCGCTGACGGTCTCCGACACCACCGGGCAGCCGGTCGGCGACGTCCTGCGCCCGGAAGCCCTGTGGCGCGCCATCGATCAGATCGAGCTGGCCGGCGCCTGGCGCACGACGGTGCTGTTCGCACTGATTGTCGCGGTCGGCGCCCGGCTCGCATTGCGCTGGGGCTGGACGCCGGTGCTGTTCGCCGGGTCGATCGTGACGATGATGCCGCTGGCGCTGACCGGGCACTCGTCCTCCGGCGGCGCACACGACGTCGCGACGAACAGCCTGATCCTGCACCTGGTTTCGGCCGCGGTGTGGGTCGGCGGCCTGTTCGCGCTATTGGCGCACGCACGCCGCGGCGGTGCGCACACCGACCTCGCCGCGCGGCGCTTCTCGCTCACCGCCACTATCGCGTTCGTCACCATCGGCGTCAGCGGAGTGATCAACTCCTGGGTCCGGGTGCCGTGGGACGAACTGCTCACCACCACCTACGGCAAGCTGGTGCTCGCCAAGGCCGCCGCGCTGATCGTGCTCGGCCTGATCGGTTTCGCGCAGCGGCGTGCCGCACTGCCCGCGCTCGCCGCGAACCCGAAGGACCGCGGTGCGCTGATCCGATTCGCCGGTGTCGAGGTATTGGTCTTCGCGGCGACCATGGGTCTGGCCGTCGGACTCGGCCGCACCCCGCCGCCACCGCCGACCACCATCCCGACACCCGCGGAGGTCGAACTCGGCTACAACCTGGCCGGCCCGCCGAATGTGCCACGGCTGCTGTTCGACTGGCGCTTCGACCTGATCTTCGGAACGCTGTCGATCGTGCTCGCGGTGCTGTACCTGCTCGGCGTGCGCCGCCTGCGGGCGCGCGGCGACGCGTGGCCGATCGGGCGGACCATCGCCTGGCTGTCCGGCTGCGCGGTGCTGCTGATCGCCACCTCGTCCGGGGTCGGGCGGTACTCGCCGGCGATGTTCAGTGTGCACATGGGCGCGCACATGGCGTTGTCCATGCTGGCGCCGATCCTGTTCGCGCTGGGCGGTGCGGTGACCCTCGCGCTGCGCGCATTGCCGCCCGCCGGACGCACCAGCGCGCCGGGTCCGCGCGAGTGGATCCTTGCCGCCGTGCACAATCCGGTGTCGCGCTTCCTGACCCATCCGATTGTGGCGGCGGTCATCTTCGTCGGCGGGTTCTACGCGCTGTACCTGGGCGGGATCTTCGACACGTACGCGGACTCGCACGCGGCGCATCTGATGATGAACGCGCACTTCCTGCTCAGCGGCTACCTGTTCTACTGGGTCGTCATCGGCATCGACCCCAAACCGCGCCGGGTGGAACCGCTGACCAGGCTCGCCATGGTGTTCGGCTCGCTGCCGTTCCACGCCTTCTTCGGCATCGCGCTGATGAGCATGAACACGGTGCTCGGCGGCTGGTTCTACCGCGGACTCGGCCTCGGCTGGAACGGCGACCTGCTCGGTGACCAGCGCACCGGCGGTAGCCTGGCCTGGGCGAGCGGCGAGGTGCCGCTGGTGGTGGTGATGCTCGCGCTGCTCATCCAATGGTCGCGCAGCGATCGGAAGCTGGCGCAGCGCACCGATCGGGCCGCCGACCGCGACCACGACGCCGCGCTGTCCGCGCACAACGCGATGTTCGCTGAGCTGGCAAAACGTGACCGAGGGGTACATAAGTAGGTGACGGCGCAATGCCTTTGGGCATGAAGTCTCAGGTCATGGTGGAGTCGAATTGGTCAAGGTGTGGTTGTGAACGAGCGGTCCGTAGTCTTCTCCGAACACAGACCGATCGATCGGGTCTATCGATCCGATGTGCGGGCCGCACGTAGGCGGCTGGCCGGGCGGATCCGCAAGACGCCGGTCTTCCACACCACCGTCGCCGGGCCGAACGGTCCGGTGCCGGTCACGATGAAGCTCGAATACCTGCAGTACGGCGGCACTTTCAAGGTTCGGGGCAGCTTCAACGCGCTGCTGGCGGCCCCGGACGGCACCGATCAGGTGGTCATCGCCTCCGGTGGCAATGCGGGTATCGCCGCCGCGTTGGCGGCCGCGCATCTCGGAAAGTCCTGCACCGTGGTCGTTCCTGAGTCGGCGCCGCACACCAAGGTCGCCGCGATGTGGTCGCACGGTGCCGAGGTGCTCTGGCACGGAACGACGTACACCGAGGCGCTCGGCTACGCCAACCAGCTCGCCGCGGAACGAAATGCTTTGCAGCTGCACGCCTATGACCTGCCCGCCATCGTCGCGGGCGCGGGTGTGGTCGGCCTGGAGATCGAGGAGCAGGTGCGTGGGCGGCCGTCGGTGCTCGCGGCGGTCGGTGGTGGCGGGCTGGTCGCGGGGATCGCGGCCGCGATCGGCCGTCGTCAGCAGGTGATCGGCGTGGAGCCGGAAGGCATTCCGACCCTGCACGCCGCGTTGTCGGCGAACCGGCCGGTCGAGGTCGGGGTGTCCAGCATCGCGGCGGAATCCTTGGGCGCCACCAGGATCGGGAACATCGCGATGGACATCACGCGCCGCTATCAGGTGCGTTCGCTGTTGGTGACCGACGACGCGATCGCGACGGCCCGCGACTATCTGTGGCGCGAGTTCCGCATCGTGGTGGAGTTCGCCGGTGCGGCCGCGTTGGCCGCGGTGCAGAGCGGCGTCTACGTCCCCGCTCCCGACGAGCGCCCGGTGATCGTTCTCTGTGGCGCCAACACCGATCTCTCGGTGCTGTAACCACTTTCGCGCCCGGCTGCCCCGGTGGCCTCGAAAGAAGCACCGGATATCCACATTCGAGAAAGTTGTCCACATTCTCGGATCGCGTCGCCCGATCGCCCGTCGCATCGGTGAGGCTGGAGTAGTCCTCCTCGCGGGGACGAAGTCTCCGGGCACCCGCCACGGGCCGAATGCGAAGGGGCGTCATCATGTACGAGGCGAATGCGACCGTCGTCGGTACGATCGTCAACCATCCGATGAAGCGGGAGCTGCCGAACGGCGAGCAGATGCTGATCTTCCGGATGGCGAGCAACTCGCGCCGACTCGACCACAACACGGGGGAGTGGGTCGACAACGGCACCTTGTTCCTCAACGTGAGCTGCTGGCGCAGGCTGGTGGCGGGCGTCGACGCCTCGCTGCGACGCGGCGATCCGATCATCGCGCACGGCCAGTTGCGTTCGCACGAATATCGCAGCAGGGACGGGATGGAACGGCGTGACCTGGAGATGCGGGCCACCGCCGTCGGGCCCGATCTCGGCCGCTGCACCGCCCGGGTGACCAGATGGTCGGAGATGCGGAATACTGGCGACCGCTTCAGTGCTGAACATCAGGTGCCGGCAGGCGACGGGCTGGGGGAGAATGTCGCAGCCGCCTCCACGGCGCCACCCCGAACGACCCACCCCGAGCACGCCGACGCCTGACCAGGCCGCGCACTTTTGGCCGCGCGCTGCGAGGGGTATCCGCCGGTTCAACTCACCGTTTCCGACACCGATAGGCTTCCTCCTTATGGCTGAGTTCATTTACACAATGAAGAAGGTTCGCAAGGCGCATGGTGACAAAGTCGTGCTCGACGATGTCTTCCTGAACTTCCTTCCCGGCGCCAAGATCGGTGTCGTCGGCCCGAACGGCGCCGGTAAATCCAGCGTTCTGAAGATCATGGCGGGAGTGGACCAGCCGAACAACGGCGAAGCGTTCCTCGCGCCCGGCGCGACGGTCGGCATCCTGATGCAGGAGCCCGCGCTGAACGAGGAGAAGACGGTCCGCGGCAACGTCGAGGAGGGCCTCGGCGAGGTCAAGGTGAAGCTCGATCGCTTCAACGAGATCGCCGAGCTGATGGCCACCGACTACTCCGACGAGCTCATGGACGAGATGGGCAAGCTGCAGGAGTTCCTCGACCACGCCGACGCGTGGGACGTCGACTCCCAGCTGGAGCAGGCGATGGACGCGCTGCGCTGCCCGCCGCCGGACGAGCCGGTCACCAACCTCTCCGGTGGTGAGCGCCGCCGCGTCGCGCTGTGCAAGCTGCTGCTGAGCAAGCCCGACCTGCTGCTGCTCGACGAACCGACCAACCACCTCGACGCCGAGAGCGTGCTCTGGCTCGAGCAGCACCTGGCCGCGTACGCGGGCGCCGTGCTCGCGGTCACCCACGACCGGTACTTCCTCGACAACGTCGCCGAGTGGATCCTCGAACTCG
The DNA here is from genome assembly GCF_040645995.1 of Nocardia sp. NPDC046473. NCBI lineage: Bacteria > Bacillati > Actinomycetota > Actinomycetes > Mycobacteriales > Nocardiaceae > Nocardia > Nocardia sp. NPDC046473. The sequence continues at coordinate 242,790 of NZ_JBEYZJ010000014.1, forward strand.
ACCGCGGCCGCGCCTACCCCTACGAGGGCAACTACTCCACCTACCTGGAGAAGAAGGCCCAGCGCCTCGAGGTCCAGGGCAAGAAGGACCAGAAGCTGCAGAAGCGGCTCAAGGACGAACTGGCCTGGGTGCGCTCCGGCGCCAAGGCCCGCCAGGCCAAGAACAAGGCCCGCCTCGGCCGGTACGAGGAGATGGCGGCCGAGGCCGATAAGCACAGGAAGTTGGATTTCGAAGAGATCCAGATTCCGGCGGGCCCGCGCCTGGGCAACGTGGTGGTCGAGGTCTCGCACCTGGACAAGGGCTTCGGCGACCGTCAGCTCATCAAGGATCTGTCGTTCACGTTGCCGCGCAACGGCATTGTCGGCGTCATCGGCCCGAACGGTGTCGGTAAGACCACGCTGTTCAAGACCATCGTCGGGCTGGAGGCGCCGGACAGCGGTGAGGTGAAGGTCGGCGAGACGGTCAAGCTGAGCTATGTCGACCAGAACCGGGCCGGCATCGACCCGAAGAAGAACGTCTGGCAGGTGGTGTCCGAAGGGCTCGACTTCATCCAGGTCGGCAACCAGGAAATGCCGTCGCGCGCCTACGTCAGCGCGTTCGGCTTCAAGGGCCCGGATCAGCAGAAGCCGGCCGGCGTGCTCTCCGGTGGTGAGCGCAACCGGCTGAACCTGGCGCTCACCCTCAAGCAGGGCGGCAACCTGATCCTGCTCGACGAGCCGACCAACGACCTCGACGTGGAAACCCTCGGTTCGCTGGAGAACGCGCTCGAGCAGTTCCCCGGCTGCGCCGTCGTGATCTCCCACGATCGCTGGTTCCTGGACCGCACCTGTACCCACATCCTGGCGTGGGAGGGCGACTCCGACAATGACGCCAAGTGGTTCTGGTTCGAGGGCAACTTCGAGGCCTACGAGGCCAACAAGATTGAGCGCCTCGGCCTGGAAGCGGCTCGCCCGCACCGGGTTACGCACCGCAAGCTGACCCGCGACTGATCCGACGACGGGCCGAGCCCGTCGGTTGCGGAGCTGATCCGGGATCGAGTCGAAGGCGTCGAACGTGACGTCACGACTCGGTCCCGGCTCCAGCCGCAATACCGTACGCCCGTTATGTCTCGTATCCGGCACAACGGCACTGGGCCCGGTCCCACGGCCGTGACGAATCTCGCTACTGTGGGACACGTGAATGCGCAGGCACAGTTCGAGCAATCGGCGGTCCCCACCGTCGACCTGGTAGCCGAGCTGAACCGAGGTGCTTCGGCCCCGCTGCCGCCGCAGAAAGACCCTGTCGCGCACACCTGACGTTCGTGCGTCCGAACGATGCTGTGCCGAGATCATTCATCCGAGCTGGGCAATCGCGTGGCGAACACCGCCGTGATGGTGAACACCCCAGGATTGGAAGGGATTTCACCCCCTCGTCTTCCACGCACAGCTACTCTCGGACCGGCGTCGCTTTGTTACGGAACCGAATCCGAGGAGTTGGCGAAAAAATGACGGTCTCGTCCGAATTGTCCAGTGCGGCGTGGGCCGCGAGTTTGCCGCAGGCACTGCGCGGCGAACTCGCGACTCTCGAAGAGGCGTATTTCCGCCACGTCGACGCTGGCGATGTGGACTGCGCGATCACCGGCATCACTCAAATCTTCCGGCGGCACATGGAGTTGGCCATGCACCGCCCGGCGGACCGGGCTCTGGTCCGGGTGTATCACCCCGACGACGGCTCCGGCCTCGGCGCGGCGGTACAGCTGGTCACCGATGACATGCCGCTACTTGTCGAATCGATCACCTCATCGCTGACCCGGCTCGGTGTCAGCGTGAGCGAAGTGATCCACCCGATCTTCGAGGTGGAGCGCGATGCGGACGGGCTGCTGCAGCACGCCGCACCGCACGAAGTGGACGGCACCAACGGCGCGACCGCGCTGCGCGAGTCGTGGATGCACCTGCAACTGCACCCGTCCACCAGCCGGGCGCTGCTGAGCCGGATCGAATCCGCGATGCCGAACGTGGTCGCCGACGTGCGCCAGGTCATCGGTGACACCGAGTCCATCAAGGACGTACAGAGCAGGCTGGCCGACGATCTGGAACTGGCCGCGAAGTCGGGCACCGCGCCGTTCGCCGACAGCGACCTGGTGGACACCGCGAACCTGTTGCGCTGGCTGGCCAGCGGCAACTTCACCGTGCTCGGCTACGCCCGCTACCAGCTGAGCGCCGAGCAGGGGCGGGAGTCGTCCAACCCGATGCCCGGCACCTGCCTCGGCGTGCTCCGGCCCGACGTGGGCACCGATTTCCGGGTGCCGATCAACGCCGCCGACCGGCCGCTGCTGATGCTGACCCAGGGCCTGGTGCCCGCCACCGTGCATCGCTCGGTGTACCCGTACTTCATCGGCGTCGCCGACTTCGATGACGCGGGCGCCATCGTCGGCGAGCACCTGTTCATCGGCGTCTTCACGGTCACTGCAGTGCACGAGAACGTGCTCGACATCCCGGTGATCGAGCGTCGGGTGCGTTCGGTGATCGAGGAGAGCGGGTTCGACCTGGAGTCGTTCTCCGGGCAGGCGATGCTCGAGGTCATCCAGTCCTTCCCACGCACCGAACTGTTCTCCTCCGACACCGAGACGATGCGCCGGACCGCCCTCGCGGTACTGAACATCGGGCTGCGTCGGCAGGTGCGCCTGTTTCTGCGCGCGGACGGCTATGGCCGATTCGTGGCGTGCATGGTCTACCTGCCGCGCGACCGCTACACCACCAGGGTGCGGCTGGAGATGCAGGACATCCTGGTCCGCGAACTGGGTGGCGTCTCCATCGATTACTCCGCCAGAGTCGGCGAAAGCGACTTGGCCAGTGTGTATTTCACGGTGCGCATGCCGGAGGCCGAGCACGGCGCGCCGCGCTACGCGGCACCGGCCGCGGACACCTCCGAGGCCAACCGGCTGCGCATCCAGGCGCTGCTCGGCGAGGCGAGCCGGACCTGGGAAGACCTGCTGAACGATGAGGTCAGCACCTCGACGATGCTCGACCCCGCGGTGGTGCAGCGCTACTCCGAGGCATTCCCCGACGCCTACAAGGAGGACTTCGAGGCGGGCCGCGCGCTCGCCGACATCGTCCGCCTGGAGCACCTGCGCGACGGCGGCATCGATCAGTACCTGTACCGCAATATCGTGTCCGACCCCGGTTCCTGGCGGTTCTCCCTCTACGTCGCCGGTCCCGGCATCTCGCTGAGCCAGGTGCTTCCGGTGCTGCAGAGCCTCGGCGTCGAGGTCGTCGACGAGCGGCCGTACCAGCTCGAGCTGGAGGCCCAGCCTGGCGACCCGAGCTCCGGCGGCGAACGCTGGATCTACGACTTCGGTCTGCTGGCCCGGCCCGAGTTGCTGCGCAGCGCGCTCGACCGGGACCTGGACGCGGAACTGCTGGAGTCGTCCAAGCGGGCGGCTGTGCTGGAGGCGGAGGTCCGCGGTCTGCGCGAGCGGTTCACCGAGGCGTTCGAGGCGGCCTGGTACGGCCGCGCGGAAGCCGATCCGCTCAACGAACTGGTGCTGCGGGCGCGGCTGCCGTGGCGTGCGGTGTCGATTCTGCGCACCTACGCGAAGTACTTGCAGCAGGCCGGTTTTCCGTACAGCCAGGCCAACATCTCCCGGGTGCTGCTCACCTATCCGGACGTGGCGCGGCTGTTCGTTGACCTGTTCGCGGCCCGCTTCGACCCGGACACCGTCTCGGCCGAGCATGCCGCCGAGCTGGAGGACCAGGTCCGCGGCCGGATCGACGACGTGGTCAGCCTCGACGCCGACCGGATCCTGCGCGCCATCCTCAACCTGATCAGGGCGACGCTGCGCACCAACTACTACGTCACCGATGCCGAGGGCATGCCGCGTGACTACGTGTCGGTGAAGGTGGAGCCGCGCGAGATCAGCGAATTGCCCAAGCCGAGGCCGCAATTCGAGATCTTCGTGTACTCGCCGCGGGTCGAGGGTGTGCACCTGCGGTTCGGTCCGGTGGCCCGTGGCGGGTTGCGCTGGTCCGACCGTTTGGAGGACTTCCGCACCGAGGTGCTCGGCCTGGTGAAGGCGCAGGCGGTCAAGAACGCGGTGATCGTCCCTGTCGGCGCCAAGGGCGGCTTCGTGGTGAAGCAGCCGCCGGCCGCCACCGGTGACCCGGTCGCGGATCGTCAGGCCCTCGGCGCCGAGGGCGTCAGCTGCTACCGCACCTTCATCTCCGGCCTGCTCGATGTCACCGACAACGTGGATCGCGCGACCGGCGAGGTGGTGCCACCCGCCAGGGTGGTGCGCCGCGACGGCGACGACACCTACCTGGTGGTAGCCGCCGACAAGGGCACGGCGACGTTCTCCGATATCGCCAACGACGTGGCCAAGCGCTATGGCTTCTGGCTCGGCGACGCGTTCGCCTCCGGCGGCTCGGCGGGCTACGACCACAAGGCGATGGGCATCACCGCCAAGGGTGCGTGGGAGAGCGTCAAGCGCCACTTCCAGGAAATGGACATCGACACTCAGACACAGGATTTCACCGTCGTCGGTGTCGGCGATATGAGCGGTGACGTCTTCGGCAACGGCATGCTGCTGTCCGAGCACATCCGGCTGCTCGCGGCGTTCGACCACCGGCACATCTTCTTGGATCCGAACCCGGACACCGCCGCCTCCTACGCCGAACGGCAGCGGATGTTCCAGCTGCCCCGCTCGTCGTGGGCGGACTACGACTCCTCGCTCATCAGTAAGGGCGGCGGCGTCTACGACCGCACGGTGAAGTCGGTGCCGATCAGTCCTGAGGTCCGAAAGGCGTTGGGGCTGGCCGACGGTGTCGAATCGCTGTCCCCGCCGGAACTGGTGCACGCGATCCTGCTCGCCCCTGCTCAGCTGCTGTGGAACGGCGGCATCGGCACCTACATCAAGGCGAGCACCGAGGTCAACGCCGAGGTCGGCGACAAGTCCAACGACGCGGTCCGGGTCAATGGAAACCAGTTGCGGGTCAAGGTGATCGGCGAGGGCGGCAACCTGGGCGCGACCGCGCTCGGCCGCATCGAGTTCTGCCGCAGCGGCGGTAAGATGAACACCGACGCCCTGGACAACTCGGCCGGCGTCGACTGCTCCGACCACGAGGTCAATATCAAGGTGCTGCTCGACGGCGTGGTCAGCGCGGGTCAGCTGCCCGAGCCGGAACGCAACCCGCTGCTCGCCTCGATGACCGACGAGGTCGCGCAGATGGTGCTGGACGACAATGTGGCGCAGAACTTCCTGATGGGCATGTCCCGCACCGACGCACCGCAGATGCTGAACGTGCACATGCGGCTCATCGACGATCTGGAAGCGCGCCGCGGCCTCGACCGGGAGTTGGAGGCCCTGCCCTCGGAGGCGCAGCTCAAGCGCATGCTGGAGGAGGGCGCGGGACTCACGTCGCCGGAACTCGCCAATCTCATGGCGCACGTGAAGCTTTCGCTCAAGGCCGACCTGCTCGACACGGATCTGCCGGACAGCTCCTTCTTCGTCACCCGGCTGCCCGACTACTTCCCGACACCGTTGCGGGAGCGGTTCGGCGCCGCGATCAAGAAGCACCGGCTGCGCCGGGAAATCCTCACCACGATGATCGTGAACGAGATGGTCGACTACGGCGGCATCACCTACGCGCACCGGTTGAGCGAGGAGACCGGCGCGACGCCCACCGACTCGGTGCGTGCGTTCGCGGCGGCCACCGAGATCTTCGGGCTGCCGGAGATGTGGGCGCGGATCCGCGCGGCCGACGCCGCCACCGCGGTGCGTGACCTGCTGGAACTGGAGACCAAACGGACACTGGACCGGGCCTCGCGCTGGTTCCTGAGCAACCGGCCGCAGCCGATCGCGGTCGGCGCGGAGATCAACCGGTACTGCCAGGATGTGCAGGCGCTGGCGCCGAAGGTGCCGGGCTGGCTGCGCGGACATCACGTCGCGACGCTCACCGATCAGTCGGCCGAGCTCATCGCCCGCGGTGCGCCGACCGACCTGGCCACCGAGGTGTTCGGGCTGCTCAACCTGTTCCCGCTGCTCGACATCGTGGACATCGCCGACATCACCGATCGCGACGGTGACGAGGTCGGGTCGCTCTACTACGCGCTCAACGAGCACCTCAAGATCGATTGGCTGCTCCAGGCGGTGAGCCACCTCGAACGGGGCGACCGCTGGCACTCGCTGGCTCGGCTCGCGCTGCGCGACGATATGTACTCGTCGCTGCGCTCGCTGACCCTCGATGTGCTCTCCGCGGGTGACCCGGAGGAGAGCGCGGACGAGAAGATTGCATACTGGGAGTCGAAGAACCAGTCTCGGCTCGGGCGTGCCCGGGCCGCACTGTCGGAGTTGTTCGAGTCCGGAACCCACGATCTCGCCACGCTGTCGGTTGCTGCGCGGCAAGTGCGAAGCATGGTGAGTGGGGTGGGCGCCCAATCGGAGGTACCACGTTGACCAGCTCGTTGCATGGTAGCGGGAAGGCGAAGGGCGGCAATGTCGTGCTGCCCAAGCGTTTTCACACCCAGGTCGAGGTCAGGTGGTCGGACATGGATGCTTTCCAGCATGTGAACCATGCCCGCATGGTGACCCTGCTGGAGGAGGCGCGCATCCCGTGGCTGCTCGAGCCGGGTCGGCCGACCGCCGCACTCGGCACCGGTTGTGTGCTGGCCGACCTTCGGGTGCGCTATCGCGGGCAGCTCAGGCACGAGGACACACCGCTCGATATCGCGATGTGGATCGAACAGTTGCGGGCGGTCGACTTCACCATCGGCTACGAGGTGCGGGCCGCGGGTGCGGCACCGGACTCGCCCGCTGCGGTGATCGCCTCCACCCAGATCGCCGCGTTCGACATGTCCGGGCAGCGCCTGCGCAGGCTCACCGAGGCCGAACGCGACTATCTGGCCGAGTGGCTGGACTGATCCGCATCGGTAGTCGCTGGTCGAGAACGGCAGCACAGCCGTGATGGCAGAACAACGCGTATTGCACGTGTCCGATCCGGCGGAGCGGGAGAACCTCGCGACGTTCCTGACTCGGGCGGTGCGGCTGGACCCCGCGGCGGTGGTACGTATCCGCCGCCGCGGGGACCGGTACGTCGCCGCCTGGGTGGCAACGGGTTTCGAGGCGCTCGCGGTCCGCACCATCGTCGGTGAGCTCGGCGTCGACGACGTCACCGTCGGCGCCGACATGGTGCTGGTCGGGCTCGGCGCCGGCTTGCCCATCGATCTCGGCTATTCGATGGATTCCGCATGGCGCGGCGCGCTACCCCCGGTTGACGGTTTTGTGCACATCGACGATGTGCCCGCCCGCACCCTGGTCGAACTCGCCGAACAGGGTGCCCAATTGGCCAAGGAACACGGCAGCAGCCACGGCCCGCCCGCGTCTCTGCTCGACCAGACCGTGCTCACCGTCTCCGGCGCCGACACCCAGGTCCAGGTTCCGATGCGTGTCGTATTCGCCCTCACCGCAATGGATTTCATTCCGCACTCCGGTGACAAGGCCGACTCTCGCCGCATCCTCCCCACCGAAATCGTCCGCGTCCGAGCCACCAACACCTGGCTCCGGATAGACGCCCGCTATGGCTCGGTGGCCCGCCGCCGCGCGGGCAGCATCTCCCTGTCCCCGAGCTGACCTAGCCGCGAAGGCCGAGTCTCGGCGCTGCCGCTATGTGTGGAAAATGCCTTCGGGCAGGCCAATTGCGATCACCGGCGCTCGTCGCGCAGCAAGATCGTCTTTTCGGTGCGTCAGTTCCGTTGCGGGAGGAGCATGTTGAGGTATCCCCTGACAGCGCGGCAAGTGCGGCGACGGCGCGCGACGCACCGACCTCGAACATCCGAAAGACTGCCCATGCGACCCGCAGCACTCACCCATGCCCAGACCAGCTGGGCCCCTGAACTTTTCCCGCCGCTACTGGCCCCCGCGACCGCGCGCCTGCGATCCCGGCTGACGGCGCGCGTCGGTCCCGACGGCGCGGTCCGCGACCCCTGTCACAGCCGAGTGCTGGAGTCCGTGCTGGCGCTGAACCTGCTGGAGCGGACCGGTCTGCAGCCCCAGCGACGGACTCGCCTCGTCGACTATCTGCGCGCGGTGGCCACGACGGACCCACTGGATCGCATCCTCGTCGATCTAGCCCTGACCCGCTCCGCGACCGCAGGTCCCACCGCGGGACTGGCGGAGGTGTTCCTCGCTCGCGCACCCGGCTTCACCGGCGCTCGCAAACACGCCATGTTGGATGCGACCTTCGCCTTATACGACCTACTACCCTGGCGCCCGCTGGACCCGGGCGCCTTCGACCTGACCGGCTTGCACTGTTGGGCAATAGTGCAGGTCACCGCCGTGAAGATAGTTCTCGCCGACGCCGCGGACCGGCACGACCAGATCAGCGACGAGGACGTGCGGATTCTGCTGGAAACCCAACGCCAGAGCCAGGTCTGGGAGGACAACGTCCTCATCCACCTGTGGGCGCTGCACGCCCTGCACCGCCTCCCGCACACCGAGCACGTCGTGACCGAGGGGGTAACCAAGGCCATGGCCCATCAGCGGGACGACGGTGGGTTGCCGTTCGTCGCCAACACCGACACCTGGTGCACCGCCACCGCCGGTGTCGCCCTCGCCGCCGCCCGGGCTCCGCGCGATGTCCTGCACTCCGTCGCCGGGCACCTGGTGTCCCAGCAGCAGCCCGGCGGCGGCTGGTCCTACACCGACCTGGCCTTTCAAACCGACGTCGATGACACCTCGGTCGCCATCCAGTTCCTGGGCACCCTCGACCCGGTCAGGTACCGCGAACCGATTCGCCGGGGCGAGCAATCACTGATGGCGGTCCGCAACCCCGACGGTGGATTCCCCACCTACATCGCCGGTGCCGCGTCGGAAGCCTGCATGACCGCCGCCGCCGTCGACGCGCTCACCCCGAAGTGGCAACGCCACCACGCGGCCATCATCTCCGGGCTCGAGTACCTGGCCGGCCAGCAACGCGAGGACGGGTCCTTCCCGCCGGACTGGTCGAGCAGCCGCCTGCACACCGTCTTTCGCGCACTGCTCGCCAGCACCCGCAATCCTGGCCACCAGCCCGCATACCTGCGGCAGCTGACCAAACGAATCATGACCCTCGTGCTGGACGGGCAGAACGCCGACGGCGGCTGGGGCCAGCAACACGGGGAAACCAGCGACCCGATCAGTACCGCCTACGCCCTCATCGCCGTGTGCCGCCAGGACGACCCGGCACCGGCCGCGCGCGCGGCGACCTACCTGCTGTCCTGCCAGCGTGATGACGGCAGCATCGCCGCCATCTCCGATTCGATAGGGCCGCGACCGCTGCGCTTCACCATTCCGATCCTTGCCGACATTTTCACGCTGCTGGCCCTCAGTCACCTCGACCGACGCATCAATGAGCGTGTTCGGTGATGTTCCCCGCCCACATCGGCCTACCCGAGGCGTCGGCGCGCGTTCCATTTCGGCTCGGATTCGCGGCGGAGGGCGGAGTCCCCGGAATATGCTGGCGCAGTACGTTCTGGCGGGTCGCTATGTGTCGGAGACACATTGATGTGGTGAGGTTGGCAGATTCCTGTGCGGCCGCCCCGAAGAAAGGAGCATCATGTCGGATACTCACGGTCGGTCAGGTCCGCGTTTGCCGGTCACCATCGATACGACCAAACCGCATGAGGCTCGTTTCTACGATTACTGGCTCGGTGGTGCGGACAACTACCCGGTCGATCGCGCGCTCGGCGACCGGATCGCCTCGTACGTCCCCACCATCCGCACGATGGTTCGGCACAACCGCGCCTTCCTCGGTCGCGCCGTGCGGTATGCGATGACCGAACTGGGTATCACCCAGTTCCTGGACATCGGCACCGGGCTGCCGACCGCCCGCAATACCCATGAGGTGGCCCAGGACGTGGATCCGGCGGCCCGCATCGTCTACGTGGACAAGGATCCGCTCGTGCTCGCCCACGCCCGCGCGGTGATGGCAAGTGCCAAGGCGGGCAAGACCGCGTTCATCCACGCCGATCTGCACGATCCCGAGTCGATTCTGGCCGACCCGGCCATCACCGCCACGCTCGATCTCGATCAACCGGTCGCCATCACACTGACCTTGATCATGATGTATTTCCGCGATTCGGACGATCCGCAGGGCATCATCGCGCGGCTACTGGAGGCGGTGCCCGCCGGCAGCAGCCTGACGATCAGTCACCCCACCGCGGATTTCAATCCGACGGCCACGGCGCAGGCTGTGGATGCCTGCGAACGCGCCGGTATAGCCATGGTCCCGCGGACCCGCGCCGAGATCGAAAAGCTGTTCGCCGGAACCGAAATCGTGGAGCCGGGCGTGGTCACGCTCGAGGACTGGCATCCCGAACTCGCCGAGGAGTCGCTGTACGAGGTCGATCCCGATGCCGGACCCGCCTGGATCTGGGCAGGTGTGGGGCGCAAACCTTGAACGACTGCGGTCAGCGGATCGCTGGGTCAGGGGAGGCCTAGCAGGCGCAGTAGGGCGGTGGTCGCGGCGGCGGCCAGGATCACGACGAGGATAGGTTGTTTGCGCCACGCCAGCACGGCGGCGACGAGAACGCCTGCGGGGAGGGCGAATCCGAACTCCCCGGAGGCGGTTGGCAGGGTGGTGACGGCTACCAATGCGGCGATCAGGACGACGGCGCCGACTTCCAATAACCGAATTGTGCGGGGTGGGAAGCGAATACGATCGCGCAATGCTGGACCGGACCAACGAAATGCGTAGGTTCCCAAGGCAAGGGCGATCATGCTGGCGACCAATATCATTCGACACCTGATTCGACAGCGTTCAGTTCGCGATTCGTAACTGCCACTGGCACAGCAGGTTCGGCGATATCTTTCTTTTCCCGATATCGACCGATGCAGAGCAATCCCGAAAGCGCCACCAGCACAGGCATTCCCGCGGGCAAGAATGGCGCGCTGGCCACCGCCGCGGCAGCGCCGACCGCGGCCGCGCGCAACGTCGCGGTGTCCCGCAGCGCGGGAACGATCAGCGCGAGCAGTACTGCGGGAAACACCGCGTCCAGTCCGAACGCCGACGTGTCGGGCACGAAGGTTCCGACCAGCACACCGAGCACGGCGCCTCCCGGCCAGGCGAGCAGCACACCAAAACCGCACGCCCAGTAGGCAGCTCGTTTGCGTTCGGCAGTGGACTGGGCCAGCGACATCGCCACCGACTCGTCGTTCATCAAATGCACACCGAGAAACCGCCGCCACCCGGTGCCGACCACCTCCGGCACCGACAACCCGTACGGCAGATGCCGAGCATTGACCACCAGCCCGGCCAGCAGCGCCGCGATCGGACTACCGCCGGCCGCGATGATCCCGATGAACAGAAACTCCGCACCCCCGGCGAGCACCACCACGCCGAGCACAATCGGCAGCCATGCAGGCAGACCGGTGGTGACCGCGGTCGCGCCGTACGACACACCGATCACAAAAACCGCCAGGCACACCGCCACGATCCCGGAGAACGTATCCCGTCCGAGTGTTCGCCATATCGAACGCATGTAGCTTATGGTGAACATCGCGACCCGATCCGTCAATATGGTTTCCTGTTGAGTGGCAGACCACACGATGGGAGGACAAGTGGCACAGCAGGACTCGCCGACGGGCACACCCCAGGCGGTGATCGCCGCTGCCCTCCGCCGCGAACGCACCCGCGCCGGCCTCTCGCTCACCGAAGTGGCGCACCGCGCGGGCATCGCGAAATCCACCCTCTCCCAACTGGAATCGGGCACCGGCAATCCGAGCCTGGAAACCCTCTGGGCCCTGTGCGTCGCCCTGGACATGCCCTTCTCCGGCCTGCTCGACCCACCGCGCCCGGCCGTCCAGGTGATCCGCGCGGGCGAGGGCCCGGTCGTCGCCGCGGCGGAATCCGATTACCGCGCAACCCTGCTGGCGGCCAGCCCGCCCAACTCCCGCCGCGACCTGTTCCGGATCACCGCCGAACCGGGCCACGCGCGCCGCTCGGACCCGCACATCCCGGGCGTATTCGAGCACGTCCTCCTCGCGAGCGGACGCGCGAAAGTCGGCTTGATCGACGAACCCGTCGAACTGGGCCCGGGCGATTACATCTCCTACCCGGGCGATCTCCCGCACGTCTTCGAGGCACTCGAGCCGGCCACGTGGGCAACCCTGGTGATCGAGTACACGTGAGTCAGGCGGCGCCTTCGCCGAGGTACTGCAACCAGATCGGATCCAGGTCGGCCGTCGTGGACAGCAGCCGCCAGTGCGGCCCCTTCGGTGAGACGAGCGGTGAGCGCAGGGTCCAGCCCAGTTCGCTCAGCATCTTGTCGGCCTTGCGGTGATTGCACGGCGCGCAGCTGGCGACGCAGTTCTCCCAGGAGTGTTCGCCGCCGCGGCTGCGCGGGATGACGTGGTCGATGGTCTCCGCCTTGCCACCGCAGTATCCGCAGCGATAGCGGTCACGGTGCATGAGGGCGGCACGGGTCATCGGGACGCGGGCCCGATACGGCACGTGGACATAGGTGCGCAGGCGGATCACCGAGGGAATGGCGACGGCGGCTTCGGCGGAATGGACGACCGGGCCTTCGGCGTCGTGATGGACGGTGTCGGCTTTATCGCAGATGAGCAGGACGATCGCGCGCCGCGCGGACAAGGCGGTAAGCGGCTCGTAGGTGGCGTTCAGAAGCAGCACCCGGCGCTTCAACCAGCTCGGAGTCTCACTGGGCGGCGATGCTGAGCGGTGCGCATGATCGGGATGACCGTGATGCGCGCCCGGATAATGATCGGACAGGATATGCAGCGGAGTAGCCCCCGAGCCACGATTGTGGACGTCGGCGGGCTGGAGTTGTCGGTGTGTCCGCGCCTCGTGTGACCTGGCGCTGTGCCGCTGCTTCATCTGGACCTCAATTTCATGATTGGCAGGATCATGCTGTTAGCTCGGCAGAGATTGCCACCCAGTTGACCATGGAACGACGGCTATTGCACGGTGATTTTCAACAATGTCCGGTTAACTGTGGCTGAAGAGCCGCCGGCCCGCGATTTACTGCCGCGGAAAACCGCGGTGTGGGCTGCCGATGCCGAGCGCGGGCACAATGGACGTCGGCGCATCCAGCGAATCGAGAGGGTCTATGACTTCGGGCGAGCAGACAGCAGCGGCTTCGGCGGAACAGACGACAGCGTCGTTCTACGAGGCGGTCGGCGGGGCGGACACGTTCCGGCGGATCGTCGCGGCGTTCTACCGCGAGGTGGCGACCGACGAGGTGCTACGCCCGCTCTACCCCGAGGAGGATCTCGGCCCGGCCGAGCGCAGGCTGCGCATGTTCCTCGAGCAGTATTGGGGCGGCCCGCGCACCTACGGCGAGGAGCGCGGCCACCCGCGGCTGCGGATGCGGCACAACCCGTTCACCATCGGTCCGCTGGAGCGCGACGCGTGGTTGCGTTGCATGCGAATCGCCGTGGCGGAGATCGAGCCGGAGCTACTCGATGACGAGCATCGCAAGGCGTTGCTGGACTACCTGGAGATGGCGGCGAATTCGCTGATGAACGCCCCCTGGTGAGGGCGTTTCGGTCGAGAACCGAGTCGGGCCGAGGGTTTTCGGCGCGTCCCGGCAGACGCTGGCAGTTTGCCCCAAGTCGAGATCGGTGCTCCGCCTAAGAGTTTTTGCCGCAAAACTTTGGCACTATTACGTATGTGACTGATACACCCGCCGTACCGGTGCCGGTGGATCGCACCACGCAACCATGGTGGCGGTCGGCCGTGTTCTACCAGGTTTATCCCAGATCCTTCGCGGATTCCGACGGCGACGGAGTCGGTGACCTCGGGGGCGTCCGCGACAAGCTCGGCTACCTCGAGCTGCTCGGCATCGACGCACTGTGGGTGTGTCCGGTGATGACCTCACCGATGGCCGACGGCGGCTACGACGTCGCCGACCCCCGCGATATCGACCCGCTCTTCGGCGGGCTCGCCGCGATGGACGAGCTGATCGCCGAGGCGCACTACCGCAACATCAAGATCACGATGGATCTGGTGCCGAACCACACCAGCAGCGAACACCCCTGGTTCCTCGCGGCGCTGGAGGCCGGTCCGGACAGCCCGGAACGCGCCCGCTACCTCTTCCGTGATGGTCGCGGCCCCGGCGGCGACGCGCCACCGAACAACTGGCCGAGCATCTTCGGCGGTCCCGCCTGGACCAGGGTCACCGAACCCGACGGCACGCCGGGCCAGTGGTACCTGCACATCTTCGCCCCCGAACAGCCCGACCTGAACTGGGAAAACCCCGAGGTAGCTGCCGATTTCGAGAAGACGCTGCGGTTCTGGCTCGATCGCGGCGTCGACGGATTCCGCCTCGACGTGGCGCACGGCATGGCGAAACCGGCGGGCCTGCCCGACATGGCGGAGGTCAAGACCGCCCTGCTCGCCAACGACGACGACGATCTGCGCTTCAACAACCCCGCCGTGCACGAGATCCACCGCCGCATTCGCAAGGTGCTCGACGACTACCCGGACGCGGTGTCGATCGGCGAGGTGTGGGTCAACGACAACGTCCGGTTCGGCGAGTACCTGCGCGCCGACGAACTGCACCTGGCCTTCAATTTCCGGCTGGCGCAAACCGATTTCGACGCCGACGACGTGCGCGCGGCGATCGACAACTCCCTCGCCGCGGTCGCACCGGTCGCCGCCTCGCCCACCTGGACGCTGTCCAACCACGACATCAAGCGGGAGGTCACCCGCTACGGTGACGGCGCGGTAGGGGAGGACCGGGCCCGTGCGATGATACTGCTGGAGCTGGCACTGCCCGGCTCGGTATTCATCTACAACGGCGCGGAATTGGGCCTGCCCAACGTGGATGACCTCCCCGACGCGGTGCTGCAGGACCCGGCCTGGGAGCGCTCCGGGCACACCGAACGCGGTCGCGACGGCTGCCGGGTACCGCTCCCGTGGGAGGGCACCGCACCGCCGTTCGGCTTCACCACCGGCACACCGTGGCTGCCGATGCCCGCAGACTGGGCCGTCCGCACCGTCGAAGCGCAACTCGAGGAGCTCGGCTCCACCCTCTCGCTGTATCGGATGGCCATCGAATTGCGTAGCCTGCGACCGGAATTCAGCGGCATGCGGATCGAGTGGTACGGCAGCCCGCTCGGCTGTCTCGCCTTCCGCCGCGAGGGCGGCCTGGTCTGCGTGCTGAACGCGTCGAAGGCGCCCACCCAGCTGCCGCCCGGCGATGTGCTGCTGGCCAGCGCGCCGCTGGAGGGCGGTCAACTGCCGCCGAACGCCGCCGCCTGGCTGGTCTGACTCGACACGAAGCACAGTGAGTGTGACCAGAAGAGGAACTACTACACAGCATCGTCTACCGTTGGACCGTGAGCATTCTCGAGACTGTGCTGGTCTTCCTCGGCATCCCGCTGGTGATATACGGCGCGATCGCCGGATTGACGTATCTCGGTAAGCCACTCGCCGGTTCGAAGCCCGCCCACTACGACCTCGGTCAGCAGTGGACGTCGGAGCCGGTGCTGTGGAGTGCGACCGACGAGGTGACCTCGACCGGTCATCATTCGGCCGAGTCGTCGCATGGTCATCATGCGGCGATCGAGGCCACTCAGGCGGAGCTGATCGGAGGCCGGGCAAGTGGCAAGTTCTAAGTGGCCCGCGGTGGTCGAAGCCGACCTGCCGCACGGGTATGTGGTCACCACCAGC
The DNA here is from genome assembly GCF_040645995.1 of Nocardia sp. NPDC046473. Lineage (NCBI taxonomy): Bacteria > Bacillati > Actinomycetota > Actinomycetes > Mycobacteriales > Nocardiaceae > Nocardia > Nocardia sp. NPDC046473. Next base: position 258,434 of record NZ_JBEYZJ010000014.1, read on the forward strand.
GGACGCGTCTCCGGCGTGCACGAGGCCGGCGATGTGTTCCGGGAGGCCCCGTTCAGCGATGACGAGCGGCTCGCCATGGACAACGTGCTGACCGAGGCGACTCGCGCGACCAAGGTGCGGTTCAACGTCTACATCGGCGATCTCGGCGCCGATCCGGCCGCGGGTGTGGACGCGATCTTCCCGTCGACCCCCGAGGCGGCGCGTTCGGTGCTCATCGCCGTCTCGCCCAACGACAAGGCGATCGAGGTGCGCTCCGGCCGCGACGTCGCCGACCGTGCGAACGACCGGGTCTGCCAGCTCGGCGTCACCGCCGCGTCCAGCTCGTTCCGGCAGGGCCAGCTGATCGACGGCCTGGTTTCCGCAGTCCGCGTGATGGCCGCAGCGATCGGCCGCTGACGCCTTCCGCCCACGCGGCGGAGTCACGAGCAATGCTTCCGGCGCGCTCACCCATGCGGGTGAGCGCGCCGGTGGCGTTTGCGGGTCGCTATCCGGCTAGACGCGGAAAATTTTCTGTTCGCTAGCACCACATTTGGGGGTTGTCGCCGTTCGCGCGAAACAAGGACGGTGGTGGGGTGAAAATTCTTGTGACAGGAGCAACCGGGAACATCGGACGTATGGTCGTCGACCACCTGCTCGCGGGCGGTGCCGACGATGTCAGAGCACTGACCAACCATCCGGAGCGAGCCGCGCTGCCCGCGGGCGTCGAGATCGCCGAGGGCTACCTGGGCCGGGTGTCGTCACTGCCCGCCGCGTTCGAGGGCGTGGACCGGATGTATCTCGCGCCGATGCTGGAGACCATCGACGAGGTCATCTCGCTGGCGAAGCAGGCGGGCATCCGGCACATCGTCGATCTGTCCGGCGAGGCGCATTGGACGCCGATCGCGCAGGCGGTCGAGAAATCCGGGCTGGAATGGACGCACCTGTTCGCCGGTGACTTTCTGGACAACGCCACAGTCTGGGCCGAACAGATCCGCGCGTCCGACGAGATCCGCGACCCGTACCCGGAGGTCGAGAGCGTCCCGATCGCCATGGGCGACATCGCCCGTGTTGCCGCGAAAGTTCTACTCTCCGAAGGCCACAACGGCCAGACCTATGAACTCACCGGCCCGGAAGTACTCACCCGAGCCGACCGCATCACCCAGATCGGCACCGCCCTCGGCCGCACTCTCACCGTCCGGCAGGTCCCCGCCGACGAGGCGGTCCAGATCTTCGCGCGAACCATGGACACCGCCGAGTGGTACGTAGAAATGACCGGCTCGATGGTCGGCTGGCGTCCCGAGCCGACCACCACCATCGCCGACCTCACCGGCGCTCCCGCCACCACCTTCGCCCAGTGGGCCGCGGCGAATACCGACAAGTTCCGCTGATTCCGGAGTACCGGCGACCTCCGCAGACATGACCGAAGGCGACCTTCGCCCCGTCTCGGGGGATGAAGGTCGCCTTCGGTCGGTCTGTACCGGTGGTTACTTCCCGTCGTGCGCCCGAGCGCGGAGGGCGCGTTCGACGCCCGCCTTGCCCTCGATCACCAAGCGGCGCAAGGCCGGCGGGTGATCTCCGCCCAGGAACTTGTCGGCGCTGGCAACCGCGTCGTCACTGATGGCCCACCCCGGGTAGAGCCCGACGACCATGGTCTGCGCCACCTCGCTGGAGCGACGCTCCCACACGCTGGGCACCTCCGCGAAGTACCGATCGACATACGACGTCAACAGTTCGCACTGACCGGCCGGGGCGAAGCCCGCGATGATCGCGCGAGTGGTGATGTTGGAGATCGAGTCGTCGCCGACCACCTTGGCCCAGGCCTGTTCCTTCACCTCGGCCTGCGGACGGGCGGTCGCCGCGGTCGCGGCATGCCGCTTGCCCGCCGCCGTCGGATCCTTGGCCAGTTCCTGATCGATGAACGGAGTATCGATGCCGTCGGCGTCGATCTCGCCCGCCGCCGCCAGCGCGATCACGAGGCGCCAGCGCAGGTCGGTGTCGATCGCCAGGCCGCCGAGACCGACCTTGCCCGGGTCGCCGTCGAGCAGCTCGCGCAGCACCTCGGTGTGCCAGGCGGACAGCTTGGCGCCGGCGAGAGCGTTGACGAAGGCCAGCTGGTGGTCCGAGCCCGCCTCGGCCTCGCGGGCCAGCTCCAGCAGCCGGTCCGCGTACACGGTCCAGCCGGTGCTCGCCGCCCACTCCGGGTCGGCGTAGCTGCGCAGCGAGAGGTTCGCCTGCATCAGCAGTCGTTGCACCACACTGATTTCCGATTCCGCGCCGACGCCGCGCTGCACCAGCGCGAGGAAGTCGCGGGCCCGGAACTCGGCTTGGCGGGTCATCTCCCAGGCCGCCGACCAGGCGAGGGTGCGCGGCAGCGGCTCGGCGATATCGGCGATCCGGTTGACGAGCACGTCGAGCGAGTCGGCGTCCAGGCGCACCGAGCAGTAGGTCAGGTCGTCGTCGTTGATCAGCACGAACTTTCCGCGCGCGACACCGACCAGCTCGGCCACTTCGGTGCGCTCGGCGGCCTCGACGTCGAGCTCGACGCGCTTGGTGCGCACCAGCTTTCCGTCCTGGTCGTCGTACACGCCGATCGCGAGCCGATGCACACGACGCTCACCCGCGCCGGGCTCGGCACCACCCTGCACCACGGCGAACGAGGTGAACTTGCCCTCGTCGTCGACCGCGAAGTCCGGCCGCAGGGTGTTCAGCCCGGTGGTCTTGAGCCACTGCGTGCCCCAGCCGGAAAGGTCACGGCCGGAAGACTTTTCGAGCGCATTGAGCAGATCGTCGAAGGTCGCGTTGCCGTAGGCGTGATCGGCGAAGTAGGCCCGCAGACCGGCCAGGAACGGCTCCAGACCCACGTAGGCGACGAGCTGCTTGAGTACGCTCGCGCCCTTGGCGTAGGTGATGCCGTCGAAGTTCACCTCGACCGCGGCCAGGTCGGGGATGTCCGCCGCGATCGGGTGGGTGGACGGCAGCTGGTCCTGCTGGTACGCCCAGGACTTCTCCGCATTCGCGAAAGTGGTCCAGGCACTGGTGTATTCGGTCGCCTCGGCCTGGCACAGTACGGACGCGAAGGTCGCGAACGACTCGTTCAGCCACAGGTCGTCCCACCACTTCATGGTGACCAGGTCGCCGAACCACATGTGCGCCATCTCGTGCAGCACCGTCTCGGCGCGCCGCTCGTAGGACGCGCGGGTCACCTTGGACCGGAAGACGTAGTCCTCCAGGAAGGTCACCGCGCCCGCGTTCTCCATCGCGCCGGCGTTGAACTCCGGCACGAACAACTGGTCGTACTTGCCGAACGCGTACGGCACGCCGAAGTTGCTGTGGTAGAAGCCGAAGCCCTGCTTGGTCTCGGTGAACAGCCGCTCGGCGTCCATGTGCTCGGCCAGCGAAGCGCGGCAGTAGATGCCGAGCGGGATGCTGCCGTGCTCGTCGGTGTAGACGTCGGTCCACTGCGCGTACGGGCCCGCGATGAGCGCGACCAGGTAGGTGCTCATCTTCGGCGTGCTGCGGAAGACGTGCTTACCCGGTTCCGCCGCAAGGGTTTCCACGACTGCGCTATTGGAGATGACCTGCCAGTCGGGTGCGGCCGTCACGCTGATGTCGAACGTCGCCTTCAGGTCCGGCTGATCGAAGCAGGCGAACATCCGCTTGGCGTCGGCGGTTTCGAACTGGGAGTACAGGTAGACGGAGTCGTCGGTCGGGTCGACGAAGCGGTGCAGTCCCTCGCCGGTGTGCGAGTACTCGCAGTCGGCCTCGACGACCAGCTCGTTGGTCGCGGCCAGGTCGGGCAGCGCGATTCCGGTGGACTCGTCGTAGCCGGACACGTCGAGCGCGGTGCCGTTGAGCACCGCCGACCGCACGCCACGGGCCACCAGATCGATGAAGGTGCTCGCGCCCGGCGTCGCGGTGAAGGTGACCGTGCTGCGGGAAAAGAAGGTCTGCTCGCCCGGTTTGCCCGCACCGTCGGTCAGGTCGAGGTCGATGCGGTAGTTATCGACCGTCACTGTCGACGCGCGTTCGATCGCCTGGTCGCGAGTCAGGTTCGGTGCGGACATAGGGCTCCTTCGGGTTCGAAGAACTAGCTCGGGCGTTCCCCACGATGCCACCTGGGTAAGGTTGCCCGCGCGGGAGTTTTTTGAATTGAACACTGCCTGGTGGAACCAACCCTATCCATGATCGGAGCTGCGGAGTGAAGCATGTGCACGCCGGCAAGGTGCGCGACCTGTACGAGGACGGCGACACCCTGCTGCTCGTCGCGTCCGATCGGGTTTCGGTCTACGACGTGGTGCTGCCGACGCCGATCCCGGACAAGGGCGCGCTGCTGACCCAGCTGTCCAACTGGTGGTTCGACTACTTCACCGACGTGCCCAACCATGTGGTATCGGCCACCGACGTGCCCGCCGAGTTCGCCGGCCGCGGCATTCGGGTCAAGCCGCTGAAGATGGTGCAGGTCGAATGCATCGCCCGCGGCTACCTGGTCGGTTCGGGGCTGAAGGAGTACCAGCGGGAGGGCTCGGTGTCCGGTGTCGCGCTGCCGCCCGGCCTCCGCGAGGGCGACAAGCTGCCGGAGCCGATCTTCACGCCGACCACCAAGGCCGCCGAGGGCCACGACGAGCCCATCACGTTCGCCGACGTGGTGAACCAGGAGGGCCGCGAGGTCGCCGAACAGCTGCGCGACCTGACCCTGCACGTGTACGCTCGCGGCGCTGAACACGCCACCGAGCGCGGCGTGATCGTCGCCGACACCAAGGTCGAATTCGGCTGGGACGGCGACACTCTCACCCTCGGCGACGAGGTGCTCACCTCCGACTCGTCCCGCTTCTGGTTGGCCGCCGAATGGGAACCCGGCCGCCCGCAACGTTCTTTCGACAAGCAGTTCGTCCGCGACTGGTCCACCTCGACCGGGTGGAACAAGGAGTACCCGGGCCCGGAGATTCCGGCCGACATCGTCGAGGCCACCCGCCAGAAGTATCTGGAGGCCTACGAACTCATCACCGGCCGCGCCTGGACCGGTGTGCCGCAGTAGCGGTCAGGCCTGGCCGAGGTAGTCGTTCAGCCGATCCAGATACGGTCGCTGGCCCGCGCCGAGCTTGTCGTGCGCGGTAGCCAGGTCGAACCAGTCCGCCCGGTCGATCTCCGGGAAGCTGGCCATCCGTCCGGAGCGCGGCGGCCACTCCATCTCGAAGTGCCCCGGCACCACCTCGGCCGGATCGAGGTCGCCCTCGACGGCCCAGATGGTCAGCGTCTTCTTGCCCTTGCCGCTGCTGTATCGCACGTCGCCGAGCGGAATCCAGTCGCCGGGCGGCACGAACAGTCCGAGCTCCTCGTGGAACTCGCGGCCGGCCGCCGCCCGCGCGTCCTCCAGCTCCGGCTCGTACTCGCCCTTCGGGATGGACCACGCGCCGTTGTCCTTGCGCGCGAAGAACGGGCCGCCCATGTGCCCGATCAGCACCTCGACGCCCGCGTCGCCGCGCCGAAACACCAAAACCCCCGCACTCGTCTTATCCGTCACCCCATGCAGTCTGCCCCACGGGCGAATAGGCGAGTGGCACGTGGCGGGCAAACGCCGGAGACAGTGCGACTCACCGATGCCGGAGCTGAGCGGCGCGGAGCGTGAGGTAGTGGTTTTCGGGCGCGCTGGGCGTGCGGCCTGCCGCGGTGGTGTAGCAGGTGATGGCCGCGTCGAAATCGCCTGCCATTTCATGTAAGTGGCCGCGGACGGCGTCGAGCCGGTGGTTGCCGGATAGTTGATCGTCCAGTGTCGCAGCGAGTTCGAGACCGGCCTCGGGTCCGTGCACCATCGCGATCGCGACGGCGCGGTTGAGCGTGACGATCGGGTTGTCCGAGAGCTTTTCGAGTAGGTCGTACAGCGCGAGGATCTTGGTCCAGTCGGTCTCCTCGGTGCTGGTCGCCTGCGCGTGCAGCACCGCGATGGCCGCTTGGATCTGGTAGGGCCCGGTAAGTCCTTGTGCGAGAGTGCTTGTCGTCAGCGTGACGCCTTCGGTGATCTGTTCGCGGTCCCACAGCGCCCGGTTCTGCTCGGCGAGCGGAATCAGCTCACCCCGCGCACCGGTGCGGGCCGTGCGCCGGGAATCGGTGAGCAGCATGAGCGCGAGCAACCCGGTGACCTCGGTGTCGTCGGGCAACATCCGATGTAGCGCGCGCGCAAGACGAATCGCTTCGGCGGACACATCCGGGCGTTGAAGATCCGGACCGGACGTACTCGTACTGCCTTCGTTGAAGATCAGATACAGCACGTGCAGCACGGTCCCGAGCCGAGCCCGCCGCTCTGCCGAATCCCGGGTCGCTTCGCTCCTGCCCGGCGGTGCATCGCCAGGCCGCGCGAACGGCCGATCGATCGTCGCCAGTTTCTTCTTGGCCCGCGTGATCCGTTGCGCCATGGTCGCTTCCGGCAGCAGGAAGGCGTGCGCGATCTCGGCCGTGGTCAGCCCGCCCACCGCCCGCAACGTGAGCGCGATGGCGCTGGCCGAGGACAATGCGGGATGGCAGCAGAGGAAGAACATGGCGAGCGTGTCGTCGTAGTCGACCGGTATGGCGTCGGGCACTTCGCGATCGAATGCCGTTGTCTCCCTGCGCCGCCGGGCCACCTCGCCGCGCACCGCGTCGGCCATCCGGCGCTGCGCCACCTGAATCAGCCAGCCGCGCGGGTTGTCCGGGAGACCGTCCACCGGCCACTGGGTCGCCGCCGCGAGCATCGCCTCCTGCAGCGCGTCCTCGGCGGTGTCGAAATCGCCGAACCGGCGCACCAACGCACCGAGGACCTGTGGCGCCAACTCGCGCAACAGGTCCTCGGCCCTCGCCGGGAGCGGTGTGTCGTCGGGCACCACTCGCCGGTTGGTCACTGGTCGCTGGCCGGGACGCTCATCACCGGCCGTACCTCGATGTATTCGCCGATCGGTTTACCGCCCGGCCCCGGTGCCGCCGAGGCTTGCCCGGCGATCTCGTAGGCCCGCTCCGGGCTTTCCACGTCGACGATCCAGTACCCGGCCAGGAACTCTTTCGTCTCCGGGAACGGTCCGTCGGTCACCACCGGCGCCGAGCGGCCGTCGGAACTGACAACGCGGGCCTCGGTCGGGCCGGTGAGCCCCTGCGCGTCTACCAGCTCACCCGACTTGGCCAACTGCTCGCCGAGGGCGCGCTGGAAGTCTATGTGCGCCTGGATCTCCTGCGGGGACCATTCGTTGATCGGTGTGTCGCAGAAGGCGGGCGTCCGATAGGTCTTCATCAGCATGTATTTCATCGGTTCTCTTTTCCGGCTACCGGTCGGCGCGCCTGTGTGACGCTCTCACGGTGAGGTCGGAACCAAGCGTGCCGTTTCGACACATCACCTCGGCTCTCGAAGTGACCTGTGTCACAGCGGTTTCGAGGTGTCCGCCAGCGCCTCGGGATCGACGGGTTCGCCGGCCAGGATCAGTTCCTTGATCCGGTCGGTCACGTCCCACACGTTCACGTTCATGCCTGCCAGCACCCGGTTGTCCGCGTCGAGCCAGAACGCGACGAACTCGCGTTTCGCCACATCGCCGCGGGTCACCACGCGCGCGTAGTCGCCGGGTGCCGCGTAGCCGGTGTACTCCATGCCCAGGTCGTACTGGTCGGTGAAGAAGTAGGGCAGCCGGTCGTAGCTGGCCTGCTTGCCGAGCATGGTCGCGGCCGCAACCGCGGGCTGGTTGAGCGCGTTTGCCCAGTGCTCCACCCGAATTCGGCGCTCGAGCACCGGATGCTGCTGCGCGGCGATGTCGCCGACGGCGACGATGTCCGGGTTGCTGGTGGCCAGGTGCTCGTCGACGAGCACCCCGCCGTCGACGTCGAGCCCGGCCTCGGTGGCCAGCTCGACGTTCGGCCGGGCGCCGACCGCGACCAGCACCGCCTCGGCCTCGATGACGCTGCCGTCGGCGAGTTTCACCCCGGTCGCCAGCCTGGTCCCGATGCCTTCGGTCGTGGTGATCTCGGTGACCTGCGCGCCGAGGCGTAGGTCGACGCCGTTCGACCGATGTAGCTCGGCGAACACCTCGCCCATCTCCTGCCCGAGCGAAGCGAGCAACGGGTGTTCGGCGTTCTCGACGATGGTCACCGAGAGGTCCGCGGCCCTGGCCGCCGCCGCGACCTCCAGGCCGATCCAGCCCGCCCCGATGATCACGATGCTTTGCGCCGCGCTCGCGAAGTACTCGATCAAGGTGTCGGAGTCCTCGATATTGCGCAGCGTGTACACGTTGGGTGCGTCGGCGCCGGGGATGGACAGGGTGCGCGGGGTCGACCCGGTGGCCAGCGCCAGCTTGTCGTAGGGCAGCGTGGAGCCGTCCGGCAGCGAGATCGTCTTCGCGGCCGGATCGAGGTTTTCGACGGTCGTGCCGACCCGGACCTTGACGTTGTGGTCGCGGTACCACTGCCGGGGGTGGGTGGTGAATTCGGTCAGTTGCTTCTTGCCCGCCAGATGTTCCTTGGACAGCGGTGGTCGCTCGTAGGGCAGCCATTCCTCCGCGCCGATCAGCGTCACCGATCCGGGAAAGTCATTGGCGCGCAAGGCTTCCGCCAGCTTTGCCGCGGCGAGTCCGCCGCCGACGATGACGAAACGCTGATCAGAACTCATCTGGACTCCTTGTCGAGAGGGAACCGGGACTCCTGCCGCTAGACCCTACTGGGACAGGCCTCGGCATCTCCGGAAAACGGCGGCACCGGATGGGAACGAATCGGTCGTCGCGGTGGTTGGTTCCCTATAGCGGCGGGGCTCAGCGCCGCCCGTCGAGCATGCGATTCGAGAGGACCCGTCGTGAGTGAGAAGAGCTCCGCGAAAGATGTTGCCGATTTCTGGTTCGATCCGCTGTGCCCCTGGTGTTGGATCACCTCCCGCTGGATTCTCGAGGTCGAGCAGGTGCGCGACATCGAGGCGCGCTTCCATGTGATGAGCCTGTCGGTGCTGAACGAGGACAAAGAGGGCCTGCCCGACCAGTACAAGGAACTGCTGGACACCGGCTGGGGCCCGGTCCGCGTCGCCATCGCCGCCGCGCAGGAGCACGGCGACAAGGTGCTGCTGCCGCTCTACACCGCGATGGGCACCCGCATCCACAACCGCCGCGAAGAGTACAAGCGGGACTCGCGCAAGGAGTCCCTCGCCGCGGTGATCGCCGATTCGCTCGCCGAGGTCGGCCTGCCGGCCGAGCTGGCCAAGGCCGCCGAGAGCACCGACTACGACGAGGCGCTGCGCAAGAGCCACCACGCGGGCATGGACAAGGTCGGCCCCGATGTCGGCACGCCGACGATCCACATCAACGGCACCGCGTTCTTCGGTCCGGTGCTGTCCCGGATCCCGCGCGGCGAGCAGGCGGGCAAACTGTGGGACGCGTCGGTCACGCTGGCCGACTACCCGCACTTCTTCGAGCTCAAGCGCACTCGCACCGAAGATCCCGAGTTCGACTGACCGCCGGCGAGTGCCGCGGGCTCGACCCGCGGCACTCGGTGCTTGCTAAAAGGCGGTTTTCGGCGGCAACGCCGGAGTCTGGTAGCTAACCGGGTAGCCGCCCTGCGGCGGCATCGCGCCCGCGGGCGGTGCGGGCCGCAACCACAGCTTGCCGTGCCTGCTCCGGTCGCGCAGCGCCCACATCCGCCAGGTCAGCACCGGGTGCGACGACATCGCGTTGACCACCCAGATGAACAGGCCCTTCTCCATCGCCGCCCGGTCGGCCATCTCGTCGAAGCCGACCAGCGTGTTCAGGTACTTGCCCGCCGCCAGCGTGCCCATCGCCGCGGGCGCACCCGTGTGCCGATTGCAGTAGCCGTGGTTGTCGGCGGTGTACTCCTGCGCGCGGATCAGCGAGTTGCCGATGAACGGCAGGAACGGGACGAGGAACATGCCGAGCTGGCGCCAGTACGAGGCGTGACCCGCCGCGATGTGCCCGACCTCGTGGCCGATGATGAACGCCAGCGCATCGGGTTCCCTTGCGGCGCCGCCGATCTCGAACAGGTCGCTGTAGACTACGACGAAGCGGCGGAACCCGTGCCCGCTGGCGAACGCGTTGATCTGGCCGTTGCCGAGCACCACGTAGGCGTCGGGCACCTTGGCCATGCCGAACCGCGCGGCCGCCTCGACCACCATCCGGTGCCCCTCCGGAAACTGGGTCGGCGACATCTTGACGCCGTTCACCCGCTGGGTCGAATAGAGCACGCCGCGACCGAGCCAGATGAGGATCGGCGCGAACACCAGCAACAGCACGTACTGGTCGACATTGCCCGTCGCCAGCAGCAGCACCGCGATCGCGTACGCGAGGACGGTCAGCAGGACGACCACGATGAGCATCGGGATCTCCCAGCTGTGCCTGGCGGGCAGCCCGAACGGTGACAGCCCACGCGGCTGCTGCTGCGGTGGCAGCGGCGGCGGGACGGGAGCGCCAGGGTAGGCGCCGTACTGCGGGGGAGCGGGGTAGGGCGGCGGCGCGCCGTAGGGCTGCGGGGAGCCGTAGGACGCATCCTGGGGCTGTGCCCACCCGGCCGAGGCATACGGGTCGACGTGCTGGCCCGTCTGATGGGGCTGGGGTTCGTGCGGCTGCATGAAATGAACTCTATTCAGTTGCTGGAAGCGGATGCGGCTCCTCGGCCACGTCCACAGCGACGCTGTGGCTCAGGACACTCGCGAGGTATCTCTCGATTCGCGATAGCAGCCGTCGGTGTTAATCGGGCCGTGTGCCCCTTCGTCACGAGCCGGAAACGGGCCTGACAGAATGCCAGCCATGCGCGTATACCTCGGTGCCGACCATGCCGGTTTCGAACTCAAGAATCACGTCAAGGACCATCTGGAAAAGGCGGGCCACGAGGTGGTCGACTGCGGCGCCCTGGAGTACGACGCGCTCGACGACTACCCGGCCTTCTGCATCGAGGCGGCCCGCCGCACCGTCGCCGACCCTGGCTCGCTCGGGCTGGTCTTCGGCGGCAGCGGCAACGGTGAGCAGATCGCCGCGAACAAGGTGCCCGGCGCGCGTTGCGCGCTGACCTGGAGCGTGGAGACCGCCCAGCTGGCCCGGCAGCACAACAACGCTCAGCTGGCAGGCATCGGCGGCCGCATGCACTCCACCGAGGAGGCGCTGGCCATCGTCGACGCGTTCGTCAGCACCGAATGGTCGGGCGAGGACCGGCACCAGCGGCGCATCGACATCCTCGCCGAGTACGAGAAGTCCGGTGTCGCCCCGGCGGTTCCGGCTTACTGAGCTGTAACCGTCTGTGCCTGAGGGGCATACGCTGCACCGTCTCGCGAGGCTGCATCAGCAGCGCCTCGCGGGCGGTGTGGTGCGCGTCTCCAGCCCGCAGGGCAAGTTCGCGGCGGGCGCTGCCCGCGTCGACGGACACCTGCTGACGCGCGCCGAGGCATGGGGCAAACACCTACTGCACCACTACGACTCGGGTCTGATCGTGCACGTGCACCTCGGCCTGTACGGGAAGTTCACCGAATCCGAGCTGCCGATGGGGGAGCCGGTCGGGCAGGTGCGGATGCGGATGCTCGGCGCGCCGGACGGACAGCCCGGCTTCGGCACCGACCTGCGCGGGCCGACCGCCTGCGAAGTCCTGCGCGCCCCTGAGGTTTCCGCGCTCACCGATCGACTCGGTCCCGATCCGCTACGCCGCGGCGCCGACCCCGACCGGGCCTGGCAGCGCATGCGACGCTCGCGCAGAGCGATCGGCGCTTTGCTGATGGACCAGCAGGTGATCGCCGGCGTCGGCAACGTCTATCGTGCGGAACTGCTGTTCCGGCATCATATTTCGCCGCACCGGCCCGGCACCGCGCTGTCCGCCGACGAGTGGGCCGCGATGTGGGTCGACCTGGTCGCGTTGATGAAGGTCGGCGTCCGGGTCGGCAAAATGGTCGTGGTCCGCCCCGAGGACGACCACGGCGAACCGTCCTACGCCGCCGACCGCCCCCGCACCTACGTCTACCGCCGCCAGGGCGCGCCCTGCCGCATCTGCGGCACCCCGATCGCCCACGCGGTCATGGAGGCCCGAAACCTCTTCTGGTGCCCCACCTGTCAGCCGGGCTGAACCCACTCCGGCTCGTCCGAAGTCATGTCCAGCGTTCCCGACTCGTCCAACCACGGGTCACGGCGGCCCGGAATCTCTTCCGGGCTCGCCAGCCGGACTATCTCCTCAACCCGCGACGGCCTCATCGATCGCGGGCTCGTCGGCCAGCGCGAACCGTCGCCCGCCCGCCGTCTTCGCCGAGTACATCGCGCGGTCGGCCCGGCGCAGCAGATCGCTGAAATCGCAGGAGCTTCCGGGCGGGCTGAAGGCGGTGCCGACGCTCGCCGACACCGGTACCGGCCCGGCCGTCGACCACACCGGGTCGCGCAGCGCCGACACGATCCGACTGGCGAGATCGCCGAGGGTGTTCTGCGGCGGGTTGACGGCGAGCACGAATTCGTCGCCGCCGTACCGGCAGATCACCGTGTCCGGCGCGCACACCTCGCGCAGGCGGTTGGCCAATTCGACCAGTACCTCGTCGCCGATCGCGTGCCCGTAGCCGTCGTTGATCTGCTTGAACCGGTCCAGGTCGATCAGCAGCAGCCCGACGCCGCGGTTCGGGTCGGTCGCCATCAGCCGGACGCGGTCCTGCAGCAGGGTGCGGTTGGCCAGGTCGGTGAGTGCGTCGTGGGTCGCCTCGTGCCGGAGTCGATGTTGCAGCGCCGCGATCTCCTGCACGCGCAGCGACACTTTGGCCGACAGGTTCTGCTCCTGCTGCGCCAGTGCACGCTCCTGCAGCGCCTGGGCATAGCTGTCGATGGCCTGACTGGCGACGAACGGCCAGCGGGTGGCGACGAGCGAACCGGGCGCACCGGACGGGAAGCCGAGCAGCCACCGTGAGGCCTGCGCCAGCATCCGGATCCGGTCGAACGGCGCCTCGGACAGCCTGGCGCCGAGCAGCCGTGCTTGCGGCACCGGGAACGGCTCGGACCTGGCGAGCGTGAGCAGTTGCTCGACGATCTCGATGAGTACCGGTTCCAGGTGTTGGGGCGCCGCGCCGGAACCCGGCTCGGCGCACACCGCGCGGGCCCAGGCGCGGGCCATCGCGGCGACAGGGGGCTCGATATCGATCGACATCGAACTCACCCTGCGCAGGTGGCGTCGGTACCCAGAGGCCCTGTGCTGACACAGGTGCCGACGTCACCCCGATCGTTCGCACTGCTACGCGGTTGTGTCCACCTCGCTCGGCGCACGCTCACCGCCCCCTTTCCAGATACCCCCGTCCGGCAAAAAGGATCCTAGCAAGCCACCCGGCATCAAAAAACGCTGTTTTGCAACGTGTTCTCGATGCCTCGCGAATGGCGATCGGATATGAGATCGCTGGAATCGCGTCGGCGTTACACCCGGATTTCGTTCGCTGAGAAGTCGCGCCGAGACGCGCTGGCGACACGCTGTAGCGTCGCGCCATGCGGGTCCCCTCGGCCACTCGCCACGCCTCGACGCGATGTGGCCGTGCGGTCGGCCCGCTGGGCCGCCTGCCCGGTCGCGGCGCCGAAGTAGCGGTGTGAGTAGCCGAGGGTCTGCGGGTCTTCTGCCCAGTGGTGGTGTGGAGCCGGATTTTCCTGCCACAAGCACACCCGGCGGTCGGTAGCACGGAGCAATTTCCTGCTAGTGCGATTTCGGCGAGTCGTGATGTCCCCATGGGTGGCATCCTCTCCGCGACCGGTCGGGCGTGACTGGTGGCCACCCCGTGGGCCACGGCTCCCCCCGACAGGAGTCGTCACGCGTCCCATATGCTCCCCGCTTCCGGTCCGACACGCCCGAGTTTCAAGGAAGAGATCCCTCTTAATTTCATTAAGTTCTGCACCGCGCGCCACGCCCTGACCGGGGCGACTGGCGTGCGAGACTCACCATAGGGCGTCGCGCCGACGACCGAACACACGCCTGCGCTATCCCCGTGCGCGGGGGGCTGATTGGCATTTGCGAAGCAGGGTTCGGTACAGTCGGGACGCACGCGACATCGTGGCGATCCCATCGATGTCGTTTGCCTGCGGGTGTAGTTCAATGGTAGAACCTCAGCCTTCCAAGCTGATGGTGCGGGTTCGATTCCCGTCACCCGCTCCACACGGAATTCAGCCTCGGCGGCGGCCGATAACCGCCGCGAGGGACAACGGGGTGTAGCGCAGCTTGGTAGCGCATCCGCTTTGGGAGCGGAGGGTCGCAGGTTCAAATCCTGTCACCCCGACAACGAATTGAGCGTTTCCGGCGCTGGTCCAGGACCCTTTGGGTGCTACGGCCAGCGCCGATTTCGTTTTGCAGCCCCCTCTTCCGCGCTCGCTGGTGTGATCGTTGCCACATTCCTCCGCTGTCACGGTCGTCGTTCGGGCGGTGTCTTCGAGATGTCGGGTCGGGCTGGACGGAGGTGGTGGCGGTGACACACGTGGTGGTTGTCGGTGCGGGTTACGCGGGGGTTATGGCTGCGAATCGGCTTGCCGCCGTTGGACAGTCGGACGTGCGCGTGACGGTGGTCAATCCTCGGCCGGAGTTCGTGGAGCGGATTCGGTTGCACGAGCATGCGGCGGGTGGGGCGAGCGCGGTGCAGGAGCGAAGGGGGCTACTGCACCGCGACGTCCGCCTGCGGGTGGCGACGGTGGATGAGATCGCTGCGCGTTCGGTTCGGCTCGATGACGGTGCCGCACTCGATTTCGACTATCTGCTGTACGCGGTGGGCAGTACGGCCGCCCAAGGCCCGCCCGGGGCCGAATACGCGTGCAGTATCGCCGACCTGGCCGGCGCCGACTCGTTGCGCGGGCAACTGCCTCGATTGTCGGCGGGGGCGCGGGTCGTGGTGATCGGTGGCGGCCTGACGGGGATCGAAACCGCCGCCGAAATCGCCTACCGATACCCGTCATTGGTGGTCGAGCTGGTTTCGCAGTCGGTCGCCGGGTGGCTGCCGGAGTCGAGCCGGGCGAGTATCGAAGGCAAGCTCGCGAAAGCCGGTGTGCGGCTGCGTACCGGTGTGCGGGTCACCGGAATCCGGCCCGATGGCGTCGTGACCGACACCGGCCTGCTGCCCAGCGATTGCACGGTATGGGCCGGCTCGTTCGGCGTGCCGGACCTGGCGTTGCGCAGCGGCCTACCGGTGGCTGCGGACGGCAGGTTGCGCACCGACGATACGTTGGTGTGTGTTGATCATGGACGGATCGTCGGCGTCGGGGACGCCGTCGCACCACCTCGACATGTGGGGGAGCACTTGCGGATGAGTTGTCAGGCCGCGATACCGATGGGCGCACATGGCGCCGATACGGTGCTCGCGTTGATCAGGGGAGAACGCCCGGAACCGCTGTCACTCGGCCTGGCCGGTCAGGCGATCAGCCTCGGACGACGTGACGGATTCATTCAGGCCACGCACCGCGACGACAGTGCTCGCGGGTTCGTCCTGTCCGGGCGGGTGGCCGCCGTGGTCAAGGAACGGGTGTGCCGCTTCACCGTCGCCTCGATGCGGTTCTCGCGCGCTTACCGGTGGCTGCCAGGCCCGACTCCGACAGTGCCCGAGCCGAACTCGATCGCGGTCCGATGACCGAGCCCAGCGTGTTCGACCAGTTCCGGCCGCTGCTGTTCACCATCGCCTACGAGATTCTCGGCAGCGCCGCCGACGCCGAGGATGTGTTGCAGGACAGCTACCTTCGCTGGCGCGACATCGACGAGGACGAGGTCGAGCATCCGCGCGCCTACCTCGTGCAGATCGTTACGCGACAGGCGCTCAACCAGTTACGGTCCGCGCGCCGCCGCCGCGAGGACTACGTGGGCAACTGGCTGCCCGAACCGATCCGCACCGAACACGACGCCAGCCACGATGTGCTGCTGGCCGAATCGGTGTCGATGGCGATGCTGCTCGTGCTGGAGACCCTCGGTCCGACCGAGCGGGCCGTGTTCGTGCTGTCCGAGGTGTTCGGCCACAGCCTCGTCGAGATCGCCGAGATGATCGGCAAGAGCGATGCGACCGTGCGCCAGATCGCGCACCGGGCCCGCGAACACGTGCAGGCCCGCCGCAAACGCTTCCAGCCCGACGCCGAGACCAATCGTGCGGTGATCGGCCGCTTCCTGGTGGCCGCACGCACCGGCGAGGTGCAAAACCTGATGGACGTACTCGCACCCGACGTCGTCCAGATCTCGGACGGCGGCGGCCGCGTCATCGTCGCGGGCCGCCCGGTCACCGGTGCCGCGCCGGTCGCCAAGTTCATCATCGGGCTCGCCCAGAACAGCATGGCGGACATGGCCGTTGAGTTCGGCAGCTTCAACGCGCTGCCCGCGCTCCTGTTCCGGTCCGATGCGGACGGGAGTCTCGATACCGTCCTGATGATCGAAATCGACGGGGAGCGCATCACCGGCCTGTACGCGGTGCGCAATCCGGAAAAGCTGCAATCCGCCGACGTGCTGCGCCCCCTCGACCGGCCCCGGGGCCTCTGATGAAAACCGTTACCGTGCAACGTGTTATCGCATACCGCGGAAGTGATCGAGACCACAGCCGTCCGGATGTCACGATCGCGGATCGAGCGGTGTCTCCGAGGATGACCGGATCTTCCCAACGTGAAGGAGCATCGTCATGAAGGCCATCCTCGTGTGCACCTCGGTATCCCATGGCAACACGAAACGAATCGCCGACATCATGGGCCATGTCCTCTCGGCCCGAGTCGTCACCCCCGACCAGATCGATCCGGCCGAACTCGCCGACTACGACCTGGTCGGCTTCGGCTCGGGAATCTTCTTGGGCGCCTTCCACGCTCAGCTGCGCGAGTTCGTCGAGTCTCTCCCGCAGGAACCGCGACGCAAGGCCTTCGTCTTCGCCACCAGCGGTTTTCCCGAGGCGCGTTTCCAACGCTTCTCCCGCCCACTGGTAAAGCTGCTGGAGCAGAAGGGTTTCGAGGTCACCGGCACCTTCTCCTGCCGCGCATTCGACACCTTCGCCCCGTTCAAGCCGGTCGGCGGCATCAAGAAGAACCGCCCCAACGGCGCCGACCTCGCGGCCGCCCGCAGCTTCGCCGAACGCCTCCGAGCCCATATCGCCGCCTGAACTCAGTCGGTGATCGCCTCGTACGCGGCCATCAGGATGCTGAGGGACCGGTCGTAACCCGCGTCCCACAGCACCTGATTCATCACATACGACACCGTCATTCGACGGTCGAAGTCGACGAGCACCAGCGACCCACCCCACCCGCCCCATGAGCAGGTGCGATTCTCCAGGCGGTAGCCGAGCCCCCAGCGAATCGATTGGTGCAGAATCCGGTCGACCCCGCGGAACTGCTCCTCGAAGACGCGCTCACACCCTGCCGGCGACAGCAACCGAACCCCGCCGACGGTGCCGCCACACGCCAGCACAGACTGCACCAGGCCGACGGAGCGGGCATTCCCATGCCCGTTGATCGCGGGTATCTCGGCCCGCCGCCAAGCCGCAGTATTGGCATCGGACACCCCGACCTCGAACCCCTCAGGCTTATCTCCCTCGGGCGCGGCGATCAGCCTCGCCACCCGTTGATCGTGCTCGGCAGCCAGCCCGATATGAAAGTCCGCGCCCAGCGGCCCGGCCACTTCCTCGGCAAAAAACCTGCCAACACTGCGCCCACTCACCCGCGCGATAACCTCACCGACCAGATAACCGAACGTGATCGAGTGATACCCGCCCGCACTGCCGGGCTCCCACAGCGGCGTCTGCGCGGCCAGCCGACCCGTGACCGCCGACCACGAATACAACTCAGCCGCCGTAACCGGCGCATCCCAAACCGGCAGCCCCGCAGTATGACCCAGCAGGTGCCTTATCCGCGCATCCTGTTTCCCCGCAGCCGCAAACTCCGGCCAATACTCGGAAACCGGCGCATCCAAATCGAGCTCACCCCGATCAGCCAAGATCAACGCACACAACGCCACCATCGTCTTACTCGTAGACCAGACATTGACGATCGTGTCCCGCTCCCACGCGACCGTGCGTTCAGCGTCGACATACCCACCCCAAATATCAACCACCGCTTCACCATCGACAAACACCGCCGCCGAGGCACCTACATCGTCGCTATCCAACGAGACCGCCAAAGCCTCCGCAACTGCACTGAACCGACCATCGCACCGGCCGTGGATCTCCGCCATCTGCGCAACCTAGCCCGCCCCGAAACCCCCGAGCCACTCCTTTTCAGGGGGATCGACAACCCCTCCAGGTCACGTTCCTGGACCGGCGTCGATCCCATGGACGCCGCTCCTTTGTAGTCGACCGATCAAGGGGGAACCGGTGCAGGCGTCGCCCGAGAGCGCGCCGACACCAGTTCCCCGTGATCGCTTGTCCAGCTGCGCATTACCAATTGTGTTGGCCTTCGACGGCGGGCACTCTCGCATCGTGATTGGTGTGCAGGTGGTGCGTTCGGATGATTGGCAACTTTGGCGAGAATTGCGGCTCGCCGCGCTTGCGGACGCTCCGCATGCGTTCTCGTCGCAGCTCGCGGATTGGCAGGGCGATGGTGATCGGGAGGGGCGTTGGCGCGCTCGGTTGAGCATCCCGGGGTCGTGCAATGTGATTGCTGTGCTCGATGGGCGACCGGTTGGGATGGTGAGCGGTTTTCCCGGCCCGCGGCACGGCGTTGCTGAGCTCGGAACTCTGTGGGTCAGTCGGCTGGTGCGGGGCCGGGGCGTCGGCGATCGTCTGGTGCAAGCGGTCGAGCAATGGGCGATCCAGGTAGGTGTCGAAGTTCTACTGCTCATGGTCTCGCCCGACAACCAACCCGCTGTTGCGCTATACCGGCGCAACGGTTTCGACGACGCCGGATGCTCGGGTGGCCCCGGGCGCCAGTACAGGATGGCAAAGGTGTTGCGACCCAGCTGAGCCGACCAGCCGCACGCTGCTGGTCAACCGATCATGGGGAACTGGTGCAGGTATCGCCCGAGAGCGCGCCGACATCATTTCCTCGTGATCGCTTGTCCAGGTTTTGAACTCGAACTTGTCGGCAGCGTCGACCAGAGCTGTGGTCGGCGTCGCGCTCTTCGTGCCCGCGTCGCACACCTTCCCGCTGGAGACCGCGTGCGGTTGGTCGGTCGACCGTCCACTCCGTATTCGAGGCTGCGGCGCGGCAGGATGGAAGAGGCGGCTATTCGGAGTCCAGTTGGGATTCGGACAGGTAGCTGTCGACCGGCTGGCCTTGCTCGTCTTCCAAGGTCACCTTGTACCAAGGGCTGGCGCGGACGGACGGGTTGAGGCTGAGGTCGTTGGCGTCGTGCGCTGTGGAGTGTTCTCTGTCGACAGCGACTACGACACCGTGGTGACCCATGGATACGTGGCGGACTCGATCGCCGATCGCGAATTTGGGTTCCGTCATGATTCACGCACCTTTCCGATACAGATCACTGTATCTGGCTTGCGTGCAACGACATTGATCAAGTGGTACCGAGCGAGCGGCAACGAAGATCCGAGCGACACCTGCCGCGGGTGCTGACAACCCCTCCGCTGAGCATAGCAAACTGGTCGGTTTCTTACATGTGGGCAGGGTTTACCGGCTCGGCATGCGCGGCATCACTGAGCCGACAGTGCCATACAGTACAATCGTACTAAGTACGCTTGTACTGTTTACGAGAAGGGTTTCGTATGTGGGATCCGAAGAAGTATCTGGACTTCGCTGATCACCGGGCACGCCCGTTCTTCGAACTGATCGGCCGGATCGATGCCGAAAAACCGCGCCGCGTAGTGGATTTGGGCTGCGGGCCGGGCAATCTCACCGGCGTGCTCGCCGAACGTTGGCCGGACGCGCAATTGGACGCGCTCGATTCCTCGCTGGAGATGGTCCAGGATGCGCAGGAGCGCGGAATCAACGCCCGAGTGCTCGACGTCAACGACTGGACGCCGGACGCCGAGACCGACGTCGTCGTCAGTAACGCTGTCCTGCAATGGGTTCCGAATCACCTGACGCTGCTCGCGGACTGGCTCGACGCGCTGCCGCCGGGCGCCTGGTTCGCCATGCAGGTGCCGGGCAACTTCGACGCACCGTCGCATCGCGAGATCCGCGCGCTGGCCACCGAGGCGCGCTGGCAGGCTCGGCTGGCCGAGATCGCACTGCGCAGTGCCGACGCGGTGTCCAGTCCCGCCGAGTACGCAACGGTTCTCGCGGTCGACGACGTCGAGGTCGACGTGTGGGAGACCACCTACCTGCAGCGGCTCTCCGGCCCGGATCCTGTGCTGGAGTGGGTATCCGGCACCGCGCTGCGCCCGATTCGCGCCGCCCTGGACGACGAAGACTGGCGCGAATTCCGCACCGAGCTGGCGCCTCGCCTGCAGATGGCCTACCCGGCCAAATCCGACGGCAGCACCTGGTTCCCGTTCCGTCGAATCTTCGCGGTGGCGCACAAGCCTTCGGCCTGAGGCGAATTCGAGCGACCCAATACCGGTTGCGATAAGTATACGTACGACCGTATTGTCTCCACCATGGTGGATGTGAGACAACCCGTCGGTACGAGTCCGGCCGTCGTGCCGTGGACCGCAGTGTCGGTCGTCATGATCGGCATGTTCATGGCGATCCTCGACTCCTACATCGTGGTGGTCGCGGGCCCGGCGATCCGCGCGGACCTCGGCGCCTCCGAGGGGCAACTCCAGTGGATCCTGGCCGGTTACCAGTTGAGCTACGCGGTACTGATGATCACCGGCGGCCGCTTCGCGGACATGTATGGGCGCAAGCACATCTTCATCCTCGGCGCGGCCGTGTTCACGCTGTCCTCGATCGGGTGCGCCGCCGCGCAGGATCCCGGCATGTTGATCGCGGCGCGCGTCGTGCAGGGACTCGGTGCCGCACTGATGGTTCCGCAGGTCTTCGCGATGATCGCGGTGCTGGTGCCCGAGCGCGGCAGGCATCGGGTATTCGGTGTACTCGGCGTGGTGATCGGCCTGGCGACCATCGGCGGTCAGCTCATCGGCGGATTGCTGATCGGCGCCGATCTGTTCGGTTCGCAGTGGCGCGGGGTGTTCTGGGTGAATGTGCCCATCGGCCTGGTAACGATCTTGCTCGCCGCAAAATATGTGCCGGAGTCACGCGCGGCGGGGGCACGGAAGCTGGACGTGCCCGGTGTACTCGCGCTGAGTGCCGCGCTGGTGCTGCTCACCTTCCCGCTCATTCAGGGCCGCGAGGCCGGGTGGCCATGGTGGACGTGGGCCTGCTTCGCGGCAAGCGCGGCCACGTTCGGGGTGTTCGTCGCGATCGAACGAGGGGTCGATCGTGCGGGTGGCGACCCACTGGTGCACCTGGCGCTGTTCGCGCAGCGCTCGTTCGCAGTGGGCATCGTCCTCGTCCTGTGCGTGTACGCGTTCCTGACGTCTTACTATCTGGCACTGTCGATTTCGATGCAGGAGGGACTCGGCCTGTCCGCGCTGGGCGCGGGCTTGGTGTACGCGCCCGCCGCGACAACATTCTTCGTCTTCAGCATGGTCGCCAGTCGGCTCATGCCGAAATACGGTCGGCGCGTACTGGAAGTCGGCTCGATCGTGGTGGCGACCGGCTATCTGACGACCGCCGTAGTGCTGCTGTATGGACCGGAACTCACTCCGGCACTGGTGATTCCGACGCTGATGCTGCAGAGCGTCGGCGGCGGATTGCTCATCACCCCGCTGCTCAGCACGGTGCTGTCCGGCATCAGCCCGGACTCCGTCGGCACCGCGTCGGGCGCGCTGTCGACCGCGCAACAGGTGGGTGGCGCGCTCGGCGTCGCGGTGATCGGCGCGGTTTTCTTCGCCTCGTTCCATCCCGGCACGGACGGCGGCGCCGCGGCGGGACACGCCTTTGCGATGTCTTCTATCGCAACCTGCCTGCTCGCGATCGCCGTGTCGGTACTGGTGTTCCGGCTGCCCGCGGTCAGGGTGAAATAAGGAAACTCTCGACGATGCGCCAGGCCCTGCGAATGGCCGCTTTGTCGTCGAGACGCAGCGCCGTGTTGGTCGCACAGAGCACGGCGTCGATCTGAAAGGCGGCGAGTTCCGCGTCGAGCTCGGCGATTTCACCCGCGGTCACCGCGTGCCGCAGTTCGCGCTCGAGGATGCGCACCCACGCCTGACGATCGCGGACCAGGGCATCGCGCACCGGCCCGGGCCTGCTGTCCTGCTCCGGCATGTTCGCCACCCAGAAGCAGCCGCCGGCGAACAGGGGACCCTCGATGTAGGCCAGCCAGTTCTCGATCAGCGCCCGCAGTCGAGCGACGCCGTGCGGTATGGGCCGGGCCGGTTCGACGACCGTGTCGACGAACAGGTCGCGTGCATAGTCGATGGCGGCCAGCTGCAGCGCTTCCTTGGTCTTGAACAGCGTCTGGATGCCCGCTTTGCTCAGTCCGGCATCGGTGGCGAGCCTGCCGAAGCTCAACCCCTCGAGGCCGTCCAGCGAGGCGATATCCGCCGCGTGCCTGAGCACCGTCTGCCGCGTCTTCGCGCCGCGGAGCAGCCGCTTGTCGGTGATCTCGGCGGGCTCGCGCCGGGCCAGAACCGAGGCGTCGGGTGCACTGTCCATACGGTCGATCGTACTCAGGCTGGCGAGAAACGGTCATCGGACCGTTCGTTTTGTGTTTGGATCGGCGCATGTCCTACGAGGCCGACCCGCGCGTCGACACTTATATCGACGCGCTGCCCGCCTGGCAGCAAGCAATCTGCCAGGAGGTGCGCGAGCTGGTGCACGCCGCCGATCCGGCGGTCGTCGAGACCATCAAGCGCACCGTGCAGCCGTACTTCGTGCTCGACGGCAACATCTGCGCCCTGCTCGCGGCGAAAACGCACGTCAACGTGTTCCTCTACGACGGAGCCATCGTGCCGGACCCCGACGGCATCATCACCGCGGGCCACGCCAACAAGACCGCGCGAACCGTCTCCGTCCGAGAAGGCGAAAAGGTTCCCGCCGCACCGCTTCTCGCGATGTTCGAGCAGATCATCGCGAACAACCGCGCCGGTGGCTGGCGCAAACTCGCGCGTTGACTCAGCCGACCGCGGCGTCGAGGGAATCCGACAGTTCGCCGGTGTCTTCCAGGCCGCGGGCAGCTCGCTGCGCGAGCATGGCCAGTATCGGCAGTCGCGCGTCACCCAGTGACATCGCATGGTTACCAAGGTGATTGGTGACAAACGCGACCGACAGACCGAGCCTGGGCATCGCGATGCCGCCCGAGCCGCCGATCCCGAAGTGCCCCAACGCCTGCTGCGTCAGCTTGGTGCCGACGATCCCGCGGTGATAGCCGAGGGCGAAATGCGGTGGGGCGCCGAGGACATAGTCGAACCTGCTGCCCGGCGGCATTTCGGCGATCAATCGGGTGGTCTCCGGCCGCAGCAGGCGCCGACGGCCGATCATGCCGTCGTTGGCGATCGCGCCGTACATCTTCGCCAGCGACCGAGCCGTGAAAACGCCGTTCCAGCCGGGCATCATCGTGTCGTAGGGCTGGTCGCCGAGCGTCATATCGGCCCACCCGTCGTACACCGCGCTGCGCGCCGAGTGCACCGCCTTCATCGAGGCGAACGGCGCGATCATCCGATCGAACGGCACCCGCGCGACGCCGAGCCGCGGCGAGAGCTTGGCCAGCCGATGGCGCTGATGCTGCGGGACGCCGAAATAGAAGTCGTTGTCACCCAACGGTTCCGCCAGTTCGGCGCGAACCAGCTCGGTGAACGTGCGCCCGGTCGCCCGCTGCGCGATCTCCGCGACGATCGTGCCGAAGGTGAGCCCGTGATACCCGGACGCGCGCAGCCGCATCGGATCCGGCGCGGAGGCGGCGATGGCAGCGGCCAGGGCGTCGTGGTCGAGCAGATCCGCCGGGTCGTCGAGCAGTCCTCGGGTGCGCTGCAATCCGGCGCGATGGTTCAGCACGTCGCGAACGGTGATGTCTGCCTTGCCATTCGCCGCGAACTCCGGCCAGTAGGTCACCACCGGCGCGTCGTAATCGAGGACACCGCGCTCGGCCAGCCGGTGCACGACCGTCGCCGCGACGCCCTTGCCGGTCGAATACGACAGCGCCATCGTGTCGGCATGCCACCGCCGGTCGTTGTCCGCCCAGCCCGCCCAGATGTCCAGCACGGGCGCGCCGTTCAGGTAGACCGCAAGCGCACCACCGCCCTGTCGCTTGCGCCGGAACAGCCCGAAGAACTTCGCGGCCACCACGGTGAACCGGTCGTCGATGAGCATGTACCCCGCACTGGGCGCGCTGTCCGAACTCGCTAACGGCATGGTCAGACTCCTTTGTCCAGAACGCCGGACAAGCCGCCGCGGTAACACTTGCAAGCAGCTTGCTAACACCAACGGTAACGCGTATCAGTCGCCGCGTGCAATGGTCTGAGACAGTTGCCGTCCGAGCGGTTTGTGCTAGACCGCCGGCTTTGCCCAGGTCGCGGGACAATCTCTCGCGTGAACAACCCGGTTACCGCGCTCCTGTCCGCCTGATCGGACTGTTCGTGCGCGGTCGAGGTGCCCGGTGGCGGCGATAGCCGCACGGGTTCTGATGTCCCGCAACACACGCCCAGTAAATCTGAAGACCTATCCACGTCTTCCTGTGAGTAGTGTGGCGCGTTCCTGAGGTGGTCATCAGATTGCCCACCAGCGCTGTGCACAACAGCGGACGGTCACCGCCAGTTCCAGCGGTCGATCAAGCCCGCCAGCTGCTCCCTGAGCCGGTATCTCCAAGATCTGCACTCTGTCTCGGGATCGGCACTGGCTTTAGGGCCCTATTCCGAGTGCCGATCCCGAGACAGAGTGCAGATTCTGCCAGCATCGGTCTCGGGGGGGACGTGCCGTGCGAGGTGTACCTCGTTACA
>NZ_JBEYZJ010000015.1:0-196956 GCF_040645995.1 Nocardia sp. NPDC046473
CCCCCACGGCGAAACTGTCCTGACACCGGCACCCACCCGATGCCAGTCCCGCCTGCGACTGCGCGGCGAGCTCGGCTGGGCGTTCGACCGGCTCGCGCACGTCACCCATTGAGCTGCAGCGAGATTCGCGTCCTGGTGAAGTCCTGCGACGGCCTCATCAAGATCCTGCGGCCCGCCGTCGCAGCAGTCTGCGCAGCCACACGCGAAGCAGGGCCGAACTGCGCAGCACCACCGGGCGTAGAACAGGCGTGACGCGCACCATCAGCGAGCCCACCACCACCCAGCCGATGATCAAGACAAGCATCCAAACTTGCGCACCAGGTTGAATCCAGGTGTCTCCCAAACGCTCTGGACCGAACAGCTGAAAGACTGTGTGCTCGGTCGAGCCCCTTCAGGTAATCTTCAGCCTGCGGGCTGACAATGACGGGTGTGCAACCGGGTCGAATACTTGTCATCGAGGACGCCGAGGCCATCCGAGTCGCGGTGGAATCGGGCCTGACCACGGCCGGACATCAGGTGCTCAGTCGCGCGCACGGTCAGCTGCTCGAACGCGATCTGGCGCAGTTCCGCCCCGATGTGGTCGTGCTCGACATCATGCTGCCGGGACGCGACGGATTCACTCTGCTCGAGACCACCCGCGCGCGGTCGGGCGCGGGTGTGGTCATGCTGACCGCCCGCGACGGCATCGAGGACCGGTTGCGCGGGCTACGAGCAGGCTCGGACGACTACGTGGTCAAACCGTTCGACCTCGCCGAGCTGGTGGCCCGCGTCGATGCGCTGCTGCGGCGGATGGGACGGCTGCGCACCTCGACCACGATCGGGGACCTGGTCATCGACGTGGAGTCCGGTGCGGTGCGCCGCGCCGACGTAACCATTCCGTTGACTGTCACCGAGCTGAAGGTCCTCGCCTACCTCGCCGCGCACCGCGACCGTGTGGTCACCAAAGCTCAAATACTCACCGCTGTATGGGGATACGAGGATTACGACCCGAACTTGGTCGAGGTGTATGTCAGTGCGGTCCGGCGCAAGCTGGAGGCGCATGGGCCGCGCTTGCTGCACACCGTCCGTGGCCTCGGCTACACCCTGCGGGTCGGTGACCAGTGATCTGCGGCCGGGCGGGTGCGCGATGAGGACCGTGTCGCTGCGCAGGCGGGTCACGCTCACCACTGCGGCGGTGCTCGCGGTGGTGCTGATCCTCGTTTCGCTGGTGGTACACAGCTTGTTCGCGGTGGCGGTGAATCGCAGCCAGAACGCGGTGCTCGCCGACCGCGTCCAGCTGGCGCAGCAACTCTCGAAACAGGACACATCACCCACGGAGCTACTCGCCCGCATCGATGCGCGATCGGTGCGGGCGCGGCTGGTTCTCGCCGACGGCCGCACCTTCGGCAGCTCGAGCACCCAACGCGAGGACCAGTCCTCGGTGAAGACCAGACACGTGGTGCTGACTGGTCAGGGCGAGCTGGATCACGCGAGACTGACTTTGCAGCTCGATACAAAACTGTTGGCGGGGGCCCAGTCGAAGCTGGTGGAGGTGCTCGCCGGCACGACCGCGGCGGCGTTGCTCGTGATCGTCGTCGGGCTGCCGTTCGGTATCCGGCGCGCCCTCGCCCCCTTGGATACGATGACGCTGCTGGCTCGGCAGATCGCGCGCGGACGACGCGGACAAAGGTTGTCACCCGATCAGACCGATACCGAACTCGGCCGCACCGCAACAGCTTTCGATGAAATGCTCGACGCACTCGAGGGCGCCGAAGCGCGGGCCAATGCGTCGGAAGAACAGATCCGCGCGTTTGTCGCCGACGCCGCACACGAGTTGCGCACTCCGATCAGCGGAATTCGCGCCATCGCGCAGGCGGTCGTGCAGCAACCGCTCGACGCCGACCCCGAGACCCGGCAACAGCTGCAACTGCTGCTGGTCCGTGAGGCTCAGCGCGCCGGGCGCCTGGTCGACGATCTGGTCGAGTTGGCCCGGATCGACGCCGGACTGCAGCTACGGCCGACACCCACCGATCTCTACGATCTCACCTGCGCGCAACTGGATCGGATGCGGCTGCTGCGTCCCGATATCGAATTCGAGCTCGCGGGCGATCACGTGATAGCGGCCGTCGACTCGGATCGCATCAATCAAGTGCTGCTGAACCTGCTCGAGAACGCGTGCCAGGCAATTCGGGGCAACGGTGCGGTGACGGTGCTGATCCGCAGTACGGATGCGCTCGTCGAGTTGATCGTCCGTGACACCGGCCCGGGAGTGCCGCCCGGCGAACGCGAACGGATCTTCGACCGGCTGGTGCGCCTGGACCAGGCGCGCGAACACCGCGCGGACGGCTCGGGCCTCGGGCTAGCCGTCGCGCGTGGCATCGCCGAAGCCCATGGCGGCGGACTGATTTGCGTCGATCCGCCGACCGGAGCGCAGGGTGCGGTGTTCGTGCTAGGGCTGAAGATCGCCTGAAGATAGCGCTCTGAACCGGGCGCTGCCGGGGCTGGGTTGGCAGATTCGATGAGGACAGCTTCCGCCGAACACTGGAGTGAACACATGAAACGCACCCTCATCGCCGCCACCCTCACCGGTCTCGCCGGTCTCGCCATCGCCATGCCCGCAGCCGCCTCCGCCGATCCCGGACCACAATGCAACCCCGCGGCGGCAGCCCAGGCCCGGGCGGACAGCGCGCCGAAGGTCGCGGCATTCCTGGCCAGTCACCCGGACTTCGCCGCCGAAATCGCGAAAGTGCATGCCCTGCCCAAGGACCAGCGCAAAGCGGAGCGCACGGCCTACCGGCAGGCGCACCCGCAGGAAGCACAAGACTTCAAGAACGCCCGTGCCGCCATCCGCGACTACCGTCACGCTTGCCACAAATAGCCGTCGACCACCGAGCTCGAGTCTGTTGAGCGCCATCTCGCCCAGCGATAGCGCCATCGCAGGTTCCGCATCGACCGGGGCGCGGTCTATGTCAGGCGTAGCAGCCCGGCGATGACCGTAGGCGCTGCGCGCCGGTGGATACCCGGTCTCGTGGGGTCAAGGCACAAGAGCCGACATCCCTTGCACCGCAAGGGATGTCGACTCTCACAGTCCCCGGTGGGACACGCGCGCTAAACACACGAATCGACCTGCGCGGTGCAGACTTCCCCAACTGGCGGACCGTCGGATCGATAGGCTGTTG
Source organism: Nocardia sp. NPDC046473 (assembly GCF_040645995.1). Lineage (NCBI taxonomy): Bacteria > Bacillati > Actinomycetota > Actinomycetes > Mycobacteriales > Nocardiaceae > Nocardia > Nocardia sp. NPDC046473. The sequence goes on from NZ_JBEYZJ010000015.1 coordinate 3,159, forward strand.
CCGTGAAAGAGATGTTGGAGAAGGGCGATGGCTGTGAACTGCCTGCCACCGCTGTCTACTGGCTCAGCGACGATCCACAACCGGGCATCGTCCTGGTCGAATTGGTAGATGCACACGGCCGACCTCACCAACTGGTCGACAAGTCCGCCATGTTCGGCGGGGACCTGCTTCCCACATCCGCCTATCCATGCCCCACCACAATCCAGTGCACCATCGAGGACATCGACGACGGCATAGCTACGGTCAGCACCTGGTGGTTATCCGGCGGCCCCGACGATGTGCCATTCGTCTTCGACGTACGCCTGGACACCCTCGCACCAACCGACCACCTGCCACCGCCAAAGCTTCTGAACTAGGCACTTGGACAGTGATTGATCGTCGAGTTCTTCCATCGAATGTGTTCATGGAGAACGCCTGTTCAGTCTCCACTGAACCAGAGGTATCCATTCCTGCGGATAGCCGTTTCTGCGGCCTTGCGCAATGCGGTGAGCAGTTCCGCCTCTTTGTCGTCGGCCGCCGACATCGTCGCGAGCTCATCCAGGAGCATGTTCAGCTGGGAGGTGTTGAACATCGTGTCCGCATGCGCATGCAGGCCGCTGAGCAGTGAGCCTGCCGGGGCATTCGCGCGATACTTGACGAGCGTGTCCTCCGCATCACCGTATGCCAGCTCGATTTTTTCGTGGATTTGATTTTGAATGATGATGTCGATGCCCAATTCAATTCCTGACGTCTATGGTATCGGGTACATGGTGATAACTCCGCCGAACCTATCGGTAACTATCTTGTATCGAGTAGTTGCGTAACCGCCCAACTTCTCGGACACGCTACCGACGATATTATCTGGACCTGCATCCACTTCACGTTCGAAGTTGCCATCCTTGTTCGGTCCTCTGGCAGGCGAGTTCTCGGCCGCCTCGACCAGCTCGTCGAGCTTTTCGCTGGTAATCGTGTCGGGCCAGGTGCCCTTGGACGGATTATATTCGGAGCCGCCTTTGATATGTTTTCCGCGTATATACTTTTCGGCTTCATCGGTCAGGCCGGGAGCCGGGTTGCCCGGTGCCAGCGGCAGGTTCTTGAACTCGTCCGCTTCGTCGATCGACGCCGTCATCGCGATGATCGCGGCCAGCTTGGTGATGATCCCGTCGAGGCCACCCTCGTGTGCCCAGGCGAAGGCGGCGACAACGCCGACAGTACCGGCGGCGAGCTCGGCCATCCCCAGGATTTTGGGCATCTGACTCGCCCGGTACCCGGATTGGATGGCCGCAACAGCCTCGCCGACCTCGACTTCGCCAGCGACCGCTGCGGCTTCACCGGAGCCCCCGAAGCTGAACACGAACAACCCGATGCCGAGCACGGCCGTGATGCCGAGAGCCCATTCCAGACTGTTGATCGAATTGGTGGTCGTGTGGCTCAGGTCGACCGAAGCGGCATGATATTCGCCGACCGTCGGGGCCATCTTCTGCGCGGCGGTGGTTACGGCGTCCGCGCTGGTTTTCAGGGTGGTGAAAGTTGCTTGGATAGCTGCCCGGTTGGCCTCGGTGTCCTGGTCGTGGAAAAGCCCCGAGATCGTGTCGATCCGGGCGGCGGCACCGGTGATGGTGCTGTTTTTGGCGAAGGCAGACCAGGTAGTGTGGGCCTTGTCGAGTTTGTCTTTGTCGCCGTTCGGCAGCTTGCCGAACATGGAAAGCACCTTGGCGACGATCTTGTCGAAGAACGCCTTGACCGCCCCGCCGACACCGCCACCGTGGTCGAAGCCGATCCCGTTGTCGCGCACCGAGGTCGGGATGCTGACCTGATACTGACCGACGCCGCTGATATCAGGGCGCGACGGCAGGGGGTTGTTCTTGTTGGCGACCGCGTAGTTGTACGCCGTGGCGCTGAGAATTCCGGCGTAATTGGTCAAGGCGTTGGCCAAGCTGGAGCATGCCTGCATGGTCTGCTGGGCGGCCTGATCGTAGGCTTGGCCCCACTGCATGCTGCCGGGCGCGTCACCGGCCATCCCCGCGCAGTCGCCCTTGACCGCGTCGTGCACCGGCTTGTCGGCCGTGCGGAGTTCGTCTGCCAGATCGCGGCATCGCTTGGCGGCGTCGAAATACACCGCCACATCAATCGTGCTCACCTATTGCCCGCTGGTCAGCATTTTCAGATTGAAACTGATCGCCCGCGTGTAGCGGCCGTGGGCCGCCGCGGCGGCGTCGCTCATATCCCTTACGCCGTCGACGAATTCACGGGCTCCGGCGATCCAGTCACTGTGAGCTTGCAGATATGCGGTCGCGGCCGCACTGTCCCAATCACTGCCGGTGAGGGTCTTCGCCTTGCGGTCGATCTCGTCGAGGTGATCGCCGACGAAGCCGGCCAGCGCCGACAACTGCGCCACGATCTCGTCGAGATGATCCAGATCGAACGTGAACTCGTCGGTCACGGCAGATCCAGACTCGACATGCCCAACGCGGCGGCACGACTCTTGTCCACTGTTTGATATGAATCAGCGGTCACGCCGAGCTTCTCCGCCAAGGTAGCCAACGCCGAGACGATCTGACCGCCGCCTTCGCGCACCTCACTCCATCCGCGACCGAACTCGGCCGCATAATCACCCGTCCACGTGCCGGTCTTGCCGTCGTCGGAAGTCAGCCCAGCAACATTGCTTTCCGCCGAGTTCAATGCGGTACGCAGCGTGTCCGCCAGCCCGTACACGTAGTTTCCGAAAGCCCGAACCTGGTCGGGCACGACGGAAAGCGACTGCCCCGAACCAGTATCCGCCCCCGTAGCCATAGCCAGTGACTTTAGCGCCGGGTGAGTGGGCATGTCTATCCGCAACGAGAAGGCAACCGGTTTCCAGTGCATCGAGCCGGGCGTCGACACACAAACGCCCGCACCGGCCGATCCCAGCCACCGACACCACCACCGTCGAGTCCTCGGGCGACATCACTTGGCGATGACGGCCTGTCGTGTGGAGGTTCAATTGCCTATCGATACCAGAAACGCCGCAATCCATTGCATCGCAAAGGATTTCGCCTTGAGCCGGACATTGGGGCGCCGTCGGCAAGCCGCGTGGCCGAGCCTCGGCCCTTCTCCGACGTCGCGCTCGATGGCGTTGCTCAGACGTTGCTGTTCGCGGCCGAGCAACGAACCTTACCGGTCGCTGTTGGGCTCTGCGGGGATGTCGATGCCGTCTTGCATGATGGCCAGGGTGTGGTCGAGGGCCTGGTGCAGGGCAGCAAGACTGTGGTCGGTGCCCCGCATCCAGTGGTCTTGGGCGACACCAAGGCCGGCGAAGCAGCAGGCGGCCAGGAGCTGAGGGCCTAGATCGTCGGCCGGAAGACCGGCGCGCGCGGCGAAGCGTTGTGCGAGAGCCTGTTCGCGGGTCATCGCAAGAGCGAAGTTCTCGCCACGCAGGGTCGGGTTTGCGTGCAGCAGCTGCCGCGCTCGGCGTGCGGTGTCGGCCTGATGCTGCCGCTCGGACGCAGCATCGGGATCGAGCAGGTAGTCGCGCAACGCCCCGCGTAGCGCGGTGAGCGCGGACTCGCCCACCGGCCGCCGTTCCAGCGCCGCGAACACCTCCGCCATCACCCCTTCCTCATGGCCGAACACGACATATTTCTTGGACGGGAAGTAGCGGTGGAAGGTGCGCCGGGTGACCTGCGCGGTATCGGCGATCTGCTGCACCGAGGTCTCCTCGAAACCCTGCTGCTCGAATAACCGCAGCGCGATGGTGATCAGCTCCTCCCGCAGGCGTGCCTTCTTGCGGGCGCGCAGCCCGCCCACCTCGGCCCCCGCTGTCACAATCGGCACTCCCGTCTCGGTTACCTGTGTCACAGAGAGTCTTTATTCTCAGAGAGACATTTTCTGGCTACACTCTAGCAAGTGTCTCGGAGAGACAGCTGTTCGTCAATTTTGACATCGCCACCGAATCGGCCCAGAGCCGCCTGCAGTACCGACACCCCCGGCGTGCGGGAGGTGTCCGGCACGAAAAGGAAAGCGAAATGTCTGATATTCGAACGACGTCCGGCATCCGGGCCCTGCTTCGGCACCGATTGCCGTCGACACCGATGACGTTCCCGGGCGAGATGCGCTACGACGTCTTTGAAGCTGCCTGGCATGTCCGCGGCCGGTACCGTCCGGTCGGCCTCGTCGAGCCGCGAGACAAGGACGAGATCATCACCATCCTCGCGTGCCTGCGCCACAGCGAGGTCGCCCACCTGATCACCCGCTCCGGCGGCCACACATTCCAGGGCCTGAACCTGAGCGGTGACGGCGACACGGCGCTCGTACTCGACCTGGTGAACTTCCGCAGAGTAGAGACCGACCTGGCAAACCACGCGATCATCCTGCAGGGTGGCGCCCTGCTCAACGACCTGTACCGGACAGCATGGAACCGCGGCGAATTCGCGGTGCCGATGCGAGACCATCCCCCGAACCAGGTCGCGACCTCGGCCCCAGAGGGCGAATCCCGCGGTCGCGGCCTCCTCAGCGGCCAGGTTCTACAGTGCGAAGTCCTTACCGCCGACGGCACTCTGTGCGTGATCGACCGGCACACCGACCCGGATCTGTTCCGCGCGTTGCGCAACGGCGGCCCCGGCATCATCACCGCGATCACACTCGACGCGAACACCACACTCCGGGGCGACGGCGTCTTACCCTTTCCACCCGGCGATTTCATCGACATATTCAGACCGGTCGTCATGGAAACCGGCCTGCGCGAGTCCGTTTGGTAAGCAAGAGCGGCAACGGCCCGATTCGGTGAATCGCAGCCCCGGAAGGGAGTAGAGAATGCCACAGCCCTACCGCCCGCACCGATTGTCGAGGCAGAGTTCGATCGGCCGTCGACTTCGGGCGGCCGTTGTCACCGTCACGATCACCGCGGGCATCATGGCCGCCGTATCGCCGGTCGACGCCGGGGCCACTCCGGAAACATGCTCTGCCGGTTGGGAATCCACCACACTTGCAACCGGACTCGGCGTCCTCGAGAACCTCGAACCCGACGGCGAGGACGGCTTCTACGTCACCGGAATCCAGAACGGCGTCCTGTACCACGTCGATGCGGCGGGACACGTCGAGACGGTGCTGACGAATCTCGATCATCCGGCGGGAGTCCGGCTCGTAGGCCACTTCCTGTACTTCCTCACCAACAACGCGGTGCGGCCGGGCCCGCCGACCGGCACATTACAACGACTCGACACCGCGACCGGCGCGACGACCACCCTGCTCACCGGCCTCAACGCACCGAATGGGCTGCTGCTACTCCCCGATGGCGACCTGCTCATCTCCGACCTCCCGTACTTCAGCCCACCCGGTGGTATCTCGCGCTTCCGCCCCGCCACAGGCCAATTCACGCCGGTGTGGTCCGCCGTCGCCCAGCCCAACGGTCTCGCGCTCACGCCGGACCGCTCGGCCGTCTACACCGAGAACACCTTCGCTTCGCAGATCGTCCGGATCCCCCTCGACGCCCCCGACGCGCCGACCGTGGTCGCGCGGATCCCCGGCCTGGTCGCCGGGACCGATGACATGGAATCCACCGCAGCGGGAACGCTTTTCGTCGCCGGCAACGTATCCGCCGCCATCCACCAGGTGGACCCGGACACCGGAGCCTCCTGTGCCAGCTACACCGGCTCAGGAGGCATCCCGCCCAACGGACCGACCTCGGTCCGCATCGCGCCCGACGGCAAGGGATGGGCGCTCTACGTCACCGGCTTCGACGGCGCCCTGCGCCGCCTCCGCCCACCACCCGGCATCGACCTCACCCCCGCCTACCAAGACACTCCGCGACGATAGCCCCCGCCTGCTCGACCAGCGATGTCTCGATCCGCCCCTCCTCGCCGCCAGGCCCGAGGCCACCTGGCAGGTTCCATGGAATTCGCTGCGGATGGAAACGGACATTTCCCCCCGTCGCCAGAGTTCTGCGCAATGATATGGCAGAGCCGAGGGCAGAAACATCCGCGAGTAGGCGGATATTTATGAATCCGATAACGGCTCCAGGCGGGGATTTTTCGTGTTTCCGGGGACCTCTGGGCAATGCGTCCGAGTCGATGTACCGTTTGCGATGTAAGGGAGCCGAGTTAGCCGCCCGCAGACGTCGAGACAGTCTGGACTGTGGTCGCTGAAGGACCGGCAACGCGGTGCCGGTATGGGCTCGGATAGGAATGAGGGTGCATCAATGGGGGATTCGGGGAAACGGTTCGGTGTCGACCTATACGAGCTGGAGCAAGCTGCGAAGGCGGATTTTCCGCAGATCGCGTTGGACTACAGTATTGCGATCGGCAGCTGCAACAGCGTCTCAGATCGGCTGGCGCAGGCCTTGGAGCGCCCAGCATACTTCGGTGGTTCCACGCAAGGTCCGGTATACGACGCCTATCACGCTCTGCATGCGACGGTGCTCGGTTTCCTGACCGATACCCAGAAGAATCTGGAAGACACCGCGACGGCCTTGGACAAAGCGGCACAGTATTTCGCCGGTTCCGATCGCGAGGCCGGCGACGAGATGAACCGACTCATGCGCGACGATCCGACACTGGGCGCCACGCAGAACCCGCCGACGCAGAATCGGCCGGGCCACCTCAGGTACGACTTCTAGTAGATTGGGAGGTGGTGGGAAATGAGTTTCGATCAGCTCATGCAACACGCACATGACATTGCCGCGAAAGCCGCCGAAATCGCGCGTCGGGAGCGGACCCCCGCTACCACCGGCAGATCCGGCGTCGGCGCCCCGCCGATGGACCAGATCAGGCAGGAATTCGCCTCGATCGAGCCTGCGTTCGAGCCGTTCACCAAGATGCCCGATCCGGCGCACTACGACCCGCTGATCAATGATTTGAAGCGGGCGATGGGGCAGGTGAACACCGGCTCCGCGCCCCAGACGCAACTCACCGGCGATGTGATGTTGTCGAACGTCGACCTGGCCCACATGAAGACCGACGGTGACTATCTGGCGGGCTGGACCGGCGAGGCCGCGATGGCGTTCAAGAAGAACTTCGTCGATCCCTTCGGAATGGTTGCCGGGAATCAGTTCACGGCGCTGTCGACCATGCGAGGTGTCCTCGAGGCGCATCAGGCGATGTGGGCCGCGGCGCGCAAGGATATCGACAATATCGCGGAAACCACATTGCATGCGTTGGACAACGTCGGTGGCTGCAACAAGACGCAGTGGAGTTACCTGTTCACGGTGCTCTCCGCGGTCGCCACGATCGCTTCGGGGATTATCACCGTCGGAACCGGCGGCGCTACGGCGCCGATCGTGCCGGTCGCAGCGGGCGTCGCCCTCGGCAATGTGACCCTGGGCGGTGCGAATCTCTCGCAATCCGGAAGCTCCGCTGAATCCGTCATCAGCTCGATGATGCACGGCATCGATACCCTGCGCCAGCATATTCAAGACGTCGAGCAGAACCATATCGCAAATTACATCCCACCGCTGATCGGCGCGTTCACCGATAACAAGGACAAACTCGTCGCCGCACGGCCGACCCTGGCCGGAATGAGCCTGCCCGACCTCTACGGCGACCATGGCATGGGCGGCCGCAACTAGGATGGGGGGCGGTACCGTGATGGATTTGGCGATGCGATTGGACAATATCTGCGTCCGGGTGACCGCACCGGGGACGGACATCGAAGCGGAGTTGTCCAGGCGTACCGATATCGCGTTGTTCTTCAAGGACAGTGATTACGCGTTCGTCAATGAACCGATAATGGAGCGGGCGTTGACGAGTATCGCCAGGCTGCTGTGGGTCGGGTGGCAGCGGGAGTACAGACGGGCGATCGAGTATACAAATCTGAGCATCGATGCCGAGAATGCGACGGATTTCGCTTTCTTCGCCGAGCGGGACGCCGTCGAGGCGGCCGGCGAATCGAGCAACAAGCGGATCACGGTCGCCACGGTAGGCATGAAGAGTTTCTCGGTTCACATCGAACCCGACACCGTCCGGGACCTATCCCAAAGTGAGTTCTGTACGAGCGTCTCCGAAGCGGCCGGGAACTTGATCCAGCACTACCTGGCCGAGGTCGGGGAGCTCAAGAAGCGATACTACGACTGACCCCGGTTCGGCACGGACCCCCGAACCGCATCCGCAGGGGATCACCTTGCGGTGTCGGCGATTTCGCCGACACCGGCGGACGTGAGTCCCGCCAGCAGGCCCGCCGCCGTGGTCTGGAACATATCGAGATCGCCGTAGAGCCGGGCAACGAGCAGCGCGCCTTCCAGGCAGCTGATGATCATGTGCGCCTTCTCGCGCGCCGACCCGGTGAAGGCGAGGGTGTGTTCCCGCTGTCCCTGTGTCAGCACTTCGGACAGCCATGCCTCATTTCGTTCGAAGAAGTGGACCACCGATTGCTGCATCGGTTCCGACAGGGTCCGGTACTCGGCGGCGAGCATGCCGCACAAGCACATTCGCTGCTCGCGCAGCACGCCCGCGTATAGGCTCGCATAGTACTCGAGCCGGGCGGGGGCGTCCTCGTCGCTGACCGTCGCCAGCGCTTCGAAGAACCGTTGCTCGTATCGCTGCACGAGCGCGAGCCCCAGCTCTGCCTTGCTCGGAAAGTGGTAGTGCAGAGCCGGTTTGGAGATCGCCAAGACCGCGGCGATGTCGGCGTAGCTGAATCCGTTGAATCCCCGACTCTGCACCATTCGCTCGGCGGCGTCGAGGATGTGTGACCTGGTGCTGCGGTCGCCGCTCGGAGTGCGTGGCGTCATGGTCTCCTGCCTCTTGACTATCGGGCGGGTCCTGGTGAGAATTTGACCTACTAGTAAATCAGTGTACGTCGGGCGGCCTGATCCAACAGCGTCCGTTCTGCGAAGTTGTTGCGGCATCGCCAATTTCGGTCGAGCGTCGAGCATCGCGGTCCGGGTGCCGTACGGGCTTCGCCGAGCCGGGAACTCGTCCATGGAGGAGGGCGAGCCCGGCCAACGTCATGGGGTGACGGATTGGCTGCGGCGGCCGAGTCCGCCTGTGCCCGTAGGACATCGCCGACAATCTCGGATTCCCAGGCGGCAAGAATATGCAAGGACTCAGCGCAATCGACTCAACGGCCGCGCCGGTGGGGACGTCCGGAGCGGGTGAGTCGCTCAGGTGTCCGCCGCTCGACGGTCCAGCCGACCGGTTGATCGGCCGACAGGACGAGCTCGATCGAATGACGGACCGGATCGACAAGCTGGTCGCGGGAGCGGGCGGGGTGGTTCTCCTCGAGGGTGAACCCGGCATCGGCAAAACCGCGGTGCTCAGGGCGGCAACACAGTTGGCGGCCGCGCGCGGGCTTCGCGTGCTGTGGAGCGAAGCCAAGGAGCTCGAACAGCATGTGCCGTTCGCGGCGATCGGACCACTGCTCGCCGCGGTCGAGGCGGTGGCGCCGACCACGGCGAAGCCGCTCCGGAGCCAAGGGGTCAGCACCGGCACAATGACAATCGGGTACGAGACAGCGGCCATCGCAACCCTCCTTGCCGCGACCGAGACCTTGTGCGCGACAGGTCCGTTCGTGGTGATACTGGACGACGCACACTGGGCAGATCCGTCGAGCCTGCGGGCCCTGCATCGGCTGGGAGAACTCCTCCGCGAGCTCCCGCTGCTCCTCATGCTCGCCGTCCAGCCGCTGCCCCGCGAACGTGGGCTGTCGGGCCTGCTCGCTGAATTCGAGTCGCGAGGTGCCGAACTGGTGCGACTCGGGCCGATGAGCGATTCGGAAACTGCTGTGCTGGTGGAACTCTTGCTCGGCGCGGCTGCCGGGCCGCTGCTGTCGGCGGCCGTCGCCAGCGCAGGCGGCAATCCGCTGTACGTCACCGAACTGGTTACCGGAATGCTGCAGGCCGGGTTACTCGAGTCCGGGGAAATCAGTTCGGCCGCATGGACATTCGAAGGGCACGGATCGAGGAGTATCCGCCTGCCGGAATCGCTGACCGAGGCGATCCTGCGGAGGCTGGACCATCTTCCGGCTCGATCACAGCAGATCCTGTCGATGGCGGCGGCATTGGGCCAGGGCGTCGAAGCGATCGAGCTGTCCGAGGTGCTCGCGGCCCCACTCATCGACGTGTGGAACGTGATCAGTGTGGCGGTCGCATCGGGAATCCTGGTTCGTTCCGGCGCCGAGCTGACCTTCCGGCACGACCTGATCCGTCAGGTGCTTGCCGACCAGCTTCCGCCCGCTTCGCGGGTGACGCTGCAGTTGCGAGCGGCACGGGTATTGATGTCGATGAAAGCACCCGTGGAGCGCATCGCGATGTACCTGCTGACCGATGATGGGCCATTGGACGCGACCGGCCTGGAGTGGCTGATGAACGTCGTGGAGAGGCTGGTGATCCGTGCTCCGAAACTGGCTGCCGGACTGCTCGCCCGGGCCATCGAGACCACAAGACTCGCCCCGGAGCGCTACGACGAGTTGCGGCTCTGGCAGGTCAGGGCACTGTTGTGGAGTGGGAATCCGACCGAGGCCGAGGCGGTGGCGCGGCACGCGTTGTCGCAGGGCGCGACCATGGTCGGCCGGCGGCAAGAGGCCGCCAGCATGCTGCACTGGCTGCTGGCCCATGCGTGCTTCGCCCAGGGAAAGCTGTCCGACGCCGTCCACGTCGCCGAGTCGGTACTCGCCCGGCCCGGTCTCAGCTCACTGCAGCAGGGGCGGTTTCACGGATTTCGCGCCTTGTCCAATATGCTGCTCGAGCGTTTCGATACTGCCGAAGAGGCGTCAGCACAGGCGATTTCGACCGGCCACGCGAATGCGGATCCGGTTGCGACGCATCTGGGCTCGCTCACGCTCGGCTTGTTACGGTTCCACCAGGGATTTCTCGGCGAGGCGCGGCAACACGGCGATCGGCTGGCGCGGAATTTCGAATCCAATGGTCGTCGGCGGCTGTCCACCATCGAGCCGTACTCGCTGAGCGGTCGTTGCCTGACCGAGCTCGACGAGCACGCGGCCGCGGAAAAGACACTGACGCTGGCAATTCGGTACAGCGAGGACACGTCCGGTGTATATCTCGGCTCGAACCGGCTGGAACTGGCACGATCACACTTCCTGCGGGGACGCTGGGACGAAACCCTGATAGAACTGCGCGCCTGCCGGGAGGCACCGGACGTCTTCGGATACGCCGCGGCGGCTGAGTGCCTGACGGCTCTCGTTGCGGTGCATCGCGGCACGTTCGCCGGTACCCCGGAGTCGCTACCCGCTCCCGACAATCGATCGGAGGGCCTGGTCTACCCGTATCTGCGCCCGTGGGTGCAGGCACTGGTTTATGAGACACAAGGTGATTCGAGCCGGGCCATGGCAGCCCTGGTCGATCTTTGCCAGGAGTACACCGACGGACGGGCGCCGGCCACGGTGAGTCAGATGTATCCGGATCTGGTGCGCGTGGCGGTCGCGGCCGGGCGGGCGGATGTCGCCGCCAAGGTCGCCATCGCCGCCGACGCGTTGCAGGCGCGTCATGCCACGCACAGCCGACGCGCTACGGCGGCGCTGTGCCGCGGAGTGGCCGAGGGTGATTCCGCGCTTGTCGCCCAGGCCGTCGAATCGTTCCGGCAGGCGGGTCGCCCCTGGTATCAGGCACAGGCGAACGAAATGCTCGCCACCCTGCTCGCGGGCGACGGTCAGGCCGCGCAAGCTCGATCCGCATTGGCGAACGCGATCGATCTGTACGCCGGGTTCGGCGCCGAGTGGGATATCGCACGGGCCGACGCGCGCCTGCGAGAATTCGGGATTCGCCGTGGCCGCCGCGGCCGCCGCAACCGGCCCAAGACCGGCTGGCAGGCGCTGACACCCACTGAGCAGAAGGTTGCCGCTCTGGTAGCGCAGGGACTATCGAACCCCGAAATTGCCGCCAGAATGTTCCTGTCGCCCCGCACTGTGCAGTCACACCTGTCGAAGATTCTGACGAAACTGCGTCTGCAATCACGGATTCAGGTAGTCGTGGCCCTGGCTCAACAAGGCGCATTCACGACCACGGGCTGAGCTTCGATTCGGCCACCCGGTGGGCAGGGCGAACAACTCGACCACTCTCAACTAGACGATATCGGCCGCGGCGGACGGACTGCGGTCATCAGCCGCATCAGCGAGGGGCTCCATCCCCGGTCGTTGAAAATCGCCTCCGCCGTCCGGTCCAGCGAATCCAAGTAATCCGGAAAGGTGACGCCCGTGGCGTTCCAGCCCCGCGCAGTGAACCATTCCACCGCATCGCTGCCCTGCTCGTTGTAGACCAGATCCGCCCAATCGGGTTGGCTGCTCATGCGGCCGGCCGGTTCAGCAGGAGCCTGGTCGGGCAACGTGGGCGGCTCCTCGATAGCGACGCGGCTCCCGGGGGCGCTGGCCAGCTCGATATCGTCGAACAGCCGATCCCCTGCGGCCGCCGACAGATAGAACAACAACCCCTCGGCCAGCCATGCGGTTGCTTCGCTCGGATCAAAACCGTGCTCGCGCAATATCTTTGACCAATCCGCACGCAGGTCCACCGGGACCTCTCGGCGGTCGGCGCGCGGCTCATCACCGCAGGAGGACAGCACCCGCCGCTTGAATTCCAGCACCGTGCTGCGGTCGAGTTCGTAAATGGTCGTGCCGTCGGGCCAGGGCAGACGGTAGGCGCGGGCGTCCAGACCGGCGCCCAAAATGACGACCTGACGTACTCCGGCACGCATGGCCGTGTCGAAGTAGTCGTCGAAGTATTTGGTTCGTGCCGCCTGGTAGAGCTGGAAGTAGACGCCGAATTTCGGGTCCAGCAGCGAATGTTCGGCCATCTTGCCGTCGAGCAGATCCGCCCACTCCGGTCCTGCCGCGCGGACAAAGAACTCTGCATATGGGTCGACGGCCAGCGGTTCGGGTCCGCGACCGGCGAGGGCGCGCGCCGCGGCGACGAACAATGCCGTGGCCCCGACCCCTGTGCTTATGTCCCAGGTATCTCCCTCGGTACGCATGATCGGGCACTGTAGTCGTCGGCTCGTAGCCGGCACGCCAACCGGCTCGGGATGTTGCTGGCCATTTTCTCAAACCTGTGTAATCACTTGTTCCTGCGACAGAACAAATCTCAGCACCGAAGGCGGCGGTGGACTTGCGTGCCGGCACTGTCTGCCGGATCCCTATTCGGTACACGCTGCGCATCAGGGTGGGCCGGGTGTGCCGAGACGTTGTCGCCCCCTTACTGTGTGGCGTCAGGTCGGTGTCGGTGGTTGTGTGCCGAGCGGACCGCCGGCATTTCGATCCGCCCCGCTGCCGCCGGCATCGAACATGCATTGACAGTCAGATCTGCTTGCAGGACCGGGGATTCACGTACCTGGTCGCTGCCCCCGACACCGCAACGGACAGTAGGAGAAGATCAGGATGCGCTCGGCACGACTGGCAACGGCAGTGACGATCATGGTGGTCGGACTCCTGGGCGCGACCCCTGCCATGGGAGTCCCGCCCACTCCGCATCCGGCTGTTTCGTGCCGGGATCTTTCCATCCCGGTCACGCTGGGGGCGAGCCAGCCGCTCTACCTGATGGGCGGGCGTTTGTGCGTTCCCGCGGGGGCCACGGTCTTGCAGGTGTTGGTTCCGGGTTTCACCTACAGCAGCGACTACTGGGATTTTCCCTACGAGCCGGATCGGTACAGCTATGTCCGGGTGGCAAACACGTCGGGCTTCGCGACATTGAACATCGACCGGCCCGGCGCCGGCTCGTCCGCCCTGCCGCCGTCTCAGCTTCCGCCCGCGGCAGCGCTCACGGTGGACAGCGAAGCCGACGCGCTCCACCAAGTACTGAGGGCCTTGCCAGCGATAGCAGGCGGCAATCGATTCGCCCGGACTATGTTGGTGGGTCACAGTTTGGGCGCCACCGTGTCGGCGGTTGTTGCGGCCAAGTTCCCCGGCGACGTCGACGGGGTCATCCTCACCAGTGACCTGCACTCGACGCCTTCACTCGGTGCCGACGACCCCAACCATCCAGCGGCCGAAGAACCCGAGTTCGCTGGTTATCCCGCCGGTTATGTCACCACCAGGAAGGGCGTACGCGGGCCGCTGTTCTACGACACCGACTACGCCGACCCGAAGGTCATCGCCGAGGACGACAAGCGCAAGAGCACCGGCACGATCAGTGAACTGGCCACCGGCAACGATGCGTCCGGATCGCCTACGGTGTCGCAGGGTATTTCGGTGCCGGTCCTGCTCGTGGTCGGCCGGAATGACCACATCTATTGTGCGCAGCATCGGTCGTGCGCCGATGCCGAGGCAGTCCTGACCCACGAACGCGGCTACTACACCGCAGCCCCGGAACTGGCCGCTTTCGTCCTGCCCGAGGCTGGGCACTCCATCAACCTGCACCCCAACGCGCGCGACTGGTTCGACGCCGCCATAAAGTGGACCACCGATCACGTCGCCCACTGACGCCAGCGACCGCGCGACGTCGGTGCGGTCCCCGATGTCGGACTCCCCTACGGTCGGTGACTACGCAGTCAATGTGAATCTAGGAGTCTTTGCTTCGGGTCGGCGGGGGCCGCATCGCCTTCATCGTTGCGGCGATGTACTGGTCGCCGACTCGCAAGTGAGGTGCGTATCGGGCGGCCAGCCGATGGCGCATCAGCCGCAGTTCCCCGACTGCGTTGCGCGAGGTTTCGTTCGATTGGGCAATCGATCGACGCAGGTCCACCATGTTGTAGGCCAACGTGACATGACGTTCGGCGTCGATGAGGTCGGCCTCCAGGAGGTCGTTGCAAGCATCGGCCAGCTCGGCGGAGTGCGTGGCCAGCTCAGCGTAAGTCTGCGGAAGCGCCGCGAGTAAGGACCGCACTGTCTTCCGGTAGATCTTGTAGGAATACTGCATCCGCCCGCTGAGCGGCGTGGTTTGCGCCGGAGCCATCATGGCCGGCCGAACGACCTCATGGTAGTACTCGACCGGCATCGCAGCGGCGTGAGCCATGGCGGCGGGCAGCCCCCGCACCAGCACCACTGCTGACCGAAGTCGCTGCGCCGCAACGGATCCGGGCTCATCAGGGAGGCGGCGGATTGCGTCCCCCACCGCGGCTGCTGCGCATCGGGTGAATTGCGCGTGAATCTGATGCCCGAGGATCCACCGGGTGCTCCAGATATCCTCTGCCGACGCACAAGTCGCGGTCCGCGTCGGTGGGCTGCTGGCACTGCGGTGGACAGCTGACGAGGCCGCTGCCATATCGGTGCCAGAGATTCCCGTCAGATCGGATAGCACCTGTCTCATGGCGGCCGTCTCCGACGCCAGGTCGGCACCAGCCATGGGAGCAATGGCAAGATCGCCCAATCCGCCCGGGGCGAAGATCAATGCCGCGTGCAGTGCTGCCTGGT
Source organism: Nocardia sp. NPDC046473 (assembly GCF_040645995.1). Classification (NCBI taxonomy): domain Bacteria; kingdom Bacillati; phylum Actinomycetota; class Actinomycetes; order Mycobacteriales; family Nocardiaceae; genus Nocardia; species Nocardia sp. NPDC046473. Next base: position 18,405 of record NZ_JBEYZJ010000015.1, read on the forward strand.
GCGGCGACAAGTCGGCTTCACGGATCCGGAAGAAATTCTCGCTCACCGACCGGACCGGCAGGTCCTCTCCACAAACGGGAGGCGCATGCTCGGACAAAGCTACTGCGAAAGCAGTCAAGAACTCCCCGGCTCGACACAAGCTCACCTCTCGCGCTGCGGGGCTCGTGTAAGCCGTAACCTCGGCCAGCGCCGCCATCGCCTGTACCGCAAGGGTCTTCGACCTCGACGTGAGGGCCGGTGGCAAATCGATTTCACCCTCATGGAGAACTGCCACGGGGAGTGAAGTTTTGGTCCCTGCCCGCACAGATGCCATCGCGATATTTTAGCACCTCGGTCTTGCCCTGCGACATTGCTGGGAGGTGGCCCGTCGAGGCAAAGCTGGTGGTGTCGCCGATTTCCAGCAGCCGCTCGCGAGTTATGCCCGCCGGCATTAGCAAACCAATGACAATCGACTGGGCATGGGTGTTCCACTAGGGACCGTCCAGTCCGCATGAGAAATTCGATCTCCATAATTTGTCCAAGAATATTCACATTCGTTCCACCAACCACCGAGTTCAGCGCCGTCGGCTGACTCAGCGCAGTTCGCGCGAAAAGGTGGCCGCGCTCGAAGAAGCGCTCCGAATACTGGTTTCGACCGCTTCACGCAGCGCGCGGAATTCGGAGGCAAGGGCGTCGAGTGTGTAGTGGGCGTTGAGCCCGCTAGGGTTTGGCAGCACCCACACCGCGGTGTCACCGATCCGCTCGGGTTGGGGGCCGACGGTGGTGCGTGGACGACCGAAAGCCGTGCGGTAGGCACCGATACCGAGTACTGCCAGCACTCGGGGTTGATACTGCTCGACCCGATCCACCAGGGCGCGTCCACCGGCGCGCAGTTCGTCGGTGGTCAGCTGCTCGGCTTTGGCGGTCGTGCGTGCGGCCACATTCGTGATCCCCAAGCCCAGCGCGAGCAGGTCTCGCTGTTCGTTGGGCCGCAGTAGGCGCGGCGTGAAGCCGGATCGATGCAAGGCCGGCCAGAACCGATTTCCCGGACGAGCAAAGTGATATCCGGTTGCCCCGGACCACAGGCCCGGATTGATTCCGCAAAACAGCACATGCAAACCGGGCCCGATCACATCGGGAATAGTCTTGTCCTGCGCCGCGGCCAGATCAGCGGGCGACGGCCGAGCCGACGAACCAGAACCCATTCCCACAGTCTGCCGGGTGCCCGACCGACCGGCTGCCGCAGGGCTCGGTGCACGCGGCATTGAGGTCTCCGGCGATCCCCAGTTGGCTATTGCCGCACGTCATGCATTGGGGGGCAGTGGGTTTGGGTGTCCGGGGTGGGCGGGTCGTATCGTGATCATGCCGCTCGGCGGACAAACCTCTCACCGGGTCGGCTTGCCGCTGAAGCCGTGTGCGAACAGCACAGTAGTAGGAGGTACGTCGATGGCACGACTCAGCAGAACCGCGACCATTCTGGCGGCGGTGGCACCGCTCGCCACAGCCCTGATCTTCCTTCCCGCGGCCCCCGCGCAGGCCGCCGAGGGCGATCTGAGCTGCTCGACGACGCTCGAGTTCACCTTCGATCCGGCGTTGCGGGCGAACGGCTCTTCGAAGGTCACGATCAGCGGCGACCTCACGGCTTGTTCCGCACGCAACGGCAAGCACGCCGGCCTCGACTCGGGCAGGTTGCAGGGCACGGGTTCGGCGACCGCGACGGCAGGCGGCTTCAACCCGTGCCGGTTGCTGATCAGCTTGCAGGGAGGCGGCACCATCGGCTGGGCGCCCGGCGGCACGAGCACCGTCGACTGGAAGATCACTCACGACCCGCACACCGGCGGAATCGAGTTCAGCGCCAACGTCACCGGCGGCGAGCTGAACGGTGATGCGGTCACGCTGTCCGGGCCCGGTGGCACCTCCAACCCCGGTTGCGACACCGAGGGTTTGTCGACCTTGTCTGTGCGGGCGCAGGTGGTGTTCAACTGATCCGGGCCACCCCGCGCGCCGTCCGGGCCGCGCAGCCGAGATGGCGTCCTGAAAAATCACCGCCGGTCCTGCGGAACAGCATCATCTGTCACACCAGTTCGGATTTGTAGAAAATGCTTGCCACGCGCGCCTTTTCGGCGCCCGAGGCGAAGCCGAAGCACAGCCGCGGCCGGCCTGCCACGATCTGGATGGCCATTCCCTCCGGTTCGCGATAGTCCAGCGACTTTCCCGCCTGGGTCAGCTCCCGCTGCGTCTGCGCGCCGGTCCGCAGATCCACGCAGGTGAGGTAGGTGTTGCCGGGTGCGGGATTGCTGTCGCCATAGGCGTTTCCGGTCAGCAGATACAAGTAATCGCCGAAGGCGGTGTACCCCTGGAAGGTGCCCAGTCCGTCCGGCGAGGCGATGTCGAACAGCGGCGTCGTACCGCCCGCCTCGACGTCCTTCAGATCGAAGACGGCATAACGGAACTCGCTGCCCTGCGCGTAGCGCATAACCAACCGATTGGTCGACGGGTCGATCGCACAGGTGGTATTGATCGCCCCGGGCACAAGGGAGTATTTCTGCAACTCCCCGGACGAGGCCGTCACCGTCCGCCCGTCGGTGAACTCGAATCGAGCGATCCTGCTGCCTCGCGCACTTCCCTCCGAGCTCACCGCATCGGTCTCGGTCCATAGATACGCCGAGGCCCCTACCGGCTCGACGCCGATCTGCACGCCGTGCCCGAAACCCAGCAAATACATGTGCCCCAGCACCACACCCGCCGTCGACAACTTCGTCAGACACAAATCGCCCGCAGCCCCCGAACCTGCCCCGTTCCGCACCTGGACCGCGTAGATGTGACCGTTCACATTGTCGAAAGCGAAGGATTGCAGCACGGTTTCGTCATACAACGCCTTACGCCACAGCAACTCACTCGACGCCGCACTCAACTCGAACCGCGACTCCCCTACTTCCTCGGCGACCGCACGACCGCCGACAGCCCACGCGGCCACGACACCAGCCCCCAGCCCGAAGAAGCGCCGCCGCGATACCAGCACACGCGAAGTCATCAAACCTCCACTCGGCAACCGATCACCCGCCACCCGCAGTCTGCCCGCTCGAACACCACCGCCCCAGCCCTCGTCTCGAATGACAATCCCCTGTTCATTCCACCGTCACCGAGACATCACCCTCCTCGAGCTGCCTGAGATCGGCGCCCCGGACGGGTATTCGGGAGGGGCGGTCGCCTTCGACCTCCCGGCTGGCGGTAATCGAGCCGCGCGCCGTGGCTGCACGTCTGTTCGCCGGAACGTTCGCGCCTTCGACGGCCTGCGCCAACGTGTCGTTCATTTTGTCCCAGATGTCGGCGCGGTTGCGCTTCTCTGCCGACAGCTGCGGGCTATCCTCCGTCCGATCAGGCGTTTCCCTTCGGAGTGAAACGAGTTGCCCATGGCCGGCAGGATTCGACGAATTATCGCGGTGTCGGCCGGGTTGACGGCCTTGGTATCGGTGGGCATCTCAATTGAAATGCCGACAGCTGCCGTCGCCGACGATTTCCCCAGCCTGCCGACCGCAATGTCGCCAGGCGACATCATCAACAGTGAATCGCTACGGGTCGCGCTGTCGGTGCCACTTGATACTGGACCATTTCCAGCCAACGCTCAGCGAATCGTCTATCGCACGACCGACACCAAGGGCGGGCCGACAACCGCGACCGCAACGGTGCTCAGCCCGATTCCGCCGTGGCGCGGCTCCGGCGAGCGGCCACTGGTGAGCTTCGCCGTCGGCACCCATGGGATCGCGCCGCATTGCCGCACTTCGGAGTTGATTCAAACCTTGCTGACCTACCGCCCCCCGTTCGACATCTCCACCGAGTACGAGGCCATGTTCATCGGTGCGATGCTAGCGCAGGGAATCGCGGTAGTAGTCACCGATTACATTCCCAGCACATATCTCATCACTGCGGCCGAAGGAAATGCCGTGATCGACGCGGCGCGCGCCGCGCAGCGGCTGCCCGACGCCGGTATTCCAGCACGCGGGCCTATCGCGTTCTGGGGTTACTCACAGGGCGGGCACGCGGCGGCTGCCGCCGCTGAGCAGGTCGGATCTTATGCACCTGAACTCGATCTCAAGGGCTCTTATGTCGGTGCACCACCGGTTTCGCATCTGAATCTGTTCCGGTACGCCGAGGGCGGAATGTCACTGGGCGCCGGCGGATTCTTCCTGAAGTCGCTGATCAGCTCCTACCCCGAGGCGAAAATCGCAGTTGACGAGATGCTCAGCGACAAAGGGCGGCAGTTCCTCGACACTACCGCCGCCCAATGCGTCGGCGGGGCGATGCTGAGCTACGCCCTCCAGCCGTCCAATTCGCTGACAAAGGACGGCCGCTCGATGGCGCAGGTCCTCGAAGCCGACCCGCGGACAGCTCAAGTGCTCGAGGAGATGATGCTCGGCCGCGCCGGACCCACTGCGCCGGTAATGCTGGTGACCGGAAGCAATGACGACCTGGTACCCCCTGCCGATCCCCGGCGACTCGCACACACCTGGTGCAGCATAGGTGCCACGGTTGACCTGGTTGATCTGCAGCTCCCAATGGTATTGCCCGGCTCGATCATCGGACACACTGTCAACTCGCCGATCGTCGGGCTCACTGAGGGGCAGCGTTGGCTCAACGACCGTTTCAACGGTGTTCCCGCACCCTCGACATGCGCCTGAGAAGTTATTCGTTTCAGCTATTGTTCCGGTTATGCGGATCACGAAGCGAACTTGCGCGGCCGTGTTCCTCAGCGCGACATTATGGGTCGGGTCCCCACTGTCCGCCGCGGCAGACAGTGGGGACCATCCAGAATTCATGACACCGGGTCTCTGCGGAAGCATGGAGCGGGACGCCTCGCTGCGGGCCGACGAGGCGAGTCTGCTTGCTCGACTCGGACGGCTCGACACACTGCGCGGACCAGAGGATTTGGCGTCACTCGCTGCCCTCGGTTATGCGCTGCCGGTGCATATGTTTGTCAGTTTCCACAATATGGGAGTGTCATTCGCACGGCCGGAGGCGATCCTCGAAAAGGAAGTCCGATCGGGCCATCCGGGGGTCGTCATCTACCGGCCGAATCCAGCCGCCGTCGACGTGACCGACCCGTACCAGCCCGCCTTTCCTTACGAATTGGTCGGCTGGGGCCACGGGGTCAGGTACACCCCCGGCGTGTTTCCTACTTCTCGTGATCTCTGTGTGCACCCGGCGGACTGGTTCGTCCACGAGCAAGGCGTGCACACTTTGCCCACATGGGGTTTCGCCGCCCAACCGCCGCTCGAACGTTTTCGCGGCGAGGTTCCCGGCGAAATCTTTCCGCTGCCGCTGGCAGCCCCTGGCCCCACACATGGCCGCTTCTGGGATGTTCACGTTTGGCGTGATCCGGCGGGCGGCACACCGGTCGTCGGGATCCATCGCCCGTTCGGCCATATCGCGGGTCTGCCGATGGCGCCGGACACCGCGTTCTTCTACCCCGACCGGTAGGCACGACCCGGTCTCGTGCCTGCGGAACGCCTCCCTGGGCGCGGTCGACATGAGGTCGCATTGCCTGTTCATAGCGGCTGAACGCCCGGTCGAGGTTTCCATCGCAGGCGGCCCATTCAGTGGCCAGGACGTCGGCGCCGATCATAGCCAGCGATGTTCCCTGGCCGGAGAAGAACGACGGTGCGAACGCCGAGTCACCGAGCAGCACCACCCGTCCGCTCGACCACCGGTCCATATGCACCTGGCTGGCCGAGTCGAAATAGAAGTCCTCGGACTTTTTGAGTGCGTCCAGCATCTCGGCGACCTTCCAGCCCGGCGCGGCGGAGTACTCGTCGAACACCAGCTGCCGTTGTTGCTCGACGTCGTGGTAGTCGTATGCGATTTCCGGAGAGCGGAAGAGGAAGCCGCCCATCGTCCGGGCGGCGTAGTCAGCGATCAACACCGACCGGCCGGGCACGCTGTACAGGAAGGCCTCTCCGTCCGCACCGAGTTCGGCAGGCAGGGAAAGGATGCCGTAGTACCTGCTGAGACGTCGACAGCCGGACTAGCAAAACACAAGAAGATTGGTTCCGCCAGCGGCTCGACTTCTTCGGCTCGTCAGCTCTCTTCGATCAAGGTGCAACAGGTGAAGCGCTGCAACGAAGGACTACAGGGCCGGTGTCTACTGTGGTCCAGCAGTTCGGCTACTTGGACGTGGACAAGTTGATCAGTAGTGAGCTCAGTCTCCCCCTTGTTAGCATGATCGGCATCGCGACGTTCTGCAGTCAGCAGAAGTCCAATCCGTCGGTCCCACAACGACTATGGCCGACAGAGTTGGGAAGGGGAGACTGCTTATGCCTTTACCGACCGAACCGATTGGAAGTATCCCGCGGCCGGCGTCACTATTGAACGGTCTCCAAGAGCATGCCGCCGGGCGAATTACCGACGAGGCGCTCGGCGGTCTCTATGATGCGGCGGTGCGGGACACTATCGCGCAGCTGGAATCACTTGGGTCGCCGGTCGTTACAGACGGTGAACAGAGCAAACCCAGTTTTGCCACCTATCCTCTGGCCGGATTGCCGAACCTGAGCCCCGAGGGTGCCGTGATCCCCTTCGCGGACGGCCATACGAGGCAGTTGCCACTATTGAATGCCCGCCCGTTTCGCTACGCCACCTTCAGTGCGTCCTATCTCCAGACTGCCCGGAAATACGCAACAGCGCCGGTCAAACAAGCCGTTATCGCGGCCTCCGCAGTGAGCCTGGTGTATCCCGCAGAAGGCATCAGCGAGTACCCGCGAGAACAGTTCCTCGACGATCTCGTCGACAACGCCGAAGCCGACATCCGCGGCGCGCTCGATGGTGGCGCCGATTCGGTACAGCTCGACTTCACCGAGGGTCGGCTATCACTCAAGCTCGACCCCTCCGGTGCACTGCTCGACTCGTTCGTCGCGTTGAACAACCGTGTGCTCGACCGCTTTACACCAACCCAGCGGCAACGGATCGGCGTGCACACCTGCCCGGGCGGGGACCAAGATTCGACCCACAGCCTCGACGTCGACTACGCGCAACTGTTGCCGAAGCTGTTCGGCATACATGCCGGACAGTTCTACGTACAGCTTGCCAGCGAGCCCGACCCGGACCGGGTGCTGCAAGTCATCGCTGACAACCTGCCGGCCGAAGCCAGGATCTTTGTCGGCGTGATCGATCCGATCGATCCGGCGGTAGAGACGACCGCGCAGGTCCGGGAACGGGTGCTCAACGCCGCTCGGCATTTGCCGGTCGAACGGCTCGGCACGTGCGACGACTGCGGATTCTCCCCGTTCGGCGACGATGTCTCGACATCTCGAGAGACAGCGTTCGCGAAGATTCGTGCCCGCCTCGAAGGCACCGCGGCGGCGTCCGCGGTGCTCGGTGTGTGAGTTAACAGCCCCGTCGAACCCGAACGAGCTCAATGTCGCGGCGGGAGACCGAATGAAAAAGTGTCTCTCGTGGCTTCCCTGGCTGATCGCTTACGGCGCTCTGTGGGGCATCGCGATGTGGCTTCTGCAAATCGGCTGGCTACATGTCTATCCGTAGAATCTACGGCCACCCCGGCGGGCCTTGGACACCGCGGACATGTGTTGACAGGCACGTCCGGTAAGTGCAAACTGACCGACAGTGAGAGCTTACGTACCTGACGGCTGGGGTGTGCTCGGCGATCGGACGCGGCGGACGATCTTCGAGCTCCTTGCCGACCGTGCACAGACGGTCGGTGAGCTTGCTGCGGTCCTGCCCGTGAGCAGGTCGGCGGTATCGCAGCACCTGAAGGTACTCAAGGACGCGAAACTTGTTACTGATGAACCCGACGGCAACCGGCGGATCTATCACGTCGACCCTGAGGGCGCTGCCGCGCTACGAGCAGAACTCGACAACTTCTGGACCAAAACCTTGGCGGCATTCAAAGTGTCCGCGGAAAACCACGAGGAAGGTGCCACGGTGAGCACACCGATAGAAGACACGACGGTACGCGCGCAGGTCGTCATCGACGCCCCGATTGAGCACGCGTTCGATGTCTTCACTACACGGTTCGGCGATTTCAAGCTGAAAGAGCACAACATTCTCGGAGCCGACATCGCCGAGACGGTGTTCGAACGACGCGTTGGCGGCAACATCTACGATCGGGCGGTCGACGGCAGCGAGTGCCGGTGGGCGCGAGTGCTGGAGTACGAGCCACCGAATCGGGTTCTGTTCAGCTGGGACCTCAGCCCGCAGTGGCAGATCGAGCCGGACCACGACAAGACCAGCGAGGTCGAGGTCCGTTTCATCGCCGAGACCGATCAGCGCACCCGCGTCGAACTCGAACATCGCAACATCGATCGGCACGGCGAGGGCTGGCAGGCCGTTGTCGATGGTTCCGCCGAGGGATGGCCGCTGTACCTGCAGGGGTACATCGATCTGTTCAGCAAGGAGAACTGAGATGGCACCGATCAGCACAACGGTCGAGATCGATCGGACACCGGAGGTCGTGTTCGCCTACGCCACCGATCCGACCCGCTTCAGCGAATGGCAAAGCGGTGTCGTCGGCGGGCATATGGACGGCACGGGTCCGATCGTGGTCGGCCAGAAATGCTTGACCACAAGGAAGATCGGTTTCGCCGAACGCCCCATCACCTCGGAGGTCACGCACTTCGAGGCACCGCGCACCTGGGGTGTACGTGGAGTCGACGGCCCCATTCGAGCCACCGTCGATGTAACCGTCGAGCCCCTCGCTGACCGCAACCGCGCCCGGCTGACGATTGACGTCGATTTCGAAGGGCACGGCATCGGCAAGCTGATCGTTCCGCTCGCCGTCCGCCGGCAAGCCCGCAACGAGATGCCGGCGAATCTGCAAACGCTCAAGCAGAACCTCGAAAACGGCACCACCGGAGCCTGAACCGATCATGCCTCTGCATCACAACCCTTGATGCGGCATGGGCTGATGCCTTCACCCCCGTTCTGCGGTGTGCCCAAAGCTCGAAATCCACTCCGGCACACCGCAGAACGGCGGCCATTCGGCCGCGGCAGGTCGAGATCCTGCCAAAGATCTACTGCTACATGAAGTTCCGCGTGTGAAGTGCCGAGAGGTCGGCTGCTTCGTCAGCAGGAAATCCGAGGTGGATAAGCCGACGCTGTCGGCCGTCGTTCATCTCGGACTGCAACTTCATCACCGCGGCGTACCCCTTGGCAATGGCATGCGGTGTCCAGTCCCCTGCAGCCAGGACGACCAGCGAGTCGAACACATCCTGGTTAAGTCCGGACGTGTCGACCAGAGCCTCGTATCGGCGCTCGACTGCTCCGCGCAACCGTATTCGCACCGCAGGATCGAGCTCGGCTTGGTACTGCAGATGAGCGACGCCGAACGCGACGTGTCTAGCTTCGTCCCGGCGGGCGAGTCTGGTCACCTGTCGGGTGACGGGGTCGGGGGCGTTGTTGTCCAGGAACTCGAGCAGGTTGAGGAAGCTGCCCTCGCCCAGTACCGACAGCAAGAAGGACGCCATCGAGAAGTCGGGTTCGTCCAGCAGCGTGGCGAGCGACTGCCGGCCACTCACGGACGAGGTGCCCATCTCCCCGCCCCGCAGCAGTGCTCGACGAGTGAATACTTCGATGTGACGGGCCTCGTCCGCGGCCTGCACCGCAAGCAGTTGCATCACTTCCCGGAAATGCGGATGGATGCGGGCAAGCAGTTTTGACGGCACAACCAATGCCGCGAGTTCGTTCTCGACGAGATACGTCATCACCTGGTTGACCGCTTGCTCGACCTCGGGCAGATTGGTGAACTCAGCGTCCCACTGCACTGCCGTGTTCGGATCCCATTGGGATGCAGCAGCATTCGCGTAAAGGGAGGGTGCGATTTCGGCCCAGACCAGGTCCCGGTCTGTGATATCGAACGGCGTTTGGGGACCGCCGGTTTCGATGAGGGCTCCGCGCGCCGCCAAGCCCCAGTCACTCGGCGGTGAGGCGACGATCTGGTCGCTACGCGGTCCTCCTGCTCGGCGTGCGTCAGCCCAGCGGTCCAAATCGGCTCGACCGCGACCGATCCACACGCGGACACCGAAGTCGGTGTCCAGCGCGGGCCGGACTCGGTGTCCGTGTTGCCGGCACCAGGCTTCCAAGTGGACCCTGAGGGCTGGGTCAGCGCCTGTGACTCCCAGTTCCTGCCCTGGTACCAGCTCCTTCAGTCTGCGTTCGACCAGCAGATGGGCACCTCGCTCGAAACCGAGATCCTCCAGGTCGAGAATGCTGGCCTCGCGACTGGTCACGGACTGTAGTCCTCACCTTTGATCTGCCCTTGCTCGTCGTAGAAGGATTCTTGATCCACCGCGGCTTCGAGCAATGAGTACCCGGTCGTTCGCCCCTCCTGCCACCTGGTCAATCCTTCGAGGTCGAGTAAGGGGCGTACTTCCGGATCGGCGTAGGACATCGAGAGCATCGACTTCTTGAATTCCTCGACGAGATCCCTTGGGGCGGTGTCGAGTACGGTCATGTTGCAATGATCGAAGGCCGGCGTCTGCGCCAGTACACGTACGCGTCCGCTCGGGATAGTGCCCTCACGGCTGAACAGCAGATGATTCGAATCAATCACCGCCGCAGCTTCGACTTCACCGGACAACAGCGCGCGTATCGCGTCGCGTTCGCCGCCGATATGATCCCCGTGGAGCCCGACCCCGACATCGAAGCGGCGGATCTGGACATTCTGCCCCGGAGCGAGCCCCGCTTCGCGGAGAAATGCGCTCGGAATGAGCCGCGCTTGCGGAGAGTCGACGGCCCCCATCGCGACGACCCGATTCTCCAAGTCGGAGATCTTTTCGTACGGGGAATCGTTGCGCACCAAGAAGACCGACGTGAGATCTCGATCGGTGTCTCGCATGAACAATGGCTCGGCTTCATGCCCGAGTGAACGTGCGAGACGTACCGTTCGTATCCAGGCCAGGGGTGAATTCCACGCGGCGTCGATACGTCCCGCCGCGAGGTCTTCAGCCTGACGTTCATAGTGGGAATAGAGCACGTAATCGAATGGAACTCCGTGAGCTCTCAGCCACGCTCGCATACCGGCCCAAATCGTCACGACTTTGGGGTCGTACGCTACCGCACCCATGAGGAAAGTCATCGTAGTGTCCTCAAAATCGTTGGGCCCTCAGAACAGTGGCAGACCGAGACTGGCGCGGCCGACGAAATCGTGCAGCGCTTCGGTGGTGGGCGCCATGACCCTGGCCGCAAGCGAATCTCGGAATCGTCGCTCCACACCCAGTTCCTTGCGGAATGCCGAGCCACCGCACAGCCGCATGACTCCGTCGGAAACCTCCGCGGCCGCCTCGGCGGCCACCGCCTTCACCTGCAGCACTCGCAGAGTGGCGTCCGCTCGACCTGAGCCCAACGCCGACAGAGTGTCCTGCAAGAACGCGCGGACCTCGTCTGTCCGGGTGAGCAGGTGTGCGTACTGCCCCCGTTGGCTCGGCTGTTCGGCCAGCGTCTGGCCGAGATGGGCGAGCGTAGTGCGCTTGAGATGCTCTCCCGCTTCCGTGACCAACGACTGCATAAGGCCCACGCAAAACGCCGCATTGAGTACGAGGAACTGCGGCAGCGCAGTCTGCAAGGCAATGTCGAGCCCCGCACCGTCGGCACCGAGAATCGCATCCTCGGGAACCTCGACGCCCTCGCCGGAGACCGGACTCGACGAATTTCCGCGCAGACCGAAACCGTCGAACCTCTTTTGCACGGCCAAACCAACAGATTTGCTCGGCACGAACCACAGGGTCATCGGCCCCTCGGCAGCGAGTGGACGGCTCGACCAAACGTAGCTATCGGCTTCTCCAGCCGAAGTGATCCAGCTCTTGCTGGCATCCAGTTCGACCGTTCCGTTGTCGGTACCGGTCGCCGAGCTGGTGGGGGCCCAGAAGTGACTACGTGAGCCTGCCTCGGAGAAGGCGAGCGTGGTCAGATGTGCTCCGGCGCCTATCGCCTCACGAATGTCCTTGGGGCCGTGCGCTTCTAGAATGGCTGTTGCCGCGTAGTGCATCAACAGGACCATCGCTGTCGATCCGCAGGCGCCGGCGAGCCGTTCGATCACATCGGCCGCGTCCCCGAGGGAGGCACCCTTACCGCCGACGTCGGTCGAGCTCAGTAGGCCGAGCAGTCCGGCGTCTCCCAGAGCCCGTATCCCGTCTCGCGGGAAACTTCCGGTCGAGTCGACCTGCCCTGCCTGCGGTCGAATTACTTGATCTATCACCGAATCGAGTGCGTCCGAAAGATTGGATTCCACGACAAAGTACCCCCTCATCATTCGCAAGCCACGGGCACCTTTTCCCACCGTCGAGCTTTGCTGACAGACGGAAACTGGTGCCGGGGTTAGTATTTAGATCCAAGCGTTACTGGATAATAAACAGACTAACCACTCCGCTTGCAGCCCGTCCAGGTTTCAAGCAAATTCGCAAGATCGCACAACGCCACAGATCCGGCACAACGCCCGAGGCCCGAAAGGTCGTGGTGGCCAACTCAACCCGCCTCGAGGGAACCGTCGGGATTCGCCACAGTCCGCAGCACGACGCCGTCCTCGTCGACCTCGAGCCGGACGGCCTGCCCTGGCTTGACCGTCTCGCTGAGCACCATGTCGCTGAGCGGGTCTTCGATGTAGGTGCGGATAGCGCGGCGCACCGGGCGTGCACCTTCGGCCTGGTCACCACCGAAGTCAGCGAGAACCTGTTGAGCCGAGTCGGTGACGGTCAGCGTGATGTTCATTCTCGCCAAGCGTTCGGCGAGGCGGGCGAGCTGCAGATCGACGATGGCACAAAGGTTCTGGCGACTGAGCTGCGGAAAGACGATGACGTCGTCGAGTCGGTTGAGGAACTCCGGTGAGAAGTGCTGCTTGATCGCCGAGGTGACCATGGCGGTCAGGTGCCGGTATCCATCGCCATCACCAGCGAAGCCGATCGGCCCCTTTGCGGCGGCACGTGTCCCGAGGTTGGTTGTCAGGATGATCACGGTGTTCGTGAAGTCGACCCGCCGCCCTGACGAGTCGTTCAGGTGTCCATCGTCCAGAACTTGCAACAGTGTGTTGAAAATGTCGATATGCGCCTTCTCGACCTCGTCGAACAGAACGACCGAAAACGGCTTCCGCAGAACCTTTTCGGTAAGCTGACCGCCGTCGTCATAGCCGACGTACCCGGGCGGAGATCCGATAAGCCTTGATATGGAATGGCTTTCGGTGAACTCGGACATGTCGAAGCGGATGAGATGACTGTCGTCTCCGAACAGGAACTCGGCCAGCGCTTTCCCGAGTTCGGTCTTCCCGACGCCGGTAGGTCCCGCGAAAACGAACGATCCGGCCGGTCGACTCGGATCACGAATTCCCGTGCGGCCCCGCTTGATCGACTTTGTCACCGCCTCGATGGCGTGGTCGACTCCGACCAGGCGTTCGTGCAGGTAAGCAGGCATTTCCGTCAGGCGGTGGGCTTCATCGGCGCCGATGATCGCAACCGGGATACCTGTCTGTTCCGCTAGAACAGCCGCGATGTCGTCGGCCTGCACCCCTGATTCAGGCGCATCGAGGCACAGGGCAACCTCCGCAGCAGCTTCGTCGACGAGGTCGATTGCCTTGTCGGGGAGGAACTTTGCGGGCAGGTACCGGCGGGAGAGCTCTATTGCCGCGTCGACGGCCGACTCCGTGATGCTGACCTGGTGGTGCTGTTCGAGTAGCGGCCGCAGCCCGAGCAAGATCATTCGGGTGTGCACCGGGGTCGCTTCATCGACATCGATCCGCTGGAACCGCCGGCTCAGCGCCGAGTCCTTCTCGATCGTCCGACGGTATTCCGACGGAGTAGTAGCACCGATAAGCTTGATCTCGCCGCGGCTGAGGATCGGCTTCATGATGTTCGCGGCATCGATCGAGCCCTCCGCGGCGCCGGCACCCACGATCGTATGCACCTCATCGACGAAGAGAATGATGTCTCCTCGCTCGCGCACCTCGGTCAGGACCTTCTTGAACCGTTCTTCGAAGTCGCCCCGATACCGCGATCCGGCAACCATCGAGGCGATGTCGATGGCGTAGACCTGCTTGTCCCGCAATGATATTGGCACCTGCTGGAAGGCGATCTTGCGTGCCAGGCCTTCGACGATCGCGGTCTTCCCCACACCCGCATCGCCGATGAGCACGGGATTGTTCTTGTTCCGTCGCGAGAGGATGCGTGTGAGGTGATGAATTTCGCGGTCGCGGCCGATCAACGGATCCAGCGCATCGAGCGCGGCATCTCGGGTCAAGTTCCGGCCGAATTGATCCAGCAGTTGTGAGCCTGCGGGTCGAAACGGTGCAGGCTGCCGGACCACTGCGGTCGGCGTGGACAGCGCTGTGATCATGTCCTTGACGAGTTCACCGAGCGGTACGCCGAGACTCAATAAAATATCGGCGCCAAGATTGGAGTCGTCCTCGGCGACGAGCGCAAGCACGATGTGCGTCGGCTCTGTCATCGTGTCGCCACGCTCACGGGCGTGTGCTTCAGAAGACTCGAGAACGTGTGCGGCGGTGGCGGTCAGGGGAATTCGGTCCAGTCGCTGGGGTGGCCCTTCACCAAGGATGAAGTGGAGCTGGTTGTGCAGCGTCGTCAGGGACACGCCGTGGTTGGCCAGCACCTCCGCCGCCGGATTGACGCGATGGTCCACCACCCCCAGGAGCAGATGTTCGGTGCCGACGTGGGGGTGGTTGAAGCGCCGCGCCTGGCGTTCGGCGAGCACCACCACTTCGACGCTGGCAGGACTGAAGGCGTTGTGCACTCGATTCTCCCGACCTCAGAGCAAATTCGCCATTATGTATGGTGCCGCTTCGATTTGGAAGTCCATCTCGGGAGCGAACTTGTTGACAGTCCCCTCCAAAGCGATGAGACACAGCAGAGGAAATGTCATCTCGGGGTCTGCATAATAGCCGTTGCGTTGTTGGATTCGGAACAGCTGAACCGCGAACTTGGGCACCGAGAACTGCGCAACATTTTGCTCTGCGGAGTCTTCTACTAGTTTGACGATCTCGGTGCGGAAGCGTTCCGGGTTCCGCCCGCGGCCAGTGGAACTTGTTGTCGATAGCACGATGTCAGCGCAACGATGACCGTGCCCGTTGACCATGCCACCGAAGAACTGCGTGAATCGATTGCGCGCGAATTCGCTTAGCAGGTGGGCAAACCCGACGTCCAGGAGTGCGACGTTCCCGTTTCCCAACAGATAGGCGTTGCCTTGATGGAGGTCGACATGAATGAAGCCGTACTCGAAGATCAGGCGATACAGCCCGCGGACCAACGTGGTGATGCCATGTTGCCGCTGTCGCGGTGTTGCCTGCGCGAAGCAGTCGCGGTCCAGATCCTCGATGAAATCCATAGCGAGCAGGTCCCCACTGCAATAGTGTTCGATCGGCCGCGGAACGACGATGTCCGGCTCATCGACGAGACAGTCGGCCAGCATCTGCAGCATCACTCGCTCCTGGGCCAAATCGAGCTGTGCCTCGATCGCGCCGCACAACTGGTCGACAATCGTCACGATCGGACCTGACCGAAACGGCGGAAACCAACTGAGGCCTCGCGCGAACCGGCGCATTATGTCTGTGTCGGCAAGGACCGTGCGAACCGCGCTGGGGCGACGGATCTTCAGCGCGATCGGGGTGCCGCCAACTGGCTGCCATCGGTACACGCACGCGATCGAACCGCTGGCCACCGGTCCCGCCTCGACCGCGACGCGGGAGTCTGCCGGCAGTTGAACCGGTGCGTGTTCCAACACCGCCAGCGCTTCTTCGACCGGCATCGGGGCAACACTGTCCTGCAGCCGTGCAAGCCCATCGGATATGCGCATCCCGACGATATCGGGGCGCGTAGCCAGCAGCTGGCCGAACTTGATGTATGCGCCACCGAGCCGCTCGATGCCGTCGACCAGCGCGGCGGTAACAATGCCTCGAGGGTCGGCTCGCCGGGTGACACGCGCCCACACAGCGATCGAAAGCAGGCGCAACAGCACCGTTGCGACTACAGCAATACGGGCCAGCAGCACTCGGCGTCGAATTCCGGTCTTCGTCATCGTGTCCTCGCGAGCTGGTCGACGGCGCATTGCATGAGCCGCTCGGACGAAGCGACGCCGGGATTGGTATCGAGGGCAAGTACCGGAGTGACCCGCTCGAAAACAGTCGCCTTCGGAGTGTCCGCGCGGGTGACCTGCACACGTAGCGGGACGCGGTGATCGCCAGCGGTGCCGATATCGACGACGTGCCAGGCACGTTCGAACATGCCGGATCGTTCGACAATCCGGGAGATCGGCGTCGTGGATACGTCAGCGTATTGCTCGGTGACAGTCAGTCCGTCCATTCGGTACACGGCGGTGGCGTCGACGTAAGACGACCTAGCCGCTGTCATCGTGGGCTCCGGGAGCACGCTCGGACTGAGGCCGCGCATCAGATCGAGGTAACTGATATCTGTCAGCGGCAAAGTGTCGAACACTTGCGGGGCGCCGATATCGCGGGGAGTTCGCATCGTAGGGATGTACGTTCTGATCCGGTAAACACCACCGAAGTGCTCCCAAATCGCAATCTCGGTTCCGCAGAGTGTTGACGGCACATCGATATAGACGACGGTGAGCGAGCTTTCCGGTTTCCGCGCCCGAGCGAAGCTGTATCGCATGTCCCGATGCCCGACGGTCGCTGCTACTGCGAAGGCGTAGGCCGCGAGCGGGCCGGCGTCGAGATTGGCACCGACCCGCTCACGACTATTCATCGGTGAACTCCTCTATTCGCTCAGGCGGACACGATTGTCGCGAACTCCACGGGGCTAACCGCGTTCGCGATCGGGTAGTGGTGCAGCAGCGCACCGATCTCCAGGTCAGCGGCGAGAAGCGTGCCGACCTTGCGGTCACCGTCGAACAGGGTGTAGGACTTCGAGGTCCGGGACACGTCGCCGATCGGCGGGACCATGTTGACGCGCGACTCCACATCGACCCGGATATCTCCGGTGTTGATGGTGGCGCCGAGCGCCTCGAGCTCGAACTGCGGGTACAGCGCGGTGACGCAGTTCTTCATCGGGGTGACCTCTGGATCGACCGGCCCTGGTACCAGGTTCGGCGACACAGTCGCGCCTTCGCTCTTCGACGGCGTGTTCGTGACCCGAACCTGCCCGAACACATCGCTGTGCCCGATGACCTGCAGTGACAAGAACTGAGCGCCGATGGTTGCGGTGCGCCAGGTCAATTCGGTCGAGCCCTCGACGCCGTTGCGCGGTTCATGCCTGCGGTAAACGCCGATACCGTGCAGGTCGACCAGGTCCTCGCCGAGGCCGTCGATGGTGACGTGGATGCGCTCACGCACAGTGAATGCCTCGAGCGCGGCGGGTCCGAGTGTGTACGGCCGGATCGTGTACAGGTTGCCCTGCCCGCCCCAGGCGAGATTGTGGCCCTTCACGACCTCTGCGTTGTGCAGCGCCGAACCATCGGCGCCGGTCACAACTGCGGCCTCTCGTAGTTCGTTCATGATGCTTCGCGACATGGAAATACTCCGTTTGGTTTCGCGATTGGATGTGAACTGTTCTGTTGTGTCCTGGGAGGCAGCGTCAATCCTGTTGCGCCGCCAGCGATTCCAACAAACTGTCGAGCGCGTCGATGACGTATGCGAAATCGATGATCCGTTCGGGCAGACGGGTGCTGCCCGCGGTGTTTTCTCCCAGCTCTACCGAGAGAACATCGACCAGACGCTCGAGGTTGTTGTGCGTGATCGTGACCGGGAAATAGCGAAGCTGTTCCGCATAAGCCGGGTCGGCGGTCGGCGGTCCCGGCTCTATACCCTGATCCGGCCCGTATGCCTCTCGCCATGCATCTTGCACTGCTATCTCGTACTGCAGAAACGGCCCGCGGAAATAGGGCAACCATTTCTCGCGGAGCGCTCGCGCCGAGATGTGACCGCGGACGAAGTCGGCCGCGGCAGGCACGACGGTGCTCCGATAGTCGGCAAGCAGGGCTGTTGTATCCAAGCTCGGAATGGCGATTACATCGGTCATAGCAATCCCGTTCATCAGGTTTAGTCGAGTTCGGGGTGACCCGGTAGCTGATTGCTGACTCCCCTACTACACCATTATCGTTTTCTACAGTCAATCGTTCGCGCCCGTTATCCTAAACTTGAGCACGCTTAGGCCACGGTAGCCTCAATTCCGCACGGGCACGGTACTATTCGAGCTTGATCGCTAACGCGCGGAAACCAGCGCGAGACGATCCAGCCATCGACCGCGGGGTCGTTAGCGGCAACTATTTCAGTACTCAGGGAGGGTGAATCGCATTGTCGCGCCAGCGAGGCAGCCAGCCCGATGACTTCTGCGTATCAGCGGCACCCGGACCAAATTTGAATGACGCGCCACAGGCCAATAACCACAGAGTCTTCTCGGGTGCCGACGGCGTACTACTGGATCAGATCCCCGCAGGTCCCACCGCCGACGAGTTCAAGTTCGTACTCGGCCAGTTCCTCACCGGCCTGACCATCGTGGCAACGCATGATCGCTCCGGCCCCATCGGGATGACATGTCAGGCTTTCACCGCAGTCTCGCTTTCACCACCGCTAGTACTGTTTTGTGCTCGAACACAATCGGAGACAGCCCGCACCATCGCCCAGACAGGATTCTTCTCGGTCAGCATGCTCGGCAAGCACCAGCAAGCTGTGGCGGAACGGTTCGGCTCGTCGACTTCTCGCAGTGACAGGTTCACCAGCGTCGATTGGGTGCCAGGACCAGCGACCGGCTGCCCACTACTCACCGGGGCGATCGGGCACCTCGAATGCATTGTGCACGCATCACATCCCGCCGGTGACCACCGGATCCACATCGGCCAGGTCGTGGCAGCGAGCGCACACACGGCTACCCCGCTGACCTATTTTCAAGGTCGTTACACATGACGTATTCACTCCTCGACGCGGACCGATTTTGCGCCGGAGACGCAGCCTCCGTGAGCTTTTGGATAGCTCGACCAGAGAAGGCCGACCTACGATGAACAGGTTTCTCACCGGCACCGAAGCGCGACTAGTTGCCGATAGATACGACTTCACGCGTGCGACGACCATCGTTGACGTGGGCGGTAGAGATGGACGTCTCCTGACCGCGCTTGTCCAGAGCTATCCGCTCGTCGAAGGCATCTTGTTCGACCAGCCAGAAGTCACCCGAGAAGCACGGAATCAGTTTGCCGCCAATGGATTGAGTGAGCGGTGCCGCGCGATCGTCGGCGACATCTTTGCGGCTGTACCGCAGGGTGCTGATCACTACATCTTGAACTCAGTTCTGCGCGACTGCGATACAGGCTGTATCGACCGATTGCTCAGCGCCTGCCGCATTGCGATGGGTGAGGACAGCACCCTCCTGATGGTCACCTACCGGGCCCGACGGAGCGCCGAACACCCCCGCTCACTTCGGAATCATGACAGATCGGCGCTCATCGAACTCGGCGGAGTCGAGCACTCTGAACAGATGATTCGCGCTGTACTGGACCAAGCGGGCCTTCGATTGGACTCCATCATCGACACACGCAGTTCTGTCCACATCCTCGTGTGTCACAGAGCAGACAGTCGATCACACCGAGACACCCCGCCGGACGATCGGGCAGACCGCACTGATCCAGTGCTCTGATCAGCGCGACACGGCCGGACGTCGGTCAGTCGCGAAACCCGTTCAGCGCTGCCCCGGTGCTCAGTCTCGACACGGATTCCGGTGACCGGTACGGTGCGAGAGCGAGTCGCAGTGATTCAGGAACACGAGTCGGTTCGACCTTGTTCTCGCCGACGCTGCGCATACACGCCACTCGCTGTCGACCACGCGCGACGAGTCGCTCGGCGCCATCGTCTTCGACTTTCACATAGGTGAACTCGAACTCGATCTGGGTCTGTGTCAAGTCTGTCAAGGTCATCCGCACCGTCAGGCGGTCGAATGCCGTGAGTTCGGCAAAGTATTCGCAGTCACACTTGATCGTGAACAGCTTCAGATCACGAGCGATCTCCTGCACGATGTCCGGGGCTTTCTCCTTCAGAAACATTTCGCGACACCGGCCTTGCCAGCGAAAGTAATTCACGAAGTACACGTTGCCGACAAGGTTGGTTTCCTCGAAACCGACGACGTGTGAGATCTCGTATCCGAGCATCCTGATCACCCCTTCTGCGCGACGGCGACCACGACCGTCACCGGCGACGGCAATGCCAGCGTGACGACGACAGACCAGACAAGATCCCGGCCATGCCGCATCGCAAGCCAGCCGGGTGCGGTGTCTCGGCTTTCGAACGTCAACCGTGGCCGACTCACCGTCACGCCCAGCTTTGTCACCGCTTCGCGGGCGCTCCACACCCGAGTCGCTGCAGTAGTGAATGATTCGTCGCCCGCACTGCTGCACATCTGGGCGAGGGCAACGCCCGACATCCCGAGCAGATCGCGCCACTGATCCTCGGTCCGTTCCTGCACCGGCTCCAGGTCGCATCCGATCGGCCGCTCGGCAACCACGCCGAGTGTGAGGCCGGTCCCGTGCGAGACAGTGATGTTTTTACCGGGTAATTCGGGGCGTCCGTCGGCACGATGGTGGAGTGATACGCGGTGCCCCAATGCCGCGGCCAACGCGCGCTCGCTCGCGACTCGGCGACTGGGCATCCGCCGGGAGACGGCACCCGCCCGCGTCTCGACAGACGCCGGATCGTGGTCTGCGTCGCGAACGAACGCCATCTGCAACGGTTCTGGGAGCAGCGTATTCAATCGGCGCGTCAGCACCGGCGCCACGAGTTCTGGCGGCCAGCCGCCGGCGGGTTCGATCGCGGTGACCGCGGTCAGCTCCAACTGTTCCCATATCGCCACCAGATTCTGTCCCTGGTCGCGTACGACGACGTCGTAGACGTACTTGCCAGAACCGCTCGACCGCTCGACGGCCGTGAGCTCGACCTTCTCGAAGTCAGCACTCCCGGCGATCTCCCGCACCAGCCCGATTCGGGTCGGAAGCAGTGTGGCGTCGGGTACACACACCTGGATCGCATGCATGAACGCATCTCGGGCGGCGGGATCGCCCAGCACCAGCTGACCCGGTTGGGTAGCCGCGAACCACGGCTCGGCGCCGGCCTGTATTTCAGCGATACATTGTTGGGCCGAGATATGCCTGTAGTCACGAACACTGCGAAATCGCCGACCGTGGAACATGATTCGGTGATAGAAGTCGTTCTCGACGTCCATGTTCATCGGTGGACACTCGTCGTCTACGAGGTCGCCCAAATCGGCAGGTATTACTCGATCCGCATCCGATCCGGTGATCTCGGACGCCAGACAGACCGCGCGGAAGTGATCGGTTTGGAAAGCCGTGGTGGCCGAGCGAATCGCGATCCGTACCTCGCTGCCCTGCCGCAGTGCGACGGTCCGGACGGTTGTGACACCGTCGCCGGGAACCACGATCGGGCGGAGGAATTCGACTGAGCGGAGCTCGATCGAATCCACGTCGCCGAGCAGCGCCACCGCGGCTTGCGCCATCGCTTCCATACCCATCACAGCCGGGAACAGGATGTCGCCGGACACCTGGTGGTCGGCCAGATAGGGGTCGCTGCTGATCGAGAGGTCGGCTTCTGCGATGAGCTCGATCCCCGGGAAATGCAGCCTGGGACGCTCGAGGAAGCGCAGCAGCGGCAACTCCACGTCGTCGAAGGTAATCGTTGGTAGCTCTCCGGTTCTGCCCAGCACCACGACAGCCGATGGGCAGGATGGAGTTCGAAGCAGGTCGAGCATGATCTCGACACCGGTATCCGTCGGGATCGGGTCGATGCCTTCCCGGGTGAGCGCGTTGAGCACACCCAGCCGTTCGCCCATACCGGCTCCGGCCCAGATCGACCATTCGATCGTCAAGCAACGGCAGTTCGGCAGCCGTTGATCGAGCACATCGATGGAGTTGCGTAGCCAATCGTTCGCGACTGCGTAGTGGGCTTCGCCGCGAAGTCCGGCTCGTCCGATGATGCTTCCGAAACCTATGATCAGGCGTAGCTCCGAGGCGGCGACTGCCTCGACGATATGGGCAAGGCCATCAACTTTCGCGGCTACGGTGGCGGCGAACTCCTCGGGCGTGAGTGCGGAGATCAGCGCTGGTGCGTTGACTGCAGCGCCGTGCAGGATTCCGGTGACCGGGCCGAGATCACGTGCAATGTCAGCAATCGCACCCGCGACCGAGGTTCGGTCGGTCACGTCGGCACGGTAGTAGTTCGCGGTGATGCCTGCGCCGCGAACCCGCGCCAGATTGTCGGCGACCTCGGCGTCTGCGGCATCGCGTCGGCCGATGAGCGCTAGCGCACAACCACTTTGGCTGGCCATGGCCAGTGCGCATTCAACGGTGATCCCGTGGGCGCCGCCCGTAACGACGACGACGTCGCCGCTGCCGACCGGAAGCGGCTGCTCGCCGGTCTCGAGTTCGCGTAGTACCGGCTCGGCCCGGATGCCGTGGGAGTCGTAGTCGACCTCGACGAACGCTGTGGTCGCCAGCACCTCGGCAAGCACTAGTTCCGCAGCTGTGTCCGGCGTCAGCGAAGTCGACAGATGAACAACCGTCGTCCTGACCGCGGGCTTCTCCAAATGAACTGTTTTGGCAAGAGCCGCAGCGTTTCGGCCCGTGCCGACAACCACCAACCTGTTCCCCTGCTGGATCGCTGCTTGACCGGCGGCCAGCATCCGTTTCGATTCAACCTGCACGTTGCCGTCACCGCAGAGAAGGAGCACCCCGTCGCCGAGGGGTGCGGTCTCCAGCTGCCGGAGAAGTACCGCCACAAGTGGATCGTCCTGCGCCGCAAACACTTCCCACGTGCCGGGCTGGTCGCCGTTCGGCAGTGTCCGCCGCCGCGGACGGGCAACGTGCTCGACCACGAAGCTTCGAGTCCAGGCGTCGATACCGGTGAGTTCGTCGCGCGGACGGACGTCACCGATACGAGCGGCTTCCTCGATCGACTCGGCGAGATGTCCGACGGTCGCGGTCGCGACATTCGTGGTGGGCTCTGGCGTTCGAAGCCCGAGCATTCGGACTGCATCGCCGACCACCTGCGTGATCGTGATGCTGCTCAAATGCAGGTCGTCTAACGGGTGCGTGCTAGGCGTGATGTCTGTGAGGGGAAGTTCCGTGCGTTCGGCGAGCAGCGTTCGAAGTGTGTACAACGCCGACTGGGTGCGGGGTTCCTGATCATTGGCGACCGGGGTTGGTTCGGTTTCGGCAGGCGCCAGATCGATGAGGTGTGACGCGTCCGGGGCTCTCTCGCAGGGGCTTTCGATAAAGGTGAACTGCTTGTCCGAGGGCATCGCCCGGCAAAAGCGCTCTGCGGTGAGTTCGGCTAGGTCGGGGTTTGCGCCGATTGCGTAGCACGCGGCCAGCGTCTGCAGAGTACCGACCAGAGAGTCGGAGTCCGTGTCCATCGCCACAACCGGCACAGCGGGCACGACCTGTGTCGCCAGCCCGGACAACAGGCGACCTGGTCCCACCTCGATCAGCAGATCACAGCTCGCAGCGAGTCGGGTCAGCGCCGGTGCAAATTGGACCGGTGCCAGAATCTGGCGCTCCAGCAACTCGATGACGTTCGAACTCGCGGTGAGGGCTGCCCCGGTGACGGTCGAGTAGACGCCGGGGCGCTCGACAGGTCGAATTTCCGTCTTGTCGAGATATGTCCGGAACGTCGCTGATGCCGCACCGACCAGAGGCGAATGGAACGCGTGTGAGACCGCGATCTCCTGGCAGTGCAATCCAGCGGCACGCGCTCGGTCGACGACTGCGTCGATGTCGGAGGCCAAGCCGGAGACGACAGTCTGGCGCGGACCGTTGTATCCAGCGATCACAACGGATCCACCGTTCAGCAGAGCGGCCACGGTGCTCGATGCCGCCGTGATCGATGCCATGGTGCCTTGGCTCGTCGCCGCGGCAGACTGCATCGCCTCGCCCCGAACCGCCGCCGCAGCGACGACTTGTGTTTCGTTGAATACTCCGGCCCAGTGCAAGGCCGTCAGTTCGCCGAGGCTGTGCCCGACACAGCCGACCGCTTCGACCCCCGCCTGACGTAGTAGCCGCAGCCCGGCCAACGACGCGGTGACGATACGCGGCTGGGCGTCTTTGGTCGTTGTCCCTGCCCGGTGGCGCCCAGTTGCCTGGTACAGATCGGCGACCACCTCGAACCGCTGTGCGGCAGCGCCGCCGTCACCCAAGCTGGAGACTCCTTGCCCGGGGAACAACAGGCCTATCCGAACCGCGGTTCTAGGTGGGCCGCCGAGGAATTGGCCCTGCTCTGGCATAAAAACCGTTGTCTGCCCTGCAGCGAGGGTGTTCGCCATGTCAGTGAGGCGGCCTGCCGCTTGCGCCTGGTCGAATGCAACCACAGCAGCTTTGTATCGTCTTTGCGAGTCACCACGAGCGAGCGCGGTCGAGAGGTCCCCAAGTTCGGCAAACGAACATTGCGCCGCCAACGCACTCGTTTCGCGTAGCCGTGCTTCGAGACGCTGCGGTGTGGATTCCGAAAGTACGAAGAGCTCGCAGTCCTGCCTACTGTGTGCAAGTCGTCGACCGAGCTCGCGACCGATCGGCACGGGCGGCTGGCGGCTTTCGACGACAATGTGCGCATTGATGCCGCCGAAACCAAGCGCAGACATACCGGCCCGGCGCGCCGAGACAGTGTCGGCTGTTGTGCCACTTGAAGATCCGGACGGTTCGTCGACGGGGAACCCAGAGTCACCGGTCGGCCAAGGCACGGCGGCTCGAGGCAGCTCCAGCAAAGGTGTTGTGGCCAGTAGCGGATGCGGTCGGTGGTTTCCGGTGATCGGCGGAATCGTTGCATGATGCACGGCAAGAACGGTTTTGATCAGGGCCGCAATGCCCGCAGCCGCCTTGGTGTGCCCGATGTTTCCCTTGATCGCGCCGACACCGACACGCTTACGTCTGCTGTCCCGCCCGGAGACCGCGCGACCGAAAACCTCGAGTTCAGCGCGATCGCCCACCACTGTGCCGGTCCCATGACCCTCGAGGTAATCGACGGTGTTGGCAGCGAATCCGGCCATCCGATAGGCGCGTTCGATGGCTACCAGGTGACCGGCGGCGTCCGGCCGAGTGATGCTCCCGCGACCGTCCGACGAAACTCCCCAGCCGGCGATGGTCGCGTAGCTCCGCAAACCGCGTGCGAGTGCATCGTCCTCGCGGACAAGCACGAGCATGCCGCAGCCTTCACCAGGCCAGAAGCCATTGGAAGCCTCGTCGTACACCCGCATTGTCGATGTCGCGAGAGCACCGGTCTTGGCGAATCCGACCAGTTCGAAGGGATCGATCGAGATATCGACGCCACCGACGACTACCGCGTCGAGCTGTCCGGCGGCGAGCGCGTTGCCTGCTGTGGTCACCGACAGCAATGACGATGCGCAGGCGCCGTCCACGGTATAGCCGCCACCCCCGAGGTCGAAGTGGTTGCAGATCCGCCCGGCGATGGTGTTTGCCAATCCACCCGCGAGGCTGTCTTCAGAAATCGGCGGGAAGCCGGCCTTGAAATCGACCTCGTAGGTGGCGATGAATTCTGCGATCTCCTCAGGCGTCCAGCCTTTGCGCTCCAACGAGTTGGCCAGTGTTCGCCGCACGTATGGCCACCGTAGCCGCGTCGCGTTGGCTCTGGACATGTCACCGGTCAGCGTGTTGCCGACGACCACGCCGGTACGCGCTCGGTCCAGACCTTCACCGGCCGGGAATCCCGCGTCGTCGAGCGCCGCGGCGGCGGTGTCGAGCGCAAGCCAATGCGCGATGTCGGTCGACTTGAAAGCAGTTCCGGAGATCCGATATTTGCGGCGATCGAATGCCCATCCTTCGAGCACAGCCGCGTGCGAGGCGTAATGGCGATCCGGTGCGGCGGGGTCAGCCGAGTAGTAGTCCGCCCGGTTCAGCCGGGTATCGGGAATCGGCCGAAACGCCCGCCGCCCAGCGAGCACGTTCTCCCAGAGTTGTGCTGGAGAGGTTGCGTCCGGGTACCGGCACGCCATGCCCACAATCGCCAATCTGGCCATGGCTCAGCCTCGCTGAATACTCGGGACCGCGGCCGACAGCGCCGGAATCGGTTCGTTCGCTTCGGGTTCGGCGGCTCGGCGACTTCGGGCGGCACGCACCCAGTGGGCAATCCAGGCGTAACCGCCGCGGATCGCACACACGATCGTCAGCGCGAAGAACAACGTGTACACGACATCGAGAGCCATCAGGATCCCGTACACGGTCGCAGCAGCGGCGCCGAACATGAACTGCCGCCGGGCTGGGAACGGCGTGGTTCCCGGGTCGGTGATCATGTAGTTGGTGAACAACACGAATGCCGTACCTGTCATCGTGCCGAGCGCGGCAACCAGTGCGGCATCGAACAGCTCGTGACGAACGATGGCCTGGATCACGAACCCACCGACCCAGCCGACGACCAGCGGCACCCGGCGCACAAGTGTGGCGTTGATTACCGTTCCTGCAGTCAGAAGGACGAACGGGACCGCTACTCGGAACATCGTGTTGAGGTTCTCACCGAATTCGTAAGGAGGAGCGATGCTGACCCAGGCGCTGAAGCACAGCAACGTCGCCGTGATCCCGAAATTGGACGGATTCATGAAATGGCGCATCCGCCCGGCGAACGGAGCCTGGAACACATGCTTGCTGGTGACCGCGGCGACGACCGCGAACAGGACCGGCCAGAACTGATTGTTGGTGTACAGCAACATATTTACCGCGATAGCAGTGATATGGGCCGGTAGCAGGAACTCGTAGACGCCACGGAATCCGCGCCCCAGGAACCGCGGCTGGATGCTACGGGACCAGGCGGTGAGCATCTCGAAAACGAAGTCCGTCGCATAAGCCGACAACACCGCCAGAATCGGCCACAGGGGCGGTTGTTCGAAGCCTAGGATGGCGTACCCGATGATGTTGAGGACCGTGAGCGAGATCGCGAAGTTCCGCAGCGCTAGATATCGGACATCTTTGGCCGGCGGTTGACTATCGGGCGGTCGGGCACCCGGATCTTTGCCGTTAGTTGTGCTGGGTTCGACTGCGGCCGTGGGTGCTTGGTCACCGACGATCGGTTTCCGGTTGAGCAGAGTCATGGTCTCGGGGTCCCCTCGTCGATCTGTGTGGCGGTGTCGGTCAACATCAGCGCGTGTGTTCCGGGCGTCAGCTGGAGTGTCTGGTGCCGTGGGACACCGGCGTTGTCGAGCCACGCAACTTCGGCGGTGACCGGGCCGGTGGCCGTGCCGAGTCCGAAGTGGACGTCGAAACTGCGTTTGCCGCCATGCCCGCTGCCGCCGTCGAGTTGGCTGTGCATGGTTCGGCCATCGGCGGTGTGCACGGTGACGGTTGCGTCGTACGCGGGCTGTCCGATTGCCGCGGCAGGCCCATTGTGAGATTGCTGTGCCGGTCGATAGAGACTCAGTTCCAGCGGGTTACCGATATTCGGTGACCGGTTCGCGAAGAACGCAGGTGGTCCCCACTGACGGGCTACCGCGAAGTCCAGGGTTCCGTCGCCGGTGGTATCGGCAACGGCCACGCCACGCGTTGGTATCGGCTCGTTGGTGCCGACCTGATCGGTGATGTTGACGTACTTGCCATCGTTGCCCTTGGCGTAGAACGCCATAGTGTGGCCGCCGGCGATGTCGTCGCCGGGAGTTACCCTCGGCCACGTCTTCGGATCATGGACCAGGACGTCGTTGCTGGTCGCCAGCTCCTGCAGCCACGGCCACCGGTTATCGCCGCCGCCTTTCACGAACCCGGTTGTCTGGAGTACGTCGAGGGTTCCCGAGTTGCGCAGGTCGGCGGCTTTGATATCCCAGCCCCAGCCAGACCAGGCCAGTCCGAGTTGTTGTGCCTGTTGCGAGAACGGGGCGTGCCCGTCGGCGAGTTCTCGACGCATGTCGTCGGGCGTGGCGGTGTCGTTGCGCCATGCGAAGTTGCTCTCCTGGATTCCCCAGGGGGTAGTGATGTTGCTGACGATCATGTCGAACTTCCCACGGCTATACAGGTCGACGAAATCGACGCCCATTCCTTTGAACGAATCGTTACCCAGCACAAAGGATTTGGGATCGGTCCAGGTTCGATCGCCCGTAGCGGTCGTGAAGCGGATAGTGCCCGGTGTCGACTGGTTGTACAGCAGATGATCGTGGCCGAAGTCGTTGCCGATATAGAGCTCGGGAATCAGGTCGCCGGTCAAGTCGCCCGCAGCGAGCGCCAACGTCCAGCCGGTGGCGTCGGCGTACGGGATCGCTTGTTTCTCTTCGACGTAGGTCGGGAGTCCGGCGGGATCGTTGCCGTTCCAACGGAATACCCGGTCGCCGGCCGCGTTCTTCGCGTTCGACATCGAGTCGTTCATGACGACATCGGGGTGACCGTCAGGGTCGAGCACAGCCGAGTTCGGGAAGTAGTTGCCGAAGACGATGTCGGGATGGCCGTCACCGTCGAAGTCCGCGATCGAAACAGCGTTGGTATTCCACAGCTCGCCGTTGTAACGACCCGCGGGGCTGGCCGAGGGCACGACCTCCACGGGCGTGTACGACGCTGCCGACAGCGGACCCGGATTCCCGTTGTGGTGGAAGATGATCGGCGTTCTCCCCCAGTAGTAGACCAGCAGGTCCATCTGGCCGTCGCCGGTGAAATCGCCAGGCGCACAACCCATCGGGGCCATCGTCGAATCCACCACCAGCGGATCCGGCCGCAATGCGAACGGCGTGAACTGGTCGGCCGACGCCGCCGTCGGCGTGTAGGTCACGATCACCGAGTCGGTGCGGGTGTCGACGATGCACATCCCGTCGGAGCGACCGTGTCCGACGAGGTCGTTGATCGCGATGGAAGCGCCGACCGACGAGATCCAGGAGCGGATGTTCTCGTAGGCCGGATTCACTTGGCGCACTGTCTTCATCGGCGCCTGGTCGTAGCCGGGTGGCATCGCGATCGGCATCGACTCCAGGTTGTAGTCGGCGGCGACGATGGCCGCGTCCTCGGTGGTGACCTGGCCGCGGCCGATCAGGAACACCGAGACGAGCAGTACCGCGGCGCCGAGCGCCGGGACGAGGGTTCTTATGCGGGATTTCATGATTCGGCCTGCGCAGTCGCTGTCGGGGAGGAGGACTCGGTTTCCAGATCCGCACTCGCACATCGCTGCCGGATCCGATCGCGCCACACCGCATACGCGACTTCGCCGTCGACAATCGGCTCGACGGGGCGGGTGTCGACGGCGATATCCGCGGCCTGGGTCACGCTGTGGCCGACGAGAATTCGCACAGCCTTCGTTGTGGCAGGCTGCGTGATGCCGGCCCGTCGGCGCGCCTCGGCGGCGAAGACCGCCCCCTGGGCCAGGCACAGCCGGTGGTCTGCCGCGCGGCGGGCCAGCTCGGTGAGTTCGGATTCGGTCGCGCCGCTTGCGTAGGTGGCGGCCAGACCGAGGCCGGCGAACAGGTCCGCGCGCCGATCCGGGGCGAACCCGTCGATCAAGGTGCACGCCAAGTCCGGGTCCGCACCTGACACGAACCACAGCGCTCGACCGATGCCTTGGTCTATCGCGTTCCTGGCGTAATCGCCGTGTGCGAACGGCAGCGCGGGAGGGTCGGCGTCCAGGTAATGGTCGCCCACGTACTTGCTGGTCTTGAAGTACGCCTGGTGGAATCCGTAGCCATCCAGGGCAAGCCAGGCCAGAACTGGATCAGTGATACCGACTGTTGCTGCTCGATGCCATCGCCGCGGCAGCCTCGCCAACGCCCAGCCGACACCGACGTAGAGCATGTAGATGTGCTCGTCCGCCACAGCGATGAAGTCGGTGACGTGATGACGGTGGCCTATCGGCAGTGCGTCGCGAATCGCCAACGCCATTGCCGCGCCCTCGAACGCGAATCCGCGTCGGTTGCCTTCGACATCGGACAACGCAACCGCTGCGGTTGCTGAAGTCGAGCATTCGGCGGCGACGCCGAAGCCCTCGAGGAACGCCCGTCCCGCGGTCTCGAGGCAGGCCTGGGCGTACGGGGAACCAATGGGAAATCCCCGGACCTCCAGCAATACGTCGCGGGTGTCGGGTGTGAGCGCAACGCGGCGCAACCGTCTCAACCAGGGAATCATTTCAGCCTCTCCTCTAGATCCATCGGCCTGGATTCGCAGCGGGACGTGGGCGTCAGGTGTAGAAGCTCGGCTGCGGGAATTCGCCGAGCAACTCGTATCGACCGACCTCGCGCTGCTTGTAGGCGACAGGGTCGTGCAGGCTGTGCGTGCGCAGGTTTCGCCAGAATCGGTCGTAGCCGTGGCGGGAAGCGGTCGATCGGGCGCCCATCACATCGAATATGCGTGTCGTGATCTCGAGGCCGTCCTTGATGATTCGTTGTTTGGCCGCCGAGATGCGTACTGCGACTTCGCCACGCTGCGGCAACGTGACGGATTCTCTTGACGCATGGAGCAATCCGGACAGCTCGTCGTCGACCTGGTCGATCAGGGCTGCCGTCGCCCACAGTTTCGAACGGAAATCCCCGTAGGTCTCGAGGATGTACCACTCTTCGGTCGCGGACTCTTTGTCGTCACCGCCGTAGGGCCAGGGGCGAGTGATCGTCCGGGTGTAGTCCGCGGCCGCGTTCATCGCGCCTTCAGCTATGCCCTGGTACAGGTTGGTCATGATCAATTGGAGGGTGACCAGCGAAAGGCTGCTGTAGAACACCGTGGCGGCCAGGCTGTTGTCGGCGGCCCCGAGCACCGTGCTCCGGGGGACGACGAGGTCGGTGATCGTGACGCTCCCCGACTCGGTTTGCCGTTGCCCCATGTTGTCCCAGTCGTTGTTGTAGACGAGGCCGGGAGTCTTCGAGTCGACGATCAGAAATACTGGTCGCCCGTCGCTGAAAGTGGCGAGCAGGCAGGTGAGATCGGATACGGCGCTACCTGACGCGAACGCCTTGCGACCGTTGAGATGAAGCACATCACCGTTCTCTGTCGCACGGACGTCTTTGTCCCGAGGATTGATCGCGCCGCCGAAGAAGAGATTCGACCGGACGTACAGTTCCTCGTACCTATCGATCTGCTCCGGCGTGCCGAAGAAACGAACCGCCCATGCCCACAGGTAGTGATAGCCGAGCAGCTGGCCGATCGACCCGTCGGCCTTGGACACCTCGCGACATACCCGCAATGCTGTCGACCACGTTTGGCCGCCACCGCCGCGCGACCGGTCACCGAGGATCGTCACGAGGCCGGCGTCCTTGAGTAATTGGACCTCGGTGTGCGGAGCGGTGCCTACTCGGTCCCGCTCCGCAGCATCCAGTGCGAGGATCGCCGCGACCTCACGGGCCCGGGTAATCCATCCGTTCGGTATCGCCGGCCGGACCGTCCAGTCAGCAACGGGTGCAGGTGCAAAAGACATGACAAAGTTCCGTTCTGGTGAAGTCGACGGTCTGACACCGGCCGATCGGCGATTTACTGCCCTACCCGGTTGCGCAGCGGCTGTACCCCTCGCGAATGATGTGCGCGGCCATGCCCACATAGGCGGCCGGATCCTCGGGCACGACCGCTGCCATGCCATCGCAGTAGCGGTTGTACATGCAGAATGCGGCCGATATCAGCACCGAGTCGTGAATCTCGGTGTCTGTCGCGCCCGCTGCACGAGCCGCCTCGACCATCTCGTCGTTGACGAGCTTGCCGTTCTCCGCGACGGCCTCGGCGATGGTGATCAGCGCCCGCATCTTCGGTGTGAGCGGGGCACTGTCGACGTCGGCGAGCACCTTGTCCACGACGGCGCGCCCTTCAGGGCTTTGCTGCGCGCTGACCTCACTGTGGGTCCTGACGCAGAACTCGCAGTTGTTCAACTGCGAGACGTAGGCGGCGATCAACTCGCGATCAGACCTGCTCATGCTGTGCTCACTGCGGAGCAGTACCTCGGCGAGTTGGCTGATCGGGCCGCCGGTTTCCTGGCGGTACTGCATCAGTCCGGGGGTTCCCGGTGGCAGATCTGCGGGGATAGTGACGTGCGGCATTCGAAGCTCCTTGAGTGGTATTCGACCAACCAGGCGCATACGTCGCCCGGGCACTGGCCTAGTGCTGAGAGTCGTTCCGCCAGGGCATAACTCAGCGGAACGTCGAGTTAAACGTCGGTTCCGGACCATCGGCTGATCCAGCCGATTTCTTCCTCCTCCTTTTCGGAATGGGACGCTGCGGACGGCTCGGTGAGCGTCACGGTCGGCGCCGGCTCGGTGTAGAAATTTCCCGCGCCTTTGGCAGCCAGGCCACCGCCTGTCTCGACATAGCAGTAGCCATCGCCGTTGAATTCTGTTGGCTCGATATCGATCCCGAGATACGCTGCGACTCCGGTCGCAACAGCCGCTGCCTGACCGCGGGCGAACACTGCGGCTTTCGGCAGCGGCTTCCCGTTCGCCAAGGTCACGAGCGCTACATCACCAAGTGCCCATACGCCCTCCGCTGCCGTCGTCAGCGTGCGTGCGTCGACCGGGATCCAGCCCGCTTCGCTGAAGCCCGCTTCGCTGACCGGGCGTGGTGCGCCGTGTGGCGGGATTGCAATCAGATAGTCGAACGCTGCCCGTGATCCATCCACGAATCGCAACTCGCCCGCGGGATCCACTCGCTCGATCGGCGTCGACGGGTGGTACTCGATATTTCGCTCGGCGAGCAGTGCGGCCAAGCGTTTGCCGACAACCGGACCTGCGACCGGCATCGGTAGCGGCTCAGGGGTGTAGAAGTCGATCTGCACGTCCGATCGAACGCCGCGCTCCGCTAGCAGGTCAGCAGCTAGCAATGCGCCTTCGTAGGGCGCAGCCGGACACTTGAAGGGCATTCCGGCAACGACGAACGCCAAACGGCCGCCACTGAATTGGCTCAACTGGTCATGAACCGCCAGCGCGCCGTCCATCGTGTAGAACTCCCCCGCACGCCCGACGCTGACAGCTTCCGGGAATCCGACGAGCCCCTGTGGTCTCAGCTCCGCACCGAGTGCGATCACCAGCGCGTCGTAGCTGACCTCGCCGGCCGCTGTAACCACATTCCTGCCAGCGAGGTCGATACACCCGACTTCGGATTCGATCACTTCGACGTCGAGACTGTTGAGCCGATCTGGTGTGTGCATGACCTGGTCGGAACTGCGCCAGCCACGCATGATCCACAGCAGCGACAGACCTTGCGCCGCCTTCAAACAGCGATCGACAACGACGATCCGATCATCCGGATCGAGCATCTCCCGCAACAAGCCCGCGGTGGTCAACCCACCAGTGCCGGCACCGAGAACTACAACGGTTCGCGACATGAGGAAGCGTCCTCCAAAAGGTGAAAGGTGGATCAGACGTTGATGACGGTGTCCGCCCACTCCGTCCAACGGCCGAGTTCAGGCATCGATGAGCGATGCGTTCCTTTCACGAGATCGGTGTCCGGAATGCCGCGAGCGTCCAGGCACGTCCCGCACGAGCCAAGGGCGCCGCCATGCTCCACGATGCTGCGGACCATTGTCTCGATGTTGTAGTAGCCGTCCGGCGTTTTCTGTCCTGGCCGGACAGCACCCACCGCATCGCCCATAAAGAAGACCTTTACTTCGTTTTCCGACTCGCCGACCAGCATTCGCTGCGCCCAGCGGAGTCCGTTGTACGTCCGCTCTGTGCCGTATGGAGGGTCGTGAAGCACAAACAAGAACTTCATTTTCAGTTCCCCAATCCCGAAATTACCGACATCCCGAATAACGGCAAGAAGTATTCATCGACCGCATTCTTCACTGCTTCATTATCATCAGAGGTGGTTCATCGTGACAATGAACTCAATCCGTAAGTGATGATCGACGAACGCCACTGTCCTGCGGGGGCACAGGATTTGAGCACATTCAGACGTGCTCAACTTCGGAAAATCCGCATTTGAAAACCTGGCAATCACCGGTCCCACCGCCGGCTCCCGCCACGGCCCCCTTGCCGGGCGCTCCACGTCCCCCGCCGCTACTATCCCCACTGATCGGGCGATCTGCAGTAAACGCGAATGGGTACAGTCGCACCGTCAGTCCGCATGTCGGGACGATCGGCCGTCCGCAGAATCACAAAGACCACCAGCCGCTGGATCGCCGGCCGCAGAACAGGTCGACGATCCAGAACTGATGGTCAAAAGCCGGAAGCCACCGGCTCCATCCTCTTACCCAACAGTCGCAACGACTTCGAGGTATTCCGCCTCAGCGATGTTAGTGCCGTCCTGGGCCCGGTTTGCTCGCTCGAACTCCGCTATAGCCGCGGCGGAAATCTCCTGCTGCTTGTCAGGTGGCAGCATTTTGAACGCGGTATGCCAGGGCGGCAGATGATTCAGCAGCAGCTGGACCTGAGCCGCCGCGGTTGGAGCGCACCATTCGTGCACTCGGACCGTGCTCGTCAGGGTCACCCGGTCGCCGAACAGCTCGCGACAATGTTCTTCAGTTCCCCACAGTGTGGGCGGTCCCCCGCCCGGCTTGCTTCCAGCGCTCGGCGGCTGTGCCATCGCCTTTGCCATCATCCCCTGCAGGCGGCCGACAATACCGCTCGGCGTCCAGTTCGTAAGTCCGATCCGACCGCCCGGCCGACAGACACGAACCAGTTCGGCGGCGGTACGCGCATGATTCGGCGCGTACATTGCCCCGAAGGTCGACATGACTATGTCGAAAGTGTCGGCATCGAACGGCAGATCTTGGGCGTCGGCCGTTTCGACGCGAAGGTGTAGCCCCTCGCTCGAGGCGCGCCGCGTGGCAGTTTCAAGCGACGACGCCACCAAGTCGGTTGCCACTACGCGCGCGCCGCGTCGGGCGGCGGCGAGTGCGGCGTTGCCGGATCCGGCACCCACGTCCAGGACATCCTGACCTGGATGAACATCCACGGCGCGGGCCAACAATTCGCCGACGAATACATCACGCACCGCGATCGGGTGATAGTCAACTGCTCCCCACATACTCCGCATTCGATCCATGATCTCTGGCGCCATAGTCATCCCGGCTCCTTTTCTCGAAATACGTGATTGTCACGGATTCCTATCCGACGATGGTTACTGCACAATAATCTCGCCGAGGAGTCGAGTGGTCAAACAAGAAGCACTGAAACGGCCGCAGAATTGCTCTGCGGCCGCAATCGATCAGTTGCCCTAAAAGCTATTCAGGCAAATCAAAAAAGACTCACTTCTGCTCACTTGACAGAGACTGCATCGACCTTTACGGTACGCGGACGGATCAGCATTGCGGGTATCAAACCGGCCAGTGTGATCGCAGCCAGGACAATAGCGGCAGGGGTGAAGCCGTCGACAAAATCTTGCGGAGACCGGTAACCGCCAAAGGACGTGAAAATAGCCACGGCAATAGCCACACCGAACACGGCGCCTACCTGCCTGATGGTGTTGCTGACACCGGAAGCGACACCGAGGCGATCCGGATCGACGACTCTCATGACCGCGGTAGCCAGTGCCGGGAACAGTGCCGCTACACCAATACCCGCCACTACCAAGGGCAACACGAGGGTTCCGTAGCCGACTCCCGCTTTGACCAGCGGCCCAATGGCGAAGAACGCGCCCGCGAACAGCACAAGGGCGACTACCACGATCGGCCGCTCGCCGATTCTATCCGCGAGTACGCCCGCTATCGGAGCGACAACCGGTGCGAGTGCCACCCACGGAAGCATTTTGACCCCGACCATCAGAGGGTCGTCGCCGAGCGCGAGCTGCAGGTACTGCGCGAACAGGAATGCGTTGCCGTAAAGGCTGGCACCGAGAACGAAACTGACCCCACAGCCGCCCGAGAAGCTCAAATTCTCGAACATTCGTAACGGCATCATCGGTGCAGATGCGCGTCGCTGCCAGGCAACGAACGCGATCAACAGCAACAACCCCGCAATGATGCCGCCGACTATCGAGGGCGAGGTCCAGCCGACCTCACCGCCACGCAAGAGTGCTTGCGCCAAAGAGACCACACCGGCCGTCGACAAGAACATGCCCAAGAAGTCGATCCCGGTCGCACTGCCCCGGCTCTCCGGCACCTTCCGCCAGGTGAGAACGATGACGACCAAGCCGATTGGCACGTTCAACCAGAAACACCATTCCCAGGACAAGAAATGAATAATCGTTCCGCCGACCAGCGGGCCGACCGCGACCGCCATGCCCATCACCGCGCCCCAGATGCCGAATGCGGTGCCGCGGCGCTCCGACGGCGTGGACGCTGTGATCACTGCGAGTGCCAACGCTGTCGCGATGCCGCCGCCGAGCCCCTGGAAGCCACGAGCGAGAACAAGCATCTCCATGCTGGTGCTGAGCGCACACAACACTGATCCGACAGTGAACCAAGCGACTCCGACGATGAACATCCGTTTGCGTCCGTACCGGTCGCCGATCACCGAGCCGGTCAGGATCAACGCGGCGAAGCCGATCTCATAGGCGTTGATGGTCCATCCGATACCTGCTGCGTCCGTGTTGAACTCGAGGTGCAGAGTCGACACGGCAGTCATCATGATCAGGACGTCTAGGCCGACCATGAATGACGCGACCGAGCCCAACGCGACGCTCCAGGCGTGGCTTCCTGCGGTGTCCTGCTCATCAACGGCTGTCGCCATGTCGGCTCCCCTCGTGAAGTCGTTCAACCGGCGGTCGTGGATGCGGTTGCCGACCCGAAAGGCCGGGCCGACAACCGATCACACGTCTGAGATGGTGTTACTTGTTCGCGAGCGCCGCCGCGTAGGCGTCGAGGTTGGCCTGCCAGCCACCACCCTGATTGATGCCGTCGTAGACGCCCTGCCCCTGAATCAACCGCTCGATGTTTCGATGCTCGACGTCCACTGTGGTCTGATCCGGGCCTGCGGAGGCGAAGCGGATCTCGATCTCACTGGCGTGCTCAGGATCTCCGTCGAACGCGAACATCCCGTTGATCTGCCAGGTCAAGACGATCTTGTTCGGCGGATCCCAAGCGATCACCCGACCCCAGTCGCATTCCGAACCGTCCACGCCCTTCTCGAACCAGCGGCCGCCCTCCCGAGGCTCGATGACCCCGTCAGCCATGTCCGCTTGACCGATGTGGAATACAGTCGGCCACCAGCTTCCGAATGATTCGGTGAAGAACTTGAACGCATGCTCTCGAGGTACATCGACCGTGACGCTTCCACTGATCACCGGGATCGACGCTGGCGTACTCATAGATGACTCCTTTTCTGCTGTAGATAACGCCGCTTCCGCAGCACTTCGAAAAGAGCGGAGCGCATCTTCCTGGATCCGATCCAGATACGCCCGTATTCCTGCTACACCCTCGACGTTGAGCCGGTAGACGTGTCGTGTGCCCTGTACCTCGCAGATGACAAGTCCGCCAATTCTCAGCGCAGAAAGATGCTGGGACACCGCCGGCCTACTGATGGGTAGCGTCTCCGCCAGCTCACCGACCGAACACGCGCCCCGAGCCAGGCGCTCGAAGATTGCGCGTCTACTACGGTCGCCGAGCAACATGAGAGCAGCTGAACCCCCGTAAGTGTCCATCGTGAACCTCCGTTAGTGTTCACTGACGGTTAGACTAGACTTATACACCTGGGCGATGCAAGGGCCCGCGCCGAACCTTTGTTCGTCGCCCCTCCGGCGGCGAATACTGGACCGATCAGTTGGCTTTGCGAGCATGAAAGACCACATAGGCGCCCTGCCGATCCAGGCGGAGGTCACCGAATCCCGCGCCGTTCAGGCACTCGCGCAGGTCCTCGAAGGAGCCGACGGTCGCGAACTGATCGGTGCGCTGAAACTTCGCGATTGCCGCCGCCGACAGCGCGCTTCCACCGGTGATGACGACAGTGCCTCGCAGCTCGCCGCCGGCTCGCAGGACCCTGGCCATCTCCGCTGCAGCAGCGGCTGGATCAGGAAAGCAGTGCAGCCCGTTATAGCTCACACACACATCGAAAGCGCTGTCGGGGAAGGGCATACGTGCTACGTCCGTCTGGACGTACTCGATACCGGTGATGCCGCGGCGTGCCGCCTCGACTTCTGCCTGTTCGAGCATGAACGGCGAAATGTCAGCAGCGACGTAGCCGGTTACCTTCATGCCCTCGATTCCCCGAAATGCCACCCCGCACCCGCAAGGCACGTCCAGCACCCGCGAGCCGACAGCGAGGTCCGCGAGGCCCGCGATATCGGCATAGAACGGTCGCACGTCGGCACCCCAGACGACCCTGCTGAGCAAGCGGAACAGGCGGGGTCGGCGAATGGTGTAGTTGTAGATGCGCTGACTCGGCTTTCCCGAGCTCCAGCGACGGGCCACCTTGTCGTTCGCCACAGCCATTTGTGTCTTCCATTCTCCGATGACGGTCGGTGTGCATCCCCGGCGTAGCTTCTCCGATGCCGGGTGGCACGTATGGTTTTCATACTGCGGCAGCCATACGACTCAAGATTTCGGTAAGGATGTTGGGCGAGGTGGCGAAGTTCAGACGGACGAAGTCTTCGCACCCCGGGCCGAAACTCTTGCCCGTGCTGAGTTCCACCCGGGCGGCTTCCCGAAAGAACACGGCGGTGTCTTCTTTGTGAAGTTTTCCGCAATCCAACCAGAGCAGGTAGTTCGCCTCGGGCGGATCGCATGTGATCATCGGCATCCGTTGAACGATGCTGTCGCACACCATGTCCCGGTTCTGTCGAAGTCGATCCCGGACCGCAGCAAGCCAACCGTCACCGTCGCACCAGGCAGCCTTCGTCGCTTCGATTCCGAGTACGTTGACTACACCGAAGACATCCGGCGGAGCGGCGTCGATCGCCTCGCGCAGCTCCGCTGGACCGATGTGGGTCACCGCGCATCGCAGACCCGCGAAGTTGAATGCTTTGGTAGCGGAGGTCATGGTGATCGTTCTCGCCGCGATCTCAGGGCTCAGCGATGCGATCGGGATGTGCCGGTGTGGCGCGAACGCGAGATCGGCGAGCACCTCGTCGGACACGACCACCATGTCGTTGGCGATCGCGATCTCGGCGAGCTCCTCGAGCTCAGCTCTGGTGAACACCCGTCCGGTCGGGTTATGTGGATTGACAACGATCAGCACACGAGGGCGTTCCTCGACGATCGTCCGGCGCAGCCGCTGCGGGTCGAACGACCACCCACCTTCGGTGCGTTCGATCGGATCCGTGATGGCACGCCGGCCCATCATCGTCACCGTCTTCAAGAACGGCGGGTAGCTCGGCGTCTGAATGACGACGCCATCCCCCGGTGCGGTCATCGTCTGGATGACTATCTGGATTGCCTGGATGATGTCGCTGAAGCTGCGCACCCAATCAGGCTGGGGCGCCCAGTGATACAACTCCATCCGCTTGGTGAAGTCGTTCGCAAGTGGATCCGGACCGCCCCAGTTCGACCAGGCGGGATACCCGAGATCACCCCGGCTCAAAGTCGCTGCCAGCGCATCCAGCACCGGCGGCGCCACCGGGAAGTCCATGTCCGCTATCCACGCGGGAAGGACGTCGGGCGCGATTCGTCCCCATTTGACCCCGGTCTTGCTCCTGAGCCACCTCAGGTCGAGGTTGTCGAAGCCGTACGCGCGTAGGGCCATCTCGTTTGCTGGGTGATCGGTCATCACGATTCCTCCGATCAGTTCAGCGGCCGACGGCCTGCCGCGTGTCCGGATCGACGTGATCCGCCGGAACCTGCCACCGCCGGCCGTCTGCCGACGGCACGAACTTCGACGCAGCCGCGGGCATCGGCGCGCCACGATCGACCGCACCGCGCATATCCCGGATGCCCATCTCCATCCCCTTGGCGAAACCGCCGATCATGGCTGGCGGAATCGGCATTGTCTTGGCCTCCGGAGGAAGCCCACCAGGGGGAACGATGTCGCGCGCCATCATGCCTCCGACCACATCGAGGAACGCCTCGAGGACCGAACCATCATGGTGGGCAACACGTTTCGCTTCCCAGTAATACGATTCCTCGGTGCGGTTCATCTTGTAGAACGCAACGAGAAAATCTCGGAAGATCGCGAATTCCAGCCGGTATCGAGTTTCGAACTCGCTGAAACACGTGGCTTCGTCCGCACTGCCCGCGAGGTGGGTGTTGATTGCTCGCGCCGCGAGCAGCGCGCCATAGGTAGACAGATGTACCCCGGAGGAAAACACCGGATCGATGAACATCGCCGCATCGCCGACGACAGCCATTCCTGGCCGCCAGAGACTAGGTCGATCGTATGAGTAGTCCTTACGCACCCGAACCTTGTCGTAGGGTGCTGCTGTCGACCGTCGAGCACCACGCAGATAACGGTCGACGAGGGGACACTGGGTGATGAACGAACGTAGTGCCGCATCGGGATCTGCCTGGATCGACGCCGCTTTATCGGCGCTGACTACCGCACCAACACTGGTCAGCTTGTCACTCAACGGGATGTACCAGAACCAGCCGTCGTCGAAGGCCGCCGAGAGGATGTTGCCACTGTTCGGTTCCGGCAGTCTGCCCCCGTCTTCGAAGTACGAAAACACCGCAAGGTTCCGGAAGAACGGCGAGTATTCGCGGTCGCCGCCCACCGCTCGATGTATGCGGCTACCGTGGCCGGAGGCGTCGATCACGAATTTTGCGGTGGCCGATCGACGTTGCCCCTTGTCATCGGTAAAGGTAACTCCGCCTACCCGCCCCTCGGTCTCCAGCACGCCGTTCACACCATGATTTTGGCGGACTTCGACACCCTGCCGCTCCGCATTGCGGAGCAGCATCTCGTCGAACTTCATACGCTCGACTTGATAGCCGTAAGCGCCGAGTTCGATCATATCCGGCGATGCCGCGAAGGCGAAGGTCCACGGCTCGTCACTGGCACCCCACCGGAATGTTCCGCCATTCTTTCGAATGAATCCAGCACGCTCGATTTCGTCACGCATACCAAGCAGCGGAATGATTCCATGGATCGTCGACGGAAGCAGTGACTCGCCGATCTGAAAGCGCGGCAGCACATCTCGCTCCAGCAGTAGGACGCGATGACC
This sequence comes from Nocardia sp. NPDC046473, assembly GCF_040645995.1. Classification (NCBI taxonomy): domain Bacteria; kingdom Bacillati; phylum Actinomycetota; class Actinomycetes; order Mycobacteriales; family Nocardiaceae; genus Nocardia; species Nocardia sp. NPDC046473. The sequence continues at coordinate 59,241 of NZ_JBEYZJ010000015.1, forward strand.
GTCCAATGAGGTGATGGTTGCCGCAGTCGATCCGGCCGGCCCACCACCAACGACGATGACATCCCAATCGGTAGTAGTCATATGATCCTCCGTTCAAACCGCACCCCAACGATTTCCAAGGACAGGTGCCACTCGCGAAATTGTCCCGAAATCTGAAGCGCACTGTCAATCTCTTTTCAAATGAATGCAAGGATTTTCTTATACACGACGGCGTCGACTTGAAAGCTGACACTCGCCGCGCGACAACATATCTTTCAAGATTGACACCACCACCTCTAGGCCAAGGAGCTGAGATGTCGCCAACATCGTCCCCTGTTCTGTTCGGCCGGTTGGACGAACACCTGATCGAGAGCGAATCGCTTCGTGGCAATATTCTGCAAGATGCCGATACGCGACCACTGTGGGTGTACGTGCCGCCCGGCTACGACGAAGACGATATGCGCAAGTATCCGTCAATCTATATATTGCAGGGGTATATGGGACGAATCGAAATGTGGTGGAATAGATATCCATTCCAGCGTCCTTTTATCGAGATCGTCGACGACCTGATGGCCAGTGCGGAGATTCCACCGGCGATCGTCGTGTTCGTGGACACTTGGACAAAATATGGCGGAAGCCAGTTTCTCGACTCGCCGGGGACCGGCCGATACCACACCTACCTTTGTGACGAGATTGTCCCTTGGGTCGACTCGCACTACCGGACCCATCGTGCGGCCGCACGCCGCGGCATCTCCGGGAAGTCCAGTGGCGGGTTCGGCGCCATGGTCACCTCGATGCTGAGACCGGACCTCTTCGGCGGTTTCGCGACGCACGCCGGTGATGCGCTGTTCGAGTTCACCTGTTTCGCGAAGTTCCCGATGTGCGTACGCTTCCTGCGTAATTACGGCGGGGACATCACACAGTGGTGGCAGGACTTCCAGCAACGCGGCAGCTTCACCCGGCCCGAGGACCCGTCTCTACTGATCATCTATGGCATGTCGGCATGTCTGTCGGCCCGCGCGGACGGCACCCCTGAACTTCCGTTCGACCCGGCCACCGGGATGCTCCGGCCAGCGGTGTGGCAGAGGTGGCTGGACTGGGATCCGGTACGGATGGTGCCCAACCACACCGAGGCGTTGAAGTCGATGCGGGCAATCTGGGTCGATGGCGGCACGCAGGACGAGCACTACCTCGATATCGGCGCTCAAGCTTTCCACGCGGCCCTCCAGCAGGCGGGCGTCCCAGCTGATGTCGTGCGCTTCGAACTGTTCCCGGGCAAGCACAACGGCATCGATCATCGCTACCCCTTATCCCTGGGCTGGCTCGCCGAACGGCTATCTGCCGATTGATCGGCCGCACATGTTCAACGTGAACTTTTCCGCAGTTGAACACTCGAGATCACCGTATCGATCGACGGACAAATGCGCTGGTGAAATCGACTACGACAGTCAGCGCGGTGAGAGCAAGCATCGCAGTGAGCGCCCCGCGATAGTCGAACACATGCAGCCTGTGATCTAGCAGCAGCCCCAATCCGCCTGCCCCGACGACGCCGACCACAATGGTTTCCCGGATCGTCACTTCCCAGCGGTATAGCCCAAATGCGACGAATCGCGGCGTCACCGCCGGCACCACGCCGTAACAGAACACCTGCGCCTCGGTCGCTCCCTGTGCGCGCAAAGCCCGCAGCGGGCGGCCGTCCAGGTTCTCGGCGGCTTCGGCCATCAACCGTCCCAGCACACCTGCGGTGTAGACGCCGAGCGCCAAGGCGCCCGGCACGATGCCCGGATAGCAGACGAACAGGAACAGCAGCGCCCACACCGGTGGTGGAATCGCCCGCAGCACCACAAGAACGATCCGGACGACCGCAAACGTGATGATTCTCCGCGCCTGTCGCACAAGGCCATCGTTGGTCCGGCGGCCCAGCTGCGACAGCCTGGCGGCGGGAAATGACAGCACCACACCGCCCCCGAACGCGAACGCCATGGCAAGCACTGACATGGCAAGCGTTGTGGTCGTCAGCTCGATCAGCTTGTCGACGCCGTCGGAGCCGATCGCAGGCGGCCACGCCTTGATCAGCACGGCGATGGCTTGCCTCCAGTTGCCAGGGTCACCGAGCACGCGCATGTCGAGGCCTATCCACCAGATCGACAGCACGGCAAGCGATACGACTACAAGCAACGATCCGACAAGCACCGGATCGCGATGGCGCTTGCTGTGACGGCGACGCACCCAGCCACTCCAGAAGTCGGCCGCGACATTCAACCCGATCAGCGCATACAACGAGGTCCAGATCTCGTCGTAGCGCAGTGTCTGAAAGCTCAGCATCAGTTCATAACCGAGCCCGCCCGCGCCGACGATACCGAGAATCGCGGCGCTGCGAATCGCGCAGTCGAAGCGGTAGAAACCGTAGGAGATCAGGTCGGGCAACGCAAGCGGGATAAGCCCATAAAGCATCGCCGCCAGTTTCCCGACGCCCGCGGCTCGCAGCGCCTCATACGGCCGACGCGGTGCTTCGTCCAGCAGCTCCGAAAAGACCTTTGCGGTGACGGCACCGAAGGGAATACCGATAGCGAGCACCGCGACCATCGGATTGAGCCCGAAGACGAGCAGGAAGAACAGCGCCCAGACCACCTCGTGGATTCCGCGCGGCAATGCGAGCGCCACGCGAGCAGCGGCCCACCCCACCTTGCCGCGTTGTCCACGAGTTCGAGGACCCGACCACCACCAGGCCTGCGCTGTCAAAATGCCACCGACGATGCCGATCACAATGGCGAGCAGAGTTCCCAGCACGGCGTAGGCGAGCGTTGTCAATGTCGAGGTAAGCGTCAGGACGACGAATTTTCCATCGAGCTCGGGGTGGAGAGCGTCTCCGAAGAACTCGGCGAACGCTGCACCACCTCCGGGGAGCAATACCGGTTTGTGCCAGATTCCCAGCACGACCGACCCCGTCACAGCGGCCGCCAGCAATCCCAACCACACATGTCGCCGGCGCGCGGGACTACCAGTGCCCCGCGACTGCTGACGTCGAGAATTACCGCATGCGGGCGTTACCGCCACACCATTCGATTCGAGCCCGATGGCCTTGACAGTCATCGGCCTACGACAGCTGGTTCGAGCAGATATATTTCTTCGATTTCGGTGTCGCTCAGGTCTTTTCGATGGCGGTCGAAGATCACCCGACCGGCTCGCAGGCCGACGATCCGCTCGAAGCAGCTCAACGCGATGTCCACGTCGTGCAGGCTCGTGATCAACGTGACGCCGGCCTCGTTCGAGAGCGTGAGAAGCAAGTCGATGATCTGCCGACCGCGAACAGGATCGAGGCTGGCGATCGGTTCGTCGGCCAAGATCGCGACGGGCTGTTGCACAAGCACGCGCGCTATCGCGACCCGTTGCTTCTCACCGCCGGACAGCGTGCCCGTCCGCTCGTTGATCTTGTCGCCGATGCCCACCCGATCCAGTGCCGCGCGCACCGACCGCACATCGTGCGCCTGCATCAACGACAGCACGGCCTTCCAGAACGGCCAGCGGCTCAGCCTGCCGGCGTTCACGTTGTGCACCGTGCGGAGCTGGTCCACGAGGTCGAACTGCTGGTGGATAGTTCCGATCCGGCCCTGCGCCGCTCGTGTCCGACGAGCGCCGGCCGTCGCATAGTCGCAACCCAGTGCTCGCACGCGACCTTCTGTCGCGACGACAGTAGCGTTGAGCAGACCGATCAACGTCGTTTTGCCCGCACCGCTGGGCCCGATGATCGCGATGCGCTCCCCCGGCGCCACCGTGAGGTCGATTCCTTCGAGAGCCACCGTTGATCCGTAACGAACCGCCACATCCTGGAGTTCGAACACCGGCGCGGTCATAGCGATCAATTCAGCAGACCCAGATCGCGTGCCACGGCTTCGATCTGAGCGTAGTTGGCGGCCTCGGTCGGGATGAATTTCTGAGCCGCGAACGCCTGCAGGATCTCGTGCTCGTGCTCGTCACTGCCGTCGATCGCCAATAGTGCAGCGGTCACCTTGCCCGTGAAGCCGTCGCCGAATCGCTTGTCGAGATCAGGCCGGGCAACCCAGCAATAGTCGTGGTAGGACGGCGTGCGGAACACTTCGCGAACTTTCGATCTGTCGATCGCTCCGGAAGCCAGCCTGTCGTCCCACACCGCGGCGTTCAGCGCGCCCACTTCATAGGTTCCCTCCTGGACGAGCTTCCAGGTCGCATCGTGCGAACCGGAGAACCCGGGCTCGCCGGCGAAGTCACCGACGCCGACACCGGCTTCCTGCAAGAAGAACTGCGGCATAAGCCGACCCGAGGTAGACGTGTCCGAACCGAACGTATACCGATGCCCTGCAAGCGTTTTCAGTCCCGCGACGCCATCGACAGGCTTGATGTTGCTCCCGACGTTGGCCACGAAGACGCTGCGAAACTCGGCGTCGATATCGCGTTGTACGATCGGCGCCGCACCCGGCAACTGGTGCATCGCCTGCACCGCGGTCAGCCCGCCGAAGAAGACAAGATCCAGGTCCCCGCGGACAAAGGCGCTTACCGATGCCGTGTAGTCCGTGACGGGCACGTATTCGACCTTGACACCCAGTTTGCTGCTGAGCCAATCGGATAGCACACCGTAGGTGCGTTGCAGCTTTTGCGGATCCTGATCGGGAATCGCACCGATCCGCAGCTCGGCGTTTCCGCCCTCGTGGTGCGGATTGCCTGGCGATCCACCGCAGGCGACCGCCAGCAATGCACTGAGAGCGAGAATGACGGCGCGACCAAGATGTCTCATCGGAGATCCAACTTCCTCGGTGAGGATGCCCGCATCAGTCGGCGTAAAGCTTTGCCGCACCAGCGTGCAACCCCGGTTGCTCAGTTCTGTGTCATAGCAGTCGTTGTCGACACCGGGCCCGGCGCTCCGCATACGAGACAGAACCGGAACATCTCGTCGACGAAGGAACGGCAGCCGGTACACCGCCACGTCCGAAAATCACCACGACCACGATCCCGGTTGTCGACTCGGTGCAGATCATCGGTGTAGTGCGTGAAGTAGCGGCCGATGTGCGCGTCGCGGACGACGTCCAGGTCGCGAAGGGAGTCAACGAGTTCATCGACCACACTCGCCACCCTTTCTCCTGTGACGTCCGGGTCTTCGCCTCGCTCTTCCCCGTCGCGCATGATGTCGACGACCTGTTGAACTGTCCGCGAGAAACGCGGATCGAGCAGGTTGTACACATAGGGATCCGACGGCGAGTAGTCACCTCTCGGGAGGATGTCCGTGATACCGAAGAAGAATTTCAGCATCAGCGCGCGTTCGAACGAGCGCGCCGAGCGGAAGCTGCGGTAGAGCATCTCGTTTTCGCGAAACAGCGCTGTGCTGATCGTGCGACGGTAGTGTTCGTACGTTTCGAAACTGGCCTGGCCGGCGTCGTCGGTGTCCAGCGCTCGGATGGTTGCTTGTACGGCCATATACGCAGTGCCAGAACCGAAGTTGAGTCCTGGAGAGAACAGCGGGTTGACGAAGAAAGCTGAGTCCCCGATCGCGAGCCAACCGTCCCCCGCGGCGGACTCGAGGTCATGCACCATGTTCTGGAAGCTGAGGAAGGGACGGCTCTTTCCGTAAGGATTCTCGACCCGTTGATAGTGGCGGAGTACGTGATCGACGCCGGGGTAGCGGTTGACCCAGTAGTCGAATCGATCCTGTGGGTTGAGGTGTTTGCTGTGGTCGCGGTCGTTACGGACCACCACCCCGATGCTGACGATCTCCTCGGTCTCGCCGCCGAATCGCTCGGCGAACTCGGCACGGGTCGGGACGCTGTCGCCATCCTCGGCAGGCAGTTCATCGAGCATCGCGCCGACCATGTCGTTCAGCGCGTCGTCCGGCATCGTGTCCCAGCTGCACACGGTGATGAACCACCACCAGCCTTCTGGGAAGCAAAGGTGCCGGGTCGCGGCGATGTCCCAGTGGTCGAGATCTGGGTGTGACACCCGTTTGAAATAGCCGAAGTATGTGTTCGCGTCGATGGTGTCCCGAGGCTTACGGCCCTGGCCCAGAGACCGCGGGATCACCGAGGCGATCCCGCTGGCGTCACACACAATCGAGGTCGTCATGGTGTGGTCGCCGTCGGCCGTACGACAGACGAGCGTGCTTCGTGGCACCTCGATGGCACTTCGAGTGACGTCCACTCGCCAGCCGGTGCGGACATCGATACCCATCCGCGTCGCGCACTGCAACAGGGCCGTCTCCAGGACGCGGCGCTCGACCTGGAACGTCTCCTCGATTTCGATGACATCGATGTGCGTGGATGGCTTTTGCTGATCCGGACCAACCCACCAGAACGCGAGTCCGAGCTTGTTCGCGAAGAGTCGGCGCAGCATCGTTTGCGATAGGCCGAGCGAGCGCAGGCTGCGGACAGTCGTCGACAAGGCGCTCTCGCCGACCTTGTATCCGGGACGCAGCCGCCGGTCGATCACCACGATGCGTGTCTCCGGGCGCGCACGCTTGAGCCAAATCGCATACGCCAGACCAATCGGTCCCCCGCCGACCACCACGACGTCGACGTCCTCGATCGCATTGCCCTGGCGTGCGTCGACGGCGCGCTCCCCTCCGACAAGCTGACCGCGCACTCTGCTGCACACTTGCCTGAACTCGCGTGCCAACTGCCGAATCAAGACCCGCCGCAACTGGATAGGCAACGCACCCGAAGACTCTCTCATTGATCTGCGCGTCGAATCACCTAGTCGCGCAACCGTACTCGGGAACAATGCGCGGACAGTCAGTTCTGCCGCAAAGCCGGAATCCGTGTTGGCTGCCACGACCCAATCTCCTGGCAGATATCGGCCGACTTCACGCTCTCGGTACATCGCAACCAACTCCCCATCGAGCACGAGCCAGGCCGCCGCTTCGTGGTTGTCGCTGTCGGCCAGGGCCCGACCGCCCCCGACGGTCTGCACCTGGAAAGCACCGATCAAAGCCGCGAGCTCCGGGGCGAGGGTCGGGTCGAATTCATCGGAGCCGACGAGAAGTGACCGGGCTCTTTCAGCGTCAGCAGGCCCGATCGGACTACCGTCGACGGATTTACGCAAGCCTCCGTCTTCTCTTCGATCACTGCTGTCAGTCGGCGGGCGCGTTCCGGAGAGCCCCGTGAACAGAGCAATCTGCTGATATTTGAGCTCTCTGAGCTCCGTTCCGAGGTAGTCGAGCAGTGCTTTCGCCAGTGGTGGATCGGTCTCGGTCAATGCCTTCAACATGTTGTGCGACAAGCGGATAGCTCCGCACGGGGTCGCGGTAAGGGCAGTGGCCTCGGACGGGCCGGGGTCTACTACGTCAGCAGCGCCGACGCACTCTCCGGGCCCGACCGTTTGCCTGCGTTGTGCGCGGCCACCTGTCTGCACGACCACGTCGACGGTCCCGCTCAGCAGCAGGTAGAGATCACTACCTGGGTGCTTTTGGAGGGTCAGAGCCCGGCCGGCGTCGAACTGTTCCCAACGCCCTGCGGCCAGTAGGCGTTCCGTCTCGGTCTGTGTCAATCCGGCGACGAGGCGGGGAAACACCGCGGCAAACCGCACGACATGGGATTCCTGCATTCCGTCACCCGTACCGTCCATCATCAGTGGGCCTCGTCGAATGCCCGCAGCGCGCTGCTGAGGAGGCGATCGCCTTGCTGCTGGGTCACTTGACCACTTGCGCTCAAATCGCTGACGGATTTACTGACGCACGCCCGGTATTGATCCACCGATATAGTCGAATCGGCGTAGCTGCACGGGATCTCGGGGAATGTGATGCGCTCTCCGGGCTTCACGTCGTAGAGCTTGTTTCGTGCGCCACCCGGCCAGAGCACGTCTACAACTGCGGTAGCCGCGTGGCCCATACCGAAGGTGCCCTCCAGCTCGTCTTGGGAAGCAAAGCTCGACCCTGCGATCACCGGTCTGATCGCGGTGGTGCCGCCAGCCGGGGTGAACTTGACGACCGCGCCGATACCGCTCCGGTTGACTCGCGCCCCGTCCGTCAACCCGATGCTTCCGACCGTGCGGACCGCGGCCGAGCGGTTTCCATTGCCGCCGTTGTTCATCTCGACAACCAGGTCGCCGTCCTCCGTGTGCTTACCGGTCGGCGTGTAGAGCACGGTGTTGCGCCGTCCGCCGCCGAAAGGCGCGTAGACCTCGAGGAACTTCGCATCATCGAACGGTGAGTTGAAATTGAACTGCTCGACATCGTGATACGGCGTGAGGTCCCCCACGTTCACGGACGAGCCTACGGAGACAACGTCGTCGAAGCCGTTGTGATCCAGGTCGGCGACCGCGACCCCGAGTACCGTCCGATGCCGATGGTCGGCACCCGACCGGGTGAACGCATCATCGGAGGTGAAGGACGGAAAGAAGCCATTGCGCATGGCCTGCGGGCCTTCGTTGTGCAACAGGGTCCCCGGGTTGTCCGCCGTCACAACGGACAAGGCGTCGAGTGAGCCGTGATAGACGATGTCGGTGGAACCGTCGTTGTCGTAGTCGAACGCCGAGACGCCCCAACCGAACGGCGTCGCGTTCAGTCCACCTAGACTCGGATCTGCCGCAGTCGCAACGGGATTGCGGACTGATGACCTGCGCGGATCGACGAACGTGCCGTCCGGCTTCTGCAGCAGCCAGCGGCTGGACCAGTCGCCCAGGTCCTGGGTCACGATCGGCACCGGTGGATTCATCATCACGTAGTCGCCGAAGTTGGTGGAGAAGAAATCGATCGTGCCGTCGAAGTTGAAGTCTCCGAACGCAAGTCCCATCCACGCCCCCGGTTCCGCAAGTCCGACCTCGTATGTCACATCCTGGAAATGTCCGGTGCCGTCATTGCGATAGACGCGGTTGAAACCGCGGTCGATGCCGCCGTACTTGTTCATGAAGAACGCGCCTTGATCGTTGGCGACGACAAGGTCCAGATGACCGTCCTGGTCGAGGTCGACAGCACTGATCGCCCACGAGATGTCCCCCAGTGGGACCGGCGCGACTCCTTGAAGCTTGATCATGTCGAAGCCCGAGCTGGCCGAAGCATCCACAAACGTCGACCCGCCGATGTTGTGCAGCAGCTGGTTCTGCTGTGTCAAGCCGTACGGTGCGCCGACGATAGCCAGCCCATCCGTCATGGGAAACGTGTTGGCGATCGCGATGTCGAGCAGACCGTCGTTGTCGAAGTCCCCCATCGTGCAGCTCGTATGGTTCAGATTGCCCAGGCCGGTGTTGCTCGAGTCCGTAATGTCTTGGAAAGTTCCATTGCCCAGGTTCTTCATCAGATGATTCGGCTGATTGCGTCCGAGCACGTAGAGGTCCATGTTTCCGTCGTTGTCGATGTCTCCGGCACATGCGCCGTTGGCGTCCATGGCCGTGAGTCCGACGCCTGCGGCCGACCCGACGTCGACAAAGGTCGAATGTCCGCCCTGCAGGTCGTTGCGATAGAGGCTTTTGGGCCTGCCGGGGCCATTGGTTACGAAGATGTCGGAGTCGCCGTCGTTGTCGTAGTCGAAAAGAACCACGCCGGGCAGGCCCCGGTCGTGCACTGGCTCGGCAACGAAGTCCGCGTCGTTGGACATGGGGCGTTGGCGGTTCCCCTCGCGTCGGGCGAACTCCGCCGGTGAGGGCGCCCGCCGATAATCACTGAGGCTCGACCCCGGAGTGATATCGGTGAATGTCACCCCCGCGGTCGCAGCGATCGCCGGTCTCGGCACGAAACCGACGAAAATAACAACTGCGACAGCTGTCATCACGCTCGCCCAGCTGTGCCCGACTTTCAAAGTCATTGCGCCTCCATACGCCTGCAGGCTCTATATCGAGAGCCCTTGCCTCATCGCCACCCGGGATGAATACCGGGGAGCAAGAACTACCTATGAGAGCGGGATATTTCGATTCTCTACACCCCATACTTTTCAAATTGAGCCGATCGGACGGTACCGCGCTCCGCACGCTGTAGTCAATTGATGATCCGCACCGGAGAGACTCCCTTCTCGACCGCACTATAAAGCCGTATAATCGCCTCACATCGCTGCCATGCGGGACATGTACCCAGGCCTGCACTGATGTCCGGGAACTCACGTGGAACGCGCAGAATCACCTCGGTGCCGAAGCAAGTTATCTTGATATCGACACAGTGTTGCCAATTATTTACTGAGCATCCGCGTTTACGCAGCACACGTCATCATGACAGCACCGGCGAAGCGGGCTCCTGGACTGATTGAAGTAGCCCTGCATGGTATATTCGCTCTAAGGTTGCTCCCGTGAGATTATCTGAGCATAGCGGAAGTCGGATAGCAGATAATTCAGCCAATATTCGCCTTCTCAGACCTTCGATCAGGGTCGAGCCGTCTACCTCGTCACAGTGCCCTAAAATAACTGGGCAAGCGTTTAATCCTCGAACCGATAAGCCTCCAGAAGTTTCCGGAGTGGCTCAACGGGCTATCTTGTTGGCTGCTTCGACGTCATGGGCGAACCGTAGCCATGCGTTGCTGCACTGACGAGCTAACTGGATCACCGACTCAACGCAGTGCGGTGGCACCGTCCTTGCCTGCTTCATCGGGTTGTCACGCACAACATATGCATTCAGGAATCGCAAGAGCTCTCGCCCACTCTCGGAGTGACGCAAGGACGGGTCCTTTGCGAGCCGCTGCAGAATAGATAGATCGATCTCCTCTGGCATGGCTTCTCTGGACACATGCTTACGTGCCGGGGAGGCATTGGAGACCTCGTCGGTTGGCGAGGGCGTTCGATCATCGGCCTCATCCCGTCGCCGTTGCGACGGGATCGGGCTCTCGCCGTTGCGGATCCTCTTACGGACGTCATGTGCAGTGCCCACCGAGATCCCGGCGCCTACCGCAATCTCACGGAGCGACGCGTTCGGGCGCTGTTGAAGTATCTCCGCAGCTCGCTTCCGTCCCATCTCAGGGTCCAGCGGCCGAACCTTTCCATCGGCGCCGATACGGCTGCTCAACTGCGAATGTTCCGAGGTTGATCGATGGCTACGGACTGCACCCACGGTTTTGTCGGACAGCCCGACGTAGCCGGCGATCGCTCGGTTGGACAGTTGCGGTGAGGACTCGATGATCCGGCGGGCCGCTGCCACTCGCTCGCCCAGCGAGAGGGGCAGGCCGTGTGCGTTGTTCTCCCTGACAGCCCAGATGAACGCTTCCGACTCATCGCCGTCGAAGAATCGCACCTGGATTGTCTTCGCCCCGACAAGTTTGGCGGCGTATAGCCGGTGCATTCCGTCGATCACTCGCATGGTTCGACGATGCACCAGAATAGGCGGCGTCGCTGTCTCGACCTCCGAAAGGCAACGGCAATAGTCCTCATTGATGCCATTGAAGCGAGGCGAGTCGGCCGGATGTAACGATTCAATCGGCACCAGCAGGGTTTCGATTCTGCTCGGCGAATAACTACGCGGGTCTTCTACTAATTCGGTAGAATTGGTCTCCAAGGAGCCTGAATGCTGCTTCATCTTTCACCTTCCCCCTCACCAGTTCGGGCGATATAACAAGAGCTCCACTAACCTGACTGGCGAATCCGATTCAAGGCAAGATCTTTTATATTGACAAGATCGAATGTAAATATCCGTAGGGTTAGCATGCGCTTACATTTGAGCATCGGTTATAAACTGGCCCGAACATTCGTTATGCTGGCTTGGGTAATTAGAGCGGGATTTGCACCTCTTTACACGCCGGACTCCCCCGACTATCACGTTTCCGATTGAAAGGTCAACCGAATCTTAGCATGCACCTTACGAATTCAATGGCCATCAACCTGAAAACCCTCGACTGAAGCAAGTTTTTTCCAATATGTCAAGAGGGAGCCGCTCGCTAATCATCATAAAAGTGGACGTAGACCGCGCGCAGCGTCCAATGAATACAACTCGGAGCTTTCAATCAACCGCATTGAACAATCAAATTGTGCACGCGGTCTATCCTCTCGACCTATTCGTCCGGACAGAGTTGGATAGTGTGCACCACAAACAGCAGGAGCTCTCTACTCACACTCGGGAGAGGAGGGCGGGTCCGCTGCCGGATCTGCCCTTGACCACGGGTTCTGCGACTCCCTTACAACAGGAGCGCACCGCTGGGCGATCTCAGGCCGATGACCAGTTTCGGCGGTAGCAGTTCGCTATGCAGACCGATATCCCCGGATCCAGCGGAGTCGAGTTCTGCGAACTCGACCCACACCATCACAACGGACTCGGCGGCCCTGCAGGCGCGAGAGTGATCGACTAACTGCATCGGGTTTCTCCCATTCCGAATCTGCGACTCAAGCTCCTGAGGGCTGCTGAGCCCCCAGTTCCGTGGGCACACAGTTACCTGTATCTACGGCTACTGGCTCCGGCTTGGATGGTAGTCGCATTTTAACTCGACCGGGCGGTTTGTGCCGAGACGGTTCATCAATCGTGTTGGTCGTGCCGCGCCATCGACGTGACTTACTTTGCCGCGCTACGTCGCTCGCCAACCGGTTCATCGCGCCCTGCTCGACTGCCGGCAAGGGCCGCATGCCACAAAGAACAACACCACCTCGGGAAATCACGCCCGAACAGCCACTACCGCTTAGCGATGTGAAACACCACGCCGACAGCTGATTTCGGCGAACTATACGATCGACGATGACGGTGTCGCCGAGTTTCCGCCTGACATCAGAATTCGACCTGCGGCCTCTCACACTGGCAAATCTTATTGTCCACCCAATGCTCTACTTCCGCGCTGTCCACGGTCCGCCTGCAATACTGCTTTTATAGAAATCGCTCGATTCGCTGACCAACTGACGACCGGTCCGAGCAATATGCGGCTCGAACAATCGCACCCTGAGAACCTCGCTGGTCTGCAGCGCCCACGCGACGAGACGACAGTTCATGCGGGGAGGCGGTGTTGGTCATGGTTCTCCTGGCGTAGTGACGCTCCGGCGGGCAGTGGCCCCTTCACATTCGGCCGCCGCCGCGGTCAGCGCGGCGACCGCGACCTGGATGTCTTCGGAGGTGCTCATACGTCCCAACGACAGCCTTATCGCTCCCAGTGCCCGTTCCTCCTCGATGCCCATCGCGGTCAGCGCCGGCGAAGGACTGAATGTTCCGGTGTGACAGGCCGATCCGGTGGACGCGGCGATCTGCGGTGCGGCAGCGAGGATTTCGTGGCCACGCCCGCCGTCGATACTGATGTTCAGTATGTTGGGTAGCCGATGCTCCGCACTGCCATTGAGGTGAACTCGACGGGGAAGCGCATCAGAGAGTTGTTGATACAGCTGGTCGCGCAGCCGAGCGAGGCGGGTGGGCGTCCCGTTGGCAAGATCTGCGGCAACCAATTCGGCCGCGACCCCGAATCCGACGGCGAACGCGACATTTTCGGTGCCTGCACGCAGCTGGTGTTCTTGGCCGCCACCGTAGATGACAGGTTCGAGGCCAATGCCTTCGCGCACGTAGAGCGCGCCGATTCCTTTCGGCGCGTACATCTTGTGGCCGACCACGGTGAGCAAATCCACTCCCAGTGCCGCAGTATCCAGGTCGATTTTGCCCGCGGCTTGGGCGGCGTCGCAGTGCAACAGTGCGCTGCGGCGATGGGCCAACTCGGCCAGCTCGGAAATAGGCTGGAGCACACCCGTTTCGTTGTTGGCGGCCATCACCGATACCAGTGCCGGCCGCCCGTCGAGTGCGGCCGCGAGCCTGGCGGGGTCCAGCCGCCCATCGGATTCGACAGGCAGAACAGTGAGGCGCACACCGTGCAGTCGAGATAGCGCACGACAGGTCGCCAGCACCGCCGGGTGCTCGGTGGCCTGAGTGATGAGATGGGCAATGGGACGCCCGGGAGCCAGGACAACGCCGCGCAGCGCCAGCAGGTTGGCTTCCGAACCGGAGCCGGTGAAAACGATCTCCCGTGCTGCGGCGCCGATCAACTTCGCGACCTGAAAGCGCGCAGCGCCGAGCGCGGCTGCTGGTCGACGACCGTACGTGTGGTCGCTCGACGGGTTCCCGAATGCCTCGGTGAGATAAGGCAGCATCGCTTCGAGAACGCGAGAATCGACCGGGGTGGTGGCGTTGTAGTCCAGATAGACCGGATGCGTTGCCAGGGTTTTGGTCATATCAGCTCGGCTACCGCGACAGGAAGTTCAGCGAGCCGCCACTCCAGCATGCCGTCACGGAGCCGGATCGCGCGCCGACCCCGACCATTGAGCAGGCGGACCGCGTCATAGGCCATCACGCAGTACTCGCCGCGGCAGTACACCACTACCTCGGCGTCGCCGGGGAGTTCACCGATACGCTCACCCAACTGGTCGACGGGAATGCAGATTGCCCCGGGAATATGGCCAGCGTGGTACTCGAGTACCGGGCGCACATCGAGAATGACGACGTCACCGCCCGCACCGCGGGTGAGCAGGTCTTCACGCGTCATTTCTTGCCCACCCTCGAGTCCGAGGTAGTTGGCACGCGCCGGGAGGACGGCACGCTGATGGGCTTCGGCGACCTTACGCAGCAACGCGAACAGTTGCGCCACATCCGGGCCGGCAAGCCGGTAGTGGATCCGCACGCCCTCGCGACGGGTCACGACAAAACCAGCCTGTTTGAGAGTCTGCAGATGCGCCGATGCAGTGGTGAGGTTCAACCCCGCCGCGACGGCCAGCGCCTCCACTGTCCGCTCGCCTTGGGCCAGCAGATCTAGCAGTAGGAGCCGTTTGCCGCTCGAGAGTGCCTTGCCGCTGGCGGCGAACGCTTCGTAGAGAGCCGCTTTCGCGGAGGGCTCGTCACCACCCATCATCGCCTCCAAAAACGCCGTGCCATAGCACATCTCGCCCCCGACCCAGTTGATAGCCGGAACCGCATGGCTTACTGTACTCATATTCCATGATTTATTGGAATAGCACTTCGCTTGAACAGATCACAGGGGAGTTCTGCGATGCCGTCCGATCTCACGCTGGTACCTGTCATCGACGAGGGTCTGGGTAACTCGACCTACCTGCTCGACCTCGGCGACGGTCAAGCCCTGGTCCTCGATCCCGAACGCGACGTCCGGCAAGTGCTCGCCGAAGCGCGCCGCCACGGCCTGCGGATCGCCTACGCCGTCGAAACCCACATGCACGCGGATTTCATCTCCGGAGTTCGTGAACTGGCCGATACCGACGGCGCTACGGTGCTGGCCCCCGAGGTCGGTCCGCGCGGATTCGCGGTGACAGGTATGAACGATGGGCAGCGCATCGCCGTTGGTTCGTTCACGCTGCAGGCCCTGGCGACCCCTGGCCATTCCCCTGAGCACCTGTCGTATCTCCTGTACGAAGGCGATCAACTGCTGGGCGTTTTCACCGGCGGGTCGTTGATGGTCGGCACTGCCGGACGCACCGACCTGGTCAGCCCGGAGCAGACCGTTCCGCTGGCACGCGCCCAGTACCACTCCTTGCAGCTGCTGATGGAACTGCCCGACGACACCCCGGTCTGGCCAACCCACGGTGCGGGGTCGTTCTGCTCCTCGGGGGTGGGTGGCGACCGGGTGAGCACAATCGGTAAGGAGCGTGCCACTAATCCGCTGCTGCAAGTCGGCAGTGAAGACGCGTTCGTGGAAGCCCTTCTGGGCTCGCTGGGGACGTTCCCCGACTACTTCTTGCGGCTGGGTGAGGTCAATCGCAGCGGGCCCGCGATTTTGGGCGAGGCCGGCGGGCTCGCATCGTTGACCACCGACGAGGTCCAGAAGTTGGTCGCCGATGGTGCGCAGATCGTCGACGTACGCGAGGCCGCCGATTTCGCAGACGCGCACATACCCGGTGCTCTGTCCATCACCTTGCGTCCCGTGTTCGCCACGTGGCTGGGTTGGCTCACCGACTCGAATCGACCACTGGTCATAGTCCGCGCCGCGAATCAGAACCCCATCGACATCGTTTGGGAGACAGCCAAAGTCGGGTTCGACACTGTTGCGGGGGAACTCGGCGGCGGAATGGACGAATGGACCGGTCCGGTCGGCTCCGAGACAGTGGAATTGGTCGAGGCCGAGCAACTCAAAACCGACACGCCAGTAACCATTCTCGACATCCGGCAAGCCGGTGAGTTCGCCACCGGTCACGTGCCCGGCGCCCGCCACATCGAACTCGGCACGCTCGCACACAGCCTCATCGAGTTGCCGGACGGTCCGGTGGTAGTGATGTGCGGGCACGGCGAACGGGCGATGGGTGCCGCGAGCATCCTCGAAGCCGCTGGCAGAACAGATATACGAGTACTGGCCGGGCACCCGGCCGACTACGCCCGCGTCCGCGGAGAGGAGTTGCAAACCCTACGGTGAAGCTGCCGCGTTCGCACCGATCGGCGCTGGTACTAGGCCTTCGGGAGAACGCGTCCCAATTCATCTTGCTCGTCGCGGTCAACGCGCTGGTCGGTGGCATGGTCGGTCAGCAGCAAACAGTGCTGCCACTGCTCGCCCGATCCGAATTCGGCCTCACCGGCTACACCTTCATATTTACCTATGTCGCCGCCTTCGGGGTAACGAAGGCGATCGCGAACTACTTCGCGGGCACGTTCTCCGACAGTTACGGCCGCAAACCGGTCCTGCTGGTGGGTTGGCTGTTCGCGCTGCCGGTACCGCTGATGCTGATCGCCGCACCCAACTGGGGATGGGTCGTCGCAGCCAACGTGCTACTTGGCATCAATCAAGGCTTGACCTGGTCGACCACGGTGGTGATGAAGATCGACCTCGTCGGTCCCACTCGCCGCGGACTGGCCATGGGGCTCAACGAAGCAGCCGGATACGGCGCGGTGGCGGTTAGCTCTCTGCTCGCCGGGTACCTCGCTGAACGGTACGGGCTTCGCCCGGCCCCGTTCCTGCTCGGGTTTGCCTACGCCGCACTGGCATTGGCCTTGTCTGGGATTTTCATCCGCGACACCCGCGACTACGCACGGCTGGAGGCCGGCCACTACCAACCATGTGCCAGCGGAGTCCACGACCACCTGCATGCCGAGCTGACGGATCGCCAGATCGCCCTCCAGACCAGCCTGCAAGAACCCGCTCTGTCCGCGGCGAGCCACGCCGGGCTGGTCAACAACCTCAACTTTGGTCTGTCGTGGGGATTGTTCCCGTTATTGTTCTCGACCGCAGAGCTCTCCGTCGGCCAGATCGGCCTCCTATTCGCTCTGTATCCCGGCGTCTGGGGTGCCGGGCAGCTGCTCACCGGGGGACTGTCCGACAGAATCGGTCGCAAATATCTGATCGTCGGCGGGATGGCGATCCAGGCGGGGGCTCTCTCGGTGATCGCGTATTCGCGTGGGTTCGGCGGGTGGGCAGTCGGAGCCGTGCTGCTCGGCTGCGGCACCGCAATGGTCTACCCGACGTTGCTCGCGGTGATCGGTGATGTCGCCCATCCGATGTGGCGCGGCCGCGCAGTCGGGGTCTACCGTGTCTGGCGCGACCTCGGCTATGCCGTCGGCGCTGTCCTCGGGGGTGTTGTCGCCGACTTCATGGGTCTGCACGCCGCAGTCTGGTCGGCCGCGACAGTCAGCGCGGCGGCCGCGCTACTGGTGGCGGTCCGGATGTACGAAACCCATCCACCGCACCACGAACCGCGCACGCGTTCGCGACTCGATGGCGACGCGAGCTGACCGCTCCACCGCGAGCAGGCCGCCGTCCCAGCGGAAACTGACGGGTCGACCATAGATCGACATCAACGGAATTCGGCGAGGATGCCTCCTCGCATCCGGTCCGCGCGAGTCAGGGCCGCCGGGCAACGAGGACAGCGTTGGCTCCTGGGCCGTCGAGTCGGCGTATTTCAATACCTTCGAACCCGCACGCTGCCACCCATTCGCGATACTCGGTCTCGGAGTAATTCTTCCCCGCGGTGGTTTCGATCACCATGTTCAGACCCATCAACGCAGCGTCGGCTGGTCCTGCACGCCGAGAATCGAGCATCAGCTCACAGACCAAGAGCACGCCGCTTGGACAAAGGGCGTCGTAGCTCTTACGGACCAATGCGCGATTGGTCTCTGGATCCCAGTTGTGCAGTACCCCGCTGATCAGAATCACGTCATGCTCTTCTGGAAGGGTAGGTTCTGCGATGAAATCCCCTGCTACGGTACTGATTTGGTTGGCGAGTCCGGCACTCGTGATCCGAGTCGCAGCGTCGGCACAGACGTGATCCAATTCGTACAGTGTTCCACGCAGCGCCGGATTTCTCCGGCAGAGTTCGATCAGGAACGCGCCTGATCCGCCGCCGACATCAAGAAGGCGGTGATGCGCGCTGAAATCATAGGTGCCCGCCAGGCAGCGGGCCGTGTAAGTGGCTGCGACATGAAGCGCTTCCCAGAACATCTCGGTCATGACCCGGTCCTCCCGGGCGAACGGTGAGTCCTGCACGGCAGGGTCCCACGTCATCGGTCGATCTGTCCGCAAGGCCTCGACCAGACGATCCCAGGCAGGGTACTCACGCACGTCACAGAAACGGACAAAGCCTCCGAAGTAGTCCGCGCCGCCGTCTACCAGAAATTGTGCTGCGGTCGCGGAGTTGTCGTACTGACCATCTTCCTCGACGAGCAAGCCCAATGAAGCGCACGAGGCCAAGAACATGTCGGCCGGGCGCATCTTTATCCCAGCCTCGTGTGCGATCTCTGCTGAAGTCAGCGGACCGGTCCGAGCGAGCAGCGTGAATATTCCCAACTCGACTGCGGCCGCTAACGTCTTTGCCCGCCAGAAACTGGTTGCAATCTCCATCAAACCGGTCGGCGTCAGCGCCACCGCGCCACGTTGTACTGAAGTCATCGTCCTACCTCCTACTGCCTGAACCGCCGTCGATGCTCGATCCAACTCAGCCTCGGCACCGTTTACGAGCTCGTGTCGATATCACCGGATACGAGGTTGCGACAAATTCCGGCTTCATAACGATGCGCCGGAAGTCGACCAGCTCTTCTGAAGTCAGACCGGCGGAGAGGAGGACCCTTTCGAGCCGTCGCGTGACTACGTGGTGAAGTCTCATCCCAGCGGTACCGCCGGGGCACGCACGAAATGCGCCTTCCGCCATGACTTCTTCCATGCCGAGATCAATCAGACAGCCGTAGACGCGGTGTCCCCACTCGTGATCCATGCCTGCATGCTTGATAATGTCGGTGATTCTGGCGATTACTCGTCGATACAGAGCTTCTTCCGCAGGTCCAGGCGTCTGCATGACAACTGGTGGCAGCACCGTTTCGAATTCATCAAGAACTATCCATCCACCAGGCCGCAACGACTTCGTGAGAGTTTCCAGCACCACCTCCCGCTCATCGAGGTGCCCGAGCACCAGGCGTGAATGCACAAGATCGAATGTGTCGACCGGAAGCGGGTCGTACCGCACATCGTGGCGCGCGATAGTCACATTCGCGCAGTCGAGTTCGGGTACCGACTCGAGGTGCGATGTATCGATATCAGTAACGGTGATATGGCCCTGCTCGCCAACCCGTCGACGCAGCCAAGCCGCCACACTGCCTGCGCCGCCGCCGACCTCCAGACAGCGCCAGCCGGCCTGCACACCGAGTAAGTTCAGGCTCGCGAAGGTGGCCGAATCCAACACTTCCGCCAGGCACGTCACATGCTCGTCATTGAGTCCATCGTCGGGATCGAAGACATACTCACTCACGGAACTACCTCCCCTATCAGATCTTGATCTACTCGTCCGAAGCTCTTCTCGTTCCCCGATTTCCGTGGAGGGCCCGCCGTGACCCACGTCCCCATCGAGATCTCCGCGGTGATGCCCGGCCCGAAGCCGGCGATTATGCCGCGATCTAGTTCTGCCCCCGGGCTCTCGTCAAATTTCCGGGCCAGGGCATCCAGGACGACAACACTTGCGATATTCCCGTACTCGGTCAGCGTGGCTCGACTGTGACGAAAATAGGAACCGTCAACCCCGAGTAACTCCGACAAGTCATCCAGTATTCGTGGTCCACCGGCATGGATGATGTAGAAGTCGAGAGCGGATACATTCCATTGCAGCTCACCGGCCAGCGCAGCCAAGGACGGTGCAAGCATACTCATCGTATGAGGGACTCGCTTGTCCAGTCGGAAATGAAATCCGGTGTCTTTCACGGCATAGGATATCCAGTTCTGAGTATCCGGAACCAGCCATGATGCGTTTCGTTCCAGCCGCACTCCTCCGCCACCTTCTCCGCGAACCACTGCGGCGCCGATGGCATCGCCGAAGAGACCGTTCGACAACAACGACCCCACATCGAGGTCATCCGGCTGATAGCACAACGAGCAGAACTCGCATGCAACGATGAGCACGTTCGCCGCCGGGTAGGCAGTGCAAAAATCATGCGCCCTGTTTATCGCGGCTCCGCCGGCAGCACATCCGAGTTGCGCGATAGGTAGCTGCCTGGTTGACGATTTGAAATTCAGCTCGTTGATCATCCAAGCAGTCATGGACGGCATCGCGAACCCAGTGCATGAAACATAGATTATGAGGTCGATATCGTTCTCGACGACATCGGCATATCCCAGCGCTCGCTGCACAACTTCAGGTATACGTGCACGTGCTTCCCGCAGGTAGACCTTGTTTCGTTCCTCGAAACCAGGGTGGCACAGAGTCACGTCCAGCGGTTGTATCAGATGCCGCTTTTGAACACCAGTATTATCGATCAGCCGCAACGCGAGCGGCAGATCAGGATTTCTGGCATGCAACTCTGCGGCGAGTTGAAGGGTTTCTTCTTTCGAAATGGTGTACTCCGGGACCGCGATCGCTGGTCGACACAGGGTTGCCATTACGCCGACCTCCTCATCGGACTGGAGCAGTTGTGATTGATCGGGCAACTTCTTCGAGAGTTGGGATCAGCGAGCTCGGCGGTATTTGCGACTGCGCCTCGACGGCGATCTCTGCGGCCCGGTCCCTCATAGGTGAACCCTCGGACAGCAGCGAATCAACAAGATCCGGAAGGAACTCCTTGCTCACCATCGTCGGGGCGAGATCAACACCGCTGCCACAGGCCGCGATCCGCTGGGCATTCGCGAATTGATCAGCGAACTGGGGCAGTATGAGCTG
The DNA here is from genome assembly GCF_040645995.1 of Nocardia sp. NPDC046473. NCBI lineage: Bacteria > Bacillati > Actinomycetota > Actinomycetes > Mycobacteriales > Nocardiaceae > Nocardia > Nocardia sp. NPDC046473. The sequence continues at coordinate 80,181 of NZ_JBEYZJ010000015.1, forward strand.
CGGTACACCGTGTACGAGCGAGGTCATCGTGGTCCCAGCCCCGCCGTGGTGGATGATTGCCCGACAGCTCGGCAGCAACAATCCCAGCGGAACCCAGGACGTCACAAAGACATTCGGCGACACCTCGACCTCGTCAGATACCCGTTTCCATGAGCTCGGGTCCATCGCCACAACGACATCAACGGATAGTTCGGACAAACCGTCGAGCATCGAGCGCATCACTGCTGCGGCCCAGGGCAAATTCGGCAGTATCGTGCCCAACGTGACGCACACACGTGGCCGCTGACTCTTATCGCTCATCCACGACTCGTACACAGCTGCGCCGTTGTATGGCACGTACCGGACAGACACCGTTGTGGAACTCGGTGGCGCCTGATGAAAACTTGGTGGGCAGACATCGATATTCAATGCCGGGGCCAGGTCGGCGTTGTCGTCGAGACGGCCCGCCGCTACTAGCGAACGCTTTGCGCTGCTGACTATTTCAGGAGATACCGGCAGGCTCCAGCGATGTTCGATCAGCGGGATCCCGAACTCGGCTGCGACTACCGCTCCGTCGAGCGCGGTAGGTTCGGTGATGATCAGGTCCGGGCGCCACTCCTCAGCAAGGCCGGCGCTGCCTGGCAGAACCGTCTGCGCCAACCGCGCAAACCCCTCCCCCATGGCCTCGTCGCTGATCGCAAGATCGCTCGGCTGTAGCGGCCCCGACTGCGCACGACCATCCAGCATCGCCGCTACGATCGTGATGGGGTGGCATGAGGATGCGAAGGCCAGCCCAGCCTGGACAACAGGGTTCTTCAGATTCTCCGGAGCAACAACAAGTACCTCATGGCCGGCCGCCCGAAGCCCCCAGGCCAATGGCACCATCGGATATAAGTGACTGGTAGCCGGGCAGCACGTAATCATTACCCGCATGGGTAAACCCCCTTGAATGGCGAGATCCTGCTTGATCTCTGATACAGGACCTTAACCGCCGATCAAGGGAAGATATAGCCCTTTCACCTGAAAGTACTGCGCGCACACTGACAGGGGTCCAGTCATCCGAATACGCGAAAGGCCAACCCGCCGCACTATTCTGCCGATGGCGGGGCAGCCAGCGAGGCGATCGGCCGTCCGACAGCCGATTTCGGCACGCAGAGTGTTCCGGCTACAGGCGCCCACAGCGACGCGATCGGGCACCGACCGGGCCCGAGCCGCAAATCAGAGGCCATCCTTCAGCCCACGCTTATGTCGACACGCTTTCAATCGGACCATGAAGGAGGAATGTTATCGGCGCAGCCGAGGCGGTACCCGACTGCCATTTTTCGTTTCGACTAACGCCTTCATACTCAATGCATTGCCGTCCTGGCCCCGGACGCGACGTGCACAACAAGTCCAGCAATGGAGACAGGTGCTCGTAAGTGGTTGCGAATCAGGCGATAACGCGCAGTTCCTCGGCAGTGATTTCCTCTAGCTGACGACGGCGGGTCTCGACTAGGAAGACGATTCCTGCGACTGCCGCGATGGTCATCGGGATGGCGCTGATCAGCGCGGTCATCGAAATCGACGGCGTCGCCACGGCAAGCACCACGAGCGCGATCACGATGACACCGCCCGCCTTGCTCATGCCTGCCGCTAAACCCGTTCCACGGGAGCGTATTCGGGTCGGATAGGCCTCGGCACTGTAGGCAACCAGTACCGCGACTACCGAGCTTGCGCCCCAGATCGGCGGAATGAGCAGCGCGTACAGCAGTGTCTTGTTGTCCACGACGTGGTCGCCGAACGCGACGAAGCCGAACAGCGAGATCGCGAGCAGCGCACTGAGTATCACCATCGTCCATTTCGAGGAGCGGTGGTAGCAGTAGGCGACAAGAAAGTTGAAGGGGAAGCCGATCAGCGCGGAGTCGCGCAAGATCTGATCTGCCGCGACGCCGCTGTATCCGAGTTGGCGCAGGTTGGTCGGCAGCCAGAGCTGGAAGCCGTACACAACCAGACCGACACCGAAGCCGACCAGGAGGAGCACCGTGGTGATGCCGCCGAAGGGTGGCTGCAGCAGTCGGCGATACCCGCCCGTGACGCCGGATTCGACGGTGAGCTCGGACTCCTCCACTGGGATAATTGATGCGTTATAGAGGCGCAGCACCTCTTCGGCCTCCTTGCGGCGGCCGAGTGCGAGCAGGAAGCGCGGCGATTCTGGCACCCAGCGGGTCAGCAAGATCGTCAGTAGACCGGTGGGAAAGCCGATCAGCCACATCACCCGCCAGCTGTAGGTGTCGCCGATAGTGGATGAGAGCCAGCTGGTGATGACGTAGGCGCCCGCGATATCGCCGCCGATCAGTACGAGTAGCCAGCCGCGGTGGCGGGCCGGGATCGTCTCGGCGAGCAGGGTGAACGCGATGGGCAGCATGCCGCCCGCGCTGATGCCCATGATCAGGCACATCACCAGATTCAGCTGGAAGCTCGGCATTGTGCCGCACACGGAGGTAGCCACGAAGAAGACGCCAGCCAGCAGGATGGCTGCTTTGCGCCCGATCCGATCGCTGAGCGCACCCCAGATGAATGAACCGATCACTGTGCCGGTGATCCCGGCGAGGGGTAGCAGTGCGGCGGGTAGGCCGCCGGGATTGGTCGCGGTCTTCAGGCCGTATTCCTTGGCGACGCCGGGCACGACGAACGCCAGCGTGGTCGGCTTCATCACGTCGATGGTGATCGCCGCGGCCATCACCAGCAGCAGCACGACATGCACGCGATTGATCGGTGCGTCGTCCAGCGCGCGCACCCGCAGATTCGCCACCCGATCACGATGTGCGCCAACGGGTATCAGGCCGTAGGTGGTGACCGCGAGGCCGACGACGATCAGCACCATGCCGCCGATCATGCTGGCGTCCAGGGGCATATCGGCCATGTGATAGGCCATGTGGCGGGATTCCCAGAACATCGGGTAGTGCAGTGCGGTGCCGAGAGTGGTTGCGGCGAGGCCGAACCAGAAGGCGAGGGAGCGCCGTCGAATCGGCGCCCGGCGAGATTCATCGTCGGATTGGTCGATCGTTGTCTCCGACTGCTCTTGGTTAGGCACAGATATCTCCATTTCTTGCCGCACGAACCGCACGCCATACGACGCTGCTGCGGCCTGACGAGCAACATCCGTGGCGGGCAAGCCAATGCCCCGCCGACCAGACACCACGTCATCCGTCGAGAGCCGCTTCGCGGGGCAACCATGCTGGTGCTGTCTGCTCGGTATTCACACCTTTTTCGATGAAGGCGATGTTGTGATAGAGGTGGATTGCGGTAACGCCCCTCTCGAGGTCGGCCGGCTCGTGCGGTGACGCACGAAGCTGGTCTTGATGGTGCAGACCGTCGATCAGAGTTTTCAGGAAGCCCACCGCGGTCCCCGGGTCATTCAGTTCGACGCTGTTGCCGTTGTAGCCCGGCCAGTAGGACGCCTGCAGATCCTCGATGACATACATCGCGCCGGGCCTCATCAGCGGAAACAATGTCGTGAACGATGCCAGCACGTGATCGCTTTGATGGCTGCCGTCGTCGATCACGAGGTCGAATGGGCCGATTTCCTTGTGCAGCCTGGCAAGAAGTGCCCGATCGGACTGGTCACCGGCGATCGTGCTGAGTCGTGGCTCGTCCACCGCCGACTTGTCGACCAGATCCAGCCCGTGGACCAATCCACGGGTGAAATAGTGCTTCCACATGCGCAACGAAGCGCCGCCCGTGTCCCGCGACCGGTAGCCGCCGACACCAATTTCCAGCACCTTGACCCGCTGCTGTCGATAGGGCGCGAAGTGCAGCTCATAGTGCGGGGTGTACCAGTGACCGCCCCATTTGTCGGAACCGAAGCGCAACGCCAGATCAGTGATCGTGGGCCGGAACTGGTCGCACGCCCGAATTACCTGGCCGGCAGCGCTGCTCGCCAACCTGCATCTGACAACCCATGGGTCCTCGGTCGAGAACTCCATAGGCCGACCGGCGTCGTTGATCCATACTTCTCGCGTCGCATCGTGACGTATTCCAGGAGTGCCGTAAACCGCACGCACCAACTCCGCCAAGTCTTGCCGAACTCGAACGTCAGCGGAATCGTCCCAGCCGGGGACGACCTCGACGGCCCCGCCGCCAACCATGAGCCGATAACCCCATCGGTCCCCCGAATGGCCCAGATCGAACTGCACCGCAATGACTTCCGGCGGCCCTTCGAAGAACTGGGTACGCGAAGCGACCTCGGTCAACACCAGCATCGCCATCTGGTCGACGTCCACGCCGGCCAGGGCAGCCTCAGTATCGGCGATGGTGCCATCCGCAACGCCGAACACGCGCTCATACATCTCATTGCCGGTCATCACATGCCCCCGGGAGATTGTTCTTCATGCCAGCGACGCTCGCGCACATCGAGCTTGGATTCTCAGTCGACGATGATGCCGCCGCTCGGCATCACCCGAAGCCCTCCGCGATATCGATTGCCCAGCGGCTGGTGCGCCCAGGTCTCGAACACACTGCTTCCAGATCATAGTTGCGGTCCCCGTAGTTCAACCTGCTCAACGTTGAGCCCTGTCCCCCTTGGGATTTCAGTACCTCCGACTCGAGAATTGTTGCCGTACCCGCTTCGATCATGGTTCTTGCTCGTGAACAGACTGTCCGGCAAGCAATTTCGGTACACTGACGTGCGGTGGAAGGGTGCGGAATTCACCTGTACTCGGCTGAGCGACGCGCCCAGATTCCTTCTTCGATCCCAGCTTTGACACGCTAATTCCGAGTGAGGGGAAGCGAAATGAGTATCAGCAAACAAATCACCGCTGGTGAACTGGACGATCTCACGTTTCACGGCAAGCTCGAGGACGGGCACCTGGTGCCCGGCGGCCTGCTCGGCGACCAGGCCGCCATGGACGACATCGAGGTCGGCATCTACGTGCTGGAGAAGGACGGCACGCTGATCGCCTGCAACAAGACCGCCATCGGCGCCTGGGGCCGCACCCCCGAACTGGGCACCAGCGAGAAGTACTGCGGCGCATTCCGCCTGCGTTACCCGTCCGGCGAGGTCATGCCGCACGAAGCCGCCCCGCCGTCGGTGGTCATCAACAACGGCGGCACCGTCCGCGACGCCGACGTCATCTGCGAACAACCCGATGGTTTCCGGCTACTCGCCCTGGTCAACGTCTTCCCGATCCGCGACGAGTCCGACGAGGTAGTAGGCGCGGTCAACATCTTCCGCCACAACACCACCAAAACCGTGCCGGGACTGCTGGAGTCGGCAGACGCCAACTGAACACCGTTTCACACCTCTCCCAGTGGGTGCCGCCTGCTGGGAGAAGTGCTGTGCCCGTGCGTCCGGTTGCCAGGTTTCATGGTGAACGAGCAGCGCGTGTCCAGCCTGCGACCCGGCATGACGATTCCCTACCCCGACTTCGCCCGACGTACCCTAAAACAGTTGATGCTCTTCGGCGGGTGCGAGGATATCGGCGCTGGTGCCTGTCCGCCGATCGGGAATCGTTTTATCGTGGCGCGCGACATCACCATGACGATGTGATCGAATTTCGGGACGGTCGTGGCGGCCGTACCGGCGGCGACCGGGTTCAGGGCGGCCGATGCGGCCAGGGCCAACGCCCCCGCAAGGACGGAAAACGCTTGGGCGAGTTGGGGAATCCGTACCATGTCACTCCTCGCGACTGCGGCGATCCGCGACCGCCGGTAAACAGCCGGGCGCGTCACCACCTCCGCGTCCAGCCCGGCTCGAGTGGGGGGAAGTTGTGTGATCCCGGTCCGGAGCGGAAATTCCCCACATCGGCGCATTGACGTGCCCTGTTACCTCAGCGGAGCCTGGTCGCATGAATTACAAGCCATTCTTCCTCGGCGCCATTGCCGCCGCTCTGCTGATTCCTCCGATTCCCGCGACTGCCTGCGGACCCATCATGTCCGAGGGAACCTTCGCGCCCTGGCAGGACGGCGCCGTCGCCGTCACCTACGATCAGGCGCTCGCCCCCGCCGGCAGCCATGCCAAGGTCGTCATCGACAGTGACGACGACAAGACCACGGCCACCCTGACCGTCACCGGTCTGCTCCCCAACCGCGTCTACGGCTCACACGCACACCTGAAATCCTGTGGCGCGAAACCAGCCGACTCCGGCTTCCACTATCAGAACGTGGAAGACCCGAACGCCAACGGCAAGATGTCTATGGACGCGAAATATGCCAACCCGCACAACGAGCTCTGGCTCGACTTCACCACCGATGAGCACGGCGACGCCACACAGGTATCTACCGTCGAGTGGACCTTCCGCACGAGCGAACCCGCTTCGATCGTGGTGCACGAGAAGAAGACCGACACCACCGACGGCAACGCCGGCATGGCCGGCGCCAGAGTCGCCTGCCTGAGCATCCCGCTCCCCTGAATCCGCGCCCGTGATCGCCGGGCACGGGTGAGTCAGGGCTCTGCTAGCGTCGCCGCATGCAGGCGAAGCTGGATCGACGGACCATGTTCGCGGCGTTGGGCGCCGGGGCCACGACGATCGGGCTGACCGCCTGTGGCGGTGGCGCCAAGCCTGCCCGGGGCACCCCCGCACCGGTCCCGGCGGGTGCGCTGCCGGATACGGTGATGATCATCCGGCACGCGGAGAAACCGACCGGCTCGAGCGGTCCACGCGGCGTCACCGAGGACGGCGACAAGGACAACGAATCCCTCACGGTGCGGGGATGGACCCGGGCCGGGGCGCTGGCAGCACTGTTCGACCCCCGGGCCGGAGACGGCACCCCTGCTCCGCTGCGTGTGAGATCACCGGCCTGACGCAGATGGGCGTCGAAGGCATCCTGCACCAGGGCGGCGGCAGCTCCCAGATTACGACCGAGCGTGTCTCGAATCCGGTCCGTCAGCATGGCCAGAATCATCCTCATCCGTAGTTCGTAAATGCTGATACCCGTAGCCACTCCGACATTGAGCGATTCCACCGCGCCTGCCATGGGAATCTGCACCACCAGATCGGCCATCGACTGCGTGTCAGCGCTGACACCGTCGGTCTCGTTTCCGACGACGAGCGCCACCTTGCGACCGTGTATCGGTGCTATGGACTGTAGGTGGGCGCCCCGCGGACTGGTGACTACGATCTGAAAACCGGCCTCCCGCAATGCCTTGACGGCAGTGCCGGAATCACCGAAGCGCCGCACCCGACAACCCAGCACGGCGCCGCGCGCCGCATCCAGCACCTTGCGCGACCACAAGTCGGTGTCTGCATCGGTCAGAACGACATCGCGCACCCCGAGTGCACACGCGGTACGCACGATCGTCCCGAGGTTTCCCGGATCGCTGACCTGCTCGCACACGACAGCGAAATCACCATAGGAAGTATTCGCCGAGACCTCGTCGGGGAGGGCCGCGACCGCAAGCCAGTCGATGGGCTTGGCGCCGGCAACGAGCTTGCGCAGCAGCCCATCTCGCACGGAATAGACCGCCACACCGGCATCTTCGAGTTCCGCGCTGGAAGCCGGGTCGTACGCCTGCGCTGAACACAGCGCATACTCCACTCGCGATCCAGCCCTGACAACCTGCCGAACCAGCCCTAGCCCTTCGATCAGGCACCGCCGCTGAGCAATCCGCCCCGACCGGGTCGCCAGCTGTCGGGCAGCCGCGATCCGCGGATCCTTGATCGAATCAATGACTTCCACGATCATCCAGACTACGAGACGGAGTCGACTCATCCCAGTTCGAGACGGAGTCGCGCGTCGGCCGCCAACCTTGCCGAAGCAATGACGAACTGCTGGACGGTGACCGCCAGACACGACGAGATCGACTGCGGCGCAGAATGTCCGCACTTGCCGAGCTCCGGGCGTTCGGATGAAGGTGACGAGAGGGCTACGACCGATCTCGCGAGGGCTTATCCGTAATGAAGATCAGCAGGGTGCCAATCGCAGCCGAATCACTCGTCAGACGCCGGGAGTTTGGCCGCCCTCGGCTGCGAGGCGGGCAGCCAAGGCTGCGACGCCGTCGAGGAGAAGGTTCAGGCCCAGTTGAAACATCTCGTCGAGATCCATGTCATAGCCGGACGACAGGGATCCGAAGTGGCCGAACAACTTGGCGAAGTGCGGGTAGCGATTCATGATGCTTTTGTGGTTGGCGGACGGCAAGAACTGAAGGTCGGTCCACTCTTCAGAGGAGAGGCCCGTGTCGGAAACGGCGATATCTTCGCGCTCGAAGTTCGAGGCCAGACCCACGATGTGGCTGTAGACCAGGACGTGCACGTCGAACTGGAGCTTCGGCGGTAACCCGAGGACTTCGAGGGATCCGAGGAGCCGGTCGCTGATGCCCAACAGATTCGGCAGCGGCAGCGGGCGGGTCAGCGGATGGACCAGCCCCAGCCACGGGTGGGCACGGTGCACCCGCCACAGCGCGGTGGCCATGGCCTCGACGCGGGTCCGCCACGGCTCCGACTCGGCGTCCTCGAAGGAGAGGGTGCCATAGACACTGTCGGACATGGCCATCAGCAGTTGATCCTTGCCTTCGACCAACCGGTACAGGGTCATCGGGGCGACCCCGCAGCGCCCGGCCACCGCACGCATCGAGACCGCTTCGAGCCCTTCGGTATCGGCGATCGAGATGGCTTCCGTGAGAACACGTTCGCGGGTGAGTTCTGTTGCGGGCGCACCCGAGTTACCCGCGCGCCTCGGCGCGACCACCGTTCCCGAGCGCGGACGGGTGATAACCACCCCCTTGTTCCGCAAGACGTCCAGGGCCTTCGTTGCTGTGGCGAGCGCCACGCCGAATTCTTGGGCGACCTGTCGAGTCGATGGCACTTTGTCCCCGGCGGACAGCTCCCGCTCGGTAATGCGCCTGGTCAGCTCGGCAGCAATGCGCACGTACGGCGGCTCGATCGGCTCGGACACAGCAGCCCTCCCTCAAATCTGTACTACGACAGATCCTAGCCTCCGCCGCCCATCCCGCTCAGGTCTGTACTAGGTCAGCCATGGCATGTATTCGCACGTCAGAGTCATGTTTTCTAGGCTGTCGGCAGTCGAGCAATACAGCGTAACGGGAGAAAACAATGACCACCGTCCTCATCTCGGGCTCCAGCGTCGCCGGCACCGCCCTTGCCTATTGGCTGCGCGAGCAGGGCATGACCCCCGTCGTCATCGAACGTGCTCCGGCACTGCGCCGCGGCGGCCAGGCCATCGATGTCCGCGGCGCGGCCCGCACCGTCCTGCGGCGAATGGGCCTCGAAGACAAGGCCGTCGCGCTGAAGAACCACTCCAACGGCATGTCCATGTTGGATCGCGAAGGCAATGAGATCTTCCGATCCGAGGAGTTCGCGCTCTCCTCCGGCAACCTCGACTCGGACGACATCGAGATCCTGCGCGAAGACCTCGTCAACCTCATACACGAACAAAACGCCGGCATCGAATACCTCTTCGGCGACTCGATTACCGCCGTCCATCAGGAAACCGACGGTGTCACAGTCGAATTCGAGCACGCCGAGCCCCGCCGCTTCGACCTCGTCGTCGGCGCCGATGGCATCCACTCCAGCACCCGAAGGCTCGTCTTCGGTGCCGAATCCCAGTACAGCCACCACCTCGGCACCTACCTCGCTGTATTCAGCGAGGAGAACTACCTCGGCCTCGACCACTGGCAGACCTGGTTCAACGACGGGGTCGTCGGCGGCGCCGCCATGAGCGTCCGCGATAACAGCGAACTGCGCATCTACCTCGGTTTCGGCTCCGATCCGATCGAGTACGACTACCGCGACGTCCAAGCCCAGAAGCAACTCGTCGCCGACCACGTCACAGGCTTCGGCTGGGAGGTGCCCGGGTTCATCGAGCGGATGTGGAAGGCCGAGGACTTCTATTTCGACTCCATGGCCCAGATCAAAATGAACACCTGGTCCGAAGGCCGCGTCGGCCTCGTCGGCGACGCCGCGCACTGCGCCGCCCCGCTCTCGGGCCAAGGCACCAGTCTTGCCCTCGTCGGCGCGTACATCCTCGCGTACGAACTCGGCCGCACCAGCGACCACTCGACGGCGTTCGCCCGCTACGAACGGCGTATGCGCCCATTCGTGGAGATCAATCAGGCGCTGGCCCAGATCGACCGCCAGACGGTCGACCCCGCCGAGTCCACACGCCGGACCGACGAGGCGAAGAACGCAATCGACCTCGACGCGCTGATCGACTAGCGACACGCGAGAGGATTGCCTGCCACTGTCCTGGACGCGCTTCCAATCGTGACGACATTGCAGGTATACCGCCTTGTACCCCATCGTCGTATTGATGTCTTTGTGCCCCCAGCAGGATTTGCGCGATATGCGGTGGCATCCCGTTGAGGATCGCGATGGGCCTGCCTGCGCTCGGCGTGTTATGAGCAGCTTCCGGGGTTATCGCAATGGTTGACGGCATTGTGAATTACGGCGGTACCCGTTGCCGAAGCACGCGACCCAGGGAGCCTCGAACATGGAATTCGAATGGGACAGACGGGCATTTCTACGCACGGTCGGAGCGACCGGGGTGATGGCTGCGGCAGCGGGTGTGGTGCCAGGCACGGTGCGCGCAACACCGGCCGTCCGTGCGGAACGGGCCCGAGTGGCGATCATCGGTGCGGGGCTGGGTGGGGCGATCACCGCGTTCCGGCTGGCCGAGGCCGGTGTGGCGTCGGTGGTTCTAGAGCGCGGCAGACGGTGGCCGATCACCGCGGCCGGCGACACGTTCCCCGTTCTGCTGCGTCCGGACCAGCGGTCGGTGTGGATGGTTGCACAGCAGCAGAAGTCGGGCCCGTCGAGCCAAGATGATGTGCTGAACATGTTGGGCAACATGTTGTCGGGAGTCCGTGAGCCGCTGCCGCCGTACACCGGGCTGGTGGACTACATCGTCGGGGACACGACCGACATCGTCACCGGGGCCGGGGTGGGCGGGTCCACCTTGGTCTTCGCCGGGATGTTCCCGCAGCCGAACAAGGCGGTGTTCTCCCGGGTCTTCCCTGGCTTCCTCGACTACGACGAGCTGGACCGGATCTACTATCCGCGAGCACGCCAACGACTTGGCGGCGGCCCGATTCCCGATGACATCCTGGCGAGTCCGGCCTACGCCTCGGGCCGGCTGTACCGGTCCTACGTGGAACGGGCGGGGGTGCGGGCCGAGCGGCTCAACGTCAACTTCGACTGGGACATCATCCGCAACGAGCTGAACGGGCAGGTCCGGCCGGCGGCCTCGATCGGCAACTACGTGACGACCAGCTGCAACAGTGGGGCGAAACTCAGCGTCGACCGCACCTATCTGGCCCGGGCCGAGGCCACGGGCCGCTGCACGGTCAAACCCCTGCACCGGGTCACAGACATCACCCAGGACCCCAAGGGGCGCTACGTCATCACCAGCGACCGGCTGAACGAGCAGGGAGCGGTCATCGAGCAGGTCGTCGTTGTCGCCGACGCACTGGTGCTGGCTGCCGGCGCGGCCCGCACTCCTGCGATGCTGACCAAGGCCCGGGCCACCGGGCGACTCCCGCACCTGGCCGAACAGGTGGGCGCCGGCTGGGGCACCAACTGCGACCGGTTCCTCTTGATGAGCCTGCTACCGGACGCCACCGGAGCGCCCCAGGGCGGGCCGCCGACCTTCATGGCCCGCGACGATGCGAGTGCTTCGGACTCGCCGGCCACCCTCGTCATGGGCCCGATACCTTTCCCCGTCGAGACCCACGCGATGGCCTGCCTGGGCATGGGGCTACCGGACAAGTTCGGCCGCTTCGAGTACAACGCGCAAAGCGGTCGCGCAGAGCTGAATTGGGCGGCTGACAGCAACGAGAGCGCGGCGGAGGCGGTCAACGCCCTGGCTGCCCGGGTCATCGCCGGCACCGGAAGCCCGCTCGCCAACTCTTTCGACACTGGCGCACTACGACAGACAACGGTCCATCCACTGGGCGGAGCCGTGCTGGGCCAGGCCACCGACGAGTACGGCCGACTGCACGGCTACAAGAACCTTTACTGCATGGACGGGTCATTGATGCCTGGCTCCACCGCCGCCGTCAACCCCGCGCTCACGATTGCCGCCATCGTCGAACGCTGCCTCGATCACGTCATTCCGGCAGACTTCGCATGACCGCGGGACGAGTCGGAATATGGGTGCAGTCCGAAGTGCAACGCCAGAAGCAGCGTGAACGGCCTTGCCGGAGAACGACCGGCCGCTGTTACCGGCAACCCCGCGGGTGATCGTCGAGAGCGCCCAGCTCACGCACGGGAAACCTCATGCTGCACAAGCTACTTGACGACCGCGCTGCCGGGATTCGCCTCGACGAGCAGCCGTTCACCTAGCGGTACTACGCTGCGTGATCGCGGTTCGCACTACCGATATCGCACCACGCACCATCAGCCCAACTGCTACCACCGGCGCGAACACCAACCATGGCGAGCGTCGGTGGTAGTCGCAGTAGAATACACCTGAACCGCACATCGACCCCCTCATACGGCGAATCGATCGCCAGGCACATCGATGGAAGGTTTCGGGATCAGGCAGTAATCGAGCCGCAGCAAGCTGGGAACGAAAGGGATTTCAAATCCGTACTCGGATACGGACTATCGCCGGACTTCATTCGTCCCTTCACCTCCTTGCCGCAAAGACGCACGCGGGCGTCGCTACCGATCGCGTCAGCCACGCGAAAACAAGGGGAACCAACGCCGAACGGCGAGGTAGGCACCCCTCTCGTCAGAGCTTCGGCACTGAACGACGTATCCCCAGGATGGGGAAGCCACTTTGGGTCGCCCCTTAATCCGGGGAGACCTGTCCTAACCCTGGGCGTCTCTCGACGTCGTCGGATCAGTGGCCTGTGTTCGAACAGGAGCCTCGCCTAGCGAGGTGCTGACTGGTCAATGTTGTGTGGGTATCCACCGAAAGTCAAGTCGAGGCCAGTCGGTTCGCTGCGAATATGCGGAATCTTTGCGGCTCAACAGGTTTCATTGACGGCCCGATATTCGCACTCCGCGCGGAGCGCTTCCCGCGGGGCGCTGACGCCTTTTGCCGGACACGGTCCGCGGCACCCCTGACATCACTGTTTTAGATGCGCTCTCGACATCGACGAAGCGGATCCGGGCTCCCGAGCAGGAGCTGGGGCAGCGGTTATCCGACCGCAGATCCGCGCCCGTGATCGCCGGGCACGGGTGCGTCAGGGCTCTGCTAGCGTCGCCGCATGCAGGCGAAGCTGGATCGACGGACCATGTTCGCGGCGTTGGGCGCCGGGGCCATGACGATCGGGCTGACCGCCTGTCGTGGTGGCGCCAAGCCTGCCCGGGCCACCCCGACACCGGTCCCGGCGGGTGTAGGCGCGCTGCCGGATACGGTGATGATCATCCGGCACGCGGAGAAACCGACCGGCTCGGGCGGTCCGCGCGGCGTCACCGAGGACGGCGACAAGGACAACGAATCCCTCACGGTGCGGGGATGGACCCGGGCCGGGGCGCTGGCAGAACTGTTCGCCCCCCGGGCCGGAGACGGCACCCCTGCTCCGCTGCGTGTGGGGTTGTCCAGGCCCGCAACGATTTTCGCTTCGAATCCGGGTGGTGACGGCAGTAAACGTCCGCAACAGACCGTGACCCCGCTCGCGCAAGCGCTATCCGTCTCGGTGGACACCCGGTTCACGAAGGGACAGGAGGCCGAACTGGTCGCGGCACTGCCGGGTACCCGCGGCCCGGTCCTGATCTCTTGGCAGCACGAGAGCATCGGCGCGATTGTCGAGCACCTGGGTGCGGTCGATCCCGCTCCGCCGAAATCCTGGCCGGGCGAGCGTTTCGACATGGTGTACGTCTTCACCCGCCGCGGTGACGGCTGGGGCTTCACCCAGGTCCCCGAGATACTGCTGGCCGGAGATTCCCCGACGCCGATCCCGTGACCCGCGCGGATCCACAGCACTACACATAGGCTGGTTCCGCTCGGGCGGGTGCCATCGCGATCCGCCGGTGATCTACTACGCAGTGGTGGAACATGTTGCGGTTGAGCTGAATTCGTTGACATCACAACTACTCGATACCGAGTTCCCGCCATGCCGCGTGGTTGTAAGGTGCTGGTATCTGTTCTTCTTCTGTTCGGAAGCATGGCAACTTCACGACTTTGCATGGGCTGCGCGGAGAACCTGGCGCCTCGGTGAATCCTGTTGCAGAACAACCTGTTCTGCCAGGATCCTGGAATCTTTTGGAAAGAAAGAAACCATGACAGATTCTACTCACATCCTGTTACCCGGAAGCTCGCTCGCCCCGATCGCCGGTGTCACGGATCTCGGTCTGGTAACCCCGGCCGAGACGATCGGATTCACTCTCGTCCTGCGGCGTCGAGGGTCTTTGCCCGAGCGATTGATCTCCGGCAGTGAGACGGTGACCTCGGCGGAGTTCGCCGCGCAATACGGGGCGGACCCTGCCGACATGACGCTGGTCGCTTCGACACTGACGGCTGCGGGTGCGCGAATAGTCGACCAAGACATCCCGTCGCGCCGTGTGCGGGCACTGGCTGCGGCATCGGTGGCGCAGCAACTGTTCGGCACAGAACTGCGTGCGGTTCGCGGCACCGATCCGGTGACCGGGAACGCCATCGAGTTCCGCATGCGTATCGGAGACCTCCATCTGCCCGCCGTGCTGGACGGTGTCGTCACCGCCGTGCTCGGCCTGGATACCCGACCGATGGCCCGACCGCATGTGCAGACCGCCGTCAACCCGGCTGCTTCCTACGTCCCAACGCAATTGGCGACGGTATACAGCTTTCCCACCGGCGACGGCTCCGGTCAGACGGCGGCCATCCTCGAATTCGGCGGCGGCTTCCTCACCGACGACCTGAACGCCTATTTCACCAGCGCCGGCCTCGATACACCGAACGTCACCGCGGTGAGTGTCGATGGTGCAGCGAACAGCCCGGGGACCGACGGTGCGACCATCGAGACCACCCTGGACATCGAGGTTCTGGGTTCCATGGCAAAGCGGGCAACTCAGCTGGTCTATTTCGCGCCCAACAGCGAACGGGGTTTCCTCGACGCGATAAGTCAGGCGGTACATGCCACTCCCACGCCGACCGTGGTGAGTATCAGCTGGGGCGGTCCCGAGCAATCGTGGTCCACACAGGGTCGTGCGGCAATGGACGCCGCCTTCGCCGACGGCAACGCACTCGGCGTCACTGTGTCCGTCGCGGCGGGCGACGGTGGCAGCGGCGACGGTGTCGACGACGGTGCCGATCACGTCGATTATCCGGCCTCGAGTCCCTATGTGCTCGGTGTCGGCGGCACCACACTACGACTGGACTCGAGCGGCAACGTGCAGTCGGAGACCGTCTGGAACGACGGCCCGAGTTCGGCTACCGGTGGTGGGGTCAGCACTATCTATCCCGTGCCGTCCTGGCAGAGCAACGTCGGCGTGCCGGGCTCCGGGCGTGGTGTACCGGATGTCGCAGCGGATGCCGATCCGCAGACCGGCTACCGGATCTACGTCAACGGAGCGACCCAAGTCGTCGGTGGGACCAGCGCGTCCGCCCCACTGTGGGCCGGTTTGGTGTGCCGGTTCGCCCAGGATCTCGGCCGCAAGCAGGGACTGCTGCAAACGGCGATCTATAAAGGTGCGACGCAAGGCCGAGCCGCACTGGGTTTCCGGGACATCACCGAAGGCAGCAACGGCTCCTACTCGGCCGGCCCTGGCTGGGACGCATGCAGCGGACTGGGCGTGCCGGTGGGTACCGAACTGCTGACCGTGCTGCGCGGATAGCACGCACTGATCAGCTATCGCTGTTTGCGGGGTCTTCGCGAAAACGCATTCACGCGAGGCGTTTTCGTGCGCGATAGCGGATCAGCAACCACAGCAGGACGGCCTCGGCGATCGCGGTGAATACGGTGAGGAACTGGCTGAAGTAGCTCGCGAGCACGTTGACAACGGCCAGGGAGATGATGCTCGACCAGATGCCCAGCCGCGCACCGAGTTCGTCGTCACCTCGCAGCCACACTACCGATCCGGCCGCGTAACCGATGCCGACCAACAGCTCGGCGCCTGCGGCGATCCCGAGACCCACCAGGGATTTCCACCCGTGATGCTGGGACACGTCCAGCATTCTGTCCAGCTGGTTCCAGGGCAACCGCCACCCGTAGACGACCACGCCGACCAGGATCAGGTGTACCAGTGTCCAGATGGCGTGACAGATCATCACCACGATCAACCCGATCCGCAGCAACCCCAACGGCAGCAGCGCGGTCTCGACTCGGGTCGCGGCGCGGGCGATCCGGGTTGTCAATGTGGGGCGACCATCGTCGTGCCCGGTGTTCAGGTGGTCGGTCAGCGCGTCGCAGAGTTCGATCAGGTCCGGTCCGAGCGCGCCACGGTCCAGGTGTTGCAGTTGGGTGAGCAGCCCGGCTCGCCGCTGCGGGCTGAGCCGCGCTCCGATCTGCTGACCGATCTGCTCGGTGGTATCGGCCAAAACCAGTTCTGGCGGCCGCACGCGGGTGCGGGCGGCGTAGCGCGCGATCAGCACAATCAACACGAAGGCGAGGTAGATGATCGGCGCTGCCAGGGGGAAGAAGTAGTTGTTGTCGGTCGTGATGAATTTGCCGACCTCATCGATGAACAGACCGAGCCCGATCCCCGCCAGCACGGCCGCGGTGTGCAACGCGGTTCGCCCGGCCGAGAGCAGCAGCATCAGACAGGCGATGACCAGCAGCAGGCCGCCGAACAGCGCATGCGCGATGTGATAGGTACTGCCACCGATCTTCGGATATCCCGACGCCATCAGATAGAGCCGGGTGATCACCACGGTCAACCCGAAGCCGACGGCCATCACTGTCACCAGTCGCCCCGATTCGGGCCGCCACCGCACCCTCGCCGTTCCCCTACTGAACACGAAAGTCACCCTGGCACAGATCCGGCCCGCGACGCACTCGAACGGCCTAGGTCTCCGCCCCCGTCATCCGACACCCCGCTGCTCCCCGGTGATGCTGCTGCCGGCCCGCCACCGTAGGCGTTACCGTGGGGCGTGATCGCGTTTCGAGAACGCCATGGCGTGCACGGGTCCGATCGAATCAACCCGCGCCGCGCGGAGTTGGCTTTGTGCGTCTCGGCAGTGGTGCTTACCGCCTGCGCGGGCTCGGCAATGGCGCTCGGTGCCGGTGTCGGCGCCGACGTCACCACGGTGCGTTCGCTCGCGGTGTTCGCCGTGCTCGTGCTGTTCGCGCACTTGGCGGTGCGGCGCTGGGCACCCATGGCCGATCCGGTGATCCTGCCGTGTGTGGTGTTGTTGAACGGGCTCGGGCTGGTGTTGATCGACCGGCTCGACCACGCCGCCTCCGGCGCCGGGGACGATTCGGACGCTGGACGTCAACTGATCTGGACCGGTATCGGTCTCGTATTGTTCGGGCTGATCCTGGCTTTCGTCCGCGACCACGCCCGCCCCGCGCGTTATGGTTACACCTGCGGTCTGACAGGTGTTGTGGCGCTACTGATTCCGGCGGTGCTGCCAGCACGGTTCAGTGAGGTCAACGGCGGCAAGAGCTGGATCCTGTTGCACGGCTTTTCGATTCAGCCCGGCGAGTTCGCCAAGGTGCTGCTGCTGATTTTCATCGCGGCGTTCCTGGTCGCCAACCGGGAGCTGTTCACCAACGCGGGTACACGTTTGCTCGCCATGACCTTTCCTCGGCTACGCGATCTCGCACCGCTGCTGCTGGTCACCTTCGTCTCGGTCCTGGTGCTGGTGTACGAGAAGAATCTGGGATTCTCGCTGCTCATCTTCGGCACGGTGCTCGCGATGATCTACATCGGCACCGGGCGACTGTCCTGGTTGATCATCGGCATCATCATGTTCGCCGTCGGCGCCGTGATCGCCTACTACCTGTTCGATCATGTCCGCGTCCGGGTTCAGGTGTGGCAGGATCCCTTTGCCACCTATTACACCACCGGCTACCAGATTTCGCAGTCACTGTTCGGGATGGCGACCGGTGGATTGTTCGGCACCGGGATCGGCGCGGGCCAACCACAGAGCGTGCCGTTCGCCAAGACCGACTTCATCATCGCCACCATCGGCGAAGAACTCGGCCTCGTCGGCCTGACCGCGGTCATCGCCGTGTTCCTGGTGATCACCGTCCGCGGCTTCATCGCGGCACTCACCACCCGCGATGCCTTCGGCAAACTGCTCGGCGGCGGGCTTGCCTTCTCACTGGGCTGGCAACTGTTCGTCGTCGTCGGCGGTGTCACCAAGCTGATCCCACTGACCGGCCTGACCACCCCGTTCATGTCCTACGGCGGTTCATCACTGCTCGCCAACTACATCATCATCGCCCTGCTGATCCGGATCTCACACGACTCCCGAACGGCCCCAACACCTCCCCCACGCCCACCCAACGCGATCGCCGACGCGCAAACAGTTCACGTCCGGGTCAACCGGGCCGCCCACTGATCACCGCCGCGACGCCTGAACGGTTGACCGAACACCATGCGCCGTGCTCACGAGGTCATGTGCCCGATCCGGATCGCCAGCAGGTTCCCGACCAGGACAGCCACGAAGACGACCGCGGCCGTTCGATAGCTCGCGGCCCACAATCCGACCGCGGCGCCGCCGAAGACCACGACTTTGGTGACGACCGCCAGCAGTGGATGGTCGAATGTCGCATTCGGCGCCGCGAACAGGCCCCAGGCCAGCGCCGCGAGAACAGGCGCGCCCACAGCCAATACGAACTTGACCGGAGTCGCTTCGGCGGTCTTCCAGCCCCACAACGCCAGCGCCGCGAGCGCGACCAACTCCATTACGAATGCCAGCGTGAGATTGGCCCATTTCCAGACTTCGTGCATGTCTGTTCTCCCTCATGCCTATGTGAGCATCGCTCTCTAATGAGAGCAGTGTGCACTCATGGTTCGTCTTCGTCAAGTTGCCCTTCTTCGCGCCCACTCCAGGAGGGCGGCGGTCTGCTCTCTGACCCGAATCGAGAGGTTGCGACGTCGCCGAGTTCGAGTTGTTCGAACACACACGTTCCCACCACGATGACGTGATGATCGATCGCGCACTCGAGCGTCGGATTCCCACCTTCTATGTCGGCGCCGTCCTCGCTGTGGCGGCCACGGTGGTGGCGATACTGTGCTCGAGCGCCACGCGTTACGGCTATTTCGGCGACGAGCTCTATTTCATTTGGGCCGGAGCACATCCCGACTGGTCGTACGTGGACCAGCCCGCGCTGGTTCCCTTGATAGCCAGGGTGGCCGAGATGATCGCTCCGGGCTCGCTCTGGGTATTGCGCCTGCCGTCCGCGGTCGGTGTCGGCGTGGCGGTGGTGCTGGCCGCGTTGATTGCCCGGGAGTTCGGCGGCGGACGCCGAGCACAGTTGATGGCCGCGGGTGCGCTCGCAGTCTCCCCCGCATATCTGGTCGCCGGCCACCACCTGCATACTGCAGCGCTCGATCCGGCGCTGTGGACCGCGTCCACGTGGCTCATGGTGCGGGTGGTGCGCACCCGGTCATGCTGGGCGCTGCTGGTTCTCGCCATCGTCACCGCGGTCGCGGTGAACGTCAAGGTCCTGATCCTGGCACTGTGGTTGGTGGTCGTTCCGTGTGCGTTCTTCGTTCGTCCGCGACCAGCGCTGCCATCGAAGTGGGCGCTGGCTTCGAGCGCGGCCATCGTCGCCGCCGGTGCGCTGCCGTGGACGCTGTGGCAGGCGAATCATGGCTGGCCGCAACTGCATTTCATGCGCGCGGTGTCGGCAGAGTACCGCGCCGACCGAGACGGATGGCTGGCCTTCCCGGTCTCGGTGCTGACCGTGGCGGGTTTCGTCGCGGGAGCCGCGCTGCTGTGCCACGGCGCCGTACAGCTGGTTCGTGCGCCTGGGCTGCGTCCCTATCGGTTCCTCGGTCTAGCGACCGGAGTGTTGGCACTGTTGTTCCTGGTCACCGGAGGCCGGGCGTACTACCTCGCCGGCTTGTTCCCGGTGTGCTGGGCGGCCTCCGCGGTAATGATCGAACGCCGAGGAGCTGCGTCCTGGTGGCGATGGACGTCCACATGGCCGGCCCGGATCGGCACCCTCGCCCTCTCGGCGATCCTCGTGCTGCCGCTGTGGACGGTCGAGCAGTTGCGCACTTACCCGTGGCTGCCGCAGCCGGTGGGCGAACTCGGCTGGCCGCAAGCAGTGCGGTCGATCGCGCAGGCGAGTGCCGGGCACCCCCGGGCAGTGGGCGCACCCGTCCTTGCCCAGACCTGCTGGCTGGCGAGCGCGGTCCAGTACTACGGTGCGGCCCAAGGCATTCCGACCGCACACAGCGCCAACTGGGGGTGCTGGCCGTTGTCCCGGCCGACCGACGAAATCACCGAAATCGTTTACGCCGGAAGGAATCCCGAGGTCCTGAACGGGTCGTTCAGTGAGATCGTCCGGCTCGGTACGGTGGAGACCGGCGCCGGCCGGGCAGCCGATAGCCAAGGCACCCCGATCTGGTTCGCCACCGGCCGGACCGAGCCCTGGTCCGTAATCTGGACGCGGCTGCTGGATCTGTCTTAGCCGGTCCGATAGACCGAGCCGGTGGCGACCCGGTCGGACTCCACGGCAGAACCGCGATCGGCGCCGAACCCATCCAGGGCCGAGGCGATCTCGGCGAAGTCGACCGGAACCAGCGGCAGCGCGCCGGTCATCGCCGGCACGCCGAGCCTGCGGAGCAGAACGAACGGGGTCTCGTCCACGCCGACGGAGAGATACCCGCGTTTGTTGTCGTCGCGGATCAGTCGCACGATATCGCTCACCGAGACGCCGTCCGGCAGGCGCGGAACTATCCCCAATCCGGTGACCAGCTTGTCATGCACGTCGACCTCGTCCGCCGACAACCAGCCGCGTGCCTGCGAAACACGCGCGGCGACAAGCATTCCCAGCGCGATGGCCTCACCGTGGGAGATCGCGGACCCGCCGCGTTGCCGATGGTCGAGCAGTTCGATGGCGTGCCCGACCGTGTGCCCGTACTCGAGCACCAGGCCCGCGCCCTTCTCGTGCGGATCGTCGCGCGTCACCAGGCATTTCGCCGTGATGCTCGCGTCGAGCAGCCAGAGCAACGTCTCGTCGCCGCCGAAGTCCCCCGTCGCCAGGATGCGCTGCATCGGCTCGACCAGCTCGGGGAGAATCGCGAGGCAATTCTTGGTCATCTCGCCGAGCCCGGACCGCAACTCGCGCGCCGGCAAGGTCTCGAAAAGTCTTACGTCGGCGTAGATTCCGACGGGGCGGTAGTACGAGCCGATATGGTTCTTGCCGAACGGGCTGTTGATCGCCTGCTTCAGCGACAGCACCGAATCCATGGCCGAGACCGTGGTCGTCGGGATGTGCACCAAGCGAACTCCGCGGAACAGCAAACTCGCGATGACACCGGCCAGGTTACCCGGAACGCCACCACCGAAGGAGACGACGACGCTGCGCCGGGTCGCCCCCTCCCGGAGCACCTTCTTGATGTGCAGGGCGAGCCGTTCCAGTGATTTCAGCGATTCACCGGGCTGCCCGGTGAGCACGGATATCGGCGTGCGATCGCCCAGCGCGGTGAGCAGCGCGTCGCCGTGCAGGCGGAACACCTCGGTATCGGTAACGATGAAGATCCGGTCGGCGGCGAGCTCATCGATCTTCTGCGCTATCTCGTCCATGCATCCGCTGCCGAAGTAATACGGCAGCTCCGTGTCCCCCAGGGCCACCTCGCGCAGCTGCAATGGTCGGCGACTTTCTACGAGCGGCTCGGGCGTCATAGATACTCCATCTTCTCACGATCGCTTTCGCATTTACCCTGCAACCGAAGCGGACACTGTTCAACCCTCGTGCGGATTAATTCCGGCAGCGGACACGACATATCCCGCCACACATAACGAATCCCTGAATAACGCAGAGTAATCGATATAATCGATAAACAGTCCATCGTAGCTTCCGTCCGGAATCAAGTAAACCGGCCAGGCAGTTGGTAGTCAAGGCCACGAGATTCGAACTGCCATTGTTGCGGCCTTCGAGCAAATCGACGACTATTTATCGGCGCGCCCGACTCGGCACCCTTCCGCGCTGATTTCGCTCAGTGCGCGGGCGCGTCGATCACGGTGCGTAATCGTGCGATGTGCTCGGGCAGTCCGCGAACGTAATTCAACAGCGTCGGCAGCCACACCTTATTTCGCAGTTCCTTGAGCTCGGCCGGCACCAGCGGGTCCTCGTCCAGTTCCGCCCAATCCGAACTGACCGCCCAGCCCAGCGTCTGGAGCACCCGGTGAATGCTCGTGTTCGGCTCCGTCGGCCCGCGACCGTATCCGGTGAAGAACGCGGGCGGTAGGCCGCGGCCATTGAACAGCGACGCGTGCTTGTCCAGCAGCGCGATCTCCTTCGCTGGATCGGCGACGCGCGGGAAGTCCCAATCGATGAGCGTGGCCTGATCCGAGCCGACCATGATGTTCCACATGTTGATATCGCCGTGGCCCAGTGCCGTCGGCGCCCGCCGCAGCGAATCCGCGGTTTCCCGCACCAGATCATGCAGGGCGGGCAGGTGTTTCGCGCATTCGGGCAGCAGACGACGCAGTGGCGGCTCTGCCTCGTCGAGCAGCGTGTGCAGCTGCTCCGCCGGATCGATCAGGTCCAGGACGATTCGATCCGCTGGCAGGTCCTCCCCCGCCAGCCCGGCGGGAAACCCGACGGTGTGGACCCGGGCGTACGCGGCGCCGACCAGCCGCCAGACCTGGTCGGTGTCCTGTCCCGCATCGATCAGGTCGCCCAGCACCGCGCCGTCGACGAACGCGACGAGGGAGGCCTGCTCGTTGGCCGCCAGCAACGCTGGCGCGGGCACGCCGTGATCGGCGAGGAATCGAGCCCGCTTGAATTCGGGAGTGCGCGGTTCGCGGAACCGCCGTAGCACCACGCGGCGGTCGTCGACCAGCGTCACGATGGCGATCTCGTTGTCGAAACCGCGGCCGCTCAACGGTTTCGACGACGCGGCGGCGGGCAGCTCCGCCTGGGCGAGCAGTTCGGCGAGCAATTCATCCGATGATGTCGCAGGCATGCCGGGCACAGTATCAACAACGCCCTGTTCGGGTCTCGTCCGCGCCGACGGCTATCGAACAACCCGCATTTCGCGATCCAGGCTGCCTTCGCGCTGCCTACGTTCGAGCACTGCGAGCCTGGTGAAGCTGTGCTCGAACTGGTCGGCGGTCAGTCCCCGGCCGCGGAACTCGGCGGCCAGCTGGTCCGCGCCGGCCGCGACGGTCCAGGTCGCCTCGAAGCCGAGATCCGTACGAGCCCTGGAGAAGTCGACCCGATAGGAACGATTGTCCGGCCCCGTGGCGCCGGTGATCTCCAGCACCGAGCCGGGGACCGCCGCGGCGGCGGCCCGCGCGATCTCGGCGACCGTCCAGTTGTTCTGCTCGGTGCCGATGTTGAACGCGCGGCCGCGCACCACGTCGGCCGGTGCGGCCAGCGCCGCCAGCACCGCGCGCCCGATGTCTTCCGCGTGCACCAGCGGACGCCACGGCGTGCCGTCGGAGAGCACGGTGACCCGGCCGGTGAGCACGGCCCGGCCGACCAGGTTGTTCAGCACGATGTCGGCGCGCAGCCGGGGCGAGAAACCGAACGCGGTGGCGTTGCGCAACGAGACCGGGGCGAAGTCCGCGTCAGCGAGGTCGACGAGGTCGTCTTCCACCCGGACCTTCGAGATCGCGTACGGCGTAACCGGTTTGAGCGGGGCGTCCTCGTCGACCAGCGCGTCACCGGCTTGCGCGCCGTACACCGAGCAGGTCGAGGCGTAGATGAAGCGCCGCACCCCGGCGGCCTTGGCCGAGGCGGCCAAGCGGGTGGCGGCGTGGTGGTTGATGTCGTAGGTGACCTCCGGAGCCAGCGAGCCGAGCGGATCGTTGGACAAGGCCGCCAAGTGCACCACCGCGTCGAAACCGCGCAGTGTTTCCACGGTGACCTCACGCAGGTCGACGGCCAGCCCTGGCACATCGGGCGAATCCAGTTCGCCGAGTACACAATCCGCGTACAGGCCGCTGTCGAGGCCGATCACCGTATGCCCGGCGGCGGTCAAGATCGGCGCGAGCACGGTCCCCAGGTAGCCCTGGTGACCGGTCAGCAGGATCCGCAGGCCGGGCGCGGTCACGCGCGGCCGATCACGCGCAGCCTGCGGCTGGTGACGGTGAAGTCGCCGCCGGTCTCGTCCACCACCCTCGCCTCGGCGAAACCCGCCGTCCGAAACCACTCGAGGATCTCCGGAGCCGTGAACATGCGCACGCAGTACCGCGCGCGCTGGTGCGCGGATCCGCGAATCGTGATCCGTTCGGCGTAGAAGCGGCTGGCCACGGCGTCGAGCTCCAGCACGTCGAGCGCGATGTCGTCGCCGCGCCGCAGCACATAGGTGTGTGAGTTGTAGTTGTTGCGCAGGCTGGGGATGAGCCGGTACGGGGATTGCATGTCGAGCAGAAACCGTCCGCCCGGACGCAAGGCCACTCGGTACCGGCGCAGGATCTCCCGGTCGGTCTCGTCGTCGAAATAGCCGAACGAGCTGTACCACGAAATGGCGGCGTCGAATTCGGCCTGGAACGTCATTTCTCGCAGATCGAGCGAACGGTAGTCGACCTCGGCGCCGAGGTCCGCGGCATCGCGTTTCGCCGTCGCGAGAAACCGCTCGTCCCGGTCGACACCGACGACGGCGTAACCACGCGCGGCGAACGCGTTGGCATGCCGACCGTGCCCGCAGGGCGCGTCGAGCACCGCCATGCCCGGCTTCAATTCGGTGAGCTCGACCATGGTCGACACTTCCGTCGCGGTCAGTTCGTGATCGAGTTCCGGAAAATCGAAATACTCGTAGTCGCCGCCGAAGAGTACTTCCCAATCCACCTGCGGCTCACGTGATTCCATATCGCCGATGCTAAAGCGGCGCGCTCAGCGGGTGCAAGACACGCGATACTCATTCGGCCGGCACGTAACGTAAGAGCCGTTCCCACATCGCCTGATCATCGGCATCGCCGGTATGTGGTTTCACGAATCGGCCGGTGTATTCCGCCACTTCGGCGAGCGTCCAGCGCAATTCGTAGAAACGCAGCATCTCCGCGCGGCCGCGGGGCGGCACGCCGAAGTGCCTGCCGAGGGCCGACCAGTCCCGCTCCGGCGGCGACCACATCAACCCGCCCCAGTCGAGGATCACCACGTCGTCGCCGAGCAGCACGTTCGCCCGGCTCGGATCACCATGTGTGAGTGCGTGTTTCGCGCCCTCCCGGCAGATCCGCGCACACCGCGCGGCCACCTCGGCGAACTCCCGGCGTTGCGCTTCGAGGTAATCCCACCGGGCGCCGATGAGCCGATGCAGGTCCCGGCTCATCGGCCCGACGTCGGTGCCGCTGCGCGCGGTGAGCAGCGCCTTCTCCAGTTCTTCGGCGAACGGGAGCCGGAAGTCCTCGACCGGCAGACCAACCGGGAGTTCGCACCGGTGCACCTCGGCCACCCTGCGCGTGAGCAGTTCGAGTTGGGCCGGGGTCGCGCCGCCGGCGCCACCGTGGGTCAGCCGATCGACATACGGGAAGACGACCACCGGAAATCCGTCCACCGAATGGACTATGCGCCCGCTCCGGCCGCGCAGCGGGGCGAGAATGAATTCCATACCGGTTTCCCGAAGCAGCCAGGCGCCCTCGTATGCGGCGGGGAAATGCCCGCCGAGATCGCGGCGGACGCTCACCCAGTACTTTCCGTACCGATACGACCAGCTGTCTTCGCCTAACGGAATGAATTCGAGTTGCCCGGATTCGGAACCGAACTCGCCGAGCATCATTCGAATGAGATCTTCGCGATTTACCAGCTGATTCTCAACGAGCATAATCGAAGGTTAGCATCGCGTTCACCGACTCGGAATGCTCAACGCCGCACTTCGTCGACTGTGACCGGCCTGCGCTCCCGCCGGGAGAGTTCGCACGCCTCGGCGATATAGAACGCCGCCAATACCTCGGCCGGGCCGCACGGATTCTCGACCGCACCGGTGACGACGGAAACGAAGGTCGACAGCTCTTCGGTGAACGCGGGCCGGAAACGATCCAGGAAGCCCGAATAGGCGGGAATCGACGAGGCCGGATAATCCGGTTCGACCGACCGCAGCGGCGCCCGGTCGTCCAGGCCGACCACGGCATTGGCCCGGGAGCCGAGCACCTCGAGCCGGACATCGCAGCCCGCGCCGTTGTAGCGGCCCAGCGAAACGGTCGCCAGCACACCGTCGTCCAGGCGCAGCACCGCCGCTGCGGTATCCACATCACCGGCCGCGCCGAAGAACGGCGCCCCGCGGTTGGCGCCCAGCGCGTACACCTCGGTCACCTCACTGCCGGTCAGCCAGCGGATGGCGTCGAAGTCGTGAATTCCGCAGTCACGGAACAGGCCACCGGAGGTCGGAATGTATTCGGCCGCGGGCGGCACCTGGTCGAACGTGGTGGCGCGCAGCGTGTGCACCCAGCCGAGCTCGCCCGACCGCAGGGCCGCGCGAGCCGCCCGATAGCCGGTATCGAAGCGCCGCTGGAAGCCGACTTGCACTGGGACTGTGACGTTTTCGAGGTGCCGAATGACCTCGAGGGTGCCGTCGATATCGATGGCGACCGGTTTCTCGCAGAACACCAGGATGCCCCGGTCCACTGCCTTGATGATCAGTTCCGGATGCGCGCCGGTGGACGTGGTGATCACCAGCCCCGCGATGTCCGAGTCGAGCAGCGCGTCGACGTCGTCGGCCAATTCGACACCCAGTTCGGCCGCGGTGGCCTTGGCCCGCGCGAGATCAGCGTCCGCGACGACGACACCCGACACCCCCGGCAGCATCGCGAGGGTTTCCGCGTGCGGCCTGCCGATGCGGCCCGTGCCGACAAGACCCAGCCTAATCGTCATCGTACTCAGCTCCTGTCGGTGAATATCGGTGCGAAATCTCTTCTATCAGCGCGCCCGGAATGTGCGCAATGACCGCGAGCGGACCGTTCGACTGAGTGCGGTAAGCAGTCGAACGCACCCCGTTCCGAGCAACTTTCGCATTCCCGCGGCACCGAGTTCAATTGGGTCCGCCACATCGATGAGAGCGCCCGGCGATCATATCGATGAGAAAGGATGACGTTGAATGAATGTTTTGGGTCTCACCTGTGGATTTTCCGGTTCGGGCAGCGCCGCGATGCCGGAACTGCCGATGAATTTCGGGCACGACTCCGCCGCCGTATTGATATCCGATGGGCAACTGGTGGCCGCGGTCGAGGAGGAGCGGCTCACTCGATTGAAGCATACGAGTAATTTCTGCCGCGAGGCTATCCGGAGTTGCCTGGAGCAGGCGAACATGACGGCCGCCGATATCGACCGCTTCGCCTACTATTTCGGCGAAGAGGAGAACGACCGGGACCTTCAGCTGATCTACCTACAGCACCCGGAGCTCACCGTGCGCACCTCTCGTGACCTGCTCACCGATCGGTTGAGCGAGGCCGTGGACACAGCGGTCGACCCGGACCGGATCGCCTTCGTCCGGCATCACACGGCGCACGGTTTCGCCGCGTATCACAATTCCGGTTTCGACAGCGCGCTCGTGGTGGTGATGGACGGCAAGGGCGACAGCGAATCCATCACGATCGTCAGCGCGGAGGGCACGGACTACAACTACGTGCGCAGTTTCGACGAGTGGCGTTCGCTGGGCCGGTTCTATCAACGGTCTATCGAGTTGCTCGGCTACCGCGCGTTCGACGAATACAAGGTGATGGGGTTGGCGCCCTACGGCGATCCGAGCCGATACCGCTCGTTGTTCCGCTCGCTCTATACCCTCGAGGACAACGGCGGTTACCAGCTCGAACTCGAGCGCGTGCGCTACACCTTGGTGTCGGAATTCCGGCCACGGCGCAAGGGTGAGCCATTCACCAAGGAGCACAAGGACTTTGCCGCCGGTCTCCAGGAGGCGCTCGAAGACGTTGCGCTGCATGTGATCTCGCACGCGCAGCGGGAAACCGGTCATCGCCGGCTGTGTGTGGGCGGCGGGGTCGGGCTCAATGCCACGTTGAACGGGCGCCTCATCCGCTCCGGACTCTTCGACGAAACCTTTTTCGATCCGGCGGCCCACGATGCCGGGGCCGCTGCGGGCGCCGCGCTGAAGGTCTGCCAGCAGGAAGCCCCCGCACGATTTCGTTCGTCGCCCCTGCGGCATCTGTTCCTCGGACCGCTGCCCACCAGCCGGGAGCCGGCCGAGACGACCTTGCGGAGGTGGGGTGATTTCGTCGAATTCCGCAAGAGCCAGGACGTCTGCAAGGAGACCGCGACGTTCATCGCGGCGGGCGAGATCGTCGCCTGGGTGCGCGGCGCCGCCGAGTTCGGTCCCCGTGCTCTCGGCCATCGCAGCATTCTGGCCGATCCGCGACCGGAATCGAACAAGAACCGGATCAACGCGGCGGTGAAGAAGCGGGAGGGCTACCGCCCGTTCGCGCCGTCAGTGCTCGAGGAATACGCGGATAAGTTCTTCGACATTCCGCCGGCCGCACCGGACCTCTATTACATGATCGCGATCGTCGAGGTGCAGCCCGAATTCCGGGAGCTACTCGGTGCCGTCACGCACGTCGACGGCACCGCGCGGGTGCAGGTGGTGAACCGGGCGACCAACGATGCCTACTGGCAGCTCATTCACGATTTCGGCGAAATCACCGGTGTCCCTGTCGTATTGAATACCTCGTTCAACAACAATGCCGAACCGATCGTGCAAACGGTGGACGACGCGGTGGTCGCGTTCCTCACCACCGATCTCGACGCCTTGGTCGTCGACGACTGGGTCGTGCGCAAACGCAAGCCGCGACGCGAAGCGTTCCTCGAACTCACGCCCACGCCGATGGCCCGCACGTCGCTGCATTCCCAGCGCGATATCGAACTCGGCCCGCAGCGGCCGGTGGTGACCAACCGCATCGTGCTCGACGCGGGCCGCGCCCACGGTGTCGAGATCTCCTCGGCGGCACTGGATGTCCTGAACGCGGCCGACGGCCGGCGCACGCTGCGCCAACTGGGCGTCACCGTCCCCACCACCGACAACGGGTTGCTGGACGAGCTGCTGCGCCTGTGGGATCAGCGCCTGCTCACCTTGCGTCCCAGCACATCCTGACTCCAGACCACGAAAGACACAGGTAGCCCCATGCTGATTCAGACCACACCGCTCAGCGGTTCCGCCGTGATCGAGCTCCAGCGGCTCGAAGACGATCGCGGCTTCTTCGCCCGCGCGTTCGCCCGAACGGACTTCCTCGCGGCCGGGCTCGAGCCGACCGTCGAGAACTGCAACATCTCGTTCAACCATCGCCGGGGCACGTTGCGCGGCTTTCACTTCCAACGCGAACCCTATGCCGAGGCCAAGACGATCCGCTGCATCCGCGGCGCCATCTACGACGTGATCGTCGACCTGCGCCCGGATTCACCGACGTACCTGCGGCATTTCGGAGCGGAGCTGTCCGCCGACAATCGCCTGGCCATGCATGTCCCGAAGAACTTCGCCCACGCCTACCTGACACTGACCGACGACACCGAGACGATGTATCAGGTGTCGGCGAGCTACACCCCCAGCGCGGAAAGCGGCCTCCGCTGGGACGATCCGGTGCTGAACGTCGACTGGCCGGTCCCGGTCGAGGTCGTCTCCCCCAAGGACGGGGGCTGGCCGCTACTGCCGAACGAACGGGTGACGAATCGATGATCCTCGTCGATACGGTGCTGCGCAGGCGCGCGGCCCAGCAGCGCCCGATTCGAGTCGGCATGATCGGCGCGGGTTTCATGGGCCGGGGACTGGCCAATCAGATCGTCAACTCGGTGCCGGGGATGAGGCTGGCCGCCGTGTCCAACCGGACACTCGCGCATGCCGAACGGGTGTACACCGAGGTCGGCGCCGCGCCCCTGGTTGCCGATTCCGCGCGCCAGATCGATGCCGCGATCCGGACGCACAAACCGGTGATCGTCCAGGACGCGTTCGAACTGCTCGCCGCCGAACAGCTGGACTGCGTCGTCGATGTCACCGGCGCCGTCGAGTTCGGCGCGCACATCACGGTGACCGCGATCGATCGCCGGTTGCCGATCGTCACGATGAACGCCGAACTCGACGCGACCGTCGGCCCGTTGC
Organism: Nocardia sp. NPDC046473; assembly: GCF_040645995.1. NCBI lineage: Bacteria > Bacillati > Actinomycetota > Actinomycetes > Mycobacteriales > Nocardiaceae > Nocardia > Nocardia sp. NPDC046473. The sequence goes on from NZ_JBEYZJ010000015.1 coordinate 110,183, forward strand.
TCGCGCACCGGGCGCGCGCGGCAGGGGTGGTGTTCAGCGGCGCGGACGGCGATCAACCCGGCGTCCAAGCGAATCTGCTGCGGTTCGTGCAGGGGCTCGGTGTCACTCCCCTGGTCGCCGGGAATGTGAAGGGCTTGCAGGATCCGTACCGGACGCCGACGACCCAGCGCGGTTTCGCCGAACGCTGGGGTCAGGACGCGCGCATGGTCACGAGCTTCGCCGACGGCACCAAGGTCTCGTTCGAGCAGGCCGTGGTCGCCAACGCTTTCGGCTTCACGGTCGGGCGGCGCGGCATGTACGGCCGCGACCACACCGGGCACATCGACGCGCTGACCGACGCCTATGACGTCGACGAATTGCGTGCGCTCGGCGGTGTCGTCGACTACGTGGTCGGTGCGCGACCGGGTCCGGGTGTCTATGTCCTCGGTGTGCACGACGATCCGCGCCAGCGCCACTATTTGGAGCTGTACAAGCTGGGCAAGGGACCGCTCTACAGCTTCTACGCGCCATATCACCTGTGCCACTTCGAGGTTCCCACCACGGTGGCGCGCGCCGTCGACTTCGCCGATGCCACGATCGCCGCCGCGGAAGGCCCCCGGGTTGCGGTGGTCGCCACCGCCAAACGCGACCTGCGCGCCGGACACACCCTCGACGGCCTAGGTGGCTACGACACGTTCGGGGTCGCCGAAACCCAGCTGGCGGCCGCCGCGGCCAAGCTGCTGCCGATGGGCATCGCCGAGGGCTGTGTGCTCGAGACCGACGTGCCCAAGGACGCGGTCCTCACCTATGACCAGGTCCGGGTGCCGCCGGGCCGGCTGGTCGACCGCCTCCTCGCGGAACAGGAGAAGCTGTTCGCCTGAACCGCCGTGGGCGGCCGGCGACCATCATGGCCAGATGCGCCATGGTGCGTCGCCGGTCGCCCACAGGTCGTTCAGGTGCTGGTAATCCTTGTAAGTGTCCATCGCATACCAGAAGTCGTGATGCGGGTGCAGCGTCAACTGGTTGTCCCGGGCGAGGCGCTGCAACGGCTCGCTTTCCAGCCAGAGCATCGGATCGTCGTCCAAGTACTCGTCGAGGAACTCCCGCTTGAACATGAAGAACCCGCCGGACGCGAAGCCGCTGACCTGAGTGGGCTTTTCGTTGAATTCGACGACCTCGGCGCCGGACACCTCCATCTCGCCGAACTTCGACGTCGGGTGGATGCCGGTGACGGTACCGATTCGCCCGCCGTCGCGGTGCGCCTTCTCCAGCTCCTTCAGGTCGATGTTCCCGACGCCGTCGCCGTAGCTCATCATGAAGTCCGCGGTGTCGACGTAATCCCGGACGCGACGCAGCCGCGCACCGGTCGCGGTCTCCAGTCCGGTCTCCGCGAAGGTGATCTCCCAGTTCTCATCGGCCCGGTCGTCATGGAATTCGATACGATGCTCGTCCGACAACGAGATCGTGAAATCCGACATCTGTGTTCGATAATCCATGAAGAACTGCTTGACTTCCCACCCTTTGTAGCCGAGGCACAGCACGAAGCGCCGGTAACCGAAATGGCCGTATATCTTCATGATGTGCCAGAGAATCGGCCTGCCGCCGATGTCGACCATCGCCTTCGGCAAGCGTTCGCTGGCCTCCCTGATCCGGGTGCCGTATCCGCCACACAGAATCACCACGGGAATGTCTCGGTCCACGTCTGTCTCCGTTCTAAGTGTCCCCACGCCAGGCCCGCCACAGCCCGGCATACACGTTGTTGGCTTCCAATAGCTCGGTGTGACTGCCGATTTCGCGGATGCGGCCGTCCTCGACCACCGCGATCCGATCGGCCGAACGCACTGAATGCAGCCGGTGCGCGATGGTGATGACCGTCCGGTTCTGCATCACCGCGGCCACGGTGCGTTCAGCCTGCCGAGCGGTCTGCGGATCCAGCAGTGCGGTCGCCTCGTCGAGCACCAGGATTTCGGGATCGGCCATGACGAGCCGCGCCAGCGCCAGCTGCTGCGTGCGCGCCGCGGTCAGCGGCTGCCCGCCCGAACCCACCAGGGTGTTCAGCCCCTCGGGTAAATCGTCCACCCATTTGTCGGCGCCGACCACGGCCAGCGAATGCCACACCGCACGGTCCGGCGCGTCGGGCCGGACCAGGGTCATATTTTCCCGCACCGTGCCCCGGAAAACATGATGTTCCTGAGTTACCAACGCTATTCGGCGACGCAGTTCCGTGGACGGCAATTCCGCCAGGCGAACTCCGCCGATTTCTACCGTACCCGAAGTCGGAATGTATATTCCAGCCAGCAATTTGCCGAGTGTGGATTTCCCGGACCCGGACGGGCCGACAATGGCGAGCCGCTCGCCGGGCGCCACCGCGAGATCGACCGCGTGCAGCACAGTGCGCTCGCCGACATAGGCATAGGCGGCAGCGCGAACCGCGATGGCCGCGCCACGCGGCCGCCGCCCGGATGATTCCCGGTCTGCGGGAACGTCGTTCACACCCAGCAGCCGGGCCAGCGACGCCGCGCCGATTTGCAGTTCGTCCACCCAGGCCAGCAGCTCGTCCAAGGGAAAGACGAGTTGGCGCACGTACAGGGTGGCCGCGGTGACTTGACCGAGGGTGGCCAAGTCGTTGAGGTACAACACGCCACCGATCGCGATCGTGGCGACCACCGGCAGCACGTAGCCGAATTCCACCAGCAGGTACCAGGTACTGCGGATGCACAGCGCGTGTCGTTCGGCGGCATAGGCCTCACCCAGATCCCGATCCAGGACCCGCCGCCGCCAGCGCTGCAACCGCAGTGCCTCGACCGTGCGCGCACCGGAAACCGTCTCGGCCAGACTGTCGCCCAGCGAGACGTAACTGGCACTGCGCCGCCGGTACGCGGACGGGGAGCGACGCAGATACCAGCGCGTCCCACCCCACAGCACGGGCAGTGCCACCAGACACGGTAACGCGGTCAACGGCCCGACCAGCACCAGGGCGACGGCGGTGAACGCGGCGGTCAACAGCGCGACGATCGCCTCGGGAACGGCGAACCGCGCGGCGTTGGTCAACGCGTCGACGTCGCGGGACGCGCGGGTGACCAGGTCGCCCGGATCCACGTCCTCGACGGCGGACAGCGGTAGTGCCACGATGGCGTCGGCGAAGTCCTCGCGCAGTTCGGCGGTCACCCGCTCGCCGAACCGGCACGAGTACCGCACCGCCCAATACGTCAGCGCCGCATGCGATATCAGGGAAATCAGCAGCCCCGACCCGATGAGATGAACCCGCGACAAGCTGGCGCCGTCGGCGACCGTATCGATCAGCGCGCCGATGAGCCACGGCCCGGCCAAGCCGGAAATCGCCGCGAGGCCGTGCAGCCCGAGCATCCAGCCGAGGGTTCGCCGATGCCGCCGGCCCAGCGCCCGGACGTGCCTGCGCACCGCGGCGGAATCCGCCACCGGCAGCGCCACCCGGCTCATCGGCCGCTGCTCGGCCGCGCGGCGATCGCGGCGACATCGTCGGTTTCGATCGCCGCGCGATAGTCCGCCCGGCCGGCCAGCAGCTCGCGGTGCGGGCCGTGTGCGATCACCCGCCCGTCCACCAGGAAGGCCACGCGATCGGCCTGCGCCAGCAACATCGAACTCGAGCCGACCACGACGGTGGTGCGGCCCGCGCGGGCGGCGCGCAGCCGGCGGGCGATGATCGCCTCGGTGTAGGCGTCGACCGCGGAGGTCGGATCCATCAGAATGAGCACCTCCGGCTCGGCCAGCAGGGACCGCGCCAGGATGAGGCGTTGTCGCTGGCCGCCGGAGAACTGCCGTCCGTCCGTGGCGATCTCGGTATCCAGACCGGCGGGCAGCATGGCGGCGATGTCTTCGGCCGCGGCCACCCGCAGCGCGGCGGCGAGGACCTCGTCCGTGGGTCGGCGATGCCCGCCGAGGGTGCCGCGCAGTGTCCCGCGAAACAGCCGAGCGTGGTTGTCCACCACCAGGATTCGGCGCCGCAGCGCATCGGAGCCCAGCGCGTCCAGCGGTAGCCCGGCGTAGGTGACAGGTGCGTCGGTATAACCGCCGAGCCGATCGGCGAGGCGCGATCCGTCCTCCGGCGAGGCGACCACCGCGAGATACTCGCCGGCACCGACGACCAGTCCGGAGCAGTCGTCGACCAGCGGGTGGACGCCGTCGCACAGGTCCACGCCCAGCTCGGCGCGCGCGAACTCCGGACGCATACCCAAGATGGTCACCGCGCGCCGCGCCGCGACGTGGGCGCGGACGAACCGATCGGCGGACTCGGTGAAGGTGGACAGCGGTTCGATCAGGAATGCCGCGTAGGCGTAGAAGGATACGAGCTCGCCGGCGGTGACCGCCCCGCGCAGCGCGGCCACCGCGCCGATCCAGGTCACCGCGCCGACGAGCAGACCCGGCAGCAGGACACCGACCGCCCGGACCGAGGCCTCGGTGTGCGCGACTTCCATCCCCGCGGCCCGAACCTGTTGGGAGCGTTCACGATACGACCGGGCGAAGGTGTTCTCGCCGCCGATCCCGCGCAGCACCCGCAGTCCGGCGACGAAATCCGTCAGCTTGGACGCGAGTCCGACGCGCAGGTCCCGGTACACGGTCTCGCGGCGCTGCAACGGGCGCAGCGTCAGGCCCATGGCCACCACGATGGCCGGCAGCGCGATGATCACCAGCAGTCCGAGCGAGGTGGATTGCCGGAGCAACACGGCGGCCACCAGCACCACGGAGACCACCGCGCCGATGGCCCGGCCGACGATATCGAAGGCCTTGCCGATGGCCACCAGATCCATGGTCCCGACGCTGATGATCTCCCCGGTCGCGACGCGCCGCTCCAGTCCGGCGCCGAGCAGATTCGCGTGCCGGACCACTAGCTGAACCGTGCGGTATCCCGTTGCCAGCGAACAGTATTGGCTCAGCCGCCGCCGGATGGTTCCGGAGCTGGCATAGACCACGCCGAGCCCGAGCAGCACCGCCGACCACACCAGGATCCAGCGCAGGTCCCCCGCAACCAGGCCGTCGTCGATCGCCTCTCGAATGACGGCGGGCACCAAGGCCTGCGAGCCCATCCACAGGATGCCGAACAGCGCCGCGCCGAGCAGCGGGCCCAGGGTACGGATCGTGAGCCAGACCAGATAGTGCCCGGCCGAACGAATGTCCGGGTCGCCCGGATCGGCGATGGGCAGCGGGCGCATCGGCAACACCTGTCGTCTCGGCGGTCCCTAGTCTTCCTGCACACCCGACGACGCGTTGGACCGGATCCGGTCCGCGAATTCGCGCCACTGATCCGCGAAGTGTTCGGCCAGCTCGGCCACGACGTGCGCCTGATGATCGGGCACGGTGCCGATGAGTTCCGGCCATTTGGTCGCGCTGGCGAACGTCTCGTGCAACGTGCGCAGCAGGTGCCGGCCCGGCTCGGAGAAACGCAGCGAGGGATCCCGTTTCAATTCATGCAGCATGGTCACCCCGGACTTGGGCAATGCCTCTAATCGCTTGGCCCGGCACGGATTCGGCATCGCCGGGGCGCTCCGGGTCCGTTCGCCCGCACCGCGCTGACTCGGCAGGACCGGGTCCTCGCCCCGGTCGAGACGTTTGCGGACGTCGTTGACCGTGCTCACCGAGATCGCGGCGGCCTTGGCGATCTCCCGCAGCGAGGCGTCCGGGCTCTTCGCCAACAGTTCGGCTGCGCGCAGCCGCCCTTCCGGTGAGGAATTGGGCGGGCGTTCCCTGCCGTCGGCGCCGACCCGTTCGACCACCTGGGAGGGTTCACCGAGCACCCGGGCCCGCACCTTGCTCACGCTCTTCGGCGAAATCCCCGCGGTCTTGGCGATCGCCCGATCGGACCAGTTGGGGTGCGAGATCATGATCCGCCGCGCCGCGGCCGCCCGATCGGCGAAGGACAACGGCAGGCCGTGATTGATATTGGCCTGGACCGCGAGCACGAAAGCCGTATCGGCGTCGCCCTCGAAGAACCGGGCAATGATCTCTTCGTCGCCGCGCGCCATTGCGGCACGCAGCCGATGCATTCCGTCGATCACCCGCATGGTCTCGCGATGCACCAGGATCGGTGGCGCATCGGAGCCGGCCTCGGTCAATATCCGGATATGTTCGGGATCCTCGCCGGACAGCCGGGGCGAATCAGCCGGCCTGAGCCGAGATATCGAAATCAGCACGGGTTTCCCGAGCTCTTGACCACTCTCCACCGATAGACTATGAGCAGAAACACCAAGATCTTCACTGATCACGAAAAACCCTCCCCAAACACAGTACGTCTGATCACAGAGGACCGCGGGCACGACGCGGACATACCACGACTTATTCAAAAGGACGGCAAAGCCACCCGGCTCCACTTCGGACGGAGTCGGGGACACTGATGATAATCAATCCGGAATTCAATCGAGCGCAGCATGAGCGAGACCTGTGGAGCCATCTCACAGTATTGCGGTATACCCAACCGTGCTCAGCTTCGAATGCTGCGTAAAGAATGCATCTCCCCTCTTCGCTAACAATTGGCTTATGTCAGACATTACCAAGTGGAAGGTATATGTCAAGAGAAGTTAAAGAGACCGCAAGGTTTGTACAAAGCCCGGCGCGGACCGACGTCGAACGTCCGTCCGCCGCGCGCGACACCCACTCGCTCAGCCGAGCACACCCTTCCAGCGCGGGTCATCGATATCGACGCCGCTCCCGGACAGTTTGGCGGATAGTTGCCGCCGCAGCGAGCCCAGATCCAGCTCACTGCGCCGCAGCAGCGCCGCGAGCTCGCGGCCGCGATCGAGATACGGCCGCGGCGCGTCGGTGCGCTCGACGAACTCGGTCAGCAGCAGCGCATCGATGTGGGCCGACCACGGGAGGTCACGCAGGCCCGCGGTCAGCTCGCTACGAAGCAACCGCGCCCAATACGAGATGCCGCCGGCGTGCACCAGCTCAGGCGCGAAAACCTTTGTGCCGGCGAAGGTTCGGAAGTGCGCGAGGCGCCACCCGGCGGCCAGCGCCATGAGTTGATAGAGCATCAGTCCGTCGAACACCACCCGGACCACCTCGTGCCCGGCCCGGCGATGGTAATAGCGCTCATGGCTGCGCACCTCGCGCCCATCGTCCAGCACATCCATCAGACCGCCCTGCGGAAACGGCAGCCGCGCACTCTCCATGCCGAGCACCTCGGACAACGCCACCCGGTGATGCTGCTCGATCAGGCGTACCACCGCGCCGTCGATTTCGCCCTCGGGCCCCGGCGGGACGAAGGCGTACGCCGCGGTCGACACCGGGCCACCGATGGCCCGTTCGATCTCGGCCTTGGCCCGCGGGTCGATGGCCATGAGCGGCGGCGCCGCGAGCGGAATCGGTCCATAGCTGAGCGGACCGCTTATCGCCACGCCCGGCCGCAGCCCGGCAATGCATTCGGTGAAGAACTCCGGGCACATGACAAAGCAGTCGCTGTCGACTATGCCGAAAGGCCGGTCCATATTCCGGAAGAGCAGTTCGAAGATCTCGTGACTACCGACCCGCTCGGCGATACCGAAGGATGGCAGGGTGGTCATTTCCGTCCATATCCGCTCTTCTTCCGGTGTCAGGCCGCTGGTCAGGAAAGCGCAATTGAGCCCGTCCGGCACAAAACGCAGGAAGTGCCGGAGCACGTGCAGTAATCCCGAGGAAAAGAAACAGAACCACACCGGCCGGTCGTCCGGCAGGCCGGATACGAAGTGCCGGAATCGTTCGTCCAACGCGTCGAGCGCCGCGTCGTCGAGTTCGCCGGATCGGTCGATTGCATTATCGCTGCCAGCCACCATAACCGCAGCGTAGGTCCGCTCGAATGTGTCTGTCAAAGCATGTTCCCGGCTGTTCGGACTGTCTCCGGATCGAAAGTCCGCACAGTTGATAATCGGCCCGCCTTGGATATTCTGACGGAGCGGCAACAATGCGATCCACGCATGTCACGTTTCCCGGTGTGCCGCATCGAATGTTCCGGATCTCGGACGAAGTCGAAGGATGAGAGTCTTGACGACATTTATCGAATTGCCCCGCTGGCCACAGCTCACCGACGGCGATATCGACGCCGCGGTTTCCGCGCTCCGGTCGAACCGGCTGGTCGGCATGCCCGGCAGCGTGGTCGACGAATTGGAGTCGGCGATGGCCGCGCTCCACGGTGTGTCGCACGCGGTGGCCGTCTCCTCGGGCACCGCGGCCGTACATCTCGCACTGCAAGCCGCGGGCGTCGGCCCCGGCGACGAGGTGATCGTGCCCGCCCACACCTTCATCGGCTCCGCCAGCCCCATCGTCTATCTCGGCGCGCGGCCGGTGTTCGCCGACGTCACCCCGGATACGCACTGCCTGGACCCGGATTCGGTCAAGACGCTGCTGACCGAACGGACCAAGGCGATCGTCGTCGTCCACATCAATGGCTGTGCGGCGGATATGGCGAAGATCGGCGCGGTCGCCGAGTCCGCGGGCATCCCGGTCATCGAGGACATGGCCCAGGCGCTCGGCACCGAGATCGACGGCCGGCCGGTCGGCGGTTTCGGTGATCTCGCGTGCATCAGTCTGTTCGAGCAGAAGGTGATCACCTCCGGCGGCGAGGGCGGGGTGGTGCTGACCAACGACGCGGCGCACGCCGAGCGGATCAAGCGGTTACGCAGCCACGGTGAGGGCCCGGTCGCGGACGCGCCCGGCATGATCTGGGCCCATGAGGTGGGCTACAACTACCGGCTCACCACCATGCAGGCCGCGGTCGGGCACAGTCAGTTGCAGCGACTCGGCGAACAGGTCGAACGGCGGCGGCACAATGCGGCCTACCTGTCGGCGAAACTGGCCGGCGTCGAGGAGTTCGAGTTGCCGATCGAGCCGGCCGGCACGGTGCACTCCTACTGGAAGTACGCGCTGCGCGCGGTTCCCGGCGCGGGCCGGCGCAGCGCCGCGGAACTCGCCGCGCAACTGCGCTCGCGCAAGATTCCGTCGCTGCTGCGCTACCCGTACCCACTGCATCACCAGCCCGCGTTCCACGCGCACCGCGACGAATCCTGCCCGGTGGCCGAGCGGCTCTCGCAGGAACTGCTCACCCTCCCCTCCCATCCGGGCTTGACCGAGGAGCACCTGGATCACGTTGTGGCACAGGTGAAGCAGGTACTCGGGAGCGACCATGCCTGAGCCGACCCCCGCCCGGCGCGACCGACCGCCGGTGCTGCTGGGCACCTCGTCGTTCGGTCAGGTGGAACGAGCCTTTCCGGTCTACGACGCCTACTGGGCGGGCGGCGGGCGCGGTTTCGATACGGCGTGGATCTACGGATTCGCCTACGGCCCCGGGTGCTGTGAACGCGCCTTCGGGGAATGGGCGAGCGCCCGCGGCGTCACCGACGAGGTGTGGGTGCTTGCCAAGGGCGCGCACACGCCGCAGTGCCTGCCGGACCAGATCGAAACCCAGCTGAGCGAGAGTTTCGAGCGCATGCAGCGCGCGGACGCGGCGTTGTACATGCTGCATCGCGACAATGCCGAGGTCCCGGTCGGCGAATTCGTCACGGCGCTGGCCGATTTGGTCAAGCGCCGGCTGATCGGCGGGTACGGGTTCTCCAACTGGCCGCTGGCGCGGGTCCAGGAGGCGGCGCAATACGCTGCGCGGCACGGCCTTCCGGCTCCGCAGGGAATCAGCAATCAGTACAGCCTGGTCGACATGGTGCGGCCCATCTACCCGGGGACGATCGGCGCCAACGAGCCGGACTGGCGGGCCTGGCTCGAGACGGCCGACATCCCCTTGTATCCGTGGGCGAGCCAGGGCCGCGGCTGTCACGCGCTGGCCGATCCCGACGATCTGCGCGATGGTCCGCTGACCGAAAGCTGGTACAGCGAAAGCAATCTCGAACGGATCCGGCGCGTTCGACTGCTGGCCGAGCGGCGCGGCGTCTCACCGACCGGCCTGGCGCTGGCGTGGACCCGCGCACAGCCGTTCCCGGTGATCCCGCTCATCGGGCCGCGGGAGGTGGACGAGGTACGCGACTCACTGGCCGCCTTGTCGATCGTGCTCACCACGCAGGAACGTGACTGGCTGGAGACCGGGGTCGGGGAGCCGGCCCGATAACCCGAAAGCGAGGCGGTACGGCGGATGTTCCCGCCGTACCGCCTCGCTCTATATAGCTGGGCCGCAAAAGATTTCAGAGCGTGCCCCAGTATTCACCGAGCAGAAAAGGCATGCCGTGAGAGACCGAACGCTTGCCGGTCGCCCGGTAGGCCTTGCGCGGAATGGTCCGGAAGTCCATGCTCACCCGGCTGATGGCCGTGTCGTTGACCTTGTTGCCGTGCCAGGAATTCGCGCCGTCGAAGACCACGACATCGCCGTATTCCGCGCCGGCCGGCTCGTTGTCGATCCACAGGGTGTTGTTGCCGAAGGCACGGGTGAGCGGAACCCAGTAGTTGGTCTCACTCTGCTCGTGCCCGAAATCGCTGTCCCGATGCCACGAGCCGACCGCGACGGAATTACGCAGATGGACTCGGAACGTCGGAATCTGCTGGATATAGAAGTCGTCCGCCTCGGTGCCGAGCAAGGTCGCGGCCAATTTACGGTACAGCGGTTGAACGCGGTCGAATTTGTCGTAGAAGAGTTTGTGATACGCCGTGGCCTGATCCGTCTCCCTGGTGGCCACCTGTTCGCTCGGTTCGAGCGTTTCCAGATCTTCGACGTTCACGATCTCGCGCACCACATCGGCGATCGGGATCTCATGGACGTCGTAGTGCAGTCTCGCGAATTTCGCCATTTCCTCACCACATAAGAACTCGAGTGTATGAACTCCGTTTTCCGATTTCCGGCCCTCACACGACCATTCGGCCGCGTAGCCCCTGGCACCTGCGGTACCAGCCGTCCACGATCGCGTCGATCGCGGGATCCCCGGACTCGCCGTCACTCACCTCGTTGTGCCGCCCGGCGAGGCGCAGGCCCAATCGGCGGGCGCCGAGCCGCGCGGGCAAGATGGGCAGCGCCAGGTCTTCGAGCTGATTGCCCAGTCGCTCCCACGCGTTCAGCTGGAAGAACTCGCGCTGCCAGCGCAGCTCGTTGCGCCGCCAATCCCCCAGACCGTTGAACCCGCGACCGGCGTTGTGATGCATGACATCTTGCAGATCCTCGACGATCACCCGCTTCCCGGCGGCGCGCACGGTCGTCGCGAGAATGACGCCCAATCCCTCGAATCCGACATACCGCCCGGCCGGAAAACGAATATTCTCGATCACCCAGCGGGAAACACACAGAATCACATCGTCGACCGCATGTACCTCGTATCGGCCGTTTCCGTGGTCGTGCGCCTTGTTGTAGTCGGTGATACGCCCGCGCCGATCGGACTTCTCGTTCCACCAGGCCAGCGATATGGTGTTGGATCCGCCGAGGGTGCCGAGCACGCCGACACTGTCGTCCTCGAATACCGGGCCGGCCACATCGACCGGATTCTTGCTCAGCTCGACATCGTCGTGCAGCAGCACCAGGCCGGTGCAGTTGTCATCCGCAGCCGCCTGGTCGAAGAGTGCGTTGTACGCGGCGAACATCGATTTCTGGCCACGCACCGTGAACAGCTTGCTGTCCGGTGCGCTGACACGTTCTATTCCTGGCCGGCAGATTCGATCGAACAGATCGGTCGGCCCGACACAAACTCCATAGCCGATCACGGCTGGTGACCTCCCGTTGAGGTGATTGGGTTGGCGCGGCAACCCGGAACTAGAATTGGTAGGTCTGCAACGACCCCGACCGCCGGACATCCAATGTCGCGCAATGGAATCCACCGCTCAGCGTCCGTGAATGGGTGAGCTGCAGCGGCAGCACGTCCACGCCGTTCTTCTCCAGCAGGCGGATCAGATCGTTCTGCCTGCGGTCGACGACCGCCAGATCCGGCCGGACCATCAGCAGGTTCATCCCGATCCACACCGAGCAGTGCGGGCGCGGTCCGGTGAAACCGATATCGACCAGCTCCGGGGCCTCCAGCCGTTCCCACGAACGCAGGAAGGCGGGCATATTGTCGTCGTTCACCCGCGACGGATTGACCAGCACCAGGCCGGGCCGCAGCGGCACGATCGTGGAATCGACATGGGTCGACGAATACAGGTTCCGGCACGGATGCACGGTGTATTCCTGGCCGAGCACCGCCTGCAACCACTGCCAGCCCAGTTCGTTGCCGCTGTCGGAGACCAGATACAGCACGTCGGTGCCGAAGCGCAGCACGTTGGCCGCGTCGAATACCGGCTCGAAGTTCTGCAGGCGCTGACCGTCCGGCGCGGTCGGCTCGAACATCTCGTCCCGCAGTCGTGGTTTCGGCGCCGAAATCCACCTGGCGCCGCTGGCGAAGTACTCGAGCAGCAGATCCTTGTAGGCCAAGGACTCGAGGAACCGTGCGCGCAGCGCCATCGGGGTCTCGATGACCAGATCGCCGATGGCCAAAAGACCGTCGCGCGGGCAGTATTCATGAAAACCGTCGGTCTGCCAATCCGGGGTCGTGATCTCCGCCGCGAGATTCCGCTCGCCCGGTCGCCGCACCGTGACGCCGAGCTTGGTCAGCTCGTCGCACAGCACCTGGAGTTCGGCCTCGGTCTCCTGAATCACCCGATCCGGGTACGGACCGGACGGAACCTCGTCCGGACTGTCGTACTTACCGGCATATTCAACCGAGAAAACACTCCGATCGATGCGCGGAACCTGCGCGCCGACGGCCGTGCCGACAATGATCTCCTCCAGCGGATCCCATTCGTTGTACACGCTTACCAGACCCATATCAGTGCCTTTCGCTGATTTCTTTACATACCGCGCACAGCCGGCTGCGCCATCGTTCGCGGATCGGATGTCCGCAACGGAAACGGCCGAGATGTTCGACTGCGTACGGCAAGCAGTCGAACACCGATCGGCAATGCCCTGCGACCGAACAACTTTCGCATTCACTCGTGACCTAGTTCAATAGGTTTCGTCGCAGTTATGGAACTCGGCGCAACGCAGGAGAGGCGGAATCGTGGCGCATTCTTTGGCAATTCTCGGCGGCGCTCAGGTCAGCGATCGGCAATGGCCCCGCTGGCCGCAGCCCGGACCGCGCGCGCTGAAAAGCCTGGAGGACGTCCTGCACAGCGGACGGTGGACGATCAGCTGCGCTTATCAGGGCCGCCCGTCCTATGAGGAACAGTTCGCCGACGCGTTCGCCGAATACTGTGGCACCGAGTTCTGTGTGCCGACCTCGACCGGATCGGCGAGTTTATCGATCGCCCTGGAGGCCTGCGGCGTCGGCGCCTTCGACGAGGTCGTGGTGCCCGGTCTCAGCTGGGTGGCGTCGGCCTCGGCGGTACTGGGCATCAACGCGATTCCGGTGCTCGTCGACGTCGATCCGGCAACCTACTGCGTCGACCCGGACGCGGTGGCGGCGGCGATCACCGAGCGAACCCGTGCGATCACCGTCGTGCACGCGTACTCGTCCATCGCCGATCTCACCGCGTTGACCGAAATCGCACGGCGGCACGGACTTCCGCTCATCGAGGACTGCGCGCACGCGCACGGGGCACGCTATCGCGGGCAGGCCGTCGGCTCGATCGGCGCCGCCGGGGCGTTCAGCATGCAGGGCACCAAACTGCTGACCGCCGGCGAGGGCGGCGCGGTCGTCACCAACGACCCCGAGGTGGCCGATCGGGCCGACCACCTGCGCTCCGACGGCCGCAGGCGCAGCCGTGCTCCGTTGAATGTGGGCGACATGGAATTGCTGGAAACCGGACATATGATGGGCAGCAATGCGTGCCTGTCAGAATTCCACGCCGCCGTGCTGCTCGACCAGCTCGATCTCATCGACGGGCAGAACATGCGCAGACGAGAGTCGGCCGCTTATCTCGACCAGCGGCTGGCCCGATTCGGCTGTGTCGGCCAAGTGACGACGGAAGGCACCACCGAGCGAACCTATTACCGGTACGCGACCAGACTACCGAAGGAAATACTGGAAATCGTGCCCGTCGCCACGGTGATCGATGCGCTGACCGCCGAACTGGGTTTCCCGGTGCTCAGCGCGTATCGGCCGTTGAACGACAACCCGCTGCACCGACCGGACACGCGCCGCAGATTCGCCGCCAATCCGGAGTACCTGGCCCAGGTGAATCCGAAACGGTTCGACCTCCCGGTGACGAAGGACATTCACGAAAGCGTCGTCACCTTCGGTCACGAGGTACTGCTCGCGCCGATCGAGGCCATGGAAGAGATAGCGCTCGCCTTCGAGAAGGTCACCGCCCATATCGGTGAGATCGCGCCATGACAGGTTGGGCGAACAGTCCGGAATAGTTAGGGTTTTGTTGTGCGTGGAATCATCTTGGCCGGCGGTACGGGCAGCCGATTACATCCCATTACGCTCGGTGCGAGTAAGCAACTGCTGCCCGTGTACGACAAACCGATGGTCTATTACCCGCTGGCCACGCTCATCGCCGCGGGTCTCACCGAGATCCTGGTCATCACCGCCGAGGACGACGTCGCCCAGTTCCGCAGGCTGCTCGGCGACGGCAGCGACTTCGGCATCCAACTCAGCTACGCCACCCAGTCCGTGCCGAATGGCATCGCCCAGGCCTTCGTCATCGGGGCGGAGTTCATCGGCGACCAATCCGTCGCCTTGATCCTCGGGGACAACCTGTTCTACGGACCCGACCTGGATACCCAACTGTCCTCCGACGTCAGCGTCGACGGCGGCGCGGTCTTCGCGTACCACGTGTCCAACCCGAGCGCCTACGGCGTCATCGAATTCGACGAACAGGGCAACGGAATCTCGATCCAGGAGAAGCCGAGCACGCCCAAGAGTCCCTACGCGATACCCGGCTTCTATTTCTACAGCAATGACGTGCTCGACATCGCCGCACGCCTGCGCCCCTCGCGCCGCGGCGAATACGAGATCTCCGACATCAATCAGACCTACCTGCGCCAAGGCAGGCTCAAGGTCGACGTGCTCCCGCGCGGCACCGCGTGGCTCGACACCGGAACCTGCGAATCTTTGATGCAGGCAAGCGAATTCGTCCGCACCATCGAGACCCGCCAGGGCATCAAGGTCGGCTGCCCCGAGGAGGCGGCATGGCGGGCGGGTCTGCTGTCCGACGAGGATCTGCTCAGCAGCGCCAAACGATTCGAGAAGTCCGGATACGGCCGATATCTGAGCCAGCTGGTCGACGGGTAGCAGCAGCAGTCAGATCGGAAGGAATTGATTTCGCATGCCATTCGTCGCGCCCAGACCCACTCGGATCCGGTGGGGTGCCCTATCCGGCGCTGCCGTTCTCGCCGGGTTGCTTGCCGCGTGCGGGTCGGATCCCGGCCGGCCGGCTACCGGTCCGTTGCCCGCCCCCGCCGCACAGGGACAATTGAGCGATCCCGGTGGCGCGCGGCGAACCGTCGGCGATCGCGGCGATGCGCTGCGCGCGTCTATCGATACCGGACCGGCCAAGAACGTCATCCTGCTGATCGGTGACGGCATGGGCGACTCCGAAATCACGGTGGCGCGCAACGTCGCCGAGGGTGCGGGCGGCTACTTCAAGGGCATCGACGCGCTGCCGCTCACCGGCTCCTACACCCACTATTCGCTGGACAAGAACACCGGAAAGCCGGACTACGTCACCGATTCCGCGGCCAGCGCCACGGCCTGGGCCACCGGAACCAAGACCTACAACGGCGCCATCGGCGTCGACCTCGAGGGCGCCCCGCAGACCAACCTGCTGGAGATCGCCAAGGCCAACGGCAAGGCCACCGGCAACGTGACCACCGCCGCACTGCCGGATTCCACTCCGGCCGCACTGGCCACCCACGTCACCGACCGCGAATGCTACGGCCCGAAGGAGACCTTGCTGGGATGCCCGGTGAACGCGATGGAGCACGGCGGTCTCGGCTCGATCGGTGAGCAGTTGCTGCTCGCTCGTGCCGACCTTACCCTCGGTGGCGGCGCCGAGACCTTCGGTCAGCAGGCGATGGCCGGCCAGTATCACGGCGTCACTCTGACGGAACAAGCGAAACACCGTGGGTACCAGGTAGTTTCGGACCGCGCCGGGCTCGATGCGGTGACGAAGGCCGATCAGGACGCGCCGGTACTCGGCCTGTTCGCGCCCGGTGCCCTGCCGGTGCGGTGGACCGGCGACAAGGCCGTCCGCGGCGGCATCAACCGCCCCGCGCAGACTTGCCGGGACAACCCGCAACGCGACACCACCACGCTGCCGGATCTGGCGACCATGACCCGCAAAGCCATCGACCTGCTGAACGATCGTCCGGACGGCTTCTTCCTCCAGGTCGAGGGCGGTTCCATCGACAAGCAGGATCACGCCGCCGACCCGTGCGGCCAGATCGGTGAGACCGTCGACCTCGACGCCGCGGTGCAGGCTGCACTCGAATTCGCGCAACGCGACGGTCAGACCCTGGTGATCGTGACCGCCGACCACGCACACGCGAGCCAGATCGTGCCGCTGGAATCCCAATCGTCCGCACTCACCAGCAAGATCGTCACCAAAGACGGCGCCGCCATGGCCGTCTCCTACGGCACCGCCGAGGAAGGCAGCGTCCAGGAGCACACCGGCACTCAACTGCGCGTCGCCGCCTACGGCCCACACGCCGCCAACATAGTCGGCCTCACCGACCAGACCGACCTGTTCTTCACCATGACCGACGCAATGGGCCTGGACCGGAACACGAAATAGGCGAGAACTCGACCATCGGGTCGGATGACGATTCCTGCCGGCTGTCGATCATTCGGAGTCCGGTCCCACCGAAAAGTAGGATACGCATGTCTACCCCCTCGAATTCAGTCGCGGTGCAGGGGTATTCAGTGGGACGCGGCGCTCGGGCGTCGGTGAACTGTGCCCGGGGCTGCGGCTCGAGCTACTTCTCGCGGTGGAAGCGCTGGTCAGTCGAGCGGGATGCTGAGTTTGTGGTGGAACAGGTTGTCGGGGTCGTACTTGCGCTTGATGGCTTTCAGCTGGGGTAGGTGTTGGCCGTAGTAGCTGTCGAACATATCGCGACCTTGCTCGCCTTCGGCGTAGTCGTCGTCGCCTATGTAGCCGCCGGTGGTGTAGGGGTAGAAGATTTCATAGGCCTGGTTGAGCCACTGTTCGTGGTTCTTGCCGGTGGTTTCCATCGTGGCGATGTCACCGGCATCGCTGAGTGGTATCCAGCACGACATCCCCATCAGCCACGGGCAGTCGCGGTTCTTGATAGCGGTGGCTTCGGCCGGAAGTCCGGAGTTCGGGTCCAGGCCCAGTATCTGAATCCGTAGTCCTTGCGTGGGTTGGGTGATGGCGAATTCGGCTAGGGTTTCGATGAATTCGTCAGTGAACGGTTCGGGCACGAATCCGGCCTTGATCTTCATGTAGCGCAGGTGCTCTCGGCGTTCGCGCCGCACATCGCTGAGGTCGGGATAGTACGGCGCGGAGGTGTCCTCGAGGCCTTGGATCCGCATGGTTTCCACGTAGTCGGCCGGTTGGATGTCGAATTGGTCGGTGGGCGGGAGCTTTTCGCGCATGTCCGCGACGAGTGCGTCGCGTTCGGCCGCGGTTTCGGTGGCCAGGGAGCCGAGGATTTCCAGGTTCCCGCGCCAGATGACGATCATCGGATTGAACGCAGGCGGTGCGTTGAGCGAGTACTCCTGCATCGCCTTGAACGTCGACGCGAACGACTCGGTGTCGGTCATCGGATATTTGATGAAGAAGTTCGCGGGTGCGGCTGGGGCCTTGTTCAATCGGACGGTGAGGCTGGTGATTACGCCGAAGGAGCCGGTGCCGCTGCCCCGGATCGCCCAGAACAAATCGGAGTTGGTGTGCTCGTCGACGATGACCGCGGATCCGTCGGCCAGCACCATCTCGGCGCGGAGTAGACGATCGGTGAGAATGCCGTAGGTGCGTGAGTAGTGGCCGTAGCCGCCGCACTGGATTTGACCGCCCATGCCGACGGCGATGCATTCGCCGGTGGGCAGCATAAGTCCGCCTTGTTCGAAGGCGGCCACCATCAGGTTGCCGGTGAGGGTGCCGCCGCCGACGGTCGCGGTCTGCGCGTCGCGGTCGATGGTGATGTCGTTCATCTCGACCATGTCGATCACCACCGCGGCGCCGTCTCGGCCGCCGAGGCTGGCGCCTTCGAAGGAATGCCCGCCCGAGCGGATGGCCAATTGCGTGACTCCGGCCTCGCGCGCGCAGCGGACGATTTCTTGCACTTCCGCGGTCGCGCGTGGGGCCACCACGCCGACCGGCTGGGCGGCTGCCAGGTAGTTCCAGCTCGCGGTGGCCTCGTCGAAGCTCGCGTCCTGCGGGAACGACATGGGGGTCGAGGGCAGTCGATCGTGCAGCAAATCCTGAAAACTCCGCGACGTGGCGGGCTGGTGCCGAGGGTGCAGCTTTGCGATGTCGGTCATAGCTACCTCCTGTGGATTTACATGAAATTTAATGTAATATCTACAGTAGCTGAAAAATTGCTGAGAGGAGATGTGATCATGGTCGCGCACGGCGAGTCGGCAGACACTGAACAAACCGCCAGGTGGGAAGCTGATGAGATGATGGCGTGGTGGTCATTGGTGTTCACCAGCCGATTACTGCTTGACCGTCTCGATACCGACCTTAAACGTGGGCACGGACTGACCCTGGACGAATACGGAATTTTGGTCGCGTTGGAGGCGGCACCGGATTCCCGCGTGCGGATGAACGATCTGGCCGAGGCGGCCTTGCTGTCCCAGAGCAGACTGTCCCAGCAGATCAAGCGCATGCAGGCACGCGGCCTGGTGGACCGGCAGCGCGCGGCGACCGACAAACGAGGTGTCGAGGTCGTGCTCGCCGAGACCGGCCGCGAATTGCTGCTCGCCGTCACTCCTGGGCATATCGACCGGGTGCGTCGCTACTTCCTGCAGCACCTGAGCGCTCACGATCGCGCTGCCTTGGCCACGAGCCTGCGACCTGCGCTCAATTCCTTGGCGACCTCGCCGGCCTTGCTTCGCATGCTCGAGCCGGTCCTGTCCGACTAGCTACCCACGACGATCCTCCCCCGGCCCTGTCTCGACCGACCGAGAAAGGAACGACATGCCGAACTTCGCGGATTACGCCGAACTGGAGGACAAGGCACGCACCACGATGGCGGCCGACACCTGGTCGTACGTGTCCCTCGGAGCGGGTGACGAATTCACCCAGTATCGTGCGAGCTATGGGTTCGTCTGTGCGAGTGCGGTATCGGTTACGCGCTTGCCAGGCAGGTGTTTGTCGATCCAGGCCGCCCCGGCGGCGAGGGCGGTGAACAGCAGCGTGATCCAGATGGCATTGATCAGGACCCGCATATAACCCAGCACGTGGACGTTCGCGAACGGGTAGGGGTACCAGTCGCCAACGAGCGGGCCGCGGATGGCAGTGAAGATCATGTAGGCGAGCGGGAACAGGATCGTGAGCTTCACAATCCGCGGTGAGGTGAGCCCGCGTGGCCCGAACGCCAGCCAGCCCACGACCGCCATCACCGGTACCACTGTGTGCACCAACTGGTCTGCCGCCAACGCCCAGGTATCCAATCGGAGCAGGCCACCGAGCGCGACGTGATAGACGACGCCGGTAACCGAGATCCCGACCAGGCCGATCAGCCGGAACACCGAGAACACGGTCGAGGACCTGTTCGGGTTGATCGCGAGCAGCAAACTAGTAGCGCCCACGATCAGGTTCGACTGAACAGTGAAGAACACGAAGACATTCAAGGCGCGCGTGAGTGGGCTGTCACCGAATCTCGGGAACAGCTCGCCGGTCGCGGCGACCTCGGGCATGTGGTTCTGCCAGGACAGCACCAGTTGGATGATCACACCGAGGATGACGCACACGGCAGTCACCGCGAACCAGACACGCGCCCATTTCAAATCCATGGGCCGAACCCTATCGGTTCAACGCAGGCATTCCAGACAACGCCCAGTAACGGTGCGGGCTGCGTGAGCTCCATCGCCAAATTTGCGGCTCGCTGAACATCCGCTTACGCCGCGATGGTCGCCCGCGCCCCGCTGCCCTTCCCTGTCGACCGCCTGCGCCTCACCGAGCTGTGGACCGAGCCACGGGTCCTGGTCGTCGCTATAGACCACCACCTGGCCCGGAAAGGAGTCGGTGACCGTCGACGACCGCTGCAGTCGAGCTCGCCGCGCAGAACGCCCGCCCCACGCGGGGGTGCACTGCCGCGGTGTCCATCAGTCCTTGTTCGGGGTTCGCTGTAGCGGTATCAGGTCGGCGAGTCCTTTCGCCGGAGGTGTTCGACGACGAGGCTGTGGACAGGTTCGACGTCGGCCAGGAGGCCGTGCCCCGCACCGGGGAGAATCACCGTGTGCGCCCCGGCACGCCGCGCGACCTCCGCAGCCACTTCCGAATCGTGCACCTGGCTCGCCCCAGCCAGGGCGACGAGGGTCGGGACCGGCAGACGCGTCAGCCCGTCCGGCAGGTGGGGATGAACGATCGGCGAGGCCGGGAAGTGTGCGGCTCCGTGAACGAGCAGGTCGAGGTATGCCTCCACATGCGCAGGCCCGCTGCCGGGTGCGCCCGGTGCCAGCATCGCGCGGGCACTCTCGAAAGTCGGGTGCGGGTCGCGGTTTCGGCCCAATTCCTCGAACTCGGGACTGAGCCCGGCGAAGGCCAGCGGCGGATCGAGCAGAACCAGCCGCCGCACTCGTTCGGGATGGGCGAGCGCGAACCGGAGCGCGAGGTGCCCGCCCAGCGACTGCCCGCACAGGTCGGCGGCGGGTAGCCCGAGCAGATCGAAAGTTTCCGCCAGCCAGTCCACGAGATCGTCCATGCTGGTCAAGGCAGCGCCGGTGTGTCGACTGCGGCCCGGCTCGCCCATGGTGTCCACGGCCCGCACGTGATGCTCCTCGGCCAGCGAGCCGACTACCGGATACCACATTCCGGAGGTCCCGCCGTATCCGTGGAGTAGGACCAGCGACGGCGCCGCGGTCGGACCTGCGGACGTGACTCGTGTCGTTCCGTACCGCCCCGGAAGATCTACCGTCTCGGCCTGTACCGGCCAATATGACATCACCGCGTCGTAGGCCGCGAAATACGCTGTCTCCAGCTCAGGGGCGGCGAATGCGGTCATCGGGCACCGCCCGACTCGAAACCGCTGCACTCGCTCACGAGGGGCAGGGCATGCGGCACAGCGCAAACCTCCGCCCGGCTCGACCGGTGGCGGTCCTCAGTGAGTGCTTCGACGTTCCTTGGCCGGTTGGTCATTCTCACCACTTCCTTTCCAAGTCAACTGTATTATGTCAGGTGTATGGAATAACGGAAAGGGTTCGCGTGCCGAAACAAGTCGACCACCGAGAACGCCGCGAAACCATCGCACGCGCACTGTGGCGAGTAGTGGAACAACAAGGCTGGACCCGAGTGACGATGCGCGAGATCGCCAGCGAGGCGGACGTCTCCCTCGGGCAGGTCCAGCACTATTTCGCCTCTCGGACAGCGATGCTCGAATTCGCGATGGAGTTCGCTTCCGAACAAACCTCGCAGCGCATCACCCAAAGCCTCGGCCGCCTCGGCTCACCTGTGCACCCCCGAGACGCACTGCGCGTGACCCTCATGGAGATGCTCCCCCTGCACGCGGACGCCCGCGCCACCAGCCGGATGAGTGCCGCCTACACACTCGAGGCACTGCACGACCCAGCGCTGCACGAACGGGCCCGCCTCGGACTCCAGAACGGCAGAGCCTTAACCGAACGCCTGATCAGGCAAGCAATCACCGAAGGTCACATCCCGCCGGATCGCGATCCGGTCATAGAGACAAACCTCCTGCTTGCGCTGACCGGCTTCACCCCACTTCTCGACCTCGACGTCATCGATCCCGACGCCGCATCGGCCGCTATCGATTACTACCTCGACAGACTCTTCGACGGCACATCGCAACGTCCCAGCCAGTGAGGTGGGACTGCCAACGTGAGCAGCAGCCTCTTACTGAGTTACCGTAAGGACGCGGTTCTCATTGCTCCAGTAGCCGCCGCCCGCCGCGACATCCAGCAGGCCGGTCTCGGGCGGAGGTTGCCGCACTCCTCCGCCCCACCGTCACCGCCTGGCCCTCGCAGAGGGAGTGAAGTTGCCGGACGTAGCCTGCGCTCGCTCAGGTGACCCGTGCGGCCACGAGGGTTTCGAAGGTATAGGGCCGCAGGCCATCGGTACGGCCGGCGAAGTACCGCTGCTGGAGGTCTGCACGTGTGGGATGGTCCATGACCTTCAGCCCGCACCGGCTGATCAGCCTCTCGATCTCGGATACCGGCCAGCCAGGCTGAAGGGGCTCGCCGACAGAAGCCGCGATCGGCGTATAGATACGGGCGAATTCCGTCCCCACGTCGTCGAGCGCGCAGTCCTCGGCCCGGTAGGAGAACACCACCTCCGACCCGGGAGCAGCCGCCGCGATCGTGCGCAACCCCGACTCGATCGCCTGTGCGGTCAGATAGGGGGCGACACCCGTCCAGCAGAACATCGCCGGCCGCGCCCAGTCGAACCCGGCCGCGCCCAGAGCATCCTGAACCGGTCCGGCCTCGAAATCAGCCGGCACGAATACCTGCGAGTCGCTCAGCGGCAGGCCGAGCTCCCTGACCCGCTCGAGCTTCCAGGCTTGGGAGGCAGGGTGATCAACCTCGAACACCGTCAGCGAGCCGAGCAGATCCGGCCGCCGCCACGCGAACGAGTCAAGCCCCGCGCCAAGAATCACGTACTGCGTGAAGGCGCCGGCAGCCAGCCGGTCCTCGACGTACCGGCTGCGGGTGCAGACAGCCGCGCGGGATTCGCGACGGACCGGGCCGGGGAACAGCGGATCGAACTGATCTCGCAGCTGCTGCCATACCGGACCGACAAGCACCAGGGCCAACACATCGTCCAGTACCCACGGCGACGCCGTCTCCAGGCGAAACAATCCACGCGACACGGCCGCAAACATCGCCGTCCTGCTCGGCGCGCTTTCCATGCATTCCTCCTCGCCGGCCAGAACCCAGCATGCCGACCACACTCGTCCACGCTGCGCACTTCACAGGATGCGCCCGAAATGCCCTGACGGCCATAGCCAATCGCCTGACCGCCACGATCTGCTCACCATCGGGATACTCCAAACGGCCACGCACGCCGGCATCACAGCCGCCCTGGACGAGCTGCCGAGTACACCGCCGCGGAACTGTTCAGCCGCAGGCAGTGATGTCCTGATAGATGCGCACGACCCAGCAGAGATTCAGCGGATGGGCGTCCGCCGGCATCACCGTGCGAACTCATCCCGCATTGCCGGGCGTTCGCTCCAAGTCCCGAATGTGGCTGCTTACCAACGGGTTCCGCCCTAGTTTGCCGGTTGCACCATCTGCCCCTCGGCCACGGCAACAAGCTTGTCGACGGTCGGAGGTAGCTCCCTCGACAGAATCGCGCGCATGATCGGACGCAGGACGATCGCGGTCGGGCCGCCCACGCTGATGTCGAAGGTGACCTCACATCCGTTACCGGTGACCTCGATGCTGTGCACCCAATCCATCCGCCCGCCCATCGGGAGGAAGAATCGATCCGTATAGCGCTGCAGGCGAACACATTCGATGATCTCCCACGCGCGCTCGGGCTGCCCCTTCAGCTTTACCGATCCGCGCCCGCCCAATCCGAATGAGCCCTGGATCGACTCCAGTGCGCCGTCCCAGCGAGTACGGCCGGCGACGTCTGCGAACAACTCCCAGATGACCTCCGAGGTAGCAGTGGTTGTGCGGGTGACGGTAAAGACCTTCATGGCAGGTACCTTTCGTTTCTGATACGTATGTCTTAGACATCTGTACTATAGCCTGGATGTCAGGAACCGCAATAATGAATTCCTTCAAGCCGTTGGACGGGCGCCCGCCTGGTGTGTTCCGCAGCCGCATCACGGACAGCAGGCCATGCCGCAACCCGCGCGTCGGCCGGTCGTCCAAATCAGTTGGCCAACAGCACTTCTCAGTGCAAGCTCATCCGGAAGGCGTGCAAACCATTGCCTGGCAACATCTCCCATGAGCAGCCTGGCTTCGCGCCGCCGACTTCGGCAAGCAACCACCGCAACCTGAGGCAGTGAACATGCGCATGCACCCCAACATCTATACCGTCGACCACCAGGGTCCCGGACAGCTGAGCATCATGGCCAAGCCACGCGGCGGCGAGTGGCTCGAAGACGAGATGACTGCTCTGAAAGGGTTCGGCGTCGACCACTTGGTCTGCGCGCTCACCGCTGCCGAACTCTACGAGTGTGACCTCGACGCCGAAGAACGCACAGCACGCGAGGCGGGCCTGCGGTTCGTTTCCATCCCGATCGTCGACCGCGGCGTGCCCGACCGGGCCAGCGTGCTGCCGACTCTCCAGCATCTCGCGACGGAACTGAACGACGGCGCACACGTTCTCACCCACTGTCGCTTCGGCATAGGCCGCGCATCGCTGCTGGCCGCCGCGCTCCTCGTCATCAACGGCACCGACCCCGACACAGCATGGAACCAACTCGCACAAGCTCGTGGACTCACCGTTCCCGACACCCCCGAGCAACGCGAATGGACCGACAAACTGCCTCGACGGCCGCTGTGCTGACCAGCTGGCTGGAGATCCACACCTCTGGGATCACTCATCTAGGCATGGCCGCCATCCGTCAGCGTGCGCGTTTGTCAGCCGTCCAAACGGGTTTACCCACAGGGGCTTTCCAACGCGCGCTATGCCGAGGTGAGTGTGTTCGGTCGGTTGGTTCTCAGGCCGGGCAGAGCGTGCAGGACGCACCGATCTCACGCCGCCGGGTGGCCGGGCGGAGTGTTCTCGCCAACGAGGCGCATAGGCGAATACCTGTGAAGCGTCCTCGGATTGGGCGTTCGACCCCGACCAGCACCCGCGAGGATGGGCGCGATGCGTGAGATCGCTGCTGTTGTCTGGATTCAGGACCGGTGCTGGTTGATCCAGGAGATGTAGTTACCGACACGGGTATACACGCCGGGATGGACCGATTGAGCGCAGACGTGACCCCAGGAGGTGATCCCGACGAGGGTTGATCTGGAGTCGACGAGCGGACCGCCGCCGTCCCCATCGCAGGAGTATTTGCCGCCTGCCTCTTCGCCCGCGCACACCATGTTGGGGGTGATCTGGTCCTGTTCGTAGCGTGTATTGCAGGTGGTTCGGTAGACGACGGGTATGGAAACGAATTGCAGTGCCGTCGCAGGGGCGCCGCCGCTTCTCGTCACCCCCCATGCCCACATCGAGGTGACGGTCTATGCGGTGATTGGTTCTAAGCGGTCACCAGTCGTCGAACCGCGGCGGCGATTTGCTCGGGTCGCTCGGCGGGGATGACATGCTCGGAATCGGCATCTTCGTATTGCGCGCCGACCTGGTCAGCGTATCGGCGCTGGTATTCACGCATGAGTCCGAGATTGCGAGCCTGGTGGCCGGCGGCGCGGATTGCCGAGATGACGATGACGCCGGATTTCGGCGGTTCCGGTGGGCGGCGGCGGAATTCGTCGATCGCCACCGCGACGGCCGCTATCTCGTGCCGGGTGGTCGCGAGCCCGGCGGGGGTGAAGTCCTCGGCCAGCATGGTCGCGTAGGTGTCGACGGGGAATTTGCGCCCGTAGGAGCCTGTCAGTATCCGCATCAGCGGTGGGACGTGGCTCAGGACCTGCTGCACAGCGAGGATGCGGTCGGTCTTCTTGACGGTCGGCGCCCAATTGTCATAGTTCGGAGCGGATTCCGGTGTCGGATCGATGAGCAGGAGCCCTGCCGGTGACAGAGTTTCGGCGGCGCGACGAACGATCAGCCCACCCATGCTGTGGCCCACCAGAATCAACCGCTCCGGCGCGAGCGCCTGAACCAATGCCACCAGGGTGGCCGCCATGTCGTCGATGGTCTGCGGTTGCGCGGGATGGCCGCTGCGGCCACGACCGGCCCGGTCGTAGGCGACGGTATGCACGACGCCCGCCAGTAGCGGCACCACCCGATCCCAGTGGGTACGCCCGGCGCCCGCACCGGATTCGAACACCACCCAGGTATTCCCGGTACCGGACTCTTCGACGTAGATCTCATTGCTGTTCAGCATCATTCGACGCCCGGGAACATCCCGCATCGCGGCCGCCTTCCTCGTATCCCAACTTTGGGAACAATACCAAATATGGGATAGTACCGGTATGGACCCCACCGAATTGCTGCTCCATCCGGTGCGATTGCGCATCATCCACGCATTGTCCGGCGGCCGATTGCGTACCGCCGGAGAGCTGTGCGACCGCATGCCCGACGTGCCTCGGACCAGTGTCTACCGGCAGCTCGGCCTGCTCACCGACGGTGGAATGCTCGAGATCGGTGACGAGCGGCGCGTGCGCGGGGCGGTGGAACGCTCCTACCGATTGCGACCCGACCGCCCGACCATTTCCCCCGAGGCGAGTGCCGCGATGACCCCGAGCGATCATCGCCAAGGGTTCGCCGCTGCCATGGCCGTCCTGATCGCCGAGTTCAACGCCTACCTCGATCGACCCGACGCCGACCCCGTCACTGACATGGTCGGCTACCGCCAAGGCACGCTGTGGCTCAGCCCCGAGGAGCTCGACACGATGCTCACCGGCTTCCGCGACCTCGTCACGCCCCTCACCGCGAATCAGCCCGGGCCGGGCCGCAGACCGTACTTGATCAGCCCGATCCTTTTCCCGGGTGAGAAACCGGCTTCGCCGCCCCGGCAGGGCTGACGCCGGTCGCCGCCTGATGCGCAGCTACACGCCCGCGCACGGGCCGCGGCGGCACCCGTCTCGCATCTAACCAAATTTGGCTAATACGCCCGAAGCGTCGTACTCTTCCTTTGGTAGTCAAATTTGTCTACCTAGGCGGAAGGGTTTCCATGAAGCCGGTACGACTTCTGGTCCTGGGAGCGCTGCGCCGGCGCGGTCGCGCGCACGGCTATCAGATCCGCGCGGATCTGGAGTCCTGGGGTGCACACGAGTGGTCCACTGCCACATCGGGTTCGGTGTATCACGCGCTCAAGAGCATGGCCGGACAGGGTCTGCTGGCGGCGACGTCCGATATGGATCCCTCGGTCGCCGGGGGCCCGCCGAGGATCGAATACGAGCTGACGGAAACGGGTGAGCAGGAGTATCTCGGCCTCCTGCGTCGAGCCTTGGCCGACCGCGAGCCGAGGCTGGACGTCCTGTGTGCTGCGGTGGGCCTGATCGAGGACCTGTCCAGGGAGCAGGCCCTGCAGGTCCTGCGCACCCGGGCCGACGCGATGCGTGACTGGCGCGCCGGTATCACCGGATACCTGCCCGCGGACACGGAGCTGGACGCCTGGGGGCCGGTGGGCGAGGTCCTCTCGCTGTGGCTGGCGACCGCCGATACCGGCGCCCAGTGGACCCTGCGGCTGATTCACCGCCTGGAAGAGGGCGCATTCAGCATGGCCGACGAGCCCGGCTCCCCCACTCGCCGCCCCGCACAGTCGGCCGAGTAGCCGCCGCGAGCTTCGACGATACCTTCCCTTCGAGACGGAGAAATGTCATGGCCCACGAGATAACCGTTCCGCTGCTTCCATGCGGGTCCATCGACGAGATCGTCGAGTTCTACACCATGCTCGGCTTCACCCGGACCTACTACCAGGCCCGGCCGTATCCGTGCGTGGGAATGCAGCGAGAAGACCTCCAGCTACAGTTCTTCGGCATGCCGGATTTCGAGCCCGAGAACTCCTACGGCAGTTGTGTGGTCCTCGTGCCCGACACCCAGCAGCTCTTCGAGGCGTTCGCCGCGGGCATGCGCGCGGTCCACGGCAAGCTCCTGGTCTCCGGGATCCCGCGGATGACCCGCCCGCGGAAACGCAAGAACGCCGACAATTACTCCGGGTTCACGGTCGTCGACCCCGGCGGAAACTGGATCCGGATCTTCGCGTCCCCGAGTACCGGCGGCAATAGTGCGCCCGCGGTCGGCAAGCTGGCCAGGGCCCTGGAGAACGCCGTCGTGCTCGGCGACTCCAAGGGCGACAATCAGCAGGCGGCGAAGATCCTGGACGCCATGCTGGCCCGGGAACAGGGGCGCGCACCGGCTACCGAACTGGTCGAGGCGTTGGCCTACCGCGCCGAACTCGCCATCCGCGCCGAGGACACCACCGCCGCGGTCGATGCCCTCACCCGCGCCCGCGCCGTCCCCCTCACCGACGCCGAACGCAGCGAACTCACCGCGCACCTGGCCGGCCTCGAAGACCTGCACGCCGTCCTCGGACTCGCGCCCTAGCGCCGTATCGGCCGTCACGCCCGCCGCCGAAAGTCGCAATCCCGCACCGGCGCGCTCATGAAACCTCCAGCGCCACAACACCGCTCACGGTTACGGCCAACCAGCCCCGCGCGCGTCCGCTCTGCACATAGGCATGTTCTGGGTTCACAGGTGGTGAGCATCAAATGCGGGGCGATTCACGCCTCTTCTGAACTTCGGCCGGTCTACCACCTGAAGGCCGCTTTGACTGCCTTGACGACTATGTCATCACGGTAGAAGTGCATAACCGCTTCGCCCTCACCCGCATCGGCCCAGCCACCTGCGCCAGGGCTCACGGGACCGCCGTGGGAATGCACCTTCTTGGTTTGTGGAGCACCGTTGCAGGTCAGGTTCTTGATCTCTGCGCTTGTGCCTCGGGTCTCGAGGTCGAACATAGAGGGGCGGGTCGATGCCGCAGGCTTCGTCTGGTCCAGCACGATCACCAGACTCGTCGCGGTGCCCTCGGCGCAGTTGTAGGTGAGGGTGATATCCATTTGCTCGGACCCGACTCTGGCCGCTTTATCGATCTTGGCAGTTGGGTCGGCCGCGGCGAATGCTGTGGCAGACAAGCCGATTATGGAAGCAATACCCGCCACGGATGGGACACACCACACACCCGCGAATACCGCCGGGACCTCGCACACCGCTGACAAACCCACTCTTCTGCCGCGACCCGCGCGTTCTCGGCGACAGTGGCCGACCTCGAAACCGGTCGGCCACCAGCGCCACTAGAACATCTGCACATCAGCCTAAGACTGGCAGCGGCCACCTCTCCCGGCTGACTTCAGTCAAAGCGAGTGAGCGATAATCAGCGTAAGGCGTTATAAGTCAAGCGGTTTGGTCGATGCCCCGTGGTCTGTCGTCGTCCCGGCATAGCGGTAATGGGGTTGATACCCGGCAGTGTGTAATCGGGTTGTGGTGACGACAGGTCGGGACTGCCCGTGATTATCGGCGAGATCACCGGGGTCTCGATGCCGCGTGGGGTTCGCCCCGACCGACCGCTCGAGGGCCGCGGCGGTCGAGATCATGGCAGACCTTGCTGCAGGATTCCGCAGGGAGTCGCCACCATGAGCGATAGGCCAGCATTTCTCACCGTTTCAATGCGCATGAACCCAACGATCTGCCACATCGAGTTCGTCTTCGACGGCAGATGTTGTACCGGCTGGCCGCTGATGTTGCCGCACAGCGCTTCCGGCCCGTGGCATGATCGAACGATGGCTACGCCGAATCGGCGGGTGGCGCTGGTGACGGGAAGTTCGCGCGGCCTGGGCAGCGCGATTGCGCGTCGGCTTGCCACCGATGGCGCGGCTGTGGCAGTCAATGGATTACCCGGCCACGACAATGCGGACGCGCTCGTTCACGCCATCCGCGCGCAAGGCGGTGTCGCCGAGACGATGACGGCTGATATCACCGACGATCAACAGGTCCACGACCTCGTCGCCAGGATCACCGGCACCCTCGGCCCGGTGAGCGTGCTGGTGCTCAATGCGACCGGCCCACAACCGGAAGCGCCCCTGACCGAGGTCTCGTGGGCAGATCATCTCGCCCAGCTCGACTTCTTCGTCAAGAGCCCGGTGCTGCTGGGCCACGCGGTGATACCCGGCATGCGCGAACGCCGATTCGGTCGCATCGTGCAGATCGATTCCGAAGTCGCCGACCGCACTCCGCCGGGCCGATCCGCCTACGGCACCGCCAAGAACGCTCAGATCGGGCTCACCCGGAGCTGGGCACGCGAACTCGCGCCCTTCGGCATCACGGTCAATACCGTTGCACCAGGCTTCATTCCGGTCGAACGCCACCACGCGGTAGCCGAAGCCGATATCGAGGCATACCGCGCCACGGTACCGGCCGGTCACCTGGGCGTCCCGGCAGATGTCGCGAACGCGGTCAGTTTCTTCGCCTCCGAACAAGCCGGTTTCGTCACCGGCCAACGCCTTCTCGTCGACGGCGGCCGCGCCCTATACATATGACCGCGTCACCGATCCTCGCCGACCGTGCTCAGAAGTTGCGATTCGGCAATTCCAACCGATGCGGAACGAATTGGACGCATGCGCAACGTTCGCGCAGCGGCGATGCGGCAAAGGGCGGACGTTCTGTGCCGAAGTCGATCTCGCGATGCAGACGCCCGCATCGCGGCCTGTGTGCGCTCAAACTATGGTTGTCGCTGAAAACCTTCGGCGCAAACACCTTCCGCGACGCCATCGACCAAGACATCACGTTGGCCGAACATGCGGCCACATTCATCGGCAACCACCCCGAACTCGAGCCGGCCAGCGAGCCCGGGCTGGGAATCGTCACCTTCCGACAGAAGATGTCGACGTGCTGAGTTTCGATCGCTTCGAACAAGGAGATCTTGGCGGCCGCGGTGCGGCGGAAGATCCACTGGCCGTGCCGATCCGAGGCCAACCGAACGCACGCACATCTTGAGTGGGTAGCGGCTTGTCTGTGGCCGTGGGTGTCGGCAGTGCGCGGCTGAGCCGTACGACGGCTGTTGCGCGGCCGAACAATTCGGCCCCTGGACGGCTTCTACCGGCGAAGTTCGGAGCAACCCGGCAATTTTCCATCCCTCGGTAGGTTCGCGCCGAATCACCAAGGTGCGGTGGGTGTTTCCGGATCCCATCCATATCTGGTTCGACGATTGGAGATACGTGCGCAAGATCCCGGTTCTGTTCACCGTGCTCGCCGTAATGAGCACGTCGCGTGGTACTCGAGGGACTCACCAAGGGCAGGTGGGTCTGTGACTGTTCTGCGAAGCTGCGCCCGCATGATCGCCGCCGCCGCTACAGCGGGGTTGTGCCTGGCCCCGCAGCCCGCGTCGGCGGCGAACGACTATCCCCCGGGCAGGTACAAGCTGAAGATCTATGAGGTGCAGATCGAAGATATCTCTCACCGTATCGACCCCCACGAGCATTGCGCCGAGATCTACGGAACCATCCATATGGAAGATGGAAACGTCGCCGGTGGATACGCGTTCTTCCGGGCGGACAGGGATGAAGCCGTGGAGGTGTGCGAGGAGAACCGGCCCTTGAACGAGGGGATCCAGTCCGGGTCTCTCAAAGCTTCGCCGAGCGGAAAGACCGAGATCATCTCGACTTTCACTGGCGACAAGGCCAAAGACCACCCATTCGTCTTCGTGGTCGACCTCTGGGACCGGGACCCTGCTGGAGGGGACCAGCAGCTCATGCACAAGACCGTGTATGTGTGGCCACCCCAGCCGGGTGTCATGCCGACGACGGTCTCTGACGCCCCGGAGGGCTCCTCGGACTCCACCGTCTACTTCCGTTACGACATCACCAACATCACCCCGACCGACGGGGATAAAGCGCGAGAAGACCATCAGGCCGCCGAGCGTAAGCGGCAGGCATTTGAAGGTTGTCTGGCGGCAGGCGGTTCTCGCGAATTCTGCCAGAAGGATGCTACGGGCTGAAGTCTGTGGCTTCAGATAACACAGCACTTGGCGCTGAACCGGCGGGGAACGGACAGACCGCCGATAGTTCCGCTGTTGGCGCAGATCACGGGCAATACTCCGGGCCTACTCGTCGGTCTCGAAGCATCGTCTTAGTAGGGGCTCAAGCCTGGATAGCAAGGGCGAGAAGGGTATCGACCGCGGTTTCGAATGGCCGGCTACTGCGTTGCACCTGGGCGAGGAGTGTCGCTCCTTGGAGCGTCGCGAGCAGAGTGGTGGCGAGGTCGTCCGGGTCGATGCCGGGTGGAAGCTTCCCGTCGGCATGAAGGATTTTGAGCCCGTCGCTGATCGCGGCTGTCCACTGATCGAACCCGGCCGCGATGAGCGCTCGGGCCTCGGGGTCGTTCTCGGCGAGTTGACCACCTAGCGAACCTAGTGGGCAGCCGCCCTCTGCTTGGGTCTGTCTCGCCGCGGTGATCACCATGTTCCGCCAGGCTTCGACTCCGTTCGTGCCGGTGAGCGCGTGCCGATGGTGTTCGACGATGGTGTCGGCTTGGTAGTCGATGACCGCCTGGACGAGGTCGTTCTTGTCCGGGAAGTAGTGATACAGCTGTGAGCCGCTGACTGCCGCCGCCACTTTGACGTCTTCCAAGGTACCGAAGCCTCGAACGACCTTGCGCTACCGCTGCGTTTAGCGGCCAAATACGTCATGCCCGCCTTAGGGATTTCCCACAAGCTCGAGGTCGGTGCGAAGCGACTGGTCGACGGTGTCACCGACCCGACCCTGTCCAGTGGCGTGTTCTACGCCAGCGCGGCCAACAAATTGACGGGCCCCTTGGTCAACCAAGCGGAAATCTTCCCCGACTTGGCCAACCCGTCGTTTCAGGACCACGCCAACGAGGCCATCCACCGCTTCATTTCATGACGACTCAATCGTGAAGAGCCCCGAATGGCCCGGAATTGGCAACCGGACACGGCGAAATCCGGCGGGCCGGGTGGCACGCGGCGGACGGGGCGGACGAGCGAAACGCCGTTGATCAGCGCAGAACGGGTTCGGGCGAATCGCGGAGGGACGGCGCGGGACGTGTCCTCCCCCGGAGTGGCGGATAGCTGACAGCCCGCCACTCGGAAGCTGATTGCGGGCTGGCTTTAGTCAACTAAAGTGCGCGGTATTGCCGATTACCGCACACCTAATGATTCGTACTCCTGTAGATAGAGAGCACAGCCCTGGCCGCAGGAGCACAGCTTGTGTTCAGTCGTCTATCCGCCGCTCAACGCGGCATCCATGCTGGCCCTGCGCCCAAAACCGTTGTGGCAGTTCACCGGAACATAGCGAGGTGCTCGGTGGCCCACTGGCGGAATGTGCGGCCGGGGCGGCCGGTGATCCGCTCGACGGAGCGCGCGGCTTCGGTCTGCTTCCCTGGCAATTGCGACCAATAGTCCAGTACCGCCTCGACCAGCGGCGCGGGCACATGACCGCGCAGCTGCTCGGCCGCCTGCTCTCGGGTCGGTTCACGCAGCTCGATCCGGCGTTCGAGCAGCTCACCTAGCGTCTGCACCTGGTCACCGAAGCTGAGTACCTGCGGGCCGCCCAGGCTGATCGTCTCGCCGTCCAATGTGTCGGTGGTCAGTGCCAGCTCGGCGACGTCGGCGATGTCTTCGGGGTGGATGGGATCCAGCCGGGCGTGCGGGTAGGCCTGCTCGACCGGCCGTCCGGCACGGATCGACTCGGCCCAGCCCAAGGTCATGGTGGCGAAACCGCCGGGCCGCAGCAGGGTCGCGGTGAGCGGTGCGGCGAGTAGTGCCCGTTCCACCAGGAGGTGATGCCGAGCCAGCGCGTTGCGCTCGGCGGTGGGCAGGGTCACCGAGTCCGACGAGAGCAGCACCACCCGCCGCACCCGGGCTGTCACCGCTGCCGCGAGCAATGCCTCGATTCCGGCCGGCTCGGCGTAGAGGAATACATCGGTGACGCCGGCCAGCGCGGGAGCGAAGGTCGACGGGTCCGCGAGGTCGAGCTCAACGACTCGGACAGCGGCCGGCAGGTCGCTCTTCGCCGGGACGCGGCTGGCCGCCCGGACATCGTGGCCGGAGGTGTGTAGGCGGCGCAGCAGGCCGGCGCCGATACCGCCACGGACACCGGTGATCAAGATGGTCATGTCCTTCACCCTGCATCGACTCGGTGATCAAGTCCAACGAAGAATACCGATCACATTGATCACCGTGTGCGATAATTCAGCGGTGGAGTTGCGCCAGCTGGAGTGCTTCGTCGCCGTGGCCGAAGAGTCCAGCTTCACCCGTGCCGCGGCCCGGCTGCACGTCGTGCAGTCCGCGGTATCGGCAACGATCGCCGCCCTGGAACGTGAGCTGGAAACCCCGCTGTTGTTGCGCACGACCCGGCGGGTCGGGCTCACTGATGCCGGGCGCGAACTGCTCCCGAAAGCCCGGGCCACGCTCGACGCCGCCCGCGACGCTCGCGACGCCGTGCACGCCGTCAAAGGTGGACTGCGCGGCACACTGCGTATCGGGACCATGAGTTCACTCGGGCTGATCGACTTACCAGCACTGCTCGGCCGATTCCATCGCGAACTTCCCGCCGTGACCCTGCGGCTCGCGACGGCGGCATCGGCCGGCGGATCTCCCGGACTTCTCGCCGCACTGGCCCAGGGCCGCCTCGACGTCGCCTTTGTCTCGATCCGTGGACATCCACCCGCGGCGACACACCTGCGGGATCTGACATCCACACCCTTGGATCTGGTGGTTCCCCGAGATCATCGCCTCGCCGACCGCAACGAAGTAGCGATTTCAGAATTGGCCGACGAGTCCTTCATCGACTTCCCGCCCGGGTACGGAAACCGCGCCGTGACCGATCGCGCCTTCACCGCCGCCGGACTCCAGCGTCGAGTCAGCCTCGAGATCACCGATATCGACGCAGGCACGGACTTCGTCCGGCAACACCTGGGCATCGCCCTGCTGCCCCGCGCAGTCATTCCATCCGGCAACGATCTCAGCATCCTGCCTGTCACCGGCGCCGACTTGGATTGGCCCATTTCCTTGGCCACGCCCACCGGTCGCACCCCCGGGGCCGCGACCCGCGCGTTCGAACACCTCGTCACGCAATATCTCGCGAACTCGCCCACGGGTTCGCTGCCGTGTGCGAGTCCGCCGTGAAGGGGCACCAGTTCCTCGGGCAGGACCCGTTGCCGGTCTGAGATCGGTCCGTCTACGCGACTCCCGGAAAGATCAACGGGCCGAGATCATCTCGGTCCGCTCGACGCACCATAATGCCGCTGGGCGCGCGTTGGTCAGCGACAAACTCAAGTCCCGTACGCCGATCTCCTCTCTAACGGACTCGCGCCGTAGGGTGGTGTCGATCGTCGTCTATGGAGCTCTTCTGGCCGGACTCCCGCTGGGAATCGCCTTCGACAGCTGGCTACTGATCCAGACTCATGTCTCGATACTCGATGTCCTCACTCACGTCCGCGCCGATCTCTATCTTCTAAGTGTATTGGTGGTCACTGCACTTCTCGGCGCTGCGGTCGGTCTAGCGGCAGGCATTTACAGCGAACCAGCGTGGATCAGCTTCCTGATCAGCACCCGAATTCTCTGGTTACGCGGAAAGTTGCCGTGGCGCACGCGGTCCTTCCTCGATGACGCCCATCGAATCGGCTTATTGCGCACCGCGGGAATGGTCTACCAGCTCCGACATGCCGAACTGCAAGACCGGCTCGCACCAGTCGACGCGTGGCCGGACCAACGGCGCGCCGAAGAGTATCGCCTGCAGCAGGAACAGCGCCAACGCGAGCTCGAATACCAAGAGCACCAACGCATCGCCGCTGAACAGACCGCCGAGCAGAAGAAGGTTAGACTCTCATTGCAGCTGGCATATTGGGAGAGACAAGTTGCCACATACTCGACCATCTCATTTCGTAACCCACTCAAACTCGCGGAGTCGCTCGAGGGACTCGCGACCGTACACAGACAGCTGGGCAATCACCCTGCCGCGTGTGCTGCTGTCGATCGGGAGATAGCCATCCGGCGGGAGTTGATCGAGGACGACGACTTCGACAAGGAACATCTTGCCGACGCGCTCGCCCAGCTTGCTGTGTCGCGGCAAAACGCGGGCGATACCTCCGGAATGATTGTGGCGGCCACAGAGTCTGTGGAGCTCTGGCGCGAACTGACAGTCGAGGCGTCAGTTCTGTACGTAGTCAAGCTATGCGACGCGACCGAACGCCTCCTGGACTATCTGGCCGATGGAGAAGGCGCCGCTGCCGCTGCCGACGAACTGTGGCTCGAATCAATCGCCGCGGTCGATTCGGCTCCTGCAGAGTCGATGCTGCGAGTCAGGTACGGGGATTGGCTGTTTCGCCACGACAAGCCGAAGTCTGCCCTCGAGCAGCTATTTCGAGCCGAAGACCTGATCCTCGGACCAGATGAGGTCGACGACTATCTGACTACCGATCTGGTTCGCTCTACTGTCGATCGAACCAGCGACCTCCGCCGCCGGCTCGAGCCCCCCACAACAGCCCCGACCGAGACTGCGCCTCATCCGGCCAAACGATCCGGGGGACGATCCGCGAAGCATCGCAAGCAGTAATGCGGCCTTGTTGGCGATGACCGGCTCAGACATGTCCAGGGGCGTGTCTTGCGTCAAGATCCTGGCAGGATCTCGCTGGTCATGAGGTCTACGCCAGCGATGGAGCGACCGCGCTGAACGCGCGGCCGAATACCGTGCGCCGGAATGACCATGTCCGACGCACGGATCAAGCTCTGGCTCAGCGCGTGGACCTGGACTGTCCGAGTCAGGTGATCACAAAGATGCTATGACAGGATGGTTGGCGGATTTGTCGACCCCGATGTCCGACGGGCGCGGCCCAGCTATCCTGAGCAGCGCTACGCATAGCCATCGGTGGCGTGGTGTGGAAGTTCGATGGACAATCGAGGTGACTAGGGCATGTCCGTTGTCGTGACGCTCGATCGGATCCGACAGGATCTGCAGGAATTCGCACGCCTGGCCGAGGTTCGATACGACCCGGCGGTGATGGATCCGGTGCTCGCAGCCCTCGGGGATCTGTGGACCACCTCCGTGATCGGCGTTCGCACGACCACGCATCCGGTCGCGCAGCGGGGACTGAACGTGCGGTTGCTGAACCCCCGCCCGGGCACCGATCCGGTGACGGCGCTCCGCAAAGCCGGGCTGCTGGAGTTCACCGGGCATCCGATGGAACAACTGCTCACCGACATTCCCGCGGCCGTGTCGACGTCCTTCGGTGTCGACGTCGGGGTCGCTAGCGGAGTCGAGAAGATCTGGCTGATGTTCCCCGAATTGATCAGCGTGGAACGCATACTCGGATTCGCGGGCATCCCCGAGGCGGCACGTGCGCACGCCGCACACCTGAGCCGTTATGGTGGCGAAATCGGGATACTGGCGCTGGATTTCACCAGTCGCACCATGAACCTCTACTCACAGCCATTCACCCCCGGTCAGCTCACCGCCGCCGACATCAGCACCATCCTGGCCGACCTCGGCTTCGTCGCGGCCACCGACCAGGAGCTCACGCTGCTCGGCCAGACCTTCGACCTGTACCGCACCTTCTCCTGGACTTCCCCACGGATGCAACGCATCTGCTTCCCGGTCCGCTATGACACCACGAGCTTCCCGAGGCACCTCGATCCCGTTTTGGACCGCTTCGTCTCCGGCGCACCCTCCGCTGGAACCGGACCCCGCGGCGTCACCTTCTACACCGCCTACGGCCCGAACGACCGGTACTACAAGGTCCAAGTCGAGTACACCTCGACCCAGCACGTTACCGTCCCCGGCGGCCGAACCCCCGATCAACTTGCACCCCAAGGGAGTACGCCCTAATCCCCTGAAGTCGGTGACCAGTGATACATAGCCTCGGCACGGGACATCTCAGCACACGGAATCAACGTAAGTCGTTTTGCATCGCACTCATCCATCCTGACTTCAGTCGGGACGAGTGATCGATATGCCGCCTATCGCGGTCCCCGAACGTCCACATCTGTTTAAGTAGCCACGAGGCGTGGGGTGGTCAGACGTCCAGAATGGCTGGCTCGCGCAGCTTCTCAACGCCCGCAACTAGCCGCTGGGCCCGCGTTGGCCGGCCGTCCAAACTGACCGTCTGGCAGCACTTCCCAACGCGCGCATAGCCGCATATCGCGCGTTGGGCGATGTGCTCAATGTCGGCGAAGGCTACTCCACGGCGATGCTGGGACCGGTGTCCTACGTTTCGAGGCCGAATATCGCTGGTCGACAAGCGACTTCGACTTCCGCACCGCCCATCTCGAAGACCTCGATCTCAGCCGCGCAAGATTCTCCCGAACTGCTCGATTCGACGAGGCGACATTCAGCGGCTTGGCCTCGTTCATTGGGGCGACGTTCCTCGACGCTGAGGACGTGCGGTCGGTGCGCACGTTCCGCTGGTCGCGGGGCTCGGTCATTTCCCGGGTTGGTGGTGGTCGGCAACGGATGCGTGCCACGTGGGCTTCGAGTCGTGGCAAGAGCGCGATCATGTCCGGGCGCTCGACTTCTATGGCCGGTGATTGGTATTGCGTCGCAACCGTTTTGACTGCACCGGGAAGGTGAGAGGGGACATCGGCGGCATGCTCCGGACTACTTCGCGCGGCTGGCGGCCGGGGCCTGGCCCACTCCCCTGAGTATGCCGAGAACAGCTGGACTCGAGGACAATGTAACTCAACTGATTGATTTAAATTGAGGGACCGCATAGCCTCTCCGTAGCTGCCGGATGACCGGCAGGGCGGAACGGAGGGCGATTGTGATGCGGGACGTAGCGGTGGTCATCGGTGTGGGCGGTATGGGCCTCGCGATCGCGCGGCGCATCGGCCCCGGTTTGCACGTGGTGCTGTCCGACTTCGATGAGCGGGCACTGGAGTCGGTCACCGGGCAGTTGCGTGGCGAGGGCTATGGGGTAACTCCGGTCGCCGCCAATGTGTCATCGAGGCAGGCGGTGGCGGGGCTCGCCGCACAGGCCGCATCGCTGGGGCGGGTGGCGGCGGTGATCCACACCGCTGGACTGTCGCCCGTTCAGGCCCCCGTCTCGGCGATTCTGGCGGTGGATCTGTTGGGAGTGGCTCTGGTGATCGAGGAATTCGGCGAGGTCATCGCCCCGGGCGGGGCCGGGGTCGTGATCGCGAGCATGGCCGGTCACAGCTATCCGGCCTTTACCGGGCAGCAGGCATCGGAACTGGCAGGCACACCGGCCGATCAGCTACTGGACCTGCCCATCGCGGATCCGGCCAACTTCGCGACCAGCGGTGCCGCCTACGGATTCGCCAAGCGCGCCAACCTGATTCGAGTCCGAGCGGCCAGTGCCAGCTGGGGTGCCAAGGGGGCGCGGATCAACTCGATCAGCCCCGGCATCATCGCAACGCCTATGGGACAGGCGGAGTTGGCCGGTGCCAACGGCACCGCTATCCAGGCGTTGATCGACGGCTCCAACGCCCGCCGTGTCGGCACCGCGGCCGACGTTGCCGCTGCGGCCGAATTCCTGCTCAGTCCCGCGGCCGGATATATATCCGGTGCCGACCTGCTCGTCGATGGCGGCGTCACCGCGGCTCTGCACAGCAACACGATGACGCGGGGGTGACGATGGGGAGCAGATCGGTTCGGGTCGAACGGGTGCAGGCAACGCGCGAGCAGATCCTGGCGGCGGCGGAGCGGTTGTTCGCCGAACACGGGGTAGTCGCGGTGTCCAACCGCCAGATCAGCGAGGCCGCCGGTCAGGGCAATACCGCCGCCGTGGGCTACCACTTCGGCACCAAGATCGACCTGGTGCGCGCCATCGTGGGCAAGCACGCCGCGGACATCGACCACATCCGCACGCGCATGGTGGCCGACGCGACCGGCTCGACGAATGTGTGGGACTGGGTCGCCTGCCAGGTGCGTCCGCTCACCGAACATATTGCGGCCCTTGGCAACCCCAGTTGGTATGCGCGATTCATCGCCCAGGTGATGACCGATCCCGCATTCCGTGCCATTGCGATTGCGGACGCACAGGATTCGCCGTCACTGCAGCAGGCTCGTGTTGGACTCAATCGGTGCCTGCCGGACCTGCCGACCTCGATCCGGGCCACTCGCGGCGAAATGGCCCGACAGTTGATGGTGCACGTGAGCGCGGAACGAGAACGCGCGCTTGCCGAGGGCGCTCCCAGCAACTGGGCCGACTGGGCCGATACCGCCACCGGGTTGATCGACGGGATCACCGGCCTGTTGCAAGCTCCCATCACATCGAATACCAAGCACACCCAGCCGGACTCTTCCCGAAAGTACTGATCACACGAACCTGAAGCACGTACAACCCAGCTGGCGGTATGCCTGCCGGTGACGGTCGCGGCCGTCACGGGCAGGCACCCTCTAGGGGACTCGTCGGGTCGCTCGGATACAACGGTGGTGCCCGAACACCACAAACCAGCCGCACTGCGGCATCGTCATGCGGCCGAGCACCGGCCCCGGTGCCGGCCTTCGGCGCCATCCACACCCGAGGGGCCACAACATAGACCGCGCAGCACGCCGGAGGGGGCTGTCCAGATAACGGCTCTGTCGCACTTTAGGTGGTGACCAATAGCGGTCTATGCCAACAGGATTCAGTGTCGTAGAAGTCGGAAGCCTGCGCGGCCATACATCTGTCGCTTGATCAGTTTGGTCTTGATGTTGACGCCCTCGACCGGGCCGTTGCTGTAGGGAGGGGGACGCTACCGGAATCCCGCATCGGTCTGCGCGGGCGCACGGAAGACCAACGGGCCGAGCGCCTCCCGGCCGCCGGCAGTGCGCGCTGATGCCGCCATCCCGCGCATCCGCGGACACCGAGCGGCAAAAGAGTGGGCGGTCCGATGGGCTGGTAACGGACCCCCGAATGACCAGCCGGGCGTAAAGTCAATTCGAGATTGTGATGGTCTGCGCGCTGGAGCGGGGTTGGGGCCCAGCCGTTCTGTGAGGTGGTGCGCGTGGGCAAGCGCGTCGACACGTCGGCCTTGATCGCTGGCCACGACGACGAGGTGCGACATAGGCTCCAGCGCTGTGTTGCAGCGTTGCAGTGCATGGTCGATGGTGGCTGGTTCGTCGGCCATGAAGACACCGTGGGTATGGAGGTCGAGTTCGATCTCGTGGACCCGTTGGGCCGCCCGCGGCTGATCAATGACTTGGTTCTGGCACGTCTGGGCCGGGCGGACATGCAGGAAGAACTCGGTCAGTTCAACGTGGAGCTGAACCTGGCTCCACGTCGGCTGCAGGGCAGCGTGCTGCACGACTGGGAACGCGAACTCGCCGACGTGCTGGACCGCTGTGGGGCGCGGATCGAGGGGTTGGGCGCTCGGCTGGTGGCTGTCGGCATGCTGCCCACTGTCAGTGCCGAGCAGCTGACCCTCGAGCGGATCTCGGCCAACCCACGCTACGCGCTGCTGTGTAAGCGCCTGCGTGCCGCGCGCCACAGACCGTTCCTGGTACGCATCCTCGACGGGGTAGAGCCGGTGGAGTTCACCACCGACGCACCGGCTCCCGATGCTGCCGCGACCAGCCTGCAACTGCACCTGCGGGTGCCACCCGACTCGTTCGCCGACTACTACAACGCCGCCCAAATGATCGCCGGGGCCCAGGTCGCAGTGGCCGCGAATTCGCCATACCTACTCACCCGCCAGGCTTGGCAGGAAACTCGCATCATGCTATTGGAGCAGTTGCTGGACAGCCGCCGACCCAGGGACGTCCGGGTCGGCGCACCGGCGCGCGTTCGGCTGGGAGACGGATGGGTCAACGGCCCAGTGGAGCTCTTCGACGAGCTGGTGCGGCTTTTCCCGCCGCTTTTTCCGACGCTGGACGCCGAAGATCCCGATGCCGCCCTGCAGGCCGGGTGTGTCCCGAGCCTGCGCGAGCTTCGATTGCACAACGGCACGGTCTGGCGCTGGAACCGCCCGGTATACGACGTCCAAGCGGGATGCCCGCAGTTACGCATCGAGAACCGAGTGCTGCCCAGCGGACCGACCGCCGCCGACATGGTCGCCAACGCCGCCTTCTACTACGGACTGATCCGCGCGATCGTCGACAGCGACGATGTCCCTTCCAGTCGGATCCCCTTCGCGGTGGCGGAGCGGGACCTGCATCGCGCGGCCCGCGACGGGCTGGCGGCGCGGCTGTGCTGGCGGGGCATCGACTACCCGGCCGACCGGCTCACCGATGAGGTCCTGCTGTCGACAGCCGCGGCCGGGCTCGATGCCTGGGGTGTGGACACGGACGACCGCGACCGTTACCTCGGCATCATCGAAACGCGAGTCCGATCCGGCCGTACCGGCGCTGTCTGGCAGACGCAGACGGTGCGCTACCTCGAGGAGCACGGCATGGGGCGAATTGCGGCGCTGGGTGAGATGACCCGGCGATATGTCGAGCACTCGCACACCGGCACTCCAGTTCACACATGGCCCGTGCCATGACCGGAGACTACGGCGAATAACGCGGTGTTGGCCCGGCGAGCGGGATTCAGCAACACTGGCGCGACTCGAGAGGTCCGCGTTGAGCTCGCTCGCTCGCATTCACCCGCCGCGTGGCACGCGTTGGTCATCCGTCCAAACTGGCTGGCTGACAGCACTTCCCAACGCGCGCACATAGCCGATGAGCGCGCTTTCGACGCCACCCGCCCGACACCATCACCCGGACGCGCGTCCGCCTGGCGGCAACGCCGGACGCAGCCGCGCTACCCGCCCGCACGTACCGAATTGGTGAATCAGGCACCGAAAGCTGTGATCCGCACCGGAGAAGACGCGCGCGATCCACCGTGACACCTCCACCAACTCGGCGGTCCCCGCGATACCGATCGCCCGGTAGGGATCTCAGCGAACGCAGATGGCTCGGTGCGTTGCCTGTCGAACCTATGCGGCGACCGCCGAGGTAATCGAGCGCCCGATTCAGCCGAAAGGTGTGACCAGCAACGGGATTTGGCGTAGGTCGTCGAGGGTGTAGTGGATGCCTGCGAGTGCGCTGATCGCACGCAGGCCGATGGCGAAATCGGCCTCGCCCGGGTCGAGGTAGTCGTGGTCGACGGTGCCGGCCGCTTCGAACGCCGCGCGCAGTTCCTCGGGTAGGTCGGCCAGGTCGGTGTCGAGTTCGAGGTCGTCGACGTTGATCCAGGCGATTTCGTTCCCGTCGGCGTAGTAGGTCAGGCTCGCGTCGGCATTGATGGAGAAGTAGCTCGTCGCGGCTACGCGACCGTCAGCCGAGAGAACCGCCGCGTCGTCGGTGGCGCCGAAATCGTCATAGATAAAGGTCCATTCGCCGACCCGCCCCGCCAGCAGCGTCGCGGTGTCGCCTCGCTCGGTGCCGAGCGCCGCCGCTGGCAGGGAGGTCAACTCGTCCGGCTTGTCTGCTGGAAGTTCGCATGGCCGGAACAGACGCGCCTTGGCTCCTAGCGCTTCGAGTGCCGCGGCGGGTTCGAGTCCACGGACCACGTGCACGCAGTGATTGGGATCGTCGCTCGCCAGCCCGCTGATCCACAACGGAACACCTTCGGGGTCAAGGGAATTCGGCGGAAATCCGGGTGTAGCCATACTGTCCTCGCCTATCGGAACCATGTTCGTGTCGGGTTCATCATCGCCCGCTTCACCGGTCGGCGCGCCGGACGGGGTGAGAACGATGGTCGACGTGCGGGTTCGCACATCCGCAGTTCCGCTGCAGTCGGCGATGGAAGCAGTGACATACGGCACGACAGCGGACGCGACATCATGGCAAGGATTCCAGACCGGGGATGCAGTCCCGAGGCTCTCACCTGCGCGAATTGGGCTGCTACATAAGAGAACAGGGCGAAAGGGATCTAGTGTGAGCCGTATGCGATTGACGGGCATGGGATTCGGTGCTGCCGGAATGGTGGCTGCAGTGCTGGCGGGGACGATGTCGAGCGCGTCCGCGCAGCCGGTCGGCGTTACCGGGTGCGCAGGGTGGCAGACGGACACCCTCGCGTCGGGGCTGGGGCAACTGGAGAACCTGGAGACAGACGGAAACGGCGGGTTCTATGTGTCCGGCGCCGACGCGCACAAACTGTACGACGTGGACGCGTCGGGGAACGTCACGGTCGCGCTCGACGCCACCGGCGGACCCCTCGGACTGCAGCGAGACGGTTCCACGCTGTACTTCATGGGCCGCGCCGACAGCGGTGCCGGTGTACAAGCGCTCGATACCACCACCGGGGCAGTGACCCACATCACCGACATGGGCGGCAACGGCCTGCTTCGACTTCCGAACGGCGACCTGCTGACCACATGGGTCGGCACCGAGGGCGGCCCCTCCGCCGGAGTCACCCGCTACGACCACGACACCGGTGCGGTGCAACCGAACTGGGGCCCGGTCCCGCGAGGCGAAGGCTTGGCGCTGTCCCCGGACCATGCGGCCGTATACACCGACGACCTGTTCACCGGCCAGGTCTACCGCATCCCACTGAACGACCCGGCCCATTGGACGGTGGTCGGTCGCGTCGATGGCTTGCTTCCCGGCGATGATGACCTCACCGCCGCCGCGGACGGCTCCTTGTACGTGGCCGCACACATCGGCGGCAGCATCGTCCGCATGGATCCGGCCACCGGCGCCACCTGCGCAATCGCCACCAGTATCTCGCCCGGATGGAACGGCCCGGCCTCGGTGCGCATCGGACCCGACGGCGAGGGTTGGGCCCTGTACGTCAGCGCTTTCGACGGCACCCTGCGCCGCATCCGCCCACCCGCCGACGTCGACCTCGCTCCGGTGCAGACAAGCTGACCACCGCGCGGCCCGACAGGGTATAGCAGCACAATGGCCCGGACCTCACCAACCCGCGAACACCACATAATCGGCTACTTACCGCGCGTCGGGATGCCCTGTCGGCCAACCGATCTGGGCACTTTACCAACGCCCTCGCAGCGGCAATTGCGGACGTTCCCGGACGCACGAACGCATTATGGTGCGTCGAGATGATCTCGGCCCGTTGATCTTTCCGGGAGCCGCGCGGCCGGGCCGCGTCACAGGTTGACCGGACATGGCGCGGCGCTGTCCATCGTGGACCAGCAGGTGTCCGCCGTGCTCATGTCCGGCCCCATTGCGAGCCGAAGGTGAAGCGTTGTGCGGACGCCCC
The DNA here is from genome assembly GCF_040645995.1 of Nocardia sp. NPDC046473. Classification (NCBI taxonomy): domain Bacteria; kingdom Bacillati; phylum Actinomycetota; class Actinomycetes; order Mycobacteriales; family Nocardiaceae; genus Nocardia; species Nocardia sp. NPDC046473. Next base: position 154,868 of record NZ_JBEYZJ010000015.1, read on the forward strand.
GTCCCGGGCAAGAGCCTCGAGTTCGGCCACGCCGTCTGACCAGCGGGGCACCGAGCCGTCCTCGACGCTCCAGAGGACGTGCCCCGGCCAGGACCCCTTCAGGAACCAGTCGTACCTGAGTTGCAGAGCCTCGCGGTGCAGTCCTCTGTAGACGAACAGACGTGCGGTCCCGACGTCCCGCCACAGGCTCAAGGTCGCGATGTGGGCGTGCGGATCGTGACCCGCCAGGTCCGGAAGGCCGAGGGGTAGCACGTAGGACCCCCAGCGCCCGAAGTCTTGTCCGGGTTGATGGATCGCGTCCCCGTCATAGCCTTCCTCGGCTCGGCCGAGGAAGCCGGGGGCGTGGTCGCCGGCACTGTAGATCTCGTCGCCCCGGCTGGAGAGGTCGGCCAGCGCGGCCGGCTCCATGGCGGGGTCGAGCAAGCCGAACGTGTAAAGCGCGATGTTGCTCACGGGCATTGCTTTCTGCTTTGTGGACAGACATTTCGGTCCGCGGCCGAGTGCGCGGGCCACGGTGGAGCCCGGCCGTGTCCACCCGGTCGCGGCCGGGGGTGGGCAGCCTGCGGCATACCGGCGTGATGATCACGCCTGTCTGCTGCGAGTGCCACCAAAGGTCTCTCAATATGTGAATGTATAGCATACATTCACATATTGCATGAGGCCGAGCTGCGAGGCCTGTCCCCCCGGGCACCGTGAGATCCGGCGGTAGCCTCAGGCCATGACGGCCAAAGACATGACGGTCGGCGCGCGAGCCCCCCAGCAGGCACGTAGCCGCGAGACGCAGACCAAGCTCCTCGCCGCCACCGAGGATCTGCTCATCGAGGTGGGCGCGGACGCGATCACCATGGGCTCGGTTGCCGCCCGCGCCGAGGTCTCCGTCGGCACGGTGTACCGCCGCTTCGAGAACAGGGACCTGCTCCTGCGCGCCGTCAAGGACCGCATGCTTGCCCGGCTCGGGGATCGGCTCGATGCTCGTCTCCAAGGCCCGCTGGCCGACCTGGAGTCGGTGATCGATGCCTACACCTTCGCGGTCGTCGAGTGGATGGTCGAGAGTGGACGCCTCCTGCCGGAGATCTTCGGGGTTGGCCTGCGGCCCGTCCCGGACGAGCGTGCCGAGGGCCTGGCCGCCCTGCGGCGGCGGCTGGCCGAGGCAGCCGCACCACACCGAGGGGCGGTCCGGCTCCAAGATGCGGATTCGGAGCTCGCGTTCATCGGTCGCACCATCACCGCCTCGGCGATGCACCGCGCGCTCAGTATCGAAGCGGCTCCAGACGGAATGACCTGGGAGCAGTGGCGCGGCCGGACTGCTCTCATGGCGGTGGCCTACCTGACCACCGACCGATCCTCAGCTCCTCACCCACCGTGACGGTGTTGCCGGTGGGCGTGCCGAGGCCGCCGACGTCACCAAGCCCGCGCCCGCTGGTTCCACCACCGCACTCGATTAGGTCCTCACCTGCAAACTAACCCAACCCGCAAGTGCAGCTGGAGTATTAGGGCTGCGCACGATATTCGCCGACAGCGCGCCCAGAGGCAGATGAGTTGCGTTCTCGCCGTGCGAGTTTGGTCGTCAGTTGAGCGTCCTTGTCGGACACCGGCCTCAGCTGGCCCGATACGTGGTATCCCAGTGCCTCAGCAGGGCGTCGTCCTCGCAGCCCTGATCAGACGGGACCTGGCGAGGTTACTGAAGGCGTCCGGGCTGGACTAGCCCTGCGGACTTCACACCGATGTTCACGCGAGTCTGGCCACCGGCCGTGGCGGTACCGGCCCCGCCGCGCTGGCTGTGATCGCCCCGGCCTCGCGATCGAGTCGATTCGCTGAATTCTTGCCAGACCAAAACCTTCTCGATCGCTGCGAACGTTTGGCGAACGAATTGCGGCTGATCGCCCAACCGGCTGGCTGTAGCGACCAGGGCCGCAAATACCGACGGAGGCGACCGAACTCGGCCCGCTATCTCGTCCACGCTGCCCCTACCGGTGACCGCGCATCTGGGCGTGCCGGTCCAGATGATCGACTATCTGCCCAGCTCACCGATTCGGTCATGAGACCTAGCCGATGTCGCTGAACTCCAGGCCGTGCGTCCTAGTGCATGAGCACTAGGACGTACGAGGGGCTGGTCCGCGTGCACCAGGAGAAGACGGTGGCGCGAGACGATGCCCGGCGCGGCGTCGGCGGGAAGTGTTGGGAGCGGGTCGATCTCGCTCGCAACCAACGACGAAAAGGATGTCCATGTCCGAAGTTCTGGTTTCCCCGGTCCGCATGGGGAGACAGTCGATCGGTGCCCTCGGCGTCTTGGCGCTCGCCCTCGGCACCTTGCAATCGGTGGTGGAGCCAGCGGTCCCGCTGCTGCAACGGGAGCTGGGGGTCAGCCCTGCCGAGGGGGCCTTGGTCGGCAACACATTGCTCATCACCGGTGCGGTCCTCACACCCGTCGCGGGCAAACTCGGCGACCGCTACGGCGGCAAGCAGGTGCTGCTCTGGCTGATGGCCGTGGTCTCGGTCGGTGGTCTGCTGGCGAGCTTTGCGCCGAACCTGCCGGTGTTGTTGCTCGGTCAGGTGTTGCAGGGCGGCATGGTGGGTGCGCTGCCGCTCTCGTTCATCCTGGTGCGCAAACACCTCACGACGGGCGAGTCACAGGCGGCGATCGGGCTGGTCGTCGCGCTGTTCACGGGTGGCGGCATGGTGGGCACGTTGATCGCCGGGCCGATCGCCGAAGGACTGTCCTGGCATTGGATATTCGCGCTACCGACGATCGTGATCATCGCGATGACAGTCGTGGTGACTCGGCTGACGCCACATGATCCGCCGATCCACTCGGACGGCGGAATCGACTGGCCCGGTGTGGTTCTGCTGAGCACAACGTTGCTCGCATTGATGCTCGGGCTCGTGCTGATGACGAGTGGCAGCCTGTCGCCGATTGCGGTAGTTGCCATCGCGGTGCTCGTGGCCTGCCTCGCGACCGGCTGGGTCGCCGTCGAGCGCCGGGCGGACGCGCCGATGGTAGATCTGCGAATGCTGGCAAAGCCTGCCATGCGGAATTCGTTCGTGCTCACCTTCGTCATCACCACAAGTTTCGGGATGGTGGTTTTTCTGCTCCCGCAGCTGTTCGCGGTGTCGGCCGACGGGTACGGCTTCGGTGCGAGCACCACCGCGATCGGACTGTTCCTGATGCCCGGCGCCATCGTCGGGGCGCTGAGCGATTCGGTCGGCGGGGTCGCGGCGCGGCGGTTCGGTCCGCGTGTCGTCGTCCTGGTCGGTGCCGTCGTCACGGTGGCCACGCTGATCGCCCTGGCGGCGGCGCACACCGCGGCGTGGCAGCTCGTCGTCGCGAAGGCGCTGGTCGCGTTCGCCGCGGGCATCGGAACCACGGCCTTGCTGGCCGGCACCGCCACCGCGGTCGAGGCCAAGGCCACCGGTATTGCCACGAGCCTGCTCGTGGTGACCCGCGTGATCGGCGTTGCCGTCGGTGTCCAGGTCGGCGGCGCGATCCTGGCCGCCGGGTCCGATCCGGTGACGGACCAGCCGAACGAATCGGCCTTCGTCCTTGGCTTCGCTATCGCCGGCCTGGTCGCCGCGGCGTCACTGCTCGTTGTCCGTTTTACGAGAAAGGGAGCCCAGGCATGACGACCGACTGTGTGTCGACGGATGTGCGAACTACTGCGAAGCGCAAAGTGTTGATCTCCGGGGCAAGTATCGCCGGCCCCGCGCTGGCGTACTGGCTGCACCGATCTGGATTCGAGGTGACGGTAGTGGAGCAGGCGGGCGCATTGCGCGACGGCGGATACCCGATCGACATCCGCGGCACCGCCATAGAGGTGGTCCGGCGGATGGGGATACTGCCGCAATTGCGGGACGCGCACATCGATTCGCGCCGCTGCACTTTCCTCGACGTCGATGGCAGCGAATTGGCCGCGGTCAACCCGAGCGCCGTGGCCGGCGGCGTCGAGGGACGGGATCTCGAGGTGCGTCGTGGGGATCTGGCCGTGAGCCTCTACGCGATGATTCGCGACGACGTGGAATTCCTGTTCAACGACTCGATCGATACCCTCCACCAGTCCGAACGAGGGGTCGACGTCACTTTCCACAGTGGGCAACAGCAGACGTTCGAGTTGGTCGTCGGTGCCGACGGTATGCACTCACAGACCCGGGCCGCCCTGTTCGGCCCCGAAGAACAGTTCCATCGCTACCTCGGCTATTGCTTCGCGATATTCACCATGCCGAACACCCTCGGTCTCTCCCACGAGGTCGTGTTGTGGAACACACCGGGCAAAGCCGCAGCGCTCTATGCCGTCGGGGACGACGACGAGCTGCATGCCTTCCTGAACTTTCACCAACCGGATCCGCCGTTCGAAGTCCTCCGGAACCCCGACGCTCAGCGGGATTTGGTCGCCGCGACCTTCGCAGGTGCGGGATGGGAGGTCCCCCGCATGGTCAAAGCCATGCGCGACGCGGATGACCTGTTCTTCGACACGGCCGGTCAGATCCGCATGCCGCACTGGTCGAGTGGCCGCGTCGCGCTTGTCGGCGATGCCGCGTACGCACCCTCGTTCCTTACCGGGCAAGGCTCGAGCCTCGCGCTGGCCGGTGCCTACCTGCTCGCCGATGCGCTGGCCACGAACCAGGACCACAGCGCCGCCTTCGCCGCTTACGAACGTGGCCTTCGCGAGTTCGTCGGCATGAATCAGGCGCTGGTGGACAACGGTGCGGCCATCCTGTTCCCAACCACGGTGCAGGCCTTGGAGCAACGCAACGCCAGGCTGCGTGACCTCGTCACCATGCCCGCCGCGCCGGCCCGACCGGCGCACTCGGCCCTGACGCTGCCCGAATTCACGCCGACGGCCACGGGGCCGGACTACGACCGGCCGTCGGGAGCGGCCTGCGCCAGGCCCGTCCGGTAGGCGATGACGACGAGTTGCGCTCGATCGCGCGCCTCCAGTTTCGTCATGGCGCGCTGCACGTGCGCGCGAACGGTGAAGGGGCTGAGGAACATTCGCTCGGCGATCTCCTGGTTGGACAGACCGGTCGCGACCAGAGCCACCATCTCGCGTTCGCGCGGGGTGAGTACGGCGAGCTGTTCGGGGTGGTTGGGCTGTGCATCGGGTGTCGCCAGGAAACGGGCGACCAAGGAGCGGGTCGCGGCCGGGGACAGCAGGGTGTCGCCCGCCGCGATCGTGCGCACGGCATCCGCCAGGTCCTCGGCTCCGATGCCCTTGCCGATGAAGCCGCCTGCCCCCGCACGCAGGGCCTGTGCGACGTATTCGTCGGTCTCGTAGGTGGTGAGGATCAGGATGCGGCTGGCACGTAGTTCTGGGTCGGCGCAGATCTCCGAAGTGGCGGTGAGACCGTCCATCTCGGGCATCCGGATGTCCATGATCACCACGTCCGGGCGGAGCTCTCGGGTGAGTCGCACCGCTTCTCTGCCGTCGGCCGCCTCGCCTACCACGGTGATGTCGTCGGTGGTGTCGAGCAACATACGGAAGGCACCGCGCAGCAGGGCCTGATCGTCGGCGAGCAACACCCGCAGCGTCACGGCGCATCTCCCGTTGCTTCGTCAGTCCTGCGCGTCGTGTCCTTGACCGGCGGGAGGGGCAGCTGGGTGGAGACCAGAAAACCGCCCTCCGGGCGCGTGCCTGCGCAGAGCTGGCCGCCAACCGCAGTGGCACGTTCACGCATCCCGATCAGACCATAGCCAGGCGGACGATCCGGCACCATAGACACATTCGCGGTCCCCCGTCCGTCGTCGGTGACGGTGATGCTCACGCGATCGCTGTGCCAGACGAGGCGCACACTGGCGCTACCGGTGCGGGCGTGCTTGGTCACGTTGGTCAGGGCCTCCTGAATGATGCGGTAGGCGGTGAGGTCTATGCCCGGCGGCAGCGGCCTGGCCGTGCCGTCCTGGTGCACCGACACCTCCAGACCCGCGCGGCGGAAGGACTCGAGGAGCGTGGGCAGTTGCGACAACCCGGGCGCCGGTTCGGCCGGCGCGTCCCCGGACTGACGCAGCAGACCGACCGTGGCCCGCAGTTCATCGAGCGCGTCGCCGGTGGTCTCGACGAGCTCGTGCAGGCTTTTGCGGGTCTGCGCCGGGCGGGAGTCGAAGAGGTGGGCAGCGACCGTGGCCTGCGCGTTGGCCAAGGTGATCTGATGGGCAACGAGGTCGTGCAGTTCGCGGGCGATCCGCACCCGTTCCTCGGCCACGCGCCGACGCGCCTCGCTGTCGCGGCTCCGCTCGGCCTGCCGGGCCCGCTCCTCCACCGCCGCCAGATAGGCCCGCCGGTGCTGCGCTGAGCGCCCGAGCACGCCCGCCACCAGCGGGAACGCCACGACCGCGCCCATCCTGCTCGCGTCCTGCCACGACAGCGCCCCGAGCAAAGGGGTGGCGGCGACCAGCAGCGCCACCGAGGCGAGCACCACTGCACTCGCCGCGCGCCGTTCGGTACGCGCGGTAAGCGAGTAGGCGGTGATCACAGTGGGGGCCACGATGAGCGGGCTCAGAAAAAGGCCCAAGAGCGGTACCAGCACGCCGCAGGCGGTCGTGGCAGCCATGGCGGCCAACGGCGCGCGGTGCCGCCACGGCAACACGGCACAGGACACCACCGCGATGAAGTAGGCGGCGGCAGGTGGCGGTGCCAGCGTGCCGTCGACCTGCACCACGCCGCCGAGCAGACAGAGCGCGAACGCCGTCGCCGTGATCGCTGCCTCCCACCACCACGCGCCGCGCGGTCGCGGGCCTCCTGTGGTCGTCATGGCCGACGCAACTCGAACACAATCCGGCTCCCCCCGCCGGGGCCGTCGTTCCAAAACAGCATGGCCCCAACCCTATTCCACGGGTCCGGCCGGGCTGGTGTCGCGCATCGGTCGTCGATCGGGTTGCGCTGGAGAAACGACGGGTAGCGGCAGGGCGTCAGGTGGGAACGAACTCCCTCGGCGCCGCTGCACCGACAACCCAGGCCAATCCACAGGTCGCGCCACACCGCCTTCGCCAGGCGCAAGGTGTCCAAGACCATCGGCGGGCTCCTGTCGCGCAGATGCGTGGCGAGTACTCGTTGTTCGACTCCAGCGTTGTGCGCGACGAGGGTTCGCCCGGCCAAGGCGGCCTCGATGTCGGGCGCGATCTCAGCCCAAGCCGGACAGGTCTCGACGTCGGAGTTCTTGATGCCGTGCACTTTTCGGGTGACGATCTCGGTGATCGGCCGTTGTGGCTTGATCAGCCACACTCGCATGTCGTCGATGTCGACCGTCTCACCGGAGACGGACAGGATAGCGATCTCGATGATCTCCGGTGGTGTCTGACCATTTCCTTCGACATCTACAACTGCGATGTCCTTGCCGCGCAGCGTGTTCGGGATCGCGTCGGCAACGTCTCCTTGATCGTGAGCCAGCCACGCTGCGCCTGTGCGTGTGTGCGTGCATGCTCGGGTCGATCGCCGCAGCGATCATCATTGTCACGGCAGTAATTCGCTGCCAGATGTGATCGTTTCAGAGAAGATAGAAGCGATGAACAGGCCCACCGGTGATGCCACCCCGCGGCTCGTACGAGAGCTTGTGGCACTGCAGCCAAAGCGAATCGACCTCCGGAATCACGACGTTCATCTGATCGGTACCCTCGTCGACCATCGTCTCCGAAAGGTACCCGGCTGCACTCGGATACGCTCGAAATCACCTGTCCGTGAACGTGTCTGACTCGACCCACCTATCTGGTCGGTTCCAGCAAGGCCACATCGGGTCACGCGACGAACTATCGGAACCGAATTCGAAGCGGGCGTCGACGTCGGCGGTCTGCTACACGTCCGCGCCGAGGTACCGAGCTCACAATCTCAGCCACCGGGGCGGCGTGTAGTGTTCCGCGCCGACGAAGCTTCCCAGCGCCGGGATCTCGTCTTCCAGCTGCTTGATCTTGGCGGCTTCGTATTCGTCGGCCCCGCCGTAGGTCGTCGCCGCCGCGACGATCGCTTCTCCGGATCGGGTGAGGTCATCACGGACATCGGCGAGCAGGCCCGTGAACATCCCCGCCGCCTCGTTGAATTTCCCCACTGCCCTTGGAAACTGGGCCTGCGCACCGTCGATGTGTGCTGCCGAACAGACCTTTGTGCCAAAGTCATAGTTGTCGGCAGCTGACGGCAGCGAGCGGTACCCGGCGTAGTACAGCTCGGTGAGATCGACGACGACTGCGTCTTTCTCGCTGTGATCGCCCTGCTTGAACGTCAGCTGGCGATACGCCGACGGGTCCAGGTGCGGGTTCTGGATCCGGGCGAATGTATCGCCGAACGGCCCCGACGACCCGAGATCGGTTTCCAAGGCCCCGGCGACCCTCTCGTCGAGGTCGGACATATTCTTGTCGAGCCGGTCGAGCGATATCCCCGCATTGACGACGAGCCCGGCTGCTGACATGGAAAAGCCCACGCCGATATGCAGATCGTGGGATGGCATCTTCGATGCGGCGATAAAACCGCCCGCCGCCCCGACAGCAGCCAGCACCGCATCGAACAACACGCTTTCGGGCAAGGTGAGCGCCCGGAACAACGCGACGGTGTCGGCAACTATCGCGGCGAATCCGGCCTGTTCCTTGAACCCCTCCCCCTTCTCACCCGGCAGCGGCCCCGGAGGGGCACCTCCGCCGAGGCGGTTGATCAGATCTTCGCAGATCCAGACGACCGATTCCTTGGCAAGCTCGACCGCGCTGTCCAGCGACTTCGCACCCATCGCCATTTCTCGCGCGCAGAGGCTGTGTACCGCCGCGGTTCGCTTGAACGGATCCAAGAAATTGTGATAAAACGACTCCGCCCCGCCGCCTTGCCAATGTCCGATGTCGATCAGTCTCGATACTCTTTCGACATCGCCCGAGGCCCGTGCAACAGTGCAATACACCGAGCTACCCGTCGGTGATTCCCACCGATCCGACTCCCCGGCGAACTGATCGGCCACGGGACTGAGATCGTTTCCATCCAACGAGTAGTAGCTGCGAAATCGACTGACGAGGGTCGACAGCTTCTCATTGAGAGCTGTCAATGCCTCTTGCTCCCATTTCGCGTAGGCCGGGTTCGTTGGATCGCTTAATGATTCGGCCCGGCACGCACTGTCGGCCGCTTGCCAGAGCTTCGCGAGCAACGGTTCCAACTCGCCCTGTAGTGACATTCCCATCGCGGAGACCCTCACGTCTTGTGCGTGGAGGTGGTAGGCACGTTTGATAATTGCGATACTGCACGGCTGATTATCGTGCGGCGGCCCCCCGTTCGCACGTACTGATCGATGATCGAGATATTACCTTCGAGAACACGACAAGGATACGATGCGCCGAGCCCACAGTTGTCTTGTCTTGCACATGATCTACCTACCGAGACTTCTAGATCGGTTTTGCATTGGATGTTCCAATTGTCAACCGCAGCAGCGAGTTCGGCGGACAGGGTGCTGGATAACAGATCCGCCAGAAGACCTGCGCCGCACCGATGGCCTCGCCGACGCCCCGCCGCCCGGTCCGACACCGAGCTGGTCAGCCATGGTCGAGTTGTTCACCAGCACCGTCGCCGACCTCGAACGAGCGTGCGGGCCAATCCGGCGGTGACTGCATCGCGGTCACGCCGCAGTCCGCTCGAATAGGCGCAAGGACGGCAAGCCGGGCGCGGAGCTCAGCCGAATCGCCTACGCAGGCTTAAACATTCGCGTGCTTCCTGGCGGCCTTCTTTGTTTCCTTTTTCGCCCGCTTCTTGATTGGCTCAACGAATGCCGGAACGGCCGGCTTGTTCGAAGCCGGTGCCGCCGCTTGCGGAGTGGCCCGCGCTGCCCGGTACGCGGCGACAACGTCGGCCGATATCCGGCCACGGCTCGACACACGATGGCCATTCTCGCTCGCCCACGCACGGATGGCTGCGACCTGACCTGCGCCCGATGCGGTGCGCGTCCGAGAGTTACCCGCTCGAGAACCTGCCCGCCCCGTCTTTCGCGCCTTGTCCGCCCACGGATCAACAGCAGCCCGGAGCTTGTTGGCGTTCGCATACGACAGGTCGATTTCATACAGCCGACCATCGAAACCGAAAATCACCGTTTCATCGGCCGCGGAGCCGTCCACATCGTCGATTAACGCCTCGATAATTTGCCTTGCCATTCTGATTCCCTTCGATGAATGCGGGCCAAGTAAACGAAGACGCTAGCATTGGTCCGTAGCATGACTGCGCCCCGGGCGCAGCTGAGTGTCTTTTCGAGTCAGCGTCGATCACCGAAAGATGGCGACGCCCCGGATTCGATGAGTGGATACGATTACGTTTCACCGGAGATGCCGGGCGGCTGCACGGAATGCCTCGGCTCGTCGAGCAATCCCGATACCCGGTGCGGCGAAACGTCTGGCCGCTGTCGCGACTGGCCGGACCTTGCCGCCGCGCCAACGAGTCGCCGACTGGACCGTCCGGTCAGACCGTGCGATCGCCTACCGCGTACGTCCATGTGTGTACAGATGCACGTTCGCAGCAATCACCGATGACGGATAGGGCGGGTAGACCCGATACCTCCCACATCATCGGACCTACCGTACCTGGCAGAACAGTGATTCGTAGAAGTCCGGCCGGTCTGCGATGACGATGAATGCCAGCCCCAATATTGTTCAACCCGTTATCAAACAAGGCCATTTCATTTACTCACTCAAATGAAATACACACTCTCGCAGCATAATTCAATGCTCATACGCTCACCGCGCCGCTACTCGAAGCGGTATTCTGCAGAGGCGATTCGGTTTACGCCACGCCTTAGGTTGGGGGAGTCGTCGTGGATCGGTTACCGGTGATCGACAATCGTGATCTTGCGGTACGCCTTTCGGCACCGTTGGAACGTTGGGGGTGGGAATTCTCCATCCCCTACCCCGCCACGCCGAGCCACGCTCTCCTGCAGCGCCCTACGTGGGTGGAATACCCGCCCTCGAAGCCGGTACAGCGGTTCGCCAGACAGACACGTCGGGGACCCATGATCGTGGCCGCCGGGTCCGCAGTCTCGATCTGGGCTACCGGAATGGCAGTCGCATGGGGCTTATCATTTTGGCCGGTATTACTGCCGGCGGGGTTATTGGTCTCGGCGAGCTGGTATGCGCAAGCCGCGATTCGCCACGCCGCGGCGCGTCGGACTTTCGAGGCCGGCCGGGCAATTGAGCTGGCCAAATACGAACACGCGCTGACCGAGTGGACCGCCTGGGCGGCTGAGCATGATCGTCGAGAACAACAGCGGGTGTCGGCGGCGCAGTTGTGGCATCCGCTGCGTCTGGGCCGTGCGACGCGGCGAGTGGAGGTATTCGGCGGAAGCCCCGACGGGTGGGCGAGTCTGCTGACCACCCTGGGGATGTCGCTGCTGGCCGCAGGCGAGTCGATGCTCGTGCTGGATTTCACCGAACACAGTGTCGGGTTCGAGCTGGCCGGTTTCGCGAGCCAGCGAACATTCCCGGTCCGCGTGGTCGAGTTGCCCACCGGCGGTGTGGGTTTGCTCGACGGGTTGTCTGCGGCGCAGGTCGGCGAGATGATCGCCGAAGCGTTGGAGGGGCTGCGCGGTGGTCGGGACCCGGCGACGGTGCGCGGGTTACATGCAGAGTTGATCGAATTGGTGGCCGGTCGTTTGACTACGCCCGTGACGTTCGAACGCATTGCGGCCGGGGTGCGATTGTTGCGGCGGGTGTACGACACCGAGACCGAAACAGTGTTGTCAGGCTCGGAGATTCGCCGTATCAACGACGCGGTCGACGCGGTGGGCTCTGCGGAATCCGCACGCGAGGAGCTGCGATTCCTGTCGGGTCTATTGGGTCTGCTCACCGAGGCTCCTGGTCTTCCGGTGGAGCCGGTTTTGTTGTGGCCGAGGTCGGGACTGAATGTGGTCGCCACCGTCGACGGGCATGGGCGACGCAAAGATCTGTTGGACCAGTTGCTGTTTCACCGGGTGTTGCACGATCTCCGGGGCGGCCAGGCAGGCTCCGGTGGGGGCGTATTGGTCGTTGCCGGTGCTGATCGCATGAGATTGGACGCGATTGAAGCGTTGGGTCGCCAAGCTCAGCGACGCGGGGTTCGGCTTGTGCTGATGGTCGAACATTTGCGTGGCGAGCTGGCACAACTGCTCGGCGGGGCCGAAGCTGCCACGATCATGATGCGGTTGGGCAACGCCACCGAGGCCTCAGCCGCCGCTGATTTCGTGGGTCGCGGCTACCGGTTCGTATTGTCGCAATTGACCGAGCAGATCGGGCACAGTTTCACCGACGGCGTCTCGGATACAAGCGGCGACTCGTTTACCGCTACTCATACCGACGGCTACTCCGGCGCCTCGGCGAACACCTCGGAATCTTCGTCTCGGGCGTTGACCTGGTCGAGCACAACCAGTTGGTCGGGGTCGGAATCAACCTCGACCGGACGCACCTATTCACGCGGGTACGAGTATGCGATGGAGCCGACAACCTTCCAATCGCTGCCGCCGACTGCATTCGTGCTGGTGGAAAACCGTCCAGGTGCAAGACGGGTGGTCACCGGAGACTGCAATCCCGGGATCGCAATGCTCGACCGGGTCGCTGCGCAACCGCTCAGATATCCGAGGGGGCCGTGATGAGCATGCTGTCCGGATTCCTTTTCCACCAATTGCTTACAACACCGGCGCCTCCTGCCGCCGACCCACCCAGCGATCGGGCCGTCAGCAGTGGGCGGGTGGCGTTGTTCGCCGCGTTGACCGCCGCGCACGCCGAACTCCTCGGCACCACCGCACAAGCAGGACTGGTGGTGGCTTGGGAACGCCCAGCCGGCCAGCGCCGCATTCGTGTCGTGTTCGGCGGCAACCCGCGTTTCCCACCAGCCTCACCTGCAGGCAAGCCGATGGGGGTGATGTACCCACCGGGAAGCACCGCCCGCGCGCTGGATTCGGCCGCCTTGATCCGAGAATGGCACGACGTACCGGTATGGACTCGATGCACTGGCCACCCCGACTCACTATGGGCCGATAGCCAAGGCACCGCACCAGGACGGGGCTGTTTCGAGGACTACGTCGCGCATCTGCCTGGGGAATTTGTGTGGCTGGTGCACGCGCAGCCATTATCGGCAGCGGCGGTGGACGCCGAGTTGGCTGGACTGGAAGTTCAGTTGCCGCGACTTCGGGCCAGGGAAAACTCGGAACCAGACCGAATCGCATTGAGGCGCGGGGAATTCCGATACCGCGAGCTCGCCCGCGCCCGGTCCCCTGGCATGTGGGCCGTCCATATCTTGGTCGGCGCGCCCACCGAGCACGCTGTCGCGCGGGCGGCCGGGTTGTTGTGCAGCGCAGCCGATCTCGATGATCTGCCCTATACCTTGGCCCCGCACCCCGATAATGGATCTCTGCCGACGGTATGGGAAACCACCATCGACGCCGGGGGTTTCGGGTCACCCTTCACGGCGAGCACCGAACTGCTGGCCGCATTGGCACGCCCGCCCACCCGTGAACTCCCCGGGATCCGCGTCGTTGAACCGGTTTCCTTCGACGTCACTCCCGAACACGACGGAGACATCGATCTCGGTGAGATCCTGGACAACACCGATGGCCGAGTCGGTCGGTTCCTGGTCGGGCGCGACACCCTTAACCGGCACGGGTTCGTCGCCGGAGCCACTGGCTCAGGGAAGTCACAAACTGTGCGTCACCTGCTGGCAGGCCTGCACAAGATAGCAGTGCCGTGGCTGGTGATCGAACCTGCCAAAGCCGAATACGCGGGCATGGCCGGTCGAATCAACGCGCCGGTCACCGTGATCCGGCCCGGCGACCCCGACGCGGTACCAGTCGGGCTCAACCCCCTCGAACCCGAACCTGGATTCCCGCTCCAAACCCACATCGATCTCGTACGCGCATTGTTCTTGGCGGCCTTCGATGCGGTCGAGCCGTTCCCCCAGGTCCTCGCGCATGCATTGACCCGTTGTTACACCGATCTGGGCTGGGACACCGTCATTGGAGACACCTGTCTCGGCACCATCACGCCCCGCTATCCGAATTTGACCGACCTGCAATCGGCCGCGTTGTCTGTCGTCGAGGGTATCGGGTACGGCCGCGAAATCACCGACAACGTCCGCGGATTCATCGACGTTCGCCTCAGCTCGCTGCGGCTGGGTACCCCAGGCAGGTTCTTCCAAGGTGGTTACCGCCTCGATCTCGCCCGCCTGTTACGCACCAACGCAGTGCTGGAGATCGAAGATATCGGCAACGACGCCGACAAAGCGTTTTTCATCGGCGTGGTCCTGATCCGTATCTTCGAGCACCTGCGTGTTCACCACAGCAATGACTGCGGCGAGTTGACCCATGTACTTGTCGTCGAGGAAGCGCACAGGCTGCTGCGCCGTGCCGAACCCGGTACCCCAGCAGCGCACGCGGTGGAGTTGTTCGCTGCACTGCTGGCCGAGATCCGCGCCTACGGCGCAGGCATCATCGTCGCCGAACAGATCCCGACCAAGATCTCCCCCGACATTGTCAAGAACACTGCCCTCAAAATCGTGCACCGCCTGCCCGCCACCGAGGACCGCGACTTCGTCGGCGCCACCATGAACCTCGACCCCACCGGATCTCGCCATGTCGTATCGCTACCTCCCGGGCGAGCGATCGTATTCACCGACGGCATGGATCGGCCCCTGCGCATCGACATCCCCCTCGGGCAGGCCCGCGAAGCACGTATGGCGACAACGATAATCGCCCTCTCACCCGAACCCGATCAGCCACCACTGTTGCTACGGGAACTTCATCACGCCCACCGTCTCGCGGATGACCCGCACCTGACGCTGTGGACAGAACTCCTACTTCTCGCACACCTTGTCGGACGTCCCTCGCCCGATCCTGCTCCTGGGTGGCTCACACATCTGATCACCACCTATCCACCACCGATTCTGCTCGAAGCTATCGGATTCCGAATACGCACCAGTATCGACAACCGCTACACCGGACTCACCGCATACTTCCAGCCCGAGCACCTCGCTGACCACCTGGCCAGCACCGCCATCAACGTCATGAACGGCGCTGGCAAACCGTGCTCAGGCGATGAAACCTGTTGGCAGGCAGGACGTTACCGGTGGACTGATGTCGAAGCAGCGCTGCGTGAACCCCAACCACACGCCGAGCAGCCCCATCCCGACACTGGCAAGTGGGAACGGCGTGGGCTCGTACTGGCGGGCACGACGCCGGCCGACCAGCTCGATGCGCTGCACAGGCATCCCGATACCTGGACCGACCGGCGCATCGTGACCGGCTTCGACGACCAGACACTGCTGGCCGTCACGATTTCGCGACTCAGTCGCGCCGGCACTGCCGAAGCACGGTTCCGCGAAGCCAGCAGGCACCTGCGGCTGAACACGCTATGGCCACTGGCATTGGTTGACACCGACGATGGCATCGCAGAGGAGCTGCGATGAGTTTCGACGCCCCCACCGACCGCATCCACCACCCTGCCGCCGATCACCCTGAACCTGAGCAATCGAACACGTCAATACGGCTCGATGCCAGCGGTAGCGACGATGCCGCGCGACCGATTGCCGATGAAACAGGATGCGACTCTGCTGGCGGGTCGAGTGGCGGCGATCGCCACACCGAACGCGGTCTCAGCCCGATCGGTGCCCCACCCGGGACCGAACCGCGCTCAGACAGCGAGCGAATGACATTCATCGAGCGTCTGCGTCCGCGCTCTGCAACCGGGGGCAGTCCGAACGTAGCCGAATCCGGTGACGATGCCGACCCGACCGACCCGGAACGGATGATGGCGCTCGAAAGGCGGCCGGCACCAACACCGTCGCCGAGTCCGGCAGCCAGCGAAACATCCGACGACAAGATGGACAAGCTGCCCCGCGGACCCGACAACGACAACCGAGCAGACGTCGATGCTTCAACATCAGGTGCCGAAACGACCACCACCGATGTCGCGGCCGACAGCCGCCTCGTCGAAACCCCTCGACCACAAGACATCACCTCGCGGCAGGCAATTCACGAAGCGTGCACAAGATGGGGAGTGGATAGCGCCGAAGGCATCGCCGCAGTACAGCGCGCCTACGATGTCGTGAAAGACAAGGTCGCGCCCTTCCTCGTCAAGCATATGACGAAATTGGTCGACGACTGCAACGCGGAAATAGCGATAGACCCCGATCATCTGTACGCCTTCCTAGGTCGTGACGCCTACCCCTTGGCGGCCGTCGTCGGCACACTCGACCCCGATTTGTATATCAAACACTGTGTCCCATTGCCGGTGACACGGCTGATGCTCGAACCGGCCCTTCAGGACGATGAAGTCAACGCGGGCAAGACATTCCACATCGACGAGTTCCGCAAGTACAAGAACGCCGTATCCGCAGCCGACATCGTCGGAGCGAAGGTCGCCCTCACCGAGCACCTGGAGAACAACCTTATGCCGGTCACCGAACCGGGCCATACCATTACCGTCGTCGACACCAGCCGCAAAGGCTCCAGCCAGGAGGGCCTGGCGGCGCTCTATCCCGACACCAACTGGCGCGGCCGCTATCTGTTTTTCGAACAATCGCCCGCAGACCCGCACCCAGACACCAAAACCGGTTATGCATTACATATTGATGCCCCCGACGCCACCGGTCAGCCGGGCACCCAGCAGGCTCCCGAAGATCGCGAGAAACTTCCGGAAGATCGCGACCAGACCTTCGCCCACCCCGATGCGATTCTGGCCATCGAGGATCTCCTCCACGGCCCTTGGTCTTCGCCGCGGTTCGACGACGATGGTCAACCCTTCCAACAGCCGGAGGTGCCCCCGGTCCATGAGCTCAACCCCCTCGACATCTCCCCGGCTTTTCAGGATCCCGCGACCCGGCTCGGCGCCGCCGAGGCCATGGTGATCGCGGTCAGAGACCGCGCCTACGAGGCCATACGACAGCGCGATGCAGGCGACGACTGGCATATAGAACTGAACGAGAAGGCCGAAGAACTCGTCGATGAATTGCGACGTTGGATATCCGGCGGCGAGATCCACCCCGACCTGGCCGAGGTCCTTGGTTCGTTTGCCAGGCGAATCGACCGCCCGCACATCGCCGAGCTGCGATCCGCGCTCAGCAGAAGCGACCTCGACGCCGCCGAGACCGACGCGGTGTGGCGGGGCTACCAGCAACTCGACTCGCTCGACGGAAAGCGAGCTTATGTCGCCGACATTCAAACAAAACATGGAACAGCCGCGAGAGGAGAAGAACATTGACCGAAGGTGAGCGGATCGAGTCCGCGGCCCAAACCTGGGCCGCGATCAGTGATCACGCTGAACGGTACCGCGACCGCGGATTCGGGCTTACTGCGGACAAATTGCACGCTGGCGGCCCGCCACCACGATCGCTGCGCGGAACTCCGGTCATCATCGACACAGACATCGGCGGCGATCCCGACGACGCGATCGCACTGATCTGCGCCGCGATCGCCGTCCCAGAATTGGCATTGGTGATCACCAGCGACGAACACGACGGTGGGCGTGCTCGATTCGCTCGATACCTGCTCGACTTGCTTGATCGGCGCGACATACCCGTCATCAGCGGTGCACAACTCAACGACACGCGCTATTGGGTGGTCGCGGACCTCGTCCCCGATGAGATCCCCACGCAATCCGACGATGTCGGGCAAGCGGTGAACGCATTGTGCGCCAGAACCGGCGGTCCTGTCCGCTGGGTCGGTATGGGCCCGTTGACCAACCTTGCGAATGTATTGACCAACGATCCGCAGTTGGCCGACCAGTTGTTCATCACCCAGACCGGCGGAGCTATCAACTACCGCGACCCCAGTCGCGCCAGCCACAACTTCCGCCTCGACCCCAAGGCCGCGATAACCGTTGTCAACGCCGCGACAAATCTGCACCTGGTGATCTCCGACGTCACGACCAATGACGCGATCGCGATCCGGTCCGGCGACGACATCTATCGTCACCTGTGCACACCGAACGCACCCGCATGGGCCACCGTGCTGCGACAGCATCTAGACCGCTGGTACACCACCTTTCACCCATTCACCCACCAACATGACCCCCTTACCCTGACCGCAGCACTCCGACTGCCCTTCGTCACCTTCACCCGCCGACACCGGTTCAGAATCGAAGACGACGCCCGAATGTTCCTCGACCCCAACGGCCACAGCACCTGGACAGCAACGAACGCCGACTACCCCGCGTTCCTCACCTGGCTCAACAAACAACTCGCCTGGTAGCTCGCCAGCGCCGAACGGATCGGACCGCCGTCAGCCGCGTGCGATCGCGCAGCTGTCGACCGGCACGGCCATGATCACCTGTCGGACCAGGCCGAGCGCAGCCCGCACCGCGGCATCACCGTGTCGGTGACCGAGCTGCTCGTACAGCACCGGATCCACCAGATGACCACCGAGGATGATCGTCTCGGCTGCCGGACGCCGCTCCTGCCAATAGCGCTGGGCCGCACCGCCGGTGAATGCCAACGGGATCACCGGAATGCGATAGTTCTCAGCAATCCGAGCCTCGTCTCGGGTACCTGCGCCACCTGCGAACAACACGACCACCTTGCAGTCACGCAGCATCCGGTGTCGCTTGTCTTCCTGCGTCCTGCCGTATGCGACGAGGTGGCCGGGATAGTCCTTCTCGATCGACCTATCCTTCACCGTTCGCGCGTACTGCGTGACGCGATCGCTGTCCACCACCATTCCCCTGTCCGACAGCGCATCCAGCATGGCGCGGCCAACCCGCTGCCCCGCAGCGGCATAGCCCGAAACAAGCCTGATCGGCAGCTCAGCCAACCCCCGGCCGAGCGCATCGGCATCGGCATCCAATCCGCGATCGTCGTAGTCGCCGGCGATACACAATCGAGGCAGACTTCTCGCCCCTCCACCGAACTCCATGGCGAGCGCCATCGCCACATCGTGCAGCACCCCCGACCGGCGGTCCTTATACATATCCGGAGAGACCCAATCCTTGGCCAGCACTGCCATGCGTTGGCCCACGTTCTTGCTGTAGAACTCGGGCCTCGTGGCCAACGCTGCCTCAGCGACGCGCCGACGGATCGGATCATGGATCGCTTCGACGATCAATACCACGGTCGCCACCACATCCCCCGCCAACTGTTGGCGATAGCCCGCGTCCGAAAGCCTTGCCACATCACCCAACTCGCGCAGCACCGCCAGAGCTGACTGTTCGCTGCTCGACAAGGCGATCGGCGTGAACTCCCGAACTCTGCGAGCGTAGTTCTCCAGCGCCACACAGAGCTGTTCGACGGACTCTGAGATTTCCATGGGCTCCATCATTGCCGGGCTCAGTGGGAGCAACATCCTTTGATTCGCCAATTCCCCCAACATTGCCACCATGTTTCCTGCCTCGACCACCAAAGCGACCCCTGCTTTCGGTAGCCGGCCATTCGTAATGTCGTCATCGCGCACCAGCGTGACCCCAGAGATCCACGCTTCTCCAGCCATGGAATCGACCATCACATCCAGTCTGATCCCCGGCTGCCTGGGCACCGACGACAACCTCACGACCCATCGCCCGTAGCAACACGCATGCGCCGATGGCGCTGTCCATGACGCTCGAGCCGCGCAGGAAAGGCACTGCACCACATGACATCCGACGGAGCCACCGATCCTGGAACCTCGCGCAGATACCGCACCATCCTGGCCGATCCGCCGTGGGGCTTCGCTGAATATGAGCTCCTGAACTCACCTCGCTACCACGGTCCGGTGACCTTGCACCAGCTCAAGGCGCTACCAGTGAGCAAACTCGCCCAATCTGATGCTTACCTGTGGATGTGGTGCACCACCGTGACGCTGCGGGCCGCCTACGAGGTGCTGGAGGCTTGGGAATTCGCTCCTCGTGCGCCGCTGACATGGATCAAACCCTGTCCCGGGCTCGACACTCATCTCCGCAGCAGGACCGAACATCTGATCCTCGGTACCCGCGGCAATGCAGAGGTGAACGACCACGGACAACCTGTGTGGATGTTCGCTCCCGTTCACGATCACCAACACCGATCCGACGAGGAATACGCAGTCATCGAACGCGTCTCGACCGGCCCGTACCTGGAACTGTTTGCCAGCAGGTCCCGATGCGGCTGGGATGCCTGGCGAGGCCAGATTTCATCAGGTGTCGAACGGTGCGACGACTACCCGCGCGTCGCCGGGCTGCGGCAAGTCACCTGTGGGACGCGCTGACTCACGCCTGCGAGGCCAAACCTCAAGTGAATGAATATTCTGCTGTTGCAGGGCTTCTACCTGGATCTTGACGTCAATTGGCGCTCGAAGGACGGCCGACGTGATTAACTCGACCGGCATGGGAGAAGGGGAGTTTTCGGATGGAGCTTACGGCCGAGCAGCGGGCAGCGCTGAGCACGATCTGCGATACGTTCGTTCCCGGCGACGGATCGACCCTGCCGTCGGCGAGCGAACTCGGCGGGGTCGACACCGTACTGCGACTGTTGAGCCGCAGCCCACGGGAGGCCGATCGCAAGCAGCTGGCAATGCTGTTGGGGTGGTGGAATTCTCGGCTGACCGGACTGCTCCTCGGCGCCGGGCCGCGTCGGTTTTCCACGCTGTCGCAGCAGGAGCGAGAGCGGGCGCTGCTTCGGCTCGGCGATTCGCGATCGGCGCCCGTGCGCGCGATCTTCCAAGCGCTCAAACAAGCAGCGCTGTTGGCCTACAACGTGACTCCGGGTCCAACGGGCACCAACCCGTTGTGGAAGGAGATCGGTTACCCCGCACCGACCGGGCCGCTCAGCACCGCCCCACAGCCGGCACTGACGCCGACACGATGCACCGAGAACACCACACTCACCTGCGATGTCGTGATCGTCGGATCGGGTGCGGGCGGCGGCACCGCGGCAGCCGCACTGGCCGAGGCCGGCCTCGACGTGATCGTGCTCGAACGCGGAAACTACTACGACGACCGGGATTTCGGCGCGGGCGAACTTACCGCCCTGGAGCAGCTCTACGCGCCAGGCGCCAGTTCCGCCGAGGGGCAGATCACCCTGGTCGCCGGCACCTGCCTAGGCGGCGGCACCGTCGTCAACTGGAGCACCTCACTGCCGACCCCCGATTCCGTCCGCGCGGAGTGGGCCGAACTAGGCGCGGCGCAGTTCGCCGAGGCCGAGTTCGGCGAGGCCCTCGACGTGGTGCGACGCCGACTCACGGTCACCGATACCCGCTCTCCGCTCTCGGCCCGCGACGGCGTCCTGGAACGCGGCGCGCGGGCACTCGGCTGGGAAGTGGGTACGTTGCCGCGCAACGTAACCGACGCCTGCGACGCCGGAATCGAATGCGGCTCCTGCGGTTACGGCTGCCGCGTCGGCGCCAAACAGTCCGTCACCAAGACGTGGCTTGCCGATGCCGCCGCGGCCGGTGCCCGACTGGTCGTCGACGCGAACGTTCGCCGCATCCAGGTGAAAAATGGCTGTGCCGAAGGTGTTTCAGCGCTTACCGAGTCCGGCGTGCAGCTCGAGGTGCGGGCCCGCGCCGTCGTCGTCGCAGCGGGCGCGGTGCAGACGCCCGCACTGCTGCGCCGATCCGGTTTGCGCAACGAGAACATCGGACGCCACCTGCGCCTGCATCCGGCCGCCGCGGTGTTCGGCGTCTTCGACGAGGAACTGCGGGGCTGGGAGGGCGCGCTGCAGGGGCGCATCTGCCGTGAGCACGCGAATCTCGACGGCAACGGCTACGGCGTCATCTACGAGACGGGTCCGGTCCATCCTGGCCTGGCTCTCGGCTTCATGGGCTGGCGCGGTGCGGACGCGCACCGCCGCACTCTGCTCGACTTCGCTCGCACCACCCCGATCGGCATCATCACCCGTGACCGCGACTCGGGCACCGTCACTGTCGACAAATCCGGCGAACCGATCGTCAACTACCGCCTGTCGGATTACGACGCCGCCCACCTGCACACCGGAATCGAAGGCGCCGCAAGCATTCTCGAGGCCGCTGGCGCACGCCGTATCTTCTCCGGCCATCAAGCCGGCGTGGACTACGAACCCGGCCGCCGCGGCTCGCACGCCGATTTCGCCGCCTCCTGCCGCGATGCGGGCTACGGACCGGGGCGCTGCGCAATGGGCGCGCTGCACATCATGGGCTCGGCCCGCATGGGCGGTTCCCCGCGACTCTCGGCTACCAACCCCGACGGCGCCACCTGGGAAGTCGCCAATATCGTTGTCGCTGATGGCTCCTGCTTCCCCACCGCGTCGGGCGTCAACCCGATGATCTCCATCGAGGCGATCGCCTACATGAACGCGAAGCGGCTGGCAGCCCGGTTGACCTAACCTGAACAGCCAGCGGGCCCGAAACCGGCGATTATCCGAAGATCGGCCGGAGCGAACACTCGCGGAAACAGCGCGCTGCCGGGGTCATCTAAATCGGCGAGAAGAAGCCGCGCGGGGGTTGACAAAGCACTTCCGGCACGTCACCTTTGGTCGATGGTAACGTTACCAGACCCAGAACGTGACCTTCCGGCGCAGGGTGAGCGGCGTCGGTGGCCGACGATGGCGGACGTAGCTCGGCGCTCCGGCGCCTCGCTCATGACCGTGTCGCGCGTGGTGAACGGCGAGCCCGGTGTCCGGGAGGAGACGGCGCAACGGGTTCGGGCGGCCATCGACGATCTGGGCTTCCGTCGTAACGATGGGGCGCGAATTCTCCGGCAGGGCAACGCAACCGCGAGCATCGGCCTGGTGATGGAGGACCTGACCGGCCCCCTTTACAGCACCATCATGGCTGCCGTCGAGCAGGTGGCAAGGGAACGAGACTATTTATTGCTGGCCGGATCGGCGCAGGGTGATTCCGCGCGCGCGGCGAAACTCACCAGCGCGTTCCTCGCTCGCCGCGTGGACGGGTTGATCGTCGCAGCCAGTCTTGCCGGTGAGGTGGAGCTCGAATCCCAGCTGACACCGGAAACCAAGTGTGTCTTCGTCGACCGGCCGAGTTCGAGTTCGAAGTTCGATTCGGTGGTCAGCGACAACAAAGGCGGCGTGGGTCTCGCCGTGGACCATCTGGTCGCACTGGGCCATCGCAGGATCGGCTACCTCGGCGACGACGAGCATTTCTGGACGGCCGGCCGTCGTCGAGACGGTTTTCTCGCCGCCAGCCAAAAGCACGGCCTGGACGCGACGGGCCTCGTCGGAATGGGTTTACACAAACCGGAAAGCCAGGCCGAGATCTGGCGGCGGTGGGCCAGCGGGCCCGACCCAGTCACGGCCGTGGTCACTGGAAACAACCGTGCCACCCTGGCTCTCATCCGTCATCTGCGGTGCGCTCCCGAATTGTCGGCCGCCTACGTCGGATTCGACGAATTCGACCTTGCCGATCTGCTGAGCCCCGCCGTCACCACGGTCGCCCAGGACGCCGAGCACATGGGGGCGCGCGCGGCCGAGATGCTCTTCGACCGCATCGGCGGGCGGACCGACAGTCCGCGACACGTCGTCGTCCCGACTCGTCTGATCGTCAGGGAGTCCGGGCACATCAGGCGATGAGTTCGCCCGGCTGGGCGCGAAATTCAGCACATTCATCGTCGAACACAGATCAAAGGAGATCCCGTGACCCACCCAACGGCGCGCCTGCGCCGCTACTCAACCCTTGTCGTGCTGGCCGGTGTCCTGTTGGTCACGGGCTGCCGTGGCGGCGAGTCCACCGCAGGCTCGAATCGTGCCGGATCGGCGATCCCGGACAACTCCGCGATCGTCAACGCTGTGCAGAGTGATCCGGTACTCGCCGGCGAGGTGCCCGCCGCGATCAAGGGCAAGGGCACCCTGTCGGTCGGCTCGAATGTGCAGTCGCCACCGAACAACTTCTATGGCGCGGATGGCAAGAAGGCCGTCGGGTTCGAGGTCGATCTCATTACGGCCGCCGCGAAGAAGCTCGGCCTCGGCATCGCCTACAGCGACATGTCCTTCGATTCGCTGATCACCAGTCTGCAGACCGGACGCATCGACGCGACCATCGCGGGCATGAACGATACGAAGGAACGCCAGCAGAAAATCGACTTCGTGGACTACTTCACCTCGGGCATCACCATGATGGTGGCCAAAGGCAATCCCGAGAAGATCCACACTGTGGATGATCTGTGCGGCAAGACCATCGCGGTGGTCACCGGAACCAGTCAACAGGAGTTCGCCAAGTCGCAGAGTACGCACTGTGCGGCAGCGGGCAAACCTGCCCTCGCCGTCACCGACACCAGCAGCGATGCACAGAACCAGCAACAGTTGCGTTCCGGCCGAATCGCAGTGATCCTCAACGATCTGCCTTCCGCGGCGTATATCTCCCGGACCGCCGGTGACGGAAAGTTCTTCGAGACTGTCGATCTGGCGCCGCTCAACGGCGGTCCATATGGGATCGGTCTGTCCAAGGACAACAAGGCGCTGACACAGGCACTGCAGAAGGCACTGCAGTCCCTCGTCGATGACGGGACATACACCAAGATCCTCGATGCCTGGCAGATCACCTCGGGCGCGCTCCAGAAAGTAACCGTCAATGCCGGCTGACACGGTGCAGGACGAAGCGCCCGCTGTCACCCTGCTGCCCAAAGTCCCCCTGCGGCATTGGGGCCGATGGATATCCGGCGTGCTGATCGTGGTACTTCTCGGCGCGCTCGGATATGCGATGTCGCAAGGTCAGATCGACTACCCGTCCATACCCGCGCTGCTGACCGAGCCAATCATTCTGGAGGGCCTGGTCAATACGATCCTCCTGGCCGTCGTCGCGCAGGCGGGGGCGATCGTTCTCGGCGTGGCTGTCGCGCTGATGCGGGCCTCCCGCAATCCGGTCGCGCGCTGGTTTGCCAGCGGCTACATCTGGTTGTTCCGCGGCTTGCCGGTGTTGCTGCAGATCCTGCTCTGGTTCAATCTGGCGTTCATCTTTCCGCGCATCACGGTCATGATCCCGTTCGTCGACATCACCGTGCTCGACCAGTCGGCCAATGTCCTGATGACGGTATTCGTCGCCGCACTGCTCGGGCTCGGGCTGAACGAAAGCGCCTACATGGCCGAGATCGTGCGCGCCGGGCTGAACAGCGTCGACAAGGGACAGGTCGAGGCCGCCAAGTCGATAGGTATGCCCCCCGCCACTGTGCTGCGCCGGGTAATTCTGCCGCAGGCGATGCGCGTGATCATCCCGCCGACCGGCAACGACTTCATCAACATGCTCAAGGGAACCTCGATGGCATCGGTCATCGGATACGTGGAACTGATCAAGGCATCCCAAAACCTGACCTCGCACAGCCTGAATCCGATGGAGACGCTCTTCACGGTCGCGATCTGGTACATGGTGGTGGTCAGCGCGGCAAGCGTCGGCCA
Source organism: Nocardia sp. NPDC046473 (assembly GCF_040645995.1). Lineage (NCBI taxonomy): Bacteria > Bacillati > Actinomycetota > Actinomycetes > Mycobacteriales > Nocardiaceae > Nocardia > Nocardia sp. NPDC046473. The sequence goes on from NZ_JBEYZJ010000015.1 coordinate 180,094, forward strand.
GTACTTCCTCGAACGTAGGTACTCGGCTTCGGACCGAACGAGTGGAATCCGAACACCGTGGCGGCTGATCGGGCGATCCCTCGGCACCCCTCCGATGGTCAGGACCAAATCATGAGCGAGCGAACAAGTTACGCAGCCACGCAGGACCCCGACGTGTTGGTCAGAGCCGTGTCGGTGCACAAGCGGTTCGGCAACGTCGACGTGCTCAAGGGTCTCGATCTCACCGTCCGCCGAGGTCAGGTTGTTGTGCTGTTGGGTCCCTCCGGCGCGGGCAAGAGCACCTTTCTGCGCTGCATCAACCATCTGGAGTCGGTCGATTCCGGGGAGATCTGGGTCGATGGCGACCCGATCGGATTTCGGTTGCGCGGCGGCAGGCTGCACGAGCTACGCGAGCGCGAGATCGCCAAGCAACGCGCCCAGATCGCCATGGTGTTCCAACGGTTCAACCTGTTCCCGAATCGCACGGTGCTGGAGAACGTGATCGAGGGGCCCGTCAAGGTCAAGGGCGTGCCGAGGGCGCAGGCGCGGCAGCAGGGAAAGGAGCTGCTGGACCGAGTGGGACTCGCCGACAAAGTCGACGAATACCCTGGCCGCCTATCCGGCGGACAGCAGCAGCGGGTGGCGATCGCCAGGGCATTGGCCATGCAGCCCAAGCTGATCCTCTTCGACGAGCCGACGAGCGCGCTCGATCCAGAGCTTGTCGGCGAGGTCCTCAGCGTGATGGCCGAACTCGCCCGTGCGGGCATGACCATGATCGTCGTGACCCATGAGATGTCCTTCGCCCGGGAGGTGGCGGACCAGGTGGTGTTCATAGACCAGGGGGTCGTCGTCGAGATGGGCCCGCCGGAGCAGGTCATCGGTAAGCCGACGCACAGCCGTACCCGCCAATTCCTGGCGAGGGTGCACCCATGACCCACCCGCAGGCCGCGTACCTGGCGCAATTCTCCGAAACAACCGGCTACCTCGATTTCGCGCGGTACGGTCCCCCATCGCGGGCCGTGGTTGCCGCGAGCGCCGCCGCGATGCATTCAGGTGCGATGGCAGGCCCGGCAACGGTCGATGACCTGATGGGCGCGACCGACCGAGCAATCCGTGCCGTGGCGCGGCTGTCCGGCTTCGCGCCATCATCGGTGGTGCTGATTCCGAACACCTCGACCGGGCTGTTCCAGGCGGCCTTCGCCATCCCGCATGGACCGGCGACCGGAGAAGTCCTGGTGAGCGGCAGCGACTTTCCGGCCAACCACTACCCCTTGGCACGCGCCGCCCAGGCCGGCCGGATCCGGCTGCGCGTGCTCGCCCCGCCCGGCGGCCGGATGACGCCGGAAGCGATCGCCGAGGAATTGCGCCCCGATACCACGGCGGTGTCGGTCAGCGCCGTCGACTTCGCCACCGGCTATCGAGCCGACCTCGCCGGTATTCGGGATGTCATCGGCGGGCGGCTGCTGATCGTCGACGGCATCCAGGGCTTCGGGGTGACAACCCAACCGTGGGAGGTGTGCGACATTCTCGTCGTCGGTGGGCAGAAATGGCTGCGCGCTGGCTGGGGCACCGGATTTCTCGCGCTCTCGGATCGAGCGCTGGAACGAGTTGATCCACTGTTTTCAGGATGGACCGGCGCAGTAGATCCCACCCAGTATGACGGGCTGATTCACCCGCATGCGCCCGGTGCCGCGCGATTTTCCATCACCAATCTCAGCCCGGTCGATCATGCCGCATTCGCCGCCGCTCTCGAGCTGGTCGAATCCGTCGGCCCCGCCTGGATCGAACGCCGAATCGGCGAACGCCTCGACTCGCTACACGAAGCGCTACTCCCTCTCGACCCGATGATCCGCTCCGCACGCGACCCCGCTCACCGTGCCGGGATCCTCTCCTTCGCACTTCCCGATCACCAGCCGACACAACTGGGCAAGCGTCTGGCCGCCGGGGGCGTCACCGCCACCGTGCACGCCAGCGCACTGCGTCTGTCGGTCCACGCGACCACCACCGATGCCGCTATCGATGCGGTGACCTCTACGATCCGGGAGTCACGCCGCCATGGGACGTGGTGACAGCGGATTCCACCGGCGCGATATCCGACCGTGCCCAGCGGCCGGATATCCGCGATATCCTCGCGTCGACATTCCCGAATATCCTGAACCGCAGCGCATCTCGCCCTGCCGACCACGCGCTCAGCGAGCGACGGAACCGAACCATCGGGTGATCGCGGCTTCGAGTCGGGCTATGCCGGAGGGGTCGGAACCATCTGCGGCCCAGGCGATATAGCCGTCGGGCCGAATCAGCAGCGCATCAGCGGGCACGTAGGAGGTTGCCGCCACCAAACGGCCCAAGAACGGCCGTCGGCCCGAAATATGTTGCTCTGCTTGGCCATAAAGGGCTGGCGAGCAAGAGGGGTGCCGTCGAAACTCGTGAACATCGACCTCGCTCAGCAGGCCCGTCCGTCGGCGTCCATGAACAAGTGCCGTCACAGATGACGGACAGAGCCAATTGGTCAGACATCAGGCGATCCAAGCCCTCGGATACAAAGGTAGCCAGTGTTTTACGCTTCGGGCGCGCAATCGATGCCGCGCACCGCCGCTGTGCACGGCGACAGACCTCGCGCAAACCTCCTCGCCGAAGCCTGCTCGTTCGAACCAGCATGAAACAAAAGGTATTCCAGCCGACGTGGCTTTGTTCGACTCCGGGCATGTATCCAGCGCGCACGTTTCCGTTCCACCGCCATCGCCGCACCACCGCACTGCTCGCCGTGGCAACCGTTGTGCCCCTTGGACTTACCGGCCGCATAAAGCACGACCGTCGCCGAAGTAACCGCCGCTCGTGAACAACACGGCAGCAGCAACCTCGGCCTTGGTGGCGGCGGCTTTGGCGGTGGCAGCGGCGTCCTTGTCGGCGGCGGCGCGGCGGGCGGCATGCGCGGCGCCGCCGCGAGCCGAACGTGCCAGATATTGGTGGGTTGTTATTCGCTGGGTGTGTGTCCGATCCAGGAGGAGGTGCGGTTCGAACACAGGTACCCCACACTGCTGGCATCCTCGGATATCCAATGTTGAGGAATAGCTCGATCGAGTCTAGCTAGCGCAACAGATCGGACCGTGCGTGCTGGGCCGACCGGGTAGCCGACGGCAGCTGGAGTGTCCGGTTCCGCGATATCTGACGTCGATGAATACCGTCGCCGGTCTGCCGGCGGACTAGCCTGCAGAATGCGACGGGATCCACGTAAGCCCGGTTGCAGTCGTCCCCTCCGCGACTGCAACCGGGCTTGCTATTAGGGACGTTGATATTGCAGGAGGAAATCGATGGTCTGCCAGAGGGCTCCGGTGCCATTGCCGGTGAGTTCGTGACCGCCATCGTCGAGGGTTAGTAGCTGGACTTGTACCGGGCCGAGTTGGTAGGTCTCCAAGGTCCGTGCGTCATCGAATCCGGAGTCGGGGTCAGGGTTGTGGCGTTGGACCGACACCGGATTCGGCAGTGGTGTGTCCTGTCCGAGCGCGAGTTGATCAGTGCCGAGCCATTGCCCGAGTGCGAGTCGGCCGATCAAGGGAGGGCTTTTCGGGTCGGTGGCATCTTCGACGAGCAGTACCGGCATCGGTCGGGCGCGCGGGCCCATTTCATTGAACGCGGCCCGGCCGGTGAGGTCGGTGCCGAAGCGGTAGGCGCCGCCACACCACACGCTGATGGCGGTGTAGATGTCGGGATATGCTGCGGCCATGATCGTGGCCATGAGTGCGCCGGCGGAGTGCCCGATGATGTAGGTGCGGCTGGGATCGAGGTTGAGCTGGGTGCGCACGGTCTCGGTGATACCGGCGATGATCGAGGGTTCACCGGCGTCGCGGTGCTGGTTGGCATCATCGGTGAAATTCCAGCAGCCGAGCAGGTTCGAAGCCGGTGTCTGGATGGGAAAGACCACCACCATGTTCCGCTCCCGTGCCACTGCGAGCATGTCGTTATCGGTGGGGTCGGGGCGTAGCCCGGCCAACTGTTCTTCGTCGGTGAATCCGCGGACCATGCAGCCGTGCAGCCACACCAGCAACGGGCGACCCGCCACATCGCCAGGAGGGGTGTAGAGGAAGTAGTGACGAGTGCCCGCAGCGTTGCTGTACTGAGCCTCGGTGAGGGTTCCCATTTCGTCTGCATGGGCGATAGTTCCGCCGAACAGCGTCGCCGCAACGAAGACCGTGGCCAGGATGGCACCCAGGCGCCGTAACCGGCGGCAGGATCGCGATCGGTCCAAGCCGCAGGTTCGCCGCTCGGGCGCGGCGGGTTGCGCTGTTGGCGGTGGCGTGGTCATGATGCGATATCCCATGTGCGAGAACGGGTGACGATCCATTCGATCTGCTGCTGATCGGTCGGCCACACGCCGGTGACGGCGTGAACGACCAGCGCGGCGGCTTCCGGACTGTGTGTGCGGGCAAGGGTGCGGTAGAGCTCGTTTGCATCAGGCAGACCCGGACGCCGATTTTCCTGTGACATCAACTCCCCTTCCGATTACCTTCACTGATTGTCGCCATCAGTTCCGGCCTGGACACCTACTGCTACTGGTGCCGGAATCCGTACCCCGGCGACTTCTGACGCTAGATCCGCCGGTCGTCGCCGTGCACGGGTTCCAGCCCGTGCGGCCACGAAACCTGCAGTTCAGGTGGGTGATCGAGCATTCCGCCCCGGAATCCTGACAGGGGCGCAAACACCGGCTGATTGGTTTCTCGACCGTCGAACCCTCGAATCATGTAGCCGCAGAACGGCGTACCTATTCCGGGCAGGAAAGCTCGTACAGCGCCTTTGATCTGCTATAAGGCCAAGGTCGGGTGCTCTATCCCGCACGCCTTGCGGTGCAGACGTTTTAACGTCGGATACGCCCGGCCGGGTATTTCGGATCGTTTCGTATTCATGTGAAGGAATGCCATGTACAAGATTCTTTACGGATTGGCGATCGTCGGTATCGTCTTGCTCAGCTTCGGCACCGCCAATGCGGTGTCGCCCGCCAACGCCGTCAGCACCATCGAGTACCAGGTTCAACGCCCCGTACAGCAAACTATCCCGTGGAACCGGGTGATCCGCTTGTACAACACGGAATCGGAATGCAGCTACTGGGGGCAGTGGTACGCGGACGAGGGTTGGTACGGCAATACGTTGTGGTGCGAGGAAACCTCGAGCGGAAGCTGGGCACTGTACTACTAGCATGTGCGGCCACGGGCGGGATGCCGCCCGTGGCCGTCGAGCGCAGAGGAGACTATTCACACGTGACTACCGTCCACATCGCCCCTAACGCCACGTCGGCGGCCGCGATTCGCGCGGCGCTGAATGTGCTCGGCGACCAAGTCGCCGATGTTGTGACCTACCACGATGATCTGAGCTGTGGCCCCATAGGCCGAGGTGACAGGCGTGCCTGGTGGATGGCCACCTTCACCGGTGACATGGGGCGCGACTGCCTGTGCTTATGGAACTCACTCGATGCGGATCTGTCGCCGCTTGCTGCAGATGATCCCGATGCCCAGCTGATCGCCTGGGTCGGTCGCCGGTCCGCCCAGGAGTACGCCAACTATCTGTTCCTCACTGACAGATTTCGAACGCGCCCGCTGTACACGATCGAGGTGACCGGGCCCGCTGACGGCACCGATGGGGGTGGGGTCGTCAGCGCCTTGGCACCGGGCGAGATCGGCGCCTATCTCAAGTCCGAACGATTGCTCGGTGACAACGAACATCATGCTATGGCCGAACATTGGACGATGCTGTGCGCCGAAGAAGCACCGTTTCGCGTGGTGTCGGAGTCGGCGTTGGTGTCCGCACCGATCGATCAGTTCGACAACTCGTTGCTCGCTCATATCGACTCGAAACCTAAGCCGATGACCCAGGCGATCAGCGAGGCCATGGCCGAGCACCGGTTCCAGGTTGCCGACTACGTGCTACAGCAGCGCCTCATCACGCTTATCGACACCGGAGCGATAGGAGCCGACGGCGATCCCACAACGGCAAGGTTGTGCCGGATCCAGCGGATCGGGCAGTGAACCACAGCATCCGGGCAGCCCAATGCCCAGCAAGGCGAATCCGGTTGCTGGGCGTTCAAGCGTGGGGAAGGTCCCTCGCCGCGTTCTCGCGCAGACACACGCCCTGCCAGTGTGGTGATCGCTGACCGGTTCAGCGGGGTCCTGCTCGGGTGCGCGTGTCGTTGGTGTTCAGTGCGGCACGGTCACCGGGTCGGTGCAGCTGCTCGGGATGTCGACGAACGAGCAGGCGGCCGGCGGCCGCGTGGGTCGGTAGTTGCCCGGTACGCCACCAGACGCGGTGATGACGCGATAAGCGGCGACAGCGTCGGTGGGCTTACGGGTAAGAGTGGGGTCGGTAGCGACATCGACGGTGTAGAGGCCGAAGCGCAGATCGTAGGAGCCCCACTCGAAGCTATCGGTGAGTGACCAATAGGTGTATCCGCTTACGTCGATGCCGTCGGCGCGAGCGCACTGCAACCAGTAGACGGTGTCGCGCAGGTGGTCGGAGCGGCTGTACCCGTCCTCTCGCCATCCGTTCCATGCCGCTATCCCGTTGTCCACCACATACACCGGTTTGCCGGGGAATCGGCGTGCGCAATAGTGCAGCGCGTAATACATCGACTCCGGCTGTACCGCGTGCGCCAGCGGACTGCTCAGTTCCTGCGGGTCGACCAGTGCGTGTTCTGCCAGCTGCGGCAGAGTGTCCAGCGAGAAACTGAGGTAGGTACCGAGACCGACGAAATCCAAGCGGTCGACGACCTGATCCAGGATCAGGCTTTCCGTAGCATCCTCGATCGTGGCTGCCCCGTCATTGATCGACATGGTCACCTGCGCGCCCGGTTGCACCTGGTGGATGTGGTCGTAGATGGCGTTGTGCGCATCGGCCAGCCGCAACGCCATCGCCGGAATGTCGGCGGCCGACAGGGTGTCACGCGCTTCGAACTTTATGTATCCGCCTGGATTGGCCACCGTAATCCACAGCGGGTCTCGGCGTGCGTAGCGGTCCACAACTTTGCGCGCATTGCCAAGCCACGCATCGACAATGCCCGGATCACCCCAGCCACCACGCTCGGCGATCCACACCGGATACACCCAGTGGTCGAGGGTGAGCATCGGCCGGATGCCGTGGGCAGTCATGGCATCCAGCACACGGTCATAGAATTCGAACCCGGCCTCGTCCCATTCGCCAGGCCTCGGCTGCAGCCGCGCCCACTCGATGCTGATGCGATACACCCCGACCCCGAGGTCCGCGGCCAGTGCGATATCGGTGGCGTACCGGGTGTAGAAGTCCACGCAATCGGGGAATCGAGCCAGTGCGGTGCGGTCGGTGAACAGCCGCCGCTGGTGGCTGTCGGGGGTGTGACCTTCACTCTGAAATCCGGAACCTCCGACGCCCCAGAGGAATTCGTGACCCAGCGGTGGCAGATCGACAGGCGGCGCGGGTCGAGCGCCGGCAGGTGTAGGTCGGCCGATGACGGCGCCCGCGACACCAGTCGCCACAAGGCCGAGTGTGGCGCGCCGGGTGAATTGTCGCATGGTGCTCCTTTGTCGAATTGCCCTTCATTGCCGAACGCAGCCGTCCCGGCGGGACTTCGCGAACCAGTCCGAACTCCGCTGTCGCATCGCCGTCGAACTAGCGGTCACGGACACAGTGTGGGCAGTTTCTGTCCCGGTAGGTAGATGCTGAGGTCGGTGGTGATGGTGTTGGCGGTGAGGGCGCAGATGCGGTGTGCGGCGTGGTCGGGCTCGAGGTCCCAGAGTCGTAGTGTGCCTTGGCCGCCGGCGCCGATGAGGTAGTCGGCTTTCGGATGGAATGCGACCTGCCATCGATCCGAGCCGGGCGGGGTGAGGGACGGGCCGTAGGGGATGGGGTGTGCGGGGTCGGTGAAGTTCCAGAGCCTGACGGTGGAGTCGGTACCGGCGGTCGCCAGGCGGTGGCCATCAGGACTGATGTCCACTGAGGAGACCGCGCTCCTGCTCGCTGGCAGCGGATCCCCGAGTGGCCGAATGGTTCCCGGGTCGGTGATGTCGAAGACTCGGGCTGTCCCGGCGTCCCATCCGGCCACCACGGTGCGGTGGTCGGGACTCACCGCGAGCCCGCCCCCGTCGCCCTGCCAGTCGGCGATGGCGGTGCCGATCGGCCCAGTCGAGTGCTCGAGCGACAGCGGTGCGTCCCACACGTTGAGTCTGTCGGCGAGTGTGACACCAGTTTTGCCGTCGCGGCTGGCGGCTAGCTGAAATCCTGTGCGCACCAGTTGCTTCGATGACGGCACGACGATCGGGGCACTACGCTGCACCGGCCGGTCGGGGTTGGAGTAGTCCCAGGCGATCAACCCCGCGACCGGCCCTCGGGACAAGGTGACCAAGGCACGCCGGTCCAGGGCGAACGCGACACCGGCGGCCTCCGGGAAACGGTGCGTCTCACGAGGTCTGCTCGGATCGGAGATATCGAGGAGTGTGACCACCCCGTCGATCGACAGTGCCGCGAACTGGCCGTCGAAACTGAGAACCGGATAGCTGGTGCCGGACGTGCCGGTGATTGCGGTGACGTTGTCGATGGTGCCGAGCAGCCGCGGCGCGGCGGGGTCGTGGATGTCCCAGATGTGGGCGGCGACGCCGTGGGCAGTGGTAATCATCCGGGTGCCGTCGGCGCTGATCGCCGGGGGCTGGATCTGTCCGGCTTGCCCGGCCAGAGTAGTGCTCGGAAGCGACCATTGCTGAATCGTGCCGCCGCCGGTGGCGATCGTGAAGTAGCGTCCGTCGGGGCTGAAACCTGCCGCTGTCGGTACCGTGGAGCATCGCTGGTTGCCCGATGCGCCGGGGCAGGTCGCTGCGGCTGCCAGCGGGGGTCCCAGCGGGGTGGGGTGAGTGAGGTCGGCGAGGTTCCACAGTGTGGTGCCGAAGGTTGTCACGGTCGCGAGGGTCCGGCCGTCGGGGCTGAGTGTGACGCCGATCAGGTCGTAGTCCGAGGGGATGGCGAAGTTCGCGGCGGCAGGCGCGGGATGGTGCGGGTCCTCGATGTTGTAGAACGTGATTTCGCCGTCGCTGCCCGATGGCTGCGACGACAATCGGCCCGCGGCCACCAGCAGCGGTGCGCTGGCGGAGACATCTGCAGACAGTCGTCCGTCGGCGACTTGAGCGACTTGTGTTCCAGGGTTTTGGGGCGAATCCAGGTCCCACAGTCGGACGGTGCGTATCTGACCGAGCAAGCCTTGGGTCACCGCGCTCATCGTCAGCAGCGCTTTGTCAGTGCTACTGAATGCCAGCGAGTAGACCTTCTCACCGACGGTGAGAGGAGACGAGCGAGGTTTCGCTGTCTGCGGGTCGGTGACATCCCACACCGTGACCTGCTCATCATGGTTGATGGCGAGAGTACGCCCGTCGTGCGATAACGCCAGGCCATCAATCGGGGACCCGATATCGATGGATTGTGACAAGCGGGGCTGTTGAGGGGTGGACAGGTCAAAGATTCGCACGGTGTGGTCTTTCCCGCCCACAATCAGCGTCGATCCGTGCCCGTCGAGACTGGTGATCTGGGCGGGGATCGTTGCCATCGGGGTGACGACGGCTGGATCCCGCACGTTCCAGATACTGATCTGATCGTCGCCTGCGGTGACCAGCAGACCGTTGTCGAGGTATGTCAGTTCACTGATATCTCCGTTGTGGTCGGTAAAGGTGTGTGCCACGGGCAGGTTCTGGCTCGCGATCAGACGCGCGGCGGCTTCAGGGTTGCCGGGTTGTAGTCGATTGGCGAGCAGGGCCAGCTGGGCCGACAGTGTTGGCTCGCTGTTCTGCAGGCGGTCGGCCTCGCTCAGCACGGTGGTGAAGAAGACCTCGTCGCGCTCGCGGCGGGAGCTGTCGGCGCGCACGACACTGATCAGCGCCGCGACCACCAGTACGACCACCACCACCGCGAGCCCGCCCTGCGCGGCGATCAACCGGCGGCGTTGCCGGATACCGGCGAGGAGGAATTCACCACTGGGCCCCGTCGTACTCGGCTGATGTTCACGCGCCTGCGCCAACCGGGCACCTCGATACAACAGCGCTCGGCTGTGTCGAGCAGCGTCCCATTCCGCGGCGTCGGCGGCGACCCGCTGGCGCACGAGGAGGCCTTCGCGGTCGGCCTCGATCCACTTCCGCAACTCCGGCCACGCGTCGATCACCACCTCGTGGGTCAGGACCGCGGTATCGGTATCGAGGGTGATCAGTCGCGCCCGGGCCAGTGCCTCCAGCGCCGCCGCAGCCGCGGCGGGGTCACTGGTGTGCGCGAGCAGATCAGCGCGGGCGACGCGGCGCCGAGTATCGCGGGTGTCGTAGCCGACGGTGACCATGCGCAGCAGCATGTCCTTGGCCGCTGCCTGCTGAGTGCCGTCCAGTGTCTGCCAGACAGTAGCGGCGGTGCGAGCCACGGATCCGGCGACTCCGCCCGCGGCGCGGTATCCAGCCACCGACAGCTTGCGTCCCTTGCTGCGCTGCCAGATCGCCTCCATTACGTGAGACAACAGTGGCAACGCACCCGAACTGTCACTGTCGGTGAGGTTTCCGAGCCCGCTCAGTTCGGTCAGGATCACCTCCACAAGGCCCGGTTCCAGTCGCAGTTCCGCCCAGGCCGCCGGTTTGATGATCGCCTCGATCAGCTCATCGCTGCTCATCGCCGCCAGCAGGAAAGGGCGTCCGGTGATGGCCTCGGCCAGCACCGGATAGTCCAGACAGGAAGCGAAAAAATCGGCCCGCACCGCGACCACCACCGTGATGCCCCGGTCGGTGCAACGCTGCAGCCTGTCGATGAACCCCCGGCCGACATCGTCTTCGGCTGCCGCGGTGAACAACTCCTCGAACTGGTCGACGATCACCAAGCACCGATTAACACTTTGAGGCGGGATCTCGATCACGGTCGCGGCAGGGTCGGGACCCGGTGTGATGACGGTGCTTGACCACTCGGGTCCGAGGGCGGGGATCAGCCCTGCGGCTAGTAGAGAGGATTTGCCCGCTCCGGAGGCACCGAACATCACGACGATCCCGCCACCAGCCTGGTCGGTCGAGCGAACCAGCTCCGCCAGGTCGCCGGTCGCGCGGTCGCGGCCGAAGAACCGCTCGGCGTCTGCGAGCTGGTAGGGGGCCAGTCCCTGATACGGGCAATCAAGGTTTGGCGGAGGTTTCCACGAATCGGCTTCGGACCACCGACGCTGCCAGCTTCCCACGCTGAGAAGACCTGCCGGTGGCTGCCCATCGGGCCGTTTGGCCATGTCGATCAACGTCAGCAGTGTTGGTAGAAACGCATCCCACCGGGCCGGGATTACACCATTGCGCCATTCGCTGAGCCGCTGGACCGTGACCGGCGCACCACCAGAACCGGTACGAGGCTTGGTCGGTCCCATCCGCTCGTTGGCCGTACGCGCCACACGATCGAGAATGGGATTACCCGCGTATTCCCACAAGCTGTTGAACTGCTGGGTAAATACCTTGCGGGGTGAACCACCCGCCCCGGGATTGCCCGGTGCCGCACCCATCAGCAGCCGATCAACGTCGCAACTACCACTAGCGGGCTCTCCGACGTCACTGTCAATCTCCCCTTCGCGTTCCAGCATCGTCCACTGCGGTACAGCCCCTCAAACGATACCCTGACCGAGGCGCCAGCCGGTCACTTCCCGGCGTGGAATCCACTGAGCATCAACGCATCCGGGGCGAGTCGTTGACCGCATATGGGGCGGGCTCGGAACGCGGTGCGACGAGGGTTCGGGCATCGGATCACGGACGCACCCCACGCCCGAACCTTCGGGTATTCCACACCGCTCCCGGCCCAGACAGCCTCCGGCGCAGCGTTCAGCGGGAAGTACCGGTGCCCTGTATCAGGACCCAACCCCAATAAGGCTGATCGACATAGCGACTAACAAAGCGGCACTGCCATACAGACCTGCCTCCGTCGCCGGTCGCGTAGGCGCCCGCGTGGGCCCTATCGCACAACGCACTGGGATACGCAGCTGCCGTTCCTGTGGATACCGCCATAACACCAGCCGCCACTACGGAAATGGCAGCAAGCTGAAAAAGGCCTTAACTCTTCCCATCTTCGTCCTCGCTCAATCTGTCGGAACCGCCGTAGCCGTTTTGGCGACGGTCTTCCGTGTACTATCCCTGATTTCTTCCCAAGGCCTACGATTCCGAACAATAGGCACGCATGTCGCCGCGCACTCCGAACGAGTTCCGCGATTGTTGCTGTACATCCAGGTCACGGGCTATTGGAGACAATTCCGCCCCGGAAACCTGAACCCCGTGTCAACGGCATGCCCGGCTGGTCTGTTCCTGAATTAGCCGATAGCGCGGCGACGAACTCCTCACCACCACTTACCCGATTCGTACAGGCGGCGGCCCCGACGCGACCGTCAATTCTGTTGGCGTGCGATCTCGGCGGCGTAACCGTTATGTGTGTTCCCTGCGACGGTGTTGCGGCCGATTCGTACTGGGATTCCGAGTTTCCTCAGTCGGCAGCAAGACGCTGACCACCCAAGTGCGTGCCGGGTCCACCGCCCAAAAAGAGCCATGAGGGGTCGTCGATCTGACTCGACGCCGCGTTGCGGAAGCGGTTCCGCTTCAGCCGCACGACGAGGGTGCGCTGGGATCGCGAACAGCTCATGCCGAACACCGCGACGAACCGCCACGCACTCGGTGACGGGAGCATCGGATCACCCATCGCGGCGGGCGAGGTGGTCATCGCAGTACCTTCCACACGCCGAACATGATTCGGCCCTTCTCGGCCCTGGCACTGTAGGCGAAGAAGGCGTGGGTAGCGCCGGATCCGAGCAGCTGCCGCACCGAGTCCGACGACGCTGCCGATAGCTATGCCATAACGGCGTCGATGTAGCTGCGCCGTTCGATCGCGCACAGACTTTCCTAGCGAAAAGGTGCCGTAGGTGATCAGCGCACACCGTGCAGGTGAAGGTGCGTTCACCCCTCGACCACATCGACGGCACCACCGACCGCGAGGTAGCGACCGCCGAAGCGACCACGGGCCGGCCGTGGCTGGTTCACCAACCGCCGATCGAAGCGGGGTGCGGGTCAGCTACCGCCGCACCTCGCGGTACACGGCAGGCCGCGCAGTCGGCAACCATCTCTTCAGGCCGGTCTCGGCGTGGCCGAAGCCTGTTCGCCGGACGCATAGTCGGCGGCAACCTCGAGCGGTCGCGGGAAAACTTCTGACGGCGATTGGGGAATTGTGGGAAGTGGGGAATTGAGGAATTGAGCGCCGTGGGTCCTATCGTTTTTCTGGGCGCTGGCGGGATAGATCTGCTGGTCGCTGATGGCGCGTACAGGCGCTTGATTTTTGGAGGAACCTCGAATGAAGCCACAAATACCGCTGGCCCTGTGTGCGGCTATCGCGATCAGTGCGGTGCTCGGCGGGAACGCGTGGGCCGACGACGGCGACAACCAATCTGTTGCGTCGGTCTCGGCCAACCGCCACGTGGAGTCGGTCTCGGCGGGGCCGAGTCTGTTCGCCGGATGTACGGTCGGCGCCAGCCCTGGCGCGGTCGCGCAGACCGGCTCCGAAGCTGAGCCGTGGGTCGCGGTCAATCCCCGCAAGCCTGGGCGAACGATCGCGTCCTACCAGCAGGATCGGTGGTCCGCGGCGGGCGGCTCCCATGGCCTTGGCACCAGCTTCAGCCACGACGGCACGCACTTCACCAAGTCCGCACTGCCGTTCGACGCCTGCGCGGGTGGTGCCGAGCATCGGCTGAACTACGAGCGGGCCTCGGACGTGTGGGTCAGTTACGGGCCCGACGGGGTCGCGTATGCCAGCGGTCTGGTGTTCAACGTCAGCGACCCGAGTACCGCTGTCGCCGCGGCTACCTCCTCCGACGACGGCAAGACTTGGACGAACATTCAGCCGATTATTCAGGACACCTCGGCCGAGTTCGGCAACGACAAGAACTCGGTGACCGCCGACCCGAACCATCCTGGCTATGCCTATCAGGTCTGGGATCGGCTCGACCAGACCGCCAGCTCCCTGAACGGCCCGGCGTTCATTTCCATCACCCATGACCACGGCCGGACCTGGACAAAGCCCGAGGTATTCGTCGATACCAGCGTGACCGCCAACACGCAGACCATCGGCAACGTTATCGTCGCCGACGCCCGGACCGGCACCCTCTACGACTTCTTCGACTCGATCACCTACACCGACCCGGCGGGCACCATAACCTCGGACGTGCATTTCGCGTTCGTGAAGTCGACCGACCAGGGCCGGAGCTGGAGCAAGCCGACTGCGATCGCCCGCGATACCTCGGTCGCCGAGGTGGATCCGAACGCACCGACCGACGCCGCCAAGGCGCTGCGAGCCGGCGCGAATCTCGTCAGCGCGGCCCTCGACCCGAAGACCGGCAAGCTGTACGCGACCTATGAGGGCAGCGACTTCAGCGACGGCAAGTTCGATCAGATCGAGATGGTCACCTCCGCCGACGGTGGCGCGACCTGGACCCAGCCGATGCTGATGAGCCAGGTGCCTACAGCACCGGCGTTCACCCCGTCGATCGTGGTGGACCACGAGGGCAACGTGGCACTGACCTATAAGGATCTGCGTAACCTGAAGCCGGGCGACACCACGACCGTGCCGACCGCAGAATTCCTGCTCACATTCAAGCGTGGTGATGAAGCATGCCCAGGCGAGCGGCAGATCTCTCCGGTCTTCGACTGGCTCAAGGCGCCCTACGCCACCTGGGGCCACTTCCTCGGCGACTACGAGGGCCTCGCGGTGGTCGGCACCGAGAAGTTCCGTCCACTGTTCGCGGTGACCACCAATGACCCGTCCAACCCCAGCGACGTCTACAGCGGCGTGTTCGCCATGAACCCGAAGGGCACGCCCAAGTCCGCGGTCTCCTCGGCCAATGCCAACCTCTCCGGGCAGTATGTGCACGGTCGCCGTGGCCGTGCCTGATCCGGTGACCGGTATCCGGCTGGTTCACTCACCCTGCTGAACCGTTCGGCTACATACAGTCACCGCAGCATATCGCGGGCCTTTTCCAGCTGCCGGGAGTTCCGAAGTGTCTGCGTTGCCGTCGTCCGTCGTTCGCGCCGAGTTCACCGCACGCCAATCGAGTACGCGTGTGCTGCACCGGATCCCGTTCGACGAAGGAGTCATGCGATGAGGTTCAGGCATATCGGCAAGCTGGCCGTGGCGACGAGCGCGACGGTGGTGGTCGGCCTCACCGCTGGCTGTGGGAACGGGGGCGACGATACCGGTTCCGGAAGGCACGTGCTGTTAGTGTCGATCGACGGTATGCACGAAGCCGATCTCGCCGCTTACATTGCGGCGCACTCGGATTCGACGCTGGCGAAGCTGGCTTCCGGCGGACTCCGCTACACCAACGCAATGACACCGACTCCGTCGGATTCGTTCCCCGGTCTGCTCGCACAGGTCACCGGCGGGACACCAAAAACCACCGGTGTGTACTACGACGCGTCCTGGGACCGCACCCTGCTCCCGGCGGGCACCACCAACTGTGCCGGGGCCAAGGCGGGCGCCGATGTGGAACTGACCGAGGTACTGGACCGGGATCCGCACAAAATCGACGGCGGCGCAGGGCTTTCCGACCTGCCCGACGGGATCGGCGCGCTGACCGGTGACCCGACCAGCGTGCTCGCCCCGGCGAAGCTGCCGGTCGATCCGAAGACCTGCAAGCCGATCACCCCGGGCGACTATCTGAGGGTCAACACCATCTTCGGTGTCGCGCACAAGGCCGGACTGCGTACCGCGTGGTCAGATAAGCACCCCGCCTACACGATCCTGAACGGCCCGGGCGGCAACACCATCGATGATCTGTTCACTCCGGAAATCGACAGCGCCGCCGACGGCACCGCTGACGGCACCACCTGGACCAAGGACAACGACCTCACCCAACGCTACGACACCTATAAGGTCGACGCGATCGTCAACGAGATCGACAGTAAGGACCACTCCGGCGCGAAAGACGTTGGCGTACCCGCGATCTTCGGGATGAACTTCCAGTCGGTCTCGACCGCACAGAAGCTGCCCAAATCCGGCGGCAAGGCAGGCGGATACGCGGCCGACGGCCTCACCCCCGGACCGGTGCTCAGCTCCGCACTTGCCTTCGTGGACTCACAGATCGGCCGGATCGTTGCCGAGCTCGACGCCAAGGGGCTGACCGGCAGCACAACGATCATCGTCTCGGCCAAGCACGGTCAGGGCCCGATGAAGCCGGACACACTGACCAGAATTGATGCCGACAAGATCATCGACGACATCGATAAAGAATGGGGCGCAACGCATTCGGGGAATCCTGAACTGGTTGCGCACGGTGCCGACGATGACGGAATCACCCTGTGGCTCTCGGACCGGTCGCCCGAGGCCAGCGGATTCGTCAAGGACCGGCTGCTGGCGCGCAATGGCGACGGCACCGATATCGCCGGAAGCCCCAAGCCGTTCCACGCATCCGGTATCGACACGATCTATGCCGGGGCAGACGCGGCTGCGTATTTCGGTACCCAGCCCGGTGATTCGCGGGTGCCCGACATCTACGCGATCGAGCAGCCCGGAACCGTCTACACCGGCGGCAAGTCGAAAATCGCCGAACACGGCGGCGGTACACCCGAAGACCGGCATGTACCGCTGATCATCGCGGGCGCGGGCACCGCGCACGCGCAGGTCGCCGACGAGGTCGCCACCACCCGGATCGCGCCGACCGTCCTGACCCGTCTCGGCCTGAACCCGCAGGACCTACAGGCAGTGGCGGCCGAACACACCGCGACCCTGCCGAAGAGCTGAAAACACGGTGGGGGGGGGGGGGGGGGTGGGGCCGCCCCCCCCCCCCCCCCCGGCCCGGGGGGGGGGGGGGGGGGGGGTTAAGGGCCCCCCCCGGGTGTGGCTGTTGTTTTATGA
>NZ_JBEYZJ010000015.1:196966-254462 GCF_040645995.1 Nocardia sp. NPDC046473
ACCGGCCCCCGCCCCCTCGGTACCGGAATCCCAAGCGCCGCCGAGCACTACGACGCCGCCACGCCCGGTCCCGGATCCGCAACCGCCACCGCGGGGTACTGCTTACTTGGGAGGAACGGTGTGAACTCGGCCCAGGCGTTGTTCCAGAGTTTGACGATCGCCGGGTAGCGGACACCCCATTTCGTGGTGAACTCACCGAACCGTTCGCGGGCCGCGGCCTCGGTCGCTGCGGTGTAAACCGGTTTGAGGTCACGGCGCATCTCAGCCGTCACCACTGGTCCGATTCACAAACTGCGTAGGTGACGATCGTGGCTATGTTGCTCACCCTGATCTTTGCCCTCGCCGACCACCCGTTAAGCTTAAGCGTCCCACCAGGGTTGGCTGTCGCTAGCGTCGACATGAGGTAGCTGCCCTGGGTGTCGGTGCCGCCGCCGGTAACGTGGGTGCCGTCTGGGCAGACAACCGAGGCCTCCAAACCCCCATCGGCGCCGTAGCCGCTCTCAGTGACGTGGGCGGTGGAGGTGGAGGCCACGCGCTGAGTGGCGGGACCCGCGTCCGCGCAGATCGCGTACCCGGTAACCGAGGCCGCCGTCGAGAGGTTCACCGCTGTCGCGTTCCATGACCGGAGATCGGAAGCAGGAAAGCTGCTGGCGAGGTAGTTCTGGGCGGGGATGCCACCGAAGGGCGTCTTGGCGCCGCCGCCCACAACGTGTGTGCCTGCGGGACAAGGAACCGCCACGCTCACCCTGCCACTCTGGGAGGAGGTCGCGGTCTGGTTGATGATCCGAGTGGCGGGCCCTGAGGTGACGCAGTACGCCCATACGCCGGCTTCGACACTGGCTTGGGGTTCATCCGTTGCGACGGTAGCGAACATGGCCACCGAGTTGGGGCCATCAGCGGTCGAGCGCGGTTCGAGTCGATTGATGTAGGCGTTCGGATGCGCCACTGCGGCGCCGGCACCGGTAAGGCGGCTGCCCGCTGGGCAGGTCGCTGTCGCGACCTGGTCATCGATCCCGGTCTGCATGGTGCTGGTCGCGGAAGTCACGGTAGGCCCCGGCGGGGCGGCTGATGCGGCGGGAAGCAGACCGCCACCGGCGATCGCCAGGACCGACACAGCCACACCGAATCGCGCACGAGCAAGCCTCACTCCACACATCATCGGCTATTCCCCTTCTCAGCAAAGCGCGTGACGCCACCGAAATGGCCTGCTGCATCAGTATTCGTCGCCCTCTGCCCCGCGGATGGCAACGCCCACCCCGTCGGCGCGGTGCCGCGCGGTCGCGAACTGCCTGTGTCGCAAGTCGAATGAAACTCCCTGATCAAGAGGTCGGTCGAACGCTCGGAGAACGTCCGGAGCCGATGAGCGTACGAGCGTGAACGTCTCAGCGCCTATGTATCACTACGCCAGCGGATTCCGATGCACGTTGCGTGTGCGATCAGATCAACGGACCGTCACAATCCAGGGCCGGATCGGAGTCGACGGAGGATTCGTTCAGTGGCGAGAATTCAACCGCAGTCCAAGCGAACTCGGTACAGGCGCAGGACTTCAGCCCATTGCCGCCGATTCCGGTGATGGAGCAACCGGACGCCGAGATGGTGGGGACACCGGAGTCCGTCGCACTATTGGAGGCTATCGTTCGACGGCGAGCTCGGATACATGGCTGGCTGGTGCGCTCGACGTATTCGGTCTTGATCGTCCTGATGACCGCGATGTGGATGTTGCGGCAGTACGAAATCGCCATCGCGGTGGCCGCGGTGGCCGCCTTCTCAGTGTTTCTGCGGCGGCTGGGGAAGGGACCGTTGGCTCGGTCGTACCTGGCCGTGATCCCACCGTACGGGCAGACACTGAGCATTCGCTTCGGCCAGGAAGCATTCGAACTGCAGGACACCAACTACCGAGCCCGCTTCCCGCACAACCGCTTCCGCTCGATAACGGTGGAGCCGACTTCGATCACACTCCGCATGAGAAATACCGAGGTCGCATTTCCGCGGCAATTGTTCCCGGACACAGCGATCGACTATCTTCGCGCCCGACTCGCAGGGCGCGAAGATGTCGCGACTCTGCCGCCGCTACCCCCGCTCCCGTCGCTGGATCAGCCGACTGCCACGGTTACCACGGGACCCCACACCGCCGCACAGCTGGCCTGGGCGGTCACCTGGCGAAGAGCCCGGCAGTTGACTCGGACCAATGCAGCCGTTGCCGCGATACTCATACTGGTCGCCGTCGCGATCGCGGGCAAGCAAGGGCTGGTCGCCTGCGCCGTCGGGGCGGGCATGATGATCCTTGTCGCACTGGCCGCTCGCTTGACCGCGGCGGCGGTCGGCTTCGCCCGACTACGACGAAGTTTCACAAGCTACGCCGCCGACGGCTGCCTGCTCGCCACCCGATTCGACTCCGACGCGGTCGACATACAAACCCCCGAGTTTTACGGCCACGTGCGTTACGACAGAATCACCAAGCTGACCATCTGTCGCCACGCGGTGCTCATGAACCACGATGGACGCGCCACGGTCAATCCGCGGGAATTGTTCCCCGACCGCGCGATAGCCCACATGCGTGCCGCCAATCCACAGCTGCTCTGAGTAGCCGATCACACTGTCGATGTTCGAAGTCATTTTCACCGATTGTTCGAAGTCATGTTCACTGCAATGGGGTGAAGCCTCGCGGCGGTGTATAGCCCAACCGCCGTCGATGGCTCAGGGAGGCGGCGGGCGTGGTGAGCCTGGTCGGGAATTGGGCCGATCCAGGCCGAGCAGGCCAGTCTGCACAGCGGCTTCAAGCGCCGCGGCGGGTAGTGGCGACCGCCCGGTCCACGGCGGCGGACAGTGCCGTGTCGTGCTCATCGATGCCGACCCAGGCGACGTGCCCGTCGGGGCGGATGAGGGCGGCTTGAACGGTGGCCCAGGCGGCGGGGGGCTGGTCGAGGGTTGCGGTGTGCATCACGAGTCCGGGGCGCGTCTGGTCCGCCAGGACGCCCGTAGTCAGGTCGAGCAGCAGATAGCTGTCCGGGCGCAGGCGGGAGAACAGGTGGTTCTGCGAGCCGGTGAAGGTCAGATCGGGTGCGCGGGTGCCGGTGAGCGGGTGGGCTGTCGGGTCCGGGGTGGAGTATCTGGTGGCGAGCCCGGAGAGCCGTTCGGACAGGGCCTTGTTGAGTGCCGGTTGGGTGGCGATCATCCCGCTGAACAGCGAGCGCAGGTCGAGGCCTTCGGGGGTGAAGCCGGTCATCAGCGCGACCTGGGCGCGGCTGTGTTCCATCAGCTGGGCGCCGATGGGGTGGCGCTCGGTGTGGTAGGTGTCGAGCAGGTGGTCAGGGGCCCAGCCGTGGAGGGTGGCGGCGAGTTTCCAGCCGAGGTTGTGGCTGTCCTGGATGCCGACGTTCATCCCGACGCCACCCGCTGGGTAGTGCTGGTGGGCGGCGTCACCGGCGAGCAGGATCCGACCCTGCCGGTACTGGGCGGCCAGCCGAGTAGCGTTGCCGAATCGGGAGAGCCAGACCGGATCGCGCATCCCGAAGTCCCCGCCCGTGATGGCGACGGTCTTGGCTCGCAACTCCTCCAAGGTGAGCTCGCCGGGCCATTGCGCCGTGAGGCTGTCGGGGCTGATGCCGACGACGCGATACCGCTTATCGGGCAGCGGCGCGACCATCACCCCACCCCGGAGCCCGAAGGTGCTGAACCCTGGCCGCGGCGGGCTGTCGAGGGTGACATCGCCCAGCCAGCCCAAGACGGTGGAGGGCGTACCGACGAAGTCGATGCCGGCGGCGGTGCGCACGATGCTGCGGGAGCCGTCGCAGCCGATGAGGAACGCCGCCTGCAGTTCGTACGGCCCGTACAGCCCCTCCACCTGCACGGTCACCGACTCCGCGTGCTCGGTGAACCTGGTGACGCGCTGACCGCGCGCGATCGTGGCGCCGAGCGCAAGCGCGTGTTCCTGCAGCAGTTCCTCGGTGCGGGCCTGGGGCAGGGCCAGGGTGTACGGGAACGGGGTCTCCAGCGCCCGGAAGTCGAGCCGGTCGTCGAGCCCCGCGAAGTGACCGCCCGGAATCGGTGAGCCCTCGGCGAGGAAGGGTTCGTGCACCCCGCGCGAGGCCAGGATCTCGATGGTGCGTGGGTGGATGGTGAGGGCCTTGGAGCGCTGATCGATGTGCGTACGCTCCTCGATGACAGTGACCGAAACCCCGCCCAGCCGCAGTTCGGCGGCGAGCCAGAGCCCGACCGGCCCCCCTCCAGCGATGACAACTTGCTGTTCCATGAACCCATCCCTAGGTCAGTGACCAATAAACTTATATCCAGTACACTAGGTCAGTGACCAATAAGCAAGATGGCAGGGACCGTGGTTCGCGACTGGACCCCGCAACGGTGATCCGCACCGCGCTGGAACTGCTGGACGCAAAGGGCTTAGACGCCCTGTCCACCCGTACGGTCGCCGACCGGCTCGGCGTACGGATGAACACCGTGCTGTGGCATGTGAAGACCAAGGCCCGGATGCTGGAACTGATGGCCGACGCCGTCGTCGGCGAAGCCCCGCTCGATGACCTTCCGGACCCCCCGCTCGAGCGCGTCCGTGAACTGGCCCACCGGTACCGCCGCGCCCTACTCGCCCACCGCGACGGCGCCACGCTCGTCGTCGGCACCTACGCCGCCGAACCACACACCCTGCGTTTCGCCGACACCCTGGTGGGCGCGTTGCTGGACGGAGGACTGGACGAACGCGCGGCCGCCTGGACCGCGTGGACGATCATCTACTTCACCCTCGGCCTCACCCAGGAAGAACAAGCAGCGGCCCACCAGTCCCCGAACGGCCGCCTGACGAACACGGTCTCCGAGACGGCCTACCCCGCCCTCCGCCGCGTCCTCGGTCATCTCGACGCGGAATCATTCGGCGAGCGCTTCGAATTCGGCCTGTCCGCGATCCTCGCGCGAAGGTGACCGGCAGAACCCGCGCCGGCGAATGTCCAGTTGAGGTACGCCCCAGCGCCACGGCAACGACCGAAACGAATCGCGTCAGCTTAGGGTCATATTCCGAGTTTCTTGACACTTGTCCGGTGGGTTCTCAGAATTCATCCTGACATCCCAGGTTCGGAAGGGCAGCGATGCGGGTCGGCTATATCCGGGTCAGCACGGTCGATCAGAACACCGTGCGCCAACTCGACGGGATCGATATCGAACGCAGTTTTGTCGACAAGGCATCGGGCAAGGACACCGCGCGACCCAAGCTCGATGAGTTAATCGCGTTCGTCCGCGACGGCGACACCGTGATCGTGCACTCGATGGACCGGCTCGCCCGCAACCTCGACGATCTGCGCCACCTCGTGAGGTTGCTGACCGGTAAGGGAGTGCGGGTGGAGTTCGTCAAGGAGGACCTGACCTTCACCGGGGAGGACTCGCCGATGGCGACCCTGCTGTTGAGCGTGATGGGCGCCTTCGCCGAGTTCGAACGCGCCCTGATCCTGGAACGCCAGCGAGAAGGGATCGCCGCGGCCAAGGCTCGCGGCGCGTACACCGGCCGCAAGCCGGCACTGAGCCCCGCCGAAGCCGACCAGCTGCGGGCCCGCGCCGCTGCGGGAGAGCGGAAGTCGTTGCTGGCCATAGAATTCGGGATCAGCCGCGAAACCGTCTACAGCTACCTGCGGGCCGAACCGGTCGAAGTGGTCACAGGTTGAGGCGAGCCCGCAGCTGCCCGAGATCGTCCTCGGTGACCTCGCCTTGGGGGTCGTGCGCGTCGTCAAGGCGGTGGCGTAGCTCGAGCTCCTCGCAGAATTGGCCGATCACCTGCCGGATCTCGGTGGGTTCGAACCCTTCCCGGGCCAGGATCACCGCGGCCTCGTCGGCGGTGACGGATCGCTGCCACAACGGTTGCGGGTCCAGGTAGAGGAAGTGCGGCGGAATACCCCGGCTGATCAGGTAGTCGCGCTCGTGGACGACCTTTTCGGGGCTAGCGTTGACGCCTGGAGGATCGGCAGATCATGCTTTTGAGCTAGCCGCCTGGCGCGCGGTCGTGGGTCCCGTGGCGCCGAGGCAGTCCTCAACCAATGTCCTGACATACTGCGGGGCGCACGTTCGCGAACGTACAGCGGGCCGCCCGCTGATCGATTGGCCCCCAACGCCTCTGGAACATCCGGAGCTGTCGAGGTGCGGACGCTTCCGAGTCTCCGTGGGGCCTTTCCCGCCATACTGATCAGGTGATAGATGAGAAGATCGCACGGTTGGTCCAGGAGAACCTGTTGGTCGTCCCCAACCCCTTGGTCCAGTGGAACCATGAGCTGTTTTGGGCGTCTGTATGGGAATCGGATCCTCAGCGAGTTCGAGTCTCTCTGATGGTGCCCCGCGATAACGCCGACCCGTTCGTTCAGGTACTCATCGCGTTCGAGGTAACCGAAGAACAGCCCGAGGTCCAGGCTGCGCGCATCGTAGCTTCACTTCAAGCTCCGCATCCTCTGAAAAACGCCGAAGTCTGCGCTGGCGACACGGCATACGCGGAACAACTCGGGTACACCTAGCCACCAGCCGCGCCGCACCTGATCCGCTCGGGCTCAACCGTGCTGCAGCCGACGACCACGAACGCCCGCACCGCTGCGAGGGCGTTGGTCGCTTGGCCGGATTGGTTGGCCGACAGGGCTTCCCGACGCGCGGTAATAGCCGAGTGGCGGGTGTTCGCCGGGCGCGGCGATATGGCTCCCTCAAAGTCGCGTCAGCGCGGCAATAAAATAGATCGGCTCCCCGGCGGGCCGCTGCTACGTTGACACGGGTGCCCACCTTCGAGGAGATCACCCGACACCACGAGCCCGACCCCGCCGAGAGCCCATGGGTGGACGGCCCCCCTCCACCGGAAACGGTCTCGATCGTTGCCTACCAGCCCGAGTGGCCGCGCCGCTACCAGGCCGCGGCGACGGAGATCCGCGCGGCGCTCGGCCCGGCGGTGATGGACATCGAGCATGTCGGGTCTACCTCCGTCGAAGGACTGGCCGCCAAGGACGTCATCGACATAGATCTGACGGTGGCCGATCCCCGCGACGAGGAGCGGTACGTCCCTCTGCTCACGCGAATCGGCTACATCCTCACGGTTCGGGAGCCATCCTGGCACGAACACCGGTGTCTGAGGCGGGCCGATCCCCGCGTGAACCTGCATGTGTTCGGACCAGAGTGCCCGGAGGTCATCCGGCACCGCATGTTCCGCGACTGGCTGCGGGCCCACCCGGAGGACCGCACGCAGTACGAGGACGCCAAACGAGCGGCGGTCCCAGGAGGTGGACACGTCATGGACTACAACGCGCGCAAGCAGGAGACCGTCCGCGCGATTTATGACCGGCTGTTCCGCGCGGCGGGAATGCTATAGACACCCAGATTCCAACCCAAATTTGGGGCGAGATCACCCCCGACTCTGCGATAAAACACCGCACAGACACCGGTCCCACCGCCGCCCGGCGACCGTTCAGTTCGCGCAGGAGGTGGCCCCTGTGACACAGAGCTTCCTGCCACCGGTCATCCCGTCATCGACCCGTCCGTACCTGCGAAGCTGCGACACTCCGCCGGAGCCGAGATCGGTCAGCACGTCCTGCTCATCGCCCCGACCAACCGCTCCCACTTGGTCATCGTTCCGCGTCATCTATTCGACGATCTGCTCTTCGTTCCCCTCAGCGCGATGCTCGGCGGTGATCTGAGATGACACACCCGACTGCGGACACCGCGGTGCTCGAGGCCGCCCTGCTGGGGACTGTCGGTTTAACGGCGGATCCGATCTCGGTGTGGGTTAGTTGCCGGTCGGGGTGATCCGGCCTTTTGCCGGCTGGTCAGGAGAGGTGCTGTCGTAGCTGGGTGAGGGCGGTGGTGGCTATCTGCTCCCACCACTGGTCGCCGACTTCGTGGGTGAGGTTGATGGCCTGGCGGTAATGATTGACGGCCGCGTCGACGGCGTGCGCGTCGGCCAGGACCATGCCGAGTCCGATCAGTGCTATCGACTCGCCCCACCGGTCCCCGCTCGCGCGGGTGAGCCGCAAGGCCTGCTCCAGGTATCGGCCGGCGTGCGGCGGTGGACTGGTGAATCCGAGACCGATGGCGGCCAGTCCTTCGCCCCAGCGGTCGCCCACCTCTCGGGCGAGTTCGACGGCCTGTCGGAATTGGGTGGCTCCTTCGCTGTTGTGTCCCGTGTGGAAGTGCAGGTCCCCGAGTCCGACCAGCGCTCGCGCCATGCCACAACGGTCACCGGTCCGTTCGTACAGTTCGGCCGCTCGCCGGTGATGCTCCAGCGCTTCGGCGTGGTCGCCGCGGCGGGCGTGGATGAAGCCGAGGTGGTTGTGGGTCTTGGCCTGGCCCCAGATGTCGTTGTCCGCAAGGTCGAGTTCGAGCGCACGGTGGTGCTCATCGATCGCCTCGGCCGAGCGCCCGACCCGCCAGTAGCCGAGGCCGAGGCTCTTGCGGATCTCGGCCTCAGCGGCGGTGTCACCCAGCTGCCGGGTGCTGGCCAGGGCGATGTGGTGGGTTTCGATGTGCAGGTGCAGATGGCCACGGATGAAGAAATAGCGCCACAGCGGTTGGGTGAGCTGCCAGCTCTGTTCGTGATGCCCGCGCGCGGCCGCGGCGGCGACGATGGCGGCCAGGTTCAGGCGTTCGGCATCGAACCATGCCAGCGCGTCTGCGGCCGTGTGCAGTGTGGGCAGGTGAGCCGGTGCGGCGCCGGGGATCGGGAACCGCTTGCGTGTCGGTTCCAGCAGGTCAGCGGCCATCGCGGCGACGTGGATGTAGTAGGCGTAGGTGCGGACGGTGGCTTCGCGCCGTTGGCGCGCGGGCTCGGTCTGGCCCATCTGCCGGGCATGATCACGGATCAGGTCGTGGAAGCGGT
Organism: Nocardia sp. NPDC046473; assembly: GCF_040645995.1. Lineage (NCBI taxonomy): Bacteria > Bacillati > Actinomycetota > Actinomycetes > Mycobacteriales > Nocardiaceae > Nocardia > Nocardia sp. NPDC046473. Next base: position 205,806 of record NZ_JBEYZJ010000015.1, read on the forward strand.
ACCGGTCGAGGGTGACCTCGTGCAGCAGGTGCACATCAACGAGATCCTCAAGTCCCGAGGTGGTTTCCTCAACCGTCGAATCGATGATCGCCGCGGCCACGGCCGCGCTGATATCCGCGCCAGGGAAGTCGCCGACCAACCGGAACAGCCGCTGCTGCGCCGGGGTCAGCTGGCGGTATGACAGCGTCAGCGCGGCACTCACGCTGCGGTCTCCGGCGCGCAGGGCGGGCAGGCGCCGCTGCTCGTTTCGTAACAGCGACAACAGGTGCCCTATCGTCCACGACGGCCGGTCCCGGAATCGGGCCGCAGCGATCCGGATCGCCAACGGTAGCAATCCACACAGCTGAGTGACTTCACGAATTTGCCTGTCCTGTCCGATGATTCGCTGCTCCCCGGTTACCCGTGCGAACAGGTCGACCGCCTCGACGTCGGTGAGCACCTCCAGCGGAACCGTGCTGACCGCGTCCAGGCTGGTCAGCCGGGTTCTGCTGGTGATGAGGAACTGGCAGTTCGTGCCGCCGCCCGGCAGCAGTGGCCGGGCCTGGGCAGCGTCGGCGACATCATCGAGCACCACGAGCGCGTCCCGGCCGACCAGCAGCGATCGCCACAGCGCCGCGCTCTGGTCGACCTGATCCGGGATCCGGTGCCCGTCGACGCCGAGCTGGCGCAACAGTGCGTCCAAGGCGGCCTGCGCGGTCAGTGGCGTGTGGGTGCCGCTGTGGGTGTGTAGATCGACGAACAGCAGTCCGTCCGGAAACCGGTCAGCGAGAGTGTGTCCCACATGGACAGCCAGCGCCGTCTTACCGATGCCGGCCATCCCGCTCAGCGCGTGCACACCTGGGACATTCGCGGTCCGCAATGCCTGGGTCACCCGGTCCATCTCGGCGGTCCGGCCGACGAAGTCGTCCATGTCGCGAGGCAGGAAGTTGGGACCGCCCAGCGAGCGGCGGCTCGGTACGGAGATTTCCTGCCGCAGCACCGTCAGCTGCGCGGCGCGGATCTCCGGGCCCGGTTCGATGCCCAGCTCTGTCGAGAGTCGTTCGGTCAGATCATCGAACAGTTCCAAGGCGGCCGCCTGCTGCCCGCTGCCCGCCAGCGCGGTCATGAGCCGTGAGTGCAGGCCCTCGTGCAGCGGCTCGTCGGTGCGAACCGCCTCGAGCTGTGTGACGGTTTGCTCGTACCGGCCGAGCACGCACCCGATGTCGGCGAAGGCGAGCGCCGCCGAGAGCCGTTGTCTCGACAGCGCGCCCGCACCGGGATGCCACGCCAGCGGTTCGTGCCCGGACAAAACCGGGCCACGCCAACAGTCCAGGGCACGCGCGTAGGTCTCGTGCGCGGTGTCCAACTCTCCTGCTTCGGCAGCGTCGCGCGCCCGTATCGTCAATTCGCCGAACTGCAGGAGATCCAGCTGTTCCGGGTCGAGGTCGAGGCGGCAGAACCCGCGGCCGGCCGTCAACCGCAGGCCTGGGCCGAGTCGTTGCCGCAGCCGCCGTGCGTACCGGCTCAGTAGCTCGGCATGGGACACCGGCGGTCGGTCGGCCCACACCGTCGCGGCGACGTCGGCCAGCGATACCGGCTGATTCACGTGCAATGCCAATAGTCCGAGCAGAGTCGCCGCACGGGTGTCGCCCATCGCCACCTGCGTACTGTTGTGTTCGAGGACGAGTGGTCCGAGTACACCGATCCGCAGTGTCCGGGCAGTCGTTCGCGGGGTCGGTTCATCCAGTGCGGCGAGCAACTGACGTACCGACGCTATTCGAGGATTGCGGACGACGCCGTGCTCGAGATCGCGCAGCGTGCGCACGCCGACTCCGGCCCGCTGCGCCAGCTCGGATTGGGTGATGCCCAGTTTGCCGCGCCGCTGCCGCAGTAGCTCCGACAGCACGGCCGGATCCAACCCCATCCGGTCGCTCCTCCCCGGTCCCAGCTTTCCCGTGCTCTGTAGTGCTCAGTCCATATTCTGCTACTCGATTCCTGCCACGGGTAGCAGTGCTGACACGTCTTGCGTCGATACCGCCGATGCTGGAGTGCGCATCCGGGCCGCGGCCGACAGCGTGGCCGCCCCCGGACTAAGCAGCGGCAGAATTGCCGGTGCAATTGCCTCTTCGTCGACCCGATCAGTGCCGGACCGCGGTGTTCACGCAGGTAGACGCACTCATCGCGTACCGGATCAGCGGTCGCTGCGAAAGCCGCGCCGCTGCTCATGCCGGTTGCTAAGGTCAGAACTCGGATAGTTCATAGCGGCTGCGACGCCGTGAATACACGGTTCCGTACGACGGGGGCATCATCTGAGACATTTTCGCTGGGCGTACCGGAATTGGTCAGAAAGTGACGAGTTCGGCCACGCTGCCGGCAATGACAATGCGCTCGGTAAGGGGGGAGCACATTGGTATCGACAAATAGTGAACAACCTTGGTCGAAACCGAATCGATCACAACATTCAGGGGGTGGGAGATGCTCGACGGTCAGTTCGAGGAGATCTTCGAACATGCAGAGCAACAGATAGCGGAACTTCAGGAGTCCAGCGCGTGTTCAGGAACTGCCGAGTGCTGTTCCGATTCGATCCTGACAGTCCGATCAGTCAGGCCGGGTAATCGAGGTTCATACCGTGGGGGATCAATGAAGAGAGGGAGGATGCGACGTGGTCGATCAAGGTCGGCGGTTGGGTGTTCACCTGTACGAGCTGGAGAAAGCGGCGAAGGTTGACTTCCCTACGATCTCGAGTGACTTCGGTGCTGCGATCGGCAACTGTGACCGGGTTCGGAGTGCGGTGGAGCAAGTGATGCGGCGTCCTGAGCATTTCGGCGGTGACGCGCTCGGTCCGGTGTATCCGGCCTACCTCGATCTGCACGACGTCGTGGCGGGATTCCTGAAGGAAACCAGAACATATCTGGACGGCACAGCTGCTGCGCTGGACAGGGCAGCGCAATTATACGCAGGAGTCGATAGGCAGTCGGCCAACGAGATGAACCGCCGCGTGCATGAGGACCCGGAAATGGGCGGTAGACCATGAGTTTTGAGCAGCTCATGCAACACGCACACGACATCATAGAGAAGGGTGCCGCCCTGGCGTTCAAGCAGCACGGCGGGATCACTATCGACAAGTTCAGGTGGGCCCTCCAGTTCGTCGAGCCATTGTTCGAGCCGTTTTCCAGGATGCCCGATCCGGCGAGTTACGACCCGCTGATCACTGAGCTGACAATGGCTATGCAAAAGTTGATGACCCAGTCGACTCCGGCCACTAAACTAAGCCAGGACGTGGCATTTGTCGGGACGCACCTGGATAAAATACAGGCCGACAGTGACTATTTGCAGGGCTGGGACGGTCGGGGCGCGATGGCATTCAAGACAGAAGTCCTCGGGTCCTTCAAAACGAGGACCGGAAACCTCTTCACGGCGTTGTCGACAATGAGAGGTGTCCTCCAAGCGCATCAGGAGATGTGGCGCAATGCGCGCGACGACATCGACAAGATCGCGGAGACAACGCTCAATGCGCTGGACCATGCCGACGCAAGCTCCGATCCGGCTACTTTGCCCTTCGTGTTCTCGGTGCTTGCTGCGGTAGGCACGGTCACTGCAGGGATTATCACCATCGCGACCGGAGGCGCTACCGCGCCGATCGTCGCGATCGGCTCGGCGGCGTCCGTCGGTAGCGCTAGCGTCGCCGGTTCTAAAATGGAATCAGGAACCACCTGCGACTCGATCATCAAGTCGATGAGCCAGGCCATCGACGACCTCACCGCCCACATTCACTGGGTGGAGATGGGAGATATGACTGCGAAAATAGTAGATATAAATTCGGCAATAAGCGGAAACAAGAAACTATTCGTCTCCGATCCTCCGAAACTGGCCGGGATGAACGATCGCGACCTCATGGGCGATAACGGTATGGGCCGCCTGAGCTAGGAGCCAGACCATGCGAGATTTGGCCGAGCGGTTATCCGGCATTCGGGTACGGGTGCGTGCGCCCGGGACAGAAATCGAAGCCGAATTGTCCGGGCGAACCGATATTGCATTGTTCTTCGGAGAAAACGCTTACGCATTCGCCGATGAACAGATACTGGAGCAGGCGCTGACCAGTATCGCAAAGCTGCTGTGGGTAGGATGGCGGCGGCAGTACCTGAGAGCGATCGAGGACACCAACCTGATCGTCGGTGCCGTTGATTCGACAGATACAAAATTCTTCGCCGAACGAGACCAGGTCGAGGCTGTCGGCGTATCGAGCGATCATCGAATCACCGTCTCCTCGACAGGCATGCGGAATTTCTCGGTTCACATCGAACCCGGCACCGTACGCGAGTTAGCTGAAAGCCAGTTCGGCAGCGGCGTCGCCGAAGCAGCCGCACTCTTGATCCAGGATCATCAGGAGAAAGTCCAAGGACTTAAACAGCGGTATTATGACTCCGGCGACTCCGAGCCCGGCCCGATATCCAGCTTCATCGAAGCGAACTCGGCGCGACTGGAATTCGAACGTCAACAGCAGAGTTCAGACGACGACACGGACAGGCCCCGTTCGAACGGGGCCTGCGAGAGTGCCTGGTGAGGCTGACCCGAGGCCCGCGGTAACAGCGAGAAGTTCTGAAACATCCACGACGATGCCTCGCGCCTGGGGCACCTTCACTATGAGAGATCGAGGTTTCTGTTGTACCACCCGCCGTCGTCGACTCGAAGGTGGTTTCGATGATCCAGCGACGGTAACGCTCACTCGTCGGAACGAGCGAATGTTTGCTATGCATGCGCTAGTCCGGTCAGCTCGTGGGGAACCAGCAAGATCGGTGACACACACGATGGAAAGCGATGACAGTTACCGTGATCAGAACCTCGGCTCGTCCCAGCTCACCGACGCTGCTGGTGACAGATGTGGCAGTCACTAACACCAACTGCGGTTGACCGTGCAATCTGTCGCCACACGTTAGCTGGCTGAACCGCCTCTGGTTGGGATATCCCGCTCGGCGGACGTTCTGCTGGAACGGTTCAAAGACGAAGGCGGGGACGGGGTCACCAACGACTTCCGCGCCGGCGTCCTCTTCACGGTCGCGCTACTGGCCGACCCTACCTTCGACTACTGACGCCCGGCCCCGTGTTCAGCCCGGGAACGCGTCGCCCGTCGCCCCGAGGCGTGCCGTGGCCGTCGCCACCGTCGCCAGCCGACCGTAGTCCAGCGTTTCCGGCACGTCCGACGCCCGGTGGTAGTGCGCGTTGCGGAAGTTGGCCGTGCCCGTGAGCATCAGCGCTGGGATCCGCCGGTTCCAGTAGGCCGCGTGGTCGCTGCGGCCCAGGTGGCCCAGGGCCGGGACCGCGAGGCCGATCGCCGCGCCCAGCGGTCCGTCCGGGCGGGGGTCACGCAACAGAACGGCCGGAAGCGCGGGGTCGGCCCGCGCCGCCGCCGCGCGCCAGAGTTCCGCCGCGCGCTGCGAAGAGCGCCGGTGCACCACCAGCGTGAAGTCGCCGCGGTGCCCGGACTCCTGTACCTGTGCGACCGCCGGGCCGAAGGCCAGCCCCGCGCCCTTCGGCAGCCGCTGAGTCCCCGGCGCGTCCGCGAAGTAACCGACGGACTCCAGACAGACCATGCCCGCGACGGGCCGCGAGCGGGTCTGCGTACGGGCCGCCGCGCGGGCCCCGACCAGGCCGACCTCCTCATGGTCGAAGACCATCAGGGTCACCGCAGGCCGCTCGGGGCGGGCCGCGAGCAGCCGGGCCACCTCCAGAACGACCGCAACGCCCGAGGCGTTGTCGTCGGCGCCCGGCGAGCCGTAAACCGTGTCCAGATGGGCACCGATCACCACGGTCGGCCCGGGGGCGGTGCCCGGCAGTTCCGCGCGCAGGTTCGCGCCGGTCAGTCGCGGGTGAACTCGGACCTTCAGGGGCAGAGCCCGGTTCCCGTGCCGGTCCGTGCAGCCGACCACCCAGCGGGCGGTGAACGGCTCGCGCTGCACCTGCCAGCCGGCGGAGGCCAGTTCGCTCGCCACGTACTCCTCTGCCAGGACCATCGCCTCCGGCGCGTGCCGGCGGCTGCGCGGCCCGGCGGCGAGCACCTGGACGTCGTGCCGCAGCCGGACGGGGTCGGCGGGTCCTACGTCCTCAGCCATGTCCGAAGTGTAGGCACGGCGACCGCTGCGCCCCGTTCCCGGCACAATCCACCCGTCCGACTTGCTTAAGTTCAGAGAAGCAGGCGTGCTCATGTGAGCAAGGCGTGGCGTAGGGGCGGGCGCAGTTGCCGAGTTCGAGCTTGCGCCTGTCGAAATGTTCTTCGAACTCGGCCCATTCGGTGTCGGTGACCGGGCGGTATTCGGTCTTGGGCCGCATCTCGCGGCGGCGTTGCAGGTGGGCTTGGTAGTGGCGGACGACGTCTTCTTCGAAGACCGCGACGTAGCCATGGGTGGTTTCGAGGTTGAGGTGTCCGAGCAATGCTGCGCCGATGTGGATCGCCAGGCCGTTGTTGACCAGGTCGGTGGCGAAAAGCCTGCGGAAGTCGTGGGGCTCGACGAATCGCTTCGGTGGCGCTTATCCGCTTGCGATCGGCCCAGCCGCGGAGCACACCGGCGACATCGGGTGCGAGGTTGATGACCGGCTCACCGGCCGCACCGCACCGACGCCGCCGTCGAATGGCAGCGGCTGGGCGCGCGCGTGCGAGTCCGCAGCCGCGACCAACACCGGCGGGTCCGGCAAGAAATAGCAACAGCCACAACAATTTTCGCGATGCCCCGGGTTTGACACCCGGGGCATCGCCGCATTAGCGCCGGATTCTGGCCGGTTGCGCCACTACTCCCAGTGCTCCTGTCCACAGTGCCGAAGCTCTGGTTTCCGAGGTCAGCACTTCGTAGTGCAGATCACGCAGCTCCCGTGACGGGTCGATGCCCAGTTCCGTGGCGAGGATGCGGTGGACGTCCTGATAGGCCGCCAAAGCCTCACCCCGTCGCCCGGACCGGCTGAGCGCCAGAATGAGCCGGCTGTGGAACCATTCGTTCAGGGGATGGGTGACGACGAGGTTGCGGAGTTCGGCGACGAGTTCGCGGTGGCGCCCGAGCTGGAGTTCGGCGTCGATGCGGAGTTCGAGCGCGAGGATTCGCTGTTCCTCCATGTGCGCGACATGCGCCTTGAGAACCGATCCGACGTGAACATTGGCCAGAGCCGTTCCAGTCCATAAGTTCAGGGCTCGTCGCAGTACCTCGACACCCTGCTCGGGCTCATGATCGTCCAGGTGCTTGCGGCCTTGCTCGGTAAGGTGGGTGAATCGCTGAGCGTCGGTCTGGCAACCCACGAGGTGCATCACATAGCCGTGGTCCTCGGTGGAAATCATGTCGTGCCGCTTGATGCCGAATTCGTGGTTGAACTGCCGTCGCAGCTGGTAGATGTAGGTCTGCGCGGTGGTGACCGCACTTCGGGGCGGTTTGTCGTCCCACAATTCGTCGACCAGCGTTTCTACCGCTACCGCACTGTTGGCGCGAAAAAGAAACAGTGCAAGTACTTTGCGGACGCTGGGCGATGTCACGACGATACGACGACCTTCGTGACACATTTCCAGCGCGCCAAGCATTGAGAATGTAACTGACCAGTCGGTTTCCACTGGCATGGTGTCCTCCCCCAGCTGTTTGATCCCCTCGCATCGACCGACATCGTCGATGTGGCGCTCCCGCCGGACTGACACTTTCGAATGCAGCGAACCGGGTCAGCCTGTTCGGCAAGGAACCTATGCAATATAGCGCACTTTCGACACAAACAGGAATGGCGCGCAGTCAAATCGCGGAATAGCCCGACCGGTATGCGGCATATGCCCGATCCTTTATTAGGCGATATATCGTCGATCCTCACGTTTTTGCACATACAACAGCACGATGGAATTCGCGTACCACCGACCGGGCCCCGCATGGTCTTCCACATTCCGGAAGTCGGCATCCGCAAAAATGCCGACAACACGTGGATACTCCGCACCTCACATCATCGGGTGCGATGAATTCAGGCCCGGCGACCGTCCGGCAGGCATCCTTCATGTCCAGGTCAGGGCAATTGCAGGACAGATTCGGATACAGAGCTTCCGGCCTATGCGAACGATGCCCGATCGATATCAGTGAAATAGTCAAGCCGGTGATCCACCGGTCGATCCAACCTCGCCGGATTCGGCGAGATCAGATCCAGTCGCACACCCCAGCAAGCATGACGCAACTACGCAGCGGCCGACTCCATTCCCACCGGGCCGACCAATCAGTGTCATCGGTGAGGGGCATAACCAGGCGGCATTAAATACGCATTACAGCGTGCACACCGGTCCGCAGTGACGATGGAAGCATTCATCCAGCTCGACATGTCACTCGCCATCGGCCGCTGACCCTGACGGCTTGGGCCGTAAAGGGATGTGGCTTTTCGCACACCGCGCGGACGTTGTTCTCGCTGACGATCTCCCTCAAACGAGGAATCAAACCCTTGCGTCGACGTTCGGAAGCGCGTCGATCACCGCCGGCCAGCACTCAGAGTTGGGCCAACCCCATGCCACCGTCGACGGCGATGATCTGACCAGTAACGAACCCGCTATCAGGCTGGGCCAAGTGGATGATCCAGCCGGCCACCTCCTCCGGCTCACCACGGCGCCCCACCAGGAACATCTGACGAAGCTGCTCGGCCGACGGCTGCATCTTCATCGCGGCGCTCTTGATCCCGCCGGGTGCCACCGCATTCACCCGAATCCCCCGCCCCGCCAACTCCACGGCCCATGACCGGGTCAGGTTGTCCACCGCGGACTTCGAGGCACCGTAGATCGACGTACCGGGCACCGCGTAACGCTGGCCGACCACGCTGGAGACCAGCACGATATTCGCGCCCGGGGATTTCATCTGGGGCAGCAACCGTCGTGTCAGCACCATCGGCCCAACCACGTTCGTCTCCCACACCGCGGTCACATCGGCGAGCTCGAACGACTCCAACGGCGAACCCCGGACCACGCCCGCGTTGTGCACCAGAACGTCGAGGGCGGCGCTGTCGTTGATCGCCTCAGCCACCATCTCCGCGCCCTCCTCGGTCCGCACGTCGGCCACCACGGGCACGATGGCCTCATACACCTGCGCTGTTTCCTGCAGCGGCTCGAGCCGGCGCCCGGTCACCACAACCTTCGCCGCACCCTGCCGGGCGAAAGCCAGCGCCGTGGCACGCCCGATCCCCGAACCACCGCCCGTCACCACGACACAGCGACCAGCAAACACCCCATCAGACATCACAGCTCTCCTTCGTTCGTTCGGCCGGCGGCCCGGCCCGTTCCTTGGTGGGTGGTTATCGGTAGTGCCGCGAGACCTCGCACTATCTGGGCGTCGTGGCGGCGTGCTGGTCCGGCCAGATGCAGGTCGGGGCAGCGGTTCACCAGCGTCTCGAGCACGATCGTGGTCTCGAGCCGGGCCAGCGACGCCCCCAGGCAGCGGTGGATGCCGTGCGAGAAGGTCACGTGCGGGTTCGGGCTGCGGGTGACGTCGAGCCGATCGGGTTGTGTGAATCGGTCCGGATCCCGGTTGGCTGCCTGGAAGGAGGTGATGACGAGGTCACCGGCCTGGATCGGTATGCCTTCGACGACAAGGGATTCCGCTGCCGTCCAGGTCACTGCGCTGACCGGCGGTTCGAATCGCAGCAGTTCGTCGACTGCCGAATCGATCAGTTCCGGTCTGCTCCGCAGCAAGGCCCACTGGTCGGGATGAGTGGTCAGGGAGTGCACGGCGTTGGCGAGCGCGAGAGCGGTCGAGACGTATCCGTTGACCAGCAACGACATCAGCATCCGGACCAGTTCGTCCTCACTGAGCCGGTCGGTGCCCTCCCGTGCGTCGATCAATGCGCTGATCAGGTCGTCGCCAGAGCGAGCGTGGTTGCCGGCAACGAGGTCGACCACGTAGTCGTTGGTCAGCTGGAAGGCTTCCCGGATGCGGTCGGTGTCTTCCCCGTCGACGAACCCCTTCGTGCATCGGGTGACCTCGTCCCATTCCGATCTCGGGAGGCCGAGCATTTCGCAGTTCACCCGCATCGGCAGCGGGTTGGTCAGCTCCTGCACCAGCTCGCCTTCGCCCCGGGCGAGGATCGGGTCGAGCAGTTCGTTGGTCAGGGCACGGATTCGGGGCGTGAGGGCCTTGACACGGTGGCGGGTGAATGCCAGCTGGACCAGGCCCCGCAGCCGCGTGTGCTCGGGTGGGGAGCTGTTCAGCGATGAGGGTTCTCCCGGCTCGACCGGTTTGACGATTCGGTTGTCCGCCAGCAAGGCCCGCACCGCGGAGTAGCGCAGCGCCAGCCAGCACTCGACATCCAGTAGGGGGTGCCGTATCCGGATCAGCGGGCTTTTCACCCTGGCTGTGGCGAGTGCCGGGTGCGGGTCAAGTTGGAAGCCGGGGCCGTAAAGTCCCTGCCCGAGCGTAGTGACCGTCATCGAGCCCCCCGTCTGGTCATACAGCGGCGCCATCACCGCTGCGAAAGTCTGTGCACGGATCCGTGTGGCTCGACCCTGGCATTCGGGTTTCAAGACCGGTTCAAGCGGCGACCGACTGCCGATCACCGCCAGGTCAGGCGCGGGCACGCGGGCGAGGAGGCACGTGCCGCTTTCCTTTTCGACTGGCGCACGCGAGTGCCGCCCGATCATCAAGGAACGCAAGGACATCCGCGTGTGGGGTGGACTGTGCGCCGGCACAGTGACCGCAGCGGTCGCGGTCAGCGGTGGCACGGCACCGACCGAGCCACCGCACCAGCATGGGTTGCGGCTGTCCTCACCGCGCCCCGGTTGTGAACCGCGACTCGCGGTCTCGCGGGCGCACCATCGGTCTCCGGCTCAGTGCGTGGCGCTTGCCCGGCTCAGCCCAGGCGCACCGGTTCGTGCTCAGCGTCCGCCTTCGCCTCGCGAGGGGTATCGGCGTGGCCGGGCCACCAAACGCGGTGACCGATCAGCGCTGTCAGGGCTGGGGTGAAGAACATCGCCATGACGAAGGCCGCGATCGCGATACCTACCGAGATCGCGAAGCCCATCTGCGACAGCACCGTGTTGCCCGCCAGCATCATCGAGGCGAAGGTACCCGCCAGGATGACACCCGCCGAGGCGATGGTGGGGCCGGTGTGGTGCAGGGCCATGGCCGCCGCCCGCCGCGGGTCGTGCCCCTCGCGTGCCTCTTCCCGGAGTCGGGCGACCATGAGGATGTTGTAGTCGGTGCCGAGCGCGACCACGAACAGGTACATAATCACCGGCAGCATGAAGATCAGCCCGGACTCGTGCTGCAGGTGCTGGAACACCAGCACCGACGCGCCCAGGGTGGCTGCGAATCCGAGGAACACCGAGGCCATCAGATACCACGGGGCGACCAGACTGCGCAGCAGCAGCGCCAGCACGATCATGATGAGGATCGCGGCTACCGGGAACACGATCGTGTAGTCGTGGTTCATCGCTGCCTGGAAGTCAACGAACATCGAGGTCATGCCGCCGACCACGGCGGTGGTTCCCGGTGGCGCCGCCGCGTGCGCGGTGCTGCGCAGCGGCCCGCGGACTGTGGCCAACGCTGTGTCCGATTCCGGCGACGAGGTCAGTGCGACCTTGAGGTCGGCCACCGAATTGTCTTGCGAGAGTGTGGGTTCGGATACCTGGCCGACCCCGTCCACTCGGCTCAATGCGTTCCGGTAGGACTCCAGCTCGCTGCTGCTCAATGCATTCGGGGCCTGCAGCAGTACGTCCGAGGGCTGGGTGACCCCGGCGGGCATGCCCTTGAGCAACTCCGTGCTGTAGACGGTGGATTCCGAAGCGTTGGAGGTCGCCCCGGAGGTGAGGTCGAAGGTCGGGTCGAACCCGAACGCGAACACCCCGAACACGATCAGCACTCCCCCGGCGGCCACCGCGAATACCGCCGGGCGCCGGCCGAGCGCACGGCCCAGTCTGGCCGCGGTTGCGCCCTGAGGTTCGCGCTGCCAGGCCTTCGAGGGCCAGAACACGCGGGTACCAAGCAGTGAAACGATCGCCGGCACCAGGGTCAGCCCGGCCGCGAGGGTCGTCGCTACCGCGATCGCCAGGGCCGGGCCGAGCGCGCGAAACAGCCCAAGCGTTGAAAGCGTCAGCGCCAGGAAGGCGATGATCACGGTGCCCGCGGCGGAGGTGATCGCCTCACCTACCCGCGTGACCGCGGAGACCATGGCGGTCTTGGGTTCCTCGCCCGCGCGCAACCGCTCGCGGTAGCGAAACATCAGGAACAGGATGTAGTCGGTGCCGAGCCCGAACAGCACCACGACCAGGATCGAGGAGACCGAACTGTCGATCTTCAGGTCGAAGGCCTTGCTCACCGCGGCGATCAACCCGTTGGCGACCCCGGATATCGCGCCGATGACCACGATCGGCAGCAACGCGATCACCGGACTGCGAAAGACCAACAGCAGCAGCACCAGGATCAGGCCGATGGTGGTGGCGCCGATGATGGCCATGCTCTTAGTGGAGGACTGCTGTGCGTCCAGATTCTGTGCGGCCGTGCCGGTGACACCGGCCTTCAGATCGGTGTCGTGCACCTTGTCCTGCAACGCCGTCCGCAAGGCTTTGACGGCGTCGTTCTGGCGGGTATCGCTGGAACTTGTCACCTTAACCATCTGGACCTCGGCGATCTGGATCAGCCGATTGGTCGACGGCGGGCTGGCCGCGATCGCCGTCACGTTCTGCAGATGCGTCGAGTTCAACTGTGCGGCAATCGATTCCACCGATGCCGTGTCATCGGAGGTCAGCGGTTGGCCGTCGGAGCGTTCGAATGCCACGATCGCGGCAGGGGCGGTGGTGTCGGGAAAGCTCTTCTGCTGCAGGTCGGTTGCCTGGATCGACTCGTAATGGGAAGGCAGGAAAGAGGATTGCTCGGTGGTGGAGGTCAGTTTCGGCGCGGTGGCGGCCACCGCGACGATGATCAGCACCCACGCACCGATCGTCCACCACGGGCGACGAACAACCAGAGATCCCAGTCGTGCGAACATTTGGAGGGTCCTTTCACAGAACTAGCGCAACCGCTGCTCGGCCATCGAGGCGGTCGAGCCCGCCGAGTCCGTCCCGGAGCACGACCTCGGCGAACCCTTCGCCCTGAGGGGGTCGACGGCGGTGGCGATGGATGAGTCGTCAAAGAGAAGGCGGGCGTGAATTGCTCGTGATGTCGTTCGCACGCGAGCACAGCGCGCTGTCAGCGGCGCCGAGCTGAACGACCGCTTCCCCGAGGCGGTCTTCGGCCTGGATAGGTTGCTGTTGAGACGCTCACGTGGCTCGGTGGAGTCGCGATCCTGGCCGGGGCCGTCCAGTGTGCTTTCGGGTGCCGCTCAGACCGCTACGGGTGCTTCGCCCTGCTCGGTGTCGCTGGTGGCTGCAGACGGTTCGCGCAGCATGAGAGTGAGCGCGAAGACCAACAGCATCGTTGCCGCGGCCGCGATGAACACCGTGTGCATGGCACCGACGAAGGCGTGCATTACTTCTTTCTGCGTGCCGGCCGGCAGCGTGGTCAACCCACCGGGCGTCATGATGTCGCTGGCACGGGATTTGAGTTGGGCGGGCAGGTTGGCCGAAAGCCGGTCGAGCATCAGTGCACCGAGCACTGCGGTGCCGAAACTCCCGCCGACCAGCCGGGGAAACATCACCCCGGCCGTGGCGACACCCATCTCGGTGATCGGGACGGTTTTCTGTACCGCGAGCACGGGGATCTGCATGAGCTGGCTGAGTCCGACGCCGAACAAGAACATGTCCACGCTCAGCACCCACAAGGGAGTGTCCGAGGTGAGCAGTCCTAACAGCCCGAGGGTGATCGTCGCCAGCGCCGAACCCAGGATGCCGAACACGCGATAGCGGTGTAGTCGGAAGACCAGTTGCCCGGTCACCAACGCTCCGATTCCCAGCCCGACGGTAAGCGGCAGCATATTCAGGCCGGCGACCGTGGGGCTTTGTCCTTCGACAACCTGCAGATACAAGGCGATGTAGATGATCGAACCGAAGTTGGCGAAGCCGACGATGAAGGTGATCGGCGCCGCGATGCGGAAGGTGCGGTTGCTGAACAGCCGCAACGGGATGATGGGCTCGGCTGCTCGGCCCTGCCACCAGAAGAACAGTGCGATCAGCACAAGCCCGATCGCGGCGAGTCCGATGATGGTTGCCGAGGTCCACGGGTACCGCGTACCGCCCCACTGGGCGACGATGAGCAGCGCGGACGTGCCGCTGACCAGGAGCCCAGCCCCGAGGTAGTCGATCCGGTGGGAGACCCGTTCCGGGGCCGGAGTCCGCAATATCGTGGCCACGACGAGGATACAGAGCAGGCCGATGGGCAGGTTGAGGTAGAAGATCCAGCGCCAGGAGGTGGTCAGCCCGAGGAAACCGTGGGGCTGGGTGAAGAAGCCGCCCAGTAGCGGACCGACCACGCTGGCCACCGTCATCACCGGGAATCCGAATCCGACGTATTTGCCGCGCTCGTCTGCGGGAACCATGACAGCGGTCACGGCCATCGCCAGCACCATGGAGCCGCCGGCACCGAGGCCTTGCACCGCGCGTGCTGCGATGAGCTCGCTCAGGTTGCCGGCCATACCGGCCCATGCCGAGCCGATGACGAACAACCCGATCGCCACCAGGTACAGCGGCTTGGGACCGTAAGAATCGGCGAGCTTGCCGAACAGGGGCTGCGTCGCGACCGCCGCGAGCAGGTAGGCGGTCGCCAGCCAGGGCATGGCCTCGACCCCGTGGGCGGGGTCGAGCTGGCCCACGATCGTCCACATGGCGGTGGAGACGGTCTGGTCCAGCGAAGTCAGCAACATACCGAGCATCAGGCCGCCGAACACCAGCCAGATCTGTCTTCGGCTCATCAGCGGTGCGGTGTTGTCCTCGTGCACCGCCGCTTCGGGCGATTCAGTGCTCATCGGATAGTCCCCCTTGCCCGCCTAAGCGGGACTATTCCTCGTCGTCATTGGCTGTGTCGCCCTCGGCGAGGAGTCGATACAGCTGCTTGCGTGCTTCGGTGAGGATCTTCGTCGCGCCGTTCACTTGCTGGTGCGAGCCGATCTGGATCACCTGGGAGGCGGCGATCACGACCTGCTGGATCAGGCCGTTGGCCTCCATCGCCGAGTCGTCGACGGCACCGATGACCGAGTCCCAGATGGCTGAGAACTCGTCGTACTTCTCCTCGACCAGCTCGAGGCCGGTTGTGGTGAGCTCGTACACTTTTCGTCCCTCTTCCTTCTCCGTCGCGCGAACCAGGTCGGCGTCTTGCAGTTGTTGCAGGGTCGGGTAGACCGATCCGCTGCTCGGTTTCCACATCCCGGCGCTGCGCGCCTCGATCTGCTGGATGATTTGGTAGCCGTGAAACGGCTGGTCGGCGAGCACGATCAGGATGGCGGTGCGGACATCACCGCGCCGGACGGTCTTTCCCCGCCGCGGCGGCCGACCGAAGGGCGGCGGAGTGAACCCGAAACCGCGCTGCGAGGCAGGGAAGCCCGTCGGCGGAGGCCCCGCCGGTGGGAAGTCTCCGGGCGGTGGCCCTGCAGGCGGTACATCCCCCGGCGAAGACCAGCCCTCGCGCGGTTGACCCGATGGCATCTCCCCGCCGGAGGCACCCCAGGGCAGGAAGCCAACACCGGGAGGACCAGCGGGAAAGCCGGGTCCTTCGGGTGGGGTGCCTCCGTGTGCGGGGTCGCCGGGGCCGAACGGAGCGAAGCCGAACCCTCCGGGGTTGCCTGCTCCGATGTCCGGAATAGCGTTCCAGTTCATCACTAACCTCCTCTTATCAACCGACACGATGACGATATATCGCAACTTGTCTCGATGCAATGGGTCGATGGGGTCTGGGGCAGGGTCCGGCCGGGTTTTCAGAAGATGACGCCACCTCCTGCCACCGGGATGAAGCAACCGGTCACGTAGTCCAGGTCCGGAGAGACCAGCAGCGCCACCGCGCGAGCGACGTCCTCGGGCTCACCCACTCGCTGAAGCGGCAGTCGCGCAGCCATCGCGTCCAAGCCCTCCTGCTTCATCCAGCTCAGCGACGCCTCAGTCCGGGTGACACCGGGGATGACCGCGTTCACCCGGATGCCCTGTGGACCCAGTTCGAGGGCCAGCGTTTTCGCTGCGACCTCGATCGACGCGCTGGCCAGGGCGTGCCCGATAGCGCCGGCTCGCGGATGGCGAGCGAACGGATCGGAGATGAACACCACTGATCCATGGCCCAACTCGACCATCCCCGGGACTGCCGCGTAGACCGGCAGCAGCGAGGCTCGGACCTGGGACGACATCCCGTGCAGAAGAAGCTCGGGCGACAGGCCCATAGTCGAGCCGCGGACCTCACCGGTGAAACCGGGCGCGTTGAGCACCAGGATCTCAGGCGCACCGAGGTCGGCTGCCACCTTCGCCACCATGGCGTTGACCTGGTCGATATCGGTGACATCGCCTTGGAAGGGAGCGGCGCGGCCCCCGGCCGCAGTTATCTCCTCGGCGACACGCCGAGCATCGCCGTCAGAATTGTGGTAATTGATCGCGACCTGACAACCGCGGGCAGCCAACTCTTTGGCGATTGCCGCACCGATTCCTCGGCTCGCGCCGGTGACCAGCGCGACCTTTCCAGCTGATAAATCATTTCCCATGCGGGCAGGCTACGAGCGCCTCCCAGCAGAGCGGTTCAAGCCGCGTTGGAGCCGACATGAAATCTGCTGCCGCACAGCGTGACTGGTGATCATGGCGGGAACGGGATCGTAAGCGCAGACGCATTCCCTCGACGATTCGGCCCGATCGAATACCAGCGATCCGATCGGCCGACGATAGCGCTCTCGCGCCCGCGGCGCGCAGCACCCGCCGCGGGTCAATGCCGCAGAACCTTCGACCTCGGTCCGTACTCGAAACGTGCTCGATGCGTCCGGCGCACCGTGGGCAGGACGCAACCATTTCCCAGAGGGGACACTATGGCCGACATCGACTCGACCGCCATCACGCCCAAGAAACTGCACGGCATCATGCGGGGCTTCGCCCAGACCGCAATGCTGCGCACAGCGATCGAACTACACGTTTTCGACGGTCTCGCAGGCGGAAATACCGACGTAGACAGCCTCTCCCGGCAGGTCGGAGCCCACCCGCGCGGCCTGCGGATCCTTCTGGATTCGCTGGCGGCCATCGGTCTGCTGCGTTCCGCGCCCGACGGGTACGCGTTGCTTGCTGGTAGCGAGAAGTACCTTCTCAGCTCGAGCAACGACTACTTCGGCACCTCGCTGAAACTGGGCGCCAGCGACTGGGAATGGGACGCGCAGAAGCGGCTCACCGAGACCGTGCGCAAAGGCGGCGCGGTGATGGACACCCACGCCCTGACTCCCGAGTTCGACTACTGGGAGGACTTCGCCGAGAACACCAACTGGTTCAACAACGGCGCCTCCGAGGTGATGGCAGACGAGCTGGTGCGATGGGCCGCGGGAAGGGACTCGGTCGATGTTCTGGATGTCGCGTGCAGCCACGGCTATTACGGATTGAACTTCGCCAAGGCCGAACCGCGCGCGCGGGTCTGGGGGCTCGATTGGGCGAACGTACTCCCCATCACCGCACGAAACTACGAGCGCAACGGTATGGCCGAGCGCTTCACCAAGCTGCCCGGTGACATGTTCACCATCGACCTCGGCGGCCCGTACGACATCGTCATGATCACCAATGTGCTGCACCACTTCTCCGAGCAGACCTGCACGGGGCTGCTGCGCCAGCTGTTCGACGTGACCAAGTCCGGCGGCCGGATCGCCGTGTCCGGGCACACCTACAACGACGGTGACACTCCTGAAAAGCTGGCACCGCCGTTCCTGTTCTCGGAGATCATGCTGGTGATGACCGAAGAAGGCGAGACCCACTCGGTGCAGACCTACGAGCGAATGCTCACCAACGCCGGATTCACCAGCCCGCAGATGTTCACCGGTGAACAGGCGATGCACACCGTCTTCACGGCCGATCGGCCGTGAGGTCGTCTCCAAACGGCACCGTCCGCCCGCGCGGTCCCGTTGGAGATCGACACCACCAGCCAGACCACACCGCCGCGAATCGTCCAGCACAACCCACGATCGCGGTCTTCCGATCGGCCCGGCGGCAGCATTTCCGTCCCCGCTTTCAGAAAAGCCGTCGCGAGCGCCGACCGGACAAAGGTGGACGCATCCGCCGTCGATGGCGGACACGAAGGCCACCCGGTCGTGGCGAGCGGCCCGTTCCCGAGGAGAAACGGTGAAACACATGTTCCACGTGTGCAGAGCACGGTGGCCGATCTGGCTGGACTGGATGGTCGCCACCATTCTCCCGACGCTGACTCCGCTGCTGTTGATGTACGGCGGAGTGATGCCACTCCAGGACTATCCCGTGCCCCGGGTCCGGCTCAACGACGACCTGGAGGTCGACTTCAGCGGTGTCTGGCTGCGGCCCAACGGAAGCTGAACGCTCGCCGTGTCGACGATCGTGGGCCCGGGTATTTGCCGCTGCCGACCCGCCGGCTCGTTCGACGAGTCACCGCGATTATCAGGGGCGCCGTCGGCCCCCTCTGGGGCACAACGGAATTCGGCTGGCTCCCCTGCTCACAATAGCCACCCCGGACCAGCGATTCGATCACGGGCCCGGCCACTGCACGCACGGTCAGTCGTCGAGTATTGCCACAGCTCGCGCCCACCCGGCGCCCGCGCCGGCGACCTTCACCGGGAAACACGCCAGGCGGAATCCATACGGCCTGGGCAGGGCATCGAGGTTCGTCAGCCTTTCGATCTGGCAGTATTCCCGCTCCCTGCCGACGAAATGCGCCGGCCAGAGCACGCTCTGATCGGCGCTCTGCTGGTAGCGCTCGATGATTTTCCCGAACGGGGCATCCAGGCTGAACGCGTCAGTGCCGATCACGCGGACACCCCGGTCGAGCAGAAATTCGACGGCCGCACCGTCGATTCCGACGAAGTCGGTGAAATAGCGCTTGGTTCCGGCCCACCGCTGCGCCCCAGTGTGCAGCAGCACGATGTCGTGCGCCTCGAGCGTGTAGTCGATGTCAGCCAGTGCCTGCTCGATGCCACCGACCCCGACCACCGCACTGTGTGTGGTGGTGAGGTCGAGCACCACCGCGTCACCGAAGAACCACTCCAACGGCATTTGGTCGATATGCCGAGGTGGACCGTAGGTGGCCTTCGATCCGTAGTGCGATGGCGCATCGACGTGCGTTCCGGTGTGCGTGGTGAGCGTCAAGGTGTCGAGGGAGAGAAATTCGCCGTCCGGTAAAGACGCGGGCGTGAAAGCAAGGCCGAGATGTTTTCGGACCTCAGCGCTCATGTGCCGCGCGCCGTCGGCGGGGGTCAAAATCTCGTGCTTCACTGGATCCGGTTCGAACAGCGACGCATCAACAGGCGAGGAGAGGTCGATCAGGCGCACCGTGAAATCCTTTTGTCAGTCTGCAGTGAACAGGTTCGAGGCCACGGTGATCGCCGGGTTGCCCACCGCGATCTGACGCGTGATCGCCTTGAACACGGGCGTACGCTGCATGATCTTGATCATTGCGTGTCGGACAACCGTGGCGGTGGAGTCGCGCGAGAGCATTCCTTTGCTCTGCATGACCTGGGTCTTCATCACCCGATTGATATCCGGTTCTCGGATTCGCACGAACTTCTCAAGAAATTCTGCCGTGGCGTCCTTGCGGTGCAAGGATTCCATCAGCACCGGGTGTGCGACGACGGCGTCCTGGATGGCGAGGTTTATTCCTTGCGCACCGAGCGGGCTGTGGGTGTGGGCGCTATCGCCGATCAGCACCACCCCGTCGCGAACCCACCGTTGGGCTTTGGCCGCGAAGACATCGAGCAGCGTGAAATCACGCATACTGACGATGTGCTCGTCGATCAGGTCCGCGAAAGGCGGGATGGCGGCGCCGATCCGTGCACGAGCCTGCTCCACGCCCTGGTCGGCGATGGCGCGATACCCTCCGTGCGGCAATGTCCAGCCGAGCTGCAGTTTTCCCGGATAGGCTTTGTACACCAGCACGGGATTGCCGCCACCGCGGAAGATCTGCGCATTCGGTACGGCGGTGTCGCCGATCGGTAACTTGAACCATAAGACGTCGAGGTCGAACACCTCCTGCCGGAGATTGTCGATCTCAGCCCGGCGCCGCACCCTGGAATAGCGGCCGTCAGCCCCGATCACACAGTGCGCTCGCACACTGCTCTCCTGGTCGGAGTCGTAGACGACACCGCGGACCTGACCGCCCTCGGTGACCAGATCGGTCACGCGCTTACCGGCCAGGTACCGGAAATGCTCGTAGCGTCCACACTGGACAAGCAGTTCGGCCAGCAGGTGTTGTTGCGGGATGCTCAGCAGATAGTTGTACGGCTTCGGCAGTTTGCGATAGTCGATATCCAATACCGCGTCGCCGCGCTCGATCAGCTGGAAACGGGCCAGCTCGTAGCAGCCCCGTTCGCGTGCCCCGGCCAGCACACCCAACTGATCGAGCAGAGCAAGCGCTCCGGGCTGGAGGATCTCGCCGCGGTATTCGCGCTCGAGGGTTCGGCTGCGCTCGATCACCGTCACCCTGACCCCGGAGCGCAGCAGCAACAGCGCCATCGTGAGCCCTGCCGGCCCGCCACCGACGACGCAGAAATCGGTTTCGGTGTGATCCATGTTCGTCCCCTGTCCTAGGCCCGCAGACCGAAGCCGCCGTCCACGGTGATCACCTGGCCGTGAATCCACGCGGCCTCGGGCGCGCACAGCAGTGCCACAACGTCGGCTACATCCGCGGGCACAGTGAGCCGGCCGGCGGGGGTCCTCGCCGCGAGCATCGGAATCAGCTCTGCGCCAGGGGTTTCCGGGCCTTTGTCGAGTTTGGCGGTGGTGATCGCGTTCACGGCGATCCCGTTGCCAGCCAGCTCGACCGCGAGGTACCTGACCAGAGTTTCCAGCGCCGATTTCGCCAGGCCGAGGCTGACATAGTGAGGAAGGACCGCGCGAGCACCGTTGCTAGACACGGCGATGACTCGGCCACCGGACGCCATCAACTCCATCAGCGGCGCCGCGGCACGCAGCAGCGGATCGATGGCGGCGGCGATGTCGGCATGGATCGCGTCGGGCTCGTTGTCGATCGCCGACATCGGGTGCCAGCTGGCGGCATTGTGCACGAACACATC
Organism: Nocardia sp. NPDC046473; assembly: GCF_040645995.1. NCBI lineage: Bacteria > Bacillati > Actinomycetota > Actinomycetes > Mycobacteriales > Nocardiaceae > Nocardia > Nocardia sp. NPDC046473. The sequence continues at coordinate 226,896 of NZ_JBEYZJ010000015.1, forward strand.
CAGCCGGCCGAACCGCCGCCGTGCCTGCTCGAGCACCGTGGCCACACCATCGGGACCGGTGATGTCGGCCTTGACAGCGACTGCGGTGCCCTTGCGCCCGTCGAGCGCGGCGACCAGGCTCTCGGCGGCGGCGGTGTCGTGCGCGTAGTTGACCACGACGTGGCAGCCGCTTTCACAGAGTTTGCTGGCGATTGCGGCGCCCAGCCCGCGGCTGGCACCGGTGACAGCCGCGACCTTGCCATCGAGACCGAGGCTGCTTCCGGCCGCTGTCATGCCTGCGCGGTTTCGTCACTGACCTTTTCCGCGACCACCATCGTGTCGCGCCCGATCGTGTCCAGCTCTACGACCGTGGTGACCCGGAATCCGGCCTTCTCCGCCCAAGCGGTGCACTCTTCGACGGTGTATTCCGATCCCCCCTCCCGGACCAGCCGCACATTCAGGCTCGCCAACAACTTGTGCGGATCCGATCGCTCGTTGTCGAGCATCTGGTCGTAGATCACCACAGCCCCGCCGGGCCGCACCGCCGGCCAGGCGCGCTGCAGCAGTGTCTGGCGGGTTTCCAGCGGCCAGTCGTGCAGCACGTGACCGAAGATCAGCACGTCGGTCTGCGGCAGCGGCTCGTCGAAGAAGTCGCCGCCCTGGAAACTGACCGACTCGGCCGTGCCGGTGTGGTCCATGTGCTCGTTGAAGAAGGGTTCGAGACCGGGCAGGTCGAAGACGACGCCGGTCAGGTGCGGGTGTGCGGTAACGAGCTGTGCGGCCAGGTTGCCCCGGGCTCCGCCGGCATCGACGAAGGACTTGTAGCGGCTCCAGTCGAGGTACTTGGCCAGTTGCGGGCCAGCGTATCCGTTATAGGAGTCCATGTGCGACAGGAACTGTCGAGTGATGTCGGGGCCGGCGGCATAGGTGTTCTTGAAGGCGTTCTTCCCGCCGAGTCCCTCGGATTTGGGCTGCCCGTCTCGCAGCGCTTCGCTCAGCCGTCCCCACATCTGGTAGTGGTGGCGGGCGCTGCGAGCCATGACCCCGCCGAGATAGGTGATCGCGCTGGGCAGCAGGAAGTCTTCGACCGCGGCGCTGTTGCTGTATCGGCCGGCTTCGCGCTGCAGCATCCCCAGCCCGACCAGCGTGTCCAGGAAGTCGGCGGTCAAGCGCGGATGCAGCCCGAGGCCCGTGCGGATCTCCGCCTCGGTCGCGGGACCCGATGCCAGATGCTCGAACACTCCCAGCTCGACTGCGCTATTCAGCACCGCCGATTCGGTGTACCCATTGCTCTGCTGAACCAGCGATCGGGCAACAAGCGTTGAGGCGTCATACGAATTCACGGTCATGTTCATCCCCCTCTTCATTTTCGTTTATCAGCTATGTTTCCGGTGGCGTCTCCGGCCGAACTCCGGAAATATTGTGCTTCGAGTGGCTCCATCCGCATTCGAGCCGGATTAGTGCCGCCGACCGCGGCGAGCCGTCTTGATCAGCGGCCGCCGGCGACAATGAGTTCTTGTCCGGTGATATTGGCATTGGCGGCCGAGCACAGAAAAACGATGGCGGCCGCGATGTCTTCGGGCGTGCTGAGCCGCCCGGTCGGTGTACGGCCGGTCTCCTGAGCCTGTACTTCGGCCGGTAGCCCGGTGCGGACTCGTTCGGTCGTGGTGAGTCCGGGCGAGACCACATTCGCCAGGACACCGTCGGGTCCCACATCCCAGGCCAGGCTGCGCGCGAAGCCGATCAGACCGGCCTTGGTCGCACCATAGAACTCCTGGCCGAAATGTCCGTGCATGGCCACATGCGAGGAGACCAACACGATCCGGCCCCAGCCCCGAGCACGCATCCCTGGCACCACCAGTTGCGCGGTCCGCACGGTCGGGACCAGATTATCGCGCAGCACGGGCTCCCATTCCGCCACCGGCACATGCTCGAAGTGCACGTCGCGGGGCCGGCGCGTGCCCCACCGCATCGCGTTGGCCACGAGCACGTCGGGACCGCCGCACCGTTCACTGACGTGCGTGACGGCCGCGGCGAGGGTGTCCGGTTCGTCCAGCGCGTAGCGGACCACCAGGGCGCGGGTGGGTGTCCCGCCCAGGTCGGCAGCCAGTTTCTCGGCTGCCTCCTGGTTGCGGTGGTAGGCGATCACGACCCGCGCGCCCTCGTCGGCGAAAGCCCGCGTGACCGCTTGCCCGATGCCGCCGGTGGCGCCGGTCACCAGGACCACCCGATCCGCTAACCCGAAATCCATGCTGATCTCTCCTTCAGTGCTGCAGAGCGGGCTGCTCGGCGAAGAGGCTGCGCGTGAGGTGTAATGGCGCGAACGCGGCCGACAGGCTTGCGCGATCGATCGCGTGACCGCGGGCGGACAGATAGCCGTCGGGCCGCACCAGCAACCAGTCGCCGTCGACGACGGCGAGGGTATCGCGCAGCCGGTGATGCGGATCTGGTAGCGGGTTGGTGGTGAGGTCGGCGGCGCGGGCGCCGATGGTGCGTACCGATAGCCAGTTCTTGTGCAGGGTGTCCAGCTCCCGGGCGATCCGCGCGCCCGCGCTGGACTCCGCGACCACCAGCAAGGTCCATCGGGTGTCGCGCAGCTCGTCGGCGAGTTCGCGGGCTCCGGGATCGCTCTCGTCGGCGGCGGCCTGACTCAGTCTCTCCCCAGCGCCGGGCTGAAACCGTGCCGCTGCCGCATTGACCGTCAGTGGACTGTCGCCATAGGCCAGCTGCAATCCCGACACCCCACCGAGGATCTTGCGCTGCAGTCGCAACCGCACGGGGGCGACGTTGCGCACCACCGCGAACACGATCGGCAGCAGCAGACCGGCGAACTTGTTCTTCAGCTGAACCAGGAAGGTGGCTCGCTTCGTCGAGTGCAGCAGCGTGCGCCCGACGGGCACGCGCTCGGCGCTGTAGCTGTCGAGCAGTTCTTCTCGACAGTGGCCGTGTTCGACGATGGCGATCTTCCAGGCGAGGTTGAACGCTTCCTGGATTCCGGTGTTCATGCCCTGTCCGGAGGCAGGACTGTGCACGTGCGCGGCATCCCCGGCGACGAAGCACCGGCCCTGCCGCATCCGTTCGACCATGCGCTGCTGGAAGGTGAACACCGACGTCCAGGTCGGCGTCTCCACAATCGTCTCCCGGCCCAAACCCTGGGTGAATTTGCGGCTGAACCGGTCGGCAACCTCTTGCGCTTGCGTGGTCTCATCGATCTCGAGGGTGTCGAGCATGCGCCACCGTCCGGGTTCGCGCATCGGGGCCATCATCAGCGTTTGTTCGCCAGTATCGATCCAGTAGATGCTGTCGCGGGGCAGTTCGGTTCGGACCTGCGCGTCCGCGATCATCCACGTTTCGCTGCTCTCTCCGAGCAGCGGGAAACCGAGCTGTTTACGTACCGTGCTGTGCCCGCCGTCGCACCCGATGAGCCAGGGGGTGGCGAAGGTTTCCTCGCTTCCGTCCGTGTGTCGCAGTGTGGCCAGCACACGCTGGTGGTCCTGCTCGAAGGTTTCGAGCCTGACTCCCCATTCCACGCTGAGGCCTTTGCGGTTGATCGCCTCACGCAGCACTGACTCGGTGGAAACCTGGTCGATGGCGAGGGTGAAGGGGAATCGGGTTGGCATCGTGGAGTAGTCGGCGCCCAGCCGCGCCAGTCGGCGGCCTTTGCGGAACATCGTGAAGGCCTGAATCTTCTGGCCTCGTGCCACGATCTCGTCCACGACGCCCATGTGGTCATAGGTCTCCAGGCTGCGCGGGTGGGTGGCGATCGCTCGGCTGGTGGTGGTCGGCCCCGGGCCGGCGTCGATCAATCGCACGGGTAACCCGTGTCGTACAAGCTCGTGTGCCAGAACGAGCCCGACCGGGCCGGCGCCCACGACGAGGATCGGGTGCGTTTCGGGTGATTCGATCGGAGTGATACTCACGTGCCCCCCTGTTTGTCGACGGGATGGGTGGTGCAGACGCCGAGATCGCGCTGCAATCGGGGCGGGCTGGCTTACCCCTTCGCCTCACCTTCGCGCACGACCTCGTAGAGGTCGGGGTCGACGGTCGCGACCGCGGCTAACGGTTCGACGCGGCGGCGGAATCCTTCGCTCTGGATCGCCCGCCGATGAGCGTCGGCGTCTTTCCATTCTGCGATTTCGACGAAGACGTTGTCCCGGCGCACGGAACGCAGCAGGCTGTAACGGATATATCCGGGCTGTTCCCGCATGTATTCCGTCAGGCCGTCGGCGACGCGTTCGAAGTCGGCGATTTTCCCGGTTACCGTCAGCTTGTTCACCATGGTCACCATGACGAGCCTCCCTCACGAATTATTGGCTTGTTGCAGCTGTGCGTGCAATTGTTCTCTGATGACTCGCCGTTGGATCTTCCCGATCGGCGATCGCGGAATCGAGTCCACGCATTCCAAGTGATGGATTTTTTGGTAGTAAGACATTTTTTCGTTGACGAATTGCATGATTCTGGCGAGGTCGACCGGGTCCGACGGGTCATGCAGGACAACGAATGCGTAGGCGACGGCGCCGCTGAATTTGTCGGGATAGTCGACGACCACGCATTCGCGGACGGCGGGATGCTGGTTCAGCTCGTACTCGATCTCGGCCGGTGACACGAGTTCGTTGTCGCACTTGAAGACATCTTTGAGGCGATCGACCAGGAAAAGCCACCCGTCATCGTCTTGGTAGCCGATATCGCCGGTCGAGCACCAGCCGTCGGCGTCGATGGCGGTCGAGTCGGGGCTGTGCAGGTAGCCGATCATCACCTGCGGACCTCGGACCAGGACCTCACCATTGATGCCGGCGGGCAGAGGGGTGCGGGTGTCGACGTGCACGATCCGGCATTCGGTGTCGCGTACCGTCGGCCCCACCGACCCCAGCCGGGGCGCGTCGGGGAGGTCGCAGTGGGTCAGTGGTGAGGCTTCGGCCAGGCCGTAGCCCTGCACAACCGGAATTCCGAACTGGCGGGCCAAGATCGTGGTGACCGCGGGGGCGAGCGCCGACCCGCCGGAATACATCGCCCGGACCATGCCCGCCCGCAGATCGGGCAGTCGAGGATCCTCCGCGAGTCTGGACAACCGGACGGGCAGACCGTAGTAGTGCGTGGCCTGGTGCTCGACCGCCGCGGCGATCGAAGCCACGGGGTCGGGGTCCAGGCACAATACCTGGCTGGCGCCGGCGTAGATGGCCGAGTTCAGGTGCATCAAGTGATAGGCCGGCAGGTGGTTCAATGTGATTGCGGCCGAGCTCAATCCGTGCGCGGTGGCCACCTGCACCGCGTTTGCGACCAGGTTCCGGTGCGACAGCATCACCGCTTTGGGCATGCCGGTGGTGCCGCTGGTGAACTGGATGCAGGCCAGGGCACCGAGATCGGTCGACCGGGCGGGCGGGGCAGCGGCCCCGTTTCGCGCGAGGTCAGCCAGAAGCGTTGTGCCCGTGGTGGATTCATCGCCGTTATCAAGCAGGATCAGCGTGGCGAGTTTCGGTAAGCGGTCGCGCAGGGGAGCCAGTCGCCGGTACAGCTCGGTCGGCACGAACGCGGCCTGGACCTCCGCGGCGTTGAGGATGTGCTCGAGCGCGGCGTCTCTGAGCAGCGGGTTGATCGTCACGATCACGTTGCCGCTGCGGGAGACCGCGTTGAACGCGACCGCGAAGGCTGGATCGAGTGTGGTGGCGACCGCGATCGCCACCCCTGGGCCGCCCGCGAGGTTGGCCAGCGAGCCGGCGACGCTGCTCACGATCGCCTCCAGCTCAGCGAAGCTCAGCTGCACGGCGTCGGTGCGGATCGCCGTGCGGTGCGGGTCCCGGCGCGCGCTGAGTTGTAGCAGTCCGTCGATCGGTATCGCGGGGTAGTCGAGGGGTTCGCGGCCCTGCACGTTCTCAGACACCGGCCAGCTCCTCAGCGAACGACTTGGCCAGCCGCAGGTTGGTCATGCTGTTGGCCGCCAGCTCTCGGCGCAGGTACTTCCGCGCATCGATGATTGTCGTGCCGTCGCCGAGCAGGTGTAGGGCTGTGGGTTTGATGGTCACCGTGTGCCGTACGGCCGCGTGCACACCTTCAGTGGTTTCGGTGAATTTCCAGTGCCCGGTGTGGGCATCCAGCAGCGGAGGCAGCTGCAGTTGTTTGTAGACGATCCGGTCCGGTGGCAGGCAGACCCGCACCGAGCGGGTGTTGTGCGTCGACCCGTCCGGGCCGGCGGTCTGCATGTCGAAGAATTGGATGTTCGGCGTGTCCTCGTTCAAGGTCAGCGCTCGAACGTGCGGGATCCGCTCGGGCCACCTATCGGCGCGGTAGAGATAGTCGTAGACGTGCTCGATCGATCCGCCGACGAACAGCGCATCCTCGAAAGACACGACGAGTCGTTGGAGTTGTTCCTCACGTTCGGCGGTGTCTTTCAGTGTGGCCAGATACGCCAGGGTGTTTCGCTGGGATGCCGCACTAAGCCGGCGAACGAGGTCGCCGGCGACGGATTCGGTGAACTCGAGTTGGTGGCTCATGGTCACCCGGGTGGAGTTCTCCGCGATGGGCTGGAAGGTCCAGGAGCCGCTCACCGTACACGGCGATACCGAGTCGTTCACGAAGGCGATCCGGTGCTCGGCCTGGTCGAAGGTTCGCCGTGCCCGCCATCTGCGCACGCTCTGGTCGCTGAGCAGTGCCCACTGTTCGACCAGGTCGCCCTTCTCGCCCGGGTCACGTACTTCGGCATGGATGGCCGGCGGATGGAACTGTGTCCAACCGACGACATCGAGTACCAGGTCGTAGAGCACCTGCTCGGGCGCGGCGACCACCACGTGCTCCTCGATGAAGGAAGTTTGCATCCTGTTATCCCCCTGTGCTGGACGTCGCGGCGAAGCTGTCGCACCTAACATCGCGGCGGGGTTTCGAAGCCGGTTGGAGGGTGATTCGAGAACGCCACCCTTCGGTCGACCTCTAACCCGCCACGAAGGGCTCGATGCACGATGGGCGCGGACATGGTCCATCACGAGGTCCAATTCGGATTGGGGCGTTCATGCAAGCAACGACCAGCGAGATCACCTTCGAACGGCTCTATGCGGAGGTTCAGCAGTTCTACGCGAAGCACCTGCAGCTTCTCGATATGGCCGAAGCACAGGAGTGGGCGGAGACTTTCACCGAAGATGCCACATTCTCCGCACCGACCCTGGCGGCACCGGTCCGGGGCCGGACGGAGTTGGCTGCCGGCCTGCGGCGCACGGCGGCCGAGTTGGCCGCTGCCGGTGAAAAGCACCGCCATTGGCACGGAATGATCAATGTCGAGTGCGATGCGGACGGCACGATCGTCGTGCACTGCTACGCCATGGTGATCGCGACGAAACACGGAGGCGAATCCCGTTTCTACCGGATCTGCGTATGCCATGACCGGCTGGTTCGTCTCAACGGGGAGCTACAGGTGAGAAGCCGAGTGGTCACCCGCGACGATCTGGCCTGAGTGGCGACACGCCATAGGCTGATTCCCTATCGACCGCATCGACTCTTTCCTCGACTGAGGGCGATCGCATGAACCCGCAGTCGACATCCACCAGCCCGGGCAGTTCACTCTCACGACCACAGGTGTCAGTCCGAATGCTCGACATCGATTGCGGTACAGCGAGTTCCGTCCGATGACACTGGCCGAGGTCCGAGGTCATCGCCTAGGAACAGCGGCTGTGCCCGGCACGCTGGTGACTTGGTACCGAGCATTCGGATTCGAGACTTTGAGGAGCATTTATGGATCGCCGGGTAGTTATTACCGGGATCGGCGTCACCGCACCTGGCGGGATCGGTACAGACCGTTTCTGGGATCTGATCGCCAGCGGCACGACCGCGACCCGGACCATCACCCATTTCGACGCGAGCCAGCATCGCAGCCAGATCGCCGCCGAGTGCGACTTCGACCCGGCCAAGCTCGGGCTGACACCCCAGCAGGTCCGCCGAGCCGACCGTGCAGCCCAGTTCGCCATGGCGACCGCACTGGAAGCCGTCCGCGACAGCGGCATCGAGATCGACGGACTGCTGGCCGAACGGACCGGGGTTGCTCTCGGCAGTGCCGTGGGCGGCACCACCAGTACCGATCGGGAGTACTCGGTGCTGTCGGACGGCGGCCGGCACTGGGTCCTCGACCCCGGTTTCGTCAGCCCGCACCTCTACGAGTACTTTCTGCCGAGCTCGATCGCCGCCGAGGTCTCATTGATCACCGGCGCGCGAGGACATTCCACGGTGATCTCGACCGGCTGCACCTCGGGTATCGACGCGGTCGGCTACGCCGCCGAGCTTGTCCGCGACGGTGAGGTGGATGTCATGATCACCGGCGCGGCGGACGCCCCGATCTCGCCGATCACCCTGACGTGTTTCGACGTCATCCGCGCCACCTCCGCCCGCAACGATGATCCGGGCACCGCCTGCCGACCCTTCGATCGTTCACGAACGGGGCTGGTTCTCGGGGAGGGTTCCGCGGTGCTGGTCTTGGAAGACTACGACCATGCCCGCCGGCGCGGCGCGCACGTCTACGCCGAAGTTGCCGGCTACGCCTCGCGCGCCAACGCTTATCACATGACCGGGCTCAGCGCGGAAGGCAAAGAAATGTCGGAGGCCATCGACCTGGCCCTGCTGGAAGCGAGGCTGGCCCCCGACGCCATCGACTATGTGAACGCCCACGGCTCGGGCACGGTCCAAAACGATCAGCATGAGACCGCGGCGGTGAAACGCAGTCTCGGCCAGCACGCCTATCTGACGCCGATGAGCAGCATCAAATCCATGGTCGGTCATTCACTCGGCGCCATCGGATCCATCGAGATCGCCGCCTGCTTGCTCGCCATGCAGCACAACGTCGTCCCGCCGACGGCGAACTTGCATGAGCCCGATCCACGATGCGACCTCGACTACGTGCCATTGCATGCTCGGGAGAAGCGGCTCGACGCTGTGCTGACCGTCGGCAGCGGATTCGGCGGATTCCAGAGCGCGATGGTGCTGACAGCGTTGACGAACGGTGAACTGGCATGAACCGCGACATGGTAGTGACCGGCATCGGAGTTGTCTCCCCCATCGGGACCCGTCTGGAGGAATTCTGGCAGGCCAGCCTCGCGGGAGTCTGCGGTATTCGACCCGTCGAATCCTTCGACACCGACCGATACCCCGTCACGCTGGCCGGCACGGTCCCGCCGTTCGAGGCAGAAGCCGGAATCCGCAAACGGCTTCTCCCGCAAACGGACCGAATGACGCGACTGGCGCTGCTGGCCTCGACTTCAGCGCTGGAAGACGCCGACGTCGATCCTGCTGCGCGCCCGCCGTATTCGATGGGGGTGGCCGTGTCGACCTCCACCGGCGGCCTCGAGTTCGGTCAGCGAGAACTGCAGAAGCTGTGGGGTACCAGCTGGGATGCAGTCAGCCCGTACATGTCCTTCGCCTGGTACTACGCGGTGAACACCGGTCAGATCTCGATCAAGAACGGGATGCGGGGCCCGTGCGGTGTCGTGGTTTCCGAACAGGCCGCCGGACTGGACACTCTGGCCTTCTCCCGGCGCCGGATCCGCAAGGGCACAGCGTTGATGACGGTCGGCGGCGTCGACGGGCTCGTTTGCCCGTACGGAATGTCGGTCGTCTCCGCCGCGCACGGAGTCAGCACCAGCGGCGACTGTGCGGCGGCCTTCCAGCCGTTCAGCGCCACCAGTCCCGGGTTCATCCCCGGTGAGGGCGGCGCGATCTTCGTCGTGGAGTCCCGATCCGATGCCACGGTCCGGAGCACGGCGATCTACGGCACCGTCGCCGGCTACGGCTCAGCGTTCGATCCCGCGCCGGCCGCGACCGGCGACGGGTTGTTCCGGGCCGCCCAGCAGGCCCTGGCAGATGCCGGCGTCGCACCCGATGAGGTGGATGTCGTGTTCGCCGACGGTGCTGGGGTCCCCGCGTTGGATCAGGCCGAAGCGGCGGTAATCACCAAACTGTTCGGAGAACGCCGCGTGGCCGTGAGCGTCCCCAAGACCATGACCGGACGCCTGCTGGCCGGTGGTGCGGCCTTGGATGTCGCGTGGGCGTTGTTGTCCATGCGCGACGACATAATTCCGCCCGCTGTCAACATCGACGAGGACCAACTCGACTCATCGCTGGAACTAGTGATCGGCGCGCCACGCCATCAGCGTGTCACCAATGCGTTGGTCCTGGCTCGCGGACATGGCGGCTTCGCATCGGCGGTACTCCTCACCAAGCCCTCCTAACTCCCAGCACCCTCAATGCCTACTGACGCTGTGAGACGCGATGCGGCAACGGTTTTCGGGTAGATCACGGCGCCAGCCACCGATCTACCCGAAAACCGTTGCCGCGCATTTCTGTTGGGCATACCGGTCGGAGGGACCCCGCGCAGGCCTCGCTGAACCGGGCATGAGCCCTGTACGCGCCCGGACCCGGGAGCGGCCACCGCCCGGCAGGTATCGGGAGACGCGTGCGGAGTAGTTCGCACCGCAGCCGAACCTCGGTGCCGCGGTCGACGACCGTGGCTGCACCGAGGTCGGCCGCGTGGTGTTCTCGCCAGAGATGGCTACGCGTGCTCGGTCACCGTGGTGTTGACGACCTCGAGCAGCTGCCGCGGTGTCGTTTCCTCGGTCGCGAGGCTCTCGGGAATAGCGATCTTGTAGTCGCGCTCGAGTCGCTGCACGACGTCGATGATGGCCAGGGAATCGAACCCGAGCTCACCCATCTCGGCGTCCAGGATGTCGCCACTGAGATCCACTGTGTCATCTTCGCCCAGCGCCTTGCGCATGAGCCCTCTGAGCGTATCGATCGTAAGACTGCTCATTATTTGCCACCTCGTCCGTTTGATACTTCTACTGGTGCATGTTGTTGTCGGGGTTGCTAACTGATTCCTTGGCGCGTCCGGGCCTTCATGAAAACGACAAGGTTGTGTGGTGTGGGGTGATCGATGACCACCTCGGCAGGCAGCCGGAGCCCGGTGACAGCGTTCAGCCGGTTACGGAGATCGATGCTGAGCAAGGAGTCGAACCCCAGCTCCTGAAACGAGTCGGAGGGCTGGATGGCGTGTGCATCGCTGTATCCGAGAACGGCCGCAGCGTGGCTGCACACCAACTCCATGAGATCCATCGATCTGTCGTCGACTCGCGCCGTGGCTGCGCGAGCGGCCAGCACCGCATCCGATTGGTCGGCGCCTGCTTGCGAGGCCGGCGTCGCAGCTGGTGGTCGACCGTCTAGGCGGTGATCCACCGGCCACGCCGAGCGATCGGCGATCTGGGTGGTCAGCCGGGCGGCGACCAATGCGGCGGCGCCGGTATGTAGAGCCTCATCGAACAGGCGCAGCGCTGGTCCGGTTTCCATCGGGAGCAGCCCAGAACGGCGCAGCGCCAACCGATCTCGATCAGTCAAATGCCGCGTCATACCCGTGGGCTGCTCCCACAAGCCCCACGCAATCGACGTCGCTTCCAGACCGCGGCTGCGACGGTAGTGCGCCAAAGCGTCGAGGAAGGTGTTCGCGGCGGCGTAATTGCCTTGGCCGGGCTCACCGAGAATGCCCACGATCGAGGAGAACAGGACGAAGGCGGACAGGTCCAACGCCTGGGTCAGTTCATGCAGGTGCCAGGCGACATCGACCTTGGCGCGCAGCACAACCCGCAGTTGATCGGGTGTCATCCGGGTGAGCACGCCGTCGTCGAGGAGTCCGGCGGCATGGAAGACACTGCCGGGTGGGCAGGCGGCGATAACGCGCGCGAGCCCGTCACGATCGGCGGCATCGCATGCGATGACCGTGACCTCGCCGCCCTGGCGGGCCAGCGCAGCGGTCAGTTCGGTGGCGCCGGGTGCTCGGTCTCCTCGACGGCTGACCAGCACAATCCGTCGCGCGCCGTGGTCGCTCACCAGGTGGTTGGCCAGCACGGCACCCAGCCCGCCCGTGCCGCCGGTGATCAGTACCGGCCGGTCGGGGTCGAATGCCCTGGGCAGGGTCAGGACCAATTTTCCTCGGTGCCGTGCTCGTCGCAGCCGTTGCAGCGCGTCTCCACCGTGTCGGATGTTCCAGGTGGTCAGCGGTAGATGGGTGAGAGTGCCCCGCGCGAACAGCTGGATCAGGTCGTCGAGCACAGCGCCGATCCGGTCTGGGCTGACGGCGAGAAGGTTATAGGTGTGGTAGGTGATGCCCGGATGCTGAGCCTGGGTGAGTGCGGCGTCGCGGAGGTCGGTCTTGCCCATCTCGATGAATCGCCCGCCGGGGGCGAGCAGAGCCAGGGAGTGGTCGATCGCGTGCCCGGCCAGCGAATTGAGCACGATATCGACGCCCCGACCGCCGGTCACGGCCAGGAACTCGGCCGCGAAGTCCAGTGATCGTGATGAGGCGATGTGGTCGTCGGGGATGCCCAGCGCGCGCAGTACATCGTGTTTTTCCCTGCTGGCGGTCGCGAAGACCTCCGCCCCCCGGTGACGCGCAATCTGTATCGCCGCCAATCCGACCCCGCCGGTGGCGGCGTGGATCAGGACCGTCTCGCCGGGCTGCAGATCGGCCAACTCGACCAGACACTGGTAGGCGGTGATGTAGACGATGGGAACACCCGCGGCCTGCGCGTGTATCCAACGCGGCGGCAGTGCTCGCACCATGCGCTGATCAGCGACGGCGAGTGTGCCCAGTGCCCGCTCGAAAACACCGAACACGGGATCACCGACGGTGAAGTCGGTGACCTGGGGGCCGAGTTCGACGATCACCCCGGATCCTTCGGCGCCCATGGTCGTCTCGCTGGCGACCAGATCGAGCGCCACAGCGATGTCACGGAAGTTGAGCCCTGCCGCGCGCACCGCGATCCGGATCTCCCCGGCACGCAATGCCGTCTCGGCTTGCGGATGCGGTATGAGGGCGAGGTTGTCGAGACTGCCGCGGGCCGTGACATCCAGGCGCCAGGCCCCCGGTGTGGCGGGCAGGTCGAGTGCTGGCGCGGGTGGGGCGGCCAGACGCGGAGTGAACAGCGTGCCCGCCCGAATCGCGACCTCGGGGTCTGTGATGTTGAGAGCCACCGCCAGCGCCTGTTGCGAGGCCGCGCTGTCGTCGGTGTCGATGAGTCGAAACCGGCCGGGATTCTCGGCCTGCGCGCAGCGCACCAACCCGGTCACGGTGGCGCCGGCCAAGCCGGTCACAGGTTCGGGACCGGTGACCGCTTGGGTGCGGTGGGTGATCACGGCCAGTACCGAGTCCTCGAAGCGCTGCTCGGCCAGCCACCGCTGCAGAAGCTGCAGAACGTTCTCGGCCCCCCCGATAGCGTCGCCAGGCAGGTCGGTGCCGCGGTTGCCGGCGACGATGGCGACGACGGCGGGTACCGGCACGGGTACCTTGTCCAGCAGCTGTGCCGGCGTGTGGCAGGTGGTGTCCGGGGCTGGGGTCCACCATCGAGTGGAGTCGAGGGGTCCGGCGCCGACCGCCGGGCTCCATTGCGGCGCCAGCAAAGCACCGCCATCAGTGTCCTCGGCCGTGGCCACGGGCCGCAGGATCAACTCGCGAACGTGGATCACGACCTCGCCGTTGTCATCAACGGCTGTCAACGACAGCCGGCCCGCCGCCACGCGGGCACGGATCTCGAGAGTCTGGGACGAGGCGGCGCACCGAAAGCTCACGCCTTGCCACGACCACGGGATCATCAGATCGGTGCCCATCGTCCGCAGCGCCGCATGCAGTGCAGCGTCGAGCAGCGCGGGATGCACTGTGGTGTACCGAATCCCGTCGTGGGCGGCGTCGGGCAGGATCACCCTGGCGAGCACACGGTCCTCGCGCGATGTCATGCTGCGCAATCCGCGAAACGCCGGGCCGTAGTGGTAGCCGCGCGAGGTCAGTTCGGCGTAGACATCGTTGATGTCGGTCTGGTCGCCGGTAGCGCCGGACCAGGTGAGGGCGGCGTAGTCGCGCGCCGGCGGGTCGGCTGTGAGGGTGCCGGCCGCGTGGCCTATCCACGGCGAATTCGCTTGTGTCCGTGCATATACCGTGATCGGACGCAGCCCATCGCGGTCGGCGATATCGGCGATCAGACGAAGCTCGACCGTCGTTCCCGTCGGCAGATACAGCGGCTCGGTCAGGGTGAGCTCGCTGATTGTGGTCATGCCGATCGCGGCGCCCAGCGCGGCGACGGCCTCGAGGAACGCCGTCGCGGGCAGCAGGCATCGTCCCCGCACGGCATGATCGGTGACCCAGTGGTGTCGGTCGGGGAAGATGCGCCCGCTGGCGACGACCTGGCCGGACGGAAGGTCGGTGACGTGGTCGAGGAAACCGGCGTGCAGCGCCGGCTGGGGCCCGTCGCCAGCCAGCCAGTAGCGGGTGTCTGCAAAGGCGTAGCTCGCAAGATCCACCCGCTCGGCGTCCGGCATCAGCGCGGACCAGTCGACTGGCACTCCTGCACCGTGCAGGGTCGCCAGCGAACAGGCGAATTGTGCCGTGCCAGCGTTGTCCCGGCGCAGGGTGCCGATGACGGTGCCGTCGATAGCCTCCGCGTCCAGGACCTCCTGCACGCCGTGGATCAGCACGGGGTGCGGACTTATCTCGATGAAGGTCTGGAACCCCTCGCTTACCAGCTTGTGGATGGTGGGCGCGAACAGCACCGTGTTGCGCAGATTGTCATACCAGTAGGTCGAATCCATGGCAGTGGTGTCGATGACCGAGCCCCTCAGCGTGGAGTACACCGGAATCACCGACGTGCGCGGGCGTATCCCCGCGAGGCTGGTAGTGATCGTTTCCCGCAGGTCTTCGACGGCTGCGGTGTGGGAGGCGTAATCCACATCGATGGTCTTGGCGTCGATGCCCTGCCGCTCGCACAGCACCCGGAACTCGTGCAGGGCAGTTGCGCCTCCGGCGACCACCGTGGAGCGCGGACCGTTGATCGCCGCGATATCGACCCGGCCGTCGAGCTGGCCGCACAGGGCTTTCACGACGTCGACGCCGAGGGGGACCGCGACCATCCCGCCTGTGCCGGCCAAGGCCTGTAAGGCCTTGCTGCGCAGGGTCACTACCGCGCAAGCATCGCGGAGGTCGAGCGCGCCGGCCACGTGCGCGGCAGCGATCTCTCCTTGCGAATGCCCGATCACCGCTGCCGGTGTGACACCGGCGTGTTTCCACAGCTCCGCAAGCGAGACGAGTACCGCGAACAAGGCTGGCTGCACTAGATCGACGCGGGTCAGCGCGTCATGGTCGAGAACATCGAACAGGTCTCGGCCCCAGGTCGGTGCCAGCGCCGCCGCGCAGCGCTGCATACTGTCGGCGAACACGTCGGAGGTGGCCAGGAGCTCCAGCCCCATGCCTCGCCATTGCGAGCCTTGACCGGGAAACACGAACACGGGCAGGGCGTCTTTGGCGGCACGGGCCATCAGCGTGGTCGGTGAGAGGTAGCTGCCGGCCACCGACGCAATCGCTGTCGTGGCGGCGAGGTGTTTCATCCCGGCGATCAGATCGTCGCGGTTGTCGGCGAGGACGACACCGCGGTGAGCGAACTGGGTGCGTTCGGCCAGGCTGCGACCGATGTCGTCGGCACGCAGGCCGGTGTGGCCGGTCACGTAGTCGACCAGCGATCTGGCCTGCCGGTGTAGCGACTCGGCGTCGGGCGCTGAAACCGGCCAGGCAAACGGTCCGGATCGCCGATTCGTGGTGGTGGTGGCTGCGGCAACGCCTTCCACGACCACATGGGCGTTGGTGCCGCTGATCCCGAAGGATGAGATGCCCGCGCGTCGGGGTCGTCGGCTGGTCGAGGGCCATGGGCGTGCCTCGGTGAGCAGAGCCAGCCCGCTGTGTTCCCAGTCGATGTGTGCATTGGGCCGGGTGGCGTGCAATGTTGCCGGGAGCTGGCCGGCTTTCATGGCTTGCACCATTTTGATGACGCCGCCGATGCCGGCGGCGGCCTGGGCGTGGCCGATGTTGGATTTCAGCGATCCCAGCCACAGGGGTCTGTGGGGGGTTCTGCCGGCGCCGTATGTGGCGGCGAGTGCGCGGGCTTCGATGGCATCGCCGAGCGGTGTGCCGGTGCCGTGTGCCTCCACGACATCGACTTCGGCGGCCGACAGCCCGGATCGGGTGAGGGCGGCTCGGATGACCTGCTCTTGGGCGTGGCGGTTCGGTGCGGTCAGACCGTTGCTGGCACCGTCCTGATTGATCGCGCTGCCGCGCAGGATCGCGTGGATGTGATGGCCTCGGTCGATCGCGTCGTCCAAGCGTTCGAGCAGCACCAGTCCTGCGCCTTCGGCCCATGCGGTGCCGTCGGCGTCTTCGGCGAAGGCTTTGCACCGGCCCTCGGGGGAGAGCCCTTTCTGCCAGCTGAAGTCGACGAACATCCCGGGTGTGGCCATGATCGTTACTCCCCCGGCCAGCACCAGGTCGCATTCACCGCGCTGTAATGCCGAACTCGCCAGGTGTACGGCCACGAGCGAGGAGGAGCACGCGGTGTCGACGGTCACGGCCGGACCGTGCAACCCGAAGGTGTAGGCGATGCGACCGGAGGCGACGCTGATCGAGCCTCCGGTGAGCCGGTGCCCGTGTCCGGCCGCTGCGCTTGGCTCGTGCAGGCGTGGACCGTACTCTTGCGCCATCACACCGACGAAAACGCCAGTGTTGCTGTCGGCCAGGGCTTCCCGGGTGATTCCTGCGCGTTCGAAGGTTTCCCAGGCGACCTCGAGCAATATCCGCTGTTGGGGGTCCATCCCGGTGGCCTCGCGCGGGGAAATGCCGAAGAAGCGGGCGTCGAACCGGTCGGCGTCGGGCAGGAATCCGCCTCTGCGCGGGTAGTCGACCTCATCGTGGACCGCCAGTTCGGCGTAGAGCTGGTCGATGTTCCAGCCGCGATTGGCGGGGAAGGGCGAGGTCGCGTCCTGTGCGCCGGCAACCAGACGCCACAGTTCCTCCGGCGAGCTCGCGCCTCCGGGGTATCGGCAGCCCATGGAGACGATGGCGATGGCGGGCGTAGGTGCTGCGGGATCAGAGCTCATCAGTGGGGCCTTTCCGGTGCGGTCGAGCCAGGGCTATAGCGCTGTGCCTGAGTCCAGCGCGTCGATCAACGCGGCCGGGGTGGCGTATTCGAAGAGCAGCGTCGCCGGCAGTGGTTGCCCGATCGCTTGTGAGAGGGTGCTTTGGAATTCCACGGCCATTCGCGAATCGATGCCCATGTCGTTGAAAGACAGATCGAGATTCAGGCCGTCGCCTGCTGTGCGGCCCAGAGCGCGCAGCGTGCAGTCGATCACCGACGCCCGAAAATCAACGGCGACACCATTTCTGGGTTCGAGTGTCGCGGTGAGAGCATCGGTATCACGGTGTCGGCGGGTCTGGTCATCGCCCAGGTCATGGTCGAACCAGTACGAGTCCGGCCGGAACGAATAGTGCGGCAGGTCGATGGTTCTCGCCGCGGGGTAGATGCTCGGCCAGTTCAGCGAGCAACCCGACACGAAAGCCTGCGCGAACACGCGCATCATCCCGGCGGTCTCCGCCTCATCGGCCATGGGCGCCACGCTGGTGAAGGCGCTGCCTGCCAGGCATTCCTGGACCATGGTGGACAGCCCGGCACCGGGTCCGAGCTCGACGAACAACCGCCCACCGCGACGGTAGGCCTGGGTCACGGCGTCGGCGAACCGGACCGTCGTGCGCAGATGCGTCGCCCAGTACTGCGGCGTCGCAAAGATAGCGGGGTCGGCCAGGCGCCCGGTCACGGTGGACACGATGTCGGGTCCACTCGGCCCATGCCGGGTCAGTCCCTGCGCGACCTCGTGCAAGTGCTGCTGGATCGCTGCTGTCATCGGGCTGTGGCAGGCGCGGGGGCTGCGCAGCCGCACAGTTCTGCGGCCCTTGGCCGCGTAGTGTCGCGCCAGCTCAGTGACCGGTTGTTCTTCTCCGGACACCACCAACGACGTGGGGCTGTTCACTGCGGCGAGGCCGACCGTGTCGGATTCGTGCCCAACCAGGTCGTGGATCTCGTGCTCGGCCGCCTGGACCGCGACCATGACACCGTCGGGCAGGCTGTGCAGCAGCTGCCCGCGGCGCACGACCAACGCTGCGGCGTGATCGAGTGACAAGACACCAGCGAGGTAGGCGGCGGCGATCTCGCCCTGCGAATGCCCGATCAGCAGATCCGGCACCATGCCCACCGAGCACAGCAGCTCGCAGACTGCGACTTCCACCGCGAACAACGCCGACTGGGCATGATCGATTCGTTCCACCAGCGTCGGGTGATGCCACAGAACCTGTTTCGGGTCGGCCCCGCCTGCGTTGATGATCGCCTCGCAGGCCCGGTCGAAGGGTCGGGCGAACCCGTCGAAGCGCTCGTAGAGTGCACGCCCGAGAGCACTGCGGTCGCGACGCAGCGCGCCTTGCCCTGGCAGCAGGAACACCGTCCGGCCCGGCCTGGTCGCCCCCGCGACGACAGCGTCGGACAACGCCTGGCCGGACAACTCGCGCAGTTGTCGGCGCACCCCCTCGGTGCCGGTGGCGACAATCGCGCCCCGGTAGGGCTGGGCAGCGCGGGTGGTGGCCAGCGAGACGGCCAGGTCGGCGACGTCGATGGTCGGGTGCTCATCCAGGGTCTGGGCCAACTGCAGCGCCTGCCGGCCCAGGCTCGCGGCGTCGGTGCCGGACAGTACGATCGCCGCCGGTGTCGACGGGGCTGTCAAGGCCAGCCGCGATGGCCGCGATGGTGGGGCGGCGGCGACCAGCACATGACAGTTTGTGCCGCCCAGCCCGAACGACGACACCCCGGCGATCACCCGGTTGCCAGGGCGCGGCCAGGTCTGGCGCCGGCTGCATACCTGCAAGCGCAGTGTTTCCAGGTCGATGGCGGGGTTGGGGTATTGGTAGTTCAGGCTCGCGGGCAGGTCGCGGTGGTAGACGCTCAACGCGGTCTTGATCAGTCCGGCCACGCCGGCGGCGGCTTCGAGATGGCCGATGTTGGTTTTGACCGATCCCACCAGCAGGGGTGTGTGCCTGGGTCTGTCGCGCCCGTACACGCCGCCCAAGGCGGTGGCTTCGATGGGATCTCCGACGCGGGTGCCGGTGCCGTGCAGTTCGACGTAATCCACGTCGTGGGGGCGCACGTGCGCTCGCGCGCACGCGAGCGTCAAGGCCTTCTGCTGCGCGTGCGCACTCGGCACGGTGATTCCTGCTCCGTGCCCGTCGTTGGTCATGGCGCTCGCCAGGATCGTGCAATAGGCCCGATCGCCGTCATCGAGTGCCTGACTCAGTTTCTTCAGCACCACGACCCCGGCGCCTTCGCCGCGGACGAAACCGTCGGCGCGATCGTCGAAGACATGGCAACGGCCTTGCGGCGACAACACACCCAATGCCTCGATCATGGTGTCGGTCTCGGTCGACAGGTTCAGCTGGACACCGGCGACGATGGCGATCGAACAGTCACCGTGGAGCATCGCCATCTGCGCCTGATGCAGTGCCGCCAATGAGGAGGACTGGCCGGTGTCGATGACGAGGCTGGGTCCGTGCCAGCCGAATACGTAGGAGATCCGATTGGCGAGGAAGGTACGTCCCACCCCGGTCAGGGTGTGGACCGTCGCCTCGAGGCCGGCGGCTCGTAGGAGGGAGCTGTAATCATCTGAACAAGCGCCGACGAAGACCGCGGTCGAGCTGTCGCGCAACGACATCGGGTCGATCCGGGCATCTTCGAGCGCATGCCAGGTCAGTTCCAGCAGCAGTCGTTGTTGTGGGTCGGTGACCGCGGCTTCGCGTGCCGACATTCCGAAGACCTCGGCATCGAAGTGCTCGACTCCACTCAGGTAGCCGCCAGGACGGCGCCCTGTGGATGGTGCGTGCTCGATGGCGCTCTCTCCGGCGAGCAGAAGCCTCCAGAAGCCGGCGAGGTCCACGGCGCCGGGAAATCGGCACGCCATACCGACGATGACCACCGGATCACCGGCCGCGGTCAATGGCGCGACCAGTTCGTCCTCACGCAGCGCCGACACTTGTTCCTCCGAGATGTGCTTGTGGGTGTCGGGTGGGCTACCGCGCCAGGGCGGTGTCGCGTCCCGATCCGAGTCCAAAATTGGTCAGCAAGGTTTTCGCAGAAGCGACCGAATCACGATCGGCCTCGTCTGATGCATGACGCGAGGGCAGCAGCGCGATGGCTCGGCTGCGTCCGCTGCGCACTGCGGCATGGCGGCGGGCGAGCGCGGTGAGGCTGCGTCCAGGCCCGGCCTCCACCACGACGCAGTCGTGATCGTGCAGCATCCGGTTCAAGGTGGGGCCGAAGTAGACCGTCGAGGCTGCTTGCCCCGCCCAGAAACCGGGGTCGACGGCACGCTCGTCGCTGAGCACCGACTGGGTGTAGGCGGAGTAGAGGGTGATCGCCGACGGGCGCAAGGTGACGTTCTGCCAGCCCGGCAGCGACGCGGTGACCGCTCCGGCGACGACCGGACTGTGGAAGGCTTGGCGCGCGGACACAGCACGGTTGATGATGCCGTGACGGTCAAGGGTTGTGGCGATGTCGGACAACGGTTTTCGTTCCCCAGCCAGCAGCAGCTGGCGTGGCGAATTCACCGCCGCCAGGAACACCCCCTCGTGCAGAAGCGGTTCGATGTCCTCCACCGTGGCGGCCACGGCCAGCATTCCTCCCGCAGGAGTGACGGCGAAGTGCGTCATCCGCTCGCGCATCAGCCGGATACCGGCGTCGAAATCGACGACACCACCCAGCGTCGCCGCGGCGAATTCGCCGACCGAGTGGCCCAGCAGCGCTACCGGCGCGCCACCCCAGCCCAGCACGACACTGCCCAATGCGACATTGACCGCGTACAGCAGCGGTTGCGCCACCGTGACGTCGTCGAACAATCGTGAGGCCACCGGACGCAGCCATTCCGACCGCACCGCACGACCTTCCGTGCCCAACAGCGTAAACGCGCGATCCATCACGTCGGTGAATACCTGGTCATGGCCATAGAGACCGGCTGCCATGCGCGCGTGCTGTGCTCCTTGACCGGGGAACAGGAGAGCGAATCGGCATGGATACTGCGGCGACAGCGACATCGGAGATCCCCTTTCTGCTGTGCCCTCAGTGATACGGCCAGCGGTTAGAGGCTCATAGGAGTGCGGCTCGAACGGCGGACTTGATCAGCGCTCCAACCGCTGTCGATCCCCGGCCAACATGCTTACCCGGTCCGGTCGAGCCGACGATGGAGGCTGAAGTGTTCGATCCCGCACCCCTCTACATCGCAGGAGTCGGAGCGCGGTTAGGCATCGAGGTCGATGCCGCCGCCGCGATCGGTGATGGGGTCACCGACGCCAAGACTGTCCGGCGGATGGGTATCGACGCGGTGTGCGTGTCGCAGGTGTCGGGCCCGGAGATGGCCGCTGCGGCCGCGATCGACGCGATGGCGCACGCGGGGACCCGGCCCGAGCAAATCGATCTGGTCCTGCATGCGAGTACCTACTTTCAGGGACACGATCTGTGGGCGCCTGCGTCGTTCGTGCGGCGGGTGTCGGTCGGGCAGGCGGGGCTTTCGGTGGACGTCGGGCAGCTGTCCAACGGGGGGATGGCGGCGCTGGAGCTGGCGACCAGCTATCTGCATGCCGACCCTCGGCGGCACTCCGCGCTGGTGACCACGGGAGATCGTTTCTGCGCGCCGGGCTTCGACCGCTGGAACACCGACCCGGGCACGGTTTGTGGTGATGGGGGAACCGGACTCGTGTTGTCCGCCTACGACGGTTTTGCGCGCCTGCTCGCGCTAGTCACCATTTCTGACCCAGAACTGGAAGCCATGGGCCGCGGTGAGGACCCCTTCGCGCGGGCCGCGCTCGCCGCCCGCCGGCCTATCAGTCTGCAAGCGCATCGTGCCGGGCTGATTCAGGAATACGGGCTAGGCGCTTTGCTGCAACGACTCCAAACCGGCCAGCGCAAAGCCTTCGATGACGCGTTGTCTCAGGCTTGCGTCCGTCTGGGCGATGTGGCGTGGTTCGTCGTGCCGAATCTGGGGCGCCCGAAGATGGACCAGCAGTTCTTCCGGCCCCTGGGCATATCCCCAGAGCGGACGACCTGGGAACGCGGGCGGCGGACCGGCCATCTCGGAGCCGGCGATCAGATCGCCGGACTGGCACATCTGGTGAACACCGGCGTCCTCACCACGGGCAGCATTTGCGTCTTGATCGGCGCCGGTGGCGGATTCGCCTGGTCGACCGCGGTGCTGGAGATCATGCGCCCTCCGCAGCGGACACCGTGAGCGCCGTAGTAGTCACCTACTAGCCTGAAACGCGGAGCGGGATATCTGCTTTCCGCGGCCCCTGCTTGCTGTGAACAGGCGGGGCCACATTGCATTACCGGAATCTTCGTCTACACGGCGTTCGCGATCGATGCCTATGCCGGGCAGATCTTGGGCTGCGAGTGTGCGACCAGCAAGGAGGCCACGTTCGTCGAATCGGCGATCCGGCAAGCCGCCGCAGTCCGGGCACGCGAGGGGAATCCGTTGGACGGCAACACCATTCACCATTCGGACGCGGGCTCGCAACTTCGCTGCCGCGATCGGAGTGGAAGCTCACCCCGTCGATCGCGTCGAACCCGCCCCGGATGGCTGCCGCGATTTTCAGTGCCGCACAATCTAATTCGGCGTCATGGTGGGCGCTGGTGGCGTAGCCGAGCAGGCGCCCGGAGAATCGGTCTTCCACCGTCGCCAACTACAGTTTCCCCTCCAGGGTCGGGATTTCGGTCACATCGCCGACCCCTAACACGCCCTGGGCGACGGCGGTGAACTTCCGGCGCACCAGATCAGGTGCCGCCGCTCGTTTCCCCTGCCGGGCCGTCGAGCATGGCCGCTTCACTTTCCTTGCTACCCAACCTTTTTCGGCCATAGTGGCGGCGATGGTGTTGTCGGACACCTGCCAGCCCTTCTCCCCCAGTTCCAGACCGATGCGTGGACTGTCGTAGGTGCGGCCGGAATAGTCGAACTCCTTGCCGATCGCTTCGGTCAGCCGCTCTCGTCGCCGCTGCCGTGGCAGCGGGTCGCGGTCGTACCACTTGTAGAACCAGGACTCGCTGACTTCGAGGGCGCGGCAGGTCAGGGTATGCGGGACGCCGTGCTCGGTCCTCTGGGAGGCGATGAACCGGGCCACGCTCATTTGGTCGCCTCCTTCACCCACAGGACAACTGATCGCCTGAGGACATCACGCTCCATCGCCAGCTCGGCGTTCTCGCGCCGCAGCCGCAGCAGTTCCTCACACTCGGACTCGCTCAACCTGCCATCACCGCCGCCGGCGCGTTGCCGCCGGTCACGGGCCACCCACGTCGTCAGTGTTCCCTCGTTTACGCCCAGCTCACGGGCAACTTGGGCGCCCGGGCGCCCGGTCTCACGAACGATCCGGACCGCTCCCTCCCGGAACTCTCGATCGAACTTGCGTCTCTTCTCCGCCATCTGGCCTTTCCATTATGGTCAGACCTCCACGGTACGAGGGGAATCGCAGACGACATCGACAGTGAAGTTGAACTGCCGGCACTTCTTGTCGCTGCCGGATCGGTAGTCGAACTCGCCCAGGTACTTTCGGATGCCCGCGACATCGAGTCCAGTCTCTTCTTTCACCTCACGAATCAGGGTCTCGTCAAGAGCCTCGCCCGGATCGACCTTGCCGCTGGGCGGTTCCCAGATACCGCCCATAAATCGTCGGCCGGTTGTTGCAGGAGGAGAACTCTCCCGTCGTGCGCGCCCTGGTCCGCACACCGACGCCTGGAGCAGGCTTGGAGTCTCCGACGAAGTCTGTGGCCGACTTGGGTGCGAGCCCCTCGACGACGGGTTCATCGAGATCGTCGAGCCCATCGGCCTGTTCCTCGATAGGTTTGTCGGCCACTGGCTTAATCCTTCGAGTTGGATGCCAGTTGAGATCGACGGCACACTCGCGCCCCTGAGCCCGTTTATCCACATTAGGGCCTTCAGACGACATCACCTGGTGACCATCCGTCTCGTGGGGGTTCAAATCGCCTATCGATACAAGAAAAGCCGCAATCCCTTGCGCTGCAAGGGATTGCGGCTCAAACTGTGTCCGGAGGGGGACACAACCACTACGCACACCTACTTCACCAGAGAACATCGCTGGAGATCGGGCCTTAGCAGCGGAACTTCCACCCCCCGCCGCACTACGGCCTAGTGTTGCCGCCCAAGGACGTTGCCTTCCGGGTAACCCGGCTGGATTCGCCCCGAGTCCAGGTGGTTCCGAAGACCGAAAAACGAGCTCGCTGGGAATTGCCGCCAGCCGAACAAGAGCGAGTCCGTGCACGCGCTGCGGCCGGACCTACTGCTCACCCACGAGGGCACGATCCGCAACTTCTTCGGTGCGATCGAGGTCGATATCGATGCCGAGCTGGCCGCGCCTGGGCCGACCGGTTACCGGTCGCTGCGCGGGCGCGACACCCTGTTCCGATCGGCTCATGTCAATCGGTGTCCAATCGCCGAGCCGCATCCCACAGCAGCGCACCAAAGTTCTCGTAACGATCATCGTCAGGACTGCTGCCGTCGCCGGTAAACCACTCGTACGCGGCCCACTCGCCATCCTCCGCCGCGCCGTTGGGGTGCAGCAGCCAGCACACGCCGGGCCCGCCATCGTCTTGTGCGATCAACAAGCTCCGCTCGAGGATCGAGCGACTAGTGTCGTCGATTGCGGAGCTCCAAGCCTCCACGAGCTCGGGGTCGCGTTCGGGAAGCCATCCGATCTCGTCTACGTTGAGCAGATCGACATGGTCGACATAGCCAAAGCCGTTGCTGGCCATCAGAAAGTTCCGGTACGTCGGCGGTAGTCGAGTGCCGAGCCGCTCTTCGGCAGCCTTGACGGCGTCCGCGTTGGCCGGCTCGTAGCCGATCCATCCCTCACGTTCGACGTGACTCCTGACGAAAGCTCCGGCCCCGTTTTCCTCGAGCGCACGCAACAAACTCGAATTGTCCAGGAACTTCGAACCGTAGTCACGCAGGAACGTGCGCCACTCGGTGATGCTGAAAGGGCGAATGTCCACGCGTGAACTCCTCTGAAGAGTGTTGATCAGCCACACCAGTTGGCCATACCAACGAGAACAACAACTTCGGCCGAACATGCTGGTGGGGTGCACCGCTGGTGCGGTGCACCCCGCCACTCACTTCGAGACAGAATCTAGTGGCCCGCGCCCGGGCCGCCGCCGCCCGGGTTGCCCCCGCCGCCCGGATTACCGACGCTGCCGCGCGGGCTGCCCTCGTCGCCCGAATTACCGACGCTGCCGCGCGGGCTGCCCTCGTCGCCCGAATTACCGACGCTGCCGCGCGGGTAGTCCATCAGGGCGATACCGGGGTGCAGGGATTGCGCGACGGTCGATATAGGGGATACCGGCTGGGCGGTGGCCACGGCGGGGGCTGCCAGCGCGAGGGCTGCCGCTCCGGCGATTCCCGCAGCGGCAATGCCGCGGCGAAGGGTGCGCAGATGCATCTGATCTCCCGATCCAGGACGACGATTCGTCCTTGCTGTCCGGGCCGCGACCGTCCGGTCGGGCCCCTCGGAGGCTAACAAAAGGGTGCGTGCTTGTCTTGCGACGTAATCCGGGAGAAAGGTTGTGTCACAAGGGATTACATCGCGATTATGTTAATCACATGGACGTAACCTGGGACGACACTGAGCCCGTCGACGACGTTGCCCGCCGGCGGCGGATCCTCCCGGTCAGGGGTCGACCAGGACTCGGTCACGAGGGTGCGGCGCCGACGAGGCGCGAGCCGCCCTCCTGTGTCCTGCGTCAACCTCTTCGCATGATCTGGCTGGTCAGAAGGTTGACACTATCGGAGGACAAGGTCACCCGAGACTGCTCGGTAATAGCCGATGCGAGGTGGTGCGGGGTACGTGGAACCGATCGGTCGGGCGTCGCTTATTGCATCATCTGGATGTGTGGGTGCTCGTGTGATGTCGGGCGGGATGCGCCGATGATCAACGCGGACTTATCTGCTGTCATCGCCTGGTCGCTTCCAGGATCACGATGGACTCGAGGTGGGAACGACTCGGTCGAGGTCGAAGCCGTTGTTGTTCAACAGTATTCGGTACTCGTGCGCGGTGCGTCCCTTGCCGCCGAGCAGGCTCAGCATCACGAGGTCCATATCCTTCGACTGATGCGGAGCGTCGGTGGCGGGCACGACCAGCTCGGCAACGAGCAGTCACGCACCCGCCGAGGCCGATGCGGCGATAGTCTGTAGGATTTTCGCGGCGTCGGCGTCGTTCCAATCGTGGAGAATCCAGCTCAGCAGGTAGATGTCCGCGTGCGGTACGTCATCGAAGAAGTTTCCGGCGACCACCTCGACACGCTCGGCCATTCCGGCGGTGGACAGCGTTACGTGGGCGGCATCGACGACGCCCGGCAGGTCGAAGACGACTCCTCGCCGATCGCGGTGACCGTTCTGGCGAAGCAACTCCACGAGCACTGTGCCGTCGCCACCGCCGAGGTCGGCGATCACATCGCCACCCAGCAGCCGGTAGCCGTCGAACATGCCGGCCCGCATCGTGTTGGCGAAGGCCGTCATCGCCCGCCCGAAAAGCTCGGCGAGCTCCGGATTGGTGGCGACGTAGTCGAAATACGGTGTGCCGAAATACTTTCGCGCGGCGGACTCCCCCGTCCGCAGGGTGTGTGCGACTTCGCCGACCGCCCGATAGTGCAGGTGCATGCTGCCCACGGCAGGAATCCATCCAACATTTGCGCCATCACCGCGGTCGGCGGCAGTTGCTCGTTGTCATGGGTCACGGTCGCAACACCTTTCGGGTTTCGATCGACAGGCCAACCCTGTCGATCACGCGTAGACATACGGGCCGGTGAAGTCGCCATCCGAGGTGGCGGGTCTTCGCGGTGCGTCCCCCAGGACGAGCCTGACCGGTCTGCGACTGGGTCATATTCGAAGGTTAGACTAGATTTGCAAGTTTAGCTGCATTAAGCTGAGCCGTGCTCAGGGCGACCGGAAGTCGTCATGGTTGAGCAAGTCCGACCACGGCCATATCGGAATCATCAGCTCGCCGCAGCGCCCGGCGCGACAAGGCGCTCCCGCCGCAGGTAGGGGCGTGGCGAGCTACGCGACATCGACGGGGATCGGCTGACATGCCGGTCACTATAACTTGACGCGATACGAACTTAGTTCGTTTGATGTCGCAGAGGTGACGGATGCAGGTTTCCGCCCGGATGCTCAGCGAAACAGCTGGAGCCGCAACGGCTTCGGCGCCACGGGGAAGCGCAAATGATCACTGGAACGAAGGCTGTGACTATCGAGACTCGAGCTCGCCATCCGCGATGGGAGCATGTCTTGCATAGTTAATATTAATCATGCAACACTGATTGGGGTCGAGTCAGCGGGAACTTCTCCGCAGGCATGTCGGCCATATAGCTCGATGTGATCAAAGTTCGTATCAATGTTGTGGAGGTATGTGATGCGGGTTTCCGTAGTCGGAGCCGGTCTGGGAGGTCTGGCTCTCGCGCAGGGTCTGCGTGGCGCCGGGATCGAGGCCGAGGTGTTCGAGCGTGACCCGGGTATCGTCGCCCGATTCCAGGGCTACCGGCTGGTACTGAACCCGACCGGTTTCCAGGCGGTGCGCAACTGCTTGCCGGAACGCTGGCACCCGCTGCTGGACGAGATCGTCATGGACGCCTCCGCCGAGCAGTTGATCCTGGACCCACAGCTCAACGAGAT
>NZ_JBEYZJ010000016.1:0-38356 GCF_040645995.1 Nocardia sp. NPDC046473
GACAGTTCAGAGAAAGCTGAAGACCTGTCCACGTTTTCCTGTGAAGCAGTGCTGGGCGCGTCGCCTGCCGTACCCGGCTTTAGTTATCGGTCAGGTGCGCAATGTCGTGTTCCCGAGGTGGTCATCTGGCTGTGGTTGCGTTCCAAGCGCTTTGGAGGAAGGGGAGGCGGGGTGGTGGCGGTTCCAGCCTGGCGTCTGGCTGTGGTTGCGTCCCAAGCGCTTTGGGTAAGAGCGAGTAGTCAGTGGTCGGCCCGGTCGAGTGAGCCGTGGTGGTCGCCGCGCATGAATTGTGCAGCCGCGCACGAAATTGCTAGCAATTCCGTGCGCGGCTGTATAACTCGTGCGCGGGAGGGGCTTCCTTACCGTTGGCACCGGAGATCTGTACTCTGTCTCGGATCTGCGCTCGAGGGCCTTAGAGCGCAGATCCGAGATAGGGTGCGGCTGCTGTCGACAGCCCGCTCGGGGTGGTGACAGTTGCTGTGCTGTGCGCGAATTCTTGCGCTGCGGACGGATTTGTGTGCAGCGCATGAGATTGCCGACGATTTCGTGCGCGGCGGGTGAATGAGTGCGCGGCGGGCGGGGTCAGAGGTCTTGGACGAAGGCGTCCAGGAGTTTGCGGTAGAGGTCGGTGAAGCGTTTGCGGGCGGCTTGTTGTTCCGGGGCCAGGCCCTCGGTGAATTCGGGGGCGTAGACGACCAGGTGGGCGTCTTCCTCGGGGGCCTGGGGCATCAGGTCGATGATCTGGCTGCCCTGGTCGGTGATGTTCGGCATGCCGAAGTCGACGGTGGCGAGGGCTCGGGTCTCGGCGAGGGCGGCGGCGAGTACGTCGGGTGGGATGTGGCCGTTGAGTTTTTGCGGGAGGTTGTCCGGATTGCGTTCCGAGGCAACGGCATCGGGGATCTTCACGGCTCGTCCGTCACCGGACACCTCCAGCTGCGGGCGCAGATCGACCCGGGTCTGCCAGCCGTTCGGGATCTTGGTGAGCGTGAGCAGCGCCATCGGTGCGGAGACCGGCCCGTGCACGCTCGGCTGGTCGGGCGGGTCGGCGGCCGCGGTGCCTGTGCCGAGTGCGAGCGCCAGCATGGCAACCAGCAGTGCGGCTTTCGTTCCTCGCATCAATCCACTCTCCTGCTATCCGTGCCTGCGGTACCGGCGATCCGCCGTACCTCATGGCAGCGCGCCGAACCAGGAACGGTTCGGCGCGCTGCCATGTCGATTATTGCGCTGTGCGATGGCCACCACGACGATTGCCGCTGGTCCGCACCGTGCGACCGGTCGATTATCTCAGTGCGGCACCGAGTTTCAGCGCAGCGCGGGTGGATGCTTCAGGTCGGGGGCGGTATACGTGTCGCACGCCTTCACCTGCCCGGTCCGGTATCCGGTGAGGAACCAATTCTGCCGCTGTTCGGAATCGCCGTGCGTGAACTTCTCCGGGTTCACCCGTCCCCGCGCGGCGCGCTGGATCCGGTCGTCGCCGACCGACGCCGCGGCGGACAGCGCGTCCTTGATGTCGTTGTCGGACAGCGGATTCAGGAACGGCTGGCCGCCACCCGGCCCTGGCGTCTTGTCCGCGAAATGGGCCCAGATGCCCGCATAGCAGTCCGCCTGCAGTTCGGTGCGCACCGCGCCCGAATTCGCACCCTGCGGATCCTGTTGGGCGCGGCCGATATCGCCGAGCTGGTTCTGGATGTGGTGGCCGATCTCGTGCGCGACCACATACTCCTGGGCGAGCGGGCCGCCGCTGGAACCGAAGCGATCCACCAGTTCCTGGAAGAAGCTGACGTCGAAGTAGGCGGTCCGGTCGGGCGGGCAGTAGAACGGGCCGACGTCGCTGGTCGCATTGCCGCAGCCGGTGGCTGTCGCGCCGGAGAACAGGGCGAGCTTCGGTTGTACGTACTTCTTGCCGGTCTGCTTGGACAGTTGATCGCCCCACACCACGTCCAGGCTCTGTGCGGTGGCCACCACCCGGCAGTCGACGTACTTGTTCGCGTCCGCACCGGTCTTGCAGTGCGCCGGGGTGCCCGCGCTCGGCTGGGATTGCTGCTGGTCTTCGGCGCCGGTGAACTGGCCGAGGATCGATCCCGGGTCACCGCCGAGCAGCAGTGTGAGTACCAGCACGATGAGGCCGCCCGCGCCGCCGCCCAGTGCGATCTTGCCGCCCATCCCCGGACCACCGGAGGACGCCCGATTGGGATCGATCTGCATGCCCTCGTTGAACGTCATCGTCGTCGCTTTCTCGTTGTCGCCACGGCTCGGACATACCCAGCCGATACAGCTTCGCACGGGTGTGGCGACATCGGTTTCCACTCGACGGATGTGTCTCACTACGATGGGACCGCACCTGGTCATATCGTGCCGGTGCCGGAGTCGTCGAAAGGAACCTTGTGCTGCGCACCCACTTGGCTGGTTCGCTGCGAAGCGAGCATGCCGGTCAGACCGTGACCCTCACCGGATGGGTGGCCAGGCGGCGTGACCACGGTGGCGTGATCTTCATCGATCTGCGCGACGCGTCGGGAGTGTCGCAGGCGGTGTTCCGCGAGGGCGAGCCCGCCGAGCAGGCGCACCGGCTGCGCGCGGAGTACTGCGTGCGGGTGACCGGCGTGGTGGAGCTGCGTCCGGACGGCAACGAGAACCCGGACCTGCCGACCGGCACCATCGAGGTGAACGTCACCGAGCTCGAGGTGCTCAACGAGAGCGCGCCGCTGCCGTTCCAGCTCGACGAGCAGCCCGGCGAAGAGGCGCGGCTGAAGTATCGGTACCTGGATCTGCGCCGCGAAGGCCCGGCGCACGCGATCCGGCTGCGGTCCAAGGCGAACGCCGCCGCCCGCGCGGTGCTGGCCGATCACGAGTTCGTCGAGGTGGAGACGCCGACGCTGACTCGCTCGACCCCGGAGGGCGCCCGCGACTTCCTGGTGCCCGCGCGCCTGCAGCCCGGCAGCTTCTACGCGCTGCCGCAGAGCCCGCAGCTGTTCAAGCAGCTGCTGATGGTCGGCGGCATCGAGCGCTACTACCAGATCGCGCGCTGCTACCGCGACGAGGACTTCCGTGCCGACCGCCAGCCCGAGTTCACTCAGCTCGACATCGAGATGAGCTTCGTACGCCAGGACGATGTGATCCTGCTCGCCGAGCAGATCCTGGCCGGGCTGTGGAAGCTGATCGGTTACGAGATCCCGACCCCGATTCCGCACATGACCTACGCGGAAGCCATGCGCCGCTTCGGTTCCGACAAGCCGGACCTGCGCTTCGGCATCGAGATCACCGAGTGCGCCGAGTACTTCAAGGACACCCCGTTCCGGGTGTTCCAGGCCGATTATGTCGGCGCGGTCGTCATGCCGGGCGGCGCGAGCCAGCCGCGGCGGCAGCTCGACGCCTGGCAGGAGTGGGCCAAGCAGCGTGGCGCCAAGGGGCTGGCCTATGTCCTGATCAACGAGGACGGCACGCTCGGCGGCCCGGTCGCCAAGAACCTGAGCGATGCCGAGCGCGACGGGCTGGCCAAGCACGTCGGCGCGGTGCCGGGCGACTGCGTGTTCTTCGCGGCCGGTCCGGCCAAGGCGCAGCGCGGGCTGCTCGGTGCCGCGCGCGCCGAGATCGCCCGCAAGGTCGGTCTGATCGACGAGAACGCGTGGGCGTTCGTGTGGATCGTGGACGCGCCGATGTTCGAGCCCGCCGCCGAGGCCACCGCGAGTGGCGATGTGGCGCTTGGGCATTCGGCGTGGACGGCGGTGCACCACGCGTTCACCTCGCCGAAGCCGGAGTCGGTCGACACCTTCGACACCGACCCGGGTTCCGCGCTCGCCTACGCCTACGACATCGTCTGCAACGGCAACGAGATCGGTGGCGGCAGCATCCGTATCCATCGCCGGGATGTGCAGGAGCGCGTCTTCAAGGTGATGGGGATCAGCCTGGAGGAGGCGCAGGAGAAGTTCGGATTCCTGTTGGACGCCTTCGCTTTCGGCGCACCGCCGCACGGCGGCATCGCGTTCGGCTGGGACCGGATCGTCGCGCTGCTCGCCGGGCTCGACTCGATCCGCGAGGTGATCGCGTTCCCGAAGACCGGTGGCGGCGTCGACCCGCTGACCGACGCGCCCGCCCCGATCACCGAGCAGCAGCGCAAGGAAGCGGGCCTGGACGCCAAGCCGGCGCCAAAGGGTGACAAGGCCGACGCGAAAGCGGACAAGTCCGCGGAATAGCGGGCAAACGGTACCTTTTGGACAGTTCGATCCGTGCCGGGCGGCACTGACCAGGAGGGGATCCGTTGCTGCATCTGCGCATGATCAGCCCGTCGGCGACGACCGACCGGGTGCTGGCCGTGCTCGCCGCGAACCCAGGCGCCACGCATGTGACCCTGGCTCGCGGCGCCGCGGTGGAACCCGCCGGTGATCTGGTTCAGGCCGACGTCGCGCGCGAGGCGGCCAACGAGGTGCTGGCCGAGCTGACCGAGCTCGGCATCTGCAAGACCGGCGGCATCACACTCGGGCCGGTGGAAACCGTGCTGTCCGAGGCGGGGGACCGGGCGGTTGAGGCGGCGCCCGGTGATCCGACCGATGCGGTGGTGTGGGACGAACTGCTCGCGCAGGTACACGAGGAGTCGACGCTCAACTCGACGTTCCTGGCGTTCCTCGCCATCGCCTGCCTGCTGGCCGCGATCGGCGTTGCCACCGATTCGCCGGTGACCATCGTCGGCGCGATGGTGGTCGGTCCGGAGTTCGGACCGCTCGCCGCGTTCGCGGTCGGGTTGGTGCGCCGCGACTTTCGGCTCGCGCGCCGGTCGGCGATCGCGCTCGCGGTCGGGTTCCCGGTGGCCATGCTGGTCACGCTGGCGGCGACGCTGGTGTGGGAGCAGTTCGGCTGGATCACGCTGAACGGTGTGGAGAGCATCAAGAACGTCGACTTCATTTATGAGGTGGGACCGTTCTCGTTGGTCGTCGCGCTGCTGGCGGGTGCGGCGGGCATGCTCTCGCTGGTGACGGCGAAGTCGGCGGCGCTGATCGGGGTGTTCATTTCGGTGACGACCGTGCCCGCGGCCGGATTCGCCGTTGTCGCGGCCACTTTGGGGCAGTGGCATATCGCGTTCATGTCCGCAGGGCAGCTCGCGGTGAACCTGGCCGGGATCATCGTGGCCGGGGTGATCGTGCTGGAACTCCGGCCTCGCGCGGGTAGCGAGGCCGGGCCGGTGGCGCGGTTTCAGCGGTGGATCGGAATGCGTGCGCTAACAGACAAATCCGACATTTCAGATTGGTGAGACGGGGCCGCCGGTCAGTGTGCGGTAGGCGTAGGTGACCGCGATGACCGCGACCGGTCCTGCGACCAGCAGGCCGAGTCCGCACAGCAGCGCGCCGACCAATGTCACGAACAGGACGGCGAGCGCGAGCAACAGCACCGGCCACACGTTGGTGACCACCAGGGTGGCACTGGACTTGATCGCCTCGAACGGACCCTCGTTCTGATCGATCACGAAGTGCAGCGAGAACATGCACAGCACGCCGACGATCAGTCCGGGCACGATGCAGATCGCCGACCCGATGAAGGTCAGGATGAACGCCAGCAGGGCGGTGATCAGCACATTGCCCGCATTCAGGAAACGGAAGTACGACCCGAAATGGGGTTTGCTGCCGTCGGTTTCATACAGCGCGCCGCGCACCATCGCGGCCTGCAGCAACCACACAGCAGCCAGCACCGCGAGGAAGATCAGCAGCAGCGGGAGCATCGTCGTCGGGTCGGTGAGCTGCACGACGAGCACGAAACCGAGATAGATGACGAGCCCGGCCGCGACGGCGCCCATCCATGGTCCGGGGTTCGAGCGGAACTTCTCCCAGCCGTAGCTGAGCGCTTGACCGACATCGAGGGTGCCGGGGGCGGAGGTGGTCTGCTGGTAACCGTAGGTCGCCTGCTGTCCCGTGTCCTGCGGCATCATGCCTGGTTGCATGCCCTGCGGTGGCATCGAACTGTACGGCATGTTCCCTTGTGGCGGCATCGATCCCGGTGCTGCCGAGCCGGGTGGGGGCGTGCCGGGACCTGTCCCCGGCGGACCGTAACTGGGCGGCGGTCCGTAACCTGGCTGGCCGCCGGGAGCTGGTTGAGCCGAGTATCCGGGCGGGGCCCCCGCGCCGGGCTGGGCCGGATGACCAGGCTGGGCAGCGTAACCCGGCTGCGGAGACGCCACCGGCGGTGGCGGCTCGACGGGTTCGGTGCCGTACTGCGCCGCGCCCGGACCTTCGAACTGCGGATATCCGGCCGGCCCAGCCATCTCGTGGCGACTCTGCCCGGTGCCGGTATCCGGTGCTTGTGGAGTGTGACTCTCGTGTTGCCCTGGCCGTGCCGCGTAGCGTTCGTCGTCTCCGTGGTCGGGAGCGTCGCCAGCTGATTCGTGGGGCGGGGGAGGCGGTGTGCCGGTCATGCCATAGACCTTTCCACTCAACTGGTTTGCGGTGTGGCGCAGAGCAGTTGACGATGAGAAAACCTGACGAGTGCAATCGTGTCAAGCAACGCGCGCTCGTCCCGTAACCTCGAGGGAGACACGCCGAACGACGCGGAAAGGTTGTGTATCCGCTCGCTAGAAGTGACCTGATGCGAGTAACTTGAAGGGCGATGACCGCACTATTGGCCGAACGCGCCGCCGAAGTCGTGTCCGCAGCGCAACAGTTGCTCACAAAGCGAATGGGTGCTCCGGTAAAGCTGAGCGATCCGATCGAACTCAGCGGTAGTGGTAGAACGACGGTTCTCCGTGTGCGTGTTGCGGAAAACGCCTTCTCGTTGCCGCGGACCTTGATCGTGAAACAAGTTCGCGGGCACTCGCATGACCGCACCACGGGCGGTCTCGCACCCGGAGTCGCCAGCATCGACTCCGCGTTCCTACGTGAAGCGGTGTCGTATCAGTTCACCACCGCGTTGAGCCGCGAACAGCGGCCCGGTGCGTACCTGATCGCGCACAGCCTGCCCGAGCGGTTGCTGATCCTCAGCGATCTCGGCGAGAACTCGCTGCTCACTCAGATGCTGCAGTCCGGCGCTGAGCCGGCCACCAGGAACGGGCTGATGGCGTTCGCGCAGGCGCTCGGCCGGATGCACGCGGCAACCGTCGGCCGCGAGGCCGATTTCGTTGCGCTGCTGCGTCGGGTCGATGTGGTGCATCGCGTCGATGGCATTGCTCAGCAGGCCGAATCCGCGATCGCCGAGGTGCCCGGTCTGCTGCAGCGGGAGTTGGGCATCGAGGTGCCCGGCGAGATCGCCGAACGGATCGTGCGCGGTAACCGGCTGTTCTCCGCCGGGCGATTCCGGGCGTTCAGTCCGTCGGATCTGTGCCCCGACAACGTCATTCTCAACGAGGAGGGCGCGCGGTTCCTCGACTACGAGTGGGGTGGGTTCCGTGACGCCACGCTCGATATCGCGTATGCGCTGGTGTCGTTCCCGGGCTGCCTGTGCGACTTCGAACTGTCCAGGGAACGGGCCAGGCAGATGGTCGAGGCGTGGCGCTCCGAAGTGGTCGGGGTGTGGCCCGCGCTGGCCGACGACGAGGTCATGTCCGAGCGGATCCTCGAGGCCCGGCTGATCTGGGTGTGGTTGTCCACCTACTGGTTCCTGCCCGCGGACCATGCGCGGATCGCGGCGGCGCGTGAGCACGGGTTGTCGGTGCCCCGGTCGGAGGCGTTGATCAACCGCTGGGCCGCGTTGGCCGAGGATGCGCGGTGCACCGGGGACGATATCGTCGGCGACTTCGCCGAGGATGTGTCGGCGATGCTGGAAGAGCGCTGGTCCGAATAGAATTCGCGGGAATTCTTTCCCTTGCAGTTGTCTGAAACTTTCTGTCTGCCGCTGTCTTTGTGGTGAACAGATAACGCGGGAAATCCGATTTCAGTCAGGCTGAAGGTAATTGAGGTGGGCTACTGGCTCACCGCTTGTCGCGGTGGTACTGCTTGCAGCACGCCTTTTTGATTTCCCGCACACTGACTCGCCGCACTGGCACGCGTGCGGATGTCGGACGGCGGGTGGCCGCGCCGGAAAATCATCGGAGACCCGGTAATCGGGGGCGGTGGTTGTGCGCCGGTCGCAGTAGGCTGGAGTGTTCTAGACCACGGGGTTCGAGAGGGGTGGTCACAGTGAACACTGTGCTGTTGATAGTTGTCGCGGCCGTCGTCGTAGCTGTCGTGCTGGCGGTGATCGTGCGTCGACGGAGACGCCTTCGGCTGGCCGAAGACTTCGACCAGCTGACCCGCGCCCGGCAGTCCGGCACCGTGCTGAGCTCGCAGATCACCAGTCCACGAACTCGGCGTCGTCGCAAGCGGGGGTTTGCCGGCGGTGGCGACGGTAGCGGCAGCTGGGCCCTGGGCGGGATCGGGTTGTTCGGTGGCGGCGGCGGCGGTCACGGCCACGGTTGTGGTGGTGGCCACGGCGGCGGCTGCGGCGGTGGCGGCGGTTGCGGCGGTGGTGGTGGCTGCGGCGGCGGGTCGTAGCGAACGCTCTGCCACCTGGCCGGCATCGCACGCGGCGTGAAGCCCTCGTCTGCCCGACCGCGTCAGCTCCGGCGTCGAGCGCGGTTTGGGTTGCCTGCCTGGTTGAACGGTCCGTCGGCTGTCTGGCGTCGAGTGTGATTGGCGCTGAGCGTGGCTCGGTTGTCTGCTTGCCCGAGCGTCCAGTCGGTTCGCTGGCGCCAGCCGGAGCTCGAGGTGCCCGGCGCGCTCAGACAGCTCACTTGTGCGGGGAGTGGCCCAAAGCTGCTGCTTGCCCGGACGCGGCATGAGTTCACCGGCCACCGGCGCTGAGCGTGGTTTGGGTTGCCTGCCTGGTGAGCGGTCCGTCGGCTGGTCGGCGTCGAGGTGCCGACCCGCGCGGACGCTTCGTCAGCTCACCGGTGCTTGGCGTGGTTCCAATCGGCCGCCGGGGCGTACCGCGAGTGAAGTGGCGTGGCGGACACCGGAATTCGGGTCTGTCACGTCGACTAGGTAGAACCAGTCCATCTGGGTTTGGTCCGGGGTTACCTCTAGCACGCCGTAGCCGTGGGAATCGAGTTCGACGTAGCGCATGTGGCGGTTGATGCCCTTGATGGACTCCGCGATCGGTGCCGAGTTCAGTTTCAGCATGTCGCCGATGCTGGTCGAGGTGATCGATGGGACGACGAATTCGGCGCCGACCGTGTTGCCCGCGGGGTAGTCGGCGGTGTCGGCGGGGAGGTCGGCGGCCCATGAGGAATGGATGTCGCCGGTGAGGAAGACCACGTCCGAGACCTGCTGTTCGGTGATCGCGCGGAACAGGCGCTGGCGGTCGGCGGTGTAGCCGTCCCACTGGTCGCCGTTCACCGTGAGGCCGGACTGCGGGATGCCGAGGGTGCTGGTGATGGCCGCGGTGGTGGCGGGTTCGAGCGGCGGGAAGACCAGCGGTGCGATCATCACCGAGTTGCCGACCAGCTTCCAGCGGACCGGCGCGGACGCCAATCCTGCGGTGAGCCACTCCATTTGGGCCTTGCCGGTGATGGTGCGCGCCGGGTTGTCCGCCTCGCGCCAGCCTGCGCCGGGCTTGGCCTCCTGGTCGCGGTAGCTGCGCAGGTCGAGCATGGATAGTTCGGCCAGCGTGCCGAAACGCAGCCTGCGATAGATCTGTACATCCGCACCGGAGCCCTGCGCGCGCACCGGCATCCACTCCAGGTAAGCCTGCGCGGAGGCGGCCCGGCGGTCCTGCCAGTTGCCCTCGGTGACCGGGTCGTGGTTGTTCGCGCCGCCGGACCAGGAGTTGTCGGCGGATTCGTGATCGTCCCAGGTGCAGATGAACGGCTGGCGGGCATGCAAATCCAGCAGATCGGGGTCGGTCTTGTACTGCGCGTGCCGAATTCGGTAGTCGGCCAGGCTGACGGTCTCGTTCGCCGGATCATGCGGGCGCACAGTGCCATTGCGGCCGCCGTACTTGCCGCGGCCGTACTCGTAGATGTAATCGCCGAGGTGCACGATGGCGTCGAGGTCGGTGCGCGCGGCCAGGTGGCGGTAGGCGCCGAAGTACCCGGCCTCCCAGTTCGCGCAGGACACGATGCCGAACCGGAGGCGCTCGGGCGCATCGGAGATAGCGGGCGCGGTCTTGGTGCGGCCGACCGCCGACGTTTCACTGAGCGCGGTGAACCGGTAGAAGTAGACGGTGCCCGGCGTCAGCCCGGACACATCGACTTTCACCGTGTGGTCGGAAGATGCTGCGGCCGTAACGTTTCCGGACGCCGCGAGCACACCGAACCGCTCATCCTCAGCGACTTCCCAACGCACGCTTGCCGATTCGCCAACACCTGAACCGGGCGTCGCATCATCGGACACGGTCACGCGAGTCCAGAGGATGACACCGCTCGGCAGCGGATCACCGGACGCCACTCCATGCCGGAACACCCCACCCGCCGCCTGTGCAGGCGCAGCCGTCAGCAGCGCCGTCGCAGTGGCAACCGCGCCACTTTTCAGCAGCGTGCGCCGCGCCAACGACCCGAACGGAGAATCTGAAACGACCACGTTTTCAGCCACGGGTATTGATCCCATCCGATGTCCGCCCGCCACGCAAATCGGCCCGCCGAACCGGCCCAGAGTTATCGAACGGGACATGACGGCAGCCCGCTCTGCGCGTCCATGCCACTACATCCATATCGGTGACTGCCTGGCCGCGGCCGCGCAGTCGAACGGGATGTGGTGGCAGCCCGGTTGATGTGTTGGCCGTCGGGAGACGGGACAGATCGGCCCGTCGAACCCGGCCCGGAATCATCGAACGGGACATGGTGGCTGACCACACGGCGTGTGCCCGCCGCTACGTCCGTTTTGGTGCCTGCGCAGCCGCGGCCGGGCCGTCGGACAGGCTTGTCGGTGGGCGTCGGTAACGTTGCGCGGTGTGACCGATGGCTTGTTCGACGTGCCCGGCGACGGGGTGCCCGCAGAGCACAGCATCGACAATGTGGTGCGGCGGGATTCCGGCGCGCCGCTTGCGGTGCGGATGCGGCCTGCGTCGTTGGACGAGGTGGTCGGGCAGCAGCATCTGCTCGGGCCGGGGTCGCCGTTGCGGCGGCTGGTCGAGGGGTCGGGGGCGGCGTCGGTGCTGCTGTACGGGCCGCCCGGTACGGGTAAGACGACGCTCGCGTCGCTGATCTCGCATTCGACGGGGCGGCGGTTCGAGGCGCTGTCGGCCTTGTCGGCGGGCGTGAAGGAAGTGCGCGCGGTCATCGATGTGGCGCGGCGCCGACTGTCGAATGGTGAGCAGACCGTGCTGTTCATCGACGAGGTGCATCGGTTCTCCAAGACACAGCAGGACGCGTTGCTCGCCGCGGTGGAGAACCGGATCGTGCTGCTGGTCGGCGCGACCACCGAGAATCCGTCGTTTTCCGTGGTGTCGCCGCTGCTGTCGCGCTCCCTGGTGCTGCAACTGCAATCGCTCACCGAGGACGACATCCGTCAGGTCCTGCAGCGCGCGATCCATGACCAGCGCGGGCTGGACGACCAGTACACGGTGTCCGACGAGGCGCTGGACCACATCATTCGGATCGCGGGCGGTGACGCTCGCCGCGCACTCACGGCGCTGGAGGCCTCGGCCGAATCGTCCCTGGACGGCAATGTCGGCGTCGAACTCGTCGAGGCCAGCGTGGACAAGGCCGCCGTCCGCTACGACCGGGCAGGCGACCAGCACTACGACGTGATCAGCGCCTTCATCAAGTCCATCCGCGGCTCCGACGTCGACGCCTCGCTGCACTACCTGGCCAGGATGCTCACCGCGGGGGAGGACCCGCGTTTCATCGCGCGCAGGCTGATGATCCACGCCAGCGAGGACATCGGCATGGCCGATCCCACCGCCCTGCAAACCGCCACCGCGGCAGCACAGGTCGTCCAGCTGGTCGGTCTGCCGGAGGCTCGTCTCGCGTTGGCGCAGGCCACCATTCATCTCGCGAGCGCCCCGAAGTCGGGTGCTGTCATCGCCGCGCTCGGCGCGGCCATGGCCGACGTCGCGGCGGGCAAGGCGGGCGCGGTGCCGCCGCACCTGCGCGACGGGCACTACGCGGGCGCGGCCAAGCTCGGCAACGCTCAGGGCTACAAGTACCCGCACGACAACAAGGACGGCGTGCTCGCTCAGCAGTACCCGCCGGACCAGCTGGTCGGCGTGAACTACTACCAACCCACCGACCACGGCAACGAACGCGAGGTCGGCCCTCGGGTGGACAAGTTGCGCCGGATCATCCGCGGAAAGTAGGGGCGTACCTCGCCCTGTGCTCCGGTCGGCGGACACCGCGAACACCAGGTCGGCTCGCGCAGGAACAGCCGACCGAAAATCTACTGTGAAGCTGGGCTTATCTCGGCGTCCACGCCCGCACATACGCCCTCGGAACGGACTACGCTGACTCCGCGCCCGCTAGACGATCGACCGACTCAGCGGGCAGGTCGCCGCAAAATAGCCCGGTGGCCAAGACCACCCGAGTCGATGAAAAACCATGTGCACCGCACCGGTAGGCTGGATATCTGTGCAGACCCACGAGATTCGACGGCGCTTCCTGGACCATTTCGTCCGTGCCGGGCATACCGAGGTACCGAGTGCCTCGTTGATCCTGGCCGACCCGAACCTGCTGTTCGTCAACGCAGGCATGGTCCAGTTCGTGCCGTTCTTCCTCGGTCAGCAGACCCCGCCGTATGCGACCGCGACCAGCGTGCAGAAGTGCGTGCGCACCGGTGACATCGAGAACGTCGGCATCACCACCCGGCACAACACCTTCTTCCAGATGGCCGGCAACTTCAGCTTCGGCGACTACTTCAAGCGCGAGGCGATCACCTTCGCTTGGTCGCTGCTGACCAACAGCGTCGAGGACGGCGGCTACGGCTTCGATCCGCAGCGGCTCTGGGCCACCGTCTACCTCGATGACGATGAGGCCGAGCAGATCTGGCTGTCGATGGGCGTGCCCGCCGAGCGCATCCAGCGCCGCGGCATGGCCGACAACTACTGGTCGATGGGCATCCCCGGCCCGTGTGGCCCGTGCTCGGAGATCTACTACGACCGCGGACCCGAATACGGCATCGAGGGCGGCCCGGAGGCCGACGAGGATCGCTACATCGAGATCTGGAATCTCGTGTTCATGCAGAACGAGCGTGGCGCGGGCACCAGCAAGGACGACTTCGAGATCCTCGGCCCGCTGCCGAAGAAGAACATCGACACCGGCATGGGCGTCGAGCGCGTCGCGTTCCTGCTGCAGGGCGTCGACAACGTCTACGAGACCGATCTGCTGCGCCCCATCATCGACAAGGCCGAGGAGCTGACCGGCCGGTCCTACGGCGTCACGCACGAGGACGACGTGCGGTTCCGGGTGATCGCCGACCACGCGCGCACCGGCGCCATGCTGATCGCCGACGGCGTCAACCCGGGCAACGACGGCCGCGGCTATGTGCTGCGCCGCCTGCTGCGCCGGATCGTGCGCTCGGCCCGCCTGCTCGGCGCGGAGAAGCCGGTGATGGGCGAGTTCATGAAGGTCGTCAGTGACCTGATGTCGCCGTCGTACCCGGAGCTCGCCACCGATTTCCGGCGCATCGAGACGGTCGCGGTGGGCGAGGAGACAGCGTTCCTCAAGACGCTGAACACCGGCTCCGCTCTGTTCGACAACACGGCCGCCGCCGTAAAGGCCAAGGGCAGCAACACGATTGCGGGCACCGATGCCTTCACGCTGCACGACACCTATGGCTTCCCGATCGACCTCACGCTGGAAATGGCTGCCGAGGCGGGGCTTTCGGTGGACGAGGACGGCTTCCGGTCGTTGATGGCCGAGCAGCGCAAGCGGGCCAAGGATGATGCGCAGGCTCGCAAGCATGCGCACGCTGATCTGACCGTTTACAAGGAACTGGTCGATCGCGGTGCCACCGAGTTCACCGGTTTCGACGAGTTGACTTCCGAGGCGCACGTGCTCGCCCTGATCGCTGATGGCGTGCGCGTTCCCGTCGCCACCGTCGGCCAGGACGTCGAGGTAATCCTCGATCGCAGCCCGCTCTACGCCGAGTCCGGTGGTCAGATCGCCGACCGCGGTTCGATCACCGCCTCGGGGGTCAAGCTGCGCGTCAACGACGTGCAGAAGATCGCCAAGAAGGTGTGGGTGCACAAGTCCACCGTCGAGCAGGGACAGCTCACCGAGGGCGATGTCGTTCTCGCGCAAGCGGATCCGGCGTGGCGTCGTGGTGCCACCCAGGGGCACTCCGGTACGCACATGGTGCATGCCGCGTTGCGTCAGATCCTGGGCCCGAACGCGGTGCAGGCGGGTTCGCTGAACAAGCCGGGCTACCTGCGTTTCGACTTCAACTGGCAGGGCCAGCTTTCCGAGCAGCAGAAGTCCGAGATCGAGGCTGTGTCCAACGATGCGGTCAGCGCGGATTTCCCGGTGAACACCTTCGTCACCGACTTGGCCAAGGCCAAGGAGATGGGCGCGATGGCGCTGTTCGGCGAGAACTACGGCGACGAAGTGCGCGTGGTGGAGATCGGCGGCCCGTTCTCGATGGAGCTGTGCGGTGGTACGCACGTGCAGCATTCCTCGCAGATCGGCCCGATCACCGTGCTCGGTGAGT
The DNA here is from genome assembly GCF_040645995.1 of Nocardia sp. NPDC046473. NCBI lineage: Bacteria > Bacillati > Actinomycetota > Actinomycetes > Mycobacteriales > Nocardiaceae > Nocardia > Nocardia sp. NPDC046473. Next base: position 14,535 of record NZ_JBEYZJ010000016.1, read on the forward strand.
CGTCGGTCGGTTCCGGCATTCGTCGGGTGGAAGCCTTCGTTGGTCTCGACTCGTACCAGTACCTGGCCAAGGAACGTGCGTTGCTGGCCGGGGTGGCGTCCTCGCTGAAGGTGCCCTCCGAGGAGGTGCCCGCGCGGGTCGAGCAGTTGGTCGAGCGGTTGAAGGTGGCCGAGAAGGAACTCGAGCGCACCAAGATGGCTGCTGTGCTGTCGTCGGCGGGCAAGTTCGTCGAGGAAGCCGAGCGCATCGGTAGCGTGCTGCTGGTCGCCGTTGCCGCGCCCGAGGGCGTGCCTGCGGGTGATCTGCGCACGTTGGCCACCGATATCCGTGGCCGGTTCGGCACAAATCCTGCCGTGGTGGTGCTGCTCGGCAACGCTGACGGCAAGGTGCCGTTCGTGGTGACCGTGAACAAGGGCGCCCAGGACATCGGCTTCAAGGCCGGAGATCTGGTCGCGGCGTTCGGTCCCAGCATTGCCGGACGCGGTGGCGGCAAGCCGGAAATGGCGCAGGGCGCCGGTTCCGATCCGTCGGGTATTCCGACAGGTCTTGCGGCTGTCCGTGCTCGGGTGGCCGAACTGGTCGGGTGATGGCGGACCCCGATAGTCCCGAGAGGTCGGCGCCACACGGCGCCGACCGGCCCCATCCCGACTCAGATCCCGGGCGCGGCAGGCGAATTGCCGTCGATGTCGGCAGTGTCCGGATCGGTGTCGCGTCCAGCGACCCCGACGGTGTCCTCGCCACGCCCGTGGAAACTGTGCCGCGCGCGAAGCCGAACAAGCGCTCGGTCGGGCCCGCGCCCGATATCGCAAGAATTGCTGAAATTGTGCGGGAGTACGAGGCAGTCGAGGTAATTGTCGGCCTGCCGCGAACATTGCGCGGGGAGAAGGGCGCTGCCGCTACCATTGCCACCGCATTCGCCGAGCAGTTGCGGGTCGCCGTGTCGCCGGTGCCTATACGACTTTCCGACGAACGTTTGACTACGGTGTCAGCTGCACGTGCATTGCGGGACAGTGGAGTTCGCGCGCGTGGCCAGCGGCAAGTGATCGATCAGGCGGCGGCCGTCTCGATCCTGCAAGGATGGTTGGACGAACGGAGTGCGGTGTTGAGGTCGGTTGAAGCGGTGCGTCATGCGTCGTCCGAGGACGACGCATGACGGATCGATGGGCGCGGGCCGAGGAACGGTACCGACAGCGCGAAGCTGATCGGCGTTACCGGCGTGACGACCGAGCCTGGGGTGGGCAGAACAGCAGAGACAACCGGGGCAAGACGAACCGCGTGGTCGGCCGGGAGCAGGACGACTGGGACGACTACGAGGACGACACCACGGTCATCCCGCGCTACACCGACGACATGGACGACCAGCCGCCGCCCACGCCGGCCCCCCGCCCGCGGGAGCGGCGCGACGCACCGCGCCCGCGCGTCGGCCGCCGGGAAGCGGTGGCGCGCGACGACGAGCCCGAAGCGCGGCGCCGGTCGAAGAGCCCGCAGCGCAGCAGGCGCTCCAGGGCCGCCTCGCGTAAAGCCAAAGAGCGCAAGCGTCGTCGCCGCACCCTGTGGCTCGTCGCGGGTGTCTTCGTGCTGTTGTTCGCGGGTGCCGCGGTGTTCGCGGGAATGAAGCTGGTCAGCTCGCTCGGCAGTCCCGAGGATTTCGCCACCGGATCGCCGGGACCGCTCGTCGTGGTGCAGGTGCACGACGGGGACGCCTCGCAGCAGATCGCCGCGACCATGAAGGAACGTGGCGTCGTCGCCAGCACGGGCGCGTTTTTCCAAGCGGCCGTGCGGAATTCGAACATGAACACGGTGCAGCCCGGCTTCTATGCGATCCCGAGCCACATCCCCGCCGCACAGGCGGTGACCGGCTTGCTCGGTAAGCAAGCCCGCGTCGGAAACCTGGTCATTCCCGAGGGAAAGCTGCTGCACGACCAGACCGAGGTGGGCACGAGCAGGCGCACCGACGGCATCTACCGCATGATGGCGGCGGCCAGCTGCATCGGCACCGGCCCGAGTCAGAAGTGCGCGACCTATGAACAACTCGACGCCGCCGGTGCGGGCCTCGATCTCGCCGCGCTCGGTGTACCAGCCTGGGCCGCGCAGGGTGTGAAGGACTGCCCGGACCGGACCAGGCAGCTGGAGGGCCTGATCGCCGCGGGCACAGTGGATTTCGACCCGAGCGGCACGCCGGAACAGATGCTGCGGCAGGTGATCATGGCCAGCGCCAAGAGTTATGAATCCACCGGGTTGTTGCAGTCCGGCGGTGAGACCAAGCTGACGCCGTACCAGACGCTGATCGCCGCGTCGCTCGTCGAACGCGAGGCCAAGCCGCAGGATATGGGCAAGGTCGCGCGGGTGATCGTGAACCGGCTGCGGGTCCCGCAGATGCTGCAGTTCGACTCGACGGTGAACTACGCGCTGGACCGCACCGAGGTGCAGACCACCGACGCCGACCGCGCCGCGGAGACGCCGTGGAACACCTACGCGAAGATCGGCCTGCCCGCGACGCCGATCGCCGCGCCGTCGCTGAATGCGTTGCGCGCCATGGAGAATCCGGAACCGGGGTCGTGGTTGTACTTCGTGACCGTCGACAAGCAGGGCACCACGCTGTTCACCGATGACTACAAGCAGCATCAGCGCTACATCCAGCAGGCACAGGCGAGCGGAATCCTGGACAGTGGCCGCTGAACGTAAAGCGGCGGTGCTCGGCAAGCCGATCGCGCACTCCCGCTCGCCGCAACTGCATCTGGCCGCCTATCGCGCGCTCGGGCTCGACTGGAGCTACGAGCGCATCGAATGCTCGGCCGAGCAGCTGCCCGGGCTGGTCGACGGGCTCGGATCGGAATGGGTCGGACTGTCGGTGACCATGCCGGGCAAGGAGGCCGCGCTCGCGTATGCGGCCGAGCGCACCGAGCGGGCAGTGCTGGTCGGCTCGGCCAACACGCTCGTCCGGCGTGACGGCGGCTGGCTGGCCGACTGCACCGACGTGGACGGCGTGCGCGGCGCGCTGCGCGGCGGTGGGGTCGGCGACCTCGACGAGGCGGTGGTGCTCGGTGCCGGTGGGACCGCGCGGCCCGCGTTGCTCGCGTTGTCCGAACTCGGGGCGAAGACGGTGACCGTGATCGCCCGGGACGCCGGACGGGCAAGTAGCGCTTTGGATCTCGCCGAGCGGCTCGGCATGAACGCGGCGGTGACCAGCTTCGACCCGGCCGCGCTCGCCGGACTCTGCGAGCGGGCGGGTGCGGTGGTCAGCACGATTCCGGCCGACGCCGCCGCGGTGGTCGCCGACGCGGTCGCGACGGCACCCGTGGTGCTCGACGCGATCTACCACCCGTGGCCGACGCCGCTGGCCGAGGCGGTGTCGCGGGCCGGGCACACGGTGATCGGTGGTTTGCAGATGCTGCTGAACCAGGCCTATGGGCAAGTCGAACTGTTCACCGGTCGTCCGGCGCCGCGCGCGGAAATGGCGGCGGCGCTCGATGAGGCCCGTCGGTCCGGAAACTGATACTGGTTCTAGTTTGGTTCGGCGAGGCGCAGGGTTATGGTGGTGCGCATGAATGCTTGGGTGTTGCGGGCGATCGTGCTCGGTGCGCTGGTCGTGCTGCTGCGTGCCGTGCTCGGGTTCGCCATGGTGAACTGGCCGACCCACGGGGTCTGGATGCGGATGTTCTGCCTGGTCGTGCTCGTGGTCACCGTCCTGTACTGGGGTGTGCTGGACGGACGCAAGGATCGCTCGGCCCAGCCCGACCCGGAACGCGGCACCGACCTGACCCTGCTGTGGCTGAAGGCCGCGGCGGCGGGCGGACTCGGCAGCGGCCTCGGCGCCTGGATCATCGACTGGCTGCCCAAGTTCGACCTCGGCGACAACGGCATCCTCTTCGAACTCACCGCCGGCGCCGCCTTCATCGTCCTGCTGATCTTCATCCCGGCCCTGGTCGGCGTCGGCCTCGGCCGGATGCTGGCCGACCGCACGCACAACAAGCAGTCGACTCCGGTACACACCCCGGCCTGACGCACAAGAAACGGCGCACTCGATTGGAGTGCGCCGTTTCTGCTGTGCGAGTGCGGGTTACAGCAGGATGCCGGTGCTCGGAGTGCCTTCGCGGAGGATGGCGGAGTAGGCGGCGGCGAGGAGGGTGGGGTCGGGGCCCTCCAGGCGACCGGGTTTGGCGAGGCCGTCGAGGACGACGAAGCGCAGGACGCCGGAGCGGGTCTTCTTGTCGGTCTGCATGGTGTCGAGGAGTTGAGGGAGCGCGTCGGCGTCGTAAGTCGTCGGCAGGCCGACGCTTTCCAGGATGGCGCGGTGGCGGTCGGCGGTGGCGTCGTCGAGGCGACCGGCCAGGCGGCCGAGTTCGGCGGCGAAGACCAGGCCGACGGAGACGGCGGCGCCGTGACGCCAGCGGTAGCGCTCACGGCGCTCGATCGCGTGGCCGAGGGTGTGGCCGTAGTTGAGGATCTCGCGGAGGCTGGCCTCCTTGAGATCGGCGGCGACCACGTCGGCCTTCACCTGGATCGCGCGCCGGATCAGCTCGGGCAGCACGTCGCCGGTGGGGTCGAGGGCGGCCTGCGGGTCGCGCTCGACCAGGTCGAGGATCACCGGGTCGGCGATGAAACCGGCCTTGATGATCTCGGCCATGCCCGCCACGATCTCGTTGCGCGGCACGGTTTCCAGCGTGGCCAGGTCGACGAGCACCGCGGCCGGCTCATGGAAGCAGCCGACCAGGTTCTTGCCCGCCTCGGTGTTGATGCCGGTCTTGCCGCCGACGGCCGCGTCGACCATGGCGAGCAGCGTGGTCGGCACGTGCACGATCTGCACGCCGCGCATCCAGGTGGCGGCCACGAAACCGGCCAGGTCGGTGGCGGCGCCGCCACCGAGGCTCACCACAACGTCGTTGCGGGTCAGGCCGATTCGGCCGAGCACCTCCCAGCAGAAGCCGGCGACGGCGAGTTCCTTGCCCGCCTCGGCGTCCGGGATCTCGATGCGGTGCGCGTCGAGGCCGCTGTCGGCCAGCGCTTTCCGCACCGCCTCGGCGGTCTCGGCGAGCGGCGGCTGGTGGAAGATCGCGACCGAGCGGACGCCGCTCGTGGCGCCGTTGACCGCCTCGACGAGCTCACCGAGCAAACCGCGACCGATGATCACCGGATACGGATTTGCGGTACGAACTTCGAGACGATTCGGCTCTGTCACGACTGCTCCGATTCTGTTGATGCTTCTTGGTTTTTGCGGGCGCGCACGCGAGCGCGCCGCGCACGGGCGCGCCTGGCGCGGCCGCTGGATCGCGAACTCTTGGTGGGTTCTTCCGTGCCGTCCGGCTGGGCTGGTGCCTCGGTCTCGTTCTGTGCGGACGCGCGACGAGCGCGCCAGCTTCGGCCGGTCGAGCTCGAACCCTCGGCGGACTTCGCCGCTGTCGCGTCGGCCGCAGGCTCTTCGGTTGTTGGGCCGCCAGTTGCGGTCTCGCCGGTTGGGGCTGCCTCGGCGCGACGCGTGCGCCAGCTTCGCCCACCCGCGTTCGTGGTGGATTTCCCTGTCGGAGTCGACTCTCCGGCTGCTTCGGCCGATTCGCGCGCGGCCGCTGCTCGACGAGCGGCGGCGCGTGCCCGTGCCCGACGCCGGGCCCGAGATCGGCTGCTGCCCTGAGGAGTTGTGCCGTTCTCACTCGCGGTGGTCGTTGCCTGTGTGGTCTCGGGCGGATCCGGGCAGTCGACGTCTGTCCCGATGGCGGGATCAGTGGGTTCGACGCCGAGCTTGGCCAGCACCATTTTGACGACGCGGCCGGGACTGCGACCATCGGTGCGCACCCGGACCGAGGCGACCTCGCGGTACAGCGGGCGACGCTTGCGCATCAGCTCGCGGTACTTGGCGGCCGGATCGGCGCCGTTGAGCAGCGGGCGGTTGGTGCTCGCCCCGGTGCGGCGGAGTCCTTCGCCCACACTGATTTCCAGGTAGACGACGGTGCGGTTGCGCAGCAGCGCCCTGGTGTCCTGGGACAGCACGGCACCGCCGCCGAGCGAGACGACGCCGCGCTCGGCGAGGATCGCGCGGCGCACCACCCGCTCCTCGATCTTGCGGAATTCGGGTTCGCCGTCGGTGGCGAAGATTTCGGGAATGGTGCGACCGGTCTCGCGCTCGATGCCCGCGTCGGTGTCGTACAGCTCGACGCCGAGTTCCTTGGCGAGCTTGCGGCCGATCGTCGTTTTCCCCGCGCCCGGCGGTCCGACCAGCACCACGCGCGGCGCGCGCGGATCGGTCTGCACGATCATGGCGTGCTGGCGTCAGCGGGCGCGTTGTGCGGGCGGTCGCTGATCCGCTTGACGTAACTGGTGATGTTCTCCAGGGTCTCGCCGAGCGAGTCGCCACCGAACTTCTCCAGCGCGGCCTGCGCGACGACCAGCGCGACCATGGACTCGGCGACCACGCCCGCGGCGGGCACGGCACACACGTCCGAACGCTGGTGGATGGCGACGGCTTCCTCGCCGGTGGTCATGTCGACGGTCGCGAGTGCGCGCGGCACCGTCGAGATCGGCTTCATCGCGGCGCGCACGCGCAGCGCCTCGCCGTTGGTCATGCCGCCTTCGAGGCCACCGGCCCGGTTGGTGGAGCGCAGCACACCGTCGCTGCCCGGACGCATCTCGTCGTGCGCTTGGCTGCCGCGGCGGCGCGCGGTCTCGAAACCGTCGCCGACCTCGACGCCCTTGATGGCCTGAATGCCCATCAGCGCGCCCGCGAGTCGCGAATCGAGCCGGTTCTCGCCGCTGGTGAACGAGCCGAGCCCGACCGGAAGTCCGTCGATGACCACCTCGACGACGCCGCCGAGGGTGTCGCCGTCCTTCTTGGCGGCCTCGATCTCGGCGATCATCGCGGCCTCGGCGTCCTTGTCGAACGAACGCACCGGGCTCTCATCGATGGCCGCCAGGTCTGCGGCGGTCGGCACCACGCCCGTGGTGTTCTGCGCCGTGCCGATCGAGACGACGTGCGAGATCACCTCGACGCCGAATGCCTGCCGCAGGAAGTTCCGTGCCACGGTGCCCGCCGCGACGCGCGCCGCGGTCTCCCTGGCGCTGGCGCGCTCGAGCACATTGCGGGCGTCGTCGAAGCCGTACTTGAGCATGCCGGAGTAGTCGGCGTGCCCGGGGCGCGGCCGGGTGAGCGGGGCGTTGCGGGCCAGTTCGGCGAGCTCGTCCGGGTCGACCGGGTCGGCGGACATGACCGTCGTCCACTTCGGCCACTCGGAGTTGGCGATCTCGATGGCGACCGGGCCGCCCATGGTGCGGCCGTGCCGGACGCCGCCGACGACGGTCACCTTGTCGGCCTCGAACTTCATCCTGGCGCCGCGGCCGTACCCTAGCCTGCGGCGCGCCAACTGCGCGGAGATCTCGTCGGACGTGACCTCGACACCGGCCACCATCCCCTCGAGGATGGTGACGAGAGCGGGACCGTGGGATTCTCCGGCAGTTATCCAGCGCAACACGCCCACCATCTTCCCATGTCGGCGCGGCTGCTCCGGCATGCGGCCCGCCGTGATGGCGGGCACGTTCGGCACATCGCCGTCCGCGCGCACCCGCTCGCGTACCGCGCGTAGTCCACCGCGATGGTTCGGCGGGCGCCTTGTCGCATCCTGCTCGTGCTGCGCCTGGCCTGCGACGGCGGCAGCCGCGTGACTCATCCGGCGCCCGCATCGGCCAGCGCGGGTGCCGTCGTCAGGCATATGGCTGGCAGTGCGATACCGCGATTCAGTGGGGCGATTCGGCAGGCGCTCGGAGTCGGTGCCGGCCCGACCGTGCGGCGCGTCATGTCGGCGGACGCTCCGAGTCGGTGCCGCCCCGATCATCCGGCACTCGCGGTAGCCAGTGCGCATACCGTCGCCACGCACATTGCAGGCCCGTGAGGTACCGCGATTTGCCGGTGCGCGTCGGGCGGGTCAGTGGCAGTTCGGATTCGATGTAGCCCGAGCACGGCCACTCCGGCGCACGCGGTCAGCAACGGCGCGGCTAGTGCTGACCACACCCAAGCCTGTCCACCACCGAGCGCCGCCGCCGCGCCCAAGCCGACGGCGAGCTTCACATCTCCGGCACCGAAGGCAGCCGGGAGAACCAGGTGCACCAGCAGATACGGCACCGCGAGTAGTACGGCACCGACAAGAGCGGCTGTGTATTGAGCTGTGGACAAGGCGTATGCGAACACCGCGACCGCACCCCATCCGGTGAGCGAATTCGGCAACCGGCGCTGCCGAAAATCGATGACGCTCAACACAACACACCAGGCGAGGAGGGCGGCGAAGGCAACAATCGGCATGCCGTCCACTCTTGTCCGATCGTGACGCGAGACAACCCCGCTCCACCCGAATGTGGATAGCTTCCCGACATGTGAACAACTGCTCTCCGCATGCCGTCCGGTACGGAAAACCGCCAGCGCCAACGGCATTCCGCCACAGTCACCAAGATCACCACCATCGGGTCGGCGCAGTGGCAGCGCCCAGTACACGTGTTGTATGCGGAGATACGGCGTGTCGGCGGTAGCTTTGAACCATGTGTGCTGATCACGCGGGCCAGAGACCCGACTACGCCGCGCGGCGTGGCGCGCTGCGGAGTCTGCTGGTGGAAAACGGGGTAGATGCCCTGCTGGTCACCGACCTGGTGAATCTCAGGTACCTGACCGGGTTCACCGGATCCAACGCGGCGCTACTCGTGCATTCCTGGGACATGCGCAACGCCGAGGACCGCACCGTCATCTGCACCGACGGCCGCTACCAGACCCAGGTCGCCGAGCAGGTCCCGGACCTGCGGGCCGAGATCGCCAAGGCCACCGCCCGGCGGATCGTCGAACTGGCCGGGGAATGGCAGCTCGGCCGGATCGGCTACGAGAGCCACATCGTCACCGTCGACCAGCACCGCGGCTTCATCGAGCAGTGCACCGGACTGGAGTTCGTCGCCACCCCCGGCCTGGTCGAGCAGCTCCGCATGGTCAAGGACGCCTACGAGATCGCCCAGCTCACGGCGGCCTGCGCGGCGGGCGACGCCGGTCTCGCCACCCTGCTCGAACGCGGGCTGCTACGCCCGGGCCGCACCGAAAAGCAGGTCGCCCGAGACCTGGAATGGGCCATGTTCGAACACGGCGCCGAGGCGGTGTCCTTCGATACCATCGTCGCCGCAGGCGTGAATTCGGCTGTCCCACACCATCGCCCGACCGACGCCGTGCTCGCCACCGGCGATTTCGTGAAACTCGACTTCGGCGCGCTGATCGGCGGCTACCACTCGGACATGACCCGCACCCTCGTGCTCGGCAAGCCCAGCGATTGGCAACGTGAGGTGTACGCGCTGGTCGAAGCCTCGCAGCGAGCCGGGCGGGAGGCGCTGCGACCTGGCGTCAAGGTCGACGAAGTGGACGCGGCCTCGCGCTCGGTAATCGAGGCCGCCGGACACGGCAAACTGTTCGTGCACGGCCTCGGACACGGGGTAGGACTGCAGATCCACGAAGCGCCGGGCATCGCCAAAAACGGAACCGGTACACTTCTTGCTGGCGTGGCGGTGACCGTCGAACCCGGTGTGTACTTTCCCGGCCGCGGCGGGGTCCGGATCGAGGACACGCTCGTGGTGCGCGAAGGGGGCCCGGAGTTGCTCACCAACACCAGCAAAGACCTGACCGTCGTCGAATGACGCCGGTTGACCAACACGTTGTTTACGAACTAGGAGATCCGAGGACAGTGGCGGACACCAGCGACTTCAAGAACGGCCTTGTGCTGAAGATCGACGGTCAGCTCCAGCAGATCATCGAATTCCAGCACGTCAAGCCGGGCAAGGGGCCCGCGTTCGTGCGGACCAAGCTGAAGAACGTGCTGTCCGGCAAGGTCGTCGACAAGACGTTCAACGCGGGCGTCAAGGTGGAGACCGCGACGGTCGACCGCCGCGACATGACCTACCTGTACCACGACGGCTCGGACTTCGTCTTCATGGACGGCGACACCTTCGACCAGATCTCCATTTCCGAGGCGACCATCGGCCCCGGCGCGCGCTTCCTGCTGGAGAACATGACCGTGCAGGTCGCCACGCACGAGGGCGCGCCGCTCTATGTCGAGCTCCCGGTCACCGTCGAGCTCGAGGTGCAGCACACCGACATCGGCCTGCAGGGCGACCGCTCCACCGGCGGCACCAAGCCGGCCACCCTGGAGACCGGCGCCGAGGTGCAGGTCCCGCTGTTCATCAACACCGGCGACAAGCTGCGCATCGATTCGCGTGACGGCAGCTACCTCGGCCGAGTCAACGCCTGATCGCCCTGCCTCGACTGAGATAATGGTGACTGTGGCTGAACAGCCGGTAGACAAGAAGTCCTTCAAGAAGCTCGGCACGCGGCACAAAGCCCGCCGCCGGGCCGTCGACCTGCTCTTCGAGGCGGAAGCCCGCGACGTGGACCCGGCCGACCTGCTCGACGAGCGGGTCGAGCTGGCCACCCGCGATCAGGCCGTCGCGCCGGTGCACGCCTACACCCACACGCTGGTCGAGGGCGTCGCCGACGACCTCGATCGGGTGGACGGCACCATCGAGTCCTACCTCAAGGACTGGGAGCTGTCCCGGCTGCCCGCGGTCGACCGTGCCATCCTGCGGATCGCGGTGTGGGAGTTGTTCCACGCCAACGATGTTCCGCCGGTCGTCGCGGTGGACGAGGCGGTGGAGCTGGCCAAGGAGCTGTCCACCGACGACTCCCCGTCGTTCGTGAACGGCGTGCTCGGCCAGGTGGTGCTGATCGCGCCGCAGGTCCGCGCCGCCGCCGCGGCCACTCGGGTGTCGCGGCCGGAGGCCGACGCGTGAAGAAGTACCTGGTGCTGGCGATGCGCACGCCGAACTTCGACACCGCCGTGCTTCAGCCGCACAAGGATTTCCTGCAGCAGCTGAGCGACCGCGGTCAACTCGTGGAGAGTGCGCGCTTCACCGACGGCACCGGCGGCGCGTACTTCATCGCCGCCGAAAACCTGGACGCCGCACGGGAACTCGCGTTCGCCGACCCGGTGCACACCACCGGCTCGTCGGACGTCACCGTCTACGAGTGGGAAGCCACCACCCCGAACTGAGCTCAACCCAGCCGCACACCTCCTGACGTCAGGAGGTGTGCGGCTGTTTCGTTGGCGCAGCGCCCTTCGCGCTCCCGCCGGGGGTGTACGGGACCGGCGGGAGCGGGATGCCGAGGCATCCGGGCCTGCTGTCGTCGAGGGGTGCTCGACGACCGGTTCCCATCGTGGTACCTGAACCGCACTCGAGGTCAAGCGCGACTTCTGGTTTCCTTCGCGTCCGCTGTCCGGCTGCCTCTATCCTGGGGAGAACAGAGGGGAGGGCTGCATGGCGCGGTTGCTGATCTGGTTGCGCAACAACGTCGATGGTTTCGTCGCGTTGGTGCTCGCCGTGACCGTCGGGTTGCTCACGGTCCTGGACGTGATCCCGGTCGACAACGTGAACGCGGCGGTGCTGCTCGTCCTCGCGTTGCTCGCGACCACGCTGCTGCGCGACCGGCATCTGTCGGCCAAGGCGATGCGCGACGCGAATTCGGTGCAGCTGCTGTACGGGCCCGAGATCGGCCACGCGCACACCGTCGCCCGACGCGGCACCGAACAGTGGATCTTCAAGGGCGGCACCGGAACCTACATCCGGGCGGTGACGCTGCGCGAGTGCGTGGAGAACGCGCGCCGCGAGCAGCGCCCGCTGCGCATGCAGCTGGAGATCCTCGACCCGACCAACGAAGTGCTGTGCAAGACCTACGCCCAGTTCCGTTCCTCGCTCTCGCCCGAGGCCGACCGCACCGGCGAGCTGTGGACCACCGAGCGCACCCGCAAGGAAGCGTTCGCCACCGTGCTGGCCGCCTGCTGGTACCGGCAGCGGTTCACCTTCCTGACCATCGACGTCGGTTTGTCGACGGTGATGACGACGTTCCGCTGGGACCTGTCGTCCAGCTGCGTCATTGTCACCCAGGACAATCCGAACACGCCGGCGCTGATGTTCGAGCGGGGCAAGCCGTATTACCGCGATTTCAACCGCGAACTGGTCGCCAGCTTCAAGCAGACCCGTCAGGTTCCGTTGAGCCGCAGCGAGGAATTGCCGCTGGCCGACGAGCCGACGGTCGACCAGGTGCGTAGCCTGTTCCAGCTGCTATCGCTGGAGCTCCCGGCCGCGTTCACCGATCGCGACGTCGCCGACATCGTGCGTCGCGCGCTGCAACCGAGGAACCCGTATTAGTGAACGAGTACGCCCGCCTGCGCACGCTGATCGGCTCCGATAGCACCGGGGCCGCGGTGCGAAGGTGGGCCCGCGACGTGCTCGCGGGTGTCGTCGACGGTAGTTCCGACCTGCTCGCGGTCCGACATCCGTTGGGCTTCTTGTGTTTTCCCGCGTGGCGTGGCGACGGCTTCGGCATCTGCGTACACGTCTGGACCGACGGGGTACGCGCCGAGCCGACCACCTCCAAGATGCACGCGCACAGCTGGGATCTGCTCAGCACCGTGCTGTACGGCACCATCGGCAACGAGATCATCGAAATCCTCAGCGCCCCAGCGCAGCCCACCCATCGCCTGTTCGAGATCCAGAGCGCCGCGGACGGCGACCTGGTGCACGCGACGCAACGACTGGTCACCTACCGGACTCGCTCCCGCGAGGACTTCCACACGGGCGAGGTGTATACGCTGCCACACGGTGCGTTCCACGTATCCGACGTGCACGGCGAGGCGGCGACCGTCGTCCTCGGCGAGGACAACCGCGGACGCCCCGATCTGTCGCTCGGCTCGCTCGCCACCACCGACCACTGGGTGCACCGAACGTTGTGTACCGCCAACGAAACCCGACGCGCGGCGCACACCGTGCTCGCCCATCTGCAGGACCAATCCCTGCCGAAGCAACTGGAGAACCGATGCGAGCGGGCGACGTGATGAACCAGGTACTGTCGGACACTTTGCTCGACCTGGCGGCCGGTGTCGCCGTCGCCGCGGCCGTCGAGGCGGGCCACTCGATCCGCTCCGGGCTGCTCGAGGCGCTGACCATCAGCACCAAGGACCCGACCGGCGACGTGGTCACCGACCTGGACTTCCTGGCCGAAGAGATCATCCTGCGCCACATCCGCCACGCCTTCCCCGAGCACGGCATCCTCGCCGAGGAATCCGGCGTCCTCGACAACGCCGACGACGCCTGGTGCTGGGTGATCGACCCGCTCGACGGTACCAACAACATCGCCATCGGCCTGCCGGTCTGCACCGTCGGTATCGCGCTGTGCCACAACGGAACACCGATCCTCGGCGTCGTACACGAGCCGATCGCCGACCGCACCTGGACCGCCATCCGCGGCCGCGGCGCGCACGGCCCGAACGGCCCACTCTGGCACCCGACGCACCGCCCCGCCGCCGCCCCCGTCCTCGCTTGGCTGCAGGGCTACCCGGTCACCCGCGCCGACTCCACGGCCCGTGCCCTGCGCCTCACCCTCGAGTCCGCCTCCCGCCGCCTGATCCAACTCTGGTCACCCCTGCTGTGCTGGGTCATGCTGAGCAACGGCGACATCGACGGCTTCGTCGGCTACCGAGCAGGCCTCATCGACCTCCCCGCAGGCGCCCTCCTCGCCCGCGAATCCGGCATGCACATCACCGACTTCCACGGCACCCCCCTCGACGAACGCCTCGAATTACCCGCCGGCGAAGTAGATTTCATCGCAGCCAGCTCCGAAACGATCCCCGACCTCACCCTATTGGTGAAGTCCGCCGCAGAGGTGACCGTCACCGGTCTACCCGGCTGACCGCGCCAGGGTTTGTCGAATCGTTCAGCGGGGCTGACTATCTCGGATCGACTCCTGCAACGTCTGGGCGATGTTGTCCGGGTCCAAGCCCAGCTTGCGCAGGTGCTGGGTGGGGACGGCGTCCGGGTCGGCCAGGATGGCGAGCATCAGGTGCTCGACGCCGACGTAGTCGTGGCCTTGGGCTCTGGCGATGTCGGGGGCGGTGTCGAGGATGTGGAGTAGGCGCGGGGTTCGGGTGAGACCGTCGTCGGGGCGTTGGTCGGTCAGGTGTTGGTCGATGTGGATGCGGTCGGCCTCGTTGGCGGGGACGACCAGGACGTGTTCGTCGGGCTCGCGGCCGCCGTGAAATTCCAAGCCTGCCACGGTTATTCGGGCGCCGGTGACCGAGTCGTACAGGATGTCGCCTGGCTCGATGACGCCGGCGGCCAGACGGCCTGCCACCATCACTACGCCGCGACCGCTGATATCGAACACGTTTGTCACGGTGAAGTCGACGTTGACCATGGGTGATTCCCCCTCCGAAACTGCTGCTATCCGATGATAAGCAGCGCCGCGACCGCGCCGGTAGTGCCGATCACGGCGAGTCCGAGACCGGTGAGGACGAACCGGAGCATGGGCACGCGGACGTTGTGGGTGCGGCAGAACTCCAGGCAGAGCAGGGTGGCGAGGGAAGCCCACGGGGTGACGATCGGGGCGATGTTGGTGCCGATGAGCAAGGCCAGTAGCTGGTTGTGGTTGTCGGGCGGCACGACCGCCTCGCCCGCGGTGTAGGCGGGAAGATTGTTGGCGATGTTGGACAGGGTTGCGCCCGCGCCTGCCGCGCGGAAGGCGCCCCCCGTGCCGGAGTCGGATCCGATCAACGTGTGCATCAGATCGGAGAGTCCGAGGCGGCCGAGCGTGGGAACCACCAGGAACAGTCCGACGACGAAAACCAAGAGCCGCCAGGGGATCAGCGAAAACCGCAGCGACGCGCGGTCGAAGACGGCGAAGGCGAGCACCGCGATGGCGGCGGCGATGGTCGCCGCGATGCCGATGCTGTTGCCGACGAACGGAATTGCGACGATGAACAGCAGGCAGGCCGCCGCGGTGGTGTACAGCAGCACCCGTTCCTTCGCGTTCTCCGGCCGGACCGGCTCCGGCGGCAGGTAGCGGTCGGTGTCGCGGCGTCCGCGCCGCCAATACCAGAGCCACAGGCACAGCATCGTCGCGGTCAGCGAAACGAGCTGGGGCGCCCACATTTTCGCGGCGAACCCGGTGGCGGTCAGCGCGACCCGGTTCGCGGCAAGCAGATTGGTGAGATTGGAGACCGGGAGCAGCAGGCTGGCGGTGTTGGCCAGCCAGACCGTGGTCATGGCCAGCGGCAGCGGCGGGATGCGCGCCGGTACGGCCAGTGCGAGCATTACCGGGGTGATCAGCACGGCCGTGGTGTCGAGGTTCAACAGGATCGTGGTGGCCGACGCGAACAGCACGCACAGCACGAACAGCGCCGGGTAGTAACCCCGCCCGAGGATGGCGAGCCGGTGCGCGATCACATCGAACACCTTGGCCTGGCGGGTGAGCTCGGCCAGTACGATGACGCTGCCGAGGAACAGCAGCAGCGGGCCGATGCGGCGCATGTTGTCGGCCGCCTCGTGCCGCGGCAGCAGCCCCGTGAGCACGCACAACAGTCCGGCGAGCAGCAGCCCGACCCGGACCCAGTCCAGCACGCTCAGGCCCCAGCGCGGGCGTGACGGCGCCACCGTGGCGTTTCGTTCGGAGGAGTCGACCTGTTCGGGCACGACTGCCATGCTATTGGCCTAGGCCATACTGGGGGCGTGACACAGCAGGGTGGGCGGGCGCGGGACTTTTTCATCAGTTACTCCCCAGCGGATGAGCGGTGGGCCACCTGGCTGGCCTGGCAACTGGAAAGCGCCGGTTATCGCACCTTGATCCAGGCCTGGGACTTCGTGCCCGGCACCAACTTCATCGACTTCATGGATCGTGGCGTGCGCGATTCGGCGGTCGTGCTCGCGGTGCTGTCCGACAACTATCTCCAATCGCGTTACGGGACAATGGAATGGCAGGCCGCGTTCCGCACCGATCCCGGCAAGCTGTTGCCGATCCGGATCGCCGACTGCGCGCTGGAGGGCCTGCTCGCCACGCTCACCTATATCGACCTCGTCGATGTGCCGACCGACGAGCAGGCCCGCCGCATCCTGATGGAGCGGGTCCGGCACCTGCTCGCTGGCCGGGGGAAACCGCAGCACGAACCGCAGTTCCCGAACGAACTCGGCACCGCCGCGCTACCGGACCGCTACGCCGCCGAGGACGAGGCGGGCCCGGTCGAATCCCCGCTGAACCGGCGCACTCCCGTTGCGGCCCCGGCTTTTCCGGGCGGCGTGCAGCGCGACGAGCACCGCTCCGGCGTCAGTGTGCTGCACGTGGCCGGTCCGCGCTTCGGCCGCGGTCTGTTCGCGCAGGACGAGCCGAGCACCGCTCGCGAACTGCAGTCGCGTATCTACGCGAACGTCACCCAGTTGGTGGACCAGGGCGTGCCGAAACCCGACATGATCGTGGTGACCGGCGATCTCACCGAATCCGGTCGCCCACGCGAGGTCGACGAGGCGCTCACCTTCCTGACCGGGTTGCGCGTGCTGCTCGGACTCGAACCGGACCGGCTGATCGTGGTGCCGGGCAACCACGATGTGTCCAAGGTCGCCTGCCATGCCTATTTCCTGAATTGTGAAGCGCGCGAACGCAAGCCGCAGCCGCCGTACTTTCCGAAGCTCGAGCAGTACGCGCGGCTTTTTGCCGAGTTGTACCAGGGCCTCGACCATCTCGTGTTCGACGTCGGCCAGCCGTGGACGCTGTTCCCGATCCCCGAATTGCGGGTGGTGGTGGCGGGTTTGAACTCGACCATGGCCGCGAGCCACCTGCCCGACGATGACTACGGCCGGATCGGCGAACCCCAGGCCGCCTGGTTCGCCGAGCGCCTGCGCCCGTTCGAGGCGAACGGCTGGCTGCGGCTGGGCGTGGTCCGGCACGACCCGCTGCCCGGTCCGGCGGCCTCGCCGCGCGACCCGGCCTTGCTGCGTGACGCGGACACCCTGTCGCGGCTGCTCGGCGGTCGGCTGAACCTGCTGCTGCACGGCCCGGGTCCCGGTGGGCCGCACCTGGATCGGCTGGACGGCAGGCTGCCTGTCGTCCCCGCTGGGGCGGCGGGGCGCGACGAGATCATCCACCTGACCACCGATGGGCTCGCCCGATACTCGGCCACCGCAACACATCCGGCGGATCCCACCGCGCGCCTCGCGTCGCCGTGGGCCAATGCCGTTGCCGCACTTGCCTCGAACGCGATGCCGGAGCTCACAGGCCCCGACGAGCCCGTCACGGGGATCCCCGCCATCGTCGACCCGCACGGCCGCCTGCTGGAGCGCGTCGCCGAGGTGTGCGAAACCCGCTACCCGGATGCCAAGATTCGGCGCGTCGAGACCGATCCGCCGCATCTGTTCATCACCCATCAGCGCGACGACGTCACCGCGCAGTGGCGGGTCGGCGTGCACGTCGGCGACATGACCAGGCAGGCGGTCGAGGAATTCCTCGGCAACGACCCGGAATACGGCTCCGAGCTCGTCTATCGCGGTGCGCCGCCGCCGCGTTCGCTGCGCGACGAGGCCGCGAGCCACGGCCTGCGGGTGCGCAGCTTCACCGAATTCCAGGGCCTGCTCGATCTGGACGACTACCTCGCCCAACAGGTCGAGCGGCTGCGTACCGACCGCCGCTACCCGCCTGACCTGTATGTGCCGCAACGTTTCCGGACGCTCGAACACGGAGATCAACTGGTTCACGAGGATCTCGTCGCCGAGCTGCTGCGCCTGGTTGCGGCGGATCACGGCCGATTCGTCTTGGTGCTCGGCGATTTCGGGCGCGGCAAGACCTTCGCGCTGCACGAATTGGCCCGCCGCATCACCGAAACCATGCCCGTGCTCATCCCGATCCTGATCGACCTGCGCACACTGGACAAGACGCATTCGGTGGACGCTCTGGTCGCCGCGCACCTGGCCAATCACGGCGAGGACCGGATCGATCTGAAGGCGTTGCGCTACATGCTCCGTGAAGGTCGCGTGGTGCTGCTGTTCGACGGTTTCGACGAGCTCGTCACCCGGATCAGCTACGAGTTCGCCGCCGACCACCTGGAAACCCTGCTGCAGGCGGCGGTCGGCAAGGCGAAGATCATAGTCGCCAGCCGCACACAGCATTTCGAGTCGCGCGCGCAAGTGCTGACCGCGCTGGGGGAGCGGGTCGGGCTGCTGCAGGACCGGCAGATCCTCAATATCGAGGACTTCGCGCCCGCACAGGTGCACGCCTTCCTCACGAATCGCTACGGCGGCGATGTGCAGCGTGCGGACGCCAGGATGCGGCTGATCACCGGCATCGAGGACCTGCTCGGGCTGGCCCAGAATCCGCGCATGCTCAGCTTTATCGCCGATCTGGACGAGCGGCGGCTGCGGGCCGCGGCGGGCGCGCAGCAGGCCGTCGGCGCGGCGGGGTTGTATCGGGAGATCCTCGAATCCTGGCTGTCCTACGAGGCGGGCCGCACCGCGGCGACCGCAGGCTCATTACCCGGCCTCGGGCTGCACGAATTGTGGCTCGCGGTCACCGAATTCGCGCTGCGCATCTGGGAGACCGGCGAGCCGTATCTGCGGTTGGCCGAATTGACCGAGGTGGCACAGAGTCTCGTCGAGATGACCGGCGCCAATCGGATGTCGGTGCAGCAGTCCGCGCACGCCATCGGTTCCGGCAGCCTGCTGGTGCGCACCGAGGACAATCTGTTCGGTTTCATCCACTCGTCGGTGCCGGAATGGTTTGTCGCGAACCATATTGCCGAACAGTTCGCGGCCGGCGTCGCCGCACCGCCGCAGCTCTCGCATGCCCCCTTGTCGCAGCTGTCCATCGACTTCCTATGTGACCTCGCCGATATCCGGGTCGCGCGTACCTGGGCCGACGCGGTGCTCGATGATCCGGTCGCCGACGAGGTCTCCCGTACCAACGCGATTCGGCTGACCACCCGCCTGCGGACCGCGCCGACCGCCGACCTGCGCGGCGCGATCCTGGTCGGCGAGGACCTGTCCTATCGCGACATGCATCAGGTCGACCTGACCGGCGCGGATCTGACCGGCGCCCGCCTGGTCGGCGTGAACCTGGACCGGGCGATCCTGCGCGGCGCACGGCTGATCGGCGCCCGGCTGGACGAGGCGAGCTTGATCGGCGCGGACCTGACCGAGGCCGATTTCACCAGGGCGCGGCTCGCTCGCGCGGACCTGACCGGGTCACTGGGAACCGGCAGTCGCTGGAATCGGGCGGCACTGCTCGACGTCACCGGCACCCCGGCCGGCACCGATCTGCGC
Source organism: Nocardia sp. NPDC046473 (assembly GCF_040645995.1). Lineage (NCBI taxonomy): Bacteria > Bacillati > Actinomycetota > Actinomycetes > Mycobacteriales > Nocardiaceae > Nocardia > Nocardia sp. NPDC046473. The sequence continues at coordinate 33,672 of NZ_JBEYZJ010000016.1, forward strand.
GGCGCGGCCTGGGTGCCGGGTTCGGCGGCCAGGACCGAATTCGCCCCTGCCGCAATCGGAGTCAGGCACGGGTTCCACGCCAGGCACGGCCGGTTGCCGCAACCGCTGGCCTACAGCCCGGACGGCGGCACCCTGGCCATCGGCAGCGACGATGGCGGCGTGCTGATCTGCGACACCGAGACCGGGCTGCCGCTGCGCACCCTGCAGGGGCATCGCAACCGCTCGTTCGCGGTCGCCTACACCGATACCGTGCTGATCAGCGGGTCCAGCGACGGCACCGTCGGCATCTGGGACGTGACGACCGGTGAACTGCGCCGAATCCTGCACGGGCACAGCGAATGGCCGTGGCCGGTGATGTTGAACCGCGCGGGTGACCTGCTGGCCACCGGCGACGCCCAGGGCATGCTGCGGCTGTGGTCGCTGCCGAGCGGCGATCTACGGCACGAATGCGCGCCGGCGGACGGCAGCCGAGAGCTGATCTTCAGCTTGGCTTTTCACGACGGCGTGGTCGCCGCCGCCTATCGCGACGGCAAGGTTCGGCTGTGGGATGCCGAAACCGGCCGCGAGCGTGGCGAATTCGTCGGCGCGACGGGCGCGGTGTTCCGTATCGCGTTCAACCCGGCGGGCGAGCTGCTCGCGGTCGGCGATGTGCGCGGCATGGTCACGCTGTGGGATCCGGTGCGCTGCGAGGTGATTCGCCAGCTGCCCGGCCACACCGGGCGGGTGTACACGCTCGCCTTCCATCCGCGGCTGCCGCTGTTGGCCAGCGGCGATACCGATGGGGGACTGCGTATCTGGGACGTCGAGACCGGTCAGTCGAAGCACGCGCCGTCCGATCACAACGCCGCCATCTACTGGGTGACCTTCGATCCGACCGGTGATCTGCTCGCCTCCGGTGACAGCGCGGGTCTGCTCTGCCTGCGCGACAGCGCGACCGCCGAACTGCGGCACCGGATCACCGCGCATACCGGATCGATCTGGCCGTTCGCCTTCCGGCCGGACGGTGGGCAGCTCGCCGTCACCGACGACCAATTCACCACGCGGCTCTGGGATCCCGCGACCGGGGCGAGCCGACACGTGCTCACCGGGCATGGTCGGCAGGTCAGGTCGGTGACGTTCAATGCCGATGGCACCCTGTTGGCGACCGGCGGCAACGACGGTGTCGTGCGGCTCTGGGATCCGGTGACGGTCAAGCAGATTCGACGGCTGTCCGGTAGCGAGGACCGGCTGGTGACCTTCGAATCGGCGCTGTTCAGTCGTAAGCAGCCACAACAGCTCGGGGTGGTCGGCAACGACGGCAGGCTCAGCCTGCTCAACCTCGACACCGGCCTGTTCCAGCGGCACATCAACGTGGAGGCCGCGCCGGTCTGGGCAATCGCCTTCGACCCGAGCGATCAATACGTGGCCACCGCGAACGACGACGACACGGTGATCATCTGGTCACGGACTACCGGGGCGCTGCACATGGTGTGCGCCGAGCATCACGGACGGGTGCGGTCGATCGCGTTCGACGCCGACGGCACGCTGATGGCCACCGGCTGCGACGATTCCGTGGTGCGGCTGTGGGATGTCGAATCCGGCAGGCTGTTGCGTGAGCTGAACGGCCACAGCGACCGGGTCTACGGGGTGGTTTTTCATGGCGACCGGCTGGCCAGCGTCTCGTGGGATATGACGGTGCGCATCTGGGATGTGGACTCCGGCGCCGGCCTGCACGAGCTGACCAGGCACACCGGGCGACTGTGGGCCGCGGCGGTCGATCCGCAGAGCGGCCTCCTCGCCACCGGCGGCGAGGATCTGGTGGTTCGCCTGTGGGACATGGCAACCGGGCGTCATCTGCACACGATGGAGGGGCACAAGCGGCAGGTGTGGTCGCTGGCCTTCCATCCGTCCGGGCAGCTGCTGGCCAGCGGCGGCGACGACGGGAACGCGATCCTGTGGTCCGTGCCCGGTGGCGATCACCCGGATACGGAGACCGCGCCGACCATTCGCGCGGAACTGCTCGGACTGTCGGAGGGGTGGGCGGCGCTCGCGCCGGACGGGCGGTACAAGTTCGAAGGCAATACCGCAGGGCAGTTCTGGCATGTGATCGGCATGTCGCGGTTCGAGTCCGGTGAGCTGGATCCGTATCTACCGGAGGTGCGGCAGATACCGTTGGACGCGGCCTTCTGAGCGCGTCCGGCCGAGCCCGTGGTGGCTATGACAGAGAGATAGTCTCATTGGTGCAACGTCACCCGTAGTGAGGAGACCGGACATGACCGAGACGAAGGGAACGGGAGCAGCCGAGTTGGCGGCGCTTCGGGCCCACCGCTGCACCACTGAGCAGGCATTGGCGTTGTTCGACAGCCTGCCTGCGGTCCCGTTCGCCGAGATCACCACCGGGCGCTGGCACGGCGATGAACTCGACACCGGGCATGCGCTGGCCGGTGTGCTGGTCGCGTCAGGGTGGTACGGCAAGCAGTTCGACGACGCCGACACCGTGCATCCGCTGTTGTTCGCCGCCGATGGCGTCATCTTTCCGGTCGATCCGCGTCGGGTGCCGCTCGGGCTGGCCGGGCGGGTGCCGATGGCGGGCGTGCGGGCGAGTAGGAAGGCGCTCGGGTACCTGCGATTCGCGTTCCAAACCCGCAGGCCGACAGCGCGTTTGCGGAATGTGGAGTACCGCGGCGTGGTCAGTGCCGCGATGATCTACGACCATCTGCCGATCGTCGATCACTTCCGGCGGGTCGATGAGCGGACCCTGCTCGGCGTGATGGATATGCGTGGGATGAGCGAGCCGTATTTCTTCATCCTGCAGCAGGACGTCGCCGCCTGATCAATGGCCCTTGACGGCGGGGAGTTGGGTCCGTCGATCGTGGTCCGCCCCGGATTGCGGACCGCGACAACCCATCTCGGCATCGATTCATCCCGCAAAGAATTCACCAAGCGTAGAATTTGTGAAGCAGGCGATACCTTGCGGCGATGCGATGACCGAGAAGGGAAAGTCGATGGAACAGACGACATGCCTAGTGGTCGGGGGTGGCCCAGCCGGGATGATCCTCGGACTGTTGCTGGCCCGAGCCGGCGTCGACGTGACCGTCCTGGAGAAACACAAGGACTTCCTGCGCGACTTCCGCGGCGACACCGTGCATCCCACCACCCTCGACCTGCTCGACGAGCTCGGGCTCGGCGCGGAATTCGCGAAACTGCCTGCGCGCAAACTGGATCAGATTCAACTGGCGACCGCCAACGGGCTGCAGACCTTCGTCTCACTGCAACACCTGCCGGGCAAGCACAAGTACATCGCCATGGTGCCGCAGTGGGACCTGCTCGACCTGCTGGCGCGGGCCGCCGACGCGGAGCCCGGTTTCCACCTGCGGATGAATACCGAAGCGACCGACCTGGTTCGGACCGACGGCACAGTCACCGGGGTCAGCTATCGGACCGTCGACGGAAGTACCGGGGAGATCCGCGCCGACCTCACCGTCGCGTGCGACGGGCGTGGTTCGGTGCTGCGCGCCGCGGCGGGTCTCGCGTCGCAGAGCTGGCCGACGCCGATGGACGTGTGGTGGTTCCGCTTGCCGCGCACCGAGATCGACCCCGCGGGCGTCGTCCCGGTCGTCACGCCGCATCGCGCCGCGGTGCTGCTCGACCGCGGCGATTACTGGCAATGCGCCACCCTCATCGGCAAGGGCACCGACGAGGTGGCTCGGCGCGGTCCGGTCGACGACATCATGCGCACCATGTCCGACTCGGTGCCCTGGCTGAAGGACCGAGTCGAGGCCCTCACCAGCTGGGAGGAGGTCAAGCTCCTCGACGTCCAACTCGACCGCCTGACGACCTGGCACACCGACGGACTGCTGTGCATCGGCGACGCCGCGCATGCCATGTCGCCCGTCGGCGGCGTCGGCATCAACCTCGCCGTCCAAGACGCCGTCGCAGCCGCGAGAATCCTTGCCGCGCCGTTGCTCTCGAAAACCGTCAGCGCCCGCGACCTGGCCAAGGTGCAACGCCGCCGCACCCTCCCGACCGTGGTAACCCAAGGCCTGCAACGCTTCCTGCACGCCAGGGTGATCCGCCCCGCCCTCGACGGCGGCATCGACATCGCAGGCTCACCCCAGGCACCCCTCCCGGTCCGCATCCTCCGCAAAATCCCGGTAATCCGCAACATCCCACCCTTCCTGGTCGCCCGAGGCATCCGCCCCGAACACGCCCCAGATTTCGCCCGGCGAGCCACGGCCTAACCAGCCGCGCACCAGTTCTCCTGCCGCGCACGAATCGTTCGGCGATTCCGTGCGCAGCCCGAAAATCACCGCGCGGCACCGCACTATGGCTGTCTAGTCGCTTCCGAACGCAAGTTCTGCTTGCCTTCGGTGGAACGCAACTCGTGCCGGTCCGCCGCGCACGTCTTGTCTTGCTGCGCACGATTCAGTTGGCGATTTCGTGCGCGGCTCGCGAATAGTTGCGCGGCACCATGTTGCCCGCGCTGTCGTTGTGTGCTCAGTGTCTGGTCGGGTGCGGCCGTGCCGCGTGGTGTTGGTGCGCCGCGCACATGTCGTCGTACTGCGCACGGATCGGTCGGCGATTTCGTGCGCGGCTCGCGAATTGTTGCGCGGCACCATGTTGCCCGCGCTGTCGTTGTGTGCTCAGTGTCTGGTCGGGTGCGGCCGTGCCGCGTGGTGTTGGTGCGCCGCGCACATGTCGTCGTA
>NZ_JBEYZJ010000016.1:38448-73647 GCF_040645995.1 Nocardia sp. NPDC046473
CGTCGTACTGCGCGCGGATCGGTCGGCGATTTCGTGCGCGGCTCGCGAATTGTCGCGCGGCACTGTGTCTGCGCCGGGCTGAGCCAGTCGGGCTGGGTTGAGCTGAGTCGGGCTGGGCTGCGCCGGGCTGCGCCGGGCCGCGCCAGGTCGCGCCAGGCCGGGCCGGGCCGGGCTGAGTCGGGCCGGGCTGCGCTGAGTCGGGCCGGGCTGCGCTGAGTCGGCCTGTCACGGTGCGCGCAGTGCTCTGGTCGTGCGCAGCTGTACCGGCAGTGACGGCATGTCGCGCAGTTGTTGTCTTGCTGCGCACGATCCAGTTGGCGATTTCGTGCGCGGTAAGAGAATCGGTGCGCGGCGGCGTTATGTGCCGGCTGGTCGTGCGCAAGTTCCGCTTGCCCGCGGTGGAACGCAACCGCGCCGGGCCGCCGCGCGCGCCTTGTGTTGCTGCGGGCGTTTCAGTTGGCAATTTCGTGTGCTCGATGAGAATTTGCGCGCGGCAACGTGTCCGGCTGAGTGTTGGGGTGGCTACGACTTGTGGTCCGGCCGGAGGATGAGCTTGCCGAGTGGGGCGCGGTTTTCGATGAGGTGGTGGGCGTGGGCGGCTTGGTCGAGGGGGAGGACTGTTTCGACGAGGGGGGCCAAGCCGCCGGTGGCTGCGCGGTGCAGGGTTGCGGTGTGGGCGTTGGCTACTCGGGATAGCCAGGTGGGGCCCGCGCAGCCGGTGAGGGTGAGACCTCGGGTGATCAGGTCGGTGGCGGTGAGTTGGGCCGGGGCGCCGGAAAGCCAGCCGTAGCTGAGCATTCGGCCGCGTAGGGGAGTCATGGTGTCGAGGAGGTCGAGGGCGGTGGGGCCGCCGATGGAGTCGAAGACTACGTCCAGCGTTGTGCCGCTGAGGGTTTCGCGTAGGCGGGTCGGCCATTCGGGGTCGTTGTGGTCGATCACCTCGTCGGCGCCGAGCCTGCGTGCCTGTTCGGCTTTCGCGGGGCCGCCCGCTGTGGCGATGATGCGGGCCGCGCCGTACTCCTTGGCGAGTTGGGTGAGGTAGCTGCCGATACCTGTTGCGGCGGCTTCGATCAGCACTGTTTCGGTGCCGGTGAGCGCGGCGGTTTCGAGTAGGGGGAGTGCCACCGAGCCGCTCATCAGGACTGCGGCCGCGTCGACCGAGGATAGGCCGTCCGGGATCAGGGTGACGGAATCGGCTGGTGCGCTGACGAATTCGGCGTAGGAGCCGAAACCCTTTGTGGCCACCGTTACTCGGCGGCCGAGCAGCGCGGGATCGGCGTCCGTGCCCACCTCGGTCACCACACCGGCGGCCTGGAAACCGAAGACCAGCGGCGGCTCGACGCCGAGCGGGAACTCGCCGGAGCGCAGTATGGTTTCCGGGTACAGGACCGGGATAGCTTCGGCGCGGATCACGACGTCACCCGCGCCCGCCTGCGGCGCCGGGACCTCCTGGAGGACCAGCACCTCGGGGCCGCCGGTTCCCGTCATTACGATTGCCTTCACGATGAACTCCATAAATTGACTGTTGGTCCAGTTGTCTCCGCAATAATATGGACCGGCGGTCAAGTTGTCAACGAAAGCGGGTGTGATGACCGACGGGCGTCCGAAGGAACGGGCCGATGCCGCGCGTAACCGGCGTGCGATTCTCGACGCGACCGCCGCGCTGCTCGCCGAACACGGTGCCGAGGCGATCACCATGGACCGGGTCGCGGCCGCGGCCGGGGTGGGGAAGGGCACCATCTTTCATCGCTTCGGCAGCCGCGCCGGGCTGCTGCACGAGATGGTTGCGGAGAGCGCGCTCACGTTGATGGACGCGATCACCAGTGGACCGCCACCGTTGGGCCCCGGCGCACCGGCCGATGAGCGGCTGCTCGCCTATTTCGACGCGATGACGCGGTTGGTGATCGACAATTCGGAGCTCATGGTCGCCTACCGCACCGAGCCGCCGCATCCGCGCACGGGGGAGTTTCATGCGTTCTGGGGCAACCACATCACCGCGCTGCTGCGCGAAGCGCGGCCCGATCTCGATGCCGAGGTGATGGGCAGGCTGCTGCTCGGCGCGATCGGCGGTGAGCTGGTGCAAGTCATGGTCCGTTCCGGCGAGACCGAGCGGCTGCTCGACGCTGTTCGTGAACTGATCGAATCGGTGCTACGCACGCCGTGAAATCTCTTGTGCCATCACCACATTACGGCAAGCATCGGGATGGGCAGGTTGATGATGCCGTGCACCAGGAACAGCAGCCAGGGGTTTCGGTAGCGCGACCACAGGTAGCCGAGGAAGATGCCGTATGCGCCGATGTGCACGAAGGCACTGGCGAGGTCGACGCCGAATCCATTGCCGCCGTGGATCACCGCGTGCCAGGAGGCGAACGCCAACGATGTGACCACGATCGCGGGCCAGCGCCCGAGACTGATCTCCAGCCGGGTTTGCAGCCAGACCCGGTAGAAGATCTCCTCCAGCATCGCATTCAGCACGAACACGCACAGCACGGTGATCAGGTCCGGTCGCGGGCCGGTGTAGCCATGGCCGAACAGTGTGAACAGGGCAAGGAAGGTGAGTGCCGCGGGTGCGGGTCGCAGCCAACGGCCATGGGTGTCGATCCGATACCACTCGGGCCAGGCCGCCAACCGGAACAGCAGCGGAATGGCAAGCAGCAGGGGTAGTTTCAGGGCGAGCAGCCAGCCGCTGCCGCCGGGGGAGAGGGCGAAACCGATGGTGAAGGCGAGTGCGAGGGCGATAAGCCACCAGCCCTGACGCGTGGTGCGCGGATAATCCGGCAGCAGACTGTCGTTGCGTGGTTTCGGCGGCACCAGCCAGGCGGCTGCGAGCCCACCGAACATCGTTATCCCGGGCACCCACATCGGCAACGTGTCGTCGTTGTCGGCGGAGTAGCGCAGCGCGGTGTGGCCCGTCCAAATCAGCGTCAGCACCGAGGCGGCGATTGTCACAAGTCCCGCTGCCAGCAGGAAACCGCTCGCCCCTCGAAGTCGCATGCGCCTCACGATGCCATCGGTGGCAGGCCGGTCGGTCTCGGCGGGCCGGATATCGGCCGGATGTCATCCGAAAGGACGACCGGCGATCAATCGTCGGCGAGGATGGCCTCGAATCGTTGGTCCGCACTGTCGAGTTGGTCGAGGATGTGCTGTTTGACGTCGTCGGCCAGGGGTGTGTCGGGGCGGGTGACGAGGTCGCGGTAGATGGCGGTGAGTGGGCGGTATTTGGTGGCGAGCTTGTGCATGGCCGGACCGGTCGCGTACAGAATGCCGACTCCGTTGTCGGTGAAGTCGGAAAGCTTGATGATCCTGGCCCATGGGGAACGGTCGAGGTTGGCGGCGACGTGCTCGCGGTATTGCAGGTGCCGGTCGATCGACGGGTCCGGTTCGGGATTGGTGACGGCCGCGACCAGCTCGGCCACGCGCTCGCCGAACCGGTCCGCGAGTTCGGCCAGGGCGGCTCCCGTGGGCGGACCCGGCTGGTCGCCCGCCAGTTCCGCCGGATGATCCTCGACCGAGTCGTGCAGCAGACCCGCGACAACCAGCTCGCCGTCCGCGACCTTGTAGTGACTGATGATCCGAATCGCCACCCGCAGTAGATGATTGAGATACGGTTCGCGACCGTAACGGTCGTCGCGATGCAATTCCGTGGCCAGGTCGAGCGCCTCGACGACCCGATCAGCATCCGGCAGCTCCGCGATCTCCAGCAATAATCGTTCACGCAGACCGCCCTCGCCGTAAACCTCGCTGATCGTATGCAGCGGCATCACGGCCAGGACTCCCGCCCCAGGATTGCTCATCCTGTCAATCTAACGACGTCCCACCCCCAGCGTCGCGGCGAATTCCGCCAACACGTCCGCTATCGACGAATCTGCACTCTCTCTCGGGATCTGCACCGAGGCGGATTCAGGCGGTTATTGCAACACCGGGTGGATTGGTCGGGTGCAGATCCTGGCTGATAACGGCGCTGGGTGCAACACTCGGTGTTCGATGCGTCTCGCCGGACCTCGCCCGTTGATTCGATCGCCACCCAACCACCGCACTTGTCCAAAGTGCTTGGGACGCAACCATAGACAGATGACCAGGCTGGGACCGTCACCATCCCGCCTCTCCTTCTTCCGAAGTGCTTGGGACGCAACCACGGCCAGATGACCAGGCTGGGACCGTCACCATCCCGCCTCTCCTTCTTCCGAAGTGCTTGGGACGCAACCACGGCCAGATGACCAGGCTGGAACCGTCACCATCCCGCCTCTCCTTCTTCCGAAGTGCTTGGGACGCAACCACGGCCAGATGACCAGGCTGGGACCGCCGCCATCCCGCCTCTCCTTCTTCCAAAGTGCTTGTGACGCAACCACAGCCAGATGACCACCTCGGGAACGCGACATTGCGCGCTTGACCGTTAACTAAAGCCGGGTACGGCAGGCGGCGTGCCCAGCACTGCTTCACAGGAAAACGTGGATAGGTCTTCAGCTCACTGGACTGTTCACCTCTGGAGTCCTGAGTAGCAGTTGCCCGATGGGTGGACCTTTTCGGGGGTTCTGGGTGTACTGGTTCGGGGTGGTGTGCTGAGAGATTCTCCGGTGGTGTGCTGTCTCAGGGGTTTTCGACTGGTTCATCGGATGACCGGAGTAGTGCTGGGCGCGTGAGGTGGGGTCCCCGGCTTTAGTTATCGGTCAGGTGCGTGGTGTCGCGTTCCCGGAGGTGGTCACCTGGCTGTGGTGCTGTTCTCGAGCGCTTTCGAAGCAGTGAGTGTGTCGCGCGGGTGTTTTCGGGGCTGCTGGGGCTCCGATGTGCACTCTTTGTTCTGGCCGAGCACTGTTTCTGGAAGCCGCTCACCCGGTGTAGTGGGTGAGCGGGTCACCGAAACGGTGCTCGGCTGGCCGGCCCTCCGGCGCAGCGCCGCACCCCTCGGTGTTGTTGCGGCGCTGCGTCGTCGGGCGTGCGGTCATTCGGCTTGGGGGATCAGGGTGTTCTGTCTGGCTGCGGTCCACCAGCGGCCGTTTTCCTTGATCAGGACGTAGAGGGCGATCATCGCGTGATCTATGTCGATTAGTTCGCCTTCGGAGGTGGTGGCTCGGGCGAGCTTGTGGGCGAAGGCGACGTCGGGGCGGAGGAAGGTGATGTCGGTGACCTCGTAGCGGACGTATTCGTTTTTCAGGAAGCCGGACAGTCCGCGGCGGTTCGCTTCGAGTAGGGCGTCTCGACCGGTCATCAGGGCGCCGACCGCGTTGACGACGGCGGCGTTCGCGGTGAAGTCGGCGGTCATCAGTTCGGGGTCGTTGGTGTTGTACGCGGTTTCGACGTTGGTGATGATCTGCTTGATGGCCGCGATGTCGGCGGTGTGGTCGACGGTCGTGTCGCCGGCGGTCGGCGGCTCAAAAGTCTTTGCGCTCATGCAGTTCAGCATTAAACCTCAACAATGATTAAGGTCAAGATCGGTATCGCCTCGATCACAGTCAGCGAACGCCTCGCGGACGGAACTGGATGCTGATCCTTGGTCCGGTCGGCTTGCGCGTCTTGGGCACTGCGTGCTCCCAGGTGCGCTGGCAGGAGCCGCCCATCACCAGGAGATCGCCGTGGCCCACCTGGAATCGAAGGCTCTCGCCGCCGCCGCGTGGTCGCAGCAGCAGTGCCCGGGGCGCGCCGATGGACACGATCGCGACCATGGTGTCCTGGGTCGCGCCGCGGCCGAAATTGTCGCCGTGCCAGGCGACGCTGTCTTGTCCGTCGCGGTAATAACAGAGTCCGGCGGTGCGGAACGACTCGCCGAGTTCGCGGCGATAGTGCTCGCTCAAGGCTTCTCGCGCGTCTGCCAAGACCTGGTCGGGCAGTGGCTCGTGCTCTTCGTAGAACTTCAACAGCCGGGGCACGTTCACCACGCGGTCGTACATCGGCCTGCGTTCGGCCTTCCACGGCACATCGTCGACCAGGCGATCGAACAGCGTGTCGGCGCCCGACAGCCAGCCGGGCAGCACATCCACCCAGGCCCCGCGATCGAGCACCGTGCGCCGCGCGGCATGAAGCGACCCGAATTCGGTATCACCGAACCCGTCGAGCAGTGATCCCTGCAGCGGTGTCGACATGCGAGCGAATCTACCCGCAATCGAACGTATGTGCTAGCGACAATCGGACGTGGCGGTCAATTCCTGGCGAGGATGTCGCGCGCGATGTCGACCGAGGCCGCGTAGCACTCGTCGTCGCTCAGTGGCAGATCGCCCATCATCGCGGTGCTCCAACTGATGGCAAGCAGCGCTTGCCGAGCGTGAAAAACCGCGCGCGGCGCGTGCTCGGGCTCGGTCATCAGGTCGGCCAGCACCCGGAACTGGTAGCGCAGGCTCACGCCGAAACCGAGTTCCCGGAAGGCAGGCTGGTTTTCGGCCATGAAGCGCACCATGTCGCGGCCGATGCCGTGCAGCAATACGCCGTAACGGTCCAGAATCTCTTGCGCGCGTTCAGGTCCCGTCGGCGCGGTCGCGGCCCACTCGACGATGTCGTCGATGCCGCGCCGCAGGTCGTCGGACAGGCTCGCGACGATGTCCTCTTTGGTGCGGAAGTGGTAGTAGAGCGCGGCTTTGGTGACATCGAGCCGCTCGGCGATCTCGCGTAGTGAGGTCTTCTCGTAGCCGCGCTCGGAGAACAACTCCATTGCCACCGCGCGGATTCGTTCGCGCATATCGCTGCGACGGCGATCCATGGTGCTCCTTTGCTTGACGACCGGCTAGTTGGAGCCTAGCGTGACGGGTGCGGCGAGATACCTAGCCGGGCGGCAAGTTAATTTGTGGAGGGATCATGACCGAAGCGCAACCAGCGGCACCGACGGCGGGTGTGGCGATGACGGCGATCGGGGTGGCGGTGATTCGGGCGCGGGAATCGGCCAGGCCGGACCGGCTGTACGACGACCCGTTGGCGCGGCATTTCGCCGATGCCGCGCGGCGCAGCTTCGCGACGATGCCGGAGGGAGAGCAGCGCTGGGCGCGGCTGGAAGCGCTGGCCGACATATTCTTCGAGGGACGCAGCGTCGGCGTCCGGCTGGTCGATGATCGGATGGTGGAGGCGGTGACGGCCGGGTGCCGACAAATCGTCATCCTCGGGGCGGGGTTGGATACCCGAGCGTTCCGGTTGACGCTGCCCGCGGACGTTCGGTTCTTCGAAATCGACCTGCCGGAACTGTTCGCGTTCAAGGAGCCGGTACTCGCGGCCACGGTGCCCAGGTACGACCGCACCATCATCGCCAGCGATCTTCGCGAGAACTGGTCGGAGCTGCTGCGCGCCAACGGATTTCGCGCCGACGTGCCGACCTGCTGGGTCGATGAGGGATCGCTCGGATATCTGAGCCGCGACGACGCATTGCGGGTCGCCGAGACCCTCACCGAACTCTCCGCTCGCGGAAGCCAGTTCGGCGCTGGCCGCTTCCACGTCGACCGAAATCTGCCGCACTACGCCGAACTCGGGCGGCTGGTCGGCGGTGAGCACAGCGACGAAGGTCGCGACCTGAGCGGCCTCGGGCCGGGCGCCGAGGGCTGGCTCACCGCGCACGGCTGGCGCACCAGCTTCCGTAGGTGGGACGATCTCGTCGCGCCGCTCAACCGCCCCGCCGCCGTCCGCGACGCCGATGTCGGCCTGATCCTCGCCGTACGCGAGTAACCGACGATGTGGCCGGGCACACTTCCGTCCCGTGGTCCCGCTCACACCGCGCTGCACCTGGTGAAAGCCCGGTTGCGGCCGCTGTTACGCTGCTTGCCGTAAGACATCCTTTAACGGACCGTCCGGTGAGGCGGGGAAGGAGGTCGGCATGGCCGTGCCCGAACGGGCTGCCAAGTCCGGCGCTGCCGAAACATCGCGGCGACACACCCCCGAGGGGGTGGAGGCGGGGCGGGAGCTGTTGTCGGCTTCCGATGTCAGTCGGACCATCGCGCGCATCGCGCACCAGATCATCGAGAAGACCGCGCTGGACGCGGGCGAGCCCGGCGCGCCACGCGTGGTGCTCATCGGCATTCCCACCCGCGGCACCTCGCTGGCCGCGCGGCTCACGGACAAGATCGAGGAGTTCTCCGGGGTCCGCCCGGCCCTCGGCTCGCTCGACATCACCCTCTACCGCGACGACCTGCGCACCCGGCCGCACCGGCCGCTCGAGCGCACCTCGGTTCCCGAGGGCGGCATCGAAGACGCGCTCGTCGTGCTGATCGACGACGTCCTCTTCTCCGGCCGCACCGTGCGCTCCGCCCTCGATGGGCTGCGCGACCTCGGTCGCCCGCGCGCCGTGCAGCTCGCGGTGCTGATCGACCGCGGCCACCGCGAACTCCCGATCCGGGCCGACTACGTGGGCAAGAACGTGCCCACCTCGCGCTCCGAAGACATCTCGGTCCTGCTCACCGAACACGACGGCCGCGACGGCGTTTACCTGCGCCAGGAGGCTGAAGCGTGAGCGAGCGAACCAACAACACAGCGGCCCTGTGCCGAACGACGGAGCTGAGCGTCAGCGAGGTGGAGTTGTGAGGCATCTGCTTACGGTCAGTGATCTTGATCGCGCGACCGCGACGGAGTTGCTGGACGAAGCCGAACGTTTCGAGCAGGCCCTGCTCGGCCGCGAAGTCCACAAACTGCCGACCTTGCGCGGACGCACCGTGATGACGGTGTTCTACGAGAACTCCACCCGCACCAGGGTTTCTTTCGAGGTGGCGGGCAAGTGGATGAGCGCCGATGTGATCAACGTCAGCGCCAGCAGCTCCTCGGTCTCCAAGGGCGAATCCCTGCGCGACACCGCGCTCACCCTGCACGCCGCGGGCGCCGACGCGTTGATCGTGCGGCATCCGGCTTCCGGTGCGGCACACCAGATCGCGCGCTGGATGGACGCCTGGGCCGTCTCGTCCGGCAGCTCCGGCCCGGCCATCATCAACGCGGGTGACGGCACGCACGAGCACCCCACCCAGGCCCTGCTCGACGCGCTGACGCTGCGGCAACGGCTCGGCGATATCGAGGGCAAGCGAGTCGTCATCGTCGGCGACATCCTGCACAGCCGGGTGGCTCGCTCCAATGTCTTTCTGCTGGACACCCTCGGTGCGGAAGTGGTGCTGGTCGCCCCGCGCACCCTGCTGCCGGTGGGCGTCGACGCCTGGCCCGCCCGGATCGCGCACTCGCTGGACGCCGAATTGCCCGGCGCCGACGCGGTTCTCATGCTGCGCGTGCAGGCCGAGCGGATGAACGGCGGCTTCTTCCCGTCGGCCCGCGAATACTCGATCAATTACGGACTGTCGGAACGCAGGCTGGCCCTGCTGGCCGAACACGCGACGGTGCTGCATCCCGGCCCGATGCTGCGCGGCATGGAAATCGCCTCGCCGGTAGCCGATTCCGCGCAGGCCGCGATCTTGCAACAGGTGACGAACGGAGTACACATGCGCATGGCCGTCCTGTTCCGGCTGCTGGTCGGTACGCAGGAGGCGGTGGCATGACGGAACTGCTGATCAAGGGCGCCCGGATCTATGGCGAGGGTGAACCGGTCGACGTGCTGATCGCCGACGGTGTGATCCGTGACATCGGTACCGAGCTCAGCGCCGACGACGCGGAAGTCATCGACGCGCAAGGCCAAATCCTGCTGCCCGGCTTCGTCGATCTGCACACGCACCTGCGCGAGCCCGGTCGCGAAGACACCGAGACCATCGAATCCGGTTCCGCCGCAGCCGCATTGGGTGGGTACACGGCGGTGTTCGCGATGGCCAACACCAGCCCGGTCGCCGACTCGGTGGTCGTCACCGATCACGTGTGGCGTCGCGGTCAGGAGGTCGGCCTGGTCGACGTGTACCCGGTGGGTGCGGTCACCGTCGGCCTCGAAGGCAAGCAGCTCGCCGAAATGGGCACCATGGCAACCGGTGTCGGCGCGGTGCGGATGTTCTCCGACGACGGCCACTGCGTCTACGACCCGCTGCTCATGCGCCGCGCCCTGGAATACGCGAACACCCTCGGCGTGCTGATCGCCCAGCACGCGGAGGAGCCGCGGCTCACCAAAGGCGCGGTCGCGCACGAGGGGCCCACCGCGGCCCGGCTCGGCCTGGCCGGCTGGCCGCGCGCCGCGGAGGAGTCCATCGTGGCGCGCGACGCGATCCTCGCCCGCGATGCCGGTGCGCGCGTGCACATTTGCCACGCCTCCACCGCGGGCACCGTGGAGTTGGTGAAATGGGCCAAGGCGCAAGGTATCTCGATCACCGCCGAGGTCACCCCGCACCATCTGCTGCTGGACGACTCGCGCTTGGAGACCTACGACGCGGTGAACAAGGTCAACCCGCCGCTGCGTGAGGCGTCCGACGCCGCCGCGCTGCGCCAGGCCCTGGCCGACGGCATCATCGACTGCGTCGCGACCGACCACGCCCCGCACGCCGAGCAGGACAAGTGCTGCGAGTTCGCCGCGGCCCGCCCCGGCATGCTCGGCCTGGAGACCGCGCTGTCGATCATCGTGCAGACCATGGTCGAACCCGGCCTGCTCGACTGGCGCGGCGTCGCCAGGGTGATGAGCGAGCAGCCCGCCGCGATCGTCGGCCTCGACGAGCACGGCAGGCCGATCGAGGTCGGCGAGCCGGCCAACCTGACGCTGGTCGATCCCGCCGCCACCTGGACGGTGCGCGCCAAGGAGCTCGCCAGCATCTCGAACAACACACCGTTCGAGGACATGACGTTCCCGGCCCGAGTGACAACGACGTTGCTCAGGGGCCGGGTAACTGCCCGTGAGGGCAAGGCCGGTGGGTAACCGCGCGGTGCGAGCGACGGGCCCGGAGGCGGTAGCGAAGCGTGGCCACGCAGGGCACCGGGAGCGCCGCCGATTGGACACAGGAGGTCCGTAAGTGGAGAGAACGCTTTGGGTGATCGGGCTGGCCGCGCTGTTCGCCCTGTGCATCTGGCTGATGTATCGGGGCTGGCAGAACCGGGCCGCGCGCCAGGAGGCCCGCATCGGTGAGCTGCCCACTGTGCCCGCCGACCTCGGTGCACAGGTGCTCGAGCCGACCACCGGACTGTATCTCGGCAGCACCATGGCGCCCAGCTGGCAGGACCGAATCGCGGTCGGCGACTTGGGTTTCCGGGCCACCGCGGAACTCACGCGGTTCGAACGGGGAATTCTGCTCGAGCGTGACGGCGCGACGGTGATCTGGATCCCGCAGGAATCCATCACCGCGGTGCGCACCGAGCGCGGGCATGCGGGCAAAGTAATGACAGCAGATGGTGTGCTGGTAGTTCGCTGGAAACTGCCCACCGGGACCGAGATAGATACCGGTTTCCGAGGTGACGACAAGTCGGTGTACCCGGCTTGGACGCGCGGTTTGCAAGCGGACACCAGTATGACGACGGGAGACGACGAGGGATGACGGGACAAGACGCTGCTCTAGTGCTGGAGGACGGCCGGGTATTCCGCGGCTCGGCCTACGGCGCCGTGGGCGAGACGCTCGGTGAGGCGGTGTTCTGCACCGCGATGACCGGTTACCAGGAGACCCTTACCGACCCCAGCTACCACCGCCAGATCGTGGTTGCCGCGGCACCGCAGATCGGCAACACCGGCTGGAACGACGAGGACGACGAGTCCGGCAAGATCTGGGTGGCCGGCTACGTGGTCCGCGACCCCGCGCGCCGCGCCTCCAACTGGCGGTCCACCGGCACGCTGCCCGAGGCGATGCAACGCCAGGACATCGTCGGCATCGCGGGCATCGACACCCGCGCCCTGGTGCGCCACCTGCGCACCCGCGGCTCGATGAAGGCGGGCATCTTCTCCGGCGCCGCCCTCGCCGGCACCGACGAGCTGCTCGGCCGGGTCACCGGCCAGCCGTCCATGCTCGGCGCGGACCTGGCCGAAGAGGTGAGCACCGACTCGATCTACACCATCGAGCCGAACGGCGAACCCCGCTTCACGGTGGTCGCGGTCGACCTCGGCATCAAGACCAACACCCCGCGCATGTTCGCCGAGCGCGGCATGCGGGTGCATGTGGTGCCGTCGAACACCTCGATCGACCAGATCCTCGCGCTGAACCCGAACGGCGTCTTCTTGTCCAACGGCCCCGGCGACCCGGCCACTCAGGACGGCGCGGTCGCGCTGACCAAGGGCGTGCTCGAGCGCGGCCTGCCGCTGTTCGGCATCTGCTTCGGCAACCAGATCCTCGGCCGCGCGCTCGGCCGCAAGACCTACAAGATGAAGTTCGGCCACCGCGGCATCAACGTCCCGGTGATCGAGCACGGCACCGGTCGCATCGCGATCACCGCGCAGAACCACGGCTTCGCGCTGGAAGGCGAGCAGGGCGAGCAGTTCGACACCCCGTTCGGCAAGGCCGAGGTCAGCCACGTCTGCGCCAACGACGGCACGGTCGAGGGCGTGCGCCTCATCGACGGCCGCGCGTTCTCCGTGCAGTACCACCCGGAGGCCGCCGCCGGACCTCACGACGCTGCTTATCTCTTCGACCGTTTCGCCGGTCTCATGGAAGGAGCCTGATGCCACGCCGCACCGATCTGAAGCACATCCTGGTGATCGGCTCCGGCCCGATCGTCATCGGGCAGGCCTGCGAGTTCGATTACTCCGGCACCCAGGCGTGCCGGGTGCTGCGGGCCGAGGGCCTGCGGGTTTCGCTGGTGAACTCCAACCCGGCGACCATCATGACCGACCCCGAGTTCGCCGACGCCACCTACGTGGAGCCGATCACGGCGGAGTTCGTCGAGAAGGTCATCGCCAAGGAGCGTCCCGACGCCATCCTGGCCACCCTCGGCGGGCAGACCGCGCTGAACACCGCGGTCGCGCTGCACGAGAACGGGGTGCTGGAGAAGTACAACGTCGAGATGATCGGCGCCGACTTCGACGCCATCCAGCGCGGTGAGGACCGGCAGAAGTTCAAGGACATCGTCGCCAAGGTCGGCGGCGAAAGTGCCCGTTCCCGTGTCTGTTACACGATGGACGAGGTCCGCGACACGGTCCGTGAGCTGGGATTCCCTGTGGTGGTGCGGCCTTCGTTCACCATGGGCGGCCTCGGCTCCGGAATGGCCTACAACGACGAGGATCTCGACCGCATCGCCGGCGGCGGCTTGTCCGCCTCGCCGACCGCGAACGTGCTGATCGAGGAATCCATCCTGGGCTGGAAGGAATTCGAGCTCGAGCTGATGCGCGACCGCAGCGACAACGTGGTCATCGTCTGCTCGATCGAGAACGTCGATCCGATGGGCGTGCACACCGGCGACTCGATGACCGTCGCGCCCGCGATGACGCTCACCGACCGCGAGTACCAGAAGATGCGTGACCTCGGCATCGCGATCCTGCGTGAGGTCGGCGTGGACACCGGCGGCTGCAACATCCAGTTCGCGGTGGATCCGGCCGACGGCCGCCTGATCGTCATCGAGATGAACCCGCGCGTCTCGCGCTCGTCCGCGTTGGCTTCCAAGGCAACGGGTTTCCCGATCGCCAAGATCGCCGCCAAGCTGGCCATCGGCTATACCCTCGACGAGATCGTCAACGACATCACCAAGGAGACGCCGGCCTGCTTCGAGCCGACGCTGGACTACGTGGTGGTCAAGGCGCCGCGGTTCGCGTTCGAGAAGTTCCCCGGTGCCGACCCGACGCTGACCACCACGATGAAGTCGGTCGGCGAGGCAATGTCGTTGGGGCGCAACTTCGCCGAGGCCCTCGGCAAGGTGTTGCGCTCGCTGGAGACGAAGGCCGCCGGTTTCTGGACTCTGGAAGACGGCAAATGGACTGACGTCGAAGCGATCCTGGAAGACCTGCGCACCCCGATCGAGGGACGCATTTACCAGGTCGAGCGCGCGTTGCGACTCGGTGCGAGCATCGAAGATGTCGCTGCCGCTTCGGGAATCGACCCGTGGTTCGTCGCCGAGGTGGCCGGTCTGGTCGAGCTGCGCGCGGAGATCATGGACGCGCCCGTGCTCGACGAGACGTTGTTGCGCCGGGCCAAGCACTACGGTCTGTCCGACGGGCAGATCGCCGCGCTGCGCCCGGAGTTGGCCGGGGAGACCGGGGTTCGCGCGCTGCGGCACCGGCTCAGCGTCCGCCCGGTCTTCAAGACGGTCGACACCTGTGCCGCCGAGTTCGAGGCCAAGACGCCGTACCACTACTCGACCTACGAGCTCGATCCCGCCGCGGAATCCGAGGTCGCGCCGCAGCGCGAGCGTGACAAGGTGATCATCCTCGGCTCCGGCCCGAACCGGATCGGCCAGGGCATCGAGTTCGACTACTCGTGTGTCCATGCGGCGCAAACACTTTCGCAGGCCGGGTACGAGACCGTGATGGTCAACTGCAACCCGGAGACCGTCTCCACCGACTACGACACCGCCGACCGGCTCTACTTCGAGCCGCTCACCTTCGAGGACGTGCTCGAGGTGTACCACGCGGAAAGCGAGTCGGGTCACGTCACCGGCGTCATCGTGCAGCTGGGCGGGCAGACGCCACTCGGCCTGGCGCAGCGGCTCACCGACGCCGGCGTCCCGGTGGTCGGCACCAGCGCCGCGGCCATCGACCTGGCCGAGGACCGTGGCGAATTCGGTGACGTGCTCACCGCGGCCGGGCTGCCTGCGCCGAAGTACGGCACCGCCACCACCTTCGCGCAGGCCAAGAAGATCGCCGCCTCGATCGGCTACCCGGTGCTCGTCCGCCCGTCCTACGTGCTCGGCGGGCGCGGCATGGAGATCGTCTACGACGAGAGTTCCCTGGAGGGCTACATCTCGCGGGCCACCGAGCTCAGCCCGGAACATCCGGTGCTGGTCGACCGGTTCCTGGAGGACGCCATCGAGATCGACGTCGACGCGCTGTGCGACGGCGACGAGGTCTACCTCGGCGGTGTGATGGAACACATCGAAGAGGCGGGCATCCACTCCGGCGACTCCGCCTGCGCGCTGCCGCCGATCACGCTGGGCCGCAGCGACATCGAGGCCGTGCGGCGCTCGACCGTCGCGTTGGCCAAGGGCATCGGCGTCAAGGGCCTGCTCAACGTGCAGTACGCGCTCAAGGACGACGTGCTCTACGTGCTCGAGGCGAATCCGCGGGCAAGCCGGACCGTGCCATTTGTCTCTAAAGCCACCGCGGTGCCGCTGGCCAAGGCGGCCGCGCGGATCATGCTGGGCGCCACCATCGCCGACCTGCGCAAGGAAGGCATGCTGCCCGGCGAGGGCGACGGCGGGCACGTCCCGCTCGACGCGCCGGTGGCCGTGAAGGAGGCCGTGCTGCCGTTCCACCGGTTCCGCAAGGCCGATGGCAGCGGCGTGGATTCGCTGCTCTCCCCGGAGATGAAGTCCACCGGCGAGGTGATGGGCATCGACGCCGACTTCGGCACCGCCTTCGCCAAGAGCCAGACCGCCGCCTATGGCTCGCTGCCCACCGAGGGCACCGTGTTCGTCTCCATCGCGAACCGGGACAAGCGCGCTATGGTCTTCCCGGTCAAGCGCCTGCACGACCTCGGATTCCGCATCCTGGCCACCGAGGGAACGGCGGAGATGTTGCGCCGCAACGGTATTCCGTGCGAGCGGGTGCGCAAGCACTCGGAGCCGGAGTCGGTGGACACCAATGGTGATGTGCCGCAGCCCACGATCGTCGAGCAGATCAGGGACGGCGAGATCGATATGGTCTTCAACACCCCCTACGGCAATTCCGGTCCGCGCATCGACGGCTACGAAATCCGCAGTGCCGCGGTCGGTGTGAACATCCCGTGCATCACCACGGTGCAGGGTGCGGCCGCCGCGGTGCAGGGCATCGAGGCGAGCATCAACGGCGGGATCGGCGTGCGGTCGCTGCAGGAACTGCATTCGGTGCTGCGTGGCTGACCAGGGCGGAGTTGGCGCGGTGCAGACCTTCGGCGACCGATTGCGGGACGCCATGGGGCATTTCGGCCCCGTGTGCGTCGGCATCGATCCGCATCCCGGCCTGCTGGAGTCGTGGGGTCTCACCGCCGACGCGGACGGACTGGAGAAGTTCGCGGAGATCTGCGTCGAGGCCTTCGACGGTTGCGTCGCGCTGGTGAAGCCACAGGTCGCGTTCTTCGAGACCTACGGCTCGGCCGGAATCGCGGTGCTGGAGCGCACCATCGAGGTGTTGCGGGCCTCGGGCACGCTGGTGCTCGCCGACGCCAAGCGCGGCGACATCGGCTCCACCATGGACGCCTACGCGCACGCCTGGCTCGGCGACGGGCCACTCGGCTCGGACGCGGTGACGGTCTCGCCGTATCTCGGATTCGGCTCGCTGGTACCGGCTTTGGACCTGGCCGCGGTCAACCGGCGCGGTGTGTTCGTGCTCGCGGCGACCTCGAATCCCGAAGGGGCGCAGGTGCAACGGGTCGTCGCGGGGGATGGTCGCACCATCGCCCAGACGATGGTCGACGAGGCCGTGGCCCGCAATGCCGGCGCGGAATTCGGGTCGGTCGGCGTGGTGATCGGCGCGACATTGTCCGAGGCGCCGGACCTGTCCGCGCTCAACGGGCCGATCCTGATGCCCGGTGTCGGAGCGCAGGGCGGGGGACCGGAAAACATCCGTGACCTGGTCCCCGAGGCGATGTTGGCGGCGGCTGTGCCGACCGTCTCACGCGAAGTGCTGCGCGACGGACCCACGGTCCCCGCGTTGCGCGCCAGAGTGAGTGAACTCCAGCAGACGTTCGCGTTCCTGCAGAAATAACCACCGAGACCGGCGCGATCGCGCCGGTCTCGGCCCCTTTCCCGGCCCGCGTGCGGTCATGTGCACGCGTGCATGTGGCCCGTAGACGGGTCTGTGTGCCCTGCTACGCCCGTTTCCCGCCCGGATGGTGCTCGGATGAGCCGACGGGCCAGGATCGGCCCAGAAGCGCGCTGTGATCAGTGCAGGTCGACAAACCCGGCGGTGCACCTCGACAATCGATCGGGGCCGGAGTCCCGCTCGAAATGGTCGTTCGACCGGTCTGTGGCCCACGACACGCTGAAAGACAACGCGACACGCGGGAAATTCCGAGAAAGTTCCTGGTCGGGCAGTGGCGGGTTTGCTGGCGACCCATGTCACGTCATAGCAACCCTTCCGCTAACCTGTGTCAATCATGAAAACTCCCTGCTGAAGAGGCATTTCGTGATTTCGGCGGTACGATCTGCGCAGCGACAGAGGAGCAGTGCGGATCGCGCTGCTCTCGCGTCTACGGCATCTGGAATCATGCGCTGACCTGGGGGGTGGGTTCGCAATCTGCGGATGCCGTGGGTACGGTCGCTGAGACTGCCGGGTTACCGGCAGGAGTTGATGCAATGAACGATGAGACGGAGGAACCGTGGCCCTTCCCCAGCTGACTGACGAGCAGCGCGCCGCTGCTTTGGAGAAGGCGGCTGCCGCTCGCCGCGCTCGGGCGGAGCTCAAGGAGCGCCTGAAGCGAGGCGGCACCAACCTGAAGCAGGTCCTCACCGATGCCGAGTCCGATGAGATTCTCGGCAAGATGAAGGTGTCGGCGCTGCTGGAGGCTTTGCCGAAGGTAGGCAAGGTCAAGGCAGCGGAAATCATGAGTGAACTGGAGATCGCCCCCACCCGGCGTCTGCGCGGACTCGGCGATCGGCAGCGCAAGGCGCTGCTCGCCCGGTTCGACTTCGACGCCTGATAACGAGGGTGGTCGAACATATGCGGAAGGGTCGACTGGTTGTACTGGTCGGCCCCTCGGCCGTTGGCAAGTCGACCGTGGTCCGTTGTGTCCGCGAGCGACTGCCGCACCTGATCTTCAGTGTGTCGGCAACGACTCGGGCCCCTAGGCCCGGGGAGGTCGACGGTCTCGACTATCGATTCGTGTCCAGGGCAGAGTTCGACGCCATGATCTCGGCGGGCGAACTACTCGAGTGGGCTGATATTCACGGTGGTTTGCAACGTTCGGGCACCCCGGCCGCACCGGTACGGGCCGCCCTCGCAGAGGGTCTGCCCGTACTGGTCGAGGTCGATCTAGAAGGCGCGCGGGCTGTCCGCAAGGCCATCCCCGAAGCGATCCTCGCCTTCCTCGCCCCACCCAGCTGGGACGAACTGGTCTCCAGGCTCACCTCGCGGGGCACCGAATCACCGGAAGTGATCGAGCGCAGGCTGGAAACCGCCAGGACCGAATTGGCGGCCTGTGACGAGTTCGACATCGTCATCGTGAACGACGAGGTGACCAGCGCCTGTGAGCAGTTGGTATCCTTGTTCGTTAGCACAAATTCGAGTTCGTAATCCTTCGATCCGCAGGAGCCCCCCTAGTGAGCAGTACGGACAGCAAAGTCGTTCCCGCCTACGACACCCCGATCGGCCTCACCAACCCCCCGATCGATGAGCTGCTGGAGCGCACTTCGTCCAAGTACGCCCTGGTCATCTACGCCGCCAAGCGCGCGCGTCAGATCAACGACTACTACAACCAGCTCGGCGACGGCATCCTCGAGTACGTCGGCCCGCTGGTCGAGCCGGGCCTGCAGGAAAAGCCCCTCTCGGTCGCCATGCGCGAGATCCACTCCGACCTGCTCGAGCACACCGAAGGCGAGTAGCCGGGCTGCGTGCTCTGCTGTGACAACAACTAGGCCGGAGGCGTAGTGACCACACGGATCGTTGTCGGTGTCGGCGGGGGGATCGCCGCGTACAAGGCCTGTTCGCTGGTCCGGCGGTTTACCGAGACCGGACACCAGGTCAGGGTGATCCCCACCGAGGCGGCGATGCAGTTCGTCGGCAAGGCAACCTTCGAGGCACTGTCCGGGAACCCGGTGCACACCGACGTGTTCACCGATGTGCCCGAGGTGCCGCACGTTCGGCTGGGCCAGGAGGCGGACCTCGTGGTCATCGCCCCGGCGACCGCGGACCTGATGGCGCGCGCGGCCCAGGGCCGCGCCGACGATTTACTCACCGCCACGTTGCTGACGGCCCGATGTCCGATCCTGTTCGCGCCCGCGATGCACACCGAAATGTGGGAGCATCCGGCGACCGTCGCCAATGTCGCGACGCTGCGCGCGCACGGCGCGATCGTGATGGAACCCGCGTCGGGCCGGCTCACCGGCACCGACACCGGTCCAGGCCGGTTGCCCGAGCCCGAGGAGATCTTCGGACTGGCCACGCTGCTGCTCGAACGCACCGACGCCATCCCGCGCGATCTGGAAGGTCGCCGGGTGGTCATCACCGCGGGCGGCACCAGGGAACCGCTGGATCCGGTGCGCTTCCTCGGCAACCGCAGTTCTGGGAAGCAGGGCTATGCCCTGGCCCGGGTCGCGGCCCAGCGCGGCGCGCACGTCACGCTCATCGCGGGCAACACGATCGAGATGGCCGCGCCCGCGGCCGTCGACCTGGTGCACATCACCACCGCAGAACAGCTCAAGACCGCGGTCGACAAGCATGCGGTCGGCGCGGACGCGGTGATCATGGCGGCGGCGGTGGCGGATTTCCGGCCCACCGATGTGGCCGCGGCCAAGATCAAGAAGGGCGCCGGGGAACCGGACGTCATCGCGCTCACCAAGACCACCGACATCCTGGCCGGTCTGGTGCAGGCGCGCCGCGACGGGCAGTTGGCGGGTACCGCGATCGTCGGATTCGCCGCCGAGACCGGCGACGAGCACGGCGACGTCCTCACCTACGCGCGGGCCAAACTGGCGCGCAAGGGGTGTGACCTGCTGGTGGTCAACGCGGTCGGCGAGGGCAAGGCGTTCGAGGTCGACACCAACAACGGCTGGCTACTCGGTGCGGACGGTACCGAACAGTCGCTCGATCATGGGTCGAAGGCGTTGCTCGCCAGCCGCGTGCTCGACGCGCTCGGTCCGCTGTTGCGCTGAAAACCATTGTGAGACTGGGATAATGCCCCAGTACTCAACCACCGGTGGCGCGGTGGCCGGGAGACAAATCGGGCGAACTGTCTGAGATAGTGATCTCTTGGTCCGCGGTATGTCGGTGGTTTGCCATAGTCTGGAATGAAGGGTTGCACGGTAACGACATCGCGTTACTGTCGCAAACCGAGACGAAATACCCGTTGAGGGAGAGGGAAGAACTGTGCGCACGTCCGGCAGCCGGCTATTCACCAGTGAGTCCGTGACCGAAGGTCACCCGGACAAGATCTGCGACGCCATCAGCGATTCCATTCTCGACGCGTTACTGACCGAGGACCCGCGCAGCCGGGTCGCGGTGGAGACCCTCGTGACGACCGGCCAGGTCCACGTCGCGGGTGAGGTCACCACCACGGCGTACGCCGACATTCCCCGGATCGTCCGGGAGAAGGTCTTGGAAATCGGATACGACTCGTCGGCAAAGGGTTTCGACGGGAACTCGTGCGGCGTGAACATCGCGATCGGCGCGCAGTCGCCCGATATCGCGCAGGGCGTCGACACCTCGCACGAGGCGCGCGTCGGCGGCTCCGACGACGAGATCGAGAAGCAGGGCGCGGGCGATCAGGGCCTGATGTTCGGCTACGCGACCACCGATACGCCCGAGCTCATGCCGCTGCCGATCGCGCTCGCGCACCGGCTCTCGCGCCGGCTCACCGAGGTCCGCAAGTCCGGCGTGCTGCCCTACCTGCGGCCCGACGGCAAGACCCAGGTCACCATCGAATATGACGGTGATCGCCCGGTCCGGCTCGACACCGTCGTCATCTCCACCCAGCACGCGGCCGACATCGACCTGGACAACCTGCTCGCGCCCGACATCAAGGAAAAGGTCGTCGACGCCGTCATCGCCGACCTCGAGCTGCCCTCGCTGGACACCTCGAACATCCGGTTGCTGGTCAACCCGACCGGCAAGTTCGTGCTCGGTGGCCCGATGGGCGACGCCGGCCTGACCGGCCGCAAGATCATCGTCGACACCTACGGCGGCATGGCTCGCCACGGCGGCGGCGCCTTCTCCGGCAAGGATCCGTCGAAGGTGGACCGCTCGGCCGCCTACGCCATGCGCTGGGTCGCCAAGAACGTCGTCGCGGCCGGCCTGTCCGACCGCGTCGAGGTTCAGGTGGCCTACGCCATCGGTAAGTCCGCGCCGGTCGGCCTGTTCGTGGAGACCTTCGGCACCGAGAAGGTCGACCCGGCCCGCATCTCGGTCGCCATCTCCGAGGTCTTCGATCTGCGCCCCGGCGCGATCATCCGCGACCTGGACCTGCTGCGCCCGATCTACGCACCGACCGCCGCGTACGGCCACTTCGGCCGCACCGACGTCGACCTGCCATGGGAGCACACGGACCGAGCGGACAAGCTCCGCGCAGCAGTCGGCCTGTAGGCCCGACCGCACCGAGTGAACAAACCCGCGGCGGAAACCCCCGCCATCCCGGGGGTCCCGCCAGCGGGCCCCGCAGCCGTGGAGCACCCGATAGCTCGGGTGCTCCCGTTGCTGTCTCCGGCCCATCTGGACCGTGACTTCGATTACCTGGTCCCGCCTGAGTTGGATGCGATCGCGCAGCCCGGCGTGCGCGTTCGCGTCCGCTTCGCGGGTCGGTTGGTGGACGGATACCTGCTGGAGCGTCGCACGCACAGTGACCACGGTGGGAAGCTCGTGAAACTCGAGCGGGTCGTTTCTGCCGAGCGCGTACTGACGCCCGAGATCATGAAACTGGCCACCGCAGTGGCCGCCCGCTATGCAGGCACTCGCGCCGATGTCCTTCGTTTGGCTATTCCGCCGCGGCATGCGCGCACCGAGACCGGTGGGGCGAAGAAGAAGTCGGCGGATGCTGAAGCGGGGGAAGAGGATTCGACGGATAGTGCATTGGATGCGCCAAGTCCGGCACGGACGCAACGGCGTTCATCCGCGAAAACACCACTGCGGGTTGACCCTTTGCCCAACGCGTCATCCCTTGCTGATACCGATTCGAACGAGGCATCGCCGGAAGGCCCTGCCGCATCCGATGCCGCTAGCGCCACGGAGACTCGACAGAACCCGGACCGATCGTCCGAGGCGGATGACGCGGCCGGCTCGACGCATCCGTCCGAGGCGACACCCGCGAATGCCGATTCCGCTGAAGCCAAACCTGATTCGGCGACGCGCGAACCGGCGACCGATTCGAATCCACGCGCTACTACCTCGGATCCGGCGGATTCGGCTGACCCGCAACGTGTCCAGTCCGCGCCGCCAGGCGTGAATGCGCCAATGCGCTCGGCGAAGTCGCC
Organism: Nocardia sp. NPDC046473; assembly: GCF_040645995.1. Classification (NCBI taxonomy): domain Bacteria; kingdom Bacillati; phylum Actinomycetota; class Actinomycetes; order Mycobacteriales; family Nocardiaceae; genus Nocardia; species Nocardia sp. NPDC046473. Next base: position 60,490 of record NZ_JBEYZJ010000016.1, read on the forward strand.
GAAATCAGTGACTTCTACTGCCGATTCCACTGGGCCTGAAGCTGATTCGGCGGCAGTCCATGGGACAGTCGACGGTAGGTCGCTCGCAGCCTCCGCAGCGGAGCCTATGACGACGCAAGAAGACGCGCCCGCGCAGTCAGGCGTGGATGGTGCCGTGCCGCCGGACCAGTTGCCCGACGTGGTGTCTTCGACCGCGGATTCTGCTGGCGTCGAGGCTGATTCGACGCTGCATGATCGCGCCGTTGATGAGAGTTCCGCCACAGCTACGTCAGATTCCGCCAGTTCCGCAGGGAAGCAAGCGGATTCGCTCACATCGCCGGACGTGCCAACTTCCGCAGACGCACGACTGGAACCGGCATCCTCGAATGCCGAGGAGAGCGCATCGAATTCGGAAGTTGTCAGTACATCGGCAGAAACGAGTACGGGGGACGACGCTCGCGTTGGTAGTGGCGGGCCGGACTCGGCAGCGGACGTAGCGGACGGTGGTGACGGGCCGGTATCGGCGCCGCGGTCCACCAGCGCCGCAGCGGAACAAGGGGTCCAACCGGCATCGTCGGACATGTCGAGTCATGCGGCGCGGCGGCCGGAATCGGCATCCTCGGATGGCGAGGGGCCCGAAGATGATGCGGTGGTTGCCGGTTCGGCGGCAGCAGCGAGTAAGACGGCGACTACAAGTATTGCCGCGGGCACGCGGGATATCGGCGGTGAGCCTGGCGCGGTGTCGGCGGTGGACGCGAGTCGAGCGGCGGACAGTGGCGGTCGCGAGTCGGTGTCGTCGGCTGAGGCGATCAGCGCCGCAGCGGCGCAAGGGGTTCAGCCTGCATTGTCGGATGTGCAGAGTTCCGTGGCGCGGCGGCCGGAATCGGCATCCTCGGATGGCGAGGGGCTCGTAGGTGTTTCAGGGGTCGCCGGTTCGGCGGCAGATGCGAGCAAGGCGGCGGGCTCAGGGCGCCGCGACGGCGAGCGCGGCTCGGTGGCGGCTGACGCGGAGGATGGTGGCGAGCCCGGGTCGGCAGCGGGCTCGGGGGATGGCGGTGGTGGGTCGGGGGCAGCGGCCGGGTTGGACGACGGCCAACAGGCTGCCGGCTTCGCCGACCAGGGGCCTTGGGGGCGGTACATTCACGGCCCGGCGTTTCTGACTGCGCTGGCTGGGGGTAAGGGGCCGCGGGCGGCTTGGCAGGCGTTGCCGGGGGAGGACTGGCCGCGGCGGTTGGCGGAGTTGGCGGAGGCGGTGGTCGGGCAGGGGCGTAGTGCGATTTTGATGGTGCCGGATCAGCGGGATCTGGATCGGGTGTTGGCGGAATGTAGTCGGCTGCTGGGGGATTCGGCGGTGGGGTTGTCGGCTGGGCTGGGGCCGGCGGCGCGGTATCGGCGGTGGTTGGCGGTGTTGCGGGGGACGGCGCGGGTGGTGGTCGGGACGCGGAGTGCGGTGTTCGCGCCTGCGAAAGACCTTGGGCTGATTGCTATCTGGGATGACGGTGACGACACTTACGCTGAGCCGCGGTCGCCGTATCCGCATGCGCGGGAGGTGGCGATGCTGCGGTCGCACGAGACGGGGGCTGCGTTTGTCGCGGCCGGGTTCGCGCGGACTGCGGAGATTCAGGCGGTTGTCGAGTCGGGCTGGGCGCACGACTTGGTTGCGGACCGGATGGTGGTGCGCGATGCCGCGCCGCGGATCAGCGTGCCCGGTGATACCGATCTTGCGATGGAGCGGGATCCGGTCGCGCGGGCGGTCCGGATTCCCGGCGTGGCTTATGCGGCTGCGCGGGCCGCGCTGAAAGAAGGAGCGGGCGTGCTGGTGCAGGTGCCGCGTCGCGGGTACGTCCCGTCGCTGGCCTGCGCGAAATGCCGGACTCCCGCCAGGTGCAGGCATTGCAACGGGCCGCTTGCGCTGCCGGATGGTCGTGCGCGGCACAGTGATTCGCAGGGCGATGCCGCACACAGTCCGAGCTGTCGCTGGTGTGGCATCACCGAGGCGGCGTTCCGCTGTTCGTCCTGCGGTTCGCGGGCCCTGCGCGCCGTGGTGATCGGCGCGACCCGCACCGCGGAGGAACTCGGCCGGGCATTCCCCGGCGTGCCGATTCGCGGGTCCGGTGGCGGCGCGATGCTCGACACAGTCGAACCCGGTCCGCAGGTGGTGGTCGCGACGGTCGGCGCCGAACCGGTCCTGCCCGGCGGTTACGGAGTTGCGCTGCTGCTCGACAGTTGGGCCCTGCTCAGTCGTGCCGACCTGCGAGCCTCCGAGGATGCGCTGCGCCGCTGGATGACCGCCGCGACCCTGGTCCGGTCGCGCGGCCAGGTCATCGTGATGGCCGATCCCGGCATCCCCACGGTGCAGGCGCTGGTCCGCTGGGACCCGGTCGGCCACGCCAGAGTCGAGTACGCATCCCGCGCCGAGGTCGGCTTCCCGCCGTCCGTCCGGATGGCGGCAGTCGACGGCACCTCCGACTCCATCGCCGAATTACTCTCCGCCACAGACCTTCCCCCCGACGTCGAGGTGCTCGGCCCGGTGCCACTGCCGATCGGCGCCCGCAAGCCGTTCTCCTCCGGCGACGCCCCCGCTGAAGTCGAGCGAATCCTGCTGCGCGTCGACCGCAAGTCCGGCGCCGCCCTGGCCCGCGCCCTGACCGCCGCCCAAGCCATCCGCAGCACCCACCGCTCCGACGCCCCACTACGAGTCCAAATCGACCCGGTCGACATCGGCTGACCCCGGTTCCGCCCACTCACCGCCGAATTGCTTTCCGCCACAGAGCTTCCTGCGGACACTGAGGTGTTGGGCACCGGTGCGACCAGCTGTCGGCGCGGGCAAAGCCGTTCCCTTCGTGCGACGCCCCCGCCGAGGTCGAGCGAATCCTGCTGCGCGTCGACCGCAAGTCCGGCGCCGCCCTGGCCCGCGCCCTGACCGCCGCCCAAGCCATCCGCAGCACCCATCGCTCCGACGCCCCGCGGCGAGTCCAAATCGACCTGGTCGACATCGGCTGACCCGGTACCTCAATCGCCGCCAGCCTGTCGGCGAAGCTGGTCCCACAGACGGTCCATGCGTCGCACAGGCCATCCGTCCAGTACCTGTGCGACGTATGGAGGGTCTATGGGCCGGTGCACCCTCGGCCCGGCGGTCGCTACTGTCCAGGCCCTCTGCTGCACGCACCGTTTCGGCAGGTCTGCGGCGTGTCATGCGGCGAGTTAGCCTGCAGTTCACGGGCGCGCGCCCGACGTCGTGATTGAGTGGATGGATGACGACACCCTTGCTCCGCCGCACCTTCGCGACCGCGTGCCTTGTGGTTGTTGGGCTCGGGCTGGCGGCCTGTTCCGATGATGATCCCAAGCCGGCGAAGTCCACGTTGAACCTGACTGTCACGCCGGCGGCTCCGGGATCGACGCCGACGCACGTCACGCTCACCTGCGAGCCGACCGGTGGCGACCATGCCAACGCCGAGGCGGCTTGCAAGGCGTTGGCGGCGGTGGGTGGCGATTTCGACAAGCTCACCGGTGATCCGACGGCCGTCTGCGTGCAGGTCTTCGAACCGGTCGACGCCGCGGTGACCGGCACCTGGCAGGGCAAGCAGGTCGACTGGCGCAAGGTGTTCGGCAACAAGTGCGAACTCAGCGCCCGCACGACCCCGGTCTTCTAGAACGCGCGCACCGCCTCGATCTCCCTCGGCGAACGGGACGAGCGCGTTCCAACTCTGCGCGTCGTGCACTACTGCGAGCGTGCGCGGGGTCAACTGCGGCGGATCAGCCAGCGGCGATTCCCGCATGCACGTCGGGCTCCGCGGCCGCGATGACCCGCCGAAGTCGTTGCGCGGTCTGGGTTTGTGTCTCGATGCTGATATCCACGACCTGTCAACGTCGGCAATCAGTGCCAAAAGTAATTCTTTAACTGGCCGATCAGTTAATGATAATATCGCCGCATGGCCCGCACTGTCGATCCGAATCGTGTCGCCGAACGTCGCCGCGCCATCACCGTGGCCGCGGCCGAACAGTTCGCCACGCACGGCTACGAACGCACCACGGCCACCCAGATCGCCCGCGCCGCCGGGCTGAGCTCGGGCAGCGTCTTCTACTACTTCAAGGACAAGGCCGCTGTCTTCCGCTCGATCTTCGAGCTGTCGATTCCCGCGCACACCGAACTCATCGCGCGCCACCTCGACCGAACCGATTGCCTGGACGCCATTCTCGACATCGTCGACGGGCTGGCCGGCGAGGTGCTCGACCCGTCGGCCCCCGGGCTGATGTTCGAGCTGCTGCGCCGCCTCGGTCACGACGACGAATTGGCGACGATCGTGCTGGACGACGCGCGACTCAGCGCCGAGGCCCTCGCCGCACTGCTCGAGCGCGGCATCAGCGCCGGGCAGATCGACCCTGGCTTCGAACCCATGGAAACCGCGCGCTGGATTCTCGCCGTCGTCGACGGCGCGTTTCTCAACACAGACCCGGCCGACCCATACGACCCGCGCCCGCTGGTGCGCGCGACCGTGTCCCGGCTGCTGCGACCGATCGAAACGGAGCACCCATGACGACCACCTCCGCGCCCACTGTGCTGCGCTTTTCCACCGTGTGGGCCTGGCTGTTCGCGGTCGGCGGGCTCGTCATCGGCTGCGGCATCGGTTTCGTCGTGCATCCCGTCGGCCGCTGGGTATCCGATACGTTCGACGGCAGCCCCGGCCCGATCAAGCTCGCGATGAGCGTGCCGACGGGGTGGCTCGTGCTGGTCACCACGCTCGTCGGAACCGTTGCGGGCGTTGTGCTTTACGAGGCCGCCCGCACCGAAAGCCTCACCATCACCATCGCCGACGATTATGTCGAGCTGGTCAAGGAGGGGCGCGCGCAGCATGTCCCACGCAGGCACGTCGCCGCCGTGTTCCGCGAGGACGCCGACCTGATGCTTACCGATCGGAACAAACGCAGGCTCGCGCGATTCGGCGCAAATGACCTGAGCCGCAACGACATCGAGCACGCCTTCCGCGGTCACGGCTATCCCTGGCTGGACCAGAACGACCCGTTCGGCGCGGACTACGTGCGCTGGGTCGAAGGCCGACCCGAGACCGGGAAGGCCGTCGACGCCGTCCTGCGCGCCCGTCGGCGCGCACTGGCCGACGAAAAACCTCTCGACGTCGAAGAACTCGATGAGGAACTGCTCGAACTCGGCATCGACGTCCGAGATCGCGACGGGGAGCAGCACATTCGAGTCTTCGACCTGTCGGGATAGCAACGATCAGGCGAAGGCGGCCCGATTGCGTTGTGCCCATTCGGCATAACTCGCGGGCAGCCGGCCGAGCACCCGCTGCACGTCCGGGCTGATCTCCTGCTCGGCGACGGTCGGTTCGCCGAGAATCGACAGAGTGTGCTCGACGACTGGCTCGGGCATGAACCGCGACATCCCCGTAAAAGCCTGCACCCGAGTCAATTCCACGAATCGGATGGGTGCGTCGAGCGCGGCGCCGATCGCCTCGGCTTGATCCCGCGGCGTGCTCAGAGCAGGTCCGGTGAGCGTGTAGATCTGCTTGGCATGCCCGTCCTCGGACAATGCGGCGGCCGCGACCTCGGCGATATCGGCCGGATCGATGGACGGCAAACCGATCGCTCCGAACGGTGCCGCGACCGTCCGCTCAGCGCGCACGGATTCTGCCCACGCAAATGTATTGGAGTAGAAACCCGCAGGCCGCAGGATGGTCCAGTCCAGGCCGGACCGTTGGATGGCCTCCTCGTAGGCGGTCAGCCGCGCGTAGCCTGCGGCCCCTGCCCTGGTGCCCACGCCCTGGGAAGACACGAACACCACCCGTCGAACACCACCCGCCTCGGCGACCTCGAGCACCCGCTCCGGATCCGGACCACTCACCAGTTGCTCGCCGGTGATGAGCAGAAACAGCGAGTCGGCACCTGCGACGGCAGGGGCGAGGCTGTCCGGATCGGCCAGGTCGGCCACCACCGAACGCACACCCTCAGGCCACGCGGCCGCTTTACTGCCACGGGAGACCGCCGTGACCTCGTGACCCGCCGCGACGAGCTTCCGCACGAGGTGTGCGCCGATGTTTCCAGTTGCTCCGGTAACCACGATCATCTTGCTCACTCCATTAAGTTAGTTGGCTGACTTAAATGAAGTTATCCGACGAACCCGCATCATGTCTATAGTTAGTTAAGTGACTAACTCAGCAGCCCAAGATCGCCCGAAGGGTGGTAAACGCGAGCGACTCGGTACGGCCGCGGCCCGCGTGTTCCACGAGCAGGGGGTCGAGAAGACCACCATCGCCGATATCGCGCACGCCGCCGACGTCCCGGTTGGCAACGTCTACTACTACTTCAAAACCAAGGACCAGCTGGTCCGCGCCGCGATCGGCGCCCATGAGCAGACGCTGGGCGTCCTGCTCGGCCTGCTCGAGCAGCTGCCGACCCCGCAGGATCGGCTCAAAGCGCTGATCGGCGGCTGGGTCGACGAGCGCGAGACGGCCGCTCGATACGGCTGTCCCTCGGGCACTCTTGCCGCCGAACTGGACAAGCGGGCCGATGGTCTGGACCGCGAGCTCGCCGGCGTCATGCGGCAGCTGGTCGACTGGGTCGAGGGGCAATTCGCGGCCATGGGGCGCGCCGACGCCAAGGAGCTTGCTGTCGCGTTGATCGCCGCCTATCAGGGAATCTCGTTGCTCACCAACACCTTCCGCGACCCCGAACTGATGGTGGCGGAGGGGGGCCGGCTGACGCGCTGGATCGATTCGCTCGTGGCGTGAGCCGCCGGGCGCTCAGGAATTCTCGAACCGACCCTTGCGTTCGATGCATTGACGATATATCGTCGATAACATGAAACGAACACGAGAGCCTGAGGAGGCTTACCTCATGGAAAACCAAGGACATCGAGAATTTGGACGGCGCGGCCCCTGGCAGCGTCAGGGCGAGGACTTCGATCCTCGTCAGCGACTCCGCCGCGGCGGACGGCACGGACACGGTCCCGACTTCGGACCGGGCTTCGGCCCAGGTTTCGGGCCGGGCTTCGGACCGCATTTCGGTCGCGGTCGAGGCCGCGGCGGTCGTGGCCGGCGCGGCGACGTGCGGGCGGCGGTCCTGCTGCTGCTCACCGAGCGGCCGATGCACGGCTACGAGCTCATTCAGCAAATTCGCGAGCGCAGCGACGACGTCTGGCGTCCGAGCCCGGGGTCGATCTACCCCGCGCTGGCACAGCTGGAGGACGAGGGCCTGGTCCTCATCGAAAAGGTCGCCGGGCGCAAGACGGCTCAGCTGACCGAGGCGGGCACCACCTACGTCACCGAACACAAGGAAGATCTGGGTGACCCGTGGGCGGACGTCAAGGAAGACGTCGGCGCGCAGGCCATCGACCTGCGGGAACTCGTCGGTCAGCTGATGGGCGCGGTGGCCCAGGTCGCGGCGGCAGGTACGCCCGGGCAGGCGGCCAAGGCTGCGGAGCTGCTCACCGAGACCAGGAAGTCGCTATACCGAATCCTGGCCGAGGACGAGACCCCCGAAAAGTAACGGCGTGTGAAACACCCCGTTGGAGCGCGCATTTGGGGCGGGTTCAGTAGATCATTGTGAGATGCGACAGTTCCGGGGTTTGTGGGTTTGGGGAATTTCACACTTGGGTAGGGGGATGTTGGTCGCCGCACTTGCCGTAGTAGCAATGCTCGGTACCGGTGCGGCGCAGGCCGCGCCGTCCGGTTACCGCTCGCCTGAGATCCCCACCCAGCCCGGACCGCCGCAAACCGATCACCTAGGCGCGGCAGCCTACCTGAAGACGCACAAGAACGCGGTTCCGTTGGGCACCAACAACTTCGGCTGCAAGCCGACCGTCGCCCACCCGCGGCCGGTCGTGCTCGCGCACGGCACGGACTCCAGTGCTTACTCGGACTACTCGGCCATCGCGCCACAACTCGCCGCCGCCGGATTCTGCGTCTTCGCGCTCAACTACGGAGGTAGCCCGGGGGCGGACAGCTACGGCACCGAAGACGTGGTGCTCAGCTCGTACCAGGTCGGCGAGTTCGTCGACCAGGTGCTGACCGCCACCGGCGCCACCCAGGTCGACCTGGTGGGATTCTCCCAGGGCGCCTCGGTTACCCGGTTCTACACCAACAAGCTCGGTGGCGCGCCGAAGGTCGGCAAGTGGGTCGGCCTGGCGTCGCCCAGTTACGGCGGGGTGATGTACGGACTGGTGCCCATCGTGGAGGCGGTGCCGGGCGGATTGCAGGCGTTCGCGAGGGTGACCTCGCTCGCCGCGATCCAACAGGCGCAGGGTTCGGCGGTGATGACCGAGCTCAACGCGGGCGGCGACACCGTGCCCGGCCCGAAGTACACGACGATCGGCAGCAAAGTCGACGAGATGATCCAGCCGAACAGCAATATCGCCCTGCGCGGGCCCGGCGCGGAGAACATCTCGCTGCAGGATCGTTGCCCGGTCGACCTGACCGGACACTTCCACATGGTCTACGACCCGTTCGTGCAGCAGCTGCTGCTGAACGTGCTGGATCCCAGCAGTCCGGCGCCGGTGTGCCGTCCGGTGATGCTCGGCACCGGTATTCCGGAAGTGATCATCGCAGGCAACTCCTGAACGGGCGGCCGGACGGAGGACAACGCACCCCGTCCGACCGCACTGGAGTTCTACCAGCTTCGGGCTGGTGGATCGGGGACATTCGGTCGTCTCACTAGAATGAGACGACCGTGTTCGTCCGCTTCCGGGAGTTTGCCGTGACCATTCAGCCTGTTCGCCTGTTCGGCGATCCCATTCTGCGTGCCCGCGCGGCGGAGGTCACCGAATTCGACCGGGAACTGCAGCAGCTGGTGACCGACCTGACCGACACCATGCACGACGATGGTGGCGTCGGCATGGCCGCACCGCAGATCGGAGTGGGGTTGCGTGTTTTCGTGTACGACACTCATGACGCCGCGGGGCATCTGGTGAACCCGCAGTGGGAAGTTGTCGGCGACGAGGAACAGGTCGGGCCCGAGGGCTGCCTATCGATTCCCGGTGTGCGCTATGACACCAGGCGCGCGCTGCGGGTGCGGGCGACCGGTGTCGACATGCACGGTGCGCCGGTCGAATTCACCGCCGAAGGGCTGCTCGCCCGGTGCGTGCAGCACGAGACCGATCATCTCGACGGCGTGCTGTTCCTCGATCGACTGGACCCCGCCGCGCGCAAGGCCGCGATGCGGACCATTCGTGAATCCGATTGGTTCAGTGCGGGTGTGACGGCACGGCCGTCGCGGTCGGCCGGGGGGACGGCAGCCGGCGGAGTGGGTATACGCAGTGGGACGAGCCAGGCCGGTCCGTTCGGACGGGGGCGTTGATGCGCATTGTCTTCGCGGGCACGCCGGAACCGGCGGTGCCGTCGCTGCGGCGGTTGATCGAATCCGATCACCATGCGGTGATCGCTGTTGTGACCAGGCCCGACGCCGTCGCGGGTCGCGGGCGCAAGGTGACGAGGTCGCCGGTCGGGCTGCTGGCCGACGAGCACGGGATTCCGGTGCTGACGCCGCGGCGACCGTCCGAACCCGAGTTCATCGAACAGCTCACCGCATTGGCTCCCGACTGCTGTCCGGTGGTTGCCTACGGCGCGCTGCTGCCACAACGAGTGCTCGATATCCCCCGACTCGGCTGGATCAACCTGCACTTCTCGCTGCTGCCCGCCTGGCGCGGCGCGGCGCCGGTGCAGGCCGCGATCGACGCGGGCGACGAGATCACCGGCGCGTCGACCTTTCAGATCGAGGCCGGGCTCGACACCGGTCCGGTGTTCGGCATGGTGACCGAGAAGATCGCCGTCACCGACACTGCGGGCGAACTGCTCGACCGGCTCGCCATCAGCGGCGCCCAGCTCCTCGAAGCGACCCTCGACGGCGTGGAAAACGGGACGCTGCAAGGGGTTCCGCAGGCGACCGAGGGTGTCTCGCACGCCCCCAAGATCACCGCCGACGCCGCGCACATCCGCTGGGACCTGCCCGCGCTCGCCATCAACCGCCGCATCCGCGCCGTCACCCCGGCACCCGGTGCATGGACCTCCGTCGACGGCAATCGACTGAAGCTCGGTCCGGTCGAACTGGTCGAGGAGACGCTGCCACCACGCACCATCGAGGTCCGCAAATCCGGCGTCTACGTCGGCACCGCAACCACCGCGATCCGCCTGGACCAGGTTCAGCCGCAAGGCAAACGCATGATGGCGGCCCTCGACTGGGCCCGCGGCGCGCGACTGCAGCCAGGCGCGGTGGTCGAGTGACGATCCTCGATCGTCTTGACAGCAGGACCCTCGCGCAGCCGAAGACCGGTGGCGGTGATTGCGCCCGATCCCAGTCGCGGAGAGCTTTTTCAGCTGGGTCCGTTGGACTGACGCTCATCGATCGGTCGAACGGTACGGCTCCGGCGCGGCCGCAGGTGAGGCGTGGTGATTTCGGCGCGCCGTTGTCGTGGAGCGTTTTTGGGGACGGGTGCGGTGGAGTGGCGGTCGTCGATCGTCGGATCAGCGTGTCTCGAGCGCAGCCGAAGGTGGCCAGCAGTCTTGATATCCGTGGCGATGCGCCGCGACCTCAACGAGAGCGGTGGAGCATGTCAGCACGGTACGAAGTCTCACTAGTCGACCGGGCTGTCGACGCCGGTTTCGGGCCGGGCGTGGTGGTCGAATGACGCCCCCGGAACGCAAGCGCGGCAACGAGTCTCGTGACTCGGATCGGTCGCGCAACGATCGATCGAACGGTGCCGAATCCGCGCGCGGGAAAGCGGGGGTACGAACGAACAGTGCTCGTGCGGGAGACGTTCCGCGACAGTCCGCGCCACGGCGCGACGACTCGCGTGGACGGCCCAGCGGCACGAATCAGCGTCCCGCACAGGCGAAGTGGAACCGGGCCGAGGAGCCGAGCGGCGATCGCCCGGTGCGTCGTGCGGCATCGTCGAATTCGACCGCAGGCCGGTCGGAATCCGCTGGGGGTGGATCGGCGCAGGGACGTTCGGCCGATCGATCGGCTGGGCGTTCGGCATCGGCGCGCGCAGGACAGTCCGCGCGGGGCGGTTCGCGTCCGGCCGATAGTTCGGCGGTGCGTGGCGGGAAGTTGGCGCAGGGTGGTTCGCGTTCGGCTGATAGTTCGGCGGTGCGTGGCGGGAAGTTGGCGCAGGGTGGTTCGCGTTCGGCCGATAGTTCGGCGGTGCGTGGCGGACAGTCTGCGCAGAGTAGTGCGCGGTCGGCCGAAAGTTCTGCTGGGCGTTCGGGTGCTGGACGCGGTGCGGAATCGGCGAAAGGTGGTGCGGGCGCGGGTCGGTCGGCACCACGTCGGAGCGGGCAGCCTGCGCAGGGTTCGCGTTCAGCGGATACCGCGGGGCGGCCGGTTTCGTCGGCGAAACGTGGTGGCGGCCCGAAGGATCGGGGATCGGCTTCGGGTGGTCGTCCTACTGCCAGCGATTCCGTCGACGCGCCTCGGCTCGTTGCGCGCGATGTGTTGCGGGCGGTGCGGGAGCGGGATGCGTACGCGAATCTTGTGCTGCCGGGGCTGCTTCGGGAGCGGCGGATCAGTGGGCGCGATGCGGCGTTGGCGACTGAGCTCGCCTACGGAGCGTGTCGTTCGCGTGGGCTGCTCGATGCGGTGATCGAGGCGGGGGCGGGGCGGCCGATCGCGGAGATCGACGGGGCGTTGCTGGATGTGTTGCGGCTGGGGGTTTATCAGTTGCTGCGGACCCGGATCGGGGCGCACGCGGCGGTGGATACCTCGGTGGCGCTGGCGCGCGCCGAATTCGGTGCCGGCAAAGCGGGATTCGTGAACGCGGTGCTGCGGCGCGCGGGGGAGAAGACCGTCGAGGAGTGGGTGGAGCAGCTCGCGCCGCAGGATCCAGTGGGGCGGTTGGCGTTCGAATTCGCGCATCCGGTGTGGATCGCGCAAGCCTTCGCCGATGCGCTCGGCGCACGGGCGGGAGAGCTGCGTGACGCGCTGGCTGCGGATGACTCGCGGCCTGCGGTCCACCTCGTCGCTCGGCCCGGTGAAATCACCGCCGAGGAATTGGCGCTGGTCACCGGCGGAGAAGAGGGCCGATGGTCGCCCTATGCGGTCTATCTGGACGGCGGCGACCCCGGCAAACTCGAGCCGGTTCGCGAAGGCATGGCCGGTGTGCAGGACGAAGGCAGTCAGCTCGTCGCACTCGCGCTGACCCGTGCGCCACTGAACGGGCCGGACGGCGGCCGCTGGCTGGACCTCTGCGCCGGACCAGGTGGTAAAGCCGCACTGCTCGGCTCCCTCGCCGCGATCGACGGCTTCCACGTCGACGCGGTCGAGCCCGCCGAACACCGCGCCGAACTCGTCCGAAAGTCCGTGCACGGCTTGCCCGTCGACGTCCACGTCACCGACGGCCGCGACAGCGGACTCACCCCCGGCTACGACCGCATCCTGGTCGACGCGCCGTGCACCGGCCTCGGCGCGCTCCGCCGCCGCCCGGAGGCCCGCTGGCGCCGCACCCCCGCCGACGTCGCCGAACTGGTCACCCTGCAACGCGAATTGCTCACCGCCGCATGGGATCTACTCCGCCCCGGCGGTGTCCTCCTGTACTCCACCTGCTCCCCCCACCTCTCGGAAACCGTAGTAGTCGTAGCCGACGCCGTCCGCCGCTTGGGCGCCGAACAACTCGACACCCGAGACCTCCTCCCCGGCGTCACCGACGTGGGCGACGGCCCCACCGCCCAACTCTGGCCCCACCGCCACGGCACCGACGCCATGTTCATGTCCGCCCTCCGCAAACCCTGACCTCTCAGCACCCCGCGCACGTTTTCGCCGGCCGCGCACGATTTATCCAACGATTTCGTGCGCGGCTGCGCGAAACGTGCGCGCGTGAGGAGACCTGGGCGATGGTCGGCCGGCGTCGACTGCGAGGCAGCACCATGTGCTGCGCACGTTTTCGCTGGCGGCGCACGATTCAGTCAGCGATGTTGTACGCAGCTGCATGGAAGATGCGCGTCGTCGCGAGATGTGTGCAATGGCGGGTGGATTCGAGCGCGAGGTAGTGCTCGTGCCGCGCAAGAGGTTGCACGCCGCGCTTGATTCAGCCAGCGATTTCATGCGCGCCCGCACGAAACGTGCGCGGTGGTACGGGACGTGCGCGGTGGTACGGGACGTGCGCGGTGGTACGGGACGTGCGCGGTGGTACGGGACGTGCGCGGTGGTACGGGACGTGCGCGGTGGTACGGGAGT
>NZ_JBEYZJ010000016.1:73743-125680 GCF_040645995.1 Nocardia sp. NPDC046473
GGTGCGCGGTGGTACGGGAGGTGCGCGGTGGTACGGGAGGTGCGCGGTGGTACGGGAGGTGCGCGGTGGTACGGGAGGTGCGCGGTGGTACGGGAGGTGCGCGGCGGTACGGGACGTGCGCGGCGGTACGAAACGTGCGCGGCGGCAAGGGACGTGCGCTCCGCGGGTGTTGGCCGACGTCCCGTCGGAGTCGGCTGCGAGGCAGCACTCCGTGTGGCGCACGTTTTCGTGGGGCGCGCGCGAATCAGTGAGCGATTTCGTGCGCAGCAGCATGGGAAGTACGCGGTCCTGTGAGTTGTGCACGGTGATGACGTGGTGGTCCCAGACCGAGGGGGAATTGGTGCTGTTGGCTTCTCGGCGGATGCCAGCATCAGTTCCCCGTGGCCAGTCGTCCGGTTCGTTGATTCCATTTGTCCAAGCCGGGGCGCGTGGTCATCGAGCAGACTGGCGGTCATGGCATTGACGTGGGAAGACGTGGTCACGCTTGCGGTCGGGCTGCCGGGGGTCGAGGAGTCGACGTGGTGGGGTAGTCCGGCTTTGAAGGTCGGTGGGAAGGGGGTCGGTCGATTGCGGGTCGAGGCCGAAGGGGGGTTGGCGCTGGTTTGCGATCCCGTCGAGAAGGAGGCGCTGTTGGCCTCCGGTGATCCGGCCTTCTACACGACACCGCATTACGACGGAACCGGGTTCATCCTCATCGATCTGGACCGCATCGACCGCGAACGGTTGCGCGAAATGCTCGATGACGCATGGTGGCTCACCGCTCCGCCGAAGGTGCGCGGGCAGCGTGAGTTCCAAACGTATTGAGCCCGTTACTCGCGGCTGGACTGTTCCCGCAGCCGTGCAAGGGTTTTCGCGAGGATGCGGGAGACGTGCATCTGCGAGATGCCCATCTGCTGGGCGATCTGGGTCTGCGTCATCGATTCGAAGAACCGCATGGTGAGGATCCGCCGCTCCCGCTCGGGCAGCCCGGCCAGCAGCGGGCGAATCGCGACGTACTCTTCGACGCGGTCGAATTGGGTCTCTTCCTCGCCGAGGGTGTCGAGCAGTGACGCGTCGGTGTCGCGGCCGAGGGTGGCGGCGTCGATGGAGCTGGGCTGGTAGGCGTTGCCCGCGATGACGGCTTGGGTCACCTCGTCCGGGTCGACGTCGAGCTCGGCGGCGATCTCCTTCGCGGTCGGCGATCGGCCGAGGCGCTGGGAGAGTGCGTCGATGGCCGCGCCGATGCGCAGATGGGTCTCCTTGACCCGGCGCGGCACCCGCATGGCCCAGGTGTTGTCGCGGAAGTAGCGGCGGACCTCGCCCATGATGGTGGGCACCGCGAAGGACAGGAAGTTGGAGCCGCGCTCGACGTCGAATCGGTCGACGGCGTGCACCAGCCCGACCCGCGCGACCTGGGTGAGATCGTCGAACGGCTCACCGCGCCCACTGAATTTGCGCGCGATGTGATCGGCCAGCGGGATGCAGCGGCTGATCAGTTCGGCGCGGATCGCGGTGTGCCGCGCGGTCCCCGGCTTGGCCGCGCCGAGCTGTTCGAACAGCAACCCGACGTCGTCGTAGCCGGCGACGGTCTTTACGGCTTCGAGGGTTTCGGTTTCCTCGGCGGCGTCCTCGGTGGTGACGGTCTCCGTGTCGTCGCCTGGGTTTTCCGCCTCGTCGGTGACGGTATCGGCGTTGTCGTCGCGATCGGAGTCGAACACGGTGTCCTCGTCCGCCACTACGCTTTCCCCCGGACCCGACGGAACTCGACCGTCGTCGGATATCCGGAAACCGTCGAATCGAACGAATCCTGTGTCGCCTGTACCTCATCGGTGAGCGTGCGCAGCACGTGCCAGCCGAAGCTGCGCTGATCCGGTAAGCCCGCCTTGGCAGCGATTCCACTGACGCGGACCAGCAATTCGGTCTCGCCGACGGTGAATCGACAGTTCAAGCTGGTGTCGGGTCCGGCGACAGCGATGAGCGTCGAGCAGACCTCGTCGACGGCCAGCCGAATGTCGGCCACCTCGTCCAGCGTGAAATCGCTTAGTAGGACCAGAGTTTCGGCGAGCCCACGAACGATGGGCAGCTGTGTGACCGATGCGGCCACCCGAATCTCCACCGGGGTGCTGTACAGCCCCTGTTCCGCCGAAATGTTGATCACCCTCATCAGGCTACCCACTCCCGCGCTGGGCAACCCCCACTACCGATAGACTGCGACGTTGTGTCCACCCCGACTTACGCGCGTCCGGCCGTCCCGATGATCGCCCCCTCCATCCTGTCCGCCGACTTCGCGCACCTCGCGGACGAGGCACGAGCGGTCGCCGGCGCCGACTGGCTACACGTCGATGTGATGGACGCGCACTTCGTGCCGAACCTGACGCTCGGGCTCCCGGTGGTCGAGAGCCTGCTGAAGGCGACCGACATCCCCCTCGACTGCCACCTGATGATCGACGACCCGGGCCGCTGGGCGCCGCCGTACGCCGAGGCGGGCGCGCACAATGTGACCTTCCACGCCGAGGCGACCGACGATCCGGTCGCGGTGGCCCGCGATATTCGCGCGGCGGGCGCCAAGGCCGGTCTCTCGGTGAAACCGAACACCCCGATCGAGCCGTACCTGGAGATTCTGCGTTCGTTCGACACGCTGCTGGTGATGAGCGTCGAGCCCGGTTTCGGCGGTCAGTCGTTCATCGCCGAGGTGCTGGACAAGGCGCGCACGGTGCGCAGGCTGGTCGACGCGGGCGAGCTGCGCCTGCTGGTGGAGATCGACGGTGGCATCAACACCGACACGATCGAGGCCGCCGCGGCGGCGGGCATCGACTGCTTCGTCGCCGGGTCCGCAGTGTACAACACGGCCGATCCCGGTGCCGCCGTCGAGAAGCTGCGCAGGCAGGCCGCCGCGTTACGCACGGTCTGATCCGCGAAAACGCTTACAGCGCGCGGACTTTGCGGGTGCCGATGGCGCGGGTCGCCTCGATCACCGTGTCGAGCGGCGGCCGGGTGGTCGCCGATTCGGGCGGGCGGATCCAGGTGCGATAGCCGGTGTGCTCGTCGTCCGGCGACGGCAGCACGACCTGGCTGCCGGTGCAGGCGACCGTGGCGTACATCCGGAACAGCTCGGCGGAGACCGCGGCGCTCAGGGTGTCCGGGCGGTACGGACCGGTCAGGAAGGTCCAGCGCTTGGCGCGCGGATGATCGACGATCGGTCCCGCGATGGCGGCCTGCTCGAGCCGTTGCCGCACCCGCTCGCCGAGATCGGCAGGCATGGTGATGGCGCCGTAATGGGCGCCGATATGCAGCAGAATGCGACGCGAGGTGGGATCGATCGAGGCGGGCAGGTGCAATTCGCGCCGGTACTGCACGCAGCGAACTTCCAGCGTCGAATCGAGAAAGGTGGTCACTGCGCGCCCCCAACTGTGTCGAACTTGATTTGACCCACTGTGGTTATCTGACTTCCTCGAGTGGTGGACAATCCCTGGGTCGAACTTCCTGGGTCTGCACCAGCGTCACCAGGTCGAACGGTTCCGCATCGAACTGCTCGAATCGGAAGTTGAACGGTAGGAATCAGCTACATAACAATATTGCTGCTATTTCTGTCACGGCGCAAGCGAACGTTAAAAGTGTGTTGCAAGTGGGTATGCCCAAGATTCGCGGGTTTGCTAGAGGTCTGCAAAACGCAACTTTGCGGTATCAATAATGCGACCAAACAATTATCGCCGACATGAATTGTGCGTTATATCCGCATGTGCAAACGTAATTCTGCCTTAATTCGTTATTGGCCGTTTGGTCAGGCGGGTGTGGCCCGGCAGGCGGTTTGATTCCCTTGGCGGTTGCCGGGATGAGGTCCGATGGTGTCCCCGACGCGGAACCGTGCTGTCGGCTACGACGAGCCGTCGTTAAGCTGGGGGCCAGCGGCATCGACCGGCGGGAATACCCGCCGCGGCCGGGCTGTTCCGCAACCGGGGACAACGACGCGACAGGGAGTCAGGCATGTTCACAGGCATCGTCGAGGAACTGGGCGAGATCGTCGCCGCCGAGCGGCTGGCCGACGCCGCCCGGCTGACGATCCGGGGTGGACTGGTGACCTCCGATGCCGGACATGGTGATTCGATCGCGGTGAACGGCGTGTGCCTGACCGTCGTCGAGGTGATCGGCGGCGATTCGTTCACCGTCGACGTGATGCAGGAGACGCTGAACCGATCCAGCATCGGCAAGCTGGACACCGGATCGAAGGTCAACCTGGAACGCGCCGCCGCGCTGAACAGCCGTCTCGGCGGACACCTCGTGCAGGGCCACGTCGACGGCACCGGCACCGTGCTCTCGCGCACCCCCTCGGAGAACTGGGAGGTCGTGCGCATCTCGCTGCCCGACGCGATCGCCCGCTACGTGGTGGAGAAGGGCTCGATCACCGTCGACGGCATCTCGCTCACCGTCTCGGGTCTCGGCGCCGCCGACGAGCCCGCCGAAGCCGACAGCAAGGACTGGTTCGAGGTCTCGCTCATCCCCACCACGCTCGCCATGACCAACCTGGGCTTTGCCACGGTCGGGACCACGGTCAATCTGGAGGTGGACGTCATCGCCAAGTACGTCGAACGACTGCAGCAGCGCGGGTGAACGGCCGGGCGGTCAACATCCGCGAGTCAGGCCGTAGTGTAGGGGCGGACCTATTTCGAGATGGAGCACAACAGACGTGACCAGGTTCGACACCATCGAGCGCGCAGTCGCCGACATCGCCGCCGGTAAGGCGGTTGTCGTCGTCGACGACGAGGACCGCGAGAACGAGGGCGACCTCATCTTCGCGGCCGAGAAGGCCACCCCCGAGCTGGTGGCCTTCATGATTCGCTACACCTCCGGTTATATCTGCGTGCCGCTGACGGGTGACGACTGCGACCGGCTCGGCCTGCCGCCGATGTACGCGATGAACCAGGACAAGCACGGCACCGCCTACACCGTGTCGGTCGACGCCCGCGAGGGTGTCACCACGGGTATCTCGGGTGCCGACCGTGCCACCACCATGCGGCTGCTCGCCTCCGACGAGGCGAAGGCCGACGACTTCACCCGGCCCGGCCACGTGGTCCCACTGCGCGCGAAGGACGGCGGCGTGCTGCGCCGCCCCGGCCACACCGAGGCCGCGGTCGACCTGTCCCGGATGGCCGGGCTGCGGCCGGCGGGCGTGATCTGCGAGATCGTCAGCCAGAAGGACGAGGGCCACATGGCCCGCACCGAGGAACTGCGCGTCTTCGCCGACGAGCACAACCTCGCGATGATCTCCATCGCCGACATGATCGCCTGGCGGCGCAGGCACGAGAAGCACGTCATCCGGGTCGCCGAGGCGCGGATCCCCACGGCGCACGGCGAATTCATGGCCGTCGGTTATCAGAGCATCTACGACGAGGTCGAGCATGTCGCGCTGGTGCGCGGCGATATCACCGACGGCGACGATGTACTGGTCCGGGTGCATTCGGAGTGCCTCACCGGTGACGTGTTCGGCTCGCTGCGCTGCGACTGCGGTCCGCAGCTGGACGCCGCGCTGGAAATGGTGGCCGAGGAAGGCCGCGGCGTGGTGCTCTACATGCGCGGGCACGAGGGCCGCGGCATCGGGCTGATGCACAAGCTGCAGGCCTACCAGCTGCAGGACTCCGGCCACGACACGGTCGACGCGAACCTGGAGCTCGGGCTACCCGCCGACGCGCGGGACTACGGCACCGGCGCGCAGATCCTGGTCGATCTCGGGATTCGCACGATGCGGCTGCTCACCAACAATCCGGCCAAGCGCGTCGGCCTGGACGGCTACGGGCTGACCATCACCGACCGGGTGCCGATGCCGTTGCGCGCCAACGCCGAAAACCTGCGATACCTGCGGACCAAGCGCGACCGGATGGGCCACGACCTGATCGGGCTCGACGACATCGATCTGGGCGAGACCGCCCGCTAATTCACGGAGAGGCAGACATCGATGAGCGGTACCGGCGTACCGACTTTCGCGCTCGCGGATGCCAAGGACCTGAAACTCGGTATCGTCGCGTCGCGCTGGCACACCACGATCTGCGACACCCTGGTGGCGAACGCCGAGCAGGTGGCCAAGGACGCCGGCGTCGTGCACGTCACGGTGGTGCGGTGCGCTGGCGCGATGGAGCTGCCGGTGGTGGCGCAGGAGCTGGCTCGCTCGCACGACGCGGTGGTCGCGCTCGGCGTGGTGATCCGTGGTGGCACACCGCATTTCGAGTATGTCTGTGATGCGGTGACCGCGGGGCTCACCCGAGTCTCGTTGGATGCGGGAACGCCCGTGGCGAACGGGGTGCTCACCACGAACGACGAGGAGCAGGCGCTGGACCGTGCCGGGCTTCCTGGTTCCGCGGAGAACAAGGGCGAGCAGGCGTGTGCCGCGGCGCTCGATGCCGCGCTCACGTTGCGCTCGCTGCGGCAGTCCGCGTAGTGGGCGTGATCGAGCAGAGTCTGTCAGTGGGCATGGCTGAGCAAGGTCCGTTCTTTCGTGTGTTGTGGGGCCCGGTTGTGCCTTATGTCGCGTTGTCAGGCGGACGCGTGCGGGGGGCGGGTATCTGATGCCGGTCGTACGGATCTTCCGGCGAAACGCCGAACCCGTTGTGGGACAGGGTGATCTGCCCGAGTGGGAGCTCGAGGTACGGCCGCGCCGGGCGGTGCGCACTGCCCGGATCGTCGCCGCCGTGATCGCCATCGCCTTCCTGGCCGGTGGCATTTGGTTGCGGACCGGGTCCACCGGCGTCAACTTCCGCGTGGCCGACCAGCTCGCGATGATCGGCATCGGCCTGCTCATCGCCGCCGCCGTCCTGCTGCTCACTCGCCCGCGCGTCCGTGTCGGCGCCAGCGGCGTCTCGGTCCGAAACGTCCTGGGCGACAGCGACTTCCCCTGGAACACCGTGCGGGGCGTCACCTTCCCCGACAAAAAAGCGTGGGCGCGCCTGGAACTCGTCAACGACGACTACGTCCCGATGCTCGCCATCCGCTCCAACGACAAGGAACACGCCGCGCAGGCGATGGACAAGCTCCGCGAGCTCGGCGCGAAGTACACCGCCGACCAGGAGTGACCTGCGGACTCCGACACGGGTCGCGTGTCGGCGGTTCATGCCGGGGTATGGGCTGGGTGGCCCGTTAACCTGCACTTATGCAGACCGGTGCGTTCGTCCTTGCGGCGGCCTTCGCCGAGGATCCGCTGATGACCTATCTCTGGCCGCGGCCGGCGATGCGGGAGCACGCGTTGCCGGGCTTCTGGGATTCGCGCATCGCGTCGCGGGCCGAGACCGGCATGGTCGACTCCGCATGTGACTACGACGGGAACATCGTCAGCGTCGCGCTGTGGGAACCCGCCGGGATCGTCTCCTCGATCGCCAAGCCGTTCAGCCTGTTACGAGCGCTGAAAGGTCACCTACCGCGAGCGCTCGCGGCGTCGCGCCAAATGGAAGACGCCCGCCCCGACGTGCCACACCTATACCTCGCCGCAGTCGGCACCCGCCCGGATTCCCAACGCCAGGGTTTCGCCTCGTCCTTGCTTGAACAACGCCTCGCCAGCTCCGTCGAACCCTGCTTTGTGGTCTGCAATTCCCGCACGACCCTGCCGTTCTACGAACGCTTCGGCTTCGTCCAACAGGGCGAACTGACCATCGACCACGGCCCCGTCGTCTACCCGATGCTCCTGTCCCGCTGACCCGAGCCTCAGCGGTCGTCGCCGAGGACCGCGCCCTCGCGGCGGGGGTCGGCGCCGCCGACCCAGCCCTGGCCGTCGTGTTGGAGTGCGCTCAGGCCGCTGGATTGCGGGGCTATCGAGACCTTGTGGCCTAGTTCGCGGAGGCGGGTGACCAACGGGTCGTTGTTGCCGTTGTCGGCGGTGATGATGCTCGGGTGTTCGCCGCCGAGGCCGGTTTCCGGGGCGTTGCCCGCGCCGAAGGAGAGGGAGGAGACGGCTTGTTGCGGGTCGAGCCCCCAATCGAGCATGCCGATCAAGGTTTTCACGACGAACTGGATGATCACCGAGCCGCCGGGGGAGCCGGTGACGTAGCTGAGGGGGCCGCGGGTGCCGTCGGGGGCCTTGTCGAAGACCAGGGTGGGGGCCATCGAGCTGCGTGGGCGCTTGTTGGGCTGGACGCGGTTGGCCACGGGGACGCCGTCGGTGCCGACCGGGTCGGCGGAGAAGTCGGTGAGCTGGTTGTTCAGCACGAAGCCGTCGACGATGTGGAACGAGCCGAACGCGGATTCCACCGTGGTGGTCATTGCGGCGGCGTTGCCGTACTTGTCCACCACGGAGATGTGGCTGGTGCCGTGTTCGGGCGGCTGCGGGCCGACGCCGAGCGGAACGGGACCGAAGTCGCCGGGCTGGGCGGTGCCCATGCTGTGGCCGCGGTCGATCAGCGCGGCGCGCTGCTTCAGATAGTCCTTGTTCAGCAGGGTCTGTGGTGAATTGCCGGGCAGCGGAATGAAATCGGTGTCGGCCACGTACTTGTTGCGGTCGGCGTAGGCGAGGCGCTCGGCCTCCGAGATGAGGTGCACCGCGTCGGCCTTCGGCTTGCCGCCGTTGCGGGCGTCGACACCGGATCCGAGGTTGTCCGGCGGCAGGGGGGCGAGGTCGAAGTTCTCCAGGATGCCGAGGGTCGAGGCGACGGTGATGCCGCCGGACGACGGGCTCGGCATGCCGCAGATTTCGTGCGTGCGGTAGCTGGTGCAGAGCGCGGTGCGCTTCTTCGCCTGGTAGTTCGCCAGGTCGGCGGTTGTGATCAGGCTGGGGGTGCGGCCGCCGGAGGTGGTGGTGGCTGCGTCGACGATGTCCTTCGCGATCGCACCGGTGTAGAAAGCCTGCGCACCGTCGGAGGCGATGGCGCTCAACGTCTTCGCCATCGCAGGGTTGGTCAGCGTTGTGTCGGCGGCCTTGGCGGTGCCGTCAGGATTCAGGAAGTATGCCTTCGCGGCATCATCCAGGGCGAGATCCTTGGCCGAATCCGCGATCTGCTGGGTGAAGCGGGCGCTGATCGGGAAGCCGTGATCGGCGAGCTGGATGGCGGGATCGAACAGTTCGCGCCAGCCGGTCTTGCCGTGATCGCGGTGCGCCATCTCCAGCATCCGCAAAACGCCGGGCACGCCGATGGATCGACCGCTGGCTCGCGCGTTCGGCTTCGGCTGGCTCCGGTCGACGTCATCGACCCAGCGCAGGTAGTTCTCGGTGGCCGCGGCGGGCGCGACCTCACGTCCGTCGTAGGCGTCGACGGTTTTGCTGGCCGCGTCGTAATACATCATGAACGAGCCGCCGCCGAGGCCCGAGGCCTGCGGTTCCACCAGCCCGAGCACCGCCTGCGCGGCGATCAGCGCATCCGCGGCGGTGCCGCCGTCCCGCAGGACGGCGCACGCGGCCTTCGTCGACACCGGGTTCGCCGTCGCCACCGCGAACGTCTTCGTGTGCACCGGCGTCATCCCCGACCGGTATCCGGTGGCGATCTCCGGATTGGTGCTGATGTCCGGCGTCTTACCGCCCGTGGCACCGGCCGGCGTCGCGGCCACCGGCGTTCCGTTCGGCACCGTGTCGCAGACACCGGCCGCCTTGCCCTCGTCGGACGAACAAGCCGTTACCGTCCCGAGGGCGAGCAGCAACGCCGCCGCCACACCCGTCCACGTTCCTCGCGCGCGCCTCATGGGGGGACTCTAACGCTCGGCACTGACACCGCGGGAGAGTTTGTCGTACCAACGGTCCGTCGATCGACGTCGGGAGAATTCGTCGCAGCAACTGGTGCCGAAGTTTCCCATCTGTCGGGATGAACTCGATTGCGCGCTACCACTTGTCGTCCGGAACCGGCCGGTCTGTCGCTACCTGCAGGGCCGTGGCCTGCGACGACGTCGCGCACCGCGAATCGATCGGTAGGCTGGCCGCGTGACCATAGAGGCGGTGCTATTCGACTATTCCGGGACCTTGTTTCGACTCGAGGACGACGATTCGTGGGTGGACCATATGGTCGGCGCCGACGGCCGGGCCTTCGACGTGCACGAGAAGACCGAGATCCTGCGCAGAATGACGGCGCCGGTCGAGCAACTGGTCCAGTTCGGCACCGACGGCCAGTACGCCTGGGACAACCGCGATCTGGATCCGAAGCTGCATCGGCAGGCCTATACGGAGGTCCTGCGCAAATCGGGCGTACCCACCGATGACCAAGCGGCCGTCCTCTACGAGCGACTGATCAATCCCTTGACCTGGACGCCCTACCCCGACGTCGAAGGGGTCCTCGCTCTGCTTGCGGCCCAAGGCATTCAGGTTGCGGTGGTCAGCAACATCGCCTTCGACATCCGCCCCGCCTTCACCACCCGGAACTGGGACCGCTACATCGACGCCTTCGCCCTCTCCTTCGAGATCGGCGCGGTGAAACCCGACCCGCGCATCTTCGCCTCGACCCTCGACAAACTCGGCGTCGAACCCGAGGCGACCCTGATGATCGGCGACAGCGCCGAGGCAGACGGCGGCGCGACCGCCATCGGTTGTCGATTCGCCCTGGTAAACGCGGTGCCGACCCAGGAGCGCCCGTCCGCCCTGCGCGATGCCCTACGCAGTCACGGACTTTCGCTCTAGCAATGCTCACCCGGACCCGGGCCGATCACGGCCGGATCATTTTTGGGTCACGGTAATTCCGCCCGAGTTGTCCGACTCTCCCCGGTGATCTACCGTTCTGCCCGCGCGCCCGTTGACTCGGGCCGAGAGTGTGGATCGGAAGTGGGGGAGCGCCGTGGGCGCGGAGTTTTCGGACGATGATCTGGCCGTCGCCGAGCGATTATGGGCCCTGAGCGTGATGCCCGAGCCCGCGCGGGAAGCCAGGGAAGCCGCCTTCGGTCTGGCCGGATTCGGCCTCGCCTACGCGGTGCTGATGGGCCTGACGCTCGGGGCCGAAGCCGCAGGTGGCGCGGCGATTCAGTTCCTGTTCAGCTGGTTGCTCGCCCTGGTCGTGTGGGGTTTCACCCGCGGCGCGAGCGGCGTGCGGGTGCTGGCGATCATCTTGGCGGTCGCGCAGGCCGTGGTCGGCTGGCGAACCCATCCCATCGACGTGCCGTTCGAGCAGTGGATCGTGGCTGTGTGCTATTCGCTCGGCGCCTCGACGGCCGTCGTCTACCAACTGACCCGCGCCGACGCCAAGGCCTGGTTCGACATCGACGAATCGTGAGTCGCGCGCGCAACTGAAACGGTCATGTCGCGCAGGATGTTTCGGCGGATCACCGCGCGACCGTCCGGACCGGCACGCGGAACCCGGCGCTGTGCCGGACCTGTCGGACGTCCTCGATAGGCTTGATGGGTGGCAGATCCAGCGACGTACCGGCCCAAGCCGGGCACGATTCCCGTCGAACCCGGGGTGTACAAGTTTCGGGACGCACATCGGCAGGTCATCTACGTCGGCAAGGCAAAAAGCCTGCGCAGCAGGCTGAACTCGTACTTCGCCGACGTGGCTTCGCTGCATCCGCGCACCCGGCAGATGGTCACCACGGCGGCGAGCGTCGAGTGGACGGTCGTCTCCACCGAGGTGGAGGCGCTGCAGCTCGAATACAACTGGATCAAGGAATTCGACCCGCGATTCAATGTGCGGTACCGCGACGACAAGTCGTATCCGGTGCTCGCGGTGACGTTGAACGAGGAGTTCCCGCGCCTGTTCGTCTACCGCGGCGCGCGCAAGAAAGGCGTGCGCTACTTCGGCCCCTACGCGCACGCCTGGGCGATCAGGGAGACCCTGGACCTGCTGCTGCGCGTGTTCCCCGCGCGCACCTGCTCCAACGGAGTGTTCAAGCGGCACAACCAGATCGGCCGCCCCTGCCTGCTCGGCTACATCGACAAGTGCTCGGCGCCGTGCATCGGCCGGGTCAGCGCCGCCGAGCACCGCCAGATCGTGGAGGACTTCTGCGACTTCCTGGCCGGCCGCACCGACCGCATGGTGCGCCAGCTCGAGCGCCGGATGCAGGAGGCCGCCGAGGACCTGGACTTCGAGAACGCCGCGCGCTTGCGCGACGACGTGCAGGCGCTGCGCCGCGCGCTGGAGAAGCAGGCCGTCGTGCTCGGCACCGGCACCGACGCGGATGTGATCGCCTTCGCCACCGACGAGTTGGAGGCGGCGGTGCAGATCTTCCACGTCCGTGACGGCCGGGTGCGCGGCCAGCGCGGCTGGGTGGTCGACAAATCCGGCGACGCCATCGACGCGCCGGAGGCGGGCAGCGAGCTGGCGGTGCTGGTCGAGCAGTTCCTCACCCAGTTCTACGGCGAACAGGTCGCGGTGGCCGAACTCGGCGAGGCCGAGCAGCCCGCCACCGTGGTGCCGCGCGAGGTGCTCGTCCCCGAGCTCCCCGCCGACGCCGACCAGCTCCAGGAGTGGCTGTCGAACCTGCGCGGCTCGGCCGTGCACCTGCGGGTGCCGCAGCGCGGCGACAAGAAGGCCCTCGCCGAGACCGTGCAGCGCAACGCGATGGAGGCGCTGCAGCAGCACAAGCTCAAGCGCGCGGGCGACCTGACCTCGAGATCGGCTGCGCTCCAAGCCATTCAAGACGCACTCGAACTCGATAGCGCTCCGCTGCGGATCGAATGTGTGGACATCAGCCATGTGCAGGGCACCGACGTCGTCGCCTCGCTGGTGGTGTTCGAGGACGGCCTGGCCCGCAAATCCGAGTACCGGCACTACACCATCAAGGAGGCTGCGGGCGACGGCCGTTCCGACGACGTCGGCAGCATCAGGGAGGTGACCAGGCGGCGCTTCTACAAGCTGCAAAAGGAGCGCGACCTGATGGCCGGCGAAGACCTCGAGGCCGAAAACGCTGACGACACAACGGAACTCCTCTCCCGCCCCGGCATCGATCCGGACACCGGTCGTCCGCGCAAGTTCGCCTACCCGCCCAACCTCTATGTCGTGGACGGCGGCGCACCCCAGGTCGCGGCCGCCGCCGAGGTGCTCGATGAACTCGGCATCACCGATGTGGCGGTGATCGGCCTGGCCAAACGCCTCGAGGAGGTGTGGGTGCCCGGCGAGAGCGACCCGGTGATCATGCCGCGCAACAGCGAGGCTCTGTTCCTGCTGCAACGGGTCCGCGACGAGGCGCACCGATTCGCGATCACCTTCCACCGCAGCAAACGCTCGCGCCGGATGACCGCGTCCGCGTTGGACTCGGTGCCTGGGCTGGGGGCGGCGCGCCGAACCGCGCTGGTAACCCATTTCGGTTCCGTCGCCAAACTGAAGCAGGCCACGGTGGAGGAGATCACCGAGGTCCCCGGCATCGGGCTGGCCACCGCGAAAGCGGTACTCGCTGCGTTGCAAGGAGGCTGAGAAACTTCGGAATCATCGGCTTCCCTGCCATCCACCTATATCCTCGGTACCGTTCCATCACAGGTTTGTGAGTGAGCGTCAGCGAGCCAGGAATCAGCGTCCACGTGCACCACAGAAGGTAATTGCGCATGTCTGCGCCCGATACCGGGGCCAGTGCGGGATGATTCGAGAGGTACCCAGAGAGCGAGCGGAGCGAGTGAACCGACGACACAGCGTGCCACGGCACACGGCGGAGCCGAGCGCCAGCGAGGTGCAGTCGTGTGACGGATCCGGTAGGACATGACACGCGTCGAATCGAACAACACTGCGGGAAATCCGCGACAGACCGAGGGGCGGACCAGCCCCTCGAGCGCTGTCGCAGCGGCGAACCCGCAGGTCGAGGTCGTCATCGTGACCGGGCTATCCGGCGCGGGCCGCGGTACCGCCGCCCGCGTGCTGGAGGATCTCGGCTGGTACGTGGCGGACAATCTGCCGCCGGAGCTGATCGGCCGGATGGTCGAACTCGGTGCGTCCGCCGAGCCGCCGATCCGCAGCCTCGCCCTGGTGATGGACGTGCGCAGCAGGTTTTTCACCGGCGACCTCTCCGTGGTGACCGATCAATTGCGCAAGCTCGGCATCGGGACCAGGGTGCTGTTCCTCGAAGCCTCCGATGACGTGCTGATCCGGCGCTTCGGCTTCGCCCGCCGCAGGCACCCGCTGCAGGGCGAGAGCAAAGATGGCACACTCTCGGCGGGCATCGCCGCGGAACGGATCCGGCTCTCGGCCGTGAAAACCGCGGCGGACCTGGTCATCGACACCACCGAACTGTCCATCCACCAGCTGCACCGCAAGCTGGAGGAGGCCTTCGGCGGCGGCGCGCCGAGCGCGTTGCAGCTGACCGTGCAATCCTTCGGCTTCAAGCGTGGGGTTCCACTGGACGCCGACATGGTGTTGGATGTGCGTTTTCTACCTAATCCACATTGGATACCGGAATTGCGGGAACACACTGGTCAGGAATCAGTGGTGAGCGAGTACGTGCTGTCGCGCCCCGGCGCCGATGATTACCTGCGTACCTGCCACCACCTGGTCGACCTGACGATGAACGGTTACCGCCAAGAGGGGAAGCGATACATGACGGTGGCAGTGGGCTGCACCGGAGGCAAGCACCGCAGCGTGGCGATCGCCGAGGCTCTTGGCGAACTGATGAGCGAGGGCGCCGACGTGCCCGAGGGATCCGCCGACGTGGTGCGGGTCGTGCATCGGGATCTGGGGCGAGAATGACGGGTTGGGAATCGGATCCCAGCATTGTCGCGCTGGGTGGCGGGCACGGCCTCTACGCGACGTTGACCGCCATCCGGCGGTTGACCAGAAAGATCTGTGCGGTCGTCACCGTCGCGGACGACGGCGGCTCGTCCGGTCGCCTACGCGCCGAACTAGGCGTGCTGCCGCCCGGTGACCTGCGGATGGCGCTGGCCGCGCTGGCCGAGGAATCCGACGGCATCTGGACGCAGACCGTGCAACATCGCTTCGGCGGCACCGGCGCGCTGGCCGGTCACTCGGTCGGCAACCTCATTCTCGCGGGCCTGGCCGAGGTGCTCGGCGACCCGGTCGCCGCGTTGGATGAGCTCGCGAAGATGTTGCGCATCACCGGACGGGTGCTGCCCATGTCGCCCATCGCGCTCGACATCGAAGCGGATGTGGCTGGGCTGGAAGCGGATCCGCGCGTCAGCCGTTGCATTCGTGGTCAGGTCGCCATCGCGACCACCCCCGGCAAGGTGCGGCGGGTGCGGTTGATCCCGTCGGACCCGCCGGCCAGTCAGGAAGCCACCTCGGCCATCGAACACGCCGATGTGGTCGTTCTCGGACCAGGATCCTGGTTCACCAGCGTCATCCCCCATGTGCTCGTCCCCGAACTACGAGAGGCGCTGGTGTACACCCGAGCCAGAAAAGTTCTCGTGCTGAACCTCGCCGCCGAGCCCGGCGAAACGGCGGGTTTCTCCGCCGAACGGCACCTGCATGTATTGTCCCAGCACGCACCGGAATTCGTGGTCGACGAAGTCTTGGTCGATTCGGGCTCGGTGCCCGAGGGTCGCGAAAGAGAACATGTGGCGAGAGCTGCCGAACAGTTGCGCGCACGGGTAACCTTCTCCGATGTCGCCGAGGCGGGGACGGACCGGCATCACCCCGGAAAGCTTGCCGCCGCACTGGATCAACTGATCCGGCAACCTCGGCCGCAAATGGCAGGGCTTCGAGTCGAGGGACGGCACATGGGTCAGGATGTGCGTTCCGGGTTGGGTGGAAAGGAGCGCGTCTCGTGGCGATGACAGCCGATGTGAAAGACGAGCTGAGCAGGCTCACGGTGTCGCAAGTCAGTTCCCGCAAGGCGGAACTGTCCGCGCTGCTGCGCTTTGCGGGCGGCCTGCACATCGTCGGTGGCCGGGTGATCGTCGAAGCCGAGGTGGACATGGGTTCCATCGCACGCAGGCTGCGCCGGGAGATCTTCGAGCTATACGGCTACGGCTCCGACGTGCACGTGCTCGGCGCGGGTGGTCTGCGTAAGACCTCCCGCTACGTGGTGCGGGTGTCCAAGGAGGGCGAGGCGCTGGCCCGGCAGACCGGGCTGCTCGATGTGCGCGGTCGCCCGGTGCGCGGGCTGCCGGCCCAGGTGGTCGGCGGCAGCATCGCGGACGCCGAAGCCGCTTGGCGCGGAGCGTTTCTCGCGCACGGCTCGCTCACCGAGCCCGGTCGCTCCTCCGCGCTGGAGGTCAGCTGCCCGGGTCCGGAGGCGGCGCTCGCGCTCGTCGGTGCGGCCCGCAGGCTGGGCATCACCGCGAAGGCGCGGGAGGTGCGCGGCACCGACCGGGTCGTGGTGCGCGACGGCGAGGCGATCGGCGCGCTGCTCACCAGGATGGGGGCGCACGGCACCCGGATCGTCTGGGAGGAGCGCAGGCTGCGCCGCGAGGTGCGGGCTACCGCCAACCGGCTGGCCAACTTCGACGACGCCAACCTGCGCCGTTCGGCCAGGGCCGCGGTCGCCGCGGCCGCCAGGGTGGAGCGCGCGCTGGAGATCCTCAGTGACGACGTGCCCGACCATCTCGCCGCCGCGGGCAAGCTGCGCGTGCAGCATCGTCAGGCGTCACTGGAGGAACTCGGCCAGCTCGCCGACCCGCCGATGACGAAAGACGCTGTGGCGGGCCGGATTCGGCGCCTGTTGTCGATGGCGGACCGCCGCGCCAAGGAGCTCGGTATCCCCGATACCGAGTCGGCCGTCACCGCGGAACTGCTCGACGAAGCCTGACCAAGTCGTCACCCGGCCGGTTGCCTTCATGGGCACCCGGCCGGAGGTCTGTTCGGGTTTCGCGCTGAGAGCGCTCCAGATCCCGCACCGACTCTCGGGATCCGCACTGGCTTCAGAGCCCTATTTCGAGTGCCGATCCCGAGAGCCAGTGCGGATTCTCGCGGGTGGTGCGGATGCGGGCAAAGGGGACGTATGTCACCACCGGGGGAGTGCCGCATTGGAATGCCAGGGTGATTGACAGTGCTGCGTCGCAGGTAGGCGGACCGTACTGTGAGGAAACAGACCGGTCGGTGATTGATTTCGCTGGTTACCGTGGTGGTGTGTCCAGGTGCATGTCAGTGCGGTAACAGGCGGGCACTACTGTTACAAGACATCGGAATGATCCGCTTGAAAGCTGAGGAGCGATAACGTGACTGTCCGGGTAGGCATCAACGGCTTCGGTCGTATCGGACGTAACTTCTTCCGGGCGGTGGAGGCGCAGAAGGCGCTGGGCACCACCGACATCGAGATCGTCGCGGTCAACGACCTCACCGACAACGCGACCCTCGCGACCCTGCTCAAGTACGACTCGATCCTCGGCCGCTTGCCGCAGGACGTCTCGCTCGACGGCGACGACACCATCGTGGTCGGTGACCAGCGGCTCAAGGCGCTGGCCATCAAGGAGGGCCCGTCGGCACTGCCGTGGGGCGACCTGGGTGTCGACGTGGTCGTGGAGTCGACCGGCATCTTCACCGACGCGACGAAGGCCAAGGGCCACCTCGCGTCCGGCGCCAAGAAGGTCATCATCTCCGCACCCGCCAAGGGTGAGGACCTGACCGTGGTCATGGGCGTCAACGACGACAAGTACGACGGCAGCCAGAACATCATCTCCAACGCCTCGTGCACCACCAACTGCCTCGGCCCGCTGGCCAAGGTGCTGCACGATGCCTTCGGCATCGAGCGTGGCCTGATGACCACCATCCACGCATACACGCAGGACCAGAACCTGCAGGACGCGCCGCACGCCGACCTGCGTCGCGCCCGCGCCGCCGCGCTGAACATCGTGCCCACCGGCACCGGCGCCGCGAAGGCCATCGGCCTGGTGCTCCCCGAGCTGCAGGGCAAGCTGGACGGCTACGCGCTGCGCGTGCCGGTCCCGACGGGCTCGGTCACCGACCTCACGGTCAAGCTGGGCAAGTCGGCCTCGATCGAGGAGATCAACGCCGCGTACCAGGCCGCCGCCGCGGGCGCGCTCAAGGGCTACCTCAAGTACAACGTGGACCCGATCGTGTCGAGCGACATCGTCACCGACCCGCACTCCTGCATCTACGACGCGCCGCTGACCAAGGTCATCGACGATCAGGTGAAGGTCGTCGGCTGGTACGACAACGAGTGGGGCTACTCGAACCGTCTCGCCGACCTCATCGGCCTCGTCGGCAAGTCGCTCTGAGGCCATGACAGTCAAAACTCTCGACGACCTGCTCAACGAGGGTGTCGAAGGTCGGGGCGTGCTGGTGCGCTCCGACCTGAACGTCCCCCTCGACGACAGCGGCCAGATCACCGATCCCGGTCGGATCATCGCGTCGGTGCCCACGCTGAAGGCGCTGGTCGAGGCCGGCGCCAAGGTGGTCGTCACCGCGCACCTCGGTCGGCCGAAAGGCGAGCGGGATCCGAAGCTTTCGCTGGCTCCGGTGGCCGCGAAGCTCGCCGAGGAACTGGGCCGCAATGTCCAGCTCGCCGGTGACGTGGTCGGCGGGGACGCGCTCGCGCGCTCCGAGGGGCTGACCGACGGCGATGTGCTCCTGCTGGAGAACATCCGCTTCGACCCGCGTGAAACCAGCAAGGACGACGCGGAGCGGGGCAAGCTCGCGGCCGCGCTGGTCGAGCTGGTCGGTGACGACGGTGCGTTCGTGTCCGACGGTTTCGGTGTGGTGCACCGCAAGCAGGCGTCGGTGTACGACGTGGCCAAGCTGCTGCCGCATTACGCGGGCAAGCTGGTCGCCGCCGAGGTCGAGGTGCTCGCCAAGCTGACCACGGACACCGAGCGGCCGTACGCGGTCGTGCTCGGCGGGTCCAAGGTCTCCGACAAGCTCGCGGTCATCGAGGCGCTCGCGCCGAAGGTGGACACGCTGGTCATCGGCGGCGGCATGTGCTTCACCTTCCTTGCCGCACAGGGTCTTTCGGTGGGCACCTCGCTGCTGCAGGAAGAGATGATCGACACCTGCAAGGACCTGCTCGACCGGTACGCCGACGTCATCCACCTGCCGCGCGACATCGTGGTGGCGAACAAGTTCGCGGCCGACGCGGACTCGAAGGTCGTTCCGGCGCATGAGATTCCGGACGGCTGGATGGGTCTGGACATCGGCCCCGAGTCGACCAGTCGGTTCGCCGCGCTGCTGACCGAGGCGAAGACGGTGTTCTGGAACGGCCCGATGGGCGTGTTCGAGTTCGAGAGCTTCGCGGCCGGTACCAAGGGCGTGGCCGAGGCCATCGTCACCGCGACCGGTAAGGGCGCGTTCACCGTCGTCGGCGGTGGCGACTCCGCCGCGGCCGTGCGTGCGCTCGGGCTGCCCGACGACGGTTTCTCGCACATCTCCACCGGCGGCGGCGCGTCGCTGGAATACCTGGAGGGCAAGGAACTTCCGGGCATCGCAGTGCTGGAAGATTGAGGAGTGCTACGACTGTGACAAAGTCTCTGGCCAGGAAGCCGCTCATCGCGGGCAACTGGAAGCTCAACCTCAACCACCTCGAGGCGATCGCGCTGGTGCAGAAGATCGCGTTCGCGTTGCCGGAGAAGTACTTCGCCAAGGTCGATGTCTCGGTGCTGCCGCCGTTCACCGACCTGCGCAGCGTGCAGACGCTGGTGGAGGGCGACAAGCTGCTGCTCACCTATGGGGCGCAAGATATTTCGGCGCACGACTCAGGTGCCTACACCGGTGAGATCAGCGGTGCCATGCTGGCCAAGCTCGGCTGCACCTTCGTGGCGGTCGGCCATTCCGAGCGGCGGCAGTACCACCACGAGGACGACGCCACCGTGCTCGCCAAGGCGAAGCAGGCGCTGAAGTACGGGATCACGCCGATCGTCTGCATCGGTGAGGGCCTGAACGTCCGCGAGGCGAAGACGCATGTCGAGTACAACCTCGAGCAGCTGCGTGGTTCGCTGAAAGGCCTGACGGCGGAGGAGATCTCGAAGGTCGTCATCGCCTACGAGCCGGTCTGGGCCATCGGCACCGGCAAGGTCGCCACCCCCGCCGACGCGCAGGAAGTCTGCGGCGCGATCCGTGCGGAACTGGCCGAGCTGGCCTCCCCGGAGATCGCCGCGGGTGTCCGCGTGCTGTACGGCGGCTCGGTCAACGCCAAGAACGTCGGCGAGCTCGTCGGCCAAACCGACATCGACGGCGCACTGGTCGGCGGTGCCTCGCTCAAGGGTGACGAGTTCGCCACCCTGTCCGCGATCGCCGCAGGCGGCCCACTGCCGTAACAGTTTTCACCCACCAGAGCCGGGCACCGCACCAGCGCTGCCCGGCTCTGCTGTGTCACGGGGCGGATACGCTGTGGCCCATGCCGACCGAGCGAGCCGAATACCTTGCGGCACTGCCGCGTAAGCCGATGGCGGCCGGTGCGCTGTTCGTCGATGCGGCGGAACACGTGTTGCTGGTCGAGCCGACCTATAAGGACCATTGGGAGCTGCCGGGCGGCGTTGTGGAAGCCGATGAATCGCCATACGCCGCAGTCGTCCGAGAGGTCGGCGAGGAGTTGGGTTTGACGGTGTCCATCGGGCGGCTGCTGGTGCTGGATTGGGTTCCGTCGGGCCGCTATCCGACCGATGGGGTGATGCTGGTCTTCGACGGCGGCGTGCTGAGCGCCGAACAGGCCGAGGCGATAGCGCTTCCCGCGCAAGAGCTTCGGAGCTGGGCCTGGTGTGACGCAGCCGCGGCCGCGGCGCTGCTGCCTGCGGTGCTGGACAAGCGGGTGGCGGCAGCGAACCGCGCTCGGGCCGAGGGCATTACGGCCTATCTGGAGGACGGGTTCGTCGTGCGCTGATTACTCGGCGCGCAGGGTGAGGCCGTTGCCGTTGAGGTTGCGGAGGGTGAGGGTGTCGGCGTCTACTGTGGCGGTTGTCTTGCCGTCCAAGGCTTTCAGGACTGCTTGCTCGACCTCCATTACCTCGGGGGAGCACAGCATCTTGGTGGTGGCTATCTGGAAGGTGAGGTCGATGTCGGGGCCTGTTGCGTGGCCGGTCATTCGGTTGCAGCCCGCGGTGCCGGAGACGGCGCCGTCGTCGGCGATGGTGAGGGTTGGTTTCACCTCATCGATTGTCTGGGAACGGATTTGGGCGTCGGGGGTGATGAGGGCGGTGACGATCCAGGTGCGGCCCTTGATCGGGCGGTCGGGGTTGGCCACCTTCTTGTCCTGCATGGTCACCGTCAATTTGTCGTTCTTCAAGGTCAGCTTGGTGTCGTCGAGCTGCCAGGTGGGATCGGAAGTCAGCAGCCCGTTGAGCCATTCGTCGGCACCCGCGTGGTCGCCCGCGCAGGCCATGAGAGTGCCGGCCAGGCCGGTCACGTGCAGCTTGTTGTTGTCCAGTGCGACCGCGCCCGAGAACGAATTGCAGCCCGCGTCGGCGGCGATCCGGTCGTCTTTGAAGGAAAGGGTCAGTGGGCCGCCGCCGGGAATCGGCGCGCCGTCGACCGCGGTGGAGAGGAAGGTGCGGCCCGCCAAGCCCGGCGCGGTCGTGTTCGTGTTCGTGTCGCCGCTGGAGCAGGCAGTGACCGCGAGGAGACCCAACAGGGCGACCGAGCCGAACCGCACGAAAGTAGCCGACATGACGGCGATGCTACCGATGGCGTGCGGTCCGGCCCGGTCTCCGGCAGGTCAGACCGGCATGCCGAGGGCGGAGGCGAGGGTCTGGCCGACGGCGTTGGCGAACGTGGCGAACGCGCCGGGATCGAGGATCTGCAACGGCACGTCGCGATTGCTGCAGCCCGGCGCGGCGGGCACGCCGTTGAGCCGATCGTTCAGCCACATCGCGGCCGAGCCTGCCCCGGATACCGCGGCGATGCCGTGCTCACTGATCAGCTCGCGGGTGTAGGCGACGGTCGCGTTCGGATCCTTGCAGTAGGTGTCATAGAGCTTGTTGACCGCGTTCACCGGCATCGCCTCGTCCAGCGGCGCCTCGTAGATGTACAGCGGGAACTGGGGCGTGCCGCGGTGCCCGAGGCTCAATTCCCGGAGCATGGGCTGCAATTCGGGTGCGCGCATCGGGTCGCCGGGATAATCGAACAGGCCCTTGATGTTCACGAACGGGAACGCCGCGAACTGCAGGGCGACACACTGTCCCTGATGGACCACTCGGAGCCCCTTGCCGAGCGGGTTCATGTACCGCTCGATGAACTGGTTGAGCTCGGGGTATTCGTTTGCTACACCGAACAATCCACCGAGCACCGCGCCGCCGAAGGTCGACGTGGCGTTGTTGTAGTCGATGGCCATGCCGATATCCGCCATCAGGCCGCCCACCGCGGAGCCGACCAGGTTCAGCTCCGGCGCGTACTCGGCCTGCAGTTCGGCGGCGTGTGCGGTCGGAATGGCGCCGCCCGAGTAGCCCCACAGCGCGGTCCGGGTCGCGGTGCCGGGCAGTCCGGCCGGTTCGAAGTTCTCGACGGCCCTGATCCCGTCCAGGGTGATCCGGCCGCCGAGCGGTCCGGCCGCGTACGCCGCGTTCGGTCCCTGATGGTCCGGCACCACGACGGCATGGCCGAGTTGCAGCATGGCCTGCACCTCGATGAATTCCGCGGAGATCACCGGGTTGGTCGGGTTGGGCAGCGAACCCATCTGCAGCACATACGATGCCGCGCAGTTCTGCGAGAGCGAGTCCTCGGCGAACTGGAAGGCGACCAGGCTCCGGTCCGGCGTGGGGAACGGCCGGTACGGCACGATCACGGTGGCCACCGCGGGGATCGGCTCGCCGCGGGTGTTGCTGCTGCGATAGGACAACTGCCAGGCTCGCACGTTCAGTGGGATCAGGAAGAAGTTCGCGAGATTGACCTGTCGGGCCGCCAGGATCTCCCCGGGTTGTGCGGCAGCGACCTCGGCCGGATCGGGGTTGTAGAAACCTTGATCAAGAAACGGCGGCGCGGGCGGTAGCGGGAACGGCAGCGGCGGTGCCACCGGCACCGGATCCGCGTGCGCCGGGCCGATCAGCACCGGACATACCGCGACGGTCAACCCTGCGGTCAGAGCTAGGCAAGTTTGCGCGAGCATCCGTTTGGTGCCCGCGGCAGTGCCCTTCTTCATTCGGAACTCCTCGACCTCTACGCAACGTTGTGAGCCAGCTCTCGAGAGAAAAGAGAGCAATTATTTCCTAACTGGCGGTCGACTGTAGGGTCCACGCTGTCGCTGTGTCAACGATCACGCTGACCCGATGACGGCCGGTTCGAGCGGGACCAGGCAGGATGGGCAGTCATGACCGGGAGCGCCGAAACACCGCGTCCACGCCGGACGCAGCAGGAACGCCGCGCCGCCACCGTCGCCAAGTTGATCGATGCGACGGTCGCCGCTATCGGCGAGGTCGGTTATCAGCGCACGACCGTGCAGGAGATCTGTGGTCGGGCCGGCCTGTCCGTCGGGGCGATGTTCCGGCAGTTCGACAGCAGGCTCGACCTGATCGTGCGGACCGCCGAGGAGATCGTCACGCGGCAGCTCGCCGCGTTCACCGTGGTGATGGAACACCTCGGTGAACACGCGAATCCGCTCGACACCGCGTTGCGCTTCCTGCAGGAGGCTCAGTCCGACAGCGTCACGCACGCGCTGCGCGAGATCTACCTCGCGGCTCGCTCGGACGCCGAACTGCGGGTCCGGATCGCGCCGACGGTCGAGAACTATTACGACGAGATCGTCGCCGCGGTCGACCGCACCGGAGTGTTGGATCAGTATCCGCAGCGGTTGCGCGAACCGCTGTTCTTCATGGCGCTGCATGTGTTTTCGGGACAGGCGGTTGTTCGCGGGGTGTACCAGCGCCCCGAACTCGATGACGCCGTGCTGACGCTGGTCGCGGACATGATGCGGGTTTACGCCGATTCGGTCGACGAATAG
Organism: Nocardia sp. NPDC046473; assembly: GCF_040645995.1. Lineage (NCBI taxonomy): Bacteria > Bacillati > Actinomycetota > Actinomycetes > Mycobacteriales > Nocardiaceae > Nocardia > Nocardia sp. NPDC046473. The sequence continues at coordinate 97,369 of NZ_JBEYZJ010000016.1, forward strand.
GTCGAGCAGGTGAGGTTGTGGACGCTGCAGGCGCCCGAGGTGGTCGCCGCGTTGCGGGCCGGCGGTCGCTACCGCGCGAGCTGGGATCTCGTTTCGTCGAATCTTCGGCCTGCGTTTCGGGTGATGACCGCCGAAATGGCAAGGCGCGGTATCGATTGCGGAGACGCGCCGCCGGTATGGTGCTGGCCGGGCCGCGGACTTCGCGGTGCTTCCGTGCGGCGTACCGCGAATGCGCTTCTCGGCGACCATGAATGGGCGCACGGTAGGTGGTTGCTGAAACTTCGTGTGCCGGAGGCATACACGCTGACCACGTCGTACTCGGCATGGAACGACCACCTCGCCGACACCCTCGGCGACCCCTACGGCATGGCCGAGATGGACTGGACCGGTCGGCTGCATTCCGACTGGGACGAACAGCAGGTGACAATCCCCGAGCTGCGCCCCGAGTGGACCGTGCGAGCACGCCCCTACCCACCGGACGCCCAGACCGCAGCCAGGATCGCGGCAGATCCGTCGCTCCGCGCACCGGAGCGGCAATAGCCGGACGCCGTGCAGTCTCTGGCCCCGAGTCGAGCGAGTCAGTGCGGTGTCACTTGGCGAACGTTGCATCCTCTTGACGCACGCTGCAACCTACGTAAAGAGGACACCTCGTACGTCAAGTCGTCGTGGCTGTCGTGTGCGCATGCCGAGAACGCGGGCAGGACTGGGGAAGATCCGGCGCTACGCGCGCTCGCGGTAATGCATGCGACAAGCCGTGGCGCCACGCGTTAGGATCGGCCGCGTGCACCGATGTTTTCCGATCACCCCGCCGCCTGCCTCCTGAGCGAGGTGTAGGCGTACTTCCGCATTAGCCCAGCCATGCGCGGTCTGACCGACCGTGCCAGGTGGCGCCCGTATTGCGCGTTCGTTGCGTGATTCGCGGTCTGAGCATGCCGAGTTCGGCGGTGCTCTTCCACGTATCTGCGCAATCGCTGTGGCGTGCGCGGTCCGGCGGGCCACGCCGGTCGGCGTTCGTTTCGCGTACTTGCGGATTAGTTGCGGCGACGCGTGGTTTGCGGGGGCTGCCGGTCGGCGTTCGTTTCGCGTACTTGCGGATTAGTTGCGGCGACGCATGGTTTGCGGGGGCTGCCGGTCGGCGTTCGTTCCGCGTGCCTGCGGATTCGTTGCGGCGACGCATGGTTGCGGGGCCTGCCGGTCGGCGTTCGTTTCGCGTACTTGCGTGTTCGTTGCGGCGATGCCTGGTTTGGCGGGCCGTGCCGGGTTTGCGTCCGATCCTCATACCTGCGCGTTCGCTGCGGCGGCGCGCGGTCTGAGGGCGGACCGCACGGGCTTGTGCGTCTGTTCGGCATTCGTTGTGCACCTCGCTTCCGCGACCCATCCCTCTCTGTCGCAGGAGCGCGAAACCTTCATGTCCATATCTCTGTCCACGACCGGCCGTTCCGGGCTGGTCTACCTTGTCGGTGCCGGAATGCTCTGGGGCACCGGCGGATTGCTCGGCACTCTGCTCGGGCGTGTCACCGGGTTGTCACCGATTGCGGTGGCCACCTGCCGACTTGCCGTCGGCGGGTTGCTGCTTGTCGCGTTACTTGCCGCAACGCGGCGGCCGTGGCCACGAAATCTGTTGGCCTGGCGCAGAATCGGCGCGGTCGCTGTTCTGGCCGCTACCTTCCAAGCGTGCTACTTCGGTGCAGTAGCGGCATCGTCGGTCAGCGTCGCCACGCTGATCACCATCGGTGCGTCGCCGGTGGTGGTTGCAGTGCTGGAACAGCTCACCGGCCGCCGTGCCATGGACCGCAGGCGGGCCGCGACGATCGGGCTCGCCCTGTCCGGTTTGGCGCTGCTGGTCGGCGTGCCGTCCGAAGACGTGGGATCCGCCGGACTACTTGCCGGTGCTGCTCTCGCCGTCGCGGCCGCAGCAGCGTTCGCAACTGTCACGGTGATCAGCGCCCGGCCGGTATCCGGTCTCGACCCGATGACCACGACCGGCCTCGGATTCACCGGCGGCGCAGTGCTACTCGCACCCCTTGCGATCACCACCGGAATCACCTTCGAGCCGAACCCCGGCAGCCTCGCCCTGCTCGCGGCCCTCGGATTGGTGCCGACAGCAATCGCCTACACCCTGTACTTCCGCGGCCTACCCGACGCCGGGCCCGGCACCGCCGCGATCCTCGCGCTACTCGAACCCCTCACCGGCGCCATCCTCGCCGCCATCGTCCTCGGCGAACGACTGACTCCACTCGGCATGCTCGGTGCCGCCCTCCTCACCGTGGCACTGGTTCTCACTAGTAGTCGTCCGAGTATCAGCGACACAACGGACCGGATGGACTGAACCGCAACCGATTCACGCCTGCCGTATGCAGAACCGGATATCAGCTCGCGGCATCATGCCGACCCTCATGGTGTCGATCACCGTAAGGCGAATCGACGATATCCGCAGCAGCGATTTTGTGGCCACGTCAGGTGGCCGCGGGTGGTGCTGGCACACCAGTGCACAGCTTCTGCGTCGGTGTCCGGCGGGCAACGGCGGACCGTGATATCGGCTGGCTCGGAACCGGCGGTTCAACAGTGCGTTACGTGCCACGCACCCGGCTGAGTTGCCGGATTCCGCCGCGCTGGTGGCCGCGGATCGTCCCCGGCACGGTGACCAGGCGTGGGCCAACCGCGACGGCGTGCCGTCGCTACCGGCGCGGCGGCCCTGCCGTTCGGATCGCTAAGCTTCGGTGAGTGATCACCGCGCCTAACACCGCTGTCTCGACCTGGGCTCCGTTGAGGTCGAGGGTGTACCGCGCGTTGTGGATCGCGCAGCTGGTGTCGAATCTCGGTACCTGGATGCAGACGGTCGGCGCGCAGTGGGTGTTGGTCGACGAGCCGAATGCGGCCGTGCTGGTGTCGTTCGTGCAGACCGCGATCACGCTGCCGGTGATGCTGCTCGCCATTCCGTCTGGCGTGATCGCCGACCTGGTCGATCGGCGCAGGCTGTTGCTGGGCGCCCAGTCGACGATGGCGGTGCTGGCCGCGGTGCTCGCGGTATCGACGGCGACCGGGCACACCACCCCGTCGGTGCTGCTCATTCTGCTGTTCCTGATCGGCTGCGGGCAGGCTCTCACCGGGCCCGCCTGGCAGGCGATTCAGCCGGAACTGGTGCCGCGCGAACAGATTCCGTCGGCGGCGGCGCTCGGCAGCATGAGCATCAATATCGGGCGCGCGGTGGGACCCGCGATCGCGGGTGTGCTGGTCTCGCTGTCCGGGCCGACGTTCGTGTTCGTGCTCAACGCGGTGTCGTTCGGCGGCATCGTCGCGGTGCTCGCGCTGTGGCGCAGGCCCGCGACGGATCGACAGCTGCCGAGCGAACGTCCGTTGGCGGCGCTGCAGGCCGGGACCCGGTTCATCAAGGCGGCACCCGCGATCCGGCGGGTGCTGCTGCGCTCGATCCTGTTCATCGCACCGGCGAGCGCGGTGTGGGCGCTGCTGCCGGTGATCGCGCGCGACGAGCTCGGGCTCGGTTCGTCCGGCTACGGGCTGATGCTGGCCGCGCTCGGCATCGGCGCGGTGCTCGGCGCCATCGGCCTGGGGCGGCTGCGCACCCTGATGACGCCCACGCAGCGGCTGAGCACGGCCGCCGTGCTGTTCGGGATCGCCTCGGCGGGGACCGCGGTGCTGCACGTGGTGCCGCTGGTGTTGGTGCTGCTGGTCTTCGCCGGTTTCGCCTGGCTGCTCGCCATGTCCACGATGAACTCGACCATGCAGTTGCTGCTGCCCGCGTGGGTGCGTGCGCGCGGGCTCTCGGTGTATCTGCTGGTGTTCATGGGCGGGCAGGCGATCGGCTCGCTGGTGTGGGGTGTGGTGGCCGGCGCGGCCGGGCCGGTGTTCGCGCTGCTGACCGCGGCGGTGCTGCTCGGGCTCTGTGCGGTGAGCACGGTGTGGCTGCCGATCAGCCACAACGCGGAGAACGTGGATCAGACGCCTGCGGCGTTCTGGCCGGAACCGCAGGTCGTCGTCGAACCCGATCCGGCCGACGGACCGGTCATGGTGCTGCGCACCTACGACGTGCCGCCGGAGAATCTGGACGAGTTCATGTCCGCGATGGTGTTCGTCGGCCGGTCCAGGCAGCGCACCGGTGCGATGGAGTGGCGGCTGTATCGCGACATCGGCGTGCTGGATCGCTACGTCGAGGCGTTCGTGGTCCGCTCCTGGGCCGAGCACATGCATCAGCACCAGGTCAGGCTCACCGCGCAGGATCAGATCCGCGAGCAGGAGGCGTACAAATTCACCATTGGGGACGACCAGATCACCCACTTGGTCGCGATCTTGCCTGCTTAGGATCGCCCTTGCCGAGTGCCTGATTCGGTGGGATCGGATCGTCCGCATACACTGTCCGGCATGCGGATGTTCCTCGATATCCTCCTGATCATCGCCAGCGTGCTGCTGGTGCTGCTGGTGCTGCTGCACCGCGCCAAGGGTGGAGGTCTGTCCAGCCTGTTCGGCGGCGGTGTGCAGTCCAGCCTCTCTGGCTCGACCGTTGTGGAGAAAAACCTCGACCGAATCACTGTTTTCACCGGCCTGGTCTGGCTCATCGCCATCGTCGGCATCGGCCTGGAGATCAAGTTCGCCTGATCAGGCGCGTCACCACACCGGCCGCGATCGTCGCGCCCGCCAGCACAATGGCGGCGATGACGAACGCGGCCGGATAGCTGTCGCCGAGCACCGGCGCCACCACCAACGGACCGAGCATCTGCCCCGCACCATAAACGGCGGTCAGTGGTGCCGCCGCGTTGCCGTCCGACAGTTCACCGCCGATCCGAATCGCCAGCATGACGATGCCGACGAAGGTCGCGCCGAACAGCGCCGCCGACAGCAGGGCAGGCCACACCGCGGTCGACACGGCGGGCAGCACCGCCGAAACGCACTGCGCCAGTAGCGCGATCGGCATCGCGACCGCCGGACTCCAGCGACGCGCGGCAACGCCCCACAGCACGGTGGCCGGCACCGCGGCCGCGCCGACCACCACCCAGATCCACGCGCCGACTACTTGTCCGCGTTGATCGCTGACCGCTGCCACCAGGAACGTGCCGATCACGATGTACCCGAGGCCCTCCAGGAAATAGGACACCAGCAGCGCCCGCCACGCACCCTTCGATCGGATGGTGGCCTTGCCCGCGCGGCGACCGGGCTGGATATCGAGCCGCAACGCGGGCAGCAGCAACAGTACGGTCAGCGCGGCCGAGACCAGCCACATGCTCTGCCAACCCAGGAACGGTCGCACCGCCAGCACCAGCAACCCGGTGAGCGCGATGCCGAAACCGACTCCGCTGATGGCGATTCCGGCCGCGTCCCGACTGCTGCCGTGTCTGGCGGCCACCCCGGCGCACGCGACGAAGATGACAGCGCTGGTGACGCCGGCGATAAGGCGCAGTGCCGCAGGGAAAATCATCGGCGCGGGCACGGCCATCAGCAGCTCGCTGATGATCAGCAGGGCGGCGGAGATGCGGAAGGTGTTGCGGCTGTTCAGTTCCGGCCAGCGGGTGAGCAGGATGGCGCCGAGTAGATAGCCGGCGTAGTTGGCGGTCGCGATCACCGCGCCGTCATTGGTGGTGATCTGGTGCGCGTCCACCATGATCGGCAGCAGCGGCGTGTAGACGAACCGGCCGACACCCATCGCGGCGGCCAATCCTGCGGCGGCGGCGAAGGCGGGTGCGAGGCTGTGGCGCGGTGCGGGAGCGAGGGTTGCGGTCACTACAGTGACCGTACGTTCTGGTCTTTCGTCTGTGAAATGCTTTCTGCGCACCATGTATGCGCTGGAAGCATGGACGAGCGCGCGTTGCCGGACGGGGCGATTTCGTCTGCTGCGGGCGGTCGGAGCGCAGGCGGATCGGCGAACATCGAGCTACGGCATCTCCGTGCGTACGTCGCACTGTGCGAGGAGGCGAACTACACGCGGGCCGCCGTCCGACTCCACCTGAGCCAACCCGTGCTGACCAGGACGATCCAGCAGTTGGAGCGGCACATCGAGTGCCGGCTCATCGAACGCACCTCCCGGCGCTTCGAACTGACCGAGGAGGGTGCCGAACTACTGGCGCATGCCAGGCGAATCCTTGCCGACGTCGACACGATCATCGCTCAGCTCCCATCCCGCGCCGCCATCGAGATGGGCTTCGCCTGGCTGCCGCCCGCCACCTGGCTGGCCCCGACCCGCCGCCGCTACGAGGCACTCGGCGGGCGCATCACACTACGACGTATCGACGATCCGCTGGCCGCGCTCGAGGCCAGGTCCATCGATGTCGCCATATACCGCGGCGAGACCCAGCTGCCCGGCCATCTCGAATCGCGAATGATCGCCACCGAACAGCGCATACTCGCCGTCGCCGTAAACTCGCCGCTCGCAACCGCAACCGATCTGCGCTGGGCCGATCTCGCCGGCTATCCGCTCGTGGTGAACGCGGTATCCGGCACCACCCACGCCGAATCCGGGGATCATCGCGACCCGAACCGCCCGATCATCACCTGCCAGAACTTCGAGGAGTGGATCGAACTGGTCGCGGCAAACCGGGCTACGGTGGCGCCCCCGCCGTAGCCCGCACCCGCGCACCCCACCCCGGAGTTGTCTACTTGGACATCCCGGACGCCCCGCCACCCCACGTCCACCTCGCATGGCACACCAACCCCGCCTGCACAGTCAACGCTTCCTCGGCATCGCCTAAACCGCATGCCAGCGAGATCTGCTCTCTCTCTCTCTCTCTCGGGATCCGCACTGGCTTTATGGCCCTGTTCCGAGTGCAGATCCCGAGTGGGAGTGCGGATTTCGCCGATAGCACCAGCCCGGGTGTCGTTGATCGTGCACCCCGCGCCCCCTCGGTCAGCCGAACATCGTTTCTGTGACCCGAGCACCCGCTACACCTGGTGTGAGGGTTGAAGAAAGGGTGCTCGGCCGGAACAAGGAGTGCGCATCGGAGCCCCGGCGGGCCCGGAAACGTCCACACGACATATTTGCCGCCTTTGAAGGCGCTCGAGAACAGCACCACAGCCAGGTGACCACCTCCGCAACGTGACACCGCGCACCTGACCGATAACTAAGGTCGGGGACCCCACCTCACGCGCCCAGCACTGCTCCGGTCATCCGATGAACCAGTCGAAAACTTCTGAGACAGCACACCACCGGAGGATCTCTCAGCACACGAACCCGAACCAGTACACCCAGAGACCCCGTGAAGGTGGACCTATCCGGGCAAGTGCTGCTTAGGACTCCAGAGGTGGACAGTTCAGAGAAAGCTGAAGACCTGTCCACGTTTTCCTGTGAAGCAGTGCTGGGCGCGTCGCCTGCCGTACCCGGCTTTAGTTATCGGTCAGGTGCGCAATGTCGTGTTCCCGAGGTGGTCATCTGGCTGTGGTTGCGTTCCAAGCGCTTTGGAGGAAGGAGAGGTGGGTGGTGACGGTTCCAGCGTGGTCATCTGCCTGTGGTTGCGTCCCAAACGCTTTGGATAAGCGCGAGTCGTCATCGGTGGGGCCGTCGAGTGATCTGCGGTGGTCGCCGCGCGTGAACTGTGCAGCCGCGCACGGTATTGTTGGCAATTTCGTGCGCGGCTGCACGACTTGTGCGCGGGAGGGGCTTCCTTGTCGTTGGTGGTGTGGACGCGGTGGGGTGGGGTTAGTCGGTGCGGGGGATGCGGCCGTCTAGGTCGGTGAAGCCGTAGGTATCGGCGAGGTCGGCTACGCGGCAGGCGGATCCGGTGCGGGAGTGGCGGTCAGGGGCGGTTGCGAGGGCGACGACCGCGCGGCCGGGGAAGTGGGGGGATTCCGCCTGGGCGAGGTCGAAGGTGCCTTCGCCCGGCAGGGTGACGAGGCGGTGGCCCTGGGCGTCGGCCGGAACCAGTTGCAGGAGTTCGGTGTCAACGATTCCTGGCCATAGCGAGACCACGGTGACTTTGGTGTCGGCGAGGTTGTGGGCCATGTCTGCGGTGAGGCGGTCCAGTGCGGTCTTCGCGACGCCGTAGACCGCGTTGTGCATGTAGCGCTGTGCGCCGGGTGAGGAGATGTTGACGATCAAGCCGTCCGACTCGATCAGCAGCGGTGCGGCGAAAACGCTTGCCACGTAATGGGATCGGACGCCGATGTCGAAGGTCTCGTCCCAGGCTTTCGGTGGGACCTCCCAGAACGGTTTGCCGAGCCAGCGCGCCGCGGCGGGGGAGTTGTAGACGTTGTTCACCAGTACGTCTAGGCATCCGTGGTCGGCGCGGATCTGCTGGAACAGGCGCTGCACCGCCTCGTCGTCGCGGTGATCGCAGACGAACGGAACGCCGACGCCGCCCGCCGCATCGATCGCGGCAGCGGTCTCGCCAACCGTGCCGGGCAGTCGTCCGGGCGTGTCCGAGCGCCCGGTGACATACACCGTCGCACCCGCCGCACCGAGCTCCAAGGCGATGCCCTTGCCGATGCCGCGACTCGCGCCGGTGACCACCGCGATCTTGCCGGTCAGTGGGTTAGGTATTCCGCTCACGACTCCAGGACACTACCGTGAAACGAGAACACGTTCTAGGTTTTGGAGGCCGCAGTGGAGTTGACGCATCGGTTCGTGACGACCAACGGCGTCCGAATGCACGTCGCCGAGCAAGGCGAGGGGTATCCGGTGATCTTCTGCCATGGTTTCCCGCACACCTGGTTCATCTGGCACAACCAGTTGGAGTCGGTCGCGGCCGCCGGATATCGCGCCATCGCGCCGGACCTGCGCGGTTACGGGCAGACCGATGTGCCGACCGACGTCGAGTCCTACACCAATCAAGCGGTGATCGGTGACCTGCTCGCCCTGCTCGATGACATCGGAGCCGAACAGGCGGTGTTCGTCGGCTTGGATTTCGGCGCGGCCCTGGTGTGGGAGTTGGCATTACGCGCGCCGGAACGAGTGCGCGGCGTCATCGTCCTGAACAACCCCTTCGCGCCCCGACCGCCCCGCTCGCCGTCCCAGCTCTGGGCGAAGGCCGCTGCGCGACACTTCCTGCATCTGCACTACTTTCAGACGCCTGGTGTGGCCGACGCCGAACTTGCTGCTCGCACAAGGGAATTCCTGGCCCGGGTGTATTACTCACTCAGCGCCGACTACCACTACCTCGACACCTGGCAGTTCCCCGCTGAGGGCACCGGATACCTCGATGTCCTCCCGGAAGCGCCTGCCCTGCCGTGGCGCTGGCTCTCCCGAAGCGAATTCGACACCCTGGCCCAGGATTTCGAACGCACCGGCTTCACCGGCGGCCTGAACTGGTACCGGGCCCTCGACCGCAACTGGGAACTCACCGGCGACTACGCCGACGCCTCGGTCACCGTTCCCGCCTACTTCATGTACGGCGACCACGACCCGGACATGGAAGGCTTCAGCGGCCGCGACCCACTGACAACCCTGCGCAACTCGGTCCCCGACCTGCGCGAAGTAACCAAGATCGCTGACGCGGGTCACCTGGTCCAGCTGGAACGTGCGGACGAGGTCAACAACCTGATCACCGCCCACCTGCGCGAACTCGTCACCAACCCGTCCGACGTGCCCGCCTAGCACTGGCCGGCCCTCGCAGCTGCCGCCAAAGGTGTTGTCCGGCCTGACTGTTGGCGGTGTTCGCAGGCCGTAACTCACCGCTGTCGAAACCGAAAATCGTTTGTGGCCACCTGGACGATCGATGATGATCGCTGTAGTGGGGTTCGATCAGGTTCGTCGGGGAGGGCGGAATCGTGAGTCAGTCGGCGACCGGCGAGAGTTCCCCCGGTTATCTGGATCTGTTGCGGCCGCGTGGTATTCCGTTGCTGTTCGCGGGTGCGTTCGTCGGCCGAATGTCGGTGGGGATGATCCCGGTCGCGGTGGTGCTGTTCATTCAGCAGGCCACGGGATCGTTCTCGGTCGCGGGTCTCACGATGGCGGGGTACGCGATCAGCATGGTGGTGGCGGGACCGGTTCGGTCCTGGATTTCTGTTCGGGTCGGGCACAGTGCGGCGCTGCTGGTGTTGTCACTGGTCAGCGGATCCGCGTTGGTGGCACTGGTACCGGCCGCGCATAGCGACCGGTCCTGGGTGTTGGCCGCGCTGGTGACGTTATCGGGTTGCAGTGCACCACCATTCGGTGCGTTGATGCGCGTCGGGTGGTCACGGAAACTGCCGCGGCAGTGGGTTGCTCGTGCCTTCGGGTTGGACTCGGTAATGGAGGAATCGACGCTCGTCGTCGGGCCCTTGGTGGCATCGGGCGCGGTGGCGTTGGCGGGGCCTGGCGTTGCGGTGCTGGTCGCTGGTTCGGTGTGTGTCCTGGGCGGGTTGCTGATGGCTTCAGCGGCGGAGAAGGGGCGTCTGGAATCCGCTGGGGCCACCGCCGGCGGCGGGAAGCTCGTGATGGTGGCCAGGCGAATTCGGTGGTTGCTGGTGGTGTTCGCGGGGGTCGGGTTCACGATCGGTGCGATGGAAGTGGCGGTACCAGCCTTGGCGACCGAGGCCGGTCGCGCCTCGCTCGCGGGTGGGCTGCTCGCCATTCTGGCGTTGGGCAGCGCGGTCGCCGCATTGCTCTACGGTCGTCGGGACTGGCACGTGAGTGCCTCGGCGCGGCTGATCGTTCTCGCACTGCTGCTGGGATCGGTTGCCGCGCTGGTTGCCACGGCGCACGGACTAGGCCTCGCGATTGCGCTGCTGGTCTTGGCGGGTGCTGCGATCGGTCCCGCGGTCATGACGGTATACCTGCTGGCCGACGCCCTTGCCGAGGGAGCTGCCGCCAAGACCCACAGTGCCATTCTGGTCAACGTGGCATGCAATGGGGGAGCCGGGCTCGGCGCGGCCGTGGCGGGGATGGCCATCGCCGATTTCGGTGTCAGTCGGGCATTCCTGTTGTCCGGCAGCGCAACTGCGATCGCAACGGGGTTGGGGTTCGCACTCTTTGTTCGCGACCGGAACCTGGCTCCACTGCCGAGTGTGGTCACAGACTGTTCGGCGTGACGGTGCCAAAGGCCCTCGGCTGGTGCGGCGTTCATGTCGGTGGGTGTCGCTAATGTTCGATCATGAGTTACAGCCTGAGCGTTTACGTCGTCGAGTTAGATAGGGTCAGGGCCGCGATCGGGTCGCGGGACGACAAGCTCCGGCGGATGATCGGCGGCCGGTTCAAAGCGCAATTGGCGCATGCCGACGACTGGTTCGCCGAAGAGATCGCCCACGGCGCCCCGGCGCGGTACGACGCCGTGCGCGCGGTCATCGACGGTGGGCCGTTCGATCAGGGCTACGGCTTCCAATACGCGTACGCGTATCAAACGATCTGCCAGTTCTATGGCCGATTCCTGGACAACCGCTACTTCTCGCCGTTCCGCGGCAGTTGGCTGGAACAGGTCGACGAGGGGCTCGCCGAGCTCGGCATCAAGGCGATCAGCCTCGCCGACTTCGTCTACCACGCGCTACCCGCCGCCCTCCCGGAGCCGGAGGAGCTACCCGGCTACGGCGAATGGGCTCCGGAGCAATGCGCGGAGGCGCTGGTGCAATGGGAATCGACCACGCCGAAGCAACGCGAGGAGATCGACCACGAGGTACTCGCCGCGATCGAATCGTGCATGGAGTGGATTCGCGAGGCCCAGGCCAGGCCGGGCTGGGGGATCGCGGGCTTCTTCGTCTGAGGACCGCGGAGATCCGCACCGTTCTCGGGATCCGCACTCGGCAGCGGCCGAGTGCGACCCAGGAGAAGGTGGAGCTCAGCGGTATTCGTCTTCCCGCTTCGGGTAGTCGGCCCACTGCGGCAGCGGTTGGTAGTCCAGGTAGGCGGTGAGACGATCCAGCAGGTACTGCCAGCGCGGGCCGATTTCGCGCGCGTCGGCGGCGCTGACATGACGACGGACCAGCTCGACATTGGTGACCACGCCGACCTGAGTCATCCGGATCTCCAGCAGACAGCCGTCGATGTGCACAATCAACTCGTGCGGCGCCTGGCAGTGCCCGACCCGAACCGCAACGGGACGCGACACCGGACCATCCATCGGTTCGATCGTGAGATTCCCGCTGCCGCCCGACACCGCGCCGAGCCACCGCGCCAACTGCCCGCGATCGGTCGCCGCCGACCAGACCTCGAGCACCGGCTTACGAAACGATCGCAGATAGTGCAGGAGCACGAGTTCGCCGTCCGCCGCGCGATCGTGCTCCGGCCGAACCTCGCCGAGCATGGACATCATCGTCATCCCGTGCCCTCCGCCGCTGGTCGTCATCGCAACTGTGTATCCAGTATTCCCTGGTCGAATCCGAATCGTGGGGATACGGGTCCGGCGTGCCAACACGGGATTCGACGTTGCCTCGACGAGGACGGTGGACGGCGGCAGTGTGACCGCTGTATGACGAAGCGATGATCGGAGAACTACCGATCGGTAGCAAGCCGGTTCGCAACCATCGTTGAAAAATAAAGTAGCGCAATACAATACAACTATTGTGCATCTTGCTAATACCGCATATTAGATGCGTTCGCCGAGATGCGGAACCGGTTGGTGGTCTGTACATTTGGTGCAGCCCGAACCGCGCAGGAGGGGTCGGGACTCGTAGAGCATGCCTTCGTCGTGAACGTGAGTGCGAAAGTACGGAACTTGTCACAGTCATTGAATGCGCCGGAAGGCGAGCGTCGGGAACCACTCTTTCGACGTCTGCGCATGCCTTTGTTAGCCCTGCTCACCTGCGCCGCGATCACCTCGGTCGTCGTGGTGATCGCGGTGTACTACGCGCCGACCGACTTCCGCATCCCACTGACTGCGGGCGCGGTGACAGCCGCTATCGCGTTGTGCGCCACCGCAACTGCGGCCGTGCACTATCGCGGTGCCGCCCGGCGGGCCCGGGAGTCCGCGGCGGCGATCACCGTCGAGGCCACGGCCAGGATGGCGGCCGCGAGCGAGGCCGCCGGCGTGCACGCGTGGGAAGCGAAGAGCAGCGACAGCCGCCGGTCCGCGGCGATGGCCGCGTTCGCCGGCGCGGCGGGCCGCATGCAGGCGATGACCACCAGCATGCTCGCCGAACTGCGCGAAATGGAGCATCGGCACGCCGATCCCAAGGTGCTCGCCGACCTGCTGCACCTGGACCATCGCACCGCGCAGGCCGGCCGCCTCGCCGACAGCATCGCTGTACTCAGCGGCGCCCGATCCGGGCGGCGCTGGGCCAAACCCATTGCCATGGAGTCGATCCTGCGTGGCGCGATGGGCCGGGTCGCGGGCTATCAGCGGGTCCGGTTGCGCGCTATCGCCGAGATCGCCATCGCCGGTCACGCGGCCGAAGGCGTGATGCACACGCTGGCCGAACTGCTCGACAACGCCTGTAATTTCTCCCCGCCCACCACCGAGGTGCACGTTTACGCCGCCGAGGTGCCCGCGGGCGTGGTGCTCACCATCGAGGACAGCGGCCTGGTGATGAGCGAATCGGCGCTGCGCCGCGCCGAACAGACCGTGTCGAACGCCCAGGACGGGCGCGGCCAGCGCTCGTCGGACCTGTCGTCGCTGAGCGGCACGCGGCTCGGTCTCGCGGTCGTCGGACACCTCGCCCGCAAGCACGGTCTCACCGTGTCCTACCGGCCCTCCGCCATCGGCGGCACCGCGGTGGTCGTGGTGGTGCCGCGGGATCTCACTGCGCGCGTTGACCGTTCACAACCGGCCGCACTCGCCACCAATCCGGCGATACCGACCGCGACGTTGCCCAGCGCGACCTCGCGGGTCGCCATCGCACCGCAGCCCGTCGCGCCGACACCCCTGGCCGCCGAACAGGCGCTGCCGGAACCCGCGGCGCTGCCCGAGCCCGCCGCCGAGCACACCAGCATGGGCCTGCCGAAACGGCGCCGCGGCAGCACCTTGGCTGCGGTCCATCCCGCCGGCCTGTCTCTACCCTCGCTCGACGCGCCCGCGGCGACCCCGCCCGCGTCGACACCGGCGGCCTTCGGTGCGTTCCAGCGTGCGTTGGCCGGTCGTGACACCGACAACTCCGCTGCCGCAACACCTTCCCCGTCCCCTACCGTTGCCGTGGAGAATGATCGATGACAACGTCTGTTCCGTCGCAACTCAGTTGGCTGCTGGAGCAACTGCTCGCCCGCACCCCGCGCACCCGCCACGCGCTACTACTCTCCGGCGACGGCCTCAAGATCTGCCACACCCCGGAACTCAGCATGGACAAGGCCGACCAGTTGTCCGCCATCGCCGCGGGCATCCAGAGCCTGTCGCACGGCGCCTCCGTCGAATTCGGTGACGGCAGAGGCGGTGTGCGCCAGTCGATGACGGAGTTCTACGGCGGCATCCTGTTCATCGTCGAGGCCGGTCTGGCTGCGCACATCGCGGTGGTTGCCGCCGAGGACGCGGACGCCGGCCTGGTCGGGCACAACATGCGGGAGCTGGTCGAGCAGCTAGGCCATCATCTCGCGTCCAAGCCACGAGTCGGGGGAGCGAGCGTGTCGTGAACAGGCCAGGGCGCGACGACGATCCCGACCGGCTCTACACACTGACGGGGGGACGCAGCAAACCGGACTCCGACAGCTTCGACCTGGTCACCCTGGTGGTCAGCGAATGCGATCCGACCCAGGGCATGCAGTCCGAGCACGTCGCGATCCTGGACATGTGCCGCGCGCCCACCGCGGTCGTCGAGATCGCCGCCGAGCTGCGCATCCCGGTCGGCATCGCCACCATCCTGCTGTCGGACCTGTTGCACGCAGGCAAGATCACCGTCCGGCACCCCAGCAACGGCCCCGCTTACCCTGACGCGCCGTGGAATTCGGTGCCCGACTCCACCACCCTCGAGAAGGTGCTCGTTGGACTCCGCAACCTTTGACGCTCGGCCCGCCCGTGCTGACGCACCGCTGAACAGCGCAACCCGCCAGGGACTGAAGATCGTCATCGTCGGCGGTTTCGGGGTCGGCAAGACCACCATGGTCCGCGCGGTCAGCGAGATCCGCCCGCTCGACACCGAGGCGACGATGACCAACGCGGGCATCGGCATCGACGATCCGAGCGGCGCGCCGGGCAAGTCGACGACGACGGTCGCCTTCGATTTCGGGCGGATCAGCATCGACGCCGAAAACGTGCTCTACCTGTTCGGCGCGCCGGGGCAGGAACGCTTCTTCTTCCTCTGGGACCGGCTGTTCTCCGGTGCGCTCGGCGCGATCGTGCTGGTCGACCAGCGCCGGATCGCCGACTCCTGGTACGCCATCGACCGCCTCGAAGCCCAGCACACCCGATTCGTGGTGGCGTGCAACAACTTCGGCGGGCCCTCCCGACTCGGCGAAGTCCGCGACGCCCTTGACCTGGATCCGCAGGTGCCGCTGGTCGACTGCGACGCCAGGTCGCGCGAATCCTGTAAGAGCGTGCTGATCAGCCTGGTCGAGCACATCTATGCCGATGCACCGCGAGCGGAGACCGCGTCATGACCATCTCGAGCGCAGCATCATCGGCTGCCACCGGCGGCTGCCCGGTCCATCCGGAGACCGGCGCGGTACCGCTGAGCGGCCCGCGTTTCCACACCGATCCGCAGCATCTCTACCGGGAGATGCGCCGCGAGCACGGCCCCGTCGTCTCGGTCGAGCTGCCGGGCAATGTTCCGGCCTGGCTGGTCATCGGCTATCGCGAGCTGCATCAGGTCACCAGTGATCCGGAGCTGTTCCCGCGTGACGTCAGCCTGTGGAACCAGTGGCCGAACATTCCCGAGGACTGGCCGCTGCTCCCGATGGTCGGGCAGCCGCGGCCGTCGATCTACTTCACCGCCGGTGCCGAGCATCGCAGGCATGTGGCGATGGTCGAGCCCGCGCTGGAGTCGGTCGATCCGTTCGAATTGCGCCGCACCTGTGAGGAATTGGCCGACCGGCTGATCGACGGGTTCTGCGGCCGGGGCGAGGCGGATCTGGTCGCGGAGTTCGCGGTGGCGATGCCGGTGCTCGCGCTCGCCTGGGCGCTCGGCTTCCCCGACGAGGACGGCCCGCGCCTGGCGTGGAGCATGAAGGCGCTCGCCGACGGTGGTGCCGACGCGCAAGCCGCGTACGGGCGGTACTACGAGCAGATGCAGCAGGTGCTCGCCTCGAAGAAGGCGCGACCGGGCAACGACCTGGTGTCGCGGATGCTGGCGCATCCCGGTCCGTTCAGCGACGAAGAGTACGTGCAGGACCTGATGGCGGTCACCGCCGCGGGGCATCTGCCGACCGCCGACTGGATCGGAAACTCGGTGCGGCTCATGCTCACCGACGATCGGTTCGCCGCGGCGCTCGGCGGCGGGCGGCGCAGCGTCGGCGAGGCGATGAACGAGGTGCTGTGGGAGGACACGCCCACCCAGATCCTCGCCGGGCGCTGGGCGGCGCGCGATACCCGGTTGGCGGACAAGGTGATTCGGGCGGGGGACATGCTGCTGCTCGGCCTGGCCGCCGCCAACGCGGATCCGCATGTGCGCCAACACCTGGTCGACGGTGTCGAGCCCGCGCACACGGGTAACAGTGCGCACTTCGCGTTCAGCTATGGCGAGTACCGGTGCCCGTTCCCGGCACAGCAACTGGCCGAGATCATCGCGCGGACCAGCATCGAGGTGCTCCTCGATCGGCTGCCCGATATCGATCTCATGGTTCCCGCGCAGAATCTGGTGCGCCGCCCGTCGGCGTTCCTGCGCGGCATGACGTCTTTGCCGGTTCGTTTCACCCCAGTTCGTGCAGTCGGAGGTACCCAGTGACCCAAACATGTCCATTCGCCATCGATCCGATGGTCGGTGACCTCGCTGGCGAGACCAGCTATCTGCGCGCGAATGGTCCGGTCGCGCGGATCGAACTGCTCGGCGTGCCGGCCTGGACGATCACCGAGCATGCCGTGGCCAGGCAGCTGCTCGTCGATCCTCGGCTGATCAAGGACATCAGCGGCTGGTCGCTGTGGAACTCCGGTGTGGTGACGCGGCAGTGGCCGCTGATCGGCATGATCGACGCCGGTCGGTCCATGTTCACCGTGGACGGTGCCGAGCATCGGCGGCTGCGGATCAAGACGACGCAGGCGTTGTCGCCGCGCCGACTAGCGGATATCCGGCCCGTCGTCGAGCGGCTGACCGCCGAGCTGCTGGACGATCTCAGCGCCTCGAGCAGCGGCGATGCGGTCGTTGATCTCAAAGAGGTCTTCGCGTACCCGCTGCCGATGCGTGTCGTCGGTGAGCTGATGGGTGTGGATCGCGCCGATCATCCGATGCTGCTCACCTGGTACAAAGCCTTCTTCTCGCTGGTCACACCGCAGGACGAGCGGTTGCGGGTGATCGATGAAATGGATGTCTACTACACCGATTTGGTGCGTAAGAAGACCGCCAACCCCACCGACGACCTCACCAGCGCCCTCATCCTGGCCGCCGACGGCGGTGAGCCGCTGACCGAAGAGGAAGTGGTCGGCAACCTGAAGGCGCTGGTCGCCGCCGGTCACGAGACCACCGTCGGCCTCATCCTCAACGCCGTGCGCGCCCTGCTGGCCCGGCCCGAACAGCTGGACAAGGTCCGTTCCGGCGATATCGAGTGGAAGCAGGTCGTCGAGGAAACGCTGCGCTGGGACAGCCCCGTCAGCCACCTCCTGATGCGCTTCGCCACCGAGGACATCACCATCGGCGACACCGTGATCGAAAAGGGCGAGGGCGTTGTCATGTCCTACCGCGCCATCGGCCGCGACACTGCGGTACACGGCGAGAACTCCGACGACTTCGACATCACCCGCTCAACCGCCAACCGCCACTTGACCTTCGGCCACGGCCCGCACATCTGCCCCGGCGCCGCCCTGTCCCGCCTGGAAGCCGGCATCGCCCTACCAGCCCTGTTCGAACGCTTCCCCACCCTCCGCCTCGCGGTGCCCGACGAGGAAATCCGCAACCTCCCAGTCCTCACCCAAAACGACTTGGCCGCCTTCCCCGTCCACCTGGGCTGACGAACGCGCACAGGATCCGCACTCTGACTCGGGATCCGCACTGAGATTAGGGCCCTATTCCGAGTGCAGATCCCGAGTCAGGGTGCGGATTGCGAGGCGTGCGAGGGTGTAGTCGGAGGTTGGCGGTGGTGCGGACTCGTTGGGTTCGGGCTTGGGCGGCTAGGAGGGTGAGGGCGGCGCGGGAGGTTACGGTGTCGGCGGCCTTGCGTTGGAACCAGTTGGTGGTGGCGAGGAGGTCCTCGGGGGTCCAGGGGTGGTTCAGGGTGATCGACTTCAGGAGGGTCCATTCCTTTAGGCGGCGGATCAGGAAGTCGTGGTCGGCGACCTGGTCGGTGATATCGACAGCCCATTGATCGAATTGGCGGGCGCCGAGTTGAATTAGTTGCGCCGCACGGGTATTCAGGTGCTCCGACACGGCTGACTGGGCCATGGCCTGATCGGGGTCGCGTAGGACGGTGGCCACGAGTTCCGGTTCGTCCGCGTCGGTTACGGCAGCCAAGGCTTGCTGGTATTGCCGGTATCGCAGGTGTTCTTCAGGGACAGTGTCCTCGTGGTGGCCTGACATGTTCACTCCGCCAGCAGTTTTCCGGCGGCGGTTTCGATCTTTGCTTCGTCGAGGAGGACGGTGTCGGCGGCGGGGCCCAGCGGGATGAAGGTGTCTTCGCTGGTTACTCGGGAGATGCGGCCTTCGAAACCTGCGTCGATGAGGGCAGCGCAGACTGATTCGGAGACGCCGCCGCTGTGGCGGGTTTCGTCGGCGATCAGGACTCGGCCGGTGGCTCGGGCGTGTTGGAGGAGGTCGTCCAAGGGGAGGGGGGAGAGCCAGCGGAGGTCGAGGACTCGGGTTCGGACGCCTCGGTCGGCCAGGCGGCGGGCAACCCGCAGGCTCATGGGGACGCCGTTGGCGAAGGTGACGATGGTGAGGTCGGTACCGTCGCCGTAGACGCGGGCGCGGCCGATTTCGGCGTGGGTGGTGTCGGAAGGTGCTGCGAGCCAGGCGTTGTCGCCTGGTTCGTGCAGGTCGCGGGTGTGGTAGAGGGCGATGGGCTCTAGATAGACGCAGACGCGGCCGTCTACTCGGGCGGCGGAGACGCAGGTGCGCAGAAGCGCGGCGGCGTCGTCGGCGCGGGCGGGAGACGCGACGATGACGCCGGGGATGTCGCGGAGGGCGGCGATGGAGTTGTCATTGTGGAAGTGGCCGCCGAAACCCTTTTGGTAGGCGTAGCCGGCGATGCGGACCACCATCGGATTGTGGTACTGCCCAGCGGAAAAGAAGGACAAGGTGGCGGCCTCGCCGCGCAGCTGGTCGGCGGCGTTGTGTACGTAGGCCAGGTACTGGATTTCGGGGATCGGAATGAAACCGGCGAGTGCTGTGCCGAGCGCGGTCCCGAGCACGCTCTGCTCATCGAGCAGGGTGTCGAACACGCGACGCTTGCCGAACTGCTTCTGCAGACCCTTGGTTACGCCGTACACGCCGCCCTTGCGGCCGACGTCCTCACCGAAAACGAGCACGTCGGGGTCGCGGGTCAGCAGGGTTGCCAGGGTGCGGTTGATCGCCTGGCCGAGCGTCATCGGATCCGGCGTCGCCACACCATGATTCATGGCGCGTTGTTCCATAGTCTGCGGCACGGGGGTGTCGCGTGCGGCATCGGTGTGCAATGCATCCGCCTGGGGCGCAGTACTTTCTGACGGGTCAGTCGACGCTCCGAGGCTGCCCGGTTGCGTGGCATTCTGTGCAATTGCGGTGCCGGTCGCGCCGGTTGTCGACCTATGCGGTGACACAGCCGTGCCTGACAGCGCTTCGACCGGAGGGCGTCCGGTCGTGGGTGCCGCGGTGTTGGACAGGGCTTCGACCGTAGGCCGTCCGGCCGTGGGCGCCGCCGAGTCGCCCAGTTTTGTGTCGCCTCGAAGCACGTCCGCGCGTATCAGCGCAGGGTGGGAGGGAGCGAGTGGTGCCAGCACCGCGGCTGAGGACGTCAATTTCGGTTCGCGCCAGACGGTTTCGGCCATAGTGGTGACGCGGTGGGCGATGTCGTCGTAGCGGGCGAGGACCTCGGTGGGGGTGGCTGTGCCGGTGGCGACGAGCAGGCGGGCGGTGGCGGTGACCGGGTCGCGGAGGAGGTCGGCGGCGATGTCGGCGGGGCGGCGGTAGGCGGCTTCGACGTCGGAACCGGCGTGGCCCATCAGGCGGACTGTGCGCAGGTGCAGGAACGCGGGTTTGCGGTGTTCGCGGACCCAGGCGGCGGCCGCGGTCGAAGTGGTCAGTGCGTCAACTGGATCGCAGCCGTCGGCACCGAAATACTCCAAGCCCGCGCGGGAGCCGTAGGCCTGTTGAATCCAGTCCGTCGGGGTGGGGACACTGATGCCGATGCCGTTGTCCTCGCAGAGGAACAGGATGGGCAGCGGAACGCCTTGGCGGGCAGTGTGAATCGCCGCGTTGATCGCGCCCGCCGCGGTGGAGTGGTTGGCCGAGGCGTCGCCGAAACTGCACAGCACCACCGCATCCGACGGCCACTCACTCGAAATGCCCAGTCGCGCGGCACGATCGATCGCGAACGCCAGACCGACCGCGCGGGGGAGGTGGGAGGCGATGGTCGAGGTCTGCGGGATGATGGCGGCGGGCTTGCTGCCGAACACCTTGTGCCGCCCACCGGAGATCGGATCCGCCGCCGCGGCGACGATGCCGAGCAGCACGTCGCGGATCGGGTCGAGGCCCGGCACCTGCCGGGTGCGCTGCACGAAGAACGCGCCGGACCGGTAGTGCAGCAGCGCCGGATCGGTCACCCGCAGCGCCAGCCCGAGCGCCGCATTCCCCTCGTGCCCCGACGACCCGATGCTGTAATACCCGCGCTTACTCGCCCCCAACTGCCGAGCCGCCAGATCCAGCTGCCTGCTCGTCGCCTGCGACTCGAACAACTCCAGCAAGACCTCGCCGGTGATCCCGGGTGCTATGTCGTCCACTGCCGCACGCCCCGGCGTCAGCGCACCGACCGCCGCCCGAAATCGATCATCAAGAACCTTGCCCGGGCTGGATCCGGGGTTCGCGTCCCGCTCGCTCATTCGCGCCAGCTTATCGGTCATCCGATGATTTTGCGCGTCATCGACGGTCTCGCCGGACTAATTCCCGTGTAACGAGCTCATCGCATGCGAATGGTCGGCGCGCAGGGCTGAATGCCGAACAGCTTCGCGGTGTTGGCGGCAGCCGCTGGAGGCACCAGACCCGGCCACAATGTCGGTCTCCGCTGTGACCAGTCCGCCGGACGGTAACTCAGGCAGTCGCCGAATGGGACATGGTGACAGCACCACTCGATGTCCACCGCCATGTCCCGTTCGGCGACCGGCAACCCGAGGCTGGTGCACCGAATGGGACATAGTGGTGGGCCCACTCGATGTTTTCCGCCACCGTGTCCCGTTCGGTGGGCGGCAGCCTGGGGTTGGTGTGTCGAGTGGGATGTGGAGGCAGGCTGACTTGATATTTTCCGCCGCCGCGTCCCGTTCGGTGGGCGGCAACCTGGAGGGTTGCGTCGAGCGGGACGCGGCGGCCCCTGCACGGATGCCCGCCGCAGTTGGCAACAGCCGCACTCAGTTGCGACCCGCACCAGTTGTGGGTGCCGGTAGTGACTTTCGGCTGAGTGCCGGTCTCGAGGAGAGGCGGATCGTCCCTATGCGATGGGCGCGAGCGCCTGCCCGAACCGGCGGTCAGTCCGGGAGTTGCAGGGCTGACGCGGCGTCTTGGTCGAGCAGCCAGGTGGTGGATTCGAGGCCGACTGCGCCCGCGGAGGGGATGTCGACGGGGTCTGCGCCGGAGATGGCTTCGGCGACCGCGTCGGCCTTGGCCGCGCCGCCGACGACCAGCACTACGTGGCGGGTGCGGCGGATGGCGGGGATGGTGAGGGTGACGCGGACCGGTGGGGGCTTGGGGGAATTGGTTACGGCGACAACGAGTTCGTGTTCCTCGCGGACCGCGTCGGTGTGCGGGAACAGCGAGTTGATGTGGCCTTCGCCGCCCATGCCGAGCAGGTGCAGGTCGAAGGAGCCGTGTTCGGCGAGGTAGGCGTGTACGGCCGTGGAGTATTCGGCGGCGGCCTCGATCGGGTCGGGATATTCGCCATCGGAGGCCGCGACCGGGTGTACCCGGGCCGGGTCCACCGGGACGTGGTCGAGCAGGGCCTGGCGGGCCTGGAGGTCGTTGCGTTCCGCATCACCGGCGGGCACGAAACGTTCGTCGCCCCAGAAGAAGTCGACGTTGGACCAGTCGATGTCGCCGGGGGACTTGCGGACCAGTTCGAGCAGTCCGATGCCGGTGCCGCCGCCGGTCAGCACGACCGAGGCGGTGCCGCGCGCGGCTTGGGCGGCGACGACAACTTCGACGAACCGGGCCGCCGCGGCAGCGACCAGCGATTCGGTATCGATGTGGACTTCGACGGTGTCGCTGGCGGACTCACTCATAGGTCACCTTCTCGATTCCGGCGAGCGCCTCGGCGTAGATCTCATCGGCGTCCAGCCTGCGCAGTTCCTCGGCCAGGCAGTCGCGAGTTTCCCGGCGCGCCAGGGCGATTCGTTGATCCGGATCGCCGGTGCGGGTCAGTGTCGCAGTGCGCCCGGTCTGCGGGCGTTCGATGGTGACCGACACCGACGGGCGGTGGATCTCCACCCGCAGCGCGCCGGAACGGCGGATCACCGGGCAGCCGAGGCGGATGGCGAGCCAACCGGCCAGGGTGTCCAGCGCCGGTTCGTCGCGCAGCCCGGACACCAGCACCGAGTCCACCGGCTCGAACGGCGGTTCGTCCAGCGCGGCGGCCAGCAGCGCGCGCCAGTAGGTGATTCGGCTCCAGGCCAGATCGGTGTCGCCGGTCGCGTAGGAGGCGAGCCGCTTCTTGATCGCGGCCTGCGGGTCGGCGGCGAAGGTGGCGTCGGTGATGCGCCGAGTCGCCAAGCGCCCCACCGAATCCTTGGACGGGAACTCCGGGGCGCCCCGCGGCCACCAGGCCACCACGGGGGTGTCCGGCAGCAGGAACGGGATGACGACGCTGCTTTCGTGATTGATCAGCTCACCCTGCAGCCGCAGCACGATCACCTCGGCCGCGCCCGCATCACCGCCGACCCGGATCTGGGCGTCCAGCCGGGTCTCGGCGTCTCGATCGCCGCGCGCCAAAACGACCACCCGGCAAGGGTGTTCGCGGCTGGCGTCGTTGGCGGCGTCGATGGCGTCCTCGGCCTCGGAGCTGTCCAGCGTGCACACCACCAGGGTGAGCACCCGCATCATGGTGATCACGCCGTTGCTCTCGCGCAGCTGCACGATCCGCTTGGTGACCTCGCCGGTGGTGGTGTTGGGAATGTCGATGATCACGGCCGCCGCCATTCGCGCCCGGTGCGGGCGAGCATCTCGTCGGCCGACGACGGACCCCAGGTGCCCGCCTCGTACGGTTCGGGTTTACCTTCTTCGGCCCAGCGCTCCAGCACCGGATCCAGGATGCCCCAGGACAATTCGACCTCCGCGTTCACCGGGAACAGCGACGGAACTCCGAGCAGCACGTCGAGGATGAGCCGTTCGTAGGCCTCGGGGGAGGACTCGGTGAACGCCTCGCCGTAGCTGAAATCCATGTTGACGTCGCGCACTTCCATGCTCGACCCCGGCACCTTCGAGCCGAACCGGGTGGTGATGCCCTCGTCCGGCTGCACCCGGATCACCAGCGCGTTCTGGCCGAGGTCCTCGGTCATCGTCTGGTCGAACGGCAGATGCGGCGCCCGCTTGAAGATCACCGCGATCTCGGTGACCCTGCGCCCCAACCGTTTTCCGGTGCGCAGGTAGAACGGCACGCCGGCCCAGCGGCGCGTGTCGACCTCGAGGGTGATCGCGGCGTAGGTCTCGGTGCGCGATTCCGGGTCGAAGCCCTCTTCGTTCAGCAGGCCGACCACTTGCTCGCCGCCCTGCCAGCCATCCGCGTACTGCCCGCGTGCGGTCGTCTCGTCCAGCGGCTCAACGAGTTTCGTGGCCGAAAGCACCTTGATCTTCTCGGCCTGCAGCTGCTTGGGCTGGAAGCTGATCGGCTCCTCCATCGCGGTGAGCGCGAGCAGCTGCAGCAGGTGGTTCTGGATCACGTCGCGGGCCGCGCCGATGCCGTCGTAATAGCCTGCGCGCCCGCCCAATCCGATGTCCTCGGCCATGGTGATCTGCACATGGTCGACGTAGTTGGCGTTCCAGATCGGGTCGTAGAGCTGGTTGGCGAAACGCAGCGCCAGGATGTTCTGCACCGTCTCTTTGCCGAGGTAGTGGTCGATGCGGAAGACCGTCTCCTCCGGGAACACGCCGTTGACCAGCGCGTTGAGCTCCTGGGCGCTTTCCAGATCGTGCCCGAACGGCTTCTCGATCACCACCCGCCGCCACGGCTTACGGCCCGCGGCGTCGGTGGCGGTCGGCTGGGCGAGTCCGTGCTCGGAGAGCTGGTTGAGCACCACCGGGAACATGTTCGGCGGAATCGACAGGTAGAACGCGTGATTGCCGCCGGTGCCGCGGTCCTTGTCCAGCTTCGCCAAGGTGTCGGCGAGGCTGGCGAAGGCCGTGTCGTCGTCGAAACTGCCCTGCACGAAGCGGATGCCCTCGGCCAGGTGGTCCCAGACCTCCTGGCGGAAGGGGGTGCGGGCGTGCGTCTTCACCGAGTCGAGCACTACCTTGGCGAAGTCCTCGTCCGCGTAATCACGTCGGGCGAAGCCGACCAGCGCGAAACCCGGGGGCAGCAGCCCCCGGTTCGCGAGGTCGTAGATGGCCGGCATCAATTTCTTCCGGGACAGGTCACCGGTGACACCGAAGATCACCACGCTGCACGGGCCCGCGATGCGCGGTACCCGCTTGTCCCGCTCGTCGCGCAGCGGGTTCTGCCAGGTCGGGGTTTTGGGGCCGGCCATCGTCGTCAGTTTTTCCCTGCTGCGGACAGCTCTTCGGTTGTGGCGGAAAGCAGTTCCGCCCAAGACTTTTCGAACTTGTCCACGCCTTCGCGCTCCAGCACCTCGAACACGTCGTCGAGGTCGATGCCGACGGCGGCGAGCTTGTCGAATACCTCCTGTGAGGCCGTGCCGGTACCGCTGAGCGTGTCGCCGCGGATCTCGGCGTGGTCGGCGACCGCCTCCAAAGTCTTCTCCGGCAGCGTGTTCACCGTGTTCGGGCCGACCAGCTCGGTGACATACATGACGTCGGAGTACTCCGGGTTCTTCACACCGGTCGAAGCCCACAGCGGCCGTTGCCGATTCGCGCCCGCGGCAGCGAGGTGGTTGTAGGTCGAGGTGTGCGCGCCACCGTCGAACACGTCCTGGTACTCGGCATAAGCCAAGCGCGCGTTGGCGATTCCGGCCAGCCCGCGCAGCGCGAGCGCCTCGTCGGAACCGATCGCCTCGAGCCGCTTGTCGATCTCGGTGTCCACCCGGGACACGAAGAACGAAGCGACCGAATGGATCTTGCCGAGGTCGTGGCCCGCGGTCTTGGCGCCGCGCAGCCCGTCGAGGTAGGCGCCCATCACCGCGCGGTAGCGCTTGACGGAGAAGATCAGCGTGACGTTCACGCTGATGCCCTCGGCGATCACCCGGGTGATCGCGGGCAGGCCCGCCTCGGTGGCCGGGATCTTGATGAACAGGTTCGGCCGGTCGACCGTCTTCCACAGGTCGATGGCCTGCGCGACGGTCTTGTCCGCGTCGAACGCCAGGCGGGGATCGACCTCGATGGAGACGCGGCCGTCGACGCCGTTGGACGCCTCGAACGCGCCGGCGAAGACGTCACAGGCCGAGCGCACGTCGTCGGTGGTGATGGTGCGGATCGCGGCATCGGCGTCCGCGCCCTGGGCGGCAAGCTCTTTCAGCTGTCCGTCGTAGGCGTGGCCCTTGCTCAGTGCACCCTGGAAGATCGTCGGGTTGGTGGTGACCCCGACGACGCTGCGGGTCTCGATCAGCTCGGCCAGGTTGCCGGACTGGATCCGATCCCTGGACAGGTCGTCGAGCCATACGGATACGCCTGCCGCGGAGAGGGCGGCGGTGTTCGCGTTCTGTGCCATGAGCGCTTATCCCTTCACGTTCTCGAGTGTGCGCTGCGCAGCGGCAACGACGTTGTCGGCGGTGAATCCGAACTCGCGGAACAGGGTCTTGTGATCGGCGGAAGCACCGAAGTGCTCGATCGAGACGGTCTCGCCCGCGTCACCGACGAACCGGTGCCATGGCATCGAGATACCTGCCTCGACGGCGACCCGAGCGCGGATCGCGGGCGGGAGCACCTCGTCCCGGTACGCCTTGTCCTGCGCGTCGAACCACTCCACACACGGCATCGAAACCACTCGGGTACCGATGCCCTGCGCCTCCAGCGTAGTCCGGGCATCGACGGCGAGCTGCAGCTCCGAACCGGTAGCGATGAGGATCACCTGCGCAGTGCCGGTGGATGATTCGGCGAGGATGTAGCCGCCCTTGGCGACACCCTCGTAGCTGGTGCCCTCCTGGATCGGCAGATCCTGGCGGGTCAGCGCGAGCGCGGACGGGCCGTCCTGGTGCGGCAGTTCGGAGACCGAGAAGTGCGAGGTGTGCTCGCTGCTGTCGCGCTCCAGGATGGTGCGCCACGCGTAGGTGGTCTCGTTGGCGTCGCCCGGGCGGACGACGTTGAGGCCGGGGATGGCGCGCAGCGCGGCGAGGTGCTCGATCGGCTGGTGCGTCGGGCCGTCCTCGCCGAGGCCGATGGAGTCGTGCGTCCACACGTAGATGGCGGGCACGCGCATCAGCGCGGCCAGGCGCACCGCGGGACGCATGTAGTCGCTGAACACCAGGAAGGTGCCGCCGTACGGGCGGGTCGGGCCGTGCAGCGCGATGCCGTTGAGGATCGCGCCCATGGCGTGCTCACGCACCCCGAAGTGCAGGGTGCGGCCGTACGGGTTGGCCTTCCACATGCCGGTGGAGATCGACTCGGGGCCAAAGCTGCTCTCGCCGGACATGGTGGTGTTGTTGGACTCCGCGAGGTCGGCCGAGCCGCCCCACAGTTCCGGCAGCACCGGGGCAAGCGCGGCGAGCACCTTGCCGGAGGCCTTGCGGGTGGCGACACCCTTCGGATCCGGGTCGTAGGTCGGCAGGCTCTCGGCCCAGCCCTTGGGCAGGTCGCGCTTGGCGAGCCGGTCGAAGAGGGCCTTGTTGTCCGGGTTGGCCTGCGCCCACGCGTCGAACTGCTGCTGCCAGGCGGCGTGCGCCTGCTTGCCGCGCTCGACGGCCTTGCGGGTGTGCTCGATGACCGCGGCGTCGACCTCGAAGCTCTGCTCCGGATCGAAGCCGAGGACCTTCTTGGTGGCGGCCACCTCGTCGGCACCCAGTGCGGCGCCGTGCGCAGCGCCGGTGTTCATCTTGGTGGGCGCCGGGTAGCCGATGATGGTGCGCAGCACGATGATCGACGGCTTGCCGGTCTCCGCCTTGGCCGCGGCCAGCGCCGACTCGATGGCGACGACATCTTCGCCACCCTCGACCACCTGGACGTGCCAGCCGTACGCCTCGTAGCGCTTGGCGACATCCTCGGTGAACGCGATGGTGGTGTCGTCCTCGATGGAGATCTTGTTGTCGTCGTAGATCAGCACGAGGTTGCCGAGCTGCTGGGTGCCCGCGAGCGAGGACGCCTCGGAGGTGACGCCCTCCTCCATGTCACCGTCGGAGGCGATCACGTAGATGAAGTGGTCGAACGGGCTGGCGCCTGCCGCGGCGTTCGGATCGAACAGGCCGCGCTCGCGGCGGGCCGCCATCGCCATGCCGACCGCGGAGGCCAGGCCCTGACCCAGCGGGCCGGTGGTGATCTCGACGCCGTCGGTGTGCCGGAACTCGGGGTGGCCCGGGGTGAGCGAGCCCCACTTGCGCAGGTTCTTCAGATCATCCAGTTCCAGGCCGAAACCGGCCAGGTACAGCTGGATGTACTGAGTGATGCTGGAGTGACCGCAGGACAGCACGAAGCGGTCCCGGCCGACCCAGCTCGGGTCGCTCGGGTCGATCCGCATGGTGCGCTGATACAGGGAGTACGCCAGCGGCGCCAGGCTCATCGCGGTGCCAGGGTGCCCGTTTCCGGCGTTCTGCACCGCGTCCGCGGCGAGCACTCGGATGGTGTCGACGGCCTTGGTGTCCAGATCCGTCCAGTCGTCCGGGTGATTCGGCTGAGTGAGGGCGCGGATGTCGTCTGTGACTGACACGACCGAGGTTCTCCTGACATTGGTTTCGTCGACGGCGGCAATACTGGCGGCGATGAACGCACGGCAGCGGCGCGTGCATACCGGGTGTGTACCCAACCACCCTAGATGTGCCCGATGAGCGGCACGAGGGGAACCCTGTGTTTATTTGCCGCGCGGGCGCGGCGTGTTCGCGGCCCCTGGGTGTCGCGCGTCCGAGCGGTCGGGGGGGGCGGCCGCCGCGGCCGGCCGGGACGAGCGCCCTGAGCCGAC
>NZ_JBEYZJ010000016.1:125690-132535 GCF_040645995.1 Nocardia sp. NPDC046473
CGCGTCCGAGCGGTAGAGACTCGCGCCTGCGGCGCATGCGCTTCGACCGCTCGGACGCGCGACGGGCCGCGAACGCGCTCGTAAGACTCGCTTTGTGCGGGGTTGGGTTGGGCGGTAGCGAACGAGAAGTTTTCGCGGTGTCCGGGCTTGTAGTACTCCCGTGTGCTGGACCACATTCCGAATGTTGTTGCGTGGGGCTATGCGAGGACCGGGGTTGGCGGGGTCTACCATCCTCTGTAGTAGTAGCCGCGCCGCACGGCTGAAGGGGCGCCGAGGCGGGCGAAGGTCCAGCTCTCGCGCATCCAGGTCGGCGGGACCGAGCGCGCTGCTTGGTCCATGCCGGATGCGATGCACAGCGTGCGAGGAGAAACAGTGCGGATTGGGCAACAGCCGGGTGGCAATGGCGCACACGGCTCCGCTCCGACGGCGCTGGCCGACCGGTTCACGGGTCCTGGCCTGCCGTCCCGATTGACCCGGCGGGTGCTCGCGTACATCGCGCTCACCAAGCCGCGGGTCATCGAACTGCTGCTCGTCGCGACGATTCCGACGATGCTGCTGGCCGATCGCGGGCACATCGACATCCGCCTCATCCTGGTCACCCTGTTCGGCGGCTGGATGGGCGCGGCCAGCGCGAACACCCTGAACTGCGTCGCCGACGCCGATATCGACAAGGTGATGAAGCGGACCGCTAAGCGCCCGCTGGCCAGGGAGGCGGTGCCCACCTCGCACGCCTTCGTGTTCGGTGTCGTGCTCGGCCTCGCCTCGTTCGCCTGGCTGTGGTGGCAGGCCAACCTGCTCAGCGGCGTGCTGGTGGTCGCGACGATCCTGTTCTACGTCTTCGTCTACACCCTCGGCCTCAAGCGCCGCACCTCACAGAACGTGGTGTGGGGCGGCGCCGCAGGCTGCATGCCCGCGCTGGTCGGCTGGTCCGCGGCCACCGGCGGCATCGGCTGGCCCGCGATCGCGCTGTTCGGTGTCATCTTCTTCTGGACGCCGCCGCACACCTGGGCGCTGGCCATGCGCTACAAGGAGGACTACCGCGCGGCCGGCGTGCCGATGCTGCCGGTGGTGGCGACCGAGCAGGTGGTGACCAAGCAGATCGTCATCTACACCTGGCTCACCGTGCTCACCACATTGGCTCTGGCGCCCGCGGCCGGCGTGGTCTATACCGCCGTCGCGCTGGTGGCCGGAGCGTGGTTCCTGCTCATGGCGCACCAGCTGTACTCGGGCGTGCGACGTGGCGAGTCGGTGAAGCCGCTGCGGTTGTTCCTACAGTCGAACAACTATCTCGCCGTGGTGTTCTGCGGTCTCGCGGTCGATTCCGTGCTCGGCTGGGACACCTTGGGTAGCTTCTTCAGCTGATCTCGCCGATGTAGCCGTCCGGCCGGATGGTGACCCGGGTTCCGTCGACCGCGTGGTACGCGGCGAACGCGTGGCCCTCGACGTCGACGACGTAACGTCCGGATGCGGTGGTGCCGGGTCGGATGACCGCGTAGGCCGCGGATTCGGTGGGGAGTTCACCGGTTTCGCCGAAATACAGCCGCGTCGCGTGTGGGCCGCGGAACAGGTCGAACAGGCGAATCGGCGTGCCCGCCATGTCTTTCAGCGGTGCGTCGGGCGCGCGATCGCCCACTACGAGCGGGCGGCGGTCGGTCAGGTCGCGGTAGCTGATGTCCAACTGCTGGGTCTCCGGGCCACGCCGCATCGCGTCCTCATGACCGTCGACCAATTTGCCGAGCAGTTCGGTGCTGACGCCGAGCACGCGGGCGGCGACCGTCCTGCGCTCGGATTCGTAACTGTCCAGCAGTGATTCGTCACCGTCGAGCGCGGCGGCCAGCTTCCAGCCGAGGTTGTAGCCGTCCTGGATGCCGGTGTTCATGCCCTGCCCACCCGTCGGCGGATGCACGTGGGCCGCGTCGCCGGCCAGGAACACGCGCCGGTCCCGGAACCGTTCGGCCAGCCGGACATTCGGCCGCCACACGGTCACCCAGGTCAGGTCGGTCAGCGTGATGTCGGTGCGGCCGGAGTAGCGGTCGACGTACTCCTGCAGCACCGCGAGGGTCGGCTCGGCGTCGCCGGTCAGTGGGGCCGCGAACTGGAACTGGCGGCCACCGGGCAAGGGGGACATGGCGATTCCCTCCATCGGCCGGTCGGCCCCGGCGAACCGGTAGCCGAACTCGTGGTCGAGGACGTCGGCCCGGACGTCGCCGAGCAGCATCCGCAGTGATTCGTCGGTCGTGCCCTCGAACGCGATACCGAGCGCCTTGCGCACCGTGCTGTGGCCGCCGTCGGCGCCGACCAGGTAGGGGGCGCGCACGGCCTCCGCGATGCCGTCGCGGGTCAGGGTCGCGGTGACGCCGGTCGCGTCCTGGGTGAATTCCGCCAGCGCCGTGCCGAGTTCGACGCGCACGCCGAATTCCGCGAGCCGATCGCGCAGGATCGCCTCGGTCCTGGACTGTCCGAGCATCCACGGATTGGGGTAGGGGAGTGCGGGGGTCGGTTCGATCGGCTCCCACATCCGGTGCTCGCCGACGAACGCGCCGCCGAGGTAGGCCCGCGTGATCGGCGCCGGGATCCCCGCCGCGAGCACCGCGTCGATCACGCCGAGGTCGTCGAATACCTCCAGGGTGCGGGGCTGGATGCCGTCACCGCGCGAGCCGGCGAAGAACTCGGTGGCCTGGTCGATGATCCGCACCGGCGTGTTCCGGCGGGCCAGCTCGAGGGCGAGGGTGAGTCCGGTGGGGCCCGCACCTGCGATGAGTACCTGGTTCTGCACTGTTTCTCCTAAATGAATTACTATTCAGTGAATGTGAATTCAGTATGGGAGTTGGTACGTTCCCTGTCAAGGAGGTGGGTGCAGGTGTCGATGAGTCGCAAAGAGAAGTCGGCCGAGACCGAGCTCGCGTTGAAGGCGGCGGCGCTACGGCTGTTCGCCGAGCGTGGCTACCTGAACACCAAGATCGTCGACATCACCACCGCGGCGGGGCGCGCGGCTGGGTCGTTCTACAACCATTTCGCGGGCAAGGAAGAACTACTCCAGGCGCTGTTGAACGACGTCGCGGCGGCGAGCGACGTGACGGCCGAGGGGCCGGACCACAACCCGGACTTCACCGATCCGGCGGCGATCCGCTTCCACGTCGAGGGGTACTGGGTCGCGGCGCGGCAGCACTGGGCGGTGTTCCGATCGATCCAGCAGGCGGCCCTGGTCAATGATGAATTCGCTAGGCAGGCAGGGCAGTTCGCGATTCAGCAGCGTCGTGATATCGCCGATCACCTGGACACGTTCGGCCCGCGCGGTCTCACTCTGCCCAGTACGCCCGACGCCAGCCTGGCGATGATGTTCCTGCTCACCACGAGCATGGTGCAGGCGGTCGAAGACGGCGCCGTCGAACTGACCGACAAGCAGGCCGTGGACGGGCTGACCCGCTTCATCTACCGGGGACTCACCGGCCTCGACTACTGACAGCGGACCGAGCTACCGGCGATCCCGGCAGATGACCGTCGGGCACGGGGCGTTGTGCAGCAGGTTCTGACTTGTCGAATCGAGCAGCAGCCCGGTGACACGGTTGTGCCCGTGATTGCCGGTGACCAGCAGTTGAGCGCGGATGGCGAATTCGAGCATGGCCTGTGCCGGGCCGCTGTTGTAGGTGATCCGCGTGGTGTAGACATCCGGGAACTTCTCGCGCCATCCGGTCATGCGCTCGGCCAGTAGTAGCTCCTCCGCGTCGGCGAGGGTGGCCAGCGCGTCCGAGCCGGCATTCCATTGCCACAGGGCCGGGTCGTACCACGCGTGGACCGCGATGATATTGACCCGAAGCAATGCCGCGAGTTCGAAGGCCAGCCCGAGCGCGGCTTCACCACCGGGGTGTCCGTCCACGCCGACCAGCACCGGACGGTTGTTCGGCAGCGGCCGGTCCAGGTCGCCACGCCATACCGCGACCGGACAGGCAGCGTTGTTCGCCACCCGGAGTGCGGTGGAGCCGAGCAGTACCATGCCCGTGCGCTCGACCCCATTCGCCGCGACGACCACCATGCGCGCGGCGGCGCTGTGTTCGATGAGTCGCTGCGCGGGAACGCCTTCGGCGACGGTCGCCACGATCTCCAGTTTCGGTCGATCCTCACGTACCACCGAAACAGCCTCGGCGACTTTGTGTTCAGCGGTGGCGCGCAGCTGTGCGAGCATGCCGGTCTCGGCGACTGCGGACGGAGAGCGGCGATAGCCGAGATCGGGTACGACGCAGACCAGTGCGAGGGATTCGTGCTGTCGCGCGGCGAGATCGCCGGCCCATCGCGCGGCGCTGATCGCGGCGGGCGATCCGTCGATACCGACGACGATCGAGCGTTGGTTGGCTAGCGCGGGCATGGCTCCACGATCGCACCCCGGCCGGGTCGGGCAACCGGGCCGCAGGACACCGAATCGGTGGACCTACGACCTCGATTGCGCGACCGCAGGTTTCGGGTTATGGCAACAAGACGATGGAGCCGGTCGTTTTGCGGGCCTCGAGGTCGCGGTGGGCCTGTTCGGCCTCGGCGAGGGGATAGGTCGCGCCGACCCGGACCTGGACGGTGCCGTTGCTGATGGCGGTGAGGACATCCGTTGCGCGCCAGAGCAATTCGGCGCGGTCGCGGACGTAGTGGGCCAGTGTCGGACGGGTGACGAACAGTGAGCCCGAGCCGGCCAGGCGCTGCAGGTCGAACGGGGGGACCGGACCGCTGGCGCCACCGAAGAGCGCGAGCATGCCGCGGACGCGCAGCGAGGCGAGGCTGGCTTCGAAGGTGGCCGCGCCTACGCCGTCATAGGCCGCGGCCACGCCGACGCCGTCGGTGAGCGCACGGACCTGGTCGGCGAGGTCGTCGTCGTAGCGCAGCACCTCGGCGGCGCCCGCCTCGCGGGACAGCTTTTCCTTCGCGTCGGTGGACACTGTGGTGATCACCCGCGCGCCGCGCGCTGCGGCGAGTTGGGTCAGGATCAGGCCGACGCCACCCGCGCCCGCGTGCACGAGGACGGACTCGCCCTGCTGCGGTGTGTAGATCGATTCGAGCAGGTAGTGCGCGGTCATGCCCTGGAGCAGCGCGGAGGCGGCGACCGTCGGATCGACACCGTCGGGCACCTTGATGGCCACCGCGGCGTCTACCGCGACCTGTTCGGCGTAGCTGCCCGGTCCGGTCGCCCAAGCAACCCGCTCGCCGACGGTGAACTCGGTGACGTTCGCGCCGACCCGGGAGATCACGCCGGTGGCCTCGGAGCCGGGTACATAGGGCACGGCCTGTGGATAGCGGCCGGTGCGAATGTAGGTGTCGATGTAGTTGATGCCGACGGCCTGTACGTCGACGAGCAGCTGATCGGGTCCGATTTGCGGGTCGGGCACCTCGACGTACTGGAGTACTTCGGGACCACCATGTTCGGACACCTGGATCGCACGCATGGGATCTGTTCTACACCCGTTCGGCAGGCGCGTCAGATCCGGAGGAGCCAGTATGCGGGCGCCGATTATTCGGCACGGGGACTGGACCGCTTCCTACTGGTCGGTAAACTAACGTCCATGAGTGCTCATGCCGCCACGGCCCCGGTGAAGTTGTCCGGCGCCCTCGTGGAGTCCGTCAAGGGATTCGTCGCCGATCACGACGGTGCGGCCACCGCCGTGCTGCAGCCGGTCGGCCGCGCGGGTGTCCGCGTCACGTTGGTCGGTGCCGACGGCATCCTCGGCGACCGGGTCGTCGCGGATCTGGCCACCGCGAAGGAACTCGTCGCCACCGTCAACGGCCTCACCGAGGCCGACGAGTGGGACCGCGAGCTGACCTCGATCGTCACCCCGCGCAAGTCGCACTGGGCGAAGATGGCCGGCTGGGTAGCCCGGCAGAAGAAGTTCCCCAAGGCGCGCAACGAGAACTGAGCGATGCGAGTGACGCGGCTGTTCGGCCGCATCGGCGCGGCGCTCCTTGCCGGTTGCACTGTCCTGGTGGCACCGGCGATTTCGGCGGAAGCCGAGGCTTCGAACGCCTTGCGCGTGTGCACGCCAGGGGACTATCCGCCGTACTCGATCGCCGAGAGCGCGGGCGAATATCGCGGCATCGACATCGATCTGGCGCGTGGATTCGCCGAGGTGCTCCGCCGTCCGGTTCAGTTCGTGCCGGTCACCTGGGCGTCGATGAAGACGGATTTCGCTGCGCTGCACTGCGATATCGCCGTCGGCGGCATCTCCGACTCACCGGCCCGCCGCGCCTTCGCCGACTTCTCGATCACCTACGGAACCGACGGCAAGACACCGATCACCCGCCGCGGCAGCGAGACCGACTACGCGACGATCGAGCAGATCAACCGCCCCGAGGTGCGGGTGATCGCGAATCGCGGTGGCACCAACGAGGAGTTCGCCCGCAAGAACTTCCCCGACGCCCAATTGACCCTCTGGCCAGAGAATCTCACCCTCTTCGACGAGATCGACCAGGGCCGAGCCGACGTCTTCGTCACCGACGCCGTCGAGGGCCGCTACCGAGTCCGCCAGCACCCCGGCCTCCAGGTCCTGCACCCCGACAAGCCCTTCGACTCCTTCGGCAAGATCCTACTGGTCCGCAAGGACGACCCATTCTTGTCCACCACCCTCAACGCCTACCTGACCACCCAGCTCGCCACCGGCAACGTGGACCGCCTGTTCACCCAGTGGATCGGCCCCAACCCCACAGCCCCCATCGCCTGACCCCCGTCGCCAACGTGACAACCAAGATCTGCACCCTCACTCGGGACCTGCACTGAGGCGGATTCAAGGAGTCATTGCAACGCTGCTGATCTGGGAGTGTTGTGATGGTTCGTGTGTCGGGTGTTGTGTTGAGCCGGTTTTGGGGGTTGG
>NZ_JBEYZJ010000017.1:0-50534 GCF_040645995.1 Nocardia sp. NPDC046473
CCGGCGCCGACCAGATGCTGCACTGCCGCCAGCTCGTCTCCCTCCACCTCGACGTTCGGGACCACTCGCTCTAGGGCCCTATTTCGAGTGCGGATCCCGAGACGGGGTGCAGATTCCGCCGACGACGGCGGGTACACCGGCGGGACATGGCGGCGGGCCTACTCGGCGATTGCCGCCACCATGTCCCGTTGGTCTTGCGGTCAGTGGGGGTCGTTGACCGGGAGGGGCCAGCGGTCGATGTGGTCGAGGGCGATGGGGCGGGGTGGGAGGAATCGGCGGAGGCCGGATTGGTGGCGGGCTTCGGCGAGGGATGAGCGGGCTTGGGCGGCATAGTGTTCGGCGTAGCGGGCGGCGGGGTGCAGGCGGTGGGCTTCGGCGAGCCAGCCGGTGGCCTGGCGTTGGACTTCGGTGCGGGTGAGGGGTGGGTCGGCGCCGAGAAGGGTGCCGCCGTGTTCGGGGGCCACGGTCATGGCGGAGCCGAGGTGTTGCAGGCAGCGGGCGGTGCCGTGGTCGTCGGCGAGGGTGCGGTACGCGGTCAGCGATTGTTGCCAGCAGCGCAGGGCACGGCGTGGCTCGCCGCGGGTCCACCAGACGATGCCCATGGTTTCGTGGATGTGGGCGCGTCCGTCGGGGTCGCGGCCGGTGCGGGTCAGTGATTCGGCCAGTTCCAGGCGGTCCTGGGCGGCGTCGAGCCGACCCTGCCGGATGTGCACGACGGCCAGATTGATCAGCGCGCATACCTCGCCCGCGACGTCTTCTCGTGGCAGTAGCCACCAGGACGCCTCCAAGCGGGCCGTCACCGCGGCCAGGTCGACGGGCGATTCGGTGAGCAGGCGCAGCGCGGCGCGGTGCTCCCAGCGGGCGGCGAGACTGGTGGACAGGTTGCGAGGCCGATAACGCTGAGGACGTTCCCGCAGCCGACCCGCTCGCATCCACGCCAGATCACGATGCAGCACAAGGTCTTCCAGTCCGGGTACCCCGCACAGTTCGGTCGCGAGCCCGGAGTCGTCCTCCCCCAGGCCGATTCGGGCGTACCACCCGTCCAACGCATCACCGATACGCGCCAGCTCCGGCACCAGGGTGTCGGGCACGGACGCGCCGAGTGACGCGCAGGCGGCGACCAACTTGCGCAGGTACGGCTCCTCGGACTCGAACCAGCGACGCGCGCCGGCGGCGAATCGCACCGACTCCAAGGCGATCGCCCAGCGGGTGGCGCGGTCCGCGTAGTAGTGCACGAGCGCGGTCAACGCCGCCCGCCAGCGCGGTCCCGCGAGCACCGTCGCGCGGTCCGGCAGCCGTGGCACCTGCCGGAGGCAATAGCGTTGCGCGCCACCGGGCGTCACGATCCCGCGCTGCTGCAGATCGTCCAGTAGCACCGCCGCCGTGGGATGCGGCGCAATCTGTTCCAGCGGCAACCGATCCGGCGCATCGAGGGCGGCCGTCAGAACGGCGAGCAGTGCGGCCGTTTCGAATTCACGCACCGGCAGGTCCCGCAGCACCGCGCCGATCACATGACCGTTCAACGCGCCCGCACTGCGCGGCGGCTCCGGACACGGCTCCACATCGACAGCCAACACCGGCGGCCCCGGCTCGACCAGATCCGCAATCAGCTCCAGTTCCTGTGCGGTGCGGACCCTTTCGCGATACCGCAGCACGAACCGATACCCCACATAGACCGCCGCGGCTGCAATGACGAGCACCGACAACCACCGCAACGTCCCCGCCAGCACCGTCATCGCAGTGCTCTCACCGAACGAGTTCACCACCAGATTCCGCGCCAACTCGAACAGCAGCGCATACGCCACCACCGACGCCGTACCCAGAAACCCCTGCCAGATAGACGATCTCGGCGTGCTCGGCTCCACCGACGACTCACTATCGAGCCGCCGCTGATCGCCGGGTTGACTCACCGCGACACCTCCGTGGCCCAATCCCGCACCGGCCGACTCCGAGCCGTCGTCTGCCGCACGCGGTAGTCCGATCCGCCGCGGCATAACATCACGCGGCCCCCGCCTGTCAGCTCAGACCTCTCCAGCCCTGCCGCCGAGTCACCAGCCGCACTATCGCCGGACTGCCGCGCCGCCTGGATCGCCACCGAGCCACCGGCACTGCGGCCGCCCCACGCCGACGGCGACGAGATATGTTGCTGCGCTGGTCTTTCGGTCCTGTCGTGACTCATCGCAGCGCACCGCCGGTGAGGCCGGGTACCAGCCAGCGGCGCCAGGTGGCGAGCAGTAGGGCTACCGGGAGGATGGCCGATATCAGCGCGCCTGCTGCCAATTGGGCTGAGTTCTCGGTGAATTGGCGGGCTTCGCCCCAGAGCAGTAGGGACCAGGGGGTTGCGCCTGCGCCGCTGATCAGGAGGCCGATGACGAAATCGTTCCAGACTTGGATGAATTCGAGGACGGCTACCGCGCCGAGGGCCGGGCCCGCGGAGGTCAGTACGCGGCGGGCGATGGTGCCGGGGCCGGCGAGTCCGTGCAGGGCGTCCGCGGCGGGGCTGCCGGGGGCGGCCAACAGTGCGCCGCGTAGGACGAGGATGGCGATGGGGAGTCCGGCGGCTGCGTGCAGCAGGATCAACGGGATTCGGGTGCCGGAGAGTTCGTAGGTGTCGATGAAGGTGTCGAGCGGGCCGAGGTAGCTCTGCACCGGGAGCACCGAGAGTACGACCAGGAATACCACCGCGATGCCTGCGGCAGGACGGTTCGGTCGCAGGGCGGCAAGGCGATACGCCACCGGCACTGCCGCGGTGACCACGATGATCGTGGCGAGGGCGGCCACCCACGCGGTGGTTTCCAGCGATCGCAGCAGTGCCGGGTCGCGCCACATCCGGGTGATCGCGCCGAAACCGAAACCGTCTCGGTCGTGCAGGCTGGTCACGATCAGCACGCCGATCGGGATCAGGGCGAGCGCCGCCACCGCCGAAACCCCCAGGGCCCGACCGAGTCCGAGGCGTTGGCGCGCCTGCGCCCCGGACAGTTCCGCCTGCGCGGACCAGCTGGTGCGATGCCTGCTCACGTCGGTCTGCAGCAGCCACGCCACGAAACCGACCAGCACCGCGAGCGGCAACCCGTACACGGCCGCCTCGCCCGCGCCGACATCGGAGTCGACGGCCAATCGCCACCAGTGCACGGTCGCGCTGTCGACCTGGTACTGCATCGAACCCGGCACCCCGATCAACACCACGTCGAACACCCGCGCGGCCGCCACACCCACGGCAAGTCCGACGATCAGCACCACCGGACGCAGTAATTCGTAGAGCCGTAACGGCAATGGCCTGTCGTCGCCACGATGCAGGTAGCCGGCGCGGACCGGGTCGGTCTCGATGGCGCGGATACCGGCACGGAACAACCCGGTGACGAAGCCGAGCCAGGTCCACAGAAACGCCGACCCCAGCATCACCGCGAACCAAAACCGGTAAACACCAACACTTTCGATGCCGAGCCGATCCCCGAGATACTGGAAGATCAGCCGAAAAGCCACTCCCGACACCAGCACCGAGATCCCGAACGGCACGATCAGCGGCCGCCACAACCACCGCGAATCCCTTCCCCACCAGGCGATCCCCAACGCCACCGCGAGCAGCACAACGCCGAACAGCACCCACACCAACGTCCGCAGATACGCCCAGCTACCGTCGCGCCCCAACGCACCACCGAGCACCCACAACCCCACGACAACAACAACCAACGCAATCGGCCACAGCACCAACCGAATTCCCGAATACCACCGATGCCGCACCAGCTGCGTCAACCCCACCGCACCCAACGCCACCAGCACACACGACCCGACAACCAACGGCCGCGCCCGCACCGCAAGCACCACCGTCCACACCACCGGCACCGCAACCAACGACACCGTCAACACCGTCGCGGGAAGCCCAGCCGCCCACCCGAT
Organism: Nocardia sp. NPDC046473; assembly: GCF_040645995.1. NCBI lineage: Bacteria > Bacillati > Actinomycetota > Actinomycetes > Mycobacteriales > Nocardiaceae > Nocardia > Nocardia sp. NPDC046473. The sequence continues at coordinate 3,898 of NZ_JBEYZJ010000017.1, forward strand.
CCACCGCCGCGGATGACTCCCCGCCACCAACGGCCCACGCATCCGACGAGTAGCAAGCTCCAACCGCAACCCATTGGCCTGAAAGTCAGGCGAACCCGTCATCGCTGCCCCCGATCCACCGCGTCGAGCGCCGCGATCGCACGATCCGTCGCGTCATCGAGCCGTTCGGTCTTCCCGTCCCCCACCGCGATCAGGAAGTCGGTCAGTATGCGCCACAATCCGTTTCGGCCGCCGACCGCGCCGATTCGATCGGACAGGTCGAAGGCGCTGCGACTGCTCAGGGTGCGGGCGGAGGGGGCGAGGAAAGGTGAGTATCGGGCGTTGGTGCGGAGGTTCGGTGCGATGAAGCCGCCGTAGTTCTCGATCCAGGGCAGCGGGGCCGCGGGATCGGCAAGGGCGCCAACCACTTCCATGGCGCGGTCGGTCGCCGACTCGGTGACGACCATGACGTCGCCGCCGACGATCCGTGGCGGATCCTGATCGGCCGCGACGGCGGGAAAGGCAGCGACGCCGACCACGTCGTCGACGCGCCGCCCGGAGCGCTGGACAGCGGCGCGGACGATCGGCTCGGCGAAGTCCGCCTCGACGACCATCACCGCGCGCCGATGCTCGAAAACCTCACGGACCGCGTCCGGGAATTGACGGGTCAACGCGGCGGCGACGCCACCGGGAAACGCGTGCCGATGTCCCCACAGCGAGCCGAGGTGATTGAATGCCGCCCGCACCCCCGGGCTCTCCCAGGTACGGGCATTGCGTGCAGCGGCCACCTCGTCGTAGATCCGCGGCGATTCGGCCAGCAACGCGTTCTCGAACACATCGGAGAGCACCCAGCCGTCCGCCGCGCCGAGAGCGAGCAACCGAACAGGCGTCTCGGCGAGCACCTCCATCCGGTCGAGCCAGTCAGCGAGCGTCCAGCCGATCGGGTCCCCGAGACCGTACTGGTCGACAAGTTGCCGGTCGTACCAGACCATCGACTTGTCCGCCGCCTTGAACGGCACGCCATACGGTTTCCCGTTGTCCTGCAACAACTGCCGCCACACGTCTGGGTAGCGCGAGCCGAGCTCGTCGGACCACAGCGTGTCGCGGACCGGCCGCAACTTGCCCTGTTCGGCGAGCGGCTGCACCCGACCCGCCTGCGGCAGCATCACGATATCCGGCGCGGAACGACCACCCGCCGTGAACGCGGTCTCGATCTCGTCGCCGAGCGGAACGACATCCACCTGACTGTCGTAGCCGAGGCGAGCGAGCACCGCCCGGAACGCCGCCAGCTCGGAACCGCTCCACGACACCCCGATGCGGACCGCACCGGGATTGCCGAGCAGTAGATTCGGGGCACAGGCGGCTGCCAGCGGCGCGATCAGCGCCACTTGCAGTAGTTCCCGCCTGCTTCGCATATCCCCCCGGGCCCGGCTACTTCCTGCGACCGCTTACTTCGAGAAGTTCTCCGGCGGCTGCCACGGCCGACCGTGCGGGTCGTCGGGGCGGTAGACCGGCGGTTGCTGCTGCGGGGGCTGCTGCTGTGGCGGTTGTTGTTGCGGCAGCTGCTGTTGCGGCGGTGTCTCCCGCGGCGGCTGGTACGCCTCCTCGCGCGACGGCAGCACCGCCTGATGCGGCGACGCCTCATGCGCAGTGGGCGTGGCCGCGGTCATCAGGCCGTCCACCGGCTTGCGGGCGGTCTCCTCCGCCGCGCGCACCGCACGTTCGATGGCGGGGTCGGGCGCGGTGTCGAACCAGTCCGCGACATCCTCGGAGTCGTCCTCTACCTTGGTCGGTTCGCTGTCGGCAGCGGGCGCCTCGTAGCGGAAGATGCCGTCCTCGCCCTTGCTGGCGAAGCTGGTGGCGAATCCTTCGAGCGCCTTGCCGAAGTCGCTGGGCACCAGCCACACCTTGTTGGCGTCGCCGCGCGCGACCATCGGCAGCGTCTGCATGTATTGGTAGGCAAGCAGTTCCGGCGTCGGCTTGCCGTTCTTGATTGCAGCGAAGACCTTTTCGATGGCCTTGGCCTGGCCCTGCGCCTGCAGGTAGGAGGCGGCCCGCTCACCCTGCGCGCGCAGGATGCGGCTCTGCCGTTCACCTTCGGCCTCCAGGATCGCCGACTGCTTGGCGCCTTCGGCGGAGAGGACCTGGGCCTGCTTGGAACCCTCGGCCATCTTGATCTGCGATTCGCGGGTGCCCTCGGCGGTGAGGATCATCGCGCGCTTCTCGCGGTCGGCCTTCATCTGCTTTTCCATCGACTCCTGGATCGATGCGGGCGGGTCGATGCTCTTCAGCTCGACGCGCGCGACCCGCAGGCCCCAGCGTCCGGTCGCCTCGTCCAGCACGCCGCGCAGCTGGCCGTTGATCTGGTCGCGCGAGGTCAGCGTCTGCTCCAGCGTCATGCCGCCGACCACGTTGCGCAGCGTCGTGACGGTGAGCTGCTCGACCGCCGCAATGTAGTTGCTGATCTCGTAGACCGCGGCCTGCGGGCTGGTGACCTGGAAATACACCACGGTGTCGATGTGCAGCGTGAGGTTGTCCTCGGTGATCACCGGCTGCGGCGGGAACGACACCACCCGCTCGCGCAGGTCCACCTTGGCGCGGATGCGGTCGGCGAACGGGACGAGGAACGTCAGCTGGCCCGACACCGTGCGCGAATACCGGCCGAGCCGCTCGATCACCGCCGCCTCGGCCTGCGGCACCAGCGCGATCGACTTGAACACCACCACCACAACCAAAAGTACGAGTACGGCGGCAACGATCAGTACAGCCATTACGGCCCCTTCCAGACGACGGCGGTCGCGCCTTCGATCCTCATGACATACACCTTCGTACCCGGTTCATAGACCTCGGACTCGTCCATCGGCCGCGCGGTCCAGACTTCGCCGCCCAGTTTCACCTGACCGGAATGCTCGGCGACCCGCTCCAGCACCACCGCCGACTTGCCTTCCAACGCAGCCACGTTCGTCGGAATCGGCGGCGGCGTGCCGAAGCGGCGCCGCAGCAGCGGCCGCACGCCGAGGAACAGCACCAGTGTGAGCACGCCGAAGACGAGGGCATCCACCACCAGCGTGGTGTCCGCGACAGCGCTGACGCCCGCGGTGCCGAGCGCGGCGACACCGAGCATGAGCAGCGTCAGGTCGCCGGTGAGCATCTCCGCCGCCGCGAGCAGGATGCCCGCGACCAGCCAAACTATTGCGGCCACAAAACCACTCTAGTGCGCGGGTGATGATCTCGGGCCGCACTGACGCGACTACAGATCTCGGGTGAATCACGAATCGCGCGCGGACGCGCTGGCCGTGCCGCTGTATCGAAATCGCCAGCGGCGGTGCTAGCTTCAGGCGGGTGAGCGGGCATAACAGCTATGGCGGCGACATCTTCGCCGGACACTCCCGAGCGAAAAAGCGCGCGGTACCGCAGGTCACGGCGGATCGCGACCTGGTGGTCGAGGACGCGGCCAGCGGATTCTGCGGCGCCGTGGTCGGTTTCGATCGCAGCTACGACGGCGAGTTCGTGAAACTCGAGGACGCGCGCGGCGCGGTGCGGCTGTTCGCGATGCGCGAAGCTGCGTTCCTCATCGACGGCGAACCCGTGACGTTGATCCGGCCGACCACAGCGGCGCCGAAGAAGGAAACGCGCTCCGCATCCGGCTCGACCCGGGTGGAGGGGCTGCGCGCCCGGGTCGCCCGGACCAGCCGGATCTGGGTGGAGGGCGTGCACGACGCCGCGCTGGTCGAGCGGGTTTGGGGACACGACCTTCGGGTCGAGGGCGTGGTGGTCGAGCATCTGGAAGGCCTGGACAATCTGGCCGAGCGGCTCACCGAATTCGCGCCCGGACCCGGCCGGCGGGTCGGCGTGCTGGTCGACCATCTGGTCACCGGATCCAAGGAAACGCAGCTGACCACCGGGCTCGGCGCGAACGTGCTGGTTACCGGCCATCCGTACATCGACGTCTGGCAGGCGGTGCGCCCGGCGACCGTCGGGATCGCGGCCTGGCCGCAGGTGCCGCGCGGCGAAGACTGGAAAACCGGCATTTGCGATCGCTTGGGGTGGGGCACGCCACAGCAGGGCTGGCGGCGCGTCTACAACTCCGTCGAGTCCTTCCGCGACTTGGAGGCACCGCTCATCGGTGCGGTGGAACGCCTCATCGACTTCGTCACCGAACCGGAATAGCAGGTCCGCAAGGGTGCCTCGCACCCCTGCTCAGGAATGCCCTTTCCGGGAATGCCCGCGAATAACCGTCACCCTTTATGCTCGATAATTATGTGCTCTCCTAGTGCCACGCTGACGGTGTGGGCCGGCTCATGGCTGGCCGGCTGTAGCGCGCCCGACGACGTATTGGAGGCCCTGCACGCGTGGGCGCCCCAGCACACCATCGCCGCCGGTGATCCGGTCACCGGTGGCCGCACCGACCTGCCGTGGTCGTCCCGCGGCAACCTGCCCGGTACCGGAATGATGGCGCTGCTCAAGGTGATTCGCGAGAGTATGGCCCAGCCCGGCGCCCAGCTGCGGCTGGTGCTCCCGGTGCCGGGCGACGTGCGCGGCCTGCCCGCAGGCACCGCCTTCGCGGCCGACGCGATCGAGGCGGAGGAGGGGCTGCTGATCGGGGTGCCCGGCACCGAGGGCACCGGTCTCATCCCGCAGTGGACCGACGAGGACACACTGCAGTGGGCCGTCTACAGCACGCCGATTCCGCCGGTGCCCGGCCAGGACATGTCGCTCGGCGAGGCCGAATACGCGATGCGCGAGGCGGTCCGCGACGCCGCCGACGCGCTGCTGCAACTGCACACCACCTCGGTCGGCTCGGCCGACTCGGACCCGCGCGAACTCATCGAGGCCGAGCTCGCGGACTACTCGCGGCACGACTACCCCGGCTCGATCCCGTTGCGGGCCAGGAAGATTCTCGATACCGCCGATCACGTCGCGGCGATACTCACTGTGGCACAACGGGAACCGGCGTCCTCGCCGACCTCGGCGAGTGCGATCGGCGCACAGGAGTCACTACTACGTCCGCTGTGGGACGCGATCCGAGCCGCGCGCCTGGTGGCCATTCATGCGGCGGCCCGCAGCACGCCGTGAATTCGACGACTCCGGCGGCACTCGGGTCGATCGACGAAGCGGGCAACACGGACGTTCCGGACAGGGCGGCCGCCACGTCCTTCCATCTGGTTGAATGGTGCGACCCTCCAGCCCTCTCAGCAGGCGGTATGACATGAATTTTCCGCGTCGCGGCGCCGCGACCCTCGTCGCCGCACTGCTCGCCCTCGGCCTACCCGCCGCAGCGCCCGCGTCGGCGATCGTCGGCGGCACCGAGACCGAGGCGAGTGCCTACCCGTGGCTCGGCGCGGTCGGTAGTCCGCTGTTCTTCACCAGGCCCTCCGGCCAATTCTGCGGTGGCGCGCTGATCGCGCCCGACCAGGTGCTCACGGCGGCGCATTGTGTGTCGGTCGCGAAACTGGCCCCCCAGGCGGTGACGGTCACCTTCGGGCGCACCGACTTGCGCGACGCCGACGGAGTCGAGGTGCACGTCAAGGAGATTCGCGTCCACCCCGACTTCTACGACACCGACCTCGACGGCGAGACCGTGCACCACAACGATCTCGCCGTCCTCACCCTGGACCATCCCCAGCCCGGCCCGTTCGTGAAAGTCGGTGCCGCCCAGGCGAAGACCGGCACCATTCTCGGCTGGGGCGCCACGTCGGAGGCCGACGAGACCAACACCCATCTGCGCCGAGCCACCGTCCCGCTCGTCCCGGATGCCGACTGTGCCACGGCGTACGGCTCCGCGTTCGACCCGAACAACATGCTCTGCGCCGGTTCTCCCGAAGCCGACACCGCCGAATACGACAGCGGCGGACCACTTCTCGTAGACGGACAACTGGTCGGCCTCACCTCATGGGGCAAAGGCGCCGCCCGCCCTGGCTTCCCCGGCGTCTACGCCCGCATCCCAACCAACTTCATCGAGTCGAGTCATATGGTCGCCAATTGATCTTCAACAGCAGCCATTTGACTCGCCTCGATGACACCAACGACCATTTGACTCGCCTCGATTTCCCCAGCCTCTTTCAACCGGACCACAGCCAGTCCTCACGCTGGAACTCGAGCGTTGCCCATCACAGGCTGCGGAAGAGAAAGGCGGGGACCCACCTGACGTGCTCAGCACTTGGTCATTCCCTTGGATAGGTATACCTATCCGGGCAAGTGCACCTAAGGATTTCCCAAGGTGACCAGCTCAATGAGCTGAAGACCTATCCACGTTTTCCTGTGAGTAGTGTGGGCGCGTCGTGTGCCGTACCCGACTTTAGGTGCACGTCAGGCGCGCGGTGTCGCGTTGTGGAGGTGGTCATCGGGTTGTGGTTGCGTCACAAGCGCTTTGGGCAAGAGTGGGTGGTCGGTGGCGGTTTTGGGGGTCGATCAGCCCCGTGAGGTGGTCGGTGGCGGTTTCTACGTGGTCGATCAAGCCCGCCGGGTGGTCCGGGGGTCGGTGTGCCCGAGGATCTGCACTCTGTCTCGGGATCGGCACTCGGAATAGGGCCCTAAAGCCAGTGCCGATCCCGAGAGAGAGTGCAGATTCTGCTGTTAGCGTGGCGAGTTGGACGCCGAACCCACTTTCGCCGCCGCTTCGGCTTTCTTCGAAGGCGGGTCCGATGCTATCGCAGGCGGATTCGCGTTAGTTCCCGGTGGCAACCGGTCGCTTCGGTGGCGCACAGCATCCCACGGCGCAGGGTGTGCCGTTGAGCGTGCAGCCGTAGCCGGGGACCTCGCCGAGGTGGCGCGAGGCGGTGTCGTTCAGCTGCTCATCGATCAATTCGACGACCAGCTGGGCGAAGCGCGGGTCGGTGCCGGGGGTGGCGGCGCGGGCGAAGGCCATGCCGAGTTCGGCGGCTTTCTCTTTCGCCTCGTTGTCCAGATCCCAGATCACCTCCAGGTGGTCGGAGACGAAACCGACGGGGCAGACGATCACGGCATCGAACTTCTTCGCCGAGAGGTTGTCGAGATGATCGACGATGTCGGGGTCGAGCCACGGCACCTGCGGCGGGCCGGAGCGCGACTGCCAGACAACGTCGTAATCCGTGAAACCTGTTGCGGCAGCGGACAACCGGGCGGCTTCAGCGACCTGACGGCTGTACAGATGACCGCCGTCGGCAGGCGGTCCAGCGGCAGTGTCGGCGCTCAACGGAATGGAGTGCGCGGTGAAGACGAGCCGCGCACCGGCACGCCGATCGGCCGGAAGTTCTTCCCGCGCCGCCCGAATCGCGTCGGCGAAGGCCTCGATCAACAACGGATGGTCGAAGTACTGCCGCAACTTGACCAGATCCGGTGCATCGTCACCGAAAGCGGTTCGAGCCCTGGCGATGTCCTCGTGATACTGCAGGCAACCCGAGTAACCACCCCACGCGGACGTGGGGAACACCAGAGCGGACCGAACACCGTCGGCGGCCATCCGCGCGACGGTGTCCTCCACCATCGGAGACCAGTTCCGATTACCGAAGTACACCGGGAGATCGATACCCGCCGTGGCCAATTCGGCCTCGACCGCGGCGATGATGTCCCGGTTCAACCCGTTGATCGGCGAGACTCCGCCGAAGTGCAGGTAGTGCTGCGCGACCTCTTCCAGGCGTTCGCGCGGCACGCCCCGGCCCCGAGTGACGTTCTCCAAGAACGGCATCACGTCCTCGGGGCGTTCCGGGCCGCCGAAGGACAGCAGCAGAAGTGCGTCGGCAGCCCGAACCACAATGCCCTCCTAAGAAGATCAGTTGATCGACATGCCCTCGGGGAACCAGGTGTTGTGGCTGGCTCCGCCGTCGACGTAGATGATCGACGCGGTCGTGCCCGGCAGCCAGTCCGACAGCAGCGCGACGATCGACTTGGCGACCACCGTCGGGTCATCGACGTCCCAGCCGATCGGCGACGCGCCGTCCCAGTACTCGTTGAGCTGGTTGAGCTTGGCGGCGTCGTCGGTCGCGGTGCCCGCGATGGCCTTGGCCGCGAGGGTCTTGATCGGACCGGCGGCGACCAGGTTCGAGCGAATCTTCTTGGCGGCGCCCACCTCTCGCGCCACGTACCGGTTGACCGACTCGAGCGCGGCCTTCGCCACACCCATCCAGTTGTAGAACGGCATCGCCGTGCGCGGATCGAAGTCCATGCCGACGATCGAGCCGCGCTCGTTCATCACCGGCAGCACCGCGCGGGCCAGCGACGCGTAGCTCCACGCCGAGATCTCGAACGCCTTGGCCGCGTCCGGGCCCGGTCCGTCGAGGAACGGCAGTGCTTCCGGACCCATCAGGGTGCGCGGCGCGAACGCGATCGAGTGCAGCACGCCGTCGACACCCTCGGGCGCCAGCTCGCGCAGCTTGTCCGCCAGCTCACCGAGGTTTTCCTCGTTGGTGACGTCGAGCGGGATGGCCGGAGGAACCTCTTGCGGCAGCCGCTTGGCGATCCGGTCGATCAGCCGCAGCCGCTCCGGAATGCCGGTGATGATCACCTTCGCGCCCTGCTCCTGCGCGACGGCGGCCGCGTGGAACGCGATCGACGAGTCGGTGATGATGCCGGTGACCAGAATGGTCTTACCTTCGAGCAGTCCGCCCATAAGTTTTCGGTTCTCCTGGAGTCGAGTGTGGAATTGCTTGCGGCCGCCGAGGTTTCGGTGGTCGCCGGGTCCGTTAGGTCAGTGGCCCATACCCATGCCACCGTCGACCGGGATGATCGCGCCGGACACGTAGCGAGAATCCTCCGAGGCGAGGAAGCTGACCACGGCCGCAACGTCTTCCGGCGTGCCGAGGCGCTGCAGCGGAATGAACTTCTTGGCGGTGTCGCGCAGATCCTGCGGCAGTTCCGCGGTCATGTCGGTCTCGATGAAGCCGGGCGCGACCACGTTCGCGGTGATCGAACGCGAGCCGAGCTCACGGGTGATCGAACGCGCCAGACCGATGACACCAGCCTTGGACGACGCGTAGTTGATCTGGCCGGGGCCACCGCCGAGGCCGACCACAGAACCGAGGAAGATCATCCGGCCCCAGCGCGCCCGCAGCATCGCGCGGTTAGCCCGCTTGGCACAGCGGAACGCACCGGTCAGGTTCGCATCGATAACCCGGGTGAACTGCTCCTCGGTCATCCGCATCAGCAACGTGTCATCGGTGATACCCGCGTTCGCGACGAGCACCTCGACCGGCCCCTGCTTCTCTTCGACCTCGGTGAACGCGGCATCGACCGAAGCACTATCGGTCACATCGCATTTCACGCCGAACAGGCCGTCCGGCACCCCCGAGCCGCGATGCGTGACGGCCACCTTGTGACCGTCGGCGAGCAGCCGCTGCGCGACCGCGAGGCCGATGCCGCGATTACCGCCGGTGACGAGGACAGACCGGGATGTGTTGTTCGACATGACGGACAACCTATCTGGTGAGGTTCGGACGCCGCGCCTTGGCTCCGAGAAGCGCTTGCGGGTCGCGAATGCGCGAGGCCGCATACCTTGGTGGATGCCACAGTCGCATGGCGGTTACGGCAGGCGTTGACGATAAAGCAATCCGGTGACGACGCCGGCGGCGACCAGCAGCATGCCGAGCAACAGCCAGGGCCTGCTCGCATCACCCCTGGTCAGCTCGTAACCGATCTGCTGTTCGAGAGTGTCGTAGACGGCGGTCAGTTCCGCCAGGCTCGACGCGGTATAGAAATCACCGCCGGAGAGCTTGGCGATCTCGCGCAACGAGTCGTTGTCGACGGGCACCTTGACCCGCTGCGAACCCTGTCCGTCCTGGTCAGGAATCTCCACCGACCCCCATTCGGTACCGAACGAGATCGTCGAGACCGGCACGCCCTTGTTCTTGGCGAGCCGCGCTGCGGTGAAGCCGTGCCGTGGATTGTCGACGTCCTTGTCGTCCGGCACGGTCTGCTTACCGTCGGACATCAGCACGATGCGTGCGGGCGGCGGCGTCTCCGCCCCACCGAGCACCGAGGCGAGCGTATCGATGGAATTGAGCGCGGTGAAGATGCCCTCACCGGTCGCGGTGCGCTCGGCCAGCTTGATGTTGTCGATAGCGGCCTTGACGGCTTCCCGGTTCGTGGTCGGCGAGACCATCACCGAGGCGGTGCCCGCGAAGGTGACGAAACCGAGGTTGATGCCGGGCGTGAGTCCGTCGACGAACTCCTTGCCCGCCTTCTGCGCCACCTGCAGCCGGGTCGGCGGCACGTCGGTGGCCTCCATGGACAGCGAAACGTCCATCACCAGAATGACGGTCGCGCGATTGCGCGGCACCTTCTTGACCGCGGTGGGCCCGGCGGCCGCGACGGTGAGGAAGACCAGGCCGACCAGCATCAGCGCGACGGGCACGTGCCGGAACTGGCTCGGCCGCGACGGGGCCACCTTCTCCAGCAGCTCCATGTTGCTGAACTGCAGCATGTGCTTGTGCCTGCTGCGCTGGACCAGGATGTAGCCGAGCGCGATCAGCGCGACGACGGCCAGGAAGCCGAGCCAGATCTGCGCGGTGAAATGCGAAATACTCACTGGCGAGGCACCCGCCCGCTAGGGGCGCCCAAGCTGTGGCGCCGGGTGGACACGAACCGGACCACGTCGGAGATCCAGTCCCGATCGGTCTGCAGGGTGAGCACGGGCGCGCCGCAACTGCGCAACGCCTCTTCGACCTGATCCCGATGCCGCTGCGCGGCGGCCGCGAAATCGGCGCGCAGCGTTGGCGTCACGCTGAATTCGCGGGTGCGCCCGGTCTCCGGGTCGTGCAGCACGACGTCGCCGACGTCGGGCAGCGACAGGTCGCGCGGGTCGAGCACCTCCACCGCGAGCAGGTCGTGCCGCGCCGAGATGGCGCGCAGCGAACGCTGCCAGTCGATGTCGCCGAGGAAGTCGCTGATGATCACCGCGAGGCCGCGCTTGCGTTGCGGGCGGCGCAGCGATTCGATGCCGCCGCGCAGATCGCCGCGCACGCCGTCGCGGGCGTGCGGGGTGGTCGCGATGCTGCGCAGCAGCGACTGGGCGTGCACCCGTCCGCTGCGCGCGGGCACTCGGACCAGTTCCTCGCCGGTCGCGACGACGGCGCCGATCCGGTTACCACCACCGCTGGTGAGATGGGTGATGGCGGCCGCGGCGGCAATCGCCAGATCCCGCTTCTGGCACAGCGCGGTGCCGAAGTCGAGGCTGGCCGACAGGTCGACGACCATCCAGGTTTCCAGCTCGCGGTCGGCGACGGTCTGCCGCACGTGCGGATGGGTGGTGCGGGCGGTGACCGACCAATCCATCTGCCGCACATCGTCACCCGGCTGATAGGTGCGCGCCTCGCCCGGCTCGGAGCCGGGGCCGGGGATGAGGCCGAGGTGGTCGCCGTGCAGCACGCCGTCGAGCCTGCGGCGCACGGTCAGCTCTAGCGTTTTCAGCGCCGCGGCCAGCCGCGGGTCGGTCAGCTCGCCCGCGTGGAACGAGGGCGGTGCGTGCGACGACGTGCCCGCTGGGGGTTGGTAGGGAGGCGGAGCCGACCGGGGGTGGGTAGACACGGGCGGAAGCGGTTCGCGCGCCGCGGTCACTTGTTCTGAACGTTGCCGGCGGGCTGGGACTGCTGCCCGTTCGGCTGCTGCGGCACCGGCTGCGGAACGCCCTGCTGCGTGGGCTGCGGCACCGCGCCTTGCGGCCCGTTCTGCTGCGGAACCTGCTGCGGTGCACCGGAATTGACCGGCGGCGCGCTCGGCGCGACGGCCTGCGGCGCGACCTGCGGCATGCCGATGGTCTGCAGCACCCGCTTGATCACTTCCTCCGGGCTGATCTCGTCGGCCAGCGCGTCGTAGGACAGCACCAGGCGGTGGCGCAGCACGTCCGGGATCACCTCGACCACGTCCTGCGGCACCACGTAATCGCGGCCGCGGATCAGCGCGACGGCGCGGGCCGCGGCGATGATGCCGAGGCTGGCGCGCGGCGAGGCGCCGTAGGCGATCCAGCTGGCCACGTCCTGCATGCCGAAGTCGGCGGGCTTGCGGGTCGCCGCGATCACCCGGACCACGTAGTCGACCAGTGCGTGGTGCACGAAGACGGAGGCCGCGACCTGCTGCAGCCGGACCACGTCCTCGGGAGTCAGGATGCGCGTCGCCTCCGGCGGGGTGACACCCATCCGGTAGATGATCTCGCGCTCTTCCTCGACCGAGGGGTAGTCGACGACGACCTTGAACAGGAAGCGGTCGCGCTGCGCCTCGGGCAGCGGGTACACGCCCTCGCTCTCGATCGGGTTCTGCGTCGCCATCACCAGGAACGGGTTCGGCATCGGGTAGGTCTTGCCGCCGATCGACACGTGCCGCTCGGCCATCACCTCGAGCAGCGCCGACTGCACCTTCGCGGGCGCGCGGTTGATCTCGTCGGCGAGCACGAAGTTCGCGACGACCGGGCCGAGCTCGGTGTCGAATTCCTCGCGGCCCTGCCGGTAGATACGGGTACCGATGAGGTCGGTGGGCACCAGGTCCGGGGTGAACTGCACCCGGGAGAACGAGCCGCCGATCACCTTGGCGAAGGTCTCCACGGCCAGCGTCTTCGCGATGCCGGGCACGCCTTCGAGCAGGACGTGACCACGCGCGAGCACGCCGACGAGCAGCCGCTCGACCAGTCGATCCTGGCCGACGATTACCCGCTTGACCTCATAGATCGCCTTCTCCAGGGTCTGGACGTCACGCTCCAGGGTGCTAGGCGTGGACGCTGGCGCATCTTTCGCCAAATTCGCCCCGCTCACACCGTCTGTCGAAGTCACCAACATCCCCGCTTTCGCCTTGGTCCTGTGCGTGCTGCCACAACTATTCCAGGTAATGGCCGTATGTGCCGCAACCGGACCCGACATGAAGGGAATTCAAAGCTTTCAGGTGTCCGGTTCGGGTAAGTCCGCGGCTCATGTATCAGTACTCGCAATCGCCGTATGTCGCGAACTCTGACACAACGAAGGAACCGTCAGCTGACGATCCGCACCGCGTACGGCATGATGCCACCCTCGCGCACCGACGTCACCCGGACGACCTCACCCGACTCCGGCGCCTCGATCATCTGCCCGTTGCCCAGATACAGCGCGACATGCTCGCTGGCGTTCGAACCCCAGAACAGCATGTCGCCGCGGGCGCGCTGATCGACCGGCACGCGAGTGCCCGCGTTGTACTGGTACCCGCTGTAGTGCGGCAGCGAAACCCCGATCCCGGCAAAGGCATAGATCATCAGGCCGGAGCAGTCGAAGCCGATCTTGTCGAAGTCGCCGTAGCTGTCGGCGACGCCGCCGTCGTGGATGCCGTATGTCGGGCCGTCCTCGTCGCCGCCGCCCCAGGCGTAGATGACACCCAATTGGGACATGGCGCGATCGACCACCGTCTCGACCGCCGCGGAGCCGCCGACGGACGGCAGGCTCGGACGCGGGGTGCTGCGGCGCGGTGGCGAGTTCTCCAGCTGGGTGTGCGGGCGCTTGCCTTGGCCGAGTTGTCCGGCCCGGCTCTGCGCGTTCTGGTCGGCGTTGGCGCGGGCCGCTGCGGCCGCGGCGGCGGCGCGCACCGCGGCCTCTTCGGCCTTACGTTGCTGTTCCCAGTTCAGATAGACGTCGCGCTGGCCCTGTAGTCCGGCGACGTTCTGTCGTGCGAAGTCCAAGCGGCCCTGCGCATCCTGGCGCTGGCGCTGCAGGTTGTCGCGCTGCACCGTCTGCTGGTCGAACGCGGCCTTGGCGGCGGTGACCGCGTGCTCGGCGTCGACCTTCGCCTGTTCGGCGGCCGCTGCGGCCGCGTCGGCGGCCGACTTCGCTTGGCGCGCACTGGAATTCTTGTTGCCCTGGTCGATCTGGGCGCGACGTAGGCTATCGAGTACCTGCTGCTGATTCTTCGAGACCAGCGATAGGAGCTGGGCCTGATCGAGGGCGGCGGCCGGGGTGGCCGCGGCCAGGTAGACGACCATCGACTCCGCGGCGGGGCGGGTGTAGGCCTGCGCCGCGAACTGGTCGAAGTTGCGCCGCGCGGCACTGACTTTCGTTCCGGCGTCGGCCAATTCGCGCTGGGTGTCGGCCACCACGGCGGCGGCCGCGTCGGCGGCGTCGCGCGCGTTCTGCAGATCGACCAGGGCCTTGTTCACTTCTTCGCGCTTGCGGGCGACCTCGCTGTCGAGCTGCTGCAACTGCTGATCGACCGCCGCGACCTGATTGATCAGCCCGCCCACTTCGGTCACGCCGGCGTCGACTTGCGCTCCGGCATCGGCGATCTGGCCGTCACTCGGATTCGGCGGGGCAGGCGGCACCGCGGCGGCAGGTCCGGCCAGCACCACGACGACCGTCACCAGCAACCCCAGGGCGACCCCCAGGGGACGCCGATAAGCGGCCTCGCCGTTGTTGCGCATCGCACCTCCCAAGGACCCGACTCCAGCAACACCCCATGAGCACCAACCGCACCTCGACGCTCAATGGTGGGCAGATAACCCCTGACAAGACTTCTTCCCCATCGGTAACTACACGACCGTACGACACTTCAGTCACCAAAGGAACTCCAGCAACAGAATGACAGGCGCGTAATTTGCCCGTTGCCTGAGATTAGCCGCATGCGGCAAAGGTTTCCGAGCGGTATTACATACCGGTCGTCAGGGAAAGTAGCTGTCTAGAAACCAGCTATGAGGTAGCGGCCCGATCGCCCTCGGTGCCGGAAACGGCGACCGGCGTGGCGGGTTCGGCACGCCGACGCGACTTCACGAAGTAGAGCCCGACCACGACGGCCGCGGTGCCCGCGAGCAACACACTGGCGATCGCGGTCCAGGAGACGGCCTCCGGCTGCTCCAGCTTGTCCACGAAATGCTGTGCCGCCTCGGCGGAGTGCCCGCCGTTGAACTTCGCCTTGTCCTCGGCCCACTCGAGCCGGACCCGGGAGATGGTGTCGCTGTAGGTGCCCGCCCAGTCGTCGCTGAGCACCAGGACGGTGCCGTGCTGGGTTCCGCCGACCTCGGTGGCCAGGTCGCGCAGGCTTTCGTGGCCCGGTGCGCCCGGCACGACCACGATGTTCAACGGGATGCCGTGCGCTCTCGCGTCGGCGGCGACCGCCGCCAACTCCGTCTGATCCTTGCCGTCCAGCGTGGCGACGTGATTGTCGGCCAGGTCGGCGTTGATGGTGGTGACGGTGTCCTCGGTGACGTTCGGCGGCAGTTCGGCGGCCATGGGCGTGAAAACCGAGGTGTGCGAGACGGTCATCTTCCATCCGGTCTGTCGAGCCGCATCGGCATCCGAAGCGACGTGCATCCAACACTGCGGGGTGAGCTCAATGCCACCCGGCTGGCTCCGAAAGCACAGTACGCGACGGAGAGTCGAGGCACGCGCAGACGGCACGCGACGCGCCCCCGCGCGGCTTCGTACCGGCCGTGACGCAGACTAGGCGGGCGGGGTCGATGTGCTCACAGGACAAGCGTACTGTTAGGGTCGTAGCGCGAGGAACCGGCGCACTCGAGTGCCGGAGCAACCTGCAAAGACTCGGTCGCCGGCACAGCCCCGCCGACGGCCAACCCTCACAGACGAGTGGAGCTGACGTGACGACAAGTATCGATACTTTCGGCGCCAAGGGCACCCTCGAGGTCGGAAGCAACTCCTACGAGATCTTCCGCCTCTCCGCCGTGCCCGGCACCAAGAAACTCCCCTACGCACTCAAGGTCCTCGCGGAGAACCTGCTCCGCACCGAGGACGGCGCGAACATCACTGCCGATCACATTCGCGCCATTGCGGATTGGGATCCCTCGGCCGAGCCGAGCATCGAGATCCAGTTCACCCCGGCCCGCGTGATCATGCAGGACTTCACCGGCGTGCCCTGCATCGTCGACCTCGCCACCATGCGTGAGGCCGTCAAGACCCTCGGCGGCGACCCGGACAAGGTCAACCCGCTGGCCCCCGCCGAGATGGTCATCGACCACTCGGTGATCATCGACGTGTTCGGCCGCGCCGACGCGCTGGAGCGCAACGTCGACATCGAGTACTCCCGCAACCGTGAGCGCTACCAGTTCCTGCGCTGGGGCCAGGGCGCGTTCGACGACTTCAAGGTCGTCCCCCCGGGCACCGGCATCGTGCACCAGGTCAACATCGAGCACCTGGCCCGCACCGTCATGGTCCGCAACGGCCAGGCCTACCCGGACACCTGCGTCGGCACCGACTCGCACACCACGATGGTCAACGGCCTCGGTGTATTGGGTTGGGGCGTCGGCGGTATCGAGGCCGAGGCGGCCATGCTGGGCCAGCCCGTCTCGATGCTGATCCCGCGCGTCGTCGGCTTCAAGCTCACCGGTGAGATCAAGCCGGGCGTCACCGCCACCGACGTGGTGCTCACCGTCACCGACATGCTGCGCAAGCACGGCGTGGTCGGCAAGTTCGTCGAGTTCTACGGCAAGGGCGTCGCCGAGGTGCCGCTGGCCAACCGCGCCACCCTGGGCAACATGAGCCCCGAATTCGGTTCCACCGCAGCGATCTTCCCGATCGACGAGGTGACCATCGACTACCTGCGCCTGACCGGCCGCGACGACGACCAGCTCGCGCTGGTCGAGGCGTACGCCAAGGAACAGGGCATGTGGCACGACGCCGAGCACGAGCCGGTGTACTCGGAGTACATGGAGCTCGACCTCGGCGACGTGGTGCCGTCCATCGCGGGCCCGAAGCGGCCGCAGGACCGAATCCTGTTGTCGGAGTCCAAGACCGCGTTCCGCAAGGACATCCACAACTACACCAACGACGCGGAGAGCGGCCCGGCCGCCGTCACCCCGCACACGCACCTGGACGAGGCCATCGAGGAGTCCTTCCCGGCCAGCGATCCGGCCGTGCTGTCCTTCGCCGATGACGACGCGGTGCTGATCCCGTCCGCCGCGAACGGCGCCGTCGGCCGCCCGAGCAAGCCGGTCAAGGTCTCCTCGGAGGAGTACGGCGACTTCGTGCTCGACCACGGCGCCGTGGTGGTCGCCTCGATCACCTCGTGCACCAACACCTCCAACCCGTCGGTCATGCTCGGCGCCGCGCTGCTCGCGCGCAACGCCGTGGAGAAGGGCCTGACCTCCAAGCCGTGGGTCAAGACCTCGATGGCGCCGGGTTCGCAGGTCGTCAACGACTACTACAACAAGTCGGGCCTGTGGCCCTACCTGGAGAAGCTCGGCTTCTTCCTGGTCGGCTACGGCTGCGCCACCTGCATCGGCAACACCGGCCCGCTGCCGGACGCGGTGTCCAAGGCGATCAACGACAACGACCTCTCGGTCACCGCGGTGCTCTCGGGCAACCGCAACTTCGAAGGCCGCATCTCCCCCGACGTGAAGATGAACTACCTGGCCTCGCCGCCGCTGGTCATCGCCTACGCGCTCGCCGGAACGATGGACTTCGACTTCGAGACCGACGCGCTCGGCCAGGACGCCGACGGCAACGACGTCTTCCTGAAGGACATCTGGCCCTCCTCGAAGGAGATCGAGGCGACCATCGGCAGCGCGATCAGCCAGGACATGTTCATCAAGTCCTACGCCGACGTGTTCAAGGGTGACGAGCGCTGGCGCGGCCTGGCGACCCCCGAAGGCAAGATCTTCGACTGGGACGCCGACTCCACCTACGTGCGCAAGCCTCCGTACTTCGACGGCATGCCGCAGGATCCGGAGCCGGTCACCGACATCTCCGGCGCGCGCGTGCTGGCCCTGCTCGGCGATTCGGTCACCACCGACCACATCTCCCCCGCGGGCAACATCAAGGCCGGTACCCCGGCCGCGCAGTACCTCGAGGGCCACGGCGTCGAGCGCAAGGACTACAACTCCTACGGCTCGCGGCGCGGTAACCACGAAGTGATGATCCGCGGCACCTTCGCCAACATCCGGCTGCGCAACCAGCTCCTCGACGACGTCTCGGGCGGTTACACCCGCGACTTCACCCAGGACGGCGGCCCGCAGGCCTTCATCTACGACGCCTCGCAGAACTACCAGGCCGCGGGCATCCCGCTGGTCGTGCTGGGCGGCAAGGAGTACGGCTCGGGTTCCTCGCGTGACTGGGCCGCCAAGGGCACCTCGCTGCTGGGTGTGAAGGCCGTCATCACCGAGTCGTTCGAGCGCATCCACCGCTCGAATCTCATTGGTATGGGCGTCATTCCGCTGCAGTTCCCGGCCGGTGAGTCGGCCGCGTCGCTGAAGCTGGACGGCACCGAGACCTTCGACATCGAGGGCATCACCAAGCTGAACGAGGGCACGACGCCGAAGACCCTGAAGGTCACCGCCACCAAGGAGAACGGTGACAAGGTCACCTTCGACGCGGTGGTCCGGATCGACACCCCCGGTGAAGCCGATTACTACCGCAACGGCGGCATCCTGCAGTACGTGTTGCGCAACATGATTCGCGGCTGATCACCCACACGCCGTTGGTCGAGAGTCCGCGCACCGCGTTTTCGCGGTGCGCGGACTGCTCACACCTCTTGGAGGAGCACGCCCGCTATGCCCAAAGTCAGTGAAGATCACCTCGCCGCCCGGCGCAGCCAGATTCTCGACGGGGCGCGGCGCTGCTTTGCCGAATACGGGTACGAGGGCGCCACGGTACGTCGGCTCGAGGAGGAGATCGGGCTCTCGCGCGGTGCGATCTTCCACCACTTCCGGGACAAGGACGCGCTGTTCCTCGCGCTCGCGCAGGAGGATGCCGAGCGGATGGCCGATGTCGCGGCCAACCAGGGCATCGTCGGGGTGATGCGGGACATGCTCGCGCATCCCGAGCAGTTCAATTGGCTCGGAACGCGTTTGGAGATCGCGCGGCGGTTGCGCACCGACCCTGAGTTCCGTGCGGGGTGGACTCAGCGGTCGGCGGAGTTGACTGCCGCGACGTTGGCCCGGTTGGAGCGGCGCAAGGCGGCGGGGGCGTTGCGCGACGACGTGCCTACCGATGTTTTGCTCGGGTATCTCGATCTGGTGCTCGACGGGCTCATCGCGCGCATCGCGTCGGGGCATACAAACGAAAACCTCACCGCCGTACTGGATCTCGTCGAAGCCTCGGTCCGCCGCCGCGACTGAGCTCCCCGCCGAACGCCTCCTCGCGCAGAGCCAAACCACTTCTGATTTCCCGCACCGAGAATCGCATGCGAATTTCGGTGCGGGAGATCAAGAGGAGTGCGGGGAGTCAGCAGGGGCGAGTGTAGGGCACGGACGGGAGCAGGCTGCGCCATTCTTGTTCGTCGAGCATGGCGACCGAGGAGGAGCACAGTTTCGCAGCGACTGCGGCGGGGTCGGTGTACCAGAGGGTGGTGAGTTGATCACCGACGCCGAGTAGGCGTGATTCGTCGGTGGGGTCGAAACGCAGGAACCAGGTCCAGCCGATCTTGGCCTCGATCGGGTCGCCTTGCTCGCGGATGCGAGACGGATCGGTGATGTCCCACAGGCGAGCCGTCTGGTCACCGCCGCCGGAGGCCAGGCGATGGCCGGACTCGTCGACCGCCAGCGTCCGGATCGTGGCTGTGTGTGCGCGCACCGAATCCAGTTCGCGAACGTGCACCGGATCGGTGATGTCCCACGAGCGGATCATGCCGCTGTCGTCGCCGCTGAACAGGGTTTTGCCGTCCGGAGCGAACAGCAGAGCGCGTGCTTGCCCGCCGTGCAAGTCGAGTGAGACCGCGGTCGACTTTCCGGGATCGGTGATGTCCCACAAGTGGATTCGTGCATCGTCGCCGGCGGCCGCGACCACAGGGCGGCCGGGCGCGAAGGCGGCCAGTTCGAGTTCTCGGTCGTCTCCGGTCGACAGTGGACCGCCCAGTGGGCGCGGGACGGCCGGGTCGGCGACGTCCCACAGTTGCAGCGAGCGGTGCCCCCCTCCGGTGACCAGGTGATCCCCCTTGGAGGCGAAAGCAATCGGCCCGGTGCCGGGTATCGCGCCGAGCGCCGCGGGCCTGGCTCGGTCGGTCAGATCCCACAGTCGGACCTCATCGGCGCCGGTGGTGGCCAGCAGGGTGCCGTCGGGACGGAGGGCCACCTTCGTCCCGTGGCGGTCCGGCGGGCCTGCGCGCACCTCGCTGATCATCGCGCTGATGAGTGGGGCAGCGATGTTCCACACGTCGACCTGACCGTCGCGGAATCCGCCGACCAACGTTTTACCCGGCTGGTCGAAATCGAGAGAGGTCAGCGAGCTGGCGAACACGATGGGCAGCCGCACGCCGGCTTGGCTCCATACCCTGAGCTTGCCGTCGGCACCCGCGCTGATCGCCGTGGTGTTGGTGACCACCACCAGCGACTGCAGCGAACCGTTGTTGACCAGTTCGAGGACGATGGGCGTCACGCGGTCGAGCCGGCTGGTGTTCCACTCGCGGGCGGTGCCGCCCGCGTCGGTGACCACGAGTGCTCGACCGTTGAGCCAGTATTGCAGGCCCGAAATCGGCACGGGGCGGGTCTGTTTCCGGTCGACGAGTTGGGGTCGATCTCGGTCACGGGCGTCCCAGAACAGCAGTTGGCCGTCCGCGGTGCCCGCGGCGAGCCGGCCTTGGGCACCGAAGGCGATGGCCTGCACGGCGCCGCCGGTGTCTAGCGGGATGCCCACCGGGAGCGGCTGTTCGCGGTCATCGACGGACCACAAGCGCACGGTGTGATCGTCGCCGGCGGTGGCGAGCACCGATGCGTCAGGTGCGAGCGCCATCGCCTTGATAGCGGTGGGATGTGCGCCGAGAACTGCGCCGAGCCGCCGAATAGCTTGGGGCGCGATGATATCGAGGAAGGTGAGCGTTCCGTCGCCGCCGCCGACCGCCAGGGTGCGGGCATCGGGTAGGAAGGCGACAGTGGTGAGCGGGGTGCCGTTGTCGAAAGTTCCGGCCAGGCTCGCCTGGCGCGGATCGCGGATGTCCCACAGTCGTAGCGTGCCACCGGAGTCGAGGCTGGCCAGCATGGTGCCGTCCTGATTGAATTCGGCCGCTTCGACAGCACCTCGATGCCCGCTCAGGGCTGGTCCGACCTGGGTGAGCACGCCCGGATTCGATATGTCCCACAGCTTTACGAGGCCGTCGCCACCGGCGCTGGCCACCAGGCGATGGCCCCAACTGAAGGTCAGACTGCGGACGGGACCGTCGTGGGCAGCGACCGTGACGAGTTCGATCGGCTGCACCTGCGCGGCCAGCAAGCGGGCTCGGGCGACGGGATCGGCGGGGTTCAACCGGTAGGCCGCCAGCGCGAGCTGGGTGGACAGCACCGGGTCGGCGTTCTCGACGCGTTCCGATTGGTCGACGAGCTGGCTGAGCACCGTGTCTTTGTGTTCCTGGGAGACGGTCGCGCGCTGGCCTACCACCACGACCGAAAGCACCAGTGCCGCAACGGTGAGCACGGCGACGGCGGACAGGAAGGCCCGCCATCGGATGGTCCGCGTCCGGTGCCGCTCCTGCGACGCGGACACGAATTCTCGGGCGAGCCGGTTCGACGACTCCGTGCGCCGCATCCAGCCGGTGGCATTTTCCAGCCGAGTCTTGGTGTACAGCAGCGATATCGGTCGTTCCATCCGCGCCCACTCGCGGGCGTCGGCCTCGACGCGCTGGCGATCGGCGGCGAATTCCCGTTCCTCGGACAGCCATTCGGCCAGGCGGGGCCAACCGGTGAGCAACAGCTCGTGGACCAGCTCGATATCGTCGTTGTGCTGCACCAGAATTCGCCCGGTGGTGAGCTTCGCGATCGCGGTGCGGGCGACCGCCGGATCCGCCGACTCCTCGATCAGCAGTTCGACGGGCATCCGGTTGCGCACCACGGTGGTCGGCTCGGTGATGGTCAACGCTACGAGTACTTGCCGCGCCATCACCCGTTCGCGGTCGGTGAGCTGGGACCACACCGACTCGCAGCTGATCGCGCAGGCGCCGCTGAGGCCGCCCGCTTCGCGATAGCCGTCGACGGTCAGCGCGCGGCCGTGCCGATTCGCCCAGGTCATGGCCAGTGCCAGCGACAAGAGCGGGAGCCGGACCTCGCTGTTCGCCTGGATGGCGCCCAGATCCTGCAGCACCACCTCGACCAGGCTGTCCTCGACCCGCAGACCGGCGGCCTCGGCGGGCCGGACGATCACCTCGCGCAGCTCGGGCAGGGTCATCGGGTCGAGCAGCATCGCGTGTTGCCGCAGCGGTTCCACCGTCCACGAGTACCGCAGGAACGCCTGCAGCAGTTCATGCAGGTAGACGATGTTGAACGCGGCGACGACGGTGGTCGGCGGCTCGGCGGCCGGATCGGTGAGCGCGGTCAACTGACGCAGGAACTGTTGCCGCAGTGCATCATCCGTGCACAGCGTGAACAGCTCCTCGCCCTGATCGATCAGCAGCAGCCGGTGGGTCGACGGCTGGTCCGCGAGCGCGGCGGCCAATGCGGCCACCGGGTCGTGGCCGGGGGTCATGGCGATCGGCGTGCGCGGTCCCGGCGCGGCCTGCAGCCCGGCGGCGAGCAGCGACGACTTACCGATGCCGGACGGACCGAGCAGCAGTGCCGCGGCCGACCGCTCGCTCGACTCGACCGCCGAAATCAGTTCGAGCAGGCGATGTTTCGCGTCACTGCGGCCGAAGTACAGATCACTGTCCTCGACCCGGTAGGACTCGAGACCACGGTAGGGTGCGCGATCGGCATCAATGACAGGCAACTCGACCTTGGCGGCCTCCCAGTCCTGGTACCAGCGCTCCAGATCAAGCAGCGAGGGGTCGACCCGCGGGTTTTCCGGGGTCCGCCGCCGCGCGTCCGCGATCAGCACCTCCAGCACCGGCCGAACCGAGTCGAACGCCGCCGGCGTGCGCTGGCCGCGCCGCCAATCGCTGATCCGCTGGAAGGTGATCTTGCTGGCGCCCGGGGCGAGGCGGGCGTTGGCGGCGCGGACCACCGACTTCAACGGCGGCCCGCCCGCTGCGGTGAAGAGGTCGCTGAGCCGGTCGGCGAACAGGCGGCGGCCTTCGGCTCGACTCGGGGTGGCGACGTTTTTCGGCGCTACCACGTTCGCGACGGCGCGGACTCGGGACATACCAGCGAGCAGAACAATCGCATGTTCACCACCAACGTGTCGGGTGTCCAGGAATTGTGGCGCTGAGCTGACGAAATGCGTTCCTGCGATCATCCATCGGGTGATCGATATTCGGCACCGACGCTGGGTAGGAAAGGCGGTTCCAGCGGCGGCGTGAGCATACCAGCCGGTATGTTCAACGCCGATTCAATGCCGACCCGCATCGCGTCTGGTGACGCGCACCGCGTTGGCACGGTGCGCGTCACCACGCTCGACTACGACTGCACCAGGAGAACGGCGTACTGCACCGCCGGTATGAGGCCAAGTGCCGTCACCAACGTCATCCCGACGCCGATCGCGACCCGCCGGTGCCGCGACCACCAGCCGACTCGGGTCACCTCCCGAGAAACGGCTTCAGCGTCGTCGATGTTCTGCGCGTAGTAGCCGAAACCAATTGGCGCGGAACTGATATCGAGCAGGCGCTCGGGACTGGTATCCAGGATGGGCTCCATCTCGGACTCCTATTTTCGTCGTAATCCGTTGCGAGCGAATGGTTCCGGTCTGCTGACAGCTCAGACCGTCACCAGTTCGCGGTCGTTCGCGGTCCCGCCGTTAACGATCTGCGGCACAGTGGAACTCGTGTACGCCGTGCCATAGGCCCTCGGTCCGCCCTGCGGGACTGGCTCGATGTACTGCCGAGGAGCAGGTTCGGCATACGGCTGCGGCGCGGGCTCAACCAGATACGGCTGCGGCGCGGGCTCGAGATACGGCTGGGGTGCCGGCTCGAGATACGGCTGCGGCGCGGGCTGCGCGTACGGCTGCGGCGCAGGTTCAACCAGATACGGCTGCGGCGCAGGCTGGGCATACGGCTGCGGCGCAGGCTGCGCGTACGGCTGCGGCGCGGGCTCAACGAGATACGGCTGCGGCGCGGGCTGCGCGTACGGCTGCGGCGCGGGCTCGACCAGATACGGCTGCGGCGCAGGGGCCGAGTAAGGCCGAGGCTCGACATACGGCCGCGGCTGAACCTGCGGGGCAGGCTCGCTGTACGGCTGCGGCGCGGGTCCCGGGTAAGGCCGGGGCTCGACACGAGGCTCGACATAGGGCCGCGGCTGAACCTGCGGAGCGGGCTCGCTGTACGGCCCCGGTTGCGTGCGCGGGCCGGTCTCGCCATACGGCGAAGGTGCGGCCTGCGGGCCCGTCTCACCATTAGGCGAGGGTGCCGTGCGCGGGCCGGTCTCACCGTTAGGTGCCGGTGCTGTCCGCGGGCCGGTCTCACCATTGGGCGCAGGAGCATTGCGCGGACCTGTCTCACCGAACGGCGAAGGCGCTGTGCGCGGCGAAGATTCGCCGAACGGCGTCTGCGACGGCGACGGAACCGGCCCCGTCTCGGTGTAAGGCGAAGGCGACGGGGCACCGAACGGCGACGGCGCGGTGCGCGGGGCACCCTCACCGAACGGCGACGGGCTCGGCGCATTCTGCCCGAACGGCGCAGGCGCGGTACGCGGAGCCTCGCCGAACGGCGACGGAACCGGACCGGTCTCGCCGAAGGGCGACGGCGCCGGAGCACCGAACGGCGACGGCACGCCGCGCGGGACCTCGGGCGCGAATCCGCCCAGCATCGACGAGATCAGCTCCTCGAAGAGCGCGGCGCCTTCCATCTCCTCCAGCAACGGAATCGTCAGGAACAGCATCGACAACATCCCGAGCGTCAGCAGCACCACGAACGCGGCAGGCACGCCGAATTCGAGCAGCGGAACGCCGATCACCGTCACCAGCCCCATACCGACGGCGGCCGTCGCGGCCGCGGCCGCACCCGCCATCAGCGTCCCGATCAGCACCGTGCCGACCGCACCGGCGACCATGCCGCCGAGTACGAGCAGCGCGGCGCCGCCGCCTGCCATCAGGCCGGCCAGCGCGCCGAGCACGAACACGCCGAACCCGAGCACCTCCGGCAGCGTGAACAGTGCGCCACCGAACAGCACCGCCGCACCCAGAGCAAGCACCCCGAGCACCTCCGGCGCCGCGAGCAACGCACCGCCGAACAGCACAGCAGCACCAAGCCCGAGCACGCCGAGCACCTCCGGCGCAGCCAACAGCGCACCACCGAACAGCACAGCAGCACCAAGCCCGAGCACGCCGAGCACCTCCGGCGCAGCCAACAGCGCACCACCGAACAGCACGGCCGCACCCAGAGCGAGCGCCCCGAGCACCGGTACCCCGATGGTGATCTCGAACGGCAAGGCCAGCACTTCCAAGCCGGCGAGCACAGCGCCGATCCCGAGGACCGCGGGAATCGCGATCGGCGCGAGCAGGACTGCGCCGATCGCCAGTGCGCCGATGATCTCCGGCGCCGCAAGCACTGCGAGCGCTGCGGCCGCACCGAGCGCCAACGTACCGAGGAGCAGCCCACCGCCGAGCACACCGGCGATCATCGGCAGCTCGAGCGTCGCGTTGCGGAGGCCGAGCAGGCCGCCGTCGTTGCGCATGCCGCGGGCATCGGTCAGCATCGGCGCCAGGCCGATGCCGAGCGCCGCGGCCGGATCGGCGACGAGCTGCCGCAGCCCGGTGGCCAAGCCCTGCAACGGATCCCCGCCGCCCGTGGCCTGGCCGAGCATCGGATTCAGCAAGTCACGCAAGCCCGCAGCGGGGTCGGGTCCACCGTTCGGGAAACCGAAGAACGTGCGCGCCTGGTCGGCCACGTTTTCCAGCGGAGCGCCGAGCAGGTCGCGACGGATGCCCGCCTGCTCGATCGCCTCGTCGGCGAACACGAGCAGATCCCGGACCGGCTGCCCGAGCGGTCCGGTCGGCACCGCCGCACCGATCAACTCGGTGAGCTGCGGCAGGGCGATGGTGCCGACAACTTGTTCGGCGGCCGACACCAGTTCGGGCATCGGCAACGGTGCGGAACCGGCCGGGCCCGAGGCCGACGCGTCGTCGACGATCAGACTTCCCGGCAGCGACGAGTGCGCGGCCTCCGGCGTCGGCGTGGTCAGGTCGTGGATCATCTCACCCGTGCCGTCGGCCTGCGGAACCGCCGGTTCGGTGCCGAGCGCGGTGAGCGCCTGGCCGAGCGCGTGCTGCACGACCGGACCCCAGGTCGTGGCGAGGTCATCGAGTTCGGGCACCCCGGTGGGGGGTGGCACCGAGTCGCCGAACTCGGTCACCGCCCGGCGGATTTCCGGCAGCGCGACGGCGAAGGCCGAGTTCACGCCCGCGGCGATCTGGCTCGGATCCGCGGGTACCGGCGGCGGCGCGGGCGCTTCGGCGGCCGCCTGACCAGTGGACAACAGAACGGTGGCCAACGAGGCGACCACGGCCGCTGCGTAACGGCCCTTGCGCGTGCGATCGGCTGCCATGCGGTGCCCGGGCGTGGTTACCCGGCGACGTTTGTGTGTTGCAAACATACGAGGACCTTTCGATCGGGGTGGTGCAGCGAGTACGCGGCCGGATCGGACCGGGTCGGCAGTACTCGCGCCGAGCTCTGCGAGTGCGGACTGATTCGTCGCTCGGACCGGTCAGCGGCACCGGTCGCGCAGACCGTCCGTGACCACAAACCGCTGATTCCGGCGGTGGTGGTGATGCGGACGAGGACTGCGCCGCTGGCGTCGCGAGAGCACAGATATGCGCGTTGTTCGACATTCGCGCCCCGCGGGAACGGCGATCGCGACCTTGGCGGCCAGGCTGCGGAACACCCGCCTGGCGGCGGGTCGTGCACCGGTCGCACGGCGGACGGCGAGCGCATAACGACCGACGCACGTGCGGTAGCTACTTTTCCGCATCTCTCGTAACTGGTCATGCTTCCAGGTTTGAGATGCGACACGCGGCCGTCAATGGACAAAAAGGCCTCACTGGACATCCGACCAGCTAGGTGGGCAAATCACACCTTTCCGCCGCGGAATGCGTTTACGGGATACTGATGGTCGCCGCTCTTGACAGACAACCTTCAACCGCATCGAAAAGTCGAAAGATGCACAACAGCGATCTTCTAGCTATCTCTTTGTTGCCGCCCAATTGACCACCGACCGGCCGGGCGGGTACGCGGATCCCGATACTGTGGCGTGGGAATCCGACTCAGAATGTGTCGTTGATGTACTCGGCCGCGTCGGTCGTCCACAGATGGTCGGTGCCGGGCATGTTGTGACCGGAGTACAACACGTGCTGCCCGTCCGGCCATGGAGTGAGGTAGCCGATGAGCCCACGGACGGCCGTGGCATATCGATCGAGATTCGCGATCGGGTCGTGCATCAGCCAGTCGAGTAGCTCGGCGAAGATCAGCGGACCGAGGTTGCCGATCCGGGCACCCTCCAGGAACGAGAACGGCGAGATACCGACGTCGATGAATCGGAGCGGCGAATCGGCGGGTGCGGCGGTGATGATGTCGCCGGGATTGGCGTACTCGCGGACGGCGACCTCGGCGGGCCAGAGCCCACGCTGGCCGTGCAGGCCGAAGGTCGACGGCGGGCACAGATTCCCCACCGACTGACCCGCCTTGCGCAACGGGTTGGAGATGTTCACCGCGAACGCGATCTCCAGCGGCGTCCCGTTGGTGTTCTTGTACGTGCCCGAGCGCACGCCCTCCAGGATCTGGCTCGCGCAGATGCCGCCGAGCGAATAGGTCAGCAGCCCACAGACATTCGGCGAATCCTGGATCGCCTTGACACCGGCCGCGGTTCCGAGCCGCACCGAGGTGTCCAGCGACGAGCCCCAGACATCCGGGTCCGGCCCGACCGAGGCGGGCCAATCCGGCTCGAAGAACGAGAATCGTTCGGTGTCGAGCAGTTTCGTGACGTCGTGCAGCATTCCCGTGGGCGTCCCGTCCGAGTTCCGCGGCTCGCCGGTTCCGCGAAGGGTGATGATGTCGATCATCGTTGATCTCCTAGCGCACCACACCGAGGTTTTCGATGCGGAACTCCACCGTAAGCCCGCCGAACGGCCGATGCGCGAGTAACGAACTACGTGATTCGGTCACCGAACCAACCACCCCGAACGGACCCGCCGCGACCCCGAATGGAGCCGCGGCGGACCTAGCTCGCTACGTCCAGGAGGATAGCGAGGGCTTAAGCGCCCGGGCGTTTGCCGTGATTGGCCTTGTTCTTGCGGCGGGCGCGTTTCTTGTTGGCGCGCTTGGACACTGACGTGCCTACTTTCGTTGTAAGGGACTAGTCGGCGTGCACAGGCTGACGACTCCACGCCGCCAACCGCGCGCGGGCACGCGAATTACGCACCAGCGCAGCCGGTTTCGCCTGCTCGATGCCGTCGTAGTAGCCGCCGTTGACCACCGGCGTCGACGAAGCGCTGAGCAACGCGAGCAGGTCGGCGGCCCCGTCGACGGGCGCGGCCGCGTGACTGCGCAGCTGCGGCATGTCGAGCTCGAAATCGGCGGGGCACACGCTGATCGCGGTCAGCCCGGCCGGACCGGTCTCGGCCAGCGTGCGGGTGAACATCGTCAGCGCCAGTTTGGACTGGGCGTACACCGACATCGGGGTATAGATGCCGCGGTTGCGGTCCAGGTCGGAGTAGTCGATGTTGCCGCCGACGTGCAGTCGCGAGGTCGCGTTGACCACCCGGCCGTGTGCCGCCGCGATCGCGTCCGCCAACGCGAGGGTCAGCCGCTGCGGCGCGAGATAGTTGAACTGCATGGTCAGCTCGTTGCCGTCCTCGGTGTGCGAACGCCGCTGCAGGCCCGGCATCGACGCGGCGTTGATCAGCGCGTCGAGCGCGGGCACCGTCGCGGCCAGCATCCCGGCCAGCTCGTCCACCTCGGCCAGCTTGGTGAAATCGGCGTGCACCATGCGCAGCCGCTGCGCCTGCGCGCCGTCGGCGAGCAATCGTTCCAGTGCGTCGTCGGCGAGCTCCTTGTCCTGCGCGTGCAGGATGACGGTGGCCCCGTCGATGACCAAGCGCTTCGCCGTCGCGTACCCGAGGCGTTCATCGACGCCGGTCACCAAGACAATCCGGCCGTCGGACGAGAATTCGGACATAGCTCTCCTATCGTGGAGCGCGCGCCTCGGCCTCAACGGTCCGAAAGACGCACGCGGAGAATGGATCCGCGATCACACGTCGCGGATGCTGAACGCGCACACCGATGCACCGGTCAGGTGCGCGAAGAGAAAGCCGCGCAAGGCCGTTCGGCCGCGCGGTGAATGGGTCAGACCGAACCGGGACTCGGCGGTTCGTCCTCACTCCCGAAGCCGACCAGCTCCAGGGCGGACGGGAGATCCGATCCGAGACACATGCCAACCCCGGGCAATCCGCGCAGCGCGCGACGAAGGCCGAAAGTTGCGGTCATACCGCGATATAACCGCACCCGGCGATCCCGGGCAAGAGATCCCCACCCACTTTGACAGATCCCTGACGCCCCCACCCGCACACCACTGCGTATTGCTTTGGCCGAACCCCCTTTCTTGAACCCGCACACCCGATATAGCGGGGGTGCGGGTCACAGAAACGGTGTTCGCCTGTTGGTCGGCGCCGCGCGTAGCAGAGTTTGGGAGGGTGGGGGGTTGCTACTCTGCCGGTTCCAGGCTGCCGAGTAGTACGCGGGCGATGCGGTCGAGTTCGCTGCGGTCAGTCGCGGAAAGTACGGCGAGCATGCGGGTTTCGTTGTCGGCGTGGGCGGTGACGACTCGGTCGATGAGAGTGCGGCCGTTCTCGGTCAGTGCGACGCGCACGGCGCGGCGGTCGTCCGGGTCGGCGATCCGCCGGACCAGACCGGCCGACTCCAGCCGATCGAGCCGACCGGTCATGCCCGCGCGCGACAGCATCAGCGTGTCGGCGAGTACGGACGGGTTCAGCTCATACGGTTCGCCCGAACGACGTAGGGCCGCAAGCACATCGAACTCGCCGCGCTGCAGCCCGTGCGCCGTGAAGACCTCCTCGACCACTCGCTGGCCGATGATGAGCAGCCGTGCGAGGCGGCCGAGGATCGACATGGCCTCCAGTTCGAGATCGGGTCGTTCGCGTCGCCACTGCCCGATGATCACATCGACGGGATCGTCGCCCGTCACGCCACCGACGGACGCCGGGGTGGTGGGGGTGCCCGGCGAGTCACCCATGTGCTTGCGAAATCAGTCGCGTTTCGGCCATGGACAGGATTCTATTCGCTGATATATAGTTCGGTAGCGAATTATCAATCAACGAACTACCTGGAGCACCGCATGAGCACCACCACTCCCCGCATGGACGTCGCGATCCGCCGGACGCAGGACGCCGAGACGCTGGGCACCGACACAGTCACCATGCGGCTACTGCTCGATGCGGCAGACACCGACGGCGCGCTGAGCACGCTCGAGGTCACCATGCAGCGGGGCGCGGACGGTGCCGCGCCGCACTACCACACCAGCTCGGACGAGCTGTTCTACGTCGCCGACGGCGAATTGCAGCTGCTGGCCGGCGACAAGATCGTCACCGTCGGCACCGGCGGCACGATCGTGGTGCCGAAGTTCATGCCGCACGCGTTCGGCGCCACGCCCGACAGCTCCGCGCGAATCATGATCGCGCTGATGCCCGGCGTGCAGCGCTTCGAGTACTTCCGGCTGCTGGACCGCATCGCCAAGGGGGAATCACAACTGTCCGAACTGGCCGCCGCGCAGGAAGAGTTCGACAACCACTTCGTCGACGCACCGAACTGGTGGGCCGAGCGCAACGCCAACCGCCGCTGAGGCAGGTGCACAATTCATCTGTGACCAACCCATCGTTGCAGGTCGGAAGAACTCCGACCGCGAAGGAGGTTCGCAGGATATGACCTTTTCCGTACCGATCGTCGTCCGCGGCTACGAGCTCGACACGCAGGGCCACCTGAACCAAGCGGTCTATCTGCAATACGCCGAACACGCCCGATGGGAATTGCTCCGCGCGGCAGGCGCGCCGCAGGACAAGCTCATCGCCGGCGGCATCGGACCGGTGGTGCTGGAGAACAACATCAAGTACCTCCGGGAGCTGCGCGGCGGCGACGAGGTCACCGTTTCGGTCGACTTCGAATGGTCGACCGGCAAGACCTTCGGATTCCGGCACGAGATCCGCAAACTCGACGGCACCGTCGCCGCCGAGATAACGGCCACCGGCGGCCTGCTCGATCTGGCCGCCCGCAGGCTCGTCACCGCGCCGGGCGAACGTCTCGCGGCGCTGGCCGAGCGCCCGGACCTGCTGGGTCTGTGAAGCGGTAAGTACGGATGCACAGCCGTCAACCCGTGGCAATGCACCGCCAGAATTTTCCGATCGGAAATAGCTAAACGGTTGCGCAGGAACTATTTCTGGTGTACCGAAAATCTTTCGGCGCTAGCGCATCCTGCGCCGAAATGCGGTTTGCCACCGGCCGTGAAATCTCCCGATCCGAACCGATCCGACCCCGCTGCGCGATATGATCCAGTTCACGCTCGGGGGTCGTGGCAAATCGCGAGCAGATCGGAGAAACAGTGATGACCGACGCACTCCGCCTCCCTGGCACCGCGCCGAAGAGTGACCGCGTTCCCCCGCTCCAGGGTTTGCTGGTAGCGGAGTCGGAACGCGATATCACCGTGCGGGTCGCCGAGGGAACGTGGACTTTCCGTCGGTCCGACGTGCTGCGCGTGCTCGATTCGCCGCTGCCCGACGGGTTCTCGTGCGTGCCCGACGGCATCGCCACGGTGCCCGATGGATTCACGACCGACACCACCGAGCGCGACGGTCGCCCGGTCCTGGTGGACATCCGCGCGGGCGCGACCGCCGATTTCACTCGCCGCCTGCGCATCGACCTGGTCGACCGGCCGATGACGCTCACCGAGACCCCGTCCGCGGCGCTCGGCGACGAGCAGTTGCAGCAGCTCACCGACAGCTGGGCCGACCGCCTGCAACTGGCCGACCTCACCGGCGCGCACGGCGCCACCTTTACCTACTGCCAGACCAAGTCGCTCGCGACCAGCGACGACGGCATCAACTGCGACAGTCTCGACTGAGCGGTGCACGCATGACGGCACGCCGGGCGAGCTCGGTCCTCATAGTGTCGGAATCCGACGATCTACACGCCACCGCCATGGCCGCGACACTACGAGAACATCACGCGCTCAACGCCATTCACCTCGACCTGCGCGACTTCCCCCGGGAGTCGGGCAGTTTCCGGCTGGACCGGCTGGGCACCGCGCGCTCGCTCTCGCACCTGATCGGACTCGACGACGTGCGCTCGGTCTGGTGGCGCAGGCCGCATCCCGCCCAGGTGCCCGGCGGCGTGCGCGCCGCCGACGACGACTTCCGCCAGGCCGAATGCGACAGCTTCATCCAGGGCATGCTCTGGTCCATTCCGGCCAACTGGATCAACGATCCCGGCGCCGACCGCACCGCGACCCGCAAGATCGTGCAGCTGGAGACCGCGTTGCGCGCCGGGTTCGCGATACCGGAGACGCTGATCACCAACGATCCGGACGAGGCCCGCAGCTTCGCCGAATCCCGGCCCGGCCCAGTCGTTTACAAGCGCACCGGGACCAGTCGCGCCGAGTTCGCGGAGACCAGGATCATCACCGAGGCCGACTACGGCAGGCTGGCCGGTATCCGCTCGGCGCCGACCACCTTCCAGGATTACGTCGACGCCGAATGCGATCTGCGGGTGGTCTGGGTGGACGGCGTCGAATGGACGGTGCGCATCGACTCGCAGGCCGGGGTCGGCCGGGTCGACTCCCGGCTGGACACCTCGGTCGATTTCGCGCCCGAGCATCTGCCCGCCTCGGTGAGCAAGTCGCTCGCCACGCTGATGGGCGCGCTCGGATTGTCCTTCGGGGTCTTGGACATTCGGCTCGGCCTCGACGGCGAGTACTACTTCCTCGAGGTCAATCCCCAGGGACAGTTCGCGTACCTGGAGATCAAGACGGGTCTACCGATTTTCCGGAGCCTGGCCAATCTGCTCGTCGACGGCGACGGGGCGGTCAGCGGCTACTGACGAGAGTCCGTAGCAACACACCGATTTCGGCGCGTACGCGCATCGAACAGCCGGGAACATCAGCGGCCGAAGCTCATCCGAGGCACACGACCGGATCAGGTTGTGCCGACACAACAATCGTCGGCGATGTGTTCGACCAGCGGATCTAGCGCACAGCACCGGCAGTGGCCGGGCCCGATACCGCACCCGACCAGCCGAACTCCCCGGTATCGGCGAAAAACACACCGCCGAAACCGGTTTCGAGTTCTCCGGACGCTACTGGCTCTTGCGACGGTTGGCGCCGCCGCGGCTGCGGAGTTGCACATGCGACTCCACCAGTACGTTGTGGATGAAGCCGTAGGAGCGACCGGTTGCTCGCGCCAGCGAGCGAATGCTCGCCCCTGCCTCGTACTGCTTCTTCAACTGGGTCTGTAGGCGGTCCCGGGACTTCCCCGTGACGCGTGTTCCCTTACCCAGGGTGGCTTTGACTTGCGTGGGCCTGTCGCTCATGGCTTCCTCCGAGTCGCCGAGCAGCTCTTTCCAGGCTAAGCACTCGAGGGGCCGTGATCAACGAATTCTTGTGATGAAAGTCACGCGAGCTGAATAAGTTCCAAATATTCGGCGGACCAATGGTCTTCCGTACCGTCCGGTAGCAAGATCACCCGCTCCGGCGACAGCGCCTCCGCGGCACCCGGATCGTGCGTGACCAGCACGACCGCGCCCGCGTATGTGCGCAGCGCATCGAGCACCTGCTCGCGCGACACCGGATCGAGGTTGTTGGTCGGTTCGTCGAGCAGCAGCACGTTGGCGGCCGAGGAAACCAGGCCGGCCAGCGCCAGGCGGGTCTTCTCACCACCGGACAGCGTGCCCGCGGGCTGGTCCAACTGGGGACCGGTGAACATGAACGCGCCGAGCAGGCTGCGCAGGCTCTGCTCCCCCGCGTCCGGCGCGGCATGCCGGATGTTCTCCCACACGCTGGACTGATCGTCGAGGGTGTCGTGCTCCTGCGCGAAGTACCCGACCTTCAGGCCGTGCCCGGGCACCAGGTTGCCCGCGGTCGGTTGTTCGACCCCGGCGAGCATCCGCAGCAGCGTGGTCTTGCCCGCGCCGTTGAGGCCGAGCACCACAACCCGGCTGCCCCGGTCGATCGCGAGATCGACGCCGGTGAAGATCTCCAGCGAGCCGTAGACCTTGGTCAGGTTCTCCGCCATCAGCGGCGTCTTGCCGCACGGGGCGGGCTCGGGGAACTTGATCCTGGCCACCTTGTCGGCGACGCGCACGTCGTCCAGCTCGGCGATCAGCCGGTCGGCGCGCTTGGCCATGTTCTGTGCCGCAGTGGCTTTGGTGGCCTTGGCGCCGAGCTTGGCGGCCTGCACGCGCAGCGCGCCCGCCTTCTTCTCGGCGTTGGCGCGTTCGCGACGGCGGCGCTGTTCGTCGGTGGCGCGGGCGTCGAGGTACTTCTGCCAGCCCATGTTGTACACGTCGGCCTCGCCGCGCACCGCGTCCAGGAACCACACCTTGTTCACCACGTCGCCGAGCAGTTCCACGTCGTGGCTGATCACGATCAGGCCGCCGTCATGGTTCTGCAGGAAGCCGCGCAGCCAGGTGATCGAGTCGGCGTCGAGGTGGTTGGTCGGCTCGTCGAGCAGCAGGATGGTGTCGGAACGCCCACCGCTGCCGTCGGAGGCGGCGAACAGGATGCGCGCCAACTCGATTCGACGACGCTGACCACCGGACAGGGTGCGCAGCGCCTGGGCGAGCACCCGGTCGGGCAGGCCGAGGCTGTTGCAGATGCGGGCCGCGTCGCTCTCGGCGACATAGCCACCGAGCGCCGAGAACTGATCCTCCAGGCGGCCGTACTTGCGGACCGCCTTGTCGCGTTCGGCCTCGTCGGCCACCTCGGCCATCAGCGCCTGCTGCTTCTCCATGTCGCGGATCAGCGTGTCCAGGCCGCGCGCCGAGAGCACCCGGTCGCGGGCGAGGATGTCGAGATTGCCCTCGCGCGGATCCTGCGGCAGGTAGCCGATATCGCTGGAGCGCAAAATCTTTCCGGCGTACGGCTCGCCCTCGCCCGCCAGGATGCGCAGCGTGGTGGTCTTGCCAGCACCGTTGCGTCCGACCAGTCCGATCCGGTCGCCGGACTGCACCCGCAGGGCCGGTCCGGGGGCCGACAGCAGGGTGCGGACTCCGGCCCGGACCTCCAGGTCGGTCGCGGTGATCACAGATTTCTCCTCGCGGATCAGTGGTGCTGGGCGGTAGCTACTCGATTGTGCGACGCGATATGCACAAGAACCACTGATTTTACCTGGGTCCGGCGACCGCTTTTACCCACGGCGACGCACATGTGACGGCGCTAACTGCAGCGGCGAGTAGCCTGCCGATGCATGAGTAGCGATCTATTGGGCAAGAGTGCGCTGGTCTCCGGGGCCAGCCGGGGCATTGGTAAGGCCGTGGCGGCGGAGCTGTTGAGCCGTGGCGCGAACGTGCTGATCACGGCACGCAAGAAGGACCCGTTGGAAGCGGCCGCCGCCGAGCTGCGCGCCCTCGGTCATCAGGGCGAGGTCGTGGCGTTGGCGGGCAACTCGGGCCAGGCCGAGGATCGCGCGGCGGCCATCGATCGGATGATGGCCGAATTCGGTTCGGTGGACATCCTGATCAACAACACCGGCATCAACCCGGCGTTCGGCTCGCTGATGGACGCGGACCTCGATGCGGTGCGCAAGATCTTCGACGTCAACGTGGTCGCGGCCCTCGGCTACATCCAGCAGGCGTTCAAGGCGTGGATGGGCGAGCACGGTGGTGCGGTGGTCAACGTCGCCAGCGTCGCGGGCATCCGGTCGTCCGGCGTGATCGCCGCGTACGGCGCGTCCAAGGCCGCGCTCATCCGGCTCACCGACGAACTGGCCTGGCAGCTCGGCCCGAAGATCCGGGTGAATGCCGTCGCGCCCGGCGTGATCAAGACCAAGTTCGCCGACGCGCTGTACTCCGACGACGAGGAGCGCGCGGCCGGCATCTATCCGATGAAGCGGCTCGGCACCCCCGAGGACGTCGCCCGGCTGATCGGTTTCTTGGTCTCCGACGAGGCCGCCTGGATCACCGGCGAGACCGTGCGAGTGGACGGCGGGCTGCTGTCCACCGGCGGACTCTGACCGTGTGGACGTCATCGTCTGTGGACTCGGGCCTGCCGGGCGAGCACTGGCGCATCGCTGTCTCGCACGTGGCATCTCGGTCACTGTCGTCGATCCGGCACCCGATCGGCACTGGACCGCGACCTACGCGGCGTGGGCAGACGAGCTGCCCGGGTGGCTGAACCCGTCGGTCATCGCGGCCAGGGTCGACGAGCCGATGGCGTGGGGAACTCGTGCGCATCGGATCGAACGGCCGTACGTGGTGCTCGATTCGGGTCAGTTGCAGAAGTCACTGAATCTGACCGGTGCCGACATCGTCGCGGATCGCGCGGTGGAGCTCGCTCCAGGCAGGGTGTCGCTGGCCGCTGGACGGCCGCTGACGGGTCGACGGGTCATCGACGCACGTGGGATTGCCCGCTCGCCCCGATTGGCGGAACAGACGGC
This sequence comes from Nocardia sp. NPDC046473, assembly GCF_040645995.1. Classification (NCBI taxonomy): domain Bacteria; kingdom Bacillati; phylum Actinomycetota; class Actinomycetes; order Mycobacteriales; family Nocardiaceae; genus Nocardia; species Nocardia sp. NPDC046473. The sequence continues at coordinate 40,242 of NZ_JBEYZJ010000017.1, forward strand.
ATATGGGCTCGTGCTCGACGCGCGGCGCTGCGCGGGGCTCGAACCGTTGTTCATGGATTGGCGGGCGGACAACGGCGCGCCCGGCGATGCGCCGCGTTCGTTCCTCTACGCGGTGCCGCTCGGCGACGCGACGATGCTGCTCGAGGAAACCTGCCTGGCCGGTCGCCCCGCGCTCGGCGGCACCGAGCTGCGCGACCGGCTGCACCACCGATTGCGTTCGCGCGGAATCGAACTCACCGGTGCGGAACGAGTCGAACGAGTTCGCTTCCCGGTCGAGGGCGGCCGACCCGGACGATACACTTTCGGCGCGGCAGGCGGATTCGCACACCCGGCCACCGGCTACAGCGTGGCCGCATCACTCACCGCAGCCGATACCGTCGCGGCGGGGGCGCAGGCGTGGCCCGCGTCGGCACACGCCGTCCACCGACTCCGCGCCGCGGGCCTGCGCGCGCTCCTCGCCCTACCGCCTGCCGACCTCCCCCTTTTCTTCGACGCCTTCTTCACCATGCCGCCCGCCGCGCAGCGCGCCTACCTGTCCGGTCGAACCGATCTGACCGGCACCGTTACCGCCATGCGCACGCTTTTCGGCGCACTACCGCCGCAGCTGCGTCGGCGCGTCGCCGCCGCGACACTCGGGATGCGCATTCGCTCGCGTATTCGAATACCGTCCGCCATCATGGAAGAGTGAGTGGGCCTTAGCGTCCAGCACTCATCCGTTCCGAGCCGCCGAACCGGTGACCCGAGTACCCGCGTCGAGGGGATGCAGCAGTGAGGTCGATCTGGAAGGGCTCGATCGCATTCGGGCTGGTGAACGTCCCGGTCAAGGTCTATACCGCGACCGAGGACCACGACATCCGCTTCCATCAGGTGCACGCCAAGGATGGGGGCCGGATCAAATACGACCGGGTCTGCACCGTGTGTGGAAAGTCCGTGCAGTACGCCGATATCGACAAGGCGTACGAGTCCCCCGAGGGCGACAAGGTCATTCTCACCGACGAGGACTTCGCCAAACTGCCCGCCGCCGAGAAGCACGAGATCCCCGTGCTGCAGTTCGTCCCGTCCGACCAGATCGACCCGATCCTGTTCGACAAGAGCTACTACCTCGAACCCGACTCCAGCACGCCCAAGGCCTACGTGCTGCTGGCGACGACGCTGGAACGCATCGACCGCACCGCGCTGGTGCACTTCACGCTGCGCCAGAAGACCAGGCTGGCGGCACTGCGGGTGCGCGACGGCATGCTGGTGCTGCAAACGCTGCTCTGGCCGGACGAAGTGCGCGCGGTCGAATTCGAATCCCTCGACGGGGTCGCCGCGCCGCGCCCGCAGGAAATCAAGATGGCCGAGACGCTGGTCGAGTCCATGTCCGACGATTTCGACCAGGACCAGTACACCGACGAATACCAGATCGAACTCAAGCGACTGCTCGACGAGGCCATCGCCAGCGGCACCGGCAAGGTGCCCGAGCAGCCCGAGTCCGCGCCCGTCGAGATGGACGCGGAGGTGGTCGACCTGGTCGCCGCGCTGCAACGCAGCCTGGAGGCCAGCGGTCGCCGCGCGGCGGGCGGCGCCGAGGACAACGGCAAGGCCAAACCCGCGAAGAAGGCGGCGGCCAAGAAGACCGCCGCCAAGAAGACAGCCGAGAAGCCAGCGAAGAAGGCCGCCAAGAAGACCGCGGCCCGCAAGGGCGCGTGACGGCAGCACCGCATCCAGCTGGCAAACTATCGGCATGGATTCTGCCGTTGTGATCGTCCCGATGGGTCTCGGCCATCTGCGCCAGGTCCTCGATCTCGGTCACGAAGTCTTCGACATCACCACCAAGCCGTACACCTCGTGGTCGCTGACCTCGGTCGCCGAGCACCTGGACAGCCCGGACAACGCCTGCTGGGTCGCCCTCGATTCCGACCGGGTGGTCGGTTTCGTGCTCGGGTCGATGGAATTCGAGAACCGGGACGACTGGGCCTACCTGGAGTGGATCGCGGTCGCGCCGGATATGCAGGGGCACGGCATCGCCCGGCGACTGGTCGACGTCTGCTCCGAGGCATTGTTCGCTCGCGGCGCGCGGCGGATCGTCACTGATGTCGAAGATCGCAACGCGGCCTCCACCGCCCTGATGACGCGCAGCGGCTTCCTCCCCGCCGCCACGGTGACGCTGTTCGTCCGGCCGAATCCCAATGAACCAGAACCGGATTCGCACCTCGACGCCGCCGCCATCGCGCCGGGCTCCAAGCGCGCGCTGATCCGCCGCGGCCGCCTGGCCGGCGACAACCACCGCGCCGCTCGCTAGCACAAGCCGTTCGGCGCAGTCTCAACGTTGGACCACCTGCCCGGGCTCGATCCAACGCACGCACTACTTCTGATGTCGCGCACCGGATTTCGCATGCGATTTCCGGTGCGCGATATCGAGAACCGTACGGGTGTGGGCTATTCGACCGCGGCGCGGCCTTGCTCGAAGAACTCGAGAAGAGTGGCGAGCGAGCTCACCTCGTCGCGCGGACGGAACGCACCGAAGGAGGCGTTCCAGAACTCGCCGGTGCGCGGGGTCCACGGGCCGACGTAGGCGTAGGGACCCTGATGGAATGAATCTCCCGGCGAGACACCGTAATTCACTTCGTCGATCGTGATGGACAGATCGAAGTGCTCCGGCCACAGCACCGGCGTCGAATCCGGCGCCAGCGAACGCAAAGCCTTGTCCCCCAGCGCAAACCAGTCGCCGACCAATCGCGCCGCCGCAGGATCGATATCCATCACACTGTCGGGATCAACCCCCGTAGTGTCCTGGTACACCCCCTTCGGCGCCTCCGGCTCGAACCCGGCCAGCCGCCCGAGCTCCCGATAGGTCCCCTGCAGCGGCGCACGCCCATCCGCCCACACCAGTTCCGCCCCGACCACCGAAACCGGCCACTGCACGCCCTCGAACCCCTGGTCCACTGCCCGCAACCGGATCGTCCCGTGCTGCCGATACTGCGGCCCGGCGATCAACAACTCCGCCACCGCATGCAAACCACGCCGCGACCGCTCGTACATCTGTTCGTCCACATCCGAAATCATGGCCGCAACCGTCGCCGCCCGCAGCACTTTCCGCTCAGAGCGGAGTCCGCAGGTCAGCGCCTCGCCCACCTCAATGGCCCCGGCCTACAGCAGTCCGGCGAATGGTGCGCCTGCGCCCTCTCCCCTGCCGTCCGCCAACCCGCCGTCTCCGCTTCTTCACCACCCCCGCCGCACCCAAGCGATGATCCGCGGCTCCGGCGTCGACGTAACCCGCTCCCGCCCGAAAGTCCATACGACGCTGCGGAGTTGAGCGTCCACACCGGAACCGTACCGGTGTGGACGCTACCCGCGGGAATCGCCTACGGCTGAGCCGCGTCCCCTGGAACAGCCACACCCAGGTGCGACGCGATTGCGGCAACCGCTACACCCAGGCCGCCCAGATCGTGGACTTCGTCGACGAGTTCCTCCATCTCGAGTCGCATACTCGTCATGCGCAGTTGCAGCGTCATGATCCGGTCACGAACATCCATGAAGGCGTCGTGCGCCGAGAACGGCCTCTCGCCGTGCTCCCCTACCACCCTTTCGAGCACACACATCCTGGCCTGGAGATCTTCCAGCGTTACCGGCATACAGCCCCCTATCTCATTGACCCCCCATCCGCCCTCGCGGTGTCGGCACGGACAGCCCTTCCGGCATCGAAGCGCGACGTCACCGGAGGACGGATGGGATGCTGGTCTACCTGCTAGTTCTCGCGCTCGGGCAAATTGATTTCGAGGTGTGACACGATCGCACTAACACCCCGGGTCAATGCCGACATATCTTCCTTCAGACCCGAAACGTCTTCCTTCAGACCCGACATGTCTTGCTTCAGACCCGAAACGTTGTGCTTGATCGCCGCGAACTCGTCTCGGACCTCGTGCCTGAATGCGCCCATCTCCAGCCTGAATGTCACGAAGTCATCGCGTAACTCCCAGACTTCCTGCTGGATCCCCTGCACCCACCGATGGGTCTTCTTGACCCTCCTCTTCGTCTTGTAGATGGCGTCCTCGTACGCGCGCCGGTCCTCGTCCAGCAGTTCGTACTTGGTCTCCAAATCGCTCACACGCACCTCGAGCGGTCGCAGCGTCACTGACATGTAGAGCCCCCTGTCGCCTTGGAATGAGGGCCCCAGTTTAGGGCAACACACCGGCAGAAAAGCAAGCCGAATTGGCGACGAATTTCGCTGGCACAGACCAGTTTTCGGAATCGACCACTGGTACGTTCCAATAGGAACTTGCGTTTACAGGAATGTGACCCGAATGAGCGATTTGGAACGCACACGCGTTCCATGATGGAGCGGTCATCGGCTATTGGAAGGACGGCTCGCTGTGGAGTTTCAGGTTCCTGTTATCGATATTTCCGCTTACGTCGGCGGTGCGAGCGCTGCGGACCGGGCGGTGGTCGCGCGGCAGATCGACGAGGCGGCGCAGAGCGTTGGGTTCATGCAGATTCGCGGGCATGGGATCGCGCAATCGGTGCTCGACGAGTTCGCGTCCGCGCTCGATGATTTCTTCGCCCTCGATCAGGCGACGAAGGAGGCCTATCGGACGGCGGTCGAGTTCAATCGGGGCTATTCGCCGCCGAAGAGCGAGAGCCTGAGTTTGAGCCTCGGAGTAGCGTCGGCGACGCGGATGAACGATTTCTTCGAGGCGTTCAATATCGGCACCACCACTGCCGACTATCCGGGGCTGGATTTGCCCGCGGCGGCGGGCTACGCCGAAAACGTCTGGCCCGCACAGATTCCCACGTTCCGGCAGCGAGTACTGACGTATTACACCGAGGCCGCGCGCGTCGCGGGCACCCTTACCGCGATCTTCGCCGACGCCCTCGACCTGCCCACCGGATACTTCGACCGCTTCACCGACCACTCGCTGAATGTGTTGCGCATGAACAACTACGCACTGCCACCGGGCAATATCGACCTCGACGGCGAACTCAAGGGCATGGGCGAGCACACCGACTACGGCATCGTCACCGTCCTGTGGGCCGACCAAGTGCCCGGCCTGCAGGTGCTCGGCGCGGACGGCCGCTGGCACGACGTGCAACCCGCCGACGACGCACTGCTCATCAACCTCGGCGACCTGATGGCCCGCTGGACGAACGAACGCTGGCTCTCCACTCTGCACCGGGTGATGCCGCCGATCGTCGACGGCGCCGTCGAAAGACGCCGCAGCGCAGCGTTTTTCCATGATGGCAATTTCGACGCACTGATCGAGACCTTGCCCTCCTGCATAGGCGTCGGCAGCAAGTACGCACCGATCACGGTCTCCGAACACGTGCAAGCGAAACTCGCTGGTTCCCGTGGCCTGCAACCGAATACGAACGCGCCGAGGGAAGCCGCACGGGCTCTCTCGGCGCGCTCGTAGCCGAAATTACTTGCGGAACTTGACTTCCAGCTCGGTCGCCGTGGCCTGCAGGTCGGCCGGTTCGTTGGTCTTGAAGATGCCCTCGTACCCGGTCTCGGCGCGCACCGCGGCCTCGACCTCCGGATCGTGGTACAGCCGAGCGAGTTTCAGCAGCGTCGGGTTGTCCTTGTCCGCAGCCCGCGCGGCGAAGATATTGATGTACTGCTTGAGCTCCGGCAGTTCCGGGTCGTCGGTGTAGATCGTGTCGTTCTTCGTCAAACCTGCTGGGCGAGCGAAGGTGTCGTCGACGAACGCGGCATCGACACTGCTGAGCGACTGCGCGGTCAACGTCGGATCGATGGGAGTCAGCTTCACCTTCGACGCTGCGGTGTCCACGTCCTCGATCTTGGAATCCCAACTGGCACCGCCCTTCAGCACGATCAGCCCGGCTGCAGCCAGGCTGAGCAGCGGACGCACCTGGTTCGCCGAGTTGTTGCTCAACGTGATCTGACCGCCGCGCGGAATGTCGGCCACCGACTTGTGCTTACGCGAATACAGCGCCAGCGGGAAGATCTCGGTTGCGCCGATCGGCACCAGGGTGTCGTTGTTGCGGGCGTTGTAGTTGGCCAGGTATCGCACGTGCTGGAACTTGTTGAGATCGATCTGGCGTTGCGCGAGCGCGGGATTGGGCTGGTTGTAGTCGGTGAAGTTGACGAACTCGATCGCGATGCCCTGATCTGCGGCCTTCTTCTTGTACACGTCCCAGTGCGGCAACGAGAGGTCGTTCACACCGATGCGGATCACGTCGCCGCGGTGCTCTGCGCCACACGAAACAGCGGCAATGGCCAGGACGGACAGGATCGGGATCAGCAGTAGTCGGTGCATCAAGCGCATTGCGAGCAAACTAGACGGTCGTCCAAGTTTTCGGAAGGGTTTTGCTCACCACAATCTCAACCGTTGCCTACCCGGTTGCCAGGTCGCTTGGATTACCGGGTTCATATAGCGACAAGCATTTCGGGAGCACGAGTGAAATTCCATCGGGTACTGGCGATCCCGGTCCTGGTAGCAACCGCGGCCCTCACCCTTACGGCGTGCGGTTCTGACGACAAGGCTTCCTCCGACACGGTAGTGCGCATCGGCACCACCGACAAGGACAAAGCCTGGGACGTCTTCGAGCAGCGGGCCAAGGACAAGGGCATCACGCTGAAGATCACCAACTTCTCCGATTACAAGCAGCCGAACCTCGCGCTGGCGCAGAAGCAGATCGACGTGAATCTGTTCCAGCACCTGCAGTTCCTCGGCGCGTACAACGTCGCGAACAACGACACCCTGACGCCGATCGGGTCCACCTACATCGTGCCGCTGGGCCTGTATTCCAAGAAGCACAAGACCCTCGCCGACATCCCGCAGGGCGGGGAGATCGCCATCCCGAACGACCCGACCAACCAGGCGCGGGCCCTGTTCGTGTTGCAGGCGGCCGGCCTGCTGAAGCTGTCCTCGAACACCAACTCGCCCTCCCCCGCCGACATCGACCGTGGCGCGTCCAAGGTCAAGGTGACCACCGTCGACGCCGCGCAGACCGCGCTCTCACTGGCCTCGGTGGACGGCTCGGTGATCAACAACACCTTCCTCGAGCGGTCCGGCGTCGACCCCAGTTCGGCGCTGTACAAGGACGATCCGAAGAACCCGGCGGCCGAGCCGTACATCAACGCGCTGGTGACCAGGGCCGAGGACAAGAACAACCCGAAGCTGCTGCAGCTGGTCGAACTCTGGCACGACCCCGAGGTGCAGAAGGCGCACAGCGAGGTGACCAAGGGCACCGCCGTCGAGGTCAAGCGCACTGGTCCTGAGCTGGAACAGATTCTGCAGCGGGTGCAGCAGTCCATCCGCGACGGCAAGTGACCGATAACCCGCCCGCAGTCGAGTTCCGTTCGGTCACCAAGGTTTTCGGCAAGGGCGCGGACGCCCAGGTCGCGCTGGACGATATCGATCTGCGCATCGAGCAGGGTGAGATCTTCGGCGTGATCGGCTATTCCGGCGCGGGCAAGAGCACGCTGGTCCGGTTGATCAACGCGCTGGAGAAGCCGACCAGCGGCACCGTCGAGGTCGCGGGCACCCCGATCACCGGGGTGCGCGAGGCGCAGGTGCGGCGGCTGCGCCGCGATATCGGGATGGTGTTCCAGCAGTTCAACCTGTTCCGATCACGCACGGCCGCAGGCAATATCGAGTATCCATTGAAGGTCGCGGGCTGGCAGCGAGCCGAGCGCAAGGCTCGGGTCGCGGAGTTGCTGGAGTTCGTCGGGTTGTCCGACAAGGCGCGCAGCTATCCCGATCAGCTGTCCGGCGGGCAGAAGCAGCGGGTCGGCATCGCCCGCGCGCTGGCGACCTCACCCTCGCTGCTGCTCGCGGACGAATCGACCTCGGCGCTCGACCCGGAAACCACCGGTGAGGTGCTGCGACTGCTGAAGAAGATCAATCGCGAACTCGGCGTCACCATCGTGGTGATCACCCATGAGATGGATGTGATCCGCGCGGTGGCCGACCGGGTCGCGGTGCTCGCCGAGGGCCGCATCGTAGAACTCGCCAGTACCTTCGAGGTTTTCGCGGCCCCGAAGGCGGCGCCGACGCAGTCGTTCGTGGGCACGGTGCTGCACAATCGGCCGTCCGAGGACGAATTGCGCAGGCTCGGTGAGCTACACGGCGGCCGGCTGATCACGGTGGACGTGGACGACCGGCGCGGCATCGGCGCGGCACTGGCCACCGCGGTGCACGCGGACGTCCGCTTCGAGGTGGTCTACGGCGGCGTGAGCACGTTGCAGGACAAGACATTCGGCAGCGTCACCTTGGCGCTGCACGGCTCCGACGAAGCCATCGACCAAGTCATCGACGAACTCCACCGCCGGACGGCCTGAAAGGAGTACCTATGCACGCGAATTGGGACACTCTCCGGCCGCTGCTGTACGAGGCGATCGGCCAGACCATCTATCTGGTGCTGATCACCTTCGTGGTCTCCGGCCTGATCGGCCTGTTTCTCGGCACCGTGCTCTATGTCACCCGCAAGGGCGGGCTGCTGGCGAACGCGCCGATCAACCTGCTGCTCAACGTGATCGTCAACGTTGTCCGGCCCATCCCGTTCATCATTCTGCTGGCGGCGCTGGGCCCGGTGACGCTGAAGGTGGTCGGCACCACCATCGGCGGGGATGCCGCGGCGTTCGTCATGATCGTGGCGGCGTCGGTGTTCATCGCCCGGATCGTGGAGCAGAACCTGGTGACGGTCGACCCCGGCGTGATCGAGGCGGCCAGGGCGGTCGGCGCCGGGCCACTGCGCATCATCGTGACGCTGTTGATCCCCGAGGCGCTGGGCCCGCTGGTACTCGGCTACACCTTCGCGGTGATCGGCATCGTCGATATTTCCGCCATGGCGGGCACCGTCGGCGGCGGCGGGCTCGGCGATTTCGCGCTCGTGCAGGGCTATCAGCGATTCAACTGGCAGGTCACCCTGGTGGCCACGCTGATCATCATCGCAGGCGTGCAGGTCATCCAGTTCTTCGGCAACTGGATAGCTCGAAAAGTCTTGCGCCGCTAAGTAGATCGAAACAAAACGAGGGGTGTCCGCGCTGAGCACGGATACCCCTCGTTCAGTTATGGCGTGACTACTCCGGCGTGCACTGGGAGTGCAGGATCTCGGCACGCTTGGGTGCCGCGCTACCGAAGTTCGGGAACGGCGGTGCCAGCGGGCCGAGGGCGGCCATGGCGTTGCGCTCCGCCTCGCCCCGGTCCCGGCCGGTGCCGACGGCCCACTTGCCGTCCGAACTCGCCGAGATCGCACCGCAGCCGTCCACAAAGCGGACGACGATGAAGCAATCCCGACTGTCACATTCGGCCAGCGCCCTGGCGTCCGACGATTCCCAGCTCGGGTAGTTGAATCCCGACGCGGTGTCCCCGTTCTTGGGGTTCAGCGCGAGCGAACCGTAGTACCTGCCCGCCGAGTCCGGCTCGGCCTGGGCTACGCCCGCACCGGCTGCGACCAATGCGGCCGCGGATGACACGACCAGGCCGAGGGCAGCCTTGCGCGACAACGACATTGTGATCCTCCCCGAGAAAGAAATAACTTCGAGTCAGATCATGAGCCACGGCACCCGAATTGTCCAAATCATTTCCGACGTGAAATAGACTGGGCCACAGAACCTTTCGGAATGAAACCCTCGAATTGCAGCGCGCACGACAGTTACCGACTACGGCCGTGGTGACCGAGCTCAGTTCGCATTCTTCGTACACGAGGACAGCACAATGCTCGCCGCCCGTGGCGACGCGCTACCGAGATCGGGGAACGGCGGCGCACTCTCGCCGAGCTTGGCGATCGCCAGCCGCTCCGCGTCCGCCCGCGCCGACGCCGAGTCCGCCGCGAACTGTCCGTCGGCACCCCGCGCGATCGCCGCACATCCGTTGGCGAACCGCACCATGATCCGACAGTCGTAAACGCCGCAATCCCTGATCGCCGCCGCATCGGCCGCCACCCAGGTCGGCTGATCGGTCGCCTCGACGACCTTCCCGGTCCCCGGCGAAAGCGCCAGCGTCCCATAGTAATTGCCCGCCGCACCCGCCGAGCCCGCGCCAACGGCGGCCAGCGCCGCAGCGGATGTCAGGGCCGCACCGAACGCGGCCCTACTCAGAACTGACACCAGATTCTCCCCGGTTCCAAAGAAGTAAACGCGGAGCTGATCATCACCCAACACACCCAGCCTGTCCAGTTTCCGGCCTACCGAGGAAAGCACCGACACCAACTCCACCAGCGCCGAATCCCTCCTCCCAGCAACACTTTCCAACACCCCACCTCCCCCGCGCACTTCGCAAGCAACTCCCCGTCGAGTCGAGTCAAATGGTCGCTAGATGCTCTTCGGCAGCGACCATTTGACTCGAC
>NZ_JBEYZJ010000017.1:50543-79430 GCF_040645995.1 Nocardia sp. NPDC046473
CCCTCTCTCCTGATTATTCGGGCCCCGCCCATTACCATTCTAGCGACCATTTGACTCGACTCGATGGCCATCCCCAGCTGGGCAGCTATGCACAGGGGAGTTGTTTGTGCAGGTGAGGTAGCGGGGAGTGACGGGGCGGTGCTCGATGCTGGTGGGCATGAGGCCACAACTGGAGGGGTTGCGGGATAAGCAGTTCGGTGTGTTCACCACTGCGCAGGCGCGGATCGAATATACCCGGGCGGAGTTGCGCGCGCGCCTGCACCGTGGCGAGTGGGTGCCGGTGTTCCATGGCGTCTACCGGGAGGCGACCGTGCAGCCGGGACCCGAACTGCGTGTCGAGGCGGCGCGCCTGTCGATGGGCTTGCCAGTCCTGATCGCGGCGTACGACACGGCCGCCGAGCTACACGGCTTCTCGGTCGTCGAACGGAACACCACACATGTGCTGGGTGTGCAACTGTCTCGGTCGAAACACCTTGTTGTGCACCAGGATCGACTCGACCCCACCCAGGTGGCATCGATAAACGGCGTATCGGTCACCACCCCGGCGCGTACCACAATCGACCTTGCACGCACCCTGAACCGGATGGACGCATTGGCTACGCTGGACGCGGCAAGCCGCCTCGGGCTCTCATCAGACGAGCTCCGCGAGGAGCTCACCCGCCATCACCGCCGCCGCGGCTTCCGGCAGGCCGCCGGGCTGATCGACCTGGTGGACGGCCGAGCCGAGTCACCGATGGAGTCACGCACCAGGCTGCGCTGCATCGATGCGGGGCTCCCCCACCCGCAGCCACAACTGGAAGTCCGGACCCCGGACGGCCCCCGCCGACTCGACCTCGGCTGGCCGGAGTATCGCATCGGACTCGAATACGACAGCGTCGCTTGGCATACCGGTATGCATGCCGCCGCAAGGGACAACGTCCGCCACAACCATCTTGCTACCCGCGGCTGGACAATTTTCTATGCCACCGCCCTGACGGTCCTCCATCAGCCCGAATTGTTCACCCACCCGATAAGGCAGGCAATCAACCGCCGTCGAGTCGAGTCAAATGGTCGCTAGATGATCTTCAAAAGCGACCATTTGACTCGACTCGACGTCCCGGTACTGCGCGACGGGGTGGGGTGCGCTGGAAGATGTCGTGGCACCAACCCTGCTGGCACTGAATCTGCTGTCCCGACAATAGTTTTCGACGAGCTTACGGTAAGGGAGATCGACCTGCTTCGCTCTCTGAAAGAAGTGATCACGATGCACAACCGCATCAGCCTGGCCGCCAGTGTTTTTGCCGCCGTTGCACTCTCGACGACCGGACTGGTCCTGGGGGCCGGGCCCGCCGCCGCGACCACCCACATCGACCGAACCATCAACTTCGACTGCTCGCTCTACGGCCAGCATGTCCCGACATCTGTGCATGCCACGGGGGACCTGCCGGACGCGGTTCCGGTGAACCAGCCGGTCGGCGCCATCACACTCACCGCGACTGTGCAGCTCCCCGGCGCAGCTGTCGCAATCGCGCGCCAAGCCGGGGCGGCAACGGCCCTGGCAGTCGTCGAAACTGGCACCTCAGCCGTGATCGGCACCCATGAGGTGAACGGCGGTCCGGACCACCTGGTCGGTTCCCTCGTGGCATTGCCCACGACAGGCACCTCCATCGCCCTCAGCGCTACCAATACCGGCGCCGGCGCGACCATGGACAGTGTGGGTACCGCTACGGTGCGCCTCCTCGACACAACAATCGTCACGTCCGTCGCCCAGAATGCGGACGGCAGCCAGAACAACGAGGCATCCGATCAAGCTCAGTGTCAGCTCAGCCCCGTCGGCACGGACACCACGCTCGGAACCGAACAGATCATCGCGGCCGGATAGCCGCGCGCAAGCCAGAACTCAGACGGTGAAGCCGAGGGCGCGGAGTTGTTCGCGGCCGTCTTCGGTGATCTTGTCCGGGCCCCACGGGGGCATCCAGACCCAGTTGATCTTGAGGTCGTCGACCAGGCCGCTGCGGACGAGGGCGTTGCGGGATTGGTCCTCGATGACGTCGGTGAGGGGGCAGGCCGCGGAGGTGAGGGTCATGTCGAGGATGGCGACCTCGTCCTGTACGGACAGGCCGTAGACCAGGCCGAGGTCGACCACGTTGATGCCGAGTTCGGGGTCGACGACGTCGCGCATGGCCTCTTCGAGGTCCTCGAGGCGCTTGATGTCCTCGGCAGACAGCTCGACCTGCTCAGCTGTCTCGGTTGCCGGTGTCTCGCTCATCCCTTGTCCCCGTTTCCCATCGAACGTTGCGCCTCTTCTGCCGAGGTTATCCGGACGACCGCGTCTTTGAACGCCATCCAGCCGAGCAGCGCGCATTTGACGCGTGCCGGGTACTTTGCGACGCCGACGAAGGCGATGCCGTCACCGATCATGTCCTCGTCGCCCTCGACGGCGCCGCGGCTGGAGATCATCTCGTGGTACGAGTCGACCACCTTCAGCGCCTGCTGCACCGGCAGGCCGATCACCTGGTCGGTGAGCACCGAGGTGGAGGCCTGGCTGATCGAGCAGCCCTGGCCGTCGTAGGAGACGTCGGCGACATCGCCGTTGTCGTCGAGCTGCACGCGCAAAGTGACCTCGTCACCGCAGGTCGGGTTCACGTGGTGCACTTCGGCACCGAACGGCTCCCGCAGCCCGCGGTGGTGCGGGTGCTTGTAGTGGTCCAGGATCACTTCCTGGTACATCTGCTCCATGCGCATGTTCTATACAACTCCGAAGAAGCTCTGAGCCTTCCGCACGGCCGCGACCAGTGCGTCCACCTCGTCGAGGGTGTTGTAGGCGGCGAACGAGGCACGCGCGGTGGCGGGCACGCCGAGCCTGCGCATCAGCGGCCACGCGCAGTGGTGACCGACCCGCACCGCGACACCTTCGTCATCGAGAATCTGCCCGACGTCGTGCGCGTGGATCCCGTCGACCACGAACGACACCGCGCCACCACGATCCACGTTCTCGATCGGACCGATGATCCGCACCCCGTCGATCGCATTCAGGCCCTCGATCGCGGCACCGACCAGCGAATGTTCGTGCTCCGCAACGGCATCCATGCCAAGCGCTTCGAGATACCGCACGGCAGCGCCCAATCCGACCACCTGCGAGGTCATCGGCACGCCGGCCTCGAACCGCTGCGGCGGCGGCGCGTACGTGGTCGCCTCCATGGTGACGGTCTCGATCATCGAGCCACCGGTGATGAACGGCGGCGTCTCCGCGAGCAGCGCGCGACGCCCGTACAGCACGCCGACACCGGACGGACCGAACATCTTGTGCCCGGAGAACGCGGCGAAGTCGACGCCGAGCTCCCGGAAATCGACCGGCATATGCGGAACCGACTGGCAGGCGTCGAGCACGGTCAGCGCGCCGACCGCCTTTGCGCGGCGGACCAATTCGGCGACATCGGTGATCGCACCGGTCACGTTGGACTGATGCGTGAACGCGACAACCTTGGTGGCAGGCGACAATTCGAGCGAATCGAGATCGATCCGGCCGTCGTCGGTCACGCCGTACCACTTCAATGTCGCACCGGTCCGGCGCGCAAGCTCTTGCCACGGAACAAGATTCGCGTGATGCTCCAGCTCGGTGATGACGATCTCGTCACCAGGACCGACGTGGTACGGGAACCGGTCGTCGGCGAACGAGTAGGTCACCAGGTTCAGCGATTCGGTCGCGTTCTTGGTGAACACGATCTCGTCGGCTTCAACCCCGACGAACCGGGCGATGTCCGCGCGGGCGTTCTCGTAGGCGTCGGTCGCCTCCTCGGCCAGCTGATGCGCACCGCGGTGCACGGCCGAGTTGTGGGTCACCAGAAACTCGCGTTCCGCGTCGAGCACCGCCAGGGGCCGCTGCGAGGTCGCGCCGGAGTCCAGGTACACCAACGGTTTCCCGTCCCGAACCGTGCGGCTCAGGATCGGGAAGTCGGCCCGGATGCGGGCCACGTCGAGGGTGCGGACCGTGGCGGTCATATCAGGCTCCCGCGGTAGCAGTCTGAGTAAAACGGACGTAGCCGTTGGCGTCGAGTTCGTCGGCCAGTTCCGAGCCGCCCTCGGCGACGATGCGGCCGCCGACGAAGACATGCACGAATTCCGGCTGGATGTAGCGCAGGATCCGGGTGTAGTGCGTGATCAGCAGCACGCCGCCGTTCTCGCGCTCCTTGTACTTGTTGACGCCCTCGGAGACGATGCGCAGCGCGTCGACGTCCAGGCCGGAGTCGGTCTCGTCCAGGATGGCGATCTTCGGCTTGAGCAGGCCCAGCTGCAGGATCTCGTGGCGCTTCTTCTCGCCGCCGGAGAAGCCCTCGTTCACGTTGCGCTCGGCGAAGGCCGGGTCGATCTCCAGCTCGGCCATCGACTCTTTGACCTCTTTGACCCAGTGCCGCAGCTTGGGCGCCTCACCGCGCACGGCGGTGACGGCGGTACGCAGGAAGTTCGACGTGGAGACGCCGGGCACCTCGACCGGGTACTGCATGGCCAGGAACAGGCCCGCGCGCGCCCGCTCGTCGACGGTCATCGCGAGGACGTCTTCGCCGTCGAGGGTGATCGAGCCGGAGGTCACCGTGTACTTGGGGTGGCCGGCGATCGCGTACGACAGGGTCGACTTGCCGGAGCCGTTCGGGCCCATGATGGCGTGCGTCTCACCGGAGTTGATGGTGAGGTTGACGCCCTTCAGGATCTGGATGGGCGCGCCGGACTCGTCCGGGTTGGCGACCTCGACGTGCAGGTCCTTGATTTCCAGGGTGGTCATCGAATTCGAGTTCCTTTGTGGGGTATGAGTGCGGTAGTTGTTGCGCGCGACCTGCAAGCAGTCGCGCGGCGGATCAGACGCCGACAGCGGCGAGCTCGGCCTCGATGGCCGACTCCAGCCGCTCCCGGATCTCGGGGACCGCGATCTTCTGGATGATCTCGTGGAAGAAGCCGCGCACCACCAGGCGTCGCGCCACGTCCTCCGGGATGCCGCGGGCGCGCAGGTAGAACAGCTGCTCGTCGTCGAAACGACCGGTGGCGCTCGCGTGTCCGGCGCCGACGATCTCGCCGGTCTCGATCTCCAGGTTCGGCACCGAGTCGGCGCGCGCGCCGTCGGTGAGCACCAGGTTGCGGTTCAGCTCGAAGGTTTCGGTGCCCTCGGCGGCGGCGCGGATCAGCACGTCACCCACCCACACGGTGTGCGCGTCGGGCTTGCCGGAGTCCGGATCGCCTTGCAGCGCACCCTTGTACACGACGTTGGACTTGCAGTGCGGCTGCGAGTGGTCGACGAGCAGGCGCTGCTCGAAGTGCTGGCCTGCGTCGGCGAAGTACAGGCCGAGCAGCTCGGCGTCGCCGCCGGGGCCCGCGTACTTGACGGTCGGGGTCAGCCGAACCAGGTCGCCGCCGATCGTCACCACGGTGTGCCGCAACGTCGCGTCGCGGTTGAGCAGCGCGTGGTGCGCGGCGACGTGCACGGTGTCGTCGGCCCAGTCCTGTACGGCGACCACGGTCAGCCGCGCGCTGTCGCCGAGCACGAATTCGACGTTCTCCGCGTAGGTTCCGCTGCCGCGCTGGTCGATCACCACGGTGGCGGTGGCGAAGTTGCCGAGCCGGATCTGCAGGTGGCCGTAGGCGACCTTGCCGACGCCGGGACCGGTGATGGTCACGACGACCGGCTCGGCCACCTCGGTCTCGGCGGCGATACTCAGCACGGTGGCCGACTCGAACGCCGAATACGCTTGGGCCGCAACACGATCGGCAGGCTGCCCAGCCTGGCCGAGGCGGGCGTCGTCGCGTCCGACAGTCTCGACGGTAACGCCGTCGACCGTCGTAACCGCAACGCCCGCAGCACCATTCGCGACGGCGGTGCCGTCGTGCAGCCCGCGCAGGCGGCGCAGCGGGGTGAACCGCCACGCCTCGTCACGGCCCGACGGCACCTCGAACTTGTCGACGTCGAACGAGGTGAAGACCTCGCCCTTGTTGACCGCGGCGCCCGCGCCCGGGTTCTGAATCGGCTTGGAGGGGTTCTCGCCCGCTACCGCTTCGGCCAGGGCGGAGCCTGCGGAGCGACCCAACAAACTACTGTCGCCAGTCGACATCAGCCAACGGCCCCTTCCATTTGCAGCTCGATGAGCCGGTTCAGTTCCAACGCGTATTCCATCGGCAGTTCCTTGGCGATGGGCTCGACGAAGCCGCGCACCACCATGGCCATCGCCTCGTCCTCGGTCATGCCGCGGCTCATCAGGTAGAACAGCTGGTCCTCGGAGACCTTCGAGACCGTGGCCTCGTGCCCCATCGTCACGTCGTCCTCGCGGATGTCGACGTAGGGGTAGGTATCCGAGCGGCTGATCGTATCGACAAGCAGCGCATCGCATTTCACGGTCGACTTGGACCCGTACGCGCCCTTGTTCACCTGAACCAGGCCGCGGTAGGAGGCCCGGCCACCGCCGCGCGCCACCGACTTGCTGATGATGTTCGAGGAGGTGTGCGGCGCCAGGTGCAGCATCTTCGCGCCGGTGTCCTGGTGCTGCCCCTCGCCGGCGAACGCCACCGAGAGCACCTCGCCACGGGCGTACTCACCGGTCATCCAGACCGCCGGGTACTTCATGGTGACCTTGGAGCCGATGTTGCCGTCGACCCACTCCATGGTCGCGCCCGCCTCCGCCTTGGCCCGCTTGGTGACCAGGTTGTAGACGTTGTTCGACCAGTTCTGGATGGTGGTGTAGCGGCAGCGGCCGCCCTTCTTCACGATGATCTCGACCACCGCGGAGTGCAGCGAGTCCGACTTGTAGATCGGCGCGGTGCAGCCCTCGACGTAGTGCACGTAGGCGCCCTCGTCGACGATGATCAGGGTCCGCTCGAACTGGCCCATGTTCTCGGTGTTGATCCGGAAGTAGGCCTGCAGCGGGATGTCGACGTGCACGCCGGGCGGCACATAGATGAACGAGCCACCCGACCACACCGCGGTGTTCAGTGCGGAGAACTTGTTGTCGCCCGCGGGGATCACCGAGCCGAAGTACTGCTTGAAGATCTCCGGGTGCTCCTTCAACGCCGTGTCGGTGTCGAGGAAGATGACGCCCTGCTTCTCCAGGTCCTCACGGATGGAGTGGTAGACGACCTCGGACTCGTACTGCGCCGCGACACCGGAGACCAGGCGCTGCTTCTCCGCCTCGGGGATGCCGAGCTTGTCGTAGGTGTTCTTGATGTCCTCGGGCAGGTCGTCCCAGGTGGCGGCCTGCTTCTCGCTGGAGCGCACGAAGTACTTGATGTTGTCGAAGTCGATGCCGTCGAGGTTGGAGCCCCAGTTCGGCATGGGCTTGCGATCGAAGATGCGCAGCGCCTTGAGCCGGATGTCGAGCATCCAGTCCTGCTCGCTCTTCTTCTCCGAGATGTCGCGAACAACCGCCTCGGACAGGCCTCGTTGCGCGCTGGCTCCGGCCACATCCGAATCGGCCCAGCCGTAGCCGTATTTCCCCAGGGAAGCGATGGTCTCTTCCTGAGTGAGCGGCTGCACCTGGTCGGTGGTTGTCGTCATTCGGCACTCCTTCCGGAGTCGTTCGTTCGTACCGCTGCGGGCTGTGCAGCGATTTCTGGTGAAGTTTTGGTGGTAATCGGTAGTACGAGCAGCGGCACGTGGGTCGTGCACGCGCAGTCGCCGTTGGCGATCGTGGCCAGCCGCTGCACATGCGTGCCGAGCAGGTCACGGAACGCCTCGAGTTCCGCCTCGCACAACTGCGGAAATTCCTCCGCGACGTGCGCGACCGGGCAGTGGTGCTGGCAGATCTGCACGCCGTTGCCCACCTTGCGGGTGGAGGCGGCGAAACCGGCCTCGGTGAACGCGTCCGCGATCTCCTCGGCCTTGGCCTCGGTCTGCTGCGGGGTGTGCTCGTCGACCGGTGCGATCCCGGCCACGATAGTCCTGGCCCGTTTCCTGGCGAACTCGGTGATGGCTTGGTCGCCACCGATCTCGCCGAGCTGGCGGATCGCGGCGCCGGCCAGGTCGTCGTAGGCGTGACCCAGTTGGCCACGGCCGGCGGCGGTGAGTTGATACTGCTTGGCGGGGCGGCCGCGCCCCTTCTGCTGCCACGGCGCGGACCTGCTGGCCCGAGCCTGACCGGAGTCGATCAGTGCGTCGAGGTGGCGCCGCACGCCGGCCGGCGCCAGCCCCAAGGTGGTGCCGATGGCGGTCGCGGTGATCGGACCCTCTTCCAGCAGCAGCTGGACGATGGCCGCGCGGGTATGTCCCTCGCCTGCGGTCGCGGACGCAGCAGACGACCCGGTACCGGCCTTACGACCAGCCCTTTCGTCCTCGCTCCGCAAACCCACGGTTTTCACAACATCAGTGTGGCGGAATTCGTTCCCGAAATCTAATAAGGGTGCCCTGAGTTCTCAGGGCTCGTGACCTGCACAGACCGCTGTTGCCGGGTCGCCGGAAGCGCGATCGGTGCTGCGGCGGAGTTGCCAATCGAGGTCGCATTGGCCCGATATTTGAGACTGACCTTGAAACAGCCGCAAATATGGCCTCTGAGCTGCAGTTTCGATGAGCGTCTCCGGAACGCTCCGGCGTGCGAATTGTTCGCGGCCGACTGGTCGGTCATCTCGGCGACCGACGCGTCGACGATCTTTCTCGCGCTCATCGGGTCCAGTGCGTTACATCACACATGGTCATCTGACCACTTCATCGAGACCGTTCAGCGGACGGCGACGAGCTTCATCGGCGTCTCCAAAAGCGCGTCGACGGCCTCGCCCCAGTTTGCTGTCCGAGTAGTCACCAGCGACGGATCGAACCGGCCCGCAGTGACCGATTCCAGCACCTCGGGGTTGGCGGGTCGAGCATGCGCACGACCGGCAGGCATGGCATACGCCGCAAGAGAGTCAGTGCCGTGCGGTGAATTTCACTGCTCAGCAACAACTTCCGGAACATATCCGGTGGACTCCGCGGCGGCGGCCTCGACTCTCGCCTCGATCGACGGTGCCGCGTCCACCTCCGGCATCCCCCTGTCGATATCCGACGATCCGGTGCCCGACGGACCCGTATCCGCCGCCACCGCTTCGGCACTCGGCAACCCCGCCTCGGTGAACGTCACCCGGATAAGCCGTTCCATCGCCGCGGCCACCGTGTGCAGCGGCGCCTCCGAGCGTCGCGCCCTGGCCAGCATGGTCGCGCCCTCGTACGCGGCGACCACGGTGGTGGCCAACTCCCCCGCATCCGGCGCGGACAACCCCAATTCGGCGAGCATTCCGGCGAACGCCTGCTCCATCGCCTCGAAGGCCGTCGCGCAGGCGGCGCGGATCGCCTCGACGTCGCTGCCGCCGTCCAGCGCGGGCGTGCCGATAGGACACCCGTCGTCCCACTCGGAGGCGGCCAACTTGCCGACCATGAAGTCGAAGATGGTGGTCGTCGTCGCGAAGACATCCGTCGGCGCCTGCCGGATCATCTTCCCCGTCAGCGTCCCGGTTCCGGTGATGGCGGCGACCGCGATCTCCTCCTTGCCGCCTGGAAAGTGGTGGTAGATAGAGCCATACGGCAATCCGGCCGCCTCGCTCAACGCCTTCAGACCGAACCCGTGATATCCGTGCCGTGCGAGCAGCCCGCACGCGGCGACTTCGATCCGCCGCCTGGACTCCGAAACCATATGTCTGATTGTGCCCCGGTCGGCGACGCTGCCGAACGGAACGAGCACTGCCCGTCAGCGGGGGTTGCATGGTCAGTGGCCGGACTCCGCCCGACCGCGCCCCTTATGCTTCGTCTCGTGGCGGTACTGGAGGGCGCGCGGCGCAGGACACTGGCATTCGGGCGCCGAGCACTCGGGTTGGACGTGCCGACCGCCGATCACACGATCGCGGTCCTGCACCAGGACGAGACCGAAGTCCCCGGCCTCGACCCGAAGGAACGCGTCCAACTCGACCGCATCCGCCTGATGGGCGCGACCGGCACCGTCCTGATGGCGATCAGTGCCCTGGGGATCGGCGCCCAACCGGTGCACCAGAATCCCACCTCGGGCGTGCGCGTCCTCGGTATCTTCGCTCGCGCGCACACCGGCTCCCTCGCCATGTGCATGACCGGCACGGTCGTGGTGGTACTCGCCTGGCTGCTGCTCGGCCGCTTCGCGGTCGGCGGTATCGGCGGCGCCCCGCGCCACCGGCTCAGCCGCTCCCAGCTCGACCGCACGCTGCTGCTCTGGATCATCCCGTTGAGCGTCGCGCCGCCGTTGTTCAGCAACGACGTGTATTCCTATCTGGCGCAAAGCGAAATCGCCGCGCGCGGCATCGATCCCTATCAGGAGGGACCGGTCGCGGGGCTCGGCATCGACAACGTGCTGACCAACAACGTGCCGACCATCTGGCGTGACACACCCGCGCCGTACGGGCCGCTGTTCCTGTGGATCGGCCGCGGCATCGCCGAAATCACCGGCGACAACATCATCGCGGGCGTGTGGGTGCACCGGATGCTCGCGCTGGCCGGCGTCGCCTTGATCGTCTGGGCGCTGCCGAGACTTTCGGTGCGTTGTGGCGTGGCGCCGGTGAGCGCGCTGTGGCTGGGTGCCGCCAATCCGCTGGTGCTGTTCCACCTGGTCGGCGGCGTGCACAACGACGCGCTGATGCTCGGGCTGATGCTGGCCGGGATGGAGTTCTGCCTGCGCGCCATCGAGGACATCCATCCGTTCGACGGACGTGCCTATACGTGGTTGATCTTCGGGGCGATCGTCATCACCATGTCGTCGTCGGTGAAGCTGACCTCGATCGTCGCGCTCGGTTTCGTCGGCATGGCGCTGGCCCGGCGCTGGGGTTTCACGCTGCGCAACGTAGCCGTCGCGGCGGCCATGCTCGGCGCGATCGCCATCGGCACAACACTTTTCATCGGTTCGATGAGCGGGCTCGGCTTCGGCTGGATCTACACCCTCAATGTCGCCAACGCGGTGCGCAGCTGGATGTCGGTGCCGACGGTGCTCGGCATCATCACCGGGTTCGGCGGGGTGCTGCTCGGCCTCGGCGACCACACCACCGCGCTGTTGAGCATCACCCGGCCGATCGCCGCGGTGATCGCGGGCTTCCTCACCGTGCGCATGCTTGTCGCCACCGGCGCCGGGCGGCTGCATCCGGTCGGCGCGCTCGGCGTCGCGATGGGCGCGATCGTGCTGCTGTTCCCGGTGGTGCAGCCCTGGTACGTGCTGTGGGCGATCGTGCCGCTGGCCGCCTGGGCCACCCGGCCCGCGTTCCGCGTTCCGGCCGTTGCCTTCTCGGCGGTCGTCAGCGTCATCCTCATGCCGCGCGGCGCCGACCTCGAGGTGTTCCAGATCGTCGGCGCCGCCATCGCCACCGTGATCGTCTCGGTGCTGTTCATCGTGATCACCCGTAACAAACTGCCGTGGCGCGGCCAGCGGGGGGTGTCGGCTCCGTCACAGCTGCCCACGTCTTACGGTGTGACATCGTGACCCGAGCCTCCGGACCTGCCGTTCGCGTCGACGGTGTCGTCAAGCGATACGGCGAGACCACTGCGGTCGACGGTTTGAGCTTCGATGTCGAACGGGCGCAGGTGCTCGCGCTGCTCGGTCCGAACGGGGCGGGCAAAACCACCACCGTCGAAATGTGTGAAGGGTTCGTGACGCCGGACTCGGGGTCGGTGCGCGTGCTCGGGCTCGATCCGATCGCCGATTCCGATCGCCTGCGGCCCCGCATCGGGGTGATGTTGCAGGGCGGTGGCGCCTACCCGGGTGCGAAGGCGGGCGAGATGCTCGATCTGGTCGCCGCGTATTCCGCTGATCCGCTGGATCCCGCATGGTTGCTGCGCACGCTGGGGCTGCAGGACAACCGCAGCACGCCCTACCGGCGATTGTCCGGCGGGCAGCAGCAGCGATTGGCGTTGGCTTGTGCGCTGGTCGGCAAGCCGGAGATCGTGTTCTTGGACGAGCCGACTGCGGGGTTGGACGCGCAGGCGCGGCTGATCGTGTGGGAGCTGATCGATGCACTGCGGCGTGACGGGGTGACGGTCGTGCTCACTACGCATCTGATGGATGAAGCGGAGCAGCTCGCCGATCAGCTGGTGATCATCGATCACGGCCGGATCGTCGCCTCCGGGACACCCGCCGAGGTGACCGCGCACGGCGCCGCCGGGCAGTTACGCTTCACCGCCCCACCGAAACTCGATCTGGATCTGTTGAAATCGGCTCTGCCCGAAGGGTTCTCGCCACGCGAGACCACGCCGGGCACCTACCTGGTCGAAGGCGAGATCAATCCGCAGGTGCTCGCGACCGTGACCGCCTGGTGCGCGCGAGTGAACGTGCTGGCCACCGACATTCGGATCGATCAGCGCAGGCTCGAAGACGTCTTCCTGGAACTCACCGGACGGGACCTACGCGGATGACCCAGCCCGACCTGACCACCAACCGCTTCGCGCCGGGCACCTTCGCGCCCGATCCACGCCCGAACTCGCGCGCCGCGATGATGCTCGCGCAGACGCGACTCGAGCTGATCCTGTTGCTGCGCAACGGCGAACAGCTGCTGCTCACTATGTTCATTCCGATCACACTGCTGGTCGGGCTGACCTTGCTGCCGTTCGGTGACCTGGGCGATGACCGGGTCGACAAGATCGTGCCCGCGGTGATGATGGTGGCGGTCATGTCGACCGCGTTCACCGGCCAGGCCATCGCCGTCGGCTTCGACCGCCGCTACGGCGCGCTGAAGCGGCTGGGCGCCACCGCGCTGCCCCGCTGGGGCATCATCGCGGGCAAGAGCGCCGCGGTGCTGATCGTCGTTGTGCTGCAAGCGATTCTGCTCGGCGCCATCGGCTTCGCGCTCGGCTGGCGACCCGAGCCCGCCGGACTCGCGCTCGGCGCGCTCGTGATCGCGCTCGGCACCGCCACTTTCGCGACGATGGGCCTGCTGCTGGGCGGCACGCTGAAGGCGGAGATCGTGCTGGCGCTGGCGAACATCCTATGGTTCGTCATGCTCGGCATCGCCAGCGTGGTGTTCGCCTCCGACGATCTGCCGACCGCGGTGAATGTGCTTGCCCGCCTGATCCCTTCCGGCGCACTGGCGGTCACGCTCGAGGACGCGATGCGCAGCAGCATCGACTGGTTCGGCATCGCCGTGCTCGCCGGCTGGGGCGCGGTCTCCGGCGTGCTGGCCGCCCGCTACTTCCGCTTCGAATAGCGCACCGCACGGCCCGCGCTCGGTACCAACGACAGCGTGTAGTTGACCGTGCTCTACCATCGTGACGTGCTGTATCGCGCCTTTCTGCGACTCGTCGACAAGCTGCCGCTGCCCTCGCTGCGGGTGCAGCGCCTGATCGCGATCGCGGTCATCCTCTCGCAGGCGGGCATCGCGGTCACCGGGGCCGTGGTCCGGGTCACCGCCTCCGGCCTCGGCTGCCCCACCTGGCCGCAGTGCTTCCCCGGCAGCTTCACCCCGATCGGCGTCTCCGAGGTGCCGGTGCTGCATCAGACCGTCGAGTTCAGCAACCGGCTGCTCACCTTCGCCGTCTCGCTGTGCGCCGCGCTGATCGTGCTCGCGGTCACCCGCGCCCGGCGGCGTCGTGACGTGCTGACCTACGCCTGGCTGATGCCGGGCGGCACCCTGCTGCAGGGCATCATCGGCGGCATCACCGTGCGCACCGGCCTGCTCTGGTGGACCGTCTCGGTGCATCTGCTGGCGTCGATGCTGATGGTCTGGCTGTCCGTGGTGCTCTACGCGAAGATCAACCAACCCGACGACGGCATCGAGACCGTGCAGGCGCCCGCGCCGCTGCGCTGGCTCACCGCGCTCAGCGCTGTCGCCATGAGCGGCGTGCTGATCGCAGGCACCCTGGTCACCGGCGCCGGTCCGCACGCGGGCGACAAGAGCATCGAGCGGCCGGTCGAGCGCCTGCAGGTCGAGATCGTCACCCTGGTGCACCTGCATTCCCAGCTGCTCGTCGGCTACCTGGCGCTGCTGATCGGCCTGGCCTTCGGCCTGTTCGCGGTCGGTATCACTCCAGCGGTCCGCAAACGCCTGTTCGTGCTGCTCGCGCTGGTCTGTTCGCAGTCTTTGGTCGGCATCGTGCAGTACTTCACCAACGTCCCAGCAGCTCTCGTCGTGATCCATGTCGGCGGAGCCGCCGCCTGCGTCGCTGCCACCGCCGCCCTGTGGGCGTCACTGCGCACCCGCGAAACGGTCGACGTTCCGGCCCCCGCGAAGCAGTCCGCGTAACCCATAGAGCCCCTCATACGCCTCACCGGGCCAGGACTCCCTGTGAGGTCTGTGGATGCCTGTGAGTCCGGTTGACTACGCTCGGAACGGGTCGGAGTCGATAGGTGGGAGTTGCGATGGGTACGGAAAACGTAGTGGCACAGCCGTTTCCTCATATCGAGCCGTATGCGCATGGGCTGTTGGACGTCGGGGACGGTAACCAGGTCTACTGGGAGACCAGTGGTAATCCGGACGGCAAACCCGCTCTGGTGGTGCATGGCGGACCGGGCAGCGGAGGTAAGCGGAACGCGCGTAAAAGCTTCGATCCCGCGATCTATCGCGTCATCCAGTTCGACCAGCGTGGCTGCGGCGAGAGCCTGCCGCACGCCGCCGACCCGAACGTCGATCTGACGCACAACACCACCGAGCACCTGATCGCCGATATGGAGCTGCTGCGGGTCCACCTCGGCATCGAAAAGTGGCTGCTGTACGGCGGTTCCTGGGGTTCGACGCTGATCCTGGCCTACGCCGAACGGTATCCCGAGCGGGTCTCGGAGATCATCCTGATCGGCGTCACCATGACCCGTCCGGAAGAGACCGACTGGCTCTATCACGGTGTCGCCCGCTTCCTGCCGGGACCGTGGGAGGCCTTCCGTGACGCACTGCCGGAATCCGAGCGGAACGGGAATCTCGTTGCCGCGTACAGCCGTTTGGTCAACAACCCCGATCCTGCGGTGGTCGCGAAGGCGGCGCGCGATTGGTGCGCGTGGGAGGACGCCGTCATCTCGCACGAATCCCTCGGCAACCCGGGCCAATACAGCAGCAAGCCCGACGCCGCCATGCTCGCCTTCGTCCGGATCTGCACGCACTATTTCGCCAACAACGCCTGGCTCCCCGACGGACAACTACTCCGCGACGCGCACAAACTCGCCGGAATCCCGGCGGTGCTGATCCACGGACGACTGGATCTCAGCACTCCCTTGCAGACCGCCTGGCAATTGGCGCAGGCCTGGCCCGATGCCGAACTGCACGTCATCGACGACTCCGGCCACACCGGCAGCCCGACCATGGTCACGACGATCCTCGAGGCCACCGCCCGCTTTGCCCGCCGCTAGGGTTCGAGTGCCGCCCGGACGAACCCGACAAGGTCGGTCCGGACCCGGCCTTGATCGAGCCCGTCGGCTCCGGCCCGGATCGCGGAGAGCAAGGCGGACAACAGAATCGAGAGCAGGATCTCACCGGTCAACCTCGGATCGAGTGCGGGATCCAGGTACCCGAGAGCGATCCCGTTCTTGATCCAACCGGTGGCCTCGTCACCGTAAACCGTCAGATTCTGGATCGACCGCTCGGCGACCTGGTCATCGATCGAAGTCGCCTCGATGAGGATGAACGTCACCAAACCCGGTTCGTCGGCGACCAATTCGTAGCAGTGATCGATGATGCGCGCGAACAGCGCGCAGAATTCGTCGAGGGTCTGCGGAAGCGGGTCGGTCACCGCCCGAGCGAACACACGGTCCCGGATCAACGCGAAATAGTGATCGATGACCGCATCGAGGATGTCACGCTTGTTGGTGAAGTAGTTGTAGAAGGTGCCATGGCTGACGCCGGCGCGAGCGACGATATCGGCAACGACGACGCAGCGATAACCCTTGTCCACGAACAGCTCATAAGCGGAGAAAACGAGCTCCGCGCGGCGCTTGGCAGCAATCATCGAGCAGGTCCGGCCACGACGGGATCGCGTGGCCGCAACGCCTTTTCGAGCAACATGAGCACTCCGGCGGTGGCCCGTTCCCGCGCCTGCGGCGTATTGTCGCCGCGCATCTCCTGCAACAACCCCGGCACCACCAGGGTCATCGTGATATGCGCGGTCACCTCGGGATCAATGTCCGCCCGAATCCAACCCTCCGCGACACCGCGCCGAAGTTCCTGTGCCACAAAGGTACTGACGAGCAACTCGAGACCGAGCAGCCGATCACTGAGCTCCTTGTCGATGGCACTCGCCTCGACCAGTACCAGCCGGATGAAGTCCGGCTCGTGCTCCAGCATCGCGTACAACCGCACGATGGCCGCTCGCACTCCGGCGAGCAACTCCTCGGCCGACGTCGGACGGCTCAGCAGCGACTGCGGCTCCAACGCGTCGATCAGCTTCCCGAAGCCGAAATCGACCACATGATCCAGGATTTCGCGCTTGCTTCCGAAGTACCGGTACACCGTGCCCTGCCCGATACCGGCGTGCGCGGCCACATCGGAGATCGCGGTCGCCTCGTACCCGCGCTCGACGAACACGGCGTACGCCGATTCGGTGATCTGCTGCCTGCGTCGTTCCGGCAGACCGGCCAGCGGCGGCCGACCACGGCGGGGCTGCTCCGGCACAGCACTCCCTCTCGACGAACCAGGACAAATAGCTCGTCAGCTTATCAACGCGCCGCTGCCTCGCCCTTCGGGCCGTAGTCGACGACCTGCCAGTTGCCGCCGTTCTTGGCCACGGTGACCACCAGCAGGTTCGGCACCGTCGCCGGCGTCGGCTGCTGGATGTTCTGTGTCTTCTGCGTCGCGAACACCGTCACCGAGTATTGATCGTTGCCCTGCGCGTCCACCGTGGTGCCGAGCACCTGCCCGGTGGCCACCACCTGCGCCTCGGTCATGATCTTCGCCAACGTGTCGTGCACCTCGTCGTAGCGCTTGCGCAGCGCGTCGGAGGTGCCGCGCTGCACGCCGTCGAAGAATGCGGGCAGGCTCTTGTAGTCGTAGCTGAGCGAGCGCAGCGTGTAGTCCTTCGCGATCTCGGCGGCCTTGTCCCGGTCGGCGTTCTGCTGGCGCAGCGCGCTGAGATCGTCGGAAGTCGACTGCCAGGATAGGCCGAGCGCGATGCTGAGCACCGTGAGCAGAACGGTGAGGCCGCCGAGGACGTAGCCGATCCCATTGCGCCGCACGCTGTTCGGCGCTGCGGAAGGCGCGGCAACAGCTGGGGTCGTCGAGGCAGCGGCAGTCTCGGGCGTCGAGGCGGCGACATTCACAGGCACTGTAGCGGTTTCCGACGCGTCGGCTGGCTCGTTCGTGGTCATGATGTCCTCAACTCTCTATTTCGGAACGTCGAGCGTGATTCGGGCGGTCCCGTTCTCCGGGAAGGTCGCCGAGAGCAGATCGATGATCGAACCCGCGTCCACCCGAACGGGTTTCAGGACACTGGTGGACGGCTTCAATGCGGTGGCGATGTGCGAGAGGTCGGGCCCGAGCACCGCGAGGTACTGGTCGATCTTCTGCACCAGCGGGCCGAGCGGTTCGTCCCAGATATGTTCGCCCGCATAGGAATAACCCTGGAAGCTTTGGATCAGGTGCACCACGTCGGGCAGCACCTGAGTGAAATCGTCGGCCCAGCCGCCGATCACCGGCCCGTACCCGTTGAAGTTCTCGGCGAGGTCCTGCCCGTTCAGATAGAGCCGGGTTATCTCGTCGCGCTTGTCGTGCAGCAGCTGCGCTGTCATGGTCAGCGTCCGGGTGAGGTTGGCGATCTCCTTCTCCCGCCCCGCGTAGCCCTGCGACAGGATGGCGGCGAGCTGTTCGATCTTCGCCGGGTCGATCTGCGAGTTGAGCACGTCCAGCTTGGCCAGCGCCTCGCTGACCGTCGTTGCGATCCGAACCTGGTGCGCGGGAACGACACTGCCGTCGGCGAGATACGGACCCGCGGTTCCGGTCGGGCGGAAGTCCATGAACTGCTCGCCCGCCGCCGACAGGTTGCTGACGTGCACCTCGCTGCCGATCGGCACCCGGTATTTCGCGTCCAGCTCGATCCGCACGGCCAGCCCGGTGCCGGTGGCGGTGATGGCGCGCACCTTGCCGATCCGCATGCCGCGCAGGTCGACCTGCGAGGTCTGCATCAGTCCGCCGGACGAATCCATCAGCACCGTCACGGTATTCGTCGCGCGGCGCGGATCGATATCGAGCACCCCGATGGCCATATACGCGGCGCACACGACCGTCATCACGAGCAGCAGCACCAGCGAGACCGGACCGGACAGCTTCATCGGACCATTCCTATCGACCGCAGCACCTGGATCATCTCGTCGGAGCGGGCCGACGCGTCGGCGGCGACGGCGTCCGCGCTGAGCCGCTGCACCCGAATGTTCGGTGGCGCACTGAAGAACGGGATCAGCTTGTCGCGCAACAACCGGTTCATCGCGTCGACGTTCATCGGAACTGTGGTGTCGGCGCTCGCGATGGTGAGCGCCGCGGGCGCGAGAATGCCGATGATGTCGTGCAGGTCGCCACGCAGCGGCAGCGCGAGATCGCCGACATACCTGGCCAATTCGCCACCGTCGATGATCAGCTGGACCAGACCGAACAGCACGTCGGACAGACCGGCGGCGCGGCTCGGTCCGAGGGTGAGGGTGCGGTCGACGTTGCCTTTGTTCGCCTCGAGGGTGGTCGTCACACTGGCCGCGGCGGCCAGGATCCGGTCGATGTCGTCGCTGTGCGTGGCGAGGTCGTGCAGCGCGTTCTTGCCACCGGTCAGGATGCGCTGCAGATCCGCGGGGTCGGTCGGGAAGGAGGCGTTCACGCTGGCGACGAGCTGCTGCATCTCGCCGAAGCGGCCGCCGGTGACGATGTTCGACAGCGCCCGCAGGATGTCCTCCACGTTGGCGGCGGGCACCGTACGCGAGCGCGGGATGACGTCGCCGCTCACCAGGAACGGCGGACCTGCGTTCGGCGGCGCCTGCAGCGCGATGTGGATATCGCCGAGGATGGTGCTCTGCCGCAGTTCCGCGGTGGTCGACTTCGGCAGCTGCACATCGGATTTCAGGTCGACCGTGGCGACGGCGGTGTCGCCGATCAGCTCGATCCGGTCGAGCATGCCGACCTCGACGCCCTCGGCGATGACCTTGGCCCGGTCCGGCAGGTTGAGCACCGAACCGAATTCGATTCTGATCGAGAAGGTGTCCCCCGCCAGATAGGTCCCGGGAATCGGCACGTCGGTCGCGCGTACACCGCAACCGGTCAACAGCAGCACCGCCGCGGCGAGCACGGGTATCAAACGCTTCACGGCGCCCCCAACGATCCGAGGATCACCTGCGCGAGGCCCGGCTGACTGCCGTCGGCCGATTCATAGTGCGGCGGACGGTAATTCACCCGGACCGCGCCCGTCGCCGGGTCGAACACCTGCACCAGTCGATTGCTCAGCGGCGGCAACTGCACCAGCAGATCGACGATGCTGCCCGCCAGCACCGCGTACCGGTGCACCTCCGGCACGATCCGATCCAGGAACTCATAGGACTGCTGGTCGTACTTGCCGACATTGCGGGCGATCACCGGCAGGAACTGCAGCGCGAGATCGACCGCCCTGGACAGTTCCGCGGAGAACCCGTCGACCAGCTGGACGCCGTTCTTCAGATTGTCCAGCAGCGCCTGCATATCCGGCCAGTTGGTGATGAACATCGTGGTGAGCTGGTCGAGGTTGTCGACCAGCCTGCGGATCACGACATCCCGATCGGCCGGATCCCCGATCACCTGGGACAGCCGCTGCAGCAAGGCATTCCATTGCGGGCCGGTGCCGTCGAGCGAGCGGACCGCGCCGGTGATCGTCTGGTCGAGCAGCGTGTCCGATGGCGCGCCCGGCGTCGGTGACTGCTGGGCGCCGAGCAGGTCGCCGGACAGTCGCCCGAGCGCATCGAGCGCGTCGCTGATGCCGACCGGAGTCTTGGTGTGCTCCAGCGGAATACAGTGCGCGGTGTCGAATCTCGGTCCGCCGGTGTAGGTCTTGGTCAGTTCGACGTGCCGGTCGGTGACGATCGAGCTGGACATGGTGACCGCCCGGATATCGGCGGGCAGCGCAAGTTTGCCGTCGATCGACATCGTCACCCGCATGCGGTCGCCACGCGCCTCGATACCCGAGACGGTGCCCACCTCCACGCCGAGCATGGTGACGCTGTTGCCCTCGTAAAGCCCAACGGTGTCGGTGAATTCGGCGCACATGGTCTGCTTGGCGGGTTGTACGCGGTCTATCCAGGTCGCGCCGCTCACCCCGACCACCACCGCGACCGTTACCACGACCGCCGCGATCACCAAACCCGTTCTGCCCCACGCCCGCATCAGCACGCCCTCCCCTCGAACGGAATGCACAGTGCCGGACCACGAACCACGCTGGCGGACTGGTCGATGGTCACCCCGTCCGCGCCGAGCATGGCCGAGATCTTCCCGATGAAGTCCTTGATCCCCGCGATGACCGTGTCTAGCCGACCGGGATCCTGCACGAGTTTGTTGAACAGGTCCTCGAATTCGGCCACAGACGGCTCGATCGAATCGCCGTAGGCCAGCACGGGCCGATGCAGCACCACGAAGAACCGCCGCAACAGCTCGAAGACCTGGACGACCTCGCCCTTGCGCTGCCCGAGCACCACCGCGACAACGCCGAGCTCGTGCACGAAGTCTGCGAGCACCGCCCGATCGGTCGCGATCGCGCCGATGTATTCGTCGGACACCTGCACCGCCGAATCCAGCTGCTTCGACCGGTCGGCCAGCACACCGGTCAGATCGTTGAAGTTGCCGATGATCGAGCGCACCGCGTCGGGCTGACCCGCCAGCGCGGCGTTCACCTCGGCGATGGTGCTGCGCAGGGTGGTGCCGTCGACCTGGCCGAGCACCGGGGTGGCGACGTCGATGATGTCGGTCAACTCGAATGGCGTGCTGGTCCGCTCCGGCGGAATGTGCTTGCCGCCCAGCGCTGACTCCCCCTGCGAAGCCAGCGACAGGTAGTGCCCGCCGATCGGTGTCAGCATCTTCACCGCCACCGACGAGGCGTCGCCGACGTGCACGTCGCGGTCGACGCCGAAGCGCACCGCCACGTGGTCGCCGACCAGGTCCACCGAACGGACCTGGCCCACTTTGATTCCCGCGATCCGCACCTCGTCACCGGCGCGGGCGCCACCCGAGGAGCGGAAGTCCGCCGTATAGGACTGCTCGCCGAACGGCACCACATACAGCACCGCTGCGGCGAGCAGGGCGAGCACGCTCAACAGCACACCCGCGATCCCCCATCGCAATTGGGACCACGATTCCGACTTCGCCGCCCGCAGCTGCTTGAGCTCGCCGAACAGCCGAAACGGCAAACCCGCCAGTTGCCTTGCCGCACCGGTCATTTGCACACCACCAGCTTCTGATTGCCGAGCACGACATTGCCGATGCCCGGTAGCCCGAGCTCACCGCCTGCACACGAATACGTCTTGGCCTGGCCGCTGGCCGGGATGTTCTGGTTGAGCCCGGCGAGCAACGACGGCACCAGCGAAAGGATTTCGACCAGCTGATCGGTCTGCGGCAGCAGCCTGCGCAACAGCCCGTCCAGTGGCAGGTAACTCTGGTCGTAGGCCCCTTGCAGCTCCTCGAGCAGCGGGATGAGCGGCACCAGGGTGCGGTTGGCCTGTTCGATGGCGGTGATGATCGTCGCGGTCCGGCTGCCGAACGCGTTCAGTACACCGTTCAGCTGTCGGACGAGATCGCCGACCGCGGCGGACTTTCCACCGATCGAGCGGGAGATCTCGCCCAGGTTGTGGATCAACAGCACCACCACCGCCTCACTGCTCTTGGCGTGCTTGGTCAGCTGATCGAGGTCGGCGAGCGCGGGACCGATGCCACTGCCGTCGCCCTGCAGCACCCGCAGGATGTTGGTGCCGAACTGGTTGAGCTGGGCCGTGTCCAAGGTGTCGAACAACGGCTTGAAGCCGTTGAACAGCTTGGACACATCGAAACTCGGGATGGTCCGTTCCACCGGAATGGTGGCACCTGCCGCGAGCCGCACCCCGCCGGTCTTCGCGGTCATCAATTCGATGTAGCGCTGCCCGATCAAATCCTGGTATCGCACAGCAGCTTCGGTGCTGTCGTAGATCGGGCGCTGGCGATCCACGGTGAACCGGACCCGCGCGTGCGAGCCGTCCAATGCGACGCTGTCGACCTTGCCGACCGCCACCCCCGACATCCGCACCACGTCACCGGCGTAAAGCCCCGAAATATCGGTGAAGACAGCGTCATACGAGACCTTGTCCGCCGGCACCGGCGTATTCAGTGCCGCCACAATGAAGGCCGAGCACACCGCGACGATCGCGACGAAGATGCCGAGCTTGACGGCCGCGCCGGTGACACTGTTCATCGCGGCACCCCGATAATCGAATCGGCCAGGTAGGGCATATTTTTCACGATCACCTCGAGTTGCAGCTGCACTCGGCCGTCGACCACCGGGAACGCGCTGTCGATGCGGGCGAGCAACGCGGGCAGCCGGTTGTACGCGGGCGCGACGGTGCCGATGGACGCGCTGATCGGCACCACCAGATCCAGCACGCCGCCGATGATGCTGGCCAGATCGGGGTTGTCCCTGCGCAAGAGGTCGGTGACCGGCAGCAGCAACGCGGTGTCCAGCGTGGACAGCGAATGCTTTGTCCGCTCCCGGTTCTCGGCGGAGCCGAAATACCCGCTGTTGTCGAGCACGCCGAGGATCACATCGACCACCGGCGGCGTCACCCGTGCCGCACCGGTACCGACATCCGCGCCGATATCCAGGTAATGACCAAGCGGCGCTCGCTGATTCATGGCGAGCACCCTGGCCGTGGCGAAGAACGACTGCACCGCCGGTCCGAGCGAGGCGGTGTTGTCCAGCAGCAGATCGAACAGCGCACGCACGGTGTCGGAGTCGAGCACCTGGGTCAACCGCGCCGCCCGGCGGAACACACTCGACACGGTCGCGTTGGTCGCGTTCGCGCCGATGAACAGCGTGGTGTTCTCCGGCAGCCGCCCGCCGTGGCCGGTGTTCACCAATTCGATTGCGCTGGAACCGAAGATGTTCGACGAGGTGAAGCGGGCCGACACGTCGTCGGTCAGCGCGGCGGCCTGGGTGCGGTCCAGCGACAACTCGATGCGCTGGTGCCCGTAGTCGACGGTCTCGACCTTGCGCACGGTGCCGATCCCGAAGCCGCGGAACTTCACCTCCGCACCCGGCGCGAGCCCCTCGCCGAGGGTGGCCGCGTCGATGGTGAGTGCGAATTTATCGGCGAACTTGCCCTGCGCGTATTGCGTGGTGAACACGGCCAGCACCAGGATGACGACGGCGACGATCAGCCCGCGCAGCCGCAGCATCCACCGCCCGGCGGTGCGCCCTGAATGATCAACGAATATCGGCACGCGTCACCCCGAAATCTTGATTCCGACATCGAGACCCCAGAAGACGATCGTCATGATCATGTCTGCGATCACCACCAGCACCAGGCTCGCGCGAATCGCCCGGCCCGAGGCGCGCCCGACCCCCTCCGGCCCGCCGGTCGCGTAAAACCCTTGGTAGCCATGGATCAGGATGATCATCACCACGAACACCGTCGCCTTGATCAGTGACGCGATCACGTCGCCGGGTTGCAGGAAGGCGTCGAAGTAGTGGTAATAGGTGCCCGAGGACTGACCGTGCAGCACATTGACGACCACCGCGCAGGACAGGTAGCTGAGGATCAGCGTCAGCAGGTAGAGCGGGACGATGGTGATCATCCCCGCGATCACCCTGGTCGTCACCACGAACGGAATCGGCCGGATGCCGATGGCTTCCAGCGCGTCGATCTCCTCGGAGATGCGCATCGCACCGATCTCGGCGGTCATCCGGCAGCCCGCCTGCGCCGCGAAGCCGATCGCGGCGACCATCGGCGCCATCTCCCTGGTATTCGCGTAGGCGGAGACGAATCCGGTCAGCGGACCCATGCCGACCATGTTCAGCGCCGTGAACCCCTCCACGCCGATCGAGCCGCCGACCGCGACGCCGAGGAAGATCAGCACCGCCACCGTGCCGCCGCCGACGATGATATTGCCGCTGCCCCAGGTGATGTCGGTCAGGATCAGCATGGTCTGGCGGCGGTAGGCGCGCAGCGTGTGCGGCACCGCGGCGAGCACCTGGCTCACGAAAGTCAGTTGGTGGCCGAGCGATTCGAACAGCGTCAGCGGTCCGCGCGTGCCGCGTTCGACGAGGCGACCGGCCCTACCGAATGGGCGATACTGGGCGGGCACTTCGGTCATCACTCCACCTCGCTAGCGCTCGGCTCGATGACTGAACAGTGCTGTGTCATTTGGTCGTTCGCTGCGCTCACTCAGCCCACCTTTTGCGGCAGGAACATCGAAACAAGCTGGGTGATCACCAGATTCACGCCGAACGCGGCGATCACCCCGATCACCACGGCCGCGTTCACCGCGTTCGCCACGCCCTTGGGTCCGTGCGTCGCCTCCAGCCCGCGCTGGCAGGCGACGATCAGCACGATCACCC
This sequence comes from Nocardia sp. NPDC046473, assembly GCF_040645995.1. Taxonomy (NCBI): domain Bacteria; kingdom Bacillati; phylum Actinomycetota; class Actinomycetes; order Mycobacteriales; family Nocardiaceae; genus Nocardia; species Nocardia sp. NPDC046473. Next base: position 74,968 of record NZ_JBEYZJ010000017.1, read on the forward strand.
CGAAGATGACCGACTTCGCGATCGCCACGAAGAGGTCGGCCATGGTCGCGAAGGCCGCGAACGACGACAGATAGCTGCCCGGCGTCACCCCTTGGAACCCGACCGCCACCACGTACCCGGTGAACACCCCCATGAAAATGACCAGCAGACACAGCAGCGGCGTCAGCACGATCATCGCCGCCAGCCGCGGCGCGACCAGCCGCCGCACCGGGTCGATACCCATGGTGCGCAACGCATCTACTTCCTCGCGGATGGTGCGTGCGCCGAGATCCGAGGCGATCGCCGACCCGGCCGCGCCGCCGAGCAGCAGCGCGGTCACCATCGGCGCGCCCTGCCGGATGACGCCGAGCCCGCCCGCCGCACCGGCCACCGAGGTGGCGCCGACCTGCTGAGTCAGGCTGCCGACCTGCACCGAGACGATCACGCCGAACGGAATCGCCACCAGCACAGCGGGAATCGCGGTCACGCTGACGATGAACCAGCCCTGCTGCAGCGTGTCCCGCCAGGGATGGCGCAGCTTGATGATGTCGCCGACGAGGTAGCTGAACGCGGCGGCCGCGAGTTGCAGCGTCCGCCCGAAGGTCCGCAAACTCTTGATTACCAGATCGAATCCCCACCGCACCAGTGGCTCGGACACCCGAGCGACCCTGTCGACAACCACTGTTACCTCGATTCCACCGGCTCCCCCCGGCGAGGCATAATTTAACCGACTGATATGTCACTCTGCGGCCGTTTCGACTCAATCCCCTCGCTGACTGAGACAGTTACGGACAAATCTGTTTCCACGGGCTGACCGGCCGGAAAAAGTCCGGAAGGAACCCGGCATACGGCCGGCCGCGGCCGCTAACCTGGCCTGCATGGCGGTCATTGTTCTAGTCCCGGACGACTATGGAGTCGCGGCGCTGTCCGGAATCGACGGGGTACAACCATTGCGGTACACCGCGGGCGAGGCGCTGCCCGACGGCGCCGAGCACGCGGAGGTGCTTGTCCCCAAGTTTCTCTCGCGCGCCGACACGGTCGATCTCACCCGACTGCCCAAGCTGCGACTGGTGCAGATGATGACCGCGGGCGCCGAAGGCTGGGTCAGCCGGTTACCCGACGGCGTCCGACTTTCCACCGGACGCGGCGCACACGGCGGCAGTTCGGCCGAATGGGTGCTGGCCGCGTTGTTGCACATCTACCGCGAACTCGGCGGCTTCGTCGACGCCCAGCGCGCGCAGCAGTGGACCTTCCACCAGACCCAGACGCTGATCGGCAAGCGGATTCTGATTATCGGCGCGGGTGACCTCGCCGCCGAACTGGTCCGTCGCCTGACCGGCTTCGACACCGTGGTGACCCTGGTCGGCTCGCAGGCCCGCGACGGCGTGCACGGCGTCGACGAACTGCCAGGTCTGATCCCCGGGCAGGACGTCGTCGTACTGACTGTCCCGGTCACTTCCCGCACCATCGGTATGGTCGACGCCGATTTCCTCGCCGCGATGGACGACAACGCCATCCTGGTCAACATCGCCCGCGGCCCGATCGTCGAGACCGACGCGCTGGTGGCCGAACTGCGGTCGGGCCGTTTGCGCGCCGCACTCGACGTCACCGATCCCGAGCCGCTGCCACCGGGCCACCCGCTGTGGACCGCGCCGAACCTGCTGCTCACCCCGCACGTCGGCGGCAGCAGCACCGGCAGTTTCGAGCGCGGCTATGCCGTTGTGCGCGCGGAGATCATCCGCTTCGCGGCGGGCGAGGAACCGAAAAACCTGGTGCGCGGCGAATATTGAGCGTTGCGCACCAGGCTTTCGGATGACGATCGGCCGCGATCAGCGCGGCGAAAGTCGCTGCCTCAGTTCGGCAGGTCGATGCCGACCTGGCCGTTGTCCGCCGGCTTGACGCCGGAAGTCATTGCAGGGAGCAATGACTCGCGCGCCATCGAGGTGAGCGCGCCCGCCTGCTGAATGATCTCGGCCAGCGCCGAGGTCACGCCCTGGGCTCCGTTGAGCACGGTGAAACTGTCGATGTGCTCGAACGGCGCCGCGGCCGCCGCGACGATCTGCGGCAGCTTCTCGGCGATCTGCTGGGCGATCACCGCCTCCTGGTTCTGGCTCATCGCCTCGGACCGCAGCTGGATGCCCGCCGCCTCGGCCTCCATGTGCGCGCGCACCGCGTCGGCCTCGGCCAATCCGCGCGCCTTGATCGCGTCGGCCTCGGCCTGACCGGCCAGCCGGGTCGCGTCGGCCTGCGCCGCCGCGCGCAGCTTGATCGACTCAGCCTCGGCGAGGGCCTGCATCTTCGTCTGTGCCGCAGCGGCTTCCGCACGCAACCGGGTCTCCTGCGCGTCGGCCTCGGCCTGGCTGATCCGGGCGTCGCGGCTGGCGGTCGCCAGGGTGGTCTGCCGGTAGGCCTCGGCGTCGGCGGGCTTGCGCACCTCCACCTGCAGCTGCTGTTCCATCTGCTGCGCCTCGAGCTGCGACACCTTCGTGGCGACCTCGACGACCGCCTGCCGTGCGGTCGCCTGCGCGAGCGGACCTTGCTGCGCGGCTTCCTGGCTAGCGCTGTCGATCTCGGCCTGGTACTCCGCCTTCTTGATCTGGGTGTCGCGCATCGCCAGCGCGATCTGCCGCTGCGCCGCCTGCTCCTGCTCGATGGCTTCCCGATCGGCGTTGGCCCGCGCGATCCGCGCCTTCTGCTCCACCGCCGCCTGGTGCGGAATCGCAAGGTTGGCAATGTAATTGGAGCCGCTGGCGATCGATTGGATCTGGAAGCTGTCGATCACCAGACCGAACGACTCCATCTCCTGCGAGCACCGGTCGCGCACCTGCTCGGAGAACTTGTCCTGATCACTGATCATGTCCTCGACGGTCATCGAGCCTGCGATGGCCCGCAGGTGCCCGACGAAGACGTTCTGCACCTTGGTCTCCAGCTCCTGGGCGGGACGATCCAGGAAGCGGCGCGCCGCGTTGGCGATGGACCGGTAGTCGTCGCCGATCTTGTACACCACCACCCCGCCCAGTTCGAGGTTGATCTTCTGCTGGCTCACGCACGGCACCAGGATCTGGCTCTCGTGTGCCTCCAGCGAGATGAAACGCACCTTGGTCAGGCCGGGCATGATGAAACTGCCGCGGCCGGTGACGATGCGGAACCCCATGCTCTCGCCGACCCCCGACGGCCCTTCGCCGGCTCGGAAGCCCGAAATGATCAGCGCCTCATCGGGTTCGGCGACCCGCCAGGACAGGCGGAACAGCACGGCCAACACGATAAGAGCGACGACGATCCCGATGACGACCAAGATTTGGACGTCCATGATGCACCTTCATTTCAAGGGAGTGACTTCGACCGTGCGCCCACCCAGGCTCCCGATCACGAGAACCTGGGTGTGCTTCGGAATGGTTGTCTCCCCGTCGGCGGCCCGCGCCAGGAATCGTTCGGTCCCCGCCCGCACCTCGATCACCACCTCACCGAGATGGTCCGGCCGGATTGCCGCGGTCACGCGCGCAATCTTGCCGATTACGTCTGTCGCCACCACTCCTCCGACCCCGCCGCAGTTCGACCCCTCACGGTGCCCCCGCCGATTCCCTTGCCGCAAGCATCTTTACGAATTCGATACACCCACCCCACCCCAGCCACCACCGACAGCTGCTCCACAGTCAGCCGCTCACCGTTTCTGTGACCCGCTCACCCGGTGTAGCGGGTGAGCGGCTTCCAGAAACGATGCTCGGCCAGAACAGCGAAAGCCTCGGCGCCATCAGCCACACCCTCGGCACCTGGTCCGACCAACACCAACACCAAATCCTCACCGCCCGAAAAGCTTTCGACACCCGCCCAACCCCCGAACCCCTCACCCCCTGACCCCCTTCTCGATCAGCAAGCCTCGCCGCGCGCGAATTACGCAGCCGCGCAAGCAATCACTAGCGATTTCGTGCGCAGCGGGCAAAAAAGCGCGCGGAGCCGACCGAGTACACCCCCGATGATCTTGGTCGCGCCCCACGAGCCCCACCACATCAAGATCTGCACTCTCACTCGGGATCTGCACTCGCTCTAGGGCCCTATTCCGAGTGCAGATCCCGAGAGAGAGTGCAGATTTCGCCGACAGTACGACCCCGGGGGTGTCGTTGTGTCGTTGGTCGTGCACCCCACACCCCCTCTGTCAGCCGAGCACCGTTTCTATGACCCGGACACCCGCTACACGCCCGCTGTCAGGATGTTCGTGAGCGGCTTCCAGAAACGGTGAGCGTTCTGAACAAAGGGTGCACATCGGAGCCCCTGCGGCCCCGAAAACACCCACGCGACACACTCACTGCTTCGAAAGCGCTCGAGAACAGCACCACAGCCAGGTGACCACCTACGCAACGCGACACCATGCACCTGACCGACAACTAAGGCCGGGGACCCCACCTCACGCGCCCAGCACTACTCCGGTCATCCGATGAACCAGTCGAAAACCCCTGGAACAGCACACCACCGGAGAATCTCTCAGC
>NZ_JBEYZJ010000018.1:0-55324 GCF_040645995.1 Nocardia sp. NPDC046473
GCGATGGACCATGCGGCGCCGTCAAACCATTCGACGCACCATCCTGATTCACCACCGAGGACCGGACCACGGCCAGCACCTCATGCCCCAACCGCTGAGCATCCGAAAGACGCTCCAGCAGAAGCACTCCCGCGCCCTCGGACCAGCCCGTGCCGTCCGCTGCCGCCGAAAATGCCTTGCATCGCCCATCCAGCGACAAACCCCCCTGCCTGCTGAACTCCACGAACATCCCGGGATTCGCCATCACGGTGACGCCGCCGACGAGCGCCATCGAGCATTCCCCTTGGCGCAGCGCCTGACCCGCCAGATGCAACGCCACCAGCGACGACGAACACGCCGTGTCCACCGTCATCGCCGGCCCCTCCAAACCGAGCACATACGCCAGCCGACCGGACAACACACTCGGCGTGGTGCCGGTCAGCAGGTAGCCGTCGAGGTTGTGGCCTTCAGCACCTTCGTGCAGTCTCGGGCCGTAGTCGTGCGGCATCGCACCGACGAAGACGCCCGTCGCACTTCCGCGCAATGACGCCGGAGTGATGCCGGCGGCCTCGAATGCCTCCCAGCTCGTCTCCAGCAGCAGCCGCTGCTGCGGATCCATCGCCAGCGCCTCACGCGGCGAGATCCCGAAAAGCCCCGCATCGAACCCGGCGGCGTCATGCAGGAAGCCGCCCCGGTCAGTGTGTGAAGTGCCCCGGCGGTCATGGCCGGATTCGCGCAGGGCGCTCAGGTTCCAGCCGCGATCCTCGGGAAAGCCGGTGACGCCGTCACCGCCGTCGGCAACGAACCGCCACAACTCGTCCGGCGACGCTATGCCGCCGGGGAGCCGGCACGCCATGCCCACGATGACCAGCGGCTCGTCTGCGCCTGCCGGTCGGCGTGGTACCCGTCCTCCCCGGTCTTCCCGGCCGAGCAGCCGACCGAGCACATACTCCGCGACCGCCGGGAGCGTGGGATGGTCGAAGACCAGGCTCGCCGGTAGGCGTAGATCGGTCGCGACGGACAGCCGGGTACGGAGATCGGCGGACATCAACGAGTCGAAGCCGAGATCGCGGAAGACCCGGTCCAGCGGCAGCTCGCTCGCGCTCGTATGACCGAGTACCGTCGCCGTTTCGCGGGCGACTATGTCCAGGACGAGCTGATGCCCCTCAGGCACACCGAGACCGACGAGACGATCGGCCAGAGATCCGCCGCCCGGCGCAGCCTCGGCGGACGGCTCCACCTCCGGCGTCGGCACCGTTGCGGTGACGCCTGGCCCCGATGTGGGGGCGGCATCACGCCAGTAGCGACGGCGCTGGAAAGCGTAGGTCGGTAGCGGCACGCGCCGACCGGCCCGGCCGAGTCCGATCAGCACCGCCGTCCAGTCGATCCGATTGCCGGACACGAACAGCTCTGCGGCAGCACCGAGCAGGCACTCGGTGTCGTCGCTGTCGCGGCGGAGACTCCCCACCGCGACGCCCGGCGTATCGGCGCGGTCCAGGACGTCCTGAACGCTGATGGTCAGCAGCGGATGCGGCGACACCTCCAGGAACACGCGCAGGCCGTCCTGGATCATGGCCTCGATGGCCTCCCGGAATCGAACCGTCTGCCGGAGATTGTCGAACCAGTAACGGGCGTCGAGGGTGGTCGTGTCGATCGGCGCGGCGGTCACCGTGGAGTAGAACGGAATCCGTCCGGCTCGCGGTTCGAGGCCGGCCAACCGGTCCAGCACGATCTGCTCGATCTCGTCGACCTGCGACGAGTGTGATGCGTAGCCGACCGGGACAATTCGGCACCGCACGCCCGCCAGCGCGGTGACGCACGCCTGCAACGTATCGGTGGGACCTGCGACGACGACCGCGTCGGGACCGTTCACCGCGGCGATCGACACGCGCCCGTCGCCGAGCGGGCCGGCCAACCGCAGGCGAACTTCGTCCTCCGACAGGGCGACGGCCAGCATCCCGGCGGCGCCCGTCAGCCCGCACAGCACCTGGCTCCGCAATGCCACCACACGTGCGGCTTCCTCGAGCGACAGTGCCCCTGCGACGCATGCCGCGGCGATCTCGCCCTGCGAATGACCGACGACAGCGGCCGGAACCACGCCCCACGATTCCCATACCGCTGCCAGCGAGACCATCACAGCGAAGAGCACCGGCTGGATGACGTCGTCCCGGTCCAGGTCCGGCGCGTTCTCGCCGGCGAGCAGTACATCCCGGACCGACCACGGCACCCACGGCGACAGGGCCGCATCACATTCGGCCAGCCGGGCGCCGAAGACCGCCGACTCACGCAGCAATACCCGGCCCATCCCGGTCCATTGCGATCCCTGGCCGGGGAAAACCCATGCCACACCATCGGTAGCGACGGCCGAACCGGAAAACACACCTGGCCACGACGTGCCCTCGGCCGCGGCATCCAGCCCGGAAAGCAGCGCGGCATGGTCGGCGCCCAGCACGACCATCCGGTCCTCGAACACCGAACGGGTCGAAGTCAACGACGATGCCACGTCCCGCGTATCCGTCCCGGGATGGAGCCGAACCCAGTCGCGCAGGTGCGCCGCCTGTGCCCGTGCGGCCGCCGTGCCACGTCCGGACAGCACCCACGGCACCATGCCGGGCCGCTCCTCGTGGACCGCGTCGGCCTGCGAAGCGCCACGGCGAGTGGGCCCCGACACCACCACGTGACAGTTGGTGCCGCCCATCCCGAACGACGAGACCCCGGCATGCGGCGGCCCGGCCACGGCCGGGAGTTCGACCGGTTCCTGGACCACCTCGAGGTACGAACGATCGATGTCCGGATTCGGCTCCGCGTAGTTGCGGCTCGGCGGAACAGTGCCATGGGCGAGACTCAGTACGGTCTTGATCAGGCCGGCCACCCCGGCGGCCGCGTCGAGGTGGCCGATGTTCGTCTTGACCGAGCCGACGAGCAGCGGTGCGGAACGCGCCGGGTCGTCGGCGAAGACGGTGGCGAGCGCACTCGCCTCGGTCGTGTCACCGACCCGAGTTCCGGTGCCGTGCAGCTCCACATAACTGATCGCGCCGGGTTCGACGCCGGCGCCGGCGTGCGCCGCCCGGATCGCCGCCGCCTGGGCCGCGGCGTTCGGCGCGGACAACCCGAAGGTCGCCCCATCCTGGCTGACCGCGGAGCCACGGATCACTGCGTAGATCGTGTCGCCGTCCAACTCGGCCAGGGAGAGCGGCTTCAGGACGACGATGCCGCCGCCTTCACCGGGTACGAAGCCGTTCGCCCGCGCATCGAAGGCGAAGCACTCCCCGTCGGGGGAAATCACGCCCATGCTTGCCAGCATTCGGACGCGGTCCCCGGACAGATTCAGCGTGATCCCGCCTACCAGGGCGGCCGACGATTCGCCGCGAGCGATGCTCTGACAGGCCAGGTGCACGGCGACAAGAGATGACGACTGTGCGGTGTCGACCAGCAGGCTGGGGCCGTTGAGATCGAGCAGATGCGAGACCCGGTTCGCAATGACCGCGCGGTTCGTCCCCACCGCAAGATAGGCATTATCTCCGTCGGAGTCGACCGCGGGGAGGTAATCGTCTCCGGAAACCCCGAGGAATATCCCCATCCGAGTGCCCGCCAGCGATCCAGGTACAATTCCGGCGTGTTCGAGCGCTTCCCAGCTCAATTCCAGAGCGAGTCGCTGTCGCGGATCGATCGCGGAGGCTTCGCGGGGAGAAATGCCGAAGAAAGCAGCGTCGAATTGGTCGATATGCCGGAGGTATCCGGCACGACGGTCGACCATTTCGCCGCGCACAGCCCGATCGACGGATGGCGCGCCGATACCACTAGTGCCATCGAGCAGCAGATTCCAGAAATCTGCCACATGTTTCGCTCCAGGAAACCGGCACGACATGCCGGTAACGGCGATAGCCTCACCCGCGGCCATCAGCGCCTGTTATCCATCCCCGTAAATATCACGCACAGATAACAAAGTGCCACGTAGAACGATCGCGAACAAGATCAATTCGTTAACTTCTCAGTTAATTTCGCTAATCAATTCGAGCAGACCTGTATGCGCCACGAACGAATCCGAGCATTAAGCAGATCACCCCCTCTCTATGCGACCCCGGAAAACATTCGGAGAATACTATCCGGACGCTGGCGCGAAAATATTCGATCGGTCCAACAATATGCCGCCGTCTTACCGACCGCCCACTTCACCGACGTTCACGACTGCGACGCCAGTCGGCTCAAATGTTCATGCAGGCATTCGAGTCGGCGTGACTGCTCCGAATTCTTCTCGGGCCAGCCCAGGTCGATACCTATCCGTCCGTCGAAAGTGCTTGCCACGTAGCTACAGACCAGCGCGGCCTGCCCCGGCGCGATCTTGCCGCGGGAAGCAGAGTGGAAGTTCGTCAGGACCAGATCATCCGGCGATCGCAGTGGCGGTATCAAACCCCAGTTCGTCATGCTGATCACGACGGGGCCCAAATCATGCGGCACCGCGCCTGCCGCATGCTGGTCGGCCATGTCCATGAGGCTCCGCTGCACGGATCCGTCGGCCAGTCCCGCCCGCAGCTGGGCACCGACCGCTCGTCCGATCGTCACGGCATCGGGCTCGATTCCGCCGGTAGCCATAAACCACGAGGAGCCGACCACATTCGTCCCCTCGGTGTCACCGACCCGAGGAGCGAGGTGACTGCGCAAATTCACCGCGAACAGGTACAAAAGGTCGGTCAACGGCAGATCGCGCACCTCGGCTTCGACCAGCAGCACCGCACCGGACAACAGCTCGTTGATTGTCACGTGCTCGCGGTGGCCGAGTTCTGTCAATGCGGTCGTCTGTGCCGCGGTCAAGCGATATTGAGCCACGTACGGGACGATCTCGAACAGTTCGGATGCCGGCTGGGTCGTGGTGGCGGGCGGCTGCGCAGTTTCCGCTTCGGCAGGTACTGCCCGGTGAATACCGCGCTCGGCCAGCAACTCCTCCAACGACTTGGGGTACGGGTGGCGGGGCAAGTCGACGGCCATGCCGTGGACCGCATCGGTGTAGCAAGACCACAGTGCGGCGAGCACCTCGAGGGAGTAGGCACCGTCGGCAACGCTGTGATGGGTTGCCAGAGTCACGCTGGCGTCGGTGCCGTCGCGTACCACGTTGAGCGCACTCAGCGCCCGGTGCTGATTCAGTTCCGCGCCGGTCAACGGATATTCGGGCTCTCCGTCGCAGACTCGGACGTCAGGCAGCGTGCCGGACGCTACGAGAACAGGCCCGGAGTCGCCGGTTTCCAGCCTGGCCGCAAGTACCGGGTATGCGCCGCATACCGCCTTATAAGCAGTGTCGAGTGCCTTCAGATCCAGTCGGCCAGAAGTTCGCACCGTGTAGCCTTCGTACACTTCGTTGTGCGCATAAGGCTTTTCGGTGGGCGCCAGCGCACGCAGAATCTCAGCTGTTGTCATGAATGCCCCTCCCGCAGGTGCGGCTCGGCTCGGGTGAGTAATGGTGGAGTGGAGCGGTTCGGCGTGTCAGACGGCTTCCCCATCGCCTGCGCAATCCGACGCACGAGCCGGTTCCTCCGCCGACCGAATCGCGCCGGACGGGCAGGCCGCCACCGCCTCACGTGCGTCGGCTTGCTGTTGTGGCGTCCGCGCCTCAGCGCGCAGAATCACCAGCCCGTCATCGGCAGCCTGGTCGAACAGCGCCGGCGCCATCAGCGCGCACATCCCCGCACCGATGCAGCGTTCGCGATTCACGATGAGCTCCATGATATTTCGCTCCTACCAGGTGACCGGCAGCCGCTGCACGCCGAAGATGACGCCATCTCGCAACGGCACCTCGGCGGCCGGCACCGCCAAGCGCAGGGTCGGAAATCGAGTCACCAAGGCAGGGAAGGCAACTCGCAGCTGCACTCGGACGAGCTGTTGGCCGAGGCACTGGTGAGCACCATGCCCGAAACCCAGATGCCCGACCTGGTTGCGGGACAGGTCCAGACGATCAGGATCCTCGAACTTGGCCGGGTCCCGGTTGGCGGCTGCCATCGATAGCGCCACCGTCTCCCCCGCCCGGATCTGCTGTCCGTCGATTTCGACGTCCTCGAGCGCCGCCCGGGTACCGGTGTGGACCACGGTGACGTATCGCATCATCTCCTCGACCGCACTGTCGGCGAGGGCCGGATCATCACGCAGCATGGCGAACTGGTCCGGATTCGTCAGCAATGCGAAAGTGCCGAGGCCCAGCATGCTGGCCGTGGTGTCGAGGCCCGCGGCCAGCAACAGGGCACCGATGACGCAGAGCTCGTCATCGGTCACATCGGCGGTGGTCAGGTCGCTGAGCAGGTCGTCGGTCGGCGCAACACGTTTCGCCGAGACGAGGTCGCGGATATATTCCTGGCCCGCGACAAAAGCGGCCATGACCTGCTCGGGCGTGTTGTTCGGATCGGACATGTTGCCGATGTGCTGTTGGAACTGGTCGCGCTCGGTGTACGGCACCCCGAGTAGTTCGCAGATCACCAGGCCCGGGATGGGCCGGGCGAAAGCCTCTACCAGATCCACCGGTCCACCACCGAGTTCCATCGCATCCAGATGCTCGCGGATGATCTTCTCGACGAACTCGGTCAGCTGCCGCATCCTGCGCACCGTGAACTTGCCCGCCAGCAGTCTTCGATACCGGGTGTGCTCGGGAGCGTCGAGGCCGAGCAGGTCACCGGGCTGTGCAGGTGGCAGCCGGTCGACATCCTCCCGCAAAAAGTGCATGAGCTCATAACGCGCACTGAAGCGCGGATCCGACAGCACCGCCCGCACCGCGGCATGCCCGGTGGCCAGCCAGCCGCGGTGGCCGTCCGGGAACACCAGACGGGTCAGCGGCGCCTGAACGCGAATGTCCGCCAATTCGGCCGGCGGATCAAAAGGACAGCCCGGCGGACGCGCTTTCGGCATCCGGGTCACAACGGTGGGTGTCTCGGTCATGGTCAGCAACTCCCCGCGCTAGTTCAGAATTCGATGTGTTGTCGGTCTTCGGCCGTGCCGAAGACGAGTGAGCGGTCATGGAATCAAGCACTGTTGGCGACCTGCCTGCGCAGTACCAGACCGATCTCATTACGACCGGAAACCCCGAGCTTGCAATCGCGCCACTTTGCGATGCAATTCCGCCTGCGCGAGCGCAGGCAGCGACTCCACCACCGCGCGCGACATCGGGTCTGCTGCATCTCTCGCCCCAGGAGATCGACACGACATGCCGATAACAGCGATAGCCTTGTTCTCGGCCATCAGCGCCTGCTACCCGTTCCCCACCAGATCACACACAGATAACAATCTGTCATACTGAGACATCCGGAACAAGATCGATCCGCTAACACGTCAGTTAATATCACTAAACAATGCGTGCCGACGAGTATGCCGCCCTACGAGGCTCGAGCACACAGGGACTATCAGGTTTTCCGCCCCGACTGGACAGACCCGGACGCCCCTGCTAACAAGATGAGCGGACACCTGATGCATCGAGTGGTCGATGGGCGTACAAGTAAGTAGTGGGGGTATGGGGTATGACAACGACAACGGACGGTACGAACCTGTGGATAAGAAGATTTAATCCGGTCTCAGAACCCGCCGTGCGACTCGTTTGCCTCCCGCACGCGGGCGGTGCCGCTAGTTTCTTTCTCCCTGTTTCACGCGCGCTCGCACCGAATTGCGATGTGCTCGCGGTGCAGTATCCGGGCCGTCAGGACCGCAGGACGGAGAAATGCATCGACAATATCCCCGAGCTGGCCGACGCCGTCACCGAACAACTGCTGACCTGGACGGACCGGCCCCTCGCCGTATTCGGGCACAGCCTGGGAGCCACCCTCGGATTCGAGGTCGCGCAACGGCTCGAACAACGAGGGACCGAAGTGACGGCGCTTTTCGTATCAGGTCGTCGGGCGCCATCACGACACCGCGACGAATCTGTGCACCTACTCAGCGACGAGGGTCTCATCAGAGAACTGAAAACCCTCAACGGCACCGGTCTCGCCGTCCTCGATGACGACGAGATTCTGCGAATGAGCCTGCCGGCGCTCCGCGGCGACTACACCGCAGCCGAGACCTACCGCTATACGGAATGCCCACCACTCCGGACACCAATTTACGCACATATAGGCAACGCTGATCCGAGAGTAAATCGCGAAGAAGCCGAGGCCTGGTCACTGCACACCACTGCCTCGTTCGAATTACACGCCTACCCGGGCGGCCATTTCTATCTCAATGACCAGACCGCCCATTTGGTCGCGTCGATCAAACAGGTGCTACTGCCTGCTACGCCGTCAATCCACCATCCACGACCATAACGTGGCCGGTGATGAACGAGGCGGACTCGGAGGTGAGGAACTGGACGGCTGCGGACACATCGGACGGCGACCCCAATCTACCCAGCGGCGTGCGGCGGCAGATCTGTTCGAGCTGATTCGCGGTGAGCCCATGACTCAGCTCGGTCGAGAGGTAACCCGGCGCAACGGAATTGACTGTGATACCACGCGGGCCGAGTTCCCTCGCCAACGATCGGGTCATGCCATCCAGCCCGGCCTTGGTGGCGCTGTACACGGATAAGCCCTGGTAGCCGGTGAGGCCGACGACCGACGACACGTTCACGATCCGCCCACCTGCCCCCGCCGCCAGCATCTTTCGGACGGTCGCCTTCGTGACGAAGATCGAGCCCTTCAGGTTCAGGTCGATCACGGTGTCGACATCGTCGGCGGATGTCAAGCCGAGCACGCCGTCCCGGGCCACACCCGCATTGTTGACCAGAACATCGATACCACCCCAGTGCCCGTATACCTCTCGCACGAATGACTCCGCGGCCGCTCGATCGGCGACGTCGACTGCCGAGTAGTACAGGCGCGAGGCAACGGATTCGTCGGCCAGAAGTTTCTCGAGAAATGGCGAGATCGACCGACTGCACGTCGCGACCTTGTCCCCGGAATCCAGGAAGGAACGGACCAGGTCGGCGCCGAGCCCGCGGCTACCACCGGTGACCACTACAACACGTTCACTCACAATTGTCGCCTATCAACTTTGTGTTGGATCGTCGGTAAGGAATCCAGCATCTTCACGATCCTGGGGCGATGGGCGTCCGGAAGCACCTCGCAGGCCGATGCGATGTCTCGGCGCAGTTCGCTGCTGTCGAATCCGGGCCGTGCCACCACGTCAGCGGCCACGATGTTCCCGGTGATCGGATTGGCTCGGCCGTAGACGCGGACCAGCTCCACGCCGGCGACCGCGCCGATGACCTCCTCCACCGGCAACGGCGGCACCTTGATCCCGCCGACATTGATCACGCTGCCCACGCGACCGACGAAATGCACCCGTCCGTCCCGCAGCTCCACCAGATCGCCGGTGGAAACCCAGTCGTCGCAGCTGATCTCAGCGCCGTGGTATCCGAACATGCCGACCTGCGAACGGGCTTGCAGCTCGCCGTCCGCGATACGGAACCGCACAGGGGCACCGGCACCCCGATCGAGGATCGTGGCGGGCAAGCCCGCTTTCCCGTCGCTCACGGCGATCGCCGACCCGATTTCGCTGGTCGCGTAGATGTGCGAGATCCGCGCGGCCGGGAATTGCGCCGCCAGCTCCCGCAACAAGGACTCCGACACCGCCTCGCCGCCGAGGGTGATCTGTCGAAGCTCTGGCGCGCGTTGCTGATCGTGCACCAGCGCTGCGAGCAGCACGCGCCAGAACGTCGGGGTGGCACTGACGTGGGTCACGCCGTGCCGAATCATCGATTCGAGGGCCGTGACCGGCCGATTGTCGGGCGGAATCACGAGCGCCGCACCGGTTTTGAGGACATATGCGAGCACTTGCAGCCCGGCATACTGATTCACGTTATAGGCCAGAAGCCACACCGCATCGGTAATGCTGTCCGGTTCCCGGCCCTGCGCGGCGGAGGCCACCAAACTGCCGTAACGATGCCGGGTGGCCTTCGGTTTACCCGTTGTCCCGCTCGTCAACACCGACACCGATGCGCCCGCACCGGTCATGGTCACGGACTCGTCCCCGCCGATAACGGTGACTCGCCCATCGGATTGGAGCGCGAGTGGCACGTGGCCGAAGCGCTCGGCGAAGTCGAGTACCGCGCTCCGACTGCTGTGCGCAGGGTAGAGACACGCCTCGGCCCCCACTTCACAAGCGGCGAACAAAAACGTGATGGCGTCCAGCACATCGTCCGCGACAAACCCCACCGACGAACCCGCGAATCGGCGCAGGCGTTCGGCCAACGCGGAGGCCCGAACCAGGATCTCCCGATAGGTCAACGCGGCGCTCGTCGTCCGCAGAAAGACGGCATCGCCGTCCTCGCGCACGCGCTGCCGAAGTAGATCGGTCAGCATGGGACGGTCAACGGCCCGCGCCCGACGCGGGCACTTGCTCGTAATACTCGGCAATGCCGTCCACGGTGTCCGGGAACTGTCCGGCCGAGTACGGATCGTGTCCGAAGACATCCTCCAACTGGGCGGAGAGTTCCGCGAACTCCAGCGAGCTGAAGCCCAGCTCGGCGCTCAACTTCGCGCCGGGCGTCAGCTCGGCGGCACCGGTGGGTCGTTGAGACAGAATCGAAGTGATCGCCTCGGCGATCACGCCACGGTCGTCGGCCATGTATGTACTCCTTAAGGAAAGAATCACTGCTTGCCGGAGACCCGCAGGTCGATCGGTGAACCAGGCTCGAAGGCGTCGCGGAGACGCTTCTTGTCGAACTTGCCGACGCTCGTTTTCGGAATCTCGCGCACGAACGACCAGAGATCGGGAAGCTGCCACTTGGCCACCTTCCCGACCAGGTGCGCACGGAGGGCGGCGGCGTCGATGTCCGCTCCATCCCTGAGCACCACGACGGCCAGCGGGCGTTCGCCCCATTTGTCGTCCGGGACACCGACAACCGTGGCCTCCGCGACACCGGGGTGGCTCATCACGTCGTTCTCGAGCTGGATGGACGAGATCCACTCGCCGCCGGACTTGATCAAGTCCTTGGCCCGGTCGACCAGCGTCAGGAATCCGTCCGCGGTGATGTAGCCGACGTCGCCGGTACGCAACCAGCCGTCATCGAACGAGTCCGACCCTACGGGTGCGGCAGCGCCGGCGTAGTACGAGGCCGTGATCCAGGGGCCGCGCACCTGCAACTCCCCGACGGATCGGCCATCCCTCGGCAACACCACGCCGTCCTCGCCGACGAGCCGAGCATCGATGCCAACCGGAATCTTGCCTTGGCTCAGGCGATATGCCGGTTCGGCGGCGACGTCGTAGTCGGCGGGCGGTC
This sequence comes from Nocardia sp. NPDC046473, assembly GCF_040645995.1. Classification (NCBI taxonomy): domain Bacteria; kingdom Bacillati; phylum Actinomycetota; class Actinomycetes; order Mycobacteriales; family Nocardiaceae; genus Nocardia; species Nocardia sp. NPDC046473. The sequence goes on from NZ_JBEYZJ010000018.1 coordinate 11,207, forward strand.
TCGCGACGGTCACCAGTGGCGATGTTTCGGTCATGCCCCAGGCGGCGAGCAGTTGCACTCCGTGCCGCTCCTGGAAGCCCGCCATCAGATCGCCGGGCAGCGCCGCGCCGCCCACCATGATTTCCCGCAGGTGGCCGATATCCTGTGGCCTGCAGTCGAGTTCGGCGAGCACGCCGGCCCAGACGGTCGGCACGGCGGCGGCGAATGTCGGCTGTCCCTGCGCCATGATGTGCAGCAGGTCCGCCGGCTTCACGAACCGGTCCGGCAGCAGCAGTGCCGCTCCCGCCATCAGGCAGGCGTGCGGCAACCCCCAGCCGTTGGCATGGAACATCGGCACTATCGGGAGCACCCGATCGGCCCTGCCGATCGCCAAGGCGTTCGCACTGCACAGGTACATCGCGTGCAGCAAGTTCGAACGATGGGAATAGACAACGCCTTTCGGGTTTCCGGTGGTGCCAGAGGTGTAGCAGACCGCGGCAGCGGACCGTTCGTCGACCGAGGGAAAGGGATATTCGGTCTCGGGCTGCTCGCGCATCAGCGATGCGAAGCTGTGCAGTTCGACCCCCGATACCGAAGGTGCGGGTAGCGGACCATCGATGACGATCACACGTTCCACGGTGGGCATCTCGGGCAGACATTCGAGGAAGATGTCCAGCAGCGACCCGTCGACCAGGACGATCCGATCTGCCGCCTGGGTGGCGACGTACCCGACCTGCTCGGGAAGCAGCCGGATATTGAGCGGGTGAATCACCGCGCCCATCGCCGGTATGGCGTGATAGGCCAGCAGGTGCTCGTAGTTGTTCCACATGAACGTGCCCACCCGATCGCCGGGCGCGATGCCGAGCCCGCTCAGCAGATGAGCCAGTCGTGAGCCGTCCCGGCCGAGCCGCGCGAAATCGGCGTGCCGAAATTCGGTACCGGTCCAGGTCGAAATCAACGTGTCGGGGAACAGTTCGGCGCCATGCCGCAGCAGCGTTGCCTGCGACAGCGGCGCGGTGCCCATGGTGCTCAGCATTCTTGTCCGATCTCGAGTCGGTCTGCGTCTGGAGAACCCGTCGGCATCTGCCGGCCCTCGCCCGCAGTCAGCCAGCCGTGTTTCTCCACGAGTCCGATGAATCCACTTCTTATTCTTGCGATCTCATGACCGTTGACATCCGGCGCCGCCACGATGATCAACTCGGTGAACTCGGCGAGCAGCGCTTCGCGGGCGTCACACAGCCGTGCTTCCGCCGAGCGGCGGGTATCTACCGCGAACACCTCATTGGCCCGGCTTTCGGCACCCTCGACGGAACCCGCGATATTCATTGCGTACAGTCCGCGGTCCCCATTGCGGGCCTCGAAAACGACCCGCAGTCCCGGCTGCACGACCGATTGGTCGATGAGCAGATTATTGACATGGAAGAAAACGTCATCGTCGTCCGAATCGGAGACGATGAAGCCGTAGCCTTTGGCCTCGTCGAAACGCAGAACACGGCCGGTCGACGACATTCTCGATCCTTTCATTACTTGATTGCGGACAACATTCCGTAGCCGAGGATCTCTCGGTCCCACATCTGTTCCAGCACATCGCAGGAGTCCATGAACTCCTGCCAGGACTCCACGCCGATGAGCGCGCAGACTTCGGCTCGGTGCGCGAGTCCGTTCGCGCGCCACCCGGAAAAAGTCGGTCGAACCTGAGCCGACAGATCCCGCCGCAGGTCGACCTCCAGTCCCGCCGCCGCGGCCAACTCGGCGTAGGTGTCCAGCGTTTCCATTCGAGCGTCGCCGAAAACCCTACTCAGCAAACCGAATTCGGCACGCAAGGAACGCACCAGCTGAAAGGTGATCGGTTGCGCCAGCACGATGTCGCACAGTGTGAACCGTCCACCGCGGCGCAGCACGCGTCCGCACTCGCGCAACAGCCCCGTGCGGTCGCGCATCAGATGCGAGGACTCCAACGCCCATACCCGGTCGAAGGATTCGTCGGCGAACTCGTTGCGCATACCGTCGCGGATCTCGAACGTCAGCGACTCGCTCAGCCCGGCCGCGGCGGCATTCGCCCGTGCTCGCGCCACACCGTGCCCGCTGGTACTGATGCCTACCCCGACCAGGCCGTGCTGCCGGGCCGCCCATTGCGTCGAGGTCCCGACGCCACAGCCGACGTCGAGAAAGCGGTCCCCGCTGTGAAAGTCGGCCGCGTCGGCCATCAGCGTGGTCAGTCGATGCGTCGCCGTCGGCAACGACTCGGCGGCTTCGTCGAAGACCCCGTAGTGCAGGTCGTCGCCGAGCAACAGGGCCCATGCGTCCGTGACCCGGTCGTAGTGTGCCGCCGGACTGATGTCGTGCGTTCGATCGGCGGGCGTGTGCTGTGTGGTCAACTCCCCGGGGTCCCTTCAGTGCTGGGCTGATCCGCTGAGCAGCCGACCCGCACAGCCGAATTCCCGTGCGACTGACAGCCGTCCACCATGTCCTGGTGCGCGAGTCCGATCTCGTCGAACGAATAGACCCGGCCGAGTCGAGGATTCAGCTTGCCCATCCCGGCGAGTTCGATCACGGCGCGGCATTCGCTGAGATTGGCGAAGTGGGAACCCTGTAGCCGTTTCTGTCGCATCCACAGCACGCGCAGATCGAGCGTGCCGATGAAACCGGAAGTGGCGCCGCACAACACCACCATGCCGCTGGTGTCGCAGACGTAGACCGAGGTCGGCAGCGTGTCCTGGCCCGGATGCTCGAAGACGATGTCCGGTGACCGGCGCTCGCCCAGGATCTGCCAGATCGCCCGGCCGAATCCGCGGACCTCCGAGGACCATTGGTCCGCCTCCGGTGTACCCGGCTCCGGTTGCATTCCCCAATGTCCGAATTCACGACGGTCGATCACCCCGACCGCGCCGTTGGCCAGGCAGTAGTCGAACTTGTCCTTGCCGGACACCACCCCGACCGCCCGGCCACCGAACAGATCGACCAGCTGACACGCCATGGATCCGAGCCCACCCGCGGCGCCCCACACCAGCACGACGCTGCCGGGTTCGACCCGGTTCGGCACCCAATGCGTCAGCTGCCGATAGGCGGTGGCCGCCGTGAGCAGGAAACAGGCGGACTCTTCCCAGTCCAGGTTGGCCGGCTTGGGCAGGCACTGGAACTCCGCGACCAAGGCGAACTGTGCGAACGAGCCGTAGTTGAGCTCGTAGCCCCACGTCTTCTGGCTGTCCGACATCATCGGGTCGCGACCGAATCGAATGTCTTGTGCGCGTTCGTCCCAGCGGGCGCCGACCATCAGGACCGGATCGCCGACCGTGACGCTGCGCACGCCTTCGCCGACGGCCCAGACGATGCCGGAGCCCTCGGAGCCGCCTATGTGGAACTTCTCCGGCTCGCCGCTGCGGTTACGAGCCGCGATGACATCCAGCGGTTGCCCCATGGCTGCCCAGGCGTTGTTGTAATTGATGCCTGCGGCCATCACAGCGACCAGAACGAAGCCGGGCGGGACAGCAGGCACGTCGATCAGTTCGGTACGGAAGGCGTCGACCGGGCTACCGTATCGCTCCGGCCGGATCACCGAGCCGTACATTTTCTCGGGCACCACTCCGAGCTCGGGTAGATATCCGACCTCAAATATCTCTTCGGTCGTCGCGTACGACCGGGATCCCAGCGCTACTTCACTCATCAGCTTCCACTCATTCCACCGACAAACCCATGGCGTGCGGTCCGGTTACGGCTGCGTACCAATACTCGAAACTTCGGACAGGATCGACGTGCGCAGATAATCGACAACCTCGTCGATGCGGTCGTTGATGTAGAAATGCCCGCCGGCGAACGTACGCAGATCGAATCGCGACGTGTGCTGCGCCCACCGCGCCATCGCGGCGACCGGTGCCCGTTCGTCACTGTCCGGCGCGAGCGCATAGATCGGATAGTCGATCGCATGATCGGTCACCGCGTCGAGATCGCGCTGGTAGTCGGCCAGCAGGCGGTAGTCCATGCGCATGACATCCAATGCCGCGGTAAGGAACTCACTGTCCGCCAGCACTCGCATGTCGGTGCCGCCGAGCGCCTTCATCTCGGCGATCGCCGCATTGGCCGAACGCACGTCGGGAATCTTCCATTCGACCGATGGCGCGACGCGCGCGGAGACGAACAGCCCGAGCAGGCGTGCGGATTCGGAATCCGACCAGCGCGAGGCGATTTCGTAGGCCAGCACCGATCCCATGCTGTGGCCGAGGAGCACGACCTGTCCGGGTGCTCGCTGTTCGATCTCCGCATGGATATCGCGCGCGAGCGTCTGCAGCTCGCGCGGCATCGACTCACGCCGGCGGTCATGCCGCCCCGGATACTGCACGGCGAACACTTGAAAGTGCTTCGACAACGCCTCGGACAAGCTGTAGTAATAACTTGCCGCACCACCGGCGTGCGGAAGGATCACCACCGATACATCGGCGCCTTCGGTGGTATGGAATTTTCGCAGAGAATCCGCGCTGACGTCGGTCATTGCTCACCCATTCTGGTCTCGGGTCTTGCGGTCATTTGCACGGACTCAGCCGAATTCGGCATCAATCAGGGACATCAATTCATCACCGGAGACCTCGTCGAGGTCCTCGGCTCGATCAGCCGGGTCCGCCAACTCGGCAAGGGCACTTCGCAAACGGCGGGCCAGCGCGGCCCGGCGCTGCTCGTCCGACGATGCCGACACCATGCTCGCGATCAGCCGGTCGACGTCCTCGAGGTATGTCTCGTCCACCGCGGGCTCGTCGACGACGAGTTGCGCCACCAGGTATGCGCCCAGCACGGCCGGTGTCGGGAAATCGAAGAGGAGGGTCGCGGGCAGCCGCAAGCCGGTGATCTCCCCGAGCCGGTTGCGCACCTCGACCGAGGCCAGCGAATCGAGTCCCAGATCGGTAAAAGGCCGGTTCGGGGCCACCGCGCTGGGCGAGGAGTGCCGCAGCACCGAACTCGCCTCGGCGCGTACGAGTTCCACCAGTATCGATTCACGTTCCGCGGCGTCCAGACCGGTCAACTTCCGGATCAATGCAGCGGCCCGATCCATCGATGGGCTGGGCGTACTCGCGGTCGGTTCACTGGGCGCCAGAGCGGGATCGCCGGGGCGCTCGCGCAGTCGGGTGCGGTCGAGCTTCGCCGCGATCACGCCCGGCACGCCGAGCCCGAGCGCAGCGTCCAGCAATGCCAAGCCCTCGTCGTCCGCGAGCGGGAACAGCCCGGCACGCCGGACACGCTCGTGATCGGCGGCGGTCAGTCCGCCCGCCATGCCGGCTTGCTGATCCCAGGGACCCCACGCGAGCGAAACGGCGGGCAGTCGCCGCGCCTGCCTGCGCTGGGCGAGAGCGTCGAGGAAGGTGTTGCCCGCCGCGTAGTTCGCTTGGCCCGCGGAACCGAATACTCCTGCAGTGGAGGAGAACAGCACGAAAGCGGACAGGTCCAGATCGCGAGTCAACTCGTCGAGATGAACGGCGGCATCCAATTTCGGGCGCAGGACGGCGTCCACCATGCTCGGCGTCAGCGTGTCGAGCACACCGTCGGCTACCACGCCCGCGACATGGACAACGGTACGCAATGGCCGATGCGCGGGCACGATGTCGATGAGGTTCGCCACCGCCGTCCGATCGGCGACGTCGCAGGCGACGAGCTGGACCTCGGCCCCCAATTCGGCGAGCTCGGCGAGCAACTCGGCCGCCCCGCCCGCCTCGTGCCCGCGTCGGCTGGCCAGCACGAAGCCGCGCACGCCGTGTCGTATCGCGAGATGTCGCACCACCAGCGCACCGAGTGCGCCGGTCGCCCCCGTAACCAAAGCCGTTCCCGTGGAATCCCATTCGGCCACCACCGGGTCGCGATCCAGCGGCCGGAGCCGAGGGGACAGCAGCGCGCCTGCCCGTATCGCCAGCTGCGGCACACCGCCGAACGCGGCGGGCAGCGGCGGGTCCGACGCGTCATCGGTATCGACCAGCACGATCCGTCCCGGATGCTCGGCCTGAATCGACCGAACAAGTCCCCAGATGGGGGCTCGTGCGAGGTCGAGCACGTCCTCGTCGGCTCGGGTAGCCACCGCTCGCCTGGTCGACACCACCAACCGGGAGGTGTCATTCGCACTGTCCGACAACCATTTCCGGATTCGGTAGACCGCATCATCGACTGCCGTGTGCGCCGACGTGATCAGCTCATCGGAGCCACCTTCGGCGAAACTCAACCATTCGGCCGGAATGTCGTCTTGCACACCGTCCGGCGTGGCCGGTTCCCACGCGAGCTGGAACAGCGAGCCGGATGCCGACGAGCGGATGCGGTCGAGCTGGTCGCTCGGCAGTGACCGGGCGACCAGCGCGTCGACCGAAAGCACCGGACGCCCTTCGGGATCGACCGCCCTGATGGCCAGCTCGCCCGATCCGAGCGGCGCGATGCGAATACGGACGTGCCGGACACCGGCCCGGTGCAGCCGCACGCCACGCCACGAGAACGGCAGCAAGCGTTCGTGGACGCGGTCCTGCTCCGTCATGCTCGGCGCTCGCAGTGCGGCGTCGAGCAGAGCCGGATGGAGCCCGTAACGCGTCGCATCGACGTCGCCGGGCAACTCGATTTCGGCGAACACCTCATCGCCGCGAGTCCACACCTGCCGCAGTCCCCGGAAGGCGGGGCCGTAGGTCAACCCGGCCAGCTCGGCGCGCTGGTCGTAGCCGGCCACGGAAACGGACACGGCGTCGGCCGGCGGCCAGTCCACCCGAACGGGTTCGTCCGCGGTCTCGGCCGCGAGAGTGCCGGACCCGGCCCGGATCCACGTTTCGTCGGGTTCGTCGCCGGCGTGGAAGTGGACGGTGAACGAACGCCTGCCGTCCTCGCCCGCACCGGTGACCAAGAGCTGGATCCGGATACCACCGGACAATGTGACCGGGGTCTCCAGCGTCAACTCGTCGACCAGCGGACAGCCGAGCTGCCTACCCGCCGCTACCGCGAGATCTAGTAGTGCGGTGCCGGGCAGCAAGGTGACTCCGTCGATGCCGTGCTGATCGAGCCACGGCTCGGTCGCCGGGGAAAGCGTGCCGGTGAACAGCCATCCGTGCGTCCCGGGAAGCGCCACACCGGCACCGAGCAACGGATGCGGCGCGGGGTCGAGACCGAGGCCGGTCGCATCAACGGGCGCCGACCGCGCGTCGAGCCAATAGCGCTGATGCTGAAAAGCGTAGGTAGGCAGATCAACTCGTCGCCCGCCCGACGCCGCGAAGTACACCGGCCAGTCCACGCTGAGCCCTCGACTGTGCAGACCGGCGAGGGCGGTCAGTACCGTGCCCGTTTCGGCATGGGCCGCGCGCAGTGCGGGAAACGCAGGCGCGGTGCCCAAGTCGTGCACCAGCGTGCTGAGTGCACCATCGGGTCCGAGTTCGAGGAAAGTGAGCTCACCCGAGGCGGCCGCCGCGTGGATGCCGTCGGCGAAGCGCACGGTGTCGCGAACATTACGCACCCAGTAATCCGGCGAGCTGACTTCCGTGGCTGCGGCGATCGCTCCGGTTACGCTGGAAACGAACGGAATCCGTGGCGGCGAGAACGCCAATCCGGTACACACCGCAGCGAATTCCTCGAGCATCGGTTCCATCCGCGACGAGTGGAACGCGTGCGAGACGCGCAGTCGTTTGGCTCGGATGCCTCGGGACACCAGCTCGGTCTCGACCGCCACCACCGCGTCGAGGTCGCCGGACAGGACAACCGAGGTCGGTCCGTTGACGGCCGCGATGTTCACCTGCTCGGAGCACATCGCCTGCACGTCGTCGACGCCGGCGCGCACCGACAGCATCGCCCCGCCGGTCGGCAGCTGCTGCATCAATCGACCGCGTGCGGTGACGAGGGCTACCGCATCGGGCAGCGACAGCACGCCCGATACCTGTGCCGCAGCGATCTCGCCGACCGAATGCCCGAGTACCACATCGGGTTTCATCCCCCAGTGCGCGAACAGCCGGTGCAGCGCGACCTCGAGGGCGAACAGCGCGGGCTGCGCGTATCTGGTCTGATCGAGCGCCTGCTCGTCGGTGAACATGATCGTACGTAGCGCTCGATCGAGCACCGGATCGAATTGTGCGCACACCTCGTCGAGCGCATCGGCGAAGACGGGGTAGGTGTCGTACAGCTCACGCCCCATACCCACCCGCTGAGTGCCTTGACCGGCGAACAGCATGGCCAGCTTTCCGCGCACCGAGACGCCCGTCACGATTTCGGGTGCAGAGCCCCCCGTGGCGACGAGTTTCAAGCCGCGACGCAGATCTTCCGAGGTCCGGCCGAGGATCACCGCGCGATGCTCGAGGTGCGCGCGGCCAGCGGCCAGCGACAGTGCGATATCCGCGGGTTCCGCACCCACCTGCGCCAGCCGGGCCGCTTGCGCGCGCAACGCCGCTTCCGACCGGGCGGACACGGTCCACGGCAGCAGTGGCGTACCCGACTGCGGCCGAGGCACTTCGGGGTCCTCCGGTGCCTGCTCCAGGATGACGTGCACGTTGGTGCCACTCACCCCGAACGCCGACACCCCCGCCCGCCGAGGATGGCCGGTCTCGGGCCACGGTGTATTCGCGGCGACCGGCTCGACCGCACCACTCGCCCAGGCGACATGCGGTGTCGGCTCGGTGAGATGCAGGGTTCGCGGAACCACGCCGTGCTGGATGGCCAGCACCGTCTTGATGACGCCTGCCACGCCTGCGGCGGCCTGGGTGTGCCCGATGCTCGATTTCACCGAGCCGAGCAGCAGCGGTCGCTCGCGGTCCTGCCCGTAGGCCGACAGCAAGGCTTGCGCCTCGATCGGATCGCCGAGGGTTGTCGCCGTGCCATGGGCCTCCACCATATCGACGTCGGCGGGCGCCAATCGAGAAGCAGCGAGTGCCTGCTGGATGACGCGCTGCTGGGAGGGGCCGTTGGGCGCGGTCAGTCCGTTGGACGCGCCGTCCGAGTTCACCGCTGATCCGCGCAGGACCGCGAGCACCTGGTGTCCGTTGCGCCGAGCGTCGCTGAGCCGTTCCAGCACAACGAAACCGACGCCTTCGCCCCAGCCGGTCCCGGTGGCCGCCCGGTCGAATGGACGGCAACGGCCGTCGCGCGCCAGGCCGCCCTGCCGGGAGAACTCTACGAACCCCGCTGCTGTCGACATGACGGCCGCCGCACCGGCCAGGGCCAACGAGCATTCGCCACGCCGCAGCGCTTGCCCGGCCAGATGCATCGCCACCAGCGCCGAAGAGCAGGCGGTGTCCACCGTGACGGCCGGGCCCTCCAGCCCGAGGTGGTAGGAGATCCGGCCGGACATCACACTACTGACGCTGCCGGTGAGGGCATAGCCGTCGAAGGCCACCGATGACGACATCAGCTGAGCCGCATAGTCGTGCGCCGCTCCGCCGACGAAAACGCCGGTGTTGCTGCCGCGCAGCGAGTGCGGATCGATACCCGTGCGTTCGAGCACTTCCCACGAGGTCTCGAGCAGCAACCGCTGCTGCGGATCCATGGCCATGGCCTCGCGCGGCGAGATACCGAAGAACTCGGCGTCGAATCCGGCCGCGTCGTCAAGGAAGGCGCCTTCCCGGACATAGGAGGTGCCCGGCCGCGTGCCCTCGGGGTCGTACAGGTGCTCGAGATCCCAGCCCCGATCGGTCGGGAACGGTGCCACCGTATCGACACCGTCGATCATCAACTGCCACAAATCCTCCGGCGACTCGACCCCACCGGGGAATCGGCAGGCCATGCCGACAATCGCCAGCGGCTCGTCGACAGCCTCGGTCATCGGTACCGGTGACAGCTGGGCAACCGTGCCGGACAACTCGTTTCGCAGGTATCGAACGACTGCGTTCGGCGTCGGATGGTCGAAGACCAACGTGGTCGGCAAGCGCAACCCGAGTTCGGCAGCGAGGCGGTTACGTAATTCGACCGCGGTGAGGGAATCGAACCCGAGATCTTTGAACACCGCGTCCGGACCGACGGCATCCGGTGTGGAGTGGCCGAGCACCGTGGCGACCGCGACGCGGACGAGGTTGAGCACCACCTCTCGCTGCTCGCCGTCGGTGAGCCCGTCGAGGGCGAGCACGACCGCGGGCCGTTCGCCATCGACCGCCGTGTGCTGGTCGCGTAAAGCCGTTGCTACCTCGGGGATTTCACTGATCAGTGCACTTGCCCGGCCCGTCGTGAATGTCGCGGCGAAGCGGTCCCAATCCATGTCGGTGACAGTGAGGGCAGTCTCGCGGTCATCGAGTGCTTCCTGGAGTGCGCGCAGGGCCAGCTCCGGTGCCATCAGGCGAACACCGAGCCTGCGCGCCTTCTCGGCGACCGCGTCGTCCACCATGCCACCCCCGGCCCAACCGCCCCAGGAGATCACCGTCGCCGCCGCGCCGCGCTGACGACGAGCGCGAGCCAGGGCGTCCGCGTACGCGTTCGCTGCGGCGTATGCCGCTTGTCCGGCGCTGCCCCAGACCGCGGCACCCGAGGAGAACATCACAAACGCGTCCAGCGGCCGATCCCCGAGCAGCTCGTCGAGATGGTGCGCGCCCGCTGCCTTGGCGGCGTGAGCGGCCGCGAACTCCGCCACCGACGTCGTTGACAACGAGCTGTACTGCGGCACGCCTGCGGCGTGAACTACCGCGTCCACCTGCGGGCAGTCATCGAGCAAGCGGGCCAGAGCAGGCCGGTCCGCGATATCGCACGCAACGAATGTCACTGTCGCGCCGAGTTTTTCGAGCTCCGCCCGCAGGGTGTCAGCACCGTCTGCGGCCGGTCCGCGACGGCTGACCAAGACGAGGTGTTCGGCACCCGCCGCGGCGAGCCAGCGCGCGATGTGCCCACCCAACGCGCCCGTGCCACCGGTCACCAGCACCGTGCCGCGCGGCCGCCACGGATCACCCGCAGTGGCAGGCGGCGTGCGGCGGGCACGAACCATCCGTCGCGCGAACACTCCGGAGTCGCGGACGGCCAGCTGATCCTCGCCCTCGGCCGCAGTCAGCAGCCCGGCCAGCCGATCCAGTGCGCGGTCGTCGAGTTGGTGTGGCAGATCGACCAACCCGCCCCAGCGATCCGGGAATTCCAGCGCCGCAACAACACCGAAACCCCACAGCTGTGCTTGCGTCGGACTGCGCAGCGGGTCCGAAAGACCCGTGGTGACAGCGCCATTCGTGATACACCACAGTCGGCTGTCGAACGTGGCATCGAGGACCTGCATCAACTCGAGGGTGCCGACGAGTCCGTTCGGCAACGTGGGGTGCTCAGGTGCGGGCTGTTCGTCCAGCCCGAGCAGGGACAGCACACCGGCGATGTCCACGCCCGTCAACGCGGGCCGCAGCGTGTCGGCGGTCGCGGTGACCACGTCCGCGCCACGCGCCCGTAGGCCGTCCACCAGCCCACGCACCACCTCGTGGGCCGCGCCGTCGGCGGGGATGAGGACGATCCAGGTGCCACGCAGCGCTTGGCTGCGCACACTCGAAATCGGTTGCCATCGAATGCGATACCGCCACTCGTCCACTGTCGAACCGGCGCGGTTGTCCCGACGCCAGCCCTGCAGCGCGGACAGCGTCGCATCCCAGGTCTGTGCCTCGTCCTCAGGCAGGCCGAGAGTTCTGGTGAGCGCCTCGGCATCTCCCTCGTCCACCGCGGCCCAGAAGGTGTCCTCGATCTGGTCGTGCGCCGATCCACCGCTCGCCCATCCGGACCTGGACTGCTGCTCCATCCAATGCCGATTGCCCTGAAACGGATAGGTAGGCAAGGAGACTCGGGCCGGAGCGAGCACACTGAGATGTGCGTTCCAGTCCACCGCGACACCGGCCGCATAGGCTTGCGCGAGTGCCGTGAGGAAACGGACCGGCCCACCCTCGTCTCGCCGCAGGGAGCTCAACAGCACCGGCTTCGCCCCCGTCGACTCGACCGTTTCCAGCACCGAGGGGCCGAGCGCCGGATGCGGGCTCATCTCCAGGAAAGTGGTGTAGCCGGCCTCCGCAAGGGCGCGAACGGCTCCCTCGAACAGCACCGGCCTGCGCGCATTGCGAAACCAGTAGTCGGCGTCAAGATCGGTGGGGTCGATCAAGCCACCGGTCACCGTTGAATAGAACGCGGTATCGCAGGCTTGCGGCGACACCGGAGCCAGATCCCGCAATAACTGATCACGCAGGGTATCGACCTGCGGCGAGTGACCGGCCCCGGTGATCCCGTGCAGCCACCTGGTGTGAATCCCCTCCGCGGCCAGCTCCGCGACCAGCGCCTCCAGCGCGGCCTCATCCCCGGTGATCGCCACGACGGACGGACTGTTGACCGCGGCCACCGAAAGCCTGCCGTCGAACCGCTCGATTCGAGTCAGGGCCGCGTCATAGGACAGCGCCACCGAAGCCATCGCGCCCTTGCCCGACAGTCGCGTCCAGGCCTTGGCACGCAGGCTGACCACCCGCGCGCCATCCTGCAGCGAGAGTGCGCCGGACACGCAGGCCGCCGCGACCTCACCCTGCGAATGACCGACGACGGCGGCCGGGTGCACCCCGAAGGCGTTCCACAGTCGGGCCAGCGACACCATCACCGCGAACAACACCGGCTGCAGCACATCGATGCGAGACAGCGGCGGAGCGTCGGGATCACCGAGCAGCACGGCGGACGGCGAATAGTCCACGAACTCCGCGAGCGCACGCTCGCACTCGGCGAATCGCATGCGGAATTCCGGCGAGGACTGCAACAGGCCCGCGGCCATCCCCTGCCACTGCGTACCCGCACCGGGGAACACGAACACCACACCGCCGGCGGCGGTCGCGGTCCCCCGCACGACGCCGGCCTCGGCACCGCCGTCAGCCAACGCCTCGAGTCCAGCGAGGAATCCCTCGCGCTCGTCCGCCAGCACAACCGCGCGCCGTGCCAACGCGGTTCTCGTCTGCAGCAGCGAGAATCCGATATCGGCAGGTCGGAGGTCCGGATGCGCCTCGGCGAATATCGCGAGGCGCCGCGCCTGAGCCTGTAGCGCGTCGTCGTCATGAGCGGACAGTGCCCAGGGCAGCACGGCAGAGTCCAGCGGGGAATCGGCACCCGGCTCGGTGGCAGACGACGGCGCTGGCTGTTCCTGTTCGAGAATCAAATGCGCGTTCGTGCCGCTGATCCCGAAAGCGGAGACCGCTGCCCGGCGCGGCCGGTCCGCAGCAGGCCAGGGCGCAGTCTCGGTGGCCAGCCGAATCGCTCCGGAGGACCAATCCACATGCGGCGTAGGCTCATCCGCGTGCAGCGTCTTCGGGACGGTGCCGTGCCGCAGCGCCGCAACCATCTTGATCACCCCGGCCACTCCCGCAGCGGCTTGGGCGTGGCCGATATTCGACTTGATCGAACCGAGCAGCAGCGGGCGATCCGTCTCGCGGCCGCGACCGTAGGTCGACATCAGCGCATCGATCTCGATCGGATCGCCCAGTACGGTGCCGGTGCCGTGCCCTTCGACGACGTCGATGTCCGCCGCGGTGAGTCCGGAGTCAGCCAGCGCCGCGCCGATAACCCGTTGCTGCGCAAGACCATTGGGCGCCGACAGCCCATTCGACGCGCCATCCTGGTTGATCGCCGACCCGCGGATCACGGCCAGCACCTGATGCCCGTTGCGGCGCGCGTCGGCCAGCCGCTCGAGCGCCAGCATGCCGACTCCCTCACCCCAGCCCATGCCGTTCGCGCCCGCCCCATAGGACCGGCAACGACCATCCCGGGTGAGCACCTGCTGCCTGCTCATTTCGACAAGGAGGGCCGGCGTGGTGATCAGGGTCGCGCCGCCGGCCAGTGCGAGGTCGCATTCGCCGCGCCGCAACGACTGCGTGGCCAGATGCAGCGCGACCAGTGATGACGAACAGGCCGTGTCGATGGTGATGGCCGGGCCCTCGAGGCCGAACGTGTAGGCGATTCGACCGGACGCGACGCTGCCTGCGTTGCCGGTCAACAGGTGACCCTCGACGTCCTCGGCCGCCCGCAACGCAAGATTGCGATAGTCGCCGCCGACGGAGCCGACGAAGACTCCGCTCCGGCTGCCGCGCAACGCGGCGATATCCAAACCCGCGGACTCGAATGCCTCCCAGGAGGTCTCCAGCAGCAAACGGTGCTGCGGATCCATCGCGTCGGCTTCTCGCGGGCTGATTCCGAAAAACGCGGCGTCGAACCGATCGATATCGACCAGGAACCCGCCGCCGCGGGTGTACAGCTTGCCCGGCCTGCCGGGTTCATCATCGTAGAGATCGTCGAGTTCCCAGCCACGGTCGGCGGGCAGGGCGCTGACCATGTCGGTGCCGTCGGCCGCGACGCGCCACAGCTGTTCAGGCGAAGAGATTCCGCCTGGAAACCGGCAAGCCATACCGACGACGGCGATCGGCTCTGCCGTGCGAGACTCCGCTTCCGCCAACTGCTGCCGCGTGCGATGCAGTTTGCCGGTGACCCAACGGAGATTCTCCCGCAGTTCCTGCTCATTCGCCATGTGAATCTCTTTCTCCTACTGACGTTGGCTGTGCGCGGATCAATCGGGGTGCGAACGCCGTATAAGCGGGAGAGTAATGAGGTTCATACCCCTGTCGACAACCCCTGCGCCACCCCTCGAACGCATAGTGCTTTCCGGATTCGCCGCCTTTGGATCGGGCCGGAGCACTGTCCTCAGCTCTTCCCGAATTCCGTTCGAATGAAGTCGAAAAGATCATCGTCACTGGCCGATTCGAGCTCGGCGGTCAGCTCATCGGTCCCCGTTTCCTCGCACCTCGCCGCCAGCACACGGAGCCGGGCCGCCACCTCGAAACGAGCTCGGGCATCAAAGGTCTCCTCGGCCAGACTGGTACCGAGTCGCTCGAGCTGATCGAGGACCGAGGTGTCCGCCGCCGCTTCGGCGGACTCGAAGTGCTCCAGCAGATACTGTGCCAGGCCGCCCACCGTCGGCCGGTCGAAGACCACCGCGGGCGCCATGGGCACGCCCGTTTCGACGACCAGCCGGTTGCGCAGCTCCATCGCCCCGAGCGAATCCAGCCCGAGCTCCCGCAGGGCGCGGTCGGTGCTCACCGAGCTCGGTGAGGTGTGGCCGAGCACCGCGGTGACATTGCGGCGCACACACTCCAGCAGAAGTTGTCTGCGTTCCGAGGGCGGCGTCGTCTCGATCCGCGTCCGGAATGCCGACCGCTCCACCGGGACCACCGCATCGATTGCCGACTCCCGTACCTCCGGCAGCACCGAGAACAGCGCGTCCCGCCTGATGGCGCGTTCCCTCGCCGCCGACAGCCGCGACCAGCGCACGTCGGCGATCACCAGGTGCGGTTCGCTGTGCCGGACGGCGCGCTGTAGTGCGTCCAACGCCGGGCCCGGCGTGAGTCCCGGGCTCCCGTTGCGCGCGGCCAGTTCTCGCGCCGACTCCCCCATACCGGCGCCCGCCCACGGACCCCACGCGATGGAGGTCGCCGGCAATCCCGCCGCCCGCCGCCGCGCGGCCAACGCATCGAGAAACGTGTTACCCGGCGCGTAGTTGCCCTGACCGAGCGCGCCGAAAGTGGCTCCGGCAGAGGAGAACAGCACGAAGGCGTCCAACTCCAGGTGGCGGGTGGCGGCATCGAGGTTGGTCGCCGCCAGCAGTTTGGTCCGCAGCACCGCGTCCATTCGGTCGGCGGTGAGTTCGTCGAGCAGACAGTCGTCGAGCAGGCCTGCCGCGTGCACCACTCCGGTCAGCGGATACTCGCCGGTGCGGCGGTCGAGCAGCGCCGCGAGCGCATCCGGGTCGCTGATATCGCAGGCCTCGATGCTCACTTCGGCACCGCGTTCACGCAACTCACGGTGGAGGTCGCGCGCGCCCGGCGCATCCATCCCGCGCCTGCTGGTCAGCAAAACGTGGTCGGCCCCGCGGTCGACGAGCCACCTGGCCACGTGCGCACCGAGGGCGCCGGTGCCGCCGGTCACCAGCACGGTGCCGGTGGGTTCCCAGAGCGGCGCGGTCGAGAGTTGAGCTCGTTCCATGCGGCGAGCCAGAAGCTCTGTCCCGCGCAGGGCGAACTGATCGGGGCCCGCCGCTGCGGCGAATAGCCTGCCGAGCAACGAAACATGCTGAGCATCAGCATTTTTCGGTAGATCAATGATGCCGCCCCACCGATCAGGGTATTCGTTCGGCAATACCCGAGCCAGTCCCCACAGCGTGGCCTGGTTCACCCCGGTGACCGTGTCGCCCGCTGCCGCCGCCACCGCGTCCTGGGTAATGATCCACAAGGGCACCGGTCGCGGCACATCGGCGAGTGCTTGGGCCAAGGTCACCGTGGCCGCCAGTCCGCGAGGTAGGGCGTTGAACTTCGCGCCCAATTCGTCGTCGAGCGCGAGCAGGGAGACGACACCGGCTATCGAACCGTCGATCGCGTCGCGCAGCCGCTGCGCGACGGCGGCGCGATCGTCGTCGAGTCCGAGCACAACGGGAACGAAGTGCGGGCCGGTCAGCAGTTCGGCTACGCGCTCGGCCGCTGGGCAATCGCTCAGCACCACCAGCCAACTGCCGGAACGACTTTCGGCCGGCAGATCGGTGGCCGGCGTCCAGCGCAGTCGATAGGCCCAGCCGTCGATGGTCGACAGTTGCTGCTGCCGACGGCGCCACTGCGCCATCGCCGGGAGGGCATCGCCGAGCGGGAGCCGGGCGTCCAGGCCCATCCGCTGTTCGAGCTGGTCGAGATCGGCGAGTTCGACGAGATTCCAGAACTCCGTGTCGGCGTCGGACGCCGCGACTGTCGCGACCGGCATGGCCCAATAGCGCTGTCGCTGAAAAGGGTAGGTCGGCAGCTCGACCAGCTGCCCGTTGCCCAGGTAGCGCTCCCACGAAACGGGAACACCGTGCACGAACAGTTCGGTGACAGCGGAAAGCAACGTCATCGGTTCAGGTCCGGACGCCCGGGTGATCGCGACCACGACGGCCGGATCATCCGCCGGCAGACAGCCGCGCACCAGCGGTGCCAGTGCGGCCTCGGGGCCGACCTCGACAAACCTGGTGATTCCTTGTTCGACAAGCGTATTCACGCCATCGGCGAATCGCACGGTCTCCCGCGCGTGCCTAGACCAGTAGTTCGGCGAACCGAGCTCTGCCGCCGATACCGGGCGGCCGGTGGTGTTCGACACCAGCGTCACCCGTGGGGCGACGAACTGCACGCTCACACAGACGGTTTCGAACTCCGCGAGCATCGGATCGAGCAACGCGGAATGGAACGCGTGCGACACCGCCAGCCATTTCGACTTGCGCCCCTGCTCGGTGAATCGATGCACGACCTGCTCGACCGCGTCCCTGGCGCCGGAGAGCACCACCGCGTCCGGACCGTTGATCGCGGCCAAACAGACTGTGTCACTCACCCATGCGTCGATCTCCGACACCGAGGCCTGCACCGCCGCCATCGCGCCGCCGGGCGGCAACGCCTGCATCAGCCGCCCCCTGGCCACCACCATTCGCGCGGCATCGGGCACCGACACGGCGCCGGCCACACACGCCGCCACGATCTCACCCACGGAATGACCGAGCACCGCGTCCGGCACGATTCCCCACGATTCGAGCAGCCGCGCCGATGCCACGCCGAACGCCAGCAGGCCCGGCTGCGCGTACTCCGTCCGGTCCAGCGACGCCGACTCGTCGAAGACGATGTCGCGCAGCGAGCGACCCAGCAGCGGGTCTATCTCCGCACAGACCTCATCGAATGCACTCGCGAACTCCGGGTAGGTCTCGTATAGCTCACGCCCCATACCGACACGCTGGGAACCCTGCCCGGAGAACACGAAGGCCAGTCGGCCGTCCGGGCGTGCACGCGGTTTCGGCGCGTCCTCATGCAGCACCGCGGCCGCACCGGAGAGCAATTCGTCGCGGTCCCGAGCGACCACCACGGCTCGATGATCCAAACTCGCGCGCCCGATGGTCAGCGACCAGGCCAGATCGGCGAGATCGAGTTCCGCACTCGCGTGCACCAGGTCGCGCAGCAGTCCGGCTTGGGCACGTAGTGCTTCGGGTGAGTTGCCGGAAAACACGAAAGGCAGCAGTGGTTCGCGAGCCTGCTGCTCTCCGGCGCCGGGGATCTCAACTGCGTGGACCTCGGCGTCTGGTGCCTGTTCGAGGATGACGTGCACATTGGTTCCACTGATCCCGAACGACGACACCGCCGCCCGACGCGGACGCCCCATCTCCGGCCACGCCTGCGGTTCGGTCAGCAGTTGTACCGCGCCGGCGGTCCAATCCACCTGCGGCGTCGGCTCATCCATATGCAACGTCTTGGGCAGCACGCCATGGCGCAACGCCTCGACCATCTTGATCACACCGGCCACCCCGGCCGCCGCCTGCGTATGACCGATGTTCGACTTGATCGACCCCAACCACAGTGGCTGATCCCGATCCTGACCATAGGTCGCCAGCAACGCCTGCGCCTCAATAGGATCCCCCAGCACCGTGCCGGTGCCGTGCGCCTCGACCACGTCCACATCGGCAGTCGTCAAACCCGCGTTGGCCAACGCCTGACGGATAACCCGTTGCTGCGCCGGACCATTCGGCGCGGTCAAACCATTCGACGCCCCATCCTGATTCACCGCCGAACCACGCACCACGGCAAGCACCCTGTGCCCCAAGCGCTGTGCCTCCGACAGTCGCTCCACCAGCACCAGGCCGACACCCTCGCCCCAGCCGGTCCCGTCGGCGCCCGCCGCGAACGACTTGCACCGACCGCTCTGCGACAACCCACCCTGTCGCGAAAACTCCACGAACGCACCGGGTGTCGACATCACCGTCGCGCCGCCGGCGATCGCCCGCTCGCATTCACCGTTACGCACCGACCCGACCGCCGAATGCAACGCCACCAACGACGACGAGCACGCGGTATCGATGGTGACCGCAGGCCCCTCCAAGCCGAACACATATGAAATCCGGCCCGACGCAACACTTCCCGCGACGCCGGTGAGCAGATGCCCATTGGTCTGGTCGGGCATGCTCAGCAGATCGCCGCCGTAGTCACGACCGGCCAGCCCGATGAACACCCCGGTGGCACTGCCGCGCAACGACAACGGATCAATACCCGCCCGCTCGAACAACTCCCACGACGACTCCAGCAACAACCGCTGCTGCGGATCCATCGCCAACGCCTCACGCGGCGAAATACCGAACAGCCCAGCATCGAAATCAGCTGCGCCACGCAGGAATCCACCGGTCGACGTGCTGAGTCCGGCCAATCGGGCGGCGTCCCAACCGCGGTCGGCCGGAAAGTCGGAGATCGCGTCGGTCTCCGACAGCACGGCCCGCCAGAGATCGCTGGGATTCGCGATACCGCCTGGGTAGCGGCAACTGGCCGACACGATGACGATCGGATCGGCATGAGAGGCGGTCGAGGACGCCGCGATCGCCGGGGTGCTCGTCGTCGCGCCGGTCAACTCCGAGTCCAGGAATCCGACCAGCGCGTCCCTGGTGGGGTAGTCGAAAACGAGGGTGGCGGGCAGCCGCAGGCCGAGCGTCGCCGTCAACCGGTTCCGGAACCGGACCGCCGAGAGCGAGTCGAATCCGAGCTCCTGAAAGGTCCGCCGGGGCTGAAAGGCCTCCGGTGACTCGTAACCGAGCACCGCGGCCATATCGGTGAGCACCAGATCGGCCAGCGCCCGGGAGCGCTCCGCTGCCGACAGCCCGGTGAAACGGTTCGACGGCAGGTCGGTCGCGCGTTCAGCATCGAGCGCGGGCGTATCGGCGCTCGCCGCATGCAAGGTCGCGGCGGCGGACTCCGGCCAGAAATGGGTGCGTTGAAAGGCGTAGGTAGGCAGATCCACCACTTCGCCAGACGCGGCGGCGAGCAACGTCATCCAGTCGACACCCACACCGTGTGCCCATGCCTGCGCTAGCGCGGCGAGCACCTGATCACGACCGCCTGCGCCACGACGCAACGTGGCGATCGTGACCGCGGTCAACTCCTTGTCCCCGATGGCCTGTTCGACCGCGGGCACCAGGACCGGGTGCGACGACACTTCGATGAGGAACCGGTAGCCGCCGTCGAGCAGCGCGTCCACGACCGGGGCGAATTGCACCGGCTCCCGAAGGTTTTCCACCCAGTACGCGGTATCCATCTCGGTGCCGTCGAACTGTGTCGCACGCACAGTGGAATAGACCGGAATATGACCCGCCCTCGGGGCGATTCCGGCCAGCGCCTCGGTCAGTTCCTTCGCCACGTCGTCCACCTGTGCCGAGTGCGATGCGTAGTCCACCTCGATTCGACGGACCCGAACATCGGCTGCCACGCACTCGGCCGATACCTCGTCGAGCGCCGTGGCGTCACCCGAAATCACCGTCGAGGCAGGGCCGTTGACGGCCGCGACGGCCAGGCGGTCACCGAATCGGTCCAGCATCGGCTGGACTCGGCTTGCCGCAAGCGCGATCGACACCATCGCACCGCGACCGGACAGCCGCGCAGCGATCACCCGGCTGCGCGTGACGACTATCTTCGCCGCGTCGGCCAGGCTCAACGCACCCGCTACACAAGCCGCCGCGATCTCGCCCTGCGAGTGCCCGACCACGATATCCGCGGTGACGCCGTGCGATTCCCACACGGCCGCCAGCGCCACCATCACCGCGAAGGACACCGGCTGCACGATATCGACGCGACTCAGCGAATCCGCGTTACCGGCCAGCACCGCCCGCAGTGACCAGCCCGTCATCGGATCCAGCACAGCCGCGCACTCGTCGATCCGAGCCGCGAAAACTGCTGAGGTGGCCAGCAGTTCACGTCCCATGCCGGCCCACTGTGCGCCCTGCCCCGGGAACAGGAAGGCCACCTTGCCGTCGATCGACTGGCCGAGTGCCACGCCCAATGCGGGCCGGCCCGCCGCAACGGCGTCCAAGCTCGCCAGAAATCCCGCCCGATCCTCGGCCTGCAGCACCGCACGACATTCGAGTGCCGCACGCGAAGTCGCCAGCGCTCGTCCGATGGCCGCAGGCGAGATATCCGGGTGCGCGGCGACATAGTCGCGTAGCCGACGCGCCTGGGCCGGTACACCGACGCTACTCCGAGAGGAGAGCACCCACGGAATTGCTTGTGTACTAGGCATTTCCAAGTCAACCAACGCCTCGGCACCGGCATCCGGCACCGGTGGAGCCTCCGCCAGGATCATATGCGCGTTGGTGCCACTGAGGCCGAAGGACGAGACCCCGGCACAGCGTGGCCGGTGCGACGCGGGCCACGGGCGCGCCTCGGTCAACAGCCGCATCGCCGCGGCATCCCAGTCGACATGCGGCGTCGGTTGCTCGGCATGCAAGGTCTTCGGCAGAGTGCCGTGCCGCATCGCCATCACCATCTTGATGACACCGGCGACGCCCGCGGCAGCCTGTGTATGACCGATGTTCGACTTGATCGATCCGAGCCAAAGTGGTTGCTCGGACGGACGTCCCTGACCGTAGGTAGCGAGCAGCGCGTGCGCCTCGATCGGATCGCCGAGCGCGGTACCCGTGCCGTGCGCCTCGACCGCGTCGACATCACCGCCGACCAACCGCGCGTCCGCCAGCGCCTGCCTGATGACGCGCTGCTGCGCCGGGCCGTTCGGCGCGGTCATCCCGTTCGACGCACCATCGGAATTCACCGCGGAGCCCTTCACCACGGCCAGTATCCGACGGCCGTTGCGTACCGCATCGGAAAGCCGTTCGAGCAGCACCAATCCGACGCCCTCGCTCCACCCGGTGCCGTCCGCGGCCGCCGAGAACGCCTTGCATCGGCCATCGCCGGCCAGTCCGCCCTGTCGGGTGAACTCCTCGAAGGCAAACGGTGTCGACATCACCATGACTCCGCCGGCCAGCGCCAGCGAGCATTCGCCGCCGCGCAGCGACCGCACCGCCACATGCATCGCGACCAAGGACGACGAGCACGCCGTGTCGATGGTCATCGTCGGACCTTCGAACCCGAAGAGGTAGGAGATCCGACCGGACATCACGCTCGCCAGCGTGCCGGTCCCCGCGTTGGCGGCGGTTTCCGGGTCTGCTGCCCGCGCAACGTCCCAGTAGTCCTGGCCGGCCGTGCCGACGAACACACCGGTGCGACTGCCCCGCAACGACACCGGGTCGAGCCCGGCCCGCTCCAGCAGTTCCCACGAGTTCTCCAGCAACAGGCGCTGCTGCGGATCCAGCGCCAACGCCTCCCGCGGCGCGATGCCGAACAACCCCGCGTCGAAACGACCGACGTCCTCGATGAAGCCGCCGACCGGCGCGTCGGCGAAGGCGCCGAGTTCCCAGCCGCGGTCCGTCGGTGCTGCGCCGATCACGTCCGCACCGCCGGACACCAACTCCCACAACCGTTCCGGCGAATCAACGCCACCGGGGAAGCGACAGCTCATGGCGACGATGGCCACCGGTTCCGACTCCCGAGCCTCGACCTCGCGCAAACGCTCGCGCGCTTGTTGCAACTCCGTAGCCGCCTTCTTCAGGTAGTTCCGGAGTTCGTCCGCATTCGCCATCGCCACTTCCAACCCTTCGAAACGAGAAAATAGAGCCAGCGCGGCCGGTGGTCACCGTTCGCTGTCGATGAAGTCGAAGATCGCGGCATCATCGGCCGTCTCGATCTGCACCGCCGGTTCCGCCTGGCCGGACTCGTCCTTGGCACGAATCCGGCGGTCGATCTCGGACAGTCGTGCCAGCAGATCCCGCCGCTCGGCGTCATCCAGCTCCACTTCGGCACAGGCCAACGCCACTGCCTCGATATCCGCGAGCAGCTGAGCGGCCGAGGCCTGGGCCGGGGCCACCAGCGTCTGGATGTGCTCGGCCAGGGCCAGCGGTGTCGGGTAGTCGAAAATCGCGGTAGGAGTGAGCTTTACCCCGGTAGCGGTTTGCAGCCGGTTGCGGAACTCGACCGCGCCCAGCGAATCGAAGCCGAGTTCTTTGAAGGCGTGCTCGGGCTTGATCGCCTCGGCTGCCTCGTGGCCGAGCACCACGGCGGCATGGGTCCTGATCATCGATAGCAATTCCTGGATCTGCTTGCCGACGGTCAATCCGGTCAGCCGCGTCCCGATCTCCGGCCCCGCCGATGCGGCGGCATCGGTACTCGCCGTACGGCGCACGCCGCGGACGAGTCGCGCGAATATCGGGGCGACCGAATCGGCCGCAGCCAGCGTGCGGGTATCGATGTTCGCGGGCACAATCGCCGAATAACCCAGTGCGGCAGCGGCATCCCAGAGCGCCAGGCCTTCCCGCGGGCTCAGCGCGGTGAATCCACTACGACTCAACCGTGCGACGCCTCGCTCGTCCAGTTGTGCCGCCATCCCACTGTCCGGAGCCCACAGCCCCCAGGCCAACGCGGTCGCAGGCAGACCCCGATGCTGTCGATGGCGAGCCAGCGCATCGAGGAAGGCATTGGCGGCCGCGTAGTTCGCCTGCCCGGCCGAGCCGATCACGCCCGAGGCCGAGGAGAACAGCACGAATGCCGACAGATCGCGATCTTTGGTCAACTCGTGCAGATGCCAGGCGCCGTCGATCTTCGGCCGGAAGACGGTATCCAGGCGGACGCGGTCGACCGAGGTGAACACCGTGTCGCGCAACGTGCCCGCGGCATGGATCACCACGGACAACGGATGACGTTGCGGGATCGAGTCGATCACCGCGGCCAGCGCGGCTCGATCGGCGACGTCGCACGCCACGATGCGGACCTCGGCACCGAGTCCGGTCAATTCGGCGGCCAGGTCGGTGGCCCCCGCGGCCGCCGGCCCGCGGCGGCTGAGCAGCACCAGGTGCCGCGCGCCGTGCTCGGCCACCAGGTGCCGGGCGACTTGCGCACCCAGCGCACCGGTGCCGCCGGTAACCAGCACGGTGCCTTCGAGGTTCGGCGCGGTGGGCAGCACGAGCGCAAGCTTGCCGATGTGGCGCGCCTGACTCAGATATCGCAGCGCCGCCGGGGCTTGTCGCACATCCCATGCCGCGGTCGGCAGCGGCCGGATGCTCCCGGCTCGGAAGAGACCGGCCAGCTCCGCCAGCATCTGCTGGACCCGGTCGGGTCCGACTTCGAACAGGGTGAACGTGTGGTACTCGACCCCGGGATGGGTGCGAGCCACCTCTTCGGCATCACGCGGGTCGGTCTTACCCAGCTCGATGAACATGCCGCCGCGCGGCAACAGTCGCAGTGAGGCGTCGAGGAGGTCGCCCGTCAGCGAGTTCACCACGACGTCCACACCCCGGCCGCCGGTCGCGGCGAGAATCCGCTGTTCGAACTCCAGCGTGCGCGAATCCGCGAGGTGTTCGTCGTCGAAACCCAACGCGCGCAGGGTGTTCCATTTCGGCGCGCTGGCGGTGGCGAACACCTCCAGCCCCCAGTGTCGCGCCAGTTGTATCGCGGCCATGCCGACGCCGCCGGTGCCCGCGTGGATCAGCACGGCATCGCCCCGGCGTGCCCGCGCCAG
Source organism: Nocardia sp. NPDC046473 (assembly GCF_040645995.1). Classification (NCBI taxonomy): domain Bacteria; kingdom Bacillati; phylum Actinomycetota; class Actinomycetes; order Mycobacteriales; family Nocardiaceae; genus Nocardia; species Nocardia sp. NPDC046473. The sequence goes on from NZ_JBEYZJ010000018.1 coordinate 35,522, forward strand.
TTCGGCGAGTGCGTAATACGCCGTCAGGAAGACGATGGGGACCGCGGCCGCGGTGGCGTAGGTCCACTCGGCAGGCATCGTGCTCACCCACCGGCGATCGGTCACCACAACCGGACCTATACCGGTGAACAAACCCATCACCCGATCGCCGGGCGCCAGGTCCCGAACATCGTCGGCGACCTCGAGCACCTGTCCGGCGCCTTCACAACCCAGCTCGGCGGTTGGGTCGGGGTACATGCCCAGGGCGACAAGCGCATCACGGAAGTTCAGCCCGACCGCTCGGACGGCGATCCGCACCTCGCCGGCGGCCAGCGGCTGTCCGGCTGTGGGCCACGCGGTCGCGCGGAGGTTGTCACCGTTCAAGGTGCCCTTACCCGCAGCCGTCAGCCGCCACGGCTGATTGTCGCCGGTGCCCGCGACGATGTCGCTGCTCGCTCGAACCAATCGTGGTACCCGGAACACCCCGCGCCGCAACGCCAATTGGGGTTCGTCGACCGCCGCGGCGACCGCGGCCGCCCGATCTGCCGCCGACCAATCGTCGACGTCGACCAGGACGATGCGCCCCGGAAACTCGGTCTGCGCGCTGCGGAGTAGGCCCCAGATGGGCGCATACCGCAGATCGGCCACGTCGTCGCCGCCGTCGGCGGCAACCGCCGATCGGGTCATGACGACCAGCCTGGCGGCATCGCCACGTTCATCGGTCAACCACTGCTGGACTCGGTCGAGCACCGACAACACTCGATCGCGGACCGCATCGCCGAATTCGACTGCGGCACCATCGATATCCGCGTCGTCACACCGCAGCACCGCTACCGAATCGGCCGAAATCGTCGGTGTATCAGGCAATCCTGGCAGCACGGTCCAGTCCACGACGTACAACGAATCGACATCGGCCGCGGGCTGGCCCGCAAGGCGATCGGCTTGCACCGCACGCAGCGTCAGTCCCTCGATGGTCGCCACCGGATCGCCCGCGGCGTCGGCCAGCCGGATCGCCACCCGATCATCGCCGACCGGAGCCATCGCGACACGGAGCCTCGTAGCACCGATCGCGTGCAGCGACACCCCGGTCCAGGCGAACGGCAACAACATTCGATCCGCCGCGCCTGGCATGTCGGCAAACATAACGACATGTGTCGCGGCATCGAGCAATGCCGGATGCAGGCCGAATCGCCCGGCCTGCAGCGCGACTCGTTCCAGGAGATCGACCTCGGCGAATACTTCGTTGCCACGCCGCCAGGCGGCCCGCAGCCCACGGAAGACCGGCCCGTACTCGTAGCCGAGTTCTGCCAGCCGGGTGTAGGCACCCGCAACGTCGATCGCGGCCGCATCAACCGGTGGCCAGTCCGTCAGCCGGGCCTCGCCCGCCGTCGAAGCCGGCTCGCTCGCGGTCAGCACACCCTCGGCGTGCAGGGTCCAACGGGGGTCCTGGCCGTCCTGCTCGACGCGTGAATAGATGGATATCGGCCGGTCACCGGACGCGTCCGGATCACCGACGACGACCTGCACCTGCAGACCGCCGTGGTCGGGCACGGCCATCGGCGCCTGCAGCACCAACTCCTGTACCCGCAGGCCGTCGGTCACCTCCGCCGCATACGCCGCGAGCTCGACCAGGGCCGCGCCGGGCACGACTACTACGCCACCGATCCGGTGATCGGCCAGCCATTTCTGCGTGTCCAGGGCGAGGCGCCCGGTCAACAGCACGTTGCCGGAGTGCGGGCTCCGCACGACCGCCCCCAGCAGCGGATGGGCGGCCGACGTCAGGCCGAAACCAGCGGCGTCGCCGATATCGCCGGACGGCTGCAGCCAGTACCGCTTGTGCTGGAAGGCATAGGTGGGCAAGCCGATCCGGCGCCCGTGGGATGCGCCGACCAGGGCCGTCCAATCGACGTCAGCACCCGAAACATACAGGGAGCGTAGCGATTCCAGCAGCGCGGTCACTTCACCCCGGCCGCCGCGCAGCACCGGTGCCAGGACCGGCACGGTCGTGGACGCCAGCGTTTGCGTCACGTTCCCCGTCAGCGCGCTCCCTGGGCCGAGCTCCACATACCGACGCACACCGGCAGATTCGAGGAACCCGATGCTCTCGGCGAAGGCGACCGTCTCGCGGAGGTGCCGCGCCCAATATTCCGGCGTGCCGAAATCGTCGTCCGCAACCATGGCCGTGATGTTCGACAGGATCGGGATCCGCGGCGCCGCAACGGCGATCGTCGCGGCAACCGCGCCGAATTCGTTCAGGATCGGTTCCATCAGCGCCGAGTGGAAGGCGTGCGACACCGTCAACCGAGTCGTCTTGTACCCCTGCTCCCGCAGGGTATCGGCGACCGCGAGCACCTCGGCTGCCGCGCCGGAGACCACCACCGATGCCGGTCCGTTGATCGCGGCGATATCGACGCCGGCACGCAGCAATGGCGTGACCTCAGCCGCGGACGCCGCCACGGCGACCATCACGCCACCGACCGGAAGTCCTTGCATCAGGCGACCGCGCGCGGCAATCAACCGCGCCGCGTCCGGTAGCGACATCACCCCGGCGACGCAGGCCGCCGTGATTTCGCCGACGGAATGTCCCACCAAGTAGTCGGGTCGAATCCCTTGCGACTCCAGCAGTTCGAACAGCGCCACGCCCACCGCGAACAGCGCGGGCTGGGCGAAGACGGTCTGCTCGAGCAGCGCCGCGTCCTCGCCCCACATCGCCTCGCGGAGCGGGCGCGGCAGTTGCGGATCCAGTTCGTCGAGCACCGCATCGAGTGCGGTGGCGAAGGCCGGGAACGCGTCGTACAGTTCGCGCCCCATCCCGAGTCGCTGAGATCCTTGTCCAGGGAACAGGAATGCTGTCTTGCCCTGCCGGTCGGTGGTGCCGTGCGGCGTCGCGTCCGCGTCGCCTTCGGCGAGACCGGCCAAGCCACGCAGTACCTGTGCTCGATCGGCACCGAAGACCACGCCACGATGGTCGAAAACCGACCGCCGCAACAGCGAGTGCCCGATTTCCAGGAGGTCCGCCTCCGGCTGTGCCGTGACGAACTCCAGCAAGCGAGCGGCCTGCGCGCGCAACGCATCCGGAGTCTTCGCGGTGAGCACGAGCGGCAATTCCACGACCGGTCGTCGGTCGAAACCGAGTGGGGTGTCGGCTACCTCGGACGCTTGCTCGAGGATGACGTGCGCGTTGGTGCCACTGATCCCGAACGACGACACCGCCGCCCGACGCACCCGGCCGACCTCCGGCCACACCCGTGCCTCGGTCGCCAGCTCCACCGCACCGGCGGACCAATCCACCTGCGGCGTCGGCGAATCCACATGCAACGTCGCAGGCACCACACCGCGACGCAACGCCTGCACCATCTTGATCACACCGGCCACACCCGCAGCAGCCTGCGTATGACCGATATTCGACTTGATCGACCCCAGCAGCAGCGGCCGATCCCGATCCTGACCATAGGTCGCCAGCAACGCCTGCGCCTCAATCGGATCACCCAGCACCGTCCCGGTGCCGTGCGCCTCCACCACATCCACCTCGGCGGCGGTCAGGCCCGCGGCGGTCAGGGCCTGCCAGATGACCCGCTGCTGCGACGGACCGTTCGGCGCCGTCAAACCATTGGACGCACCATCCTGATTCACGGCCGAACCGCGCACCACCGCAAGAACTTCACGCCCCGCACGACGCGCATCCGAAAGACGTTCCACCAACAGCAGACCGACCCCCTCGGACCACCCGGTCCCATCGGCTGCCGCCGCAAACGACTTACACCGCCCGTCAGCGGCCAAACCACCCTGCCGCGCGAACTCCACGAACGCCACCGGCGAACACATCACCGTCACGCCACCGGCCAGCGCCATCGAACATTCGCCCGCACGCACGGCCGCCACCGCCTGGTGCAGCGCCACCAGCGACGACGAACACGCGGTATCCACCGTCACCGCAGGACCGACCAGACCGAAAACATACGAGATCCGGCCCGACAGCACGCTGCCCGCGCCGCCGGTCAGGCCATGGCCCTCGGCCTGTTCCAGTGCGGCCCGCACCACCGCGTCGTATTCCTGGCCGTTGCTTCCGATGAATACACCGGTCGCGCTGTCCCGCAAGGATATCGGGTCGATGCCTGCACGCTCGAACAACTCCCACGACGCCTCGAGCAGCAACCGCTGCTGCGGATCCATCGCCAACGCCTCACGCGGTGAGATGTCGAAGAACGCCGCATCGAAATCGGCCGCACCGTCGAGAAAACCGCCACCGGCCAGGTCTCGAAGCCGGGCGTGATCCCAGCCTCGATCCGCCGGAAACTCGCCAAGCGCTTCGTGTTCGGCCTCCATCAGGCGCCACAGATCCTCCGGCGAGGCGACGCCGCCGGGGTAGCGGCACGACATCGCGACGACCACCACCGGATCGTCGTCGGCCGGCGTAATCCGTACGGTCGCGCTCCGATCGGTACCGGCCCCGGTGAGATCGGCGCGCAGATACCGACGCACGGCCAGCGGGGTGGGATGGTCGAAGGTCAGCGTCGCGGGCAGAGTCATACCGGTGGCCGCGCCGAGGCGATCACGGAATTCGACCGCCATGAGCGAGTCGAAGCCCGCCTCTCTGAACGCCCGCTGCGGGGCGATGTCCGCTGCGGACGCGTGACCGAGCGTCCGCGCCGCCGCCTCGAGGACCAGCGCATCGAGGACCTGATCCAGTTCCGCATCGGCGACCGCTGCCAGATCACGCCGCGCTACCGCATGTTCCGGTGCAACGGTCCGATCGGAGAGCGTCTTGACATCGGGGAGATCGCCGATCAGCGGGCTGGGACGGGCGCTGGTGAACAGCGGAGCGAAGGTGGTCCAGTCGATGTCGGCGACGATCAGATGGTCCGCACCGCTGCCGACCGCGCCGCTGAGGGCCTCGATCGCCAGATCCGGATCCATACACCGCAATCCGTTCCGCCGCAAATATTCCTGCGCCTGTGCGCCGTCGGCCATGCCGCCGGCTGCCCAACTACCCCAGGCGATCGCCGTGGCGGGGAGATCCACGGCGCGGCGGCGGCGGGCCAGCGCGTCGAGAAAGGCATTGCCCGCGGCGTATGCGCCCTGTCCGCCGCTGCCCCAGGCTGCTGCGCCGGAGGAGAACAGCACGAACGCCTCGATCGGATGCGCACGGGTCAGCTCGTCCAGCACCATGGCCCCGGTGACCTTGGCCGCGACATCCTCGGCGATACCGGCGGTCGTCAGGCTGTCCAGCGCGGCCAATCGCGCCACGCCCGCGGCGTGCAGCACGGCGGTCAATGGCGCGGGTAGGTCCCGGATCAGTTCCGCCACCGCGGCGCGATCGGTGACATCGCAGGCGGTGATGGTCACCGTTGCACCGGACGCGGACAACTCGGCGGCGAGCCGGTCCGCACCGGGCGCCGCGGCGCCCCGCCTACTTACCAGCACAACATGTTCCGCACCGTGGGCAGCCACCCAGTGAGCCAGTCGCGAACCAATGCCCCCGGTGCCCCCGGTGATCAGCACCGTACCGCTCGGGCGCCAAGGATCGGCGGCTCCTCGGGCGGCGCGCGTCAACCGCCGAACGAGTGTCCCGGAATTGCGGATGGCGAGCTGGTCCTCCGTACCCGGGCCCGCGAGCACCGCCGCCAAACGCTGCGGTTCGTGCTCGTCCGCGGCCGCGGCCAGATCGACCAGCCCACCCCAGCGCCCGGGATGTTCCAGCGCCGCAACCCGGCCCAGCGCCCATACCTGCGCCTGCGCCGGACTCGGCGCCGCATCGGCCGGCGAGACCGCGACGGCCCCGCGGGTGACAGTCCACAGCGGGGCCTCGACGCCGGCATCGCCCAGCGCCTGGATCAACGCGACCGTGTAGGCCACTGCGCGCGTAACAGCCGGTTCGTCGCGGTGCGGTCGCTCGTCCAAGGCGAGCAGGGACACCACACCGGTCAGCGGCGGCAGCGCACGAAGCTTGTCCGCCAACAGATTTCGATCATCATCGGCGACGAACCGGCGAATCACTTCCGCCGACCGGCCGATCGCGGTGTGGACACACTCGTCGTCGACATCCTCGGTGGAGACGACCAGCCAGGCGCCTGTCGGCTGCGCCGCGGGCGGCGTCATCGGGCGCCACGTCTCGTGGTACAGCCATGCGTCGCCGGCCACCACCGCCGGGCGCGACCAGGAGGTCGGCGTCAGCCAGTAGCGTCGCCGCTGGAACGGATAAGTAGGCAGATCGACTACACGCCCCGCCGCGAGATAGGACTCCCACCGAACCGGTACGCCGGACGCGTACAGCTCCGCGAGCGCGCCGAGCACGCCGGCGACCTCCGCCCGCCGCGGGCGCAACGCGGCCGTCACGACGTGTGCTGCGCTGTCCGGCAGGGATTCTCGCACCATCGAGGACAGGGCCGAATCCGGTCCCAGTTCGAAGAACCGGGTGACCCCGCGCACCGCCAGGGTGCGCACGCCGTCCGCGAACCGAACCGTGTCGCGAACATGCCGAACCCAATACTCGGGCCTGCCCAGTTCGTCGCCGGTGGTCACGGTCCCGGACAGATTGGACACCACCGGAATTCGGGGGGCGCGAAACTCGAGGCCCGCGCACAGCAGGCCGAACTCCGCCAGCATCGGATCCATCAGCGGTGAGTGGAAAGCGTGGGAGACCGATAGTGCCTTGGTTTCGCGCCCCAACGCCGAGAAGTGGTCCACGATCGGTCGCACCTCTCCCGCAGCACCCGAAACCACCACGGACGCAGGACCATTGACCGCCGCGATGGACACCCGGCCGGTCAGCAACGGCTGCACTTCGTCCGCCGAGGCCCGCACGGCCACCATTGCGCCGCCCTCGGGCAGCGTCTGCATCAGCCGGCCGCGCGCCACCACCAGCCGGGTGGCGTCCTCGACCGAGAGGACGCCGGCCACGCACGCGGCGGAGATCTCGCCGACCGAATGCCCCATCACGAAATCGACCGGGATGCCCAAGGACTCGATCAATCGATACAGCGCGTATTCGAGCGCGAACAGCGCAGGCTGGGCGAACTCCGTCCGGTTCAGCGTCTGCGCACAGTCGCCGAACACGATGTCGGGCAGCGAGCGGTCCAGCAACGGTTCGGCGATGGCGCACACCTCGTCGAACGCCGCGGCGAACACCGGAAACTCCCGGTACAGCTGTCCACCCATGCCGAGCCGCTGTGCACCCTGACCGGAGAACACCACCGCCACCGGCTCACCCGGATGCGCCGGACGAATACTCGTTCCGTCCTGCGCCAGCGCGGTCAGACCGGCGATCAGCTCGTCTCGGTCGCGGCCCGCCACCACGGCGCGACAGTCCAACTCGGCCCTGGCGGCGACCAACGACCACGCCACATCGGCCGGATCGACCCGCGGCTGCTCCGCGAGGTAGGTCGACAGGCGTAATGCGCTCGCCCGCAACGCATTCGGGTTCTTTCCGGTCAGCACCAAGGGCAACACATCGGGCCTGTTCGACACATCGCCTGCGGCGTCGGTCGCGAGGGCGGGCGCCTCCTCCAAGATCACGTGTGCGTTGGTTCCGCTGATTCCGAACGACGACACACCGGCTCGGCGGGGACGGTCGGCCGCGGGCCACGGCCGGGACTCCGTCGCCAGCTCCACCCCACCGGTATGCCAGTCGACGTGGGTCGTCGGCGCATCGACATGCAGGGTCGCGGGGATCATCGCGTGCCGCATCGCCTCGATCATCTTGATCACGCCGCCAACGCCCGCGGCGGCTTGGGTATGACCGAGATTCGACTTCAGCGATCCCAGTAGCAAGGGGCGATCCGCCGGACGGTCCTGCCCATAGGTCGCCAGCAGGGCCTGTGCCTCGATCGGATCGCCCAGCCGAGTGCCGGTGCCGTGGGCTTCGACCACGTCGACGTCCGCGCCGGTCACACCGGCATCCGCCCAGGCCCGGTGGATCACCCGCTGCTGCGCCACACCGTTCGGCGCGGCCAGTCCGTTGGAGGCGCCGTCCTGATTGATCGCGGTGCCACGCACCACCGCGAGCACCCGGTGACCGTTGCGCCGCGCGTCCGACAGCCGCTCCAGCAGCACCACGCCGACGCCTTCGCTCCAGCCGGTCCCGTCGGCGCAGTCGGCGAACGACTTGCAGCGACCGTCCGCGGCCAAGCCACCCTGCCTGGAGAATTCCTGCTGGAGCAGCAGCGCCGGCGTCGCCATGACGGTCACGCCGCCGGCGACCGCGAGCGTACATTCGCCACCGCGCAGCGCACGCACCGCGTAGTGCAGCGCCACCAGCGAGGACGAGCACGCGGTGTCGATCGTCACGGCGGGCCCCTCGAACCCGAAGGTATAGGCGATACGGCCGGAGGCGACACTCATGACGTTGCCGGTGACCAGATAGCCGTCCGTCTGCTCCGGCATGTTCATCAGATCACCGCCGTAGTCACGCCCGGACATGCCGACATAGACACCGGTTTGACTACCACGAAGCGACCGCGGATCGATCCCCCCGCGTTCGAACAATTCCCACGACGTCTCCAGAAGCAACCGCTGCTGCGGGTCCATCGCCGCCGCCTCCCGGGGCGAGATACCGAACAGCTCGGCGTCGAAATCTCCAGCGTTGTAGAGAAATCCGCCCTGGCGGGTCGCGGCCGAGCGCAGTTGCTCGGCATCCCAGTCACGATCGTCGGGGCATCCGGAGACGACATCTTCGCCGCGTATCACCAACTGCCACAGGTCATCCGGCGAGCCGACGCCGCCGGGGAAACGACAGCTCGTGCTCACGATCGCGATCGGCTCGGCCGACGCGTTCGACTGAGGCACATCGACGCTCGCCTCGGTCGCTCCGGCAAGCTCAGCCACGATGTGTTCGGCCAGCAGTCGAGGCGTCGGATAGTCGTAAACCACGGTCACTGGCAGTGACACACCAGCCGCGGACCGACTACGCAGTGGAACCGCAGGATCGTTGTTCATCGTGCTGGGTACCTGTTTCATATCGCTGCCTTGATCCTGTTCCTGAGCTCGACCGAGGTCAGTGAGTCGAAGCCCAGGTCGCGGAAGTTGCGGTCGGCCGTGATCGCGCCGGGCCCTTCGTGTCCCAGTACCAGCGCGGCCTGCGACCGCACCAACTCGAGCACCGCGGCCACCTGTTCGGCTTGTGACAGTCCGTGCAGGCGCTGGCGCAAGGCCGAAGTCGTCGCACCGTCGCCGGCCATGCGCCGCGAAGCGGTGATCACCTGTCGCCACAAAGGCGCCAGCCCGGCCGTCCGGGCTTGGTTGCGCAAGGCCGCCTCGTCCAGGCGGGCGGCCACCACGGTGGGATGTGGCTGTGCGAGTGCGGCGTCGAAGAATGCGAGACCTTGCTCTTCGGACAACCCCAGGAAGCCGCCCTGGTTCATCCGTGCGATATCGGCGTCGGTCAGCCCCCCGGTCAATCCCGTTCGGATGGCCCACAGTCCCCACGCGATGGAGGTGGCGGGCAGGCCGTGTGCATGGCGGTGTTGGGCAAGTCCGTCGAGGAAGGTGCTCGCAGCGGCGTAGTTACCTTGCCCGGGTGATCCGATGACGCCTGCGGCGGAGGAGAACAGCACGAACATCGTCAGGTCCAGGTGCCGGGTGAGCTCGTGCAGATGCCACGCCGCGGCGGCTTTAGGTGCCAGCACGGTGTCGATCCGGTCCGGGGTCAACGAGGCGATCACCCCGTCGTCGAGCACACCCGCGGCATGCACCACACCGGTCAACGGATGCTCGACCGGGACCGTGGTCAACAGTTCCGCGAGCGCCGCCCGATCCGACACATCACAGGCCACCACCCGCACCCGGGCGCCCAACCCCTGCAGTTCTGCCGCCAACTCGGCCGCACCCGGAGCTGCCATGCCCTGGCGGCTGGTCAACAGCAACGATCTGACACCATGAACCGCCACCAGGTGCCGGGCCACCAGACCACCCAGACCACCTGTGCCACCGGTGATCAGCACCGTCCCACCCGACATCGTGTCGGGGCCGGCGGGGATCGTCAGAACGATCTTGCCGATATGGCGTGCCTGGCTGAAGAACCGGAAGGCTTCGCGGGCTTGCTGAATGTTCCATGCCTGCACCGGAAGGCGGTTGATCACGCCGCTGTCGAACATGACAGCGAGCTCGGCGAGTATGCGTTGCATCCCGTCTATTCCGGCGTCGAACATACCGAACGCCTGATAAGCCACTCCCGAATATCGAGCGGCGACCTGCCGGCTGTCGCGGAGGTCGGTCCGACCCATCTCCAGGAAGCGTCCGCCCCGCACCAACAACCGCAACGAGGCATCGACGAACTCGTCGGCCAGGCAGTTCAACACGATATCCATTCCTCGGCCGCCGGTGGCCCGAAGGAACTCCGCCTCGAACTCGAGCGTCCGGGAGTTCGCGATGTGCTGATCATCAAAGCCCATCGCGCGCAGCGTGTCCCACTTGCCGGGGCTCGCGGTGGCGAAGACCTCCATACCCCAATGCCGGGCCAACTGCACCGCTGCCATACCCACCCCACCGGTAGCCGCGTGCAACAGCAACTTCTCCCCCGACCGCCCCCCGCCCAGGTCCCGCAAACCGTAATAGGCCGTCATGAACACCGCTGGGATCGCGGCGGCCTCGGCGAAAGTCCAGCCTGCTGGGATCCGGGTGACCAGACGGTGATCCGTGATCCCCACAGAGCAGATCCCACTCCCCATACAGCCGTACACTCGGTCACCTGGAGCGAGGTCGACCACTCCCGGCCCGACCTCGACGACCACACCGGCCCCCTCGCCTTGCAGGGTTTCCCAGGGCAGGTTCACGACGCCGAGCGCGACCAGAACGTCCCGGAAATTCAAACCGGCAGCACGTATCGCTATCCGTACCTGCCCTGCTTCGAGCGGCTCGCCGGCCGACGGGTAGCCGGCCAACTCCAGACTGTCGAGCGAACCTATGTCACCGACTTCCAGCCGCCACGGTTGTTCCTCAGGGACCGTCAACAGCGAATCATGGCGTGCTGGGACGGCACGAGCCCGATACGGAACACCCCGGCGGATCGCGATCTGCGGTTCTTGTGATGTCGACAGCGTCGCGGCGAGTTCCGTGAGATCCGCGGTATCGAGGCCTCTGGTGGAGTCGGTGTCGACGAGCACGATCCGGCCTGGATTCTCCGACTGCGCCGACCGCACCAGACCCCACACCGCAGATCCGGCCAGATCGGTGACGGCCGATCCGGCCACACCCAGCGCATCACATGTCAGCACCACCAATGTGCTCGACGCGAACCGTTCTTCCGGCAACCACCCCTGCAACACCGCCAACACCTCATGAGTAGCGCTATGCACCCGCGGCAACACGTCGGTATCGGTATGTCCAGCAGTGGTTCGCATGTCGAGCACGACCACCGGTGGTGGTATCGGCTCACTGCTATCGATCCAGTCGGAGTAGAGCAGCGCAGGAGTTGCCGCTACCGGCAACGCCGAGTCGGTGACCACCGGTAGCGACGTCCAGTGCACGGTGTGCAGAGGCTCGCGGGCCGAGGTAGTGGGAAGTTCGGCGGTGACTGGTCGTGAGGTGAGCGACCGGATCGATATCACCGGGTGACCGGTCCCGTCGGCAACCTCGATCGATACTGCGTTCTCAGCTTGCGGAGTAATGCAGGCGCGCACTACCGATGCCCCGGTCGCGCGCAGGTCGATCTGCTCCCACGCGAACGGCAACGTAACGATCGCGTCGTCGTCGCGACCGAAATCTTGGTCGGCCAATGTCGCGTGCAGGACGGCGTCCAGCAATGCGGGGTGCAGTCCGTAGCGTTGCGCGTCGGTGACCGGCTCGGGCAGCGCGGCCTGCACGAAGAGATCCTCGCCACGACGCCATACCGCTTGCAGGCCCTGGAACGTGGGGCCGTACTCGTATCCGGCCGCGGCCAGCCGCTCGTAGAGGCCGTCGATCGGTACAGCGACCGCGCCCATCGGCGGCCACACCGTCAAATCCGCCGAATCACCCGACACCACCGCAGCCGTAGCGGCGGTGTCGGGGGTGACAACTCCACGCGCGTGCAGCGTCCACTCCCGGTCACTGTTCTCCACACGGGAATACACCGACACCGCCCGCGACTCGACCGTGTTGCCGGCCGGGTCGCTCTCGCCGACCGCGGCGATCAGGATCTGGATGTGCACGGCAGTGTCGGCGGGCAGCACCAGGGGTGCCAGCAGCGTCAGTTCCTGGATCACTGGGCAGCCGACCTCGTCACCGGCGCGGACCACCAACTCCACGAAACCGGTCCCGGGGAACAGCACCGTCCCACTCAGCGCGTGATCGGCCAGCCATGGCTGCGTGGCCGAGGACAACCGGCCCGACAAGGTCACACCGCCCGTCTCGGGCGCAAGCACGACGGCTCCGGCCAGCGGATGATCGGCCGTGGTCAATCCGACCGCGGCGACATCCCCGCCTTCGGCACCGGCGGCGAGCCAGTAGCGACGGCGTTGAAAGGCATAGGTAGGCAACCGGATCGGCCGACGATGACCGGAATATACTGCGGGCCAATGGACTTCGGCGCCCCACAGATGAGCGCGGGCGAGGGCGGTGCCGAACTGGTCCAGGCCGCCGCGGTCCCGGGCCAGTGTCTCGACTATGGCTGCACGAGCTCCGGTGTCGTCGACGGTTTCCTGCACGGTGATGCCCAGCACCGGATGCGGGCTGACCTCGATGAACAAGGCATGACCGTCGGCCAGCAATGCGGTGGTAGCGGCGTGGAACTGCACCGTCTCACGCAAGTTGCGGTACCAGTAGCCGCCGTCGAGTTCGATGGTGTCGATCCGGGTGCCGGTGACGGTGGAGTAGAACGGGATTCGGCTCGGCATCGGCGTGACGGCGCCCAAATCCTCGTGCAATGTCTCGGCCAACCGGTCGATCGCCGGTGAATGCGCCGCGAAATCCACACCGGGGATGCGCCAACGCCAGATCCCGGCCTTGGACACGACCCGTTCGAACTCGTCGAGCGCACCACACGGCCCCGAGACAACCACCGATGCGGGGCTGTTGACCGAGGCGATCGCGAGGCGATCGCGCCACGGTGCCAGCAGTTCGGCGGCCGACTGCGGGGAGGCAGCCAGCCACATCATGGCGCCGTCACCGGCAACCGCGCACAAGGCCTTGCTGCGCAAGGCCACGATCCGAGCCGCGTCCTGCAGCGACAGGGCGCCCGCGACGCAGGCGGCGGCGATTTCGCCTTGAGAATGACCCACGACCGCATCGGGCTCGACGCCATAGGAACGCCACAGTTCGGCCAGGGAGACCATCACCGCCCACAGCATCGGCTGCACCACGTCCACCCGGTCCAGCGCCGCGGCGTCCGGTTCGGCGCCGAGCACCTCGGGCAGCGACCATGCCACGAATGGTTCCAGCGCCCGCGCGCAGGCATGGATGCTCTCGGCGAACACCGGTGCCGTTTCCAGCAATTCGCGGCCCATGCCGAGCCATTGCGCACCCTGACCGGAGAAGACGAATACCGTCCCGCCCCGCAAATCGCTGCCGGTGAACACATTCGCCGCCGGTATGTGCCCGGCCAGAGCGTCGAGCCCGGACAGCAGATCCCCGCCGTCGGCGCCGGTCACCAGCGCGCGATGCTCGAACCGCGTCCGCGTCGTGGCGAGCGAGAAGCCCACCTCGGCACACCCGTCCGGCGCCGACACGAGATCCGGCTGCCGGTTCAGGAATTCCCGCAACCGGGCCGCCTGACCTCGTAACGCCGCCTCGCTACGACCGGACAGCACCCACCCCGGTGCCGGCAGCGAACCCTGCTGCCCGCCAGGCGAATCCAATTGAGCCTGAAAATGCATAGGGAGAATTCCTCGCCGCCGGCCATAGTGATTTTTGATAGAGCATAGGTAGCTCGCATCCCCATACTGAAACCCCTATGAGACCCCTATCTTTCTCCTTGCGATCACACGAAGGCGCGAAGGTTGACAGCCATTTCGGATTACCAATACTGCCACGTCAGACAGCGAAAATAGGGGTAACACAGGGGTGGACAAATAGGGGATTCCAACGCGAAGTATATGGGATACCCCCGGAAGGAGCAGGCTGAAATGACCCTACAAGAAACGATCGCAAACGATGGATTCGTCCACATCGAAGCATTCCTCGATGCACGCGAGATCGATGATCTACTCGAATTCGCCGAGTCCACCGGCCACGGCAGCGGCGAGGGATCGCTTGGCAGGCGTCTCGTCTCGGTAATCAATGACCCTCTACAAATCAGCACATCAGTGCAAGATAAGGTCAAGAAGCTGCAGTCGGAACTGTTCGGATACGACATGACACTGACCCAGGGTGTTTTCTTTTCGGTAGATCCCGACAGTCCCGAACAATCAGCAAATTTTCCACTACATCAGGAACACGGCAGTTACTACGACATCGGCGATCACCTGCGGTACGCGAATCTGTACATCGTTCTCCAGAAGGACGATATTGCCAATTCCAACGTTACTGTCATTCCATTTTCAGAGCTCGCGACAGTCGAGCCGGATCTCCATGCGCTGGTCGTCGGGGCCGGGGCAGCTCGCTACACGACAGATATGCGCTTCGACGACAACACCGGCAGTTATACGCCATTTCGCACCGACCTCGCGTCGATTGCGAGGACGCCACAACTGGCAGCGGGAGATCTGCTTGTCCTGCGCGGTGACACCATTCATGGGACGCAGAACCAAAAATCCCGCCGGACCGCGATGTCACTCCGAACTGTCGCGACCGACATTGTGTGTCACCGGGAGTCCTTCGATGCATGCTGCGGCACAAAGCTAGCCTTCATGCTCGGCCAGGGTGATTACTTCGGCGTCCGTGATTATGTATTCGAAAACCTCGGCGTAGACACCATCACCGCGGGGCGGCTCGAGCATGCCAGGAAGCCTCTCCTGAGCCCCGCCACACCGGCCGACCGACCGGCTCAGGTGGACGCACATGTCGCCGCGTTCACCGCAAAGCTGCGGGACATGCAGATCGGTTTGCAGTCCGCCGCCCGAGGCTGAGTAACTCCCGGCACGGTGCGCCGGCTTCGCCCCACCGTGCCGGGACCACTGTTTCAGCTCTTGCCTGGCTGGTCTACGGCACCAGCGGCCAGGGATTGCGCACCCGCGTACTCGGGTGCTTGTTCGAGGATCACATGCGCATTCGTGCCGCTGATCCCGAAGGACGACACCGCCGCCCGCCGCGGCGAACCATCGGTATCCCACGGCCTGGCCTCGGTCAACAACTCCACCGCACCGGCCGCCCAATCCACCTGCGGCGACGGCGCTTCCACATGCAACGACTTCGGCAACACGCCCTCGCGCATCGCCTGCACCATCTTGATCACCCCGGCCACCCCCGCGGCCGCCTGGGTATGACCGATATTCGACTTCACCGACCCCAACCACAGCGGCCGCGTCGACGGCCGATCCTGCCCGTAGGTCGCCAGCAACGCCTCGGCCTCGATCGGGTCACCCAACCGAGTCCCCGTGCCATGCGCTTCCACCACATCCACGTCTGCGGTGCCGAGTCCCGCGCTGACCAGCGCCTGCCGGATAACCCGCTGCTGCGACGGACCGTTCGGCGCGGTCAAACCATTCGACGTGCCATCCTGATTCACCGCCGAACCACGCACCACCGCCAACACCTCATGGCCCAACCGCTGCGCCTCCGAAAGCCGTTCCAGCAGTAGCAAACCCACGCCCTCAGACCAACCGACACCATCCGCGGTCGACGAGAACGATTTGCACCGGCCATCGGGAGCCAAGCCACGCTGCCGCGAAAACTCCACGAATGTCCCGGGGGTCGCCATCACCGTCACGCCACCGGCCAACGCCATCGAGCACTCCCCCGCCCGCAACGCGGACACCGCCTGATGCATCGCGACCAGCGACGACGAACATGCCGTGTCCACCGACACCGCCGGACCCACCAACCCCAGCACGTAGGAGACCCGGCCCGAAGCCACACTCAAGGTGCTGCCGGTGACCGAAAACCCCTCCACGTCAGCGGGTCCGCGGCCTATCCGCGGCCCGTACTCCTGGGCTATCGCGCCCACATAGACACCGACGTCGGTGCCGCGCAGGCTGACCGGATCGATGGCCGCGTGCTCGATGGTCTCCCACGCGGCTTCCAGCAACAACCGCTGCTGCGGATCCATCGCCAACGCCTCCCGCGGCGAGATCCCGAAGAACTCCGCGTCGAAATCCGCTGCGTCATAGAGGAATGCACCCTCCCGCACATAACTCTTCCCGATCGCGTCCGGGTCCGGATCGAACATATCCACCGGCCACCCACGATCCGTCGGCAAACCCGCCACCGCGTCCACCCCGTCGGCGACCAGTTCCCACAACTGTTCCGCCGAGGCGGCACCACCCGGGAACCGGCAACCCATGCCGACGATCGCGATCGGTTCGGTCAACCGGCCCTCGACCTCACGGAGCCGGTCGCGGGCGGTTCGCGCCTTCTCGATCGTAAGCTTGAGGTGCTCGCGCAGCTTCTCTTCGTTGGTCATGTCATTCCCACCTAAATTCTCGAGACGGACC
Organism: Nocardia sp. NPDC046473; assembly: GCF_040645995.1. NCBI lineage: Bacteria > Bacillati > Actinomycetota > Actinomycetes > Mycobacteriales > Nocardiaceae > Nocardia > Nocardia sp. NPDC046473. The sequence goes on from NZ_JBEYZJ010000018.1 coordinate 52,003, forward strand.
TGGATCAGTCCAATTCATTGGCCAACGCGAACAACTCGTCATCCGACGCCGCGTCGAGATCGGGCAGCTCGGACTTGATCGACTCCCGGCAGAGTTCGATCATTTCCTGTAATTGCGCGATGAATTCATCCCGAGGTGATTCGTTCGACAGCAGGGTCGGCAGCTTGCCTCGCATCACGCGCATGTCGTTCATCAGCGAATCAAACGGCCGCACAGGCTGACCGAAGCCTTCGTCGAGGTATCGGGTGAGGGTGCTGACGTCCGGATAGTCGAAGATGAGAGTGGTCGGCAACCGCAGTCCGGTCAGCTTGGTGAGCCGGTTACGCAACTCCACCGCGGTCAGCGAATCGAACCCCAGGTCTTTGAACGTGCGACCGGTAGCGATCTCGCCGCCGTGGTCATGTCCGAGCACGGCCGCGACTTCACCGGTGATCGCCTCGGTCAGCAGCGCCTGCCGCCGCTCCACCGGCGCCGAGGCCAATCGCTCGGCCAACCCGGCCGACGCCGCGCGGCCACGATTCGAGGTCGTGCGCCGATCCGTGCCGAGGGCGGACAGACCGGCGAAGATGCCGCCGATACCGTTGGCGTGCAGCATGTTCGGATCGAACCGCGCCGGGACCAAGGCCGGTGCCGGCATGGTCAGTGCCCGATCCAGTAGCTCATGCCCCTCGCCGCCGGTCATAGCCACCAACCCGCCCCGGTTCATCCGCTCCCGATCACTGGATTGCAGATGCCCGGTCATGCCCGAGGCCTGTTCCCACAAACCCCACGCCAACGACGTCGCAGGCAGACCAAGACCGCGCCGGTAGTGAGCCAGCCCGTCCAGGAAGGCGTTGGCCGCCGCGTAATTGCCCTGCCCCGGCGAACCCAGCACTCCCGACACCGAGGAGTACAGGACAAACCCGCGTAGATCCAGATCCCGGGTCAATTCATGCAGGTGCCACGCCGCGGCCACCTTCGGGGCCAGAACCCGATCCACCTGCTCAGGCGTGAGCGAGGTGATCACACCATCGTCGAGCACACCAGCGGTATGCACCACCACCCGCACCGGAAACGCCGGATCCACCCCGGCCAACACAGCCGCCAACTGCCCACGATCAGCCACATCCGCCGCCACCGCCACCACCGACACCGCACCCGCGGACAACAACTCCTCCCGCAACACAGCGAACCCCTCAGCACAAGCACCACGCCGACTCACCAACAACACCCGCCGCACACCGTGCACACCCACCACATGCCGAGCCAGCATCGACCCCAACACACCCGAACCGCCCGTAATCAACACCGTCCCTTGCGCATCCCACATCGGAGCGGAACCGTCCACGCGCAACACGTTCTTGCCGATGTGCCGGCCCTCGCGCATGAATCGGAACGCCTCCGGCGCTCGTGCCACGTCCCACACCCGAACCGGGCGCACCCGCAACGCGCCGACTCGGAACAACTCCAGCACTTCGGCGAGCATCTGCTGGATACGCTCGGCGCCGGCGTCACGTATCAAGTCATAGGCTCGATACTCGATAGTCGGGAATTCGCGCGAAAGCTCCTGGGAGTCGCGCGGATCCGTCTTGCCCATCTCGATGAATCGGCCGTGCGCGGCGGTCGTGCGCAGCGAGGCGTCCAAGAATTCGTAAGCGAGGGAGTTGAGGACGACATCGATGCCGTCGCCCGCCGTTGCCGCCAGGAAAGCGGTTTCGAATTCGATGGTGCGCGACGACGCGATATGAGCGTCATCGAGCCCCAACTGCCGTAGCACTGCGAACTTGCCCGGGCTCGCCGTCGCGAACACCCGCGCACCCAAGTGTTGCGCCAACTGGATCGCGGCCATGCCTACGCCACCGGCGCCCGAGTGCACCAGCACCGATTCGCCTGCCCGCAACCCGGCCAGATCCACCAGCCCGTAGTAGGCGGTCAAATACACCACCGGCACCGCCGCGGCCTGCTCGAACGACCACCCCGCCGGCATGGGCGCCAGCATCCGCGCATCAGCCACCGCGGCCGGGGAGAACGCTTCTCGGAAGATACCCATCACCTGATCGCCGGGCGCGAAACCTGTTGTGTCTGGTCCAACTTCCACGACGACGCCGGCCCCCTCGCCGCCGAGGGCGACCTCGCCCGGGTACATGCCCAACGTCATCAGCACGTCCCGGAAGTTCACCCCGGCCGCGCGCATGGCTACCCGCACCTGTCCGGACTCCAGTACTCCGGTAGCGGCGTGCTCGGCCGCTCGGTCGCTGACCGCCTGCAGCGCGTCCAGCGACCCCACCTCCGGGGCACCGATCCGCCACGGCCGATCTTCGGGCAGCACCAACCGCTGCGGAACATCTACCCGCGCCAGCCGCGGGACCTGGATAGCCCCGGCCCGCAACACCACCTGTGCTTCGCTGCCCGCGACCACCGCCGGTAGCGCGCGGCTCGATTCGACCGTGTCATCGATATCGACCAGCACGATCCGACCCGGATTCTCCGTCTGTGCCGAACGCACCAGACCCCACACCGACGCGCCCGCCAAACCCACGGCCGGATCTGTTGCCTCCCCATCGGATTCACCACCGATGCCGGTGGCGCCACGAGTCAGCACGACCAGCCGGGATTCAGCCGAGCGCGGCTCGGCCAACCACGCCTGCAACAACCCGAGCACCTCGTCCAGGCACTGCCGCACACCGGCGGCAACCGTCTCGACGGACCGGGGAACCGCGATCGATGCCACCACCACCGGCGGCACCGGACGGCCGGCATCGATGGCCGCGGTCAATGCCGTCAGATCCGGTGTCCGCAGCTCATCGGCCACGACACCGGCCAGATCGTCGGTATCGGTGTTGTTGGCGCCCAAGAACATCCACTGCGACCGGTCATCCGGCACCGCCACGGGAAGTGGCTGTTCGATCCAGTCGAGCCGATACAACGAGTCCTGCCGCGCCGTGTTTGTCGACCGGAGTAGTTGACCGGGGACTGCACGGACGGTGAGCGAGTCGACGGTCACGATCGGGTGATCGTCCTCGTCGACCAGGCGGATCGTTACCCCGTCCGCCGCGGCGGGCGCGATGCGGACGCGCGCGCGGTCGGCACCGACGGCATGCACGCGCACACCGCGCCACAGGAACGGCAGTCCTGCGCGACCGAGTTGGTCGTGACGGTCGCTGACGCCGGGCAGCATCGCATGCAGCGCGCTATCGAACAATGCTGGATGCACGGCGAACTCACCAGCGGGCGAACCCCCGTCCTCGGGCAGCGCAACCTCTGCGAACAGCTCCTCGCCGCGCTGCCACATCCGCCGCAAACCTTGGAACGCCGGACCATAGCCATACCCGTGCGCCGAGAC
>NZ_JBEYZJ010000019.1:0-31328 GCF_040645995.1 Nocardia sp. NPDC046473
CAATTCAAATAATTGGCACTGACATTCATCGACACACTATTGAGTTCTCAAAGAACACACGCACACACCATCGCACAGACAAAATCCGCTTGATCAGTGAGGCAACTTATACAGCTTAACTCAGCCGTTCCCCCAGAACCAAATCCGGGGTCTCGATCGAGCCAGTGTGAGCGTCAGGCGCTCCTCGTACTACCTCGTTTCCCTGGCCTTCACTCAGCGTTTCCGCTCAGCTACTCGGCTCGGGTCGGTGTCCGTGTCGCTCTGACTCGAATAAAGTTACGTGTCTGCGTGCATCATGTCAAATCTGCTGGTCAGGAAGCATTTTCAGCGTTAACGCGTCATTCGGCCGCGCCGACTCGCTTCACTTCGCCGCCCAGAGCCTGCAGTTGCTCGACGAAATTCGGGTAACCGCGGTCGATGTGGAAGACGTCGTGCACCTCGGTGGTTCCGTCGGCAACCAGACCGGCGAGTACCAAACCGGCGCCGGCCCGAATGTCCGACGACCACACCGGCGCACTCGACAACCGCGGAATACCGCGCACCACCGCGTGATGACCATCGGTCCGCGCGTCGGCGCCGAGCCGGATCATCTCCTCCACAAAGCGGAAACGCGCCTCGAAGACGTTCTCGGTGATCATCGACGTGCCGTCGGCGATCGCGGCGAGCCCGATCGCCATCGGCTGTAGATCGGTGGGGAATCCGGGAAACGGCAGCGTGGAGAAGTTCACCGCGCGCGGCCGCTCGGCCTGCACGACGCGGAAACCGTCCTGCTCGAAGGAGATGCGCGCGCCCGCCGAACGCAGTTTGTCCAGTACCAGGGACAGATGCTTGGGATTGACCCCGGTCACCCGGACGTCGCCCATCGTCATCGCCGCGGCGATTCCCCAGGTGGCCGCGACGATGCGGTCGCCGATCACCCGGTGCGTCGTCGGCGAGAGCCGCTTGACGCCCTGCACCGTCAGTACCGACGTGCCCGCACCGGTGACCCGGGCGCCCATCTGCACCAGCATGTTGCACAGGTCGACGATGTCGGGTTCGCGCGCGGCGTTGTCGATCACCGTCTCGCCCTCGGCGAGCACGGCCGCCATCAAGATGTTCTCGGTCGCACCCACGGACGGGAAGTCGAGCCGAATCTTGGCGCCCTGCAGCTCGTCAGCCCGCGCGACCACGCAACCGTGCTCGATCTCGCTGGTCGCACCGAGCAACCGCAGGCCGGCCTGATGCATATCGAGTGGGCGGGAACCGATCGCGTCACCGCCGGGGAGCGCGACGACGGCACGCTTGCAGCGCGCCATCAGCGGACCGAGTACACAGACCGACGCGCGGAACTGCGTTACCGCAGGAAAGTCCGCGTGGTACTTCGGTTCTGCCGGGGTGTTGATGGTGACCACCCCGGCGTCGATCGCGACGTCGCAGCCGAGGCCGCGCAGCACGTCACCCATCAGCGGCACGTCGAGAATGTCCGGGCAGTTCGTGATCGTGGTGGTGCCCTCGGCCAGCAAGGCAGCGGCCATCAGCTTGAGGACGCTGTTCTTGGCGCCCCCCACCGCGACTTCACCGACGAGTCGATTCCCGCCGGTAACCAAAAACCGTTCCATGCCGCCTCTCCGCGTATTCGGCGCACTGTTGGGTGCAAGGATAGTTGCGGCACTGTTCCGCCACTCCGGGTATTCAGCGCACTAGGGGTGCCACGGTAGTTCGGTTACGGGCCGACGGTCGGGTGCGGGGCTGAATTCACCCACCCCCGTCGGCTTCGCCTCCTACCGCCCCCCGAGTTCTGGGTGTACCCGGGGTGTTACCCATGAACTCGAGGACGTGCGTCCTTGTGTCTCGAGCATTATCAGGTGCTCGACCTGGTTCCGCCGGGCTTCCACAGGATATCGCCGCCCGGATTGGCCACGCGGCTCAGGATGAAGAGGAGGTCCGACAGCCGATTCAAGTATTTGGCAGGCAAAACGTTCGTGTCGTCCGGGTGTGTCTCCACCGCGGCCCAGGCGGAACGTTCCGCGCGGCGAGCGACGGTGCGCGCCGTGTGCAGCAGCGCCCCGAGCGGGGTGCCGCCCGGCAGAATGAACGAATTCAGTGCTGGCAGTTCAGCATTGAACTCGTCGCACCAACCCTCGAGCCGATCGATGTAGAGCTGAGTGATGCGCAGCGGCGGGTACTTCGGCGCAGCGACAACGGGGGTAGACAGATCCGCCCCCGCATCGAACAGATCGTTCTGTATCTGGAGCAGCACCTCGCGCAACTGCTCCCCGGGCTGCCCGAGCGCGAGCGCCACCCCGATTGCGGCGTTCGTCTCATCGCAGTCGGCATACGCGACCAGCCGCGGATCGGTCTTCGCGACCCGCGAAAAATCACTGAGACCAGTGGTCCCGTCATCGCCGGTACGCGTGTAGATCCGCGTCAGATGCACACTCACACGACCAACCCTAACCGCTGCTCACACAACAACTGATTCCTCAGCGCATCCGGCGGGTGCGGTCTGACGGACGAGACTCCACCCAGGAGAGAAAAGCAGTCCGCGATGCTCGATCCAGGGCCAGCTCGTAGCTGCCGTCCCGATCGGTCACCGCGATCACCGCGATGTCGTCGCTCATGATGTCGTATTCGTCGCCGACGGGTCCGCGGCGGTCGCCGATCTCGATGCCCTGGCGATGAATTGTGCAGTCCGGTCCGAGTTTCAGGCTGGTCAGCTTGAAAAAGACCATTCGGTCCTCGTCGTAGCGGATCAGTCCGTGCCGCCAACCCTGTCCACCGCGCGCGGGCAGTACTCGCAGCAGTGCGGCGGTTCCGCCGCGCCGCAACATGATCAGGCGATAGGTCGAGGCGAGGGCCAGGAACACGAGCGTGAGCACCAGAATGATCAGGAGAACCATCCCGGTCTGCAATGCAGTTCGTCCCTTCGCTCTGTCGCCACCCCGCGGTCATTCAACCACGGCTCCCAGTTTACAAACGGCCCACCCGTGTACTGGAACAACTGTCGTGCTCGAGAGCGCCCGCACGAACGAATGCTCGAGGCCGCATATCCCTGCAACGGGATGACGGCCGCCACGTTCGCTGCGCCCCCGAAAACAGCTCCCGCCCAGCACTTCCAGGACCCCCGATTGTCCACGAAAGCTCGAGCCTGTGAGACGGCACCGGCGGGGGTTACACTCGCTGTCGCGAGGGGGCTGAGGGCGAACGGACCTGCCCGGGAGTGCGTTTACCGGGCCCGCAGCAGCGGCCAGCTCCAGATAGAACGGCTGGGGGGGGAACGCTGTGGAACTGCGCGAGGTCGAGACATTTCTGGTACTGGCCGAGAAATTGCACTTCGGGAAGGCCGCGGAACGGCTGGGCGTGACCAGGGGGCGGGTCAGCCAGTTGATCCGCGATCTCGAGCGCGAGGTCGGCGGTGCGCTGTTCGAGCGGACCAGCCGGCGGGTGACGATCACCCCGCTCGGCGAGCAGTTCAGGGAGCGGGTCAAGCGCGCACACGGGGAGCTGCTGGGCGCCCTACACGACGCGCAGCGATCCGCCCGGCATCTCCGAGGGCGGCTGCACGTCGGCTACCTGCCTACCATCGGCGGCTCGTTCGCTGCCCAGGTCGTCGCAGCGTTCGAGGCCGCGCACCCCAGGTGCACGGTGGTGCTGAACGCCGTTGACAGCAACGACACAGATCGGGTACTGCGGAACACCACCACGGAAATGGTCCTGCGGAACGCCACGGGGGAAAACGACATCGTGCTGGCCTGGTCACCCGGCGGCGATGGAACGGCGCTGGCGACGCCGGGGCTGACCGTGGGTCCGGTGCTGGACCGCGTACCTCGCGCAATACTCGTCCCGGCCGGCCACCCGCTGGCGTGCCGGGCGTCGGTGTGCCTGGACGACCTGGTGGACTATGTCCTGATCCGGCCGTATGAAGGAATGACACCGCTGATCTGCGACCTCTGGACACCCCGCGTCACCCCCTCCGGCCGAGCCCTGCAGTACACCACCGACGACATGGCCACCCTGACCGGCCGCACCGATATCCGCACCGATGACCTGCTGGTCCTCGTGTCCCGCGGCACTGGCCTGCTATGCACGATCAGCACGCTGCTGGACCGGATCCCATTCCCCGGACTCGAGTTGGTCACCATCGAGGACATGCCGCCTATGGCTACCGTCCTCCTCTGGCGCACCGCCGCCGAGGACGCCATGATCCGCGCCTTTGCTCAGGTCGCGTGCTCGACTCAGATCAGCCAGGTGAGATAACCAGGCGGTCAGCGTGCCGACGTGAGGAAGCGGGCAACCGCTCCCCCACATCGGCGGTCACCAACTGATGGGGAAAAGGTCGTACCCGCGGATCACCAGCCCTGGCTTCAACGGCAGTTGTTCCTCGGGCACGGCAAGCTTGATTTCCGGCATACGCCGCAGGATCGCCCCGAGCGCGATCTGCAGTTCCATCCTGGCGAGCGGTGCGCCGACACAAAGGTGCGGGCCGTGCCCGAACGCCATGTGCCGGTTCGGGCCGACGCTGCGGCGCAGGTCCAGCTCGTCGGCCCGATCGAATACCGTCTCGTCCCGATTCGCGGAGACCGGACACGGGTACACGACATCGCCCTTCGGAATCAGCACCCCGCCGAGCTCGACATCTTCCATCGCCACCGAGGGCAGGACTCCCGCATCGGTCAGCGGAACGTACCGGAGCAGTTCCTCGACAGCCTGCGGAACCGCATCGAGATTCCGGCTCAGCCACGCCAGCTGATCGGGATAACGCAGCAGCGCACAGACCGAAGAGACGATCTGGCATTTGGTGGTCTCATACCCGGCGGCGAAGATCACGCTGATGTGGTCCACGATTTCCTCGTCGGTGAAGCTGTCGTCCCCGACTGTCGCCTGGGTAAGTGCGCTGACCAGGTCATCACCCGGCTCGGCGCGCCGGGCAACGGTCAGCGCCTCGAGGCGCGACCGCAGCGACTGCCAAGCAATGAACACCTGTTCACCTGGGACGGTGCCCTCCTTCATGAGGGTGGCCACATGCCCGCCGAGCGCATCCCACTCGTCATACGACACACCCAAAAGCAGGCAAACCGCATTGGCAGGCAGGATCGCCGCGAAGTCGGCGACGAGGTCGGCGGGCCGACCCTTTGCCATCATCCGGTCGAGCAAATCGTCGACGATCTCGGTAAGCCTGGGCCGCATTGCCTCGATGCGCCGATTCGTGAACGCCTGGGCGATCAACCTCCTGGTACGCAAATGCTGCGGCGCATCCATCGAGGGCAGACCACTCAGGCTCCCGTCATCCGGGATCTCCGCTTCGATATAACGCGGCACGTCGCCCCGCATCGCCTGGCGGCTGAACCGGGGATCGCCGAGTGCCGACTTGGTTTCGCTCATCCGGGTGAGCAGCCAGGCCTGGCCGCCATAGGGCAACTCCACCCGCGCCACCGGGGACTCCCGGCGCAGCCGGGCATACTCCGGCTCCAGTTCGCCGGGCTGCGACCCGAAAGGAAAGCGCGGGCAGACCGTATTGTTTTCTTTTTCCAGCATTTCTTGACCGTTCCGAGAGAGCAATGAGCAGTGTTACCAATTGATCGGGAAATGATCGAACCCGCGGATGGCCAGCGCAGATTTCAGACGCAGCTCCTCCTCGGGCACGGCCAGGCTGATATCGGGCATACGACGAAAAATCGCACCCAACGCGACCTGCAGTTCCAAACGCGCGATCGGTGCACCGATGCAGTAGCGCGAGCCGTGTCCGAACGCAACATGCTGGTTCAATTCGGAGCCACGGCGCAAATCCAGTTCGTCCGCCCGCTCGAACACCGCCTCATCGTGATTCGCGGACACCGGCGACGGGATCACGACCTCCCCCTTTCGGATCGTCACCCCGCCGAGTTCGAGATCTTCGGTCGCGACCTGCGGCATGGCCGCATCGGTGAGCGGGGCATATCGAAGTAGTTCCTCCACGGCATTCGGCATGGCGTCCGGGTTCTCTTGCAGCCATTTCAGCTTGTCGGGGTGTTTCAGCAGCGCGCAGACCGAGTTGACGATCTGGCACGATGTGGTTTCGTAGCCGGCGATGAAAATGGTGACCGCATGCATCTTCACTTCTTCATCGGTGAACGCGTCATCGCCGTTGGTGGCCTGGAGCAGCGCGCTGATCAGGTCGTCGCCCGGCTCGCGCCGGCGGGCCGCGATCAGCGAAGCGAAGTACGAGATCATCGAGAACATGGCGCTGGTGGCCGCGTTACCGCCGGTATTCGCATCCTGCATGACAAGTGTGCGGATGTACCCGCCCAGCTTGTCCCAGTCTTCGTAGGGCACGCCCAACAGCAGGCAGATCACCCGGCTGGGCAGGAGCGAGGCGAAGTCGGCGGCCAAATCACCCGTCGGTCCCTTGACCATCATTCGGTCCAGCAGGTCATCGACGATCTCGGTCACTTCACGCCGCATACCCTCGGCGGGACACTTTCGGAATGCCTGGACGATCAGCCGCCGGGCGCGCGTATGCGCCGCCGGCTCCATCATGGCCAGGTCGCCCAGGTCGACAAGCTGCTGTTTGGTCAGCCGGGGCCGGTCGCCCTGCATGGCCTTTCGGCTGAGCCGAGTGTCGTTGAGCATGGCCTTCGTTTCGGTCATTCGGGTGAGCAGCCACGCCTGGCCGCCATAGGGCAGCTCGACCCTCGACACCGGTGCTTCCCGTCGTAGCTGCGCGAATTCCGGCTCCAGCTCGACCGGTCGCCTCGGCCCGAACGGAAAGCGCGGGCAGGCACTTTTCTCGCCGTTGTTTTCGATCATTTCTTGCTCTCCCTAGAGAGATAATTGAATCAGGTGAATATCAGAGGAACTGATCGTCCAGGATCTCAGCGGTTTCGGTCGCGTACTCTCCCATCATCGTGAAGTGATCACCCGGCGCTTCGGCCGGAATGTGGGGCAGCTCCCAATTAGGCCGCCACTGCGCATCATTACTCACTTCAGGAACTGCGGAACGGGCGTTGACATAAACCGTCGAGGCCTTGATCCTCTCCGGTTTCCAGTCACTGAAAATGCTGAAATACCCGCCCATGACCACCAGGCTTCGATCGGTGATCGGTACGAGCTCACCGTCCCGGCCGACGAAGTTCTCCATTATCGATTTGCCGATACCGACCATGGGCCCGGTTCCCGGCCGGTAGACGTCCAGCAAGAACAGACGCTCGAGCTCCGAGCCCTGTTCCTCCAACCGCTCGGCAACAGCGTGGGCGACAAACCCGCCGGAGGAATACCCGAGCAGTGCAAACGGCCGATCCCCGAAGCGCTCCCTGATCGCCGTCGCGAGCAGCTCGGTCAGCACGTCGGCAGAGGCGGGCAGATCCGTTCCGGTAAGGAAGCCCGGATACTCCAGGGCAACCACGTCCCGCCGACCTCGGAACCGCGCCGCGAACCGCGCGTACTCGTGCGGGCCGGACATCGCCGCGAACGCCGGAAAGCAGATCAGCCGGGTCGGCGCCTCGCCCCGAGCGAGGAACACCGACCCCGGCCGGACGCTGTCATCGGCGCGTTCGATCTTCGGTGCGCCCTCGCTGATCCGGATCATGAGGTCCAGGGCGTCGCCGTGCCGGTCTTCGCGACACAACCGTTTGAAGATCGATTTGATGCCGAATCGGTCGATCTTGTCGACCTCATGGCGTGCGGCAGCCGGTTCCGAAACCGGATCGGTCCCGGTGAGCGCGTCGGCGAGCATCCCGTGCAACCGTTCGACGAGATCCGTCGCCGTGGGATGATCGAAGACGAGCGTGGCCGGCAGCGCGAGGCCGGTGGTGTGCTGCAAGCGATTGCGCAGCTCGATCGCGGTCAGCGAGTCGAATCCGAGCTCGAGAAAAGTCTTGTCGCCCGGGATGGCGGCCGCGTCTGTATGCCCGAGCACGGCCGCGATATGCCCGCAGACCGCCTCGCCGACCAGTTGTTTCCGGCCCGGCTCCGGCAGGCCCGCGAACCGTGCGGGCAGTAGGTCGCCGATATCGACCCGGTGCGCGCTGCGTCGCCGGGGCACCGATACCAGCTCCGACTGCAGCGGCGGCAACGCTCCGGCAGCGGCCTGCTCGCGCAGCACCGCGACGTCGAACCGCACCGGCACCAGGCATGGCTGCCGCCCGGCCACGGCCACGTCGAACAGCGCCACTGCCTCGTCGGTGGCCAGCGCTTTCCCGCCGCTCCGGTGCACCCGCTCGTGATCGTCCCGATCGAGGTGGGCGGTCATTCCCGACTCCTTCGCCCAGAGGCCCCACGCCAGCGACACGCCGGGCAGCCCATGGCCGCGGCGCAATGCCGCGAGGCCATCAAGGAACGCATTGGCCGCGGCGTAGCTGCCCTGTCCGGCGTTCCCGAGGGTGCCCGCGGCCGAGGAGAACAGCACGAACGCCGACACCGACGGCAGCTCGGCGGTCAGCTCGTGCAGGTTCCAGGCCGCCGCGACCTTGGGCGCGAAAACCGTATCGAGCCGCTCGCGGGTCAGCGATTCGAGGACCCCGTCGTCGAGCACACCGGCCGCGTGGATCACCGCTGTGAGCGGATATTCGGCGGGGAGGCCGGCCAGCAGCCGGGTAATGGCGTCTCGATCGGCGACGTCACAGGCCACTGCCTCGACGTGCGCCCCCGCGCTGCACAGTTCCGCCAGCACGTCGGCCGCACCGGGGGCCTGCGAACCCCGTCGGCTGGCCAGGATCAGCCGGCGTGCCCCGCGCTCGACCAGGTGCCGCGCCACCGAGGCACCCAGCACGCCCGTCCCGCCGGTGATCAGCACCGTGCCGGCACCCGACCAGTCGTGCCCGTCACCCGCCGGGGTCGGACGCAGCCGGGGCACCGACAACGCACCGCCGCGCACGGCGACCTGCGGTTCGCCGATGTTCACCGCGTCCACGACAGCTCCGGCGGCGATTCCCGCCGCGTCGGCGTCGACAAGCAAGAATCGGCCCGGATGTTCCGACTGAGCGGACCGGACCAGCCCCCACACCGCCGCTCCCGCCAGATCGGTCACGCCGTCGGCGACCGCCCCCTGGGTCAGTACGACCAGCCGCGACGATTCCAGCGTCGGTCGGCCGAGCCAGTCCTGCAGGACGCCCAGGACGCCTGATACCACGTCCCCGACCTCTGCCGCGTCCCGGTTCATGCCCGCCACGGGGAGGATGACCGTCTCCGGTACGCGACGGTCCACGTCGGCGATATCGCTCAGGCGATGCTCGCTTGCGGCTGCCACGCCGCGTGCGCCAAGGCCCTCCAGCACAGGATCGGCAGCTGCTCCCAGGGCGTCCAGCACCGCCCAGGTGCCGCGGTTCTGCGTGGCTGGGATGGCCGAGTCGATCCAGTTCAGCGCGTAAAGGTTCCGCCTTCGGCCGGCCCGGGGTTCGCGGAGCTGGTCGGCGTCCACCGGCCGGAGGGTCAGCGCGTCGACGCTCAGCACCGGTGCCCCCGCCGGGTCGACGGCCAGCAGGCTGATCGCGCCGTCATTCCCGGGGCGTAGCCGGACCCGCAGACGTGACGCGCCGGAGGCGTGCAGCGTCACGCCCGCCCAGGCGAACGGCATACGACCGGCGGGCTCCGCCGTGCCCGCCGCGTCGTCGGACGCCAATCCCACGGCGTGCAGCACGGCATCGAACAACGCCGGGTGCAGCTCGAAGCCGGTGCTCCGCTCTTCCGGAATCGCCACCTCGGCATACACTTCCGCGCCGGAGCGCCACGCGGCGGTCAGCCCGCGGAACAACGGCCCATACGCGAAGCCGGCATCCGCCATTCGTTCGTACAGGCCGTCGACCTCCACCGGGACCGCGCCGGTCGGGGGCCATGCCGCGAACGTATCCTGGTCCGCAGCGGCCGGCCGGGACATCAGGACGCCGCCCGCATGATGCGTCCATTCCATTTCGGCGTCGCCGATATTCTCGCCGTGCGGGCGCGTGTAAATGTCTATGCCGCGGCCCGTGCCCTCGTCTCGGCCGACAAGGATCTGCATGTCAAGCTCGTCGCCGGCGAGCACGAGCGGCGTATGCAGAACGAGCTCGGCCAGGTGAGCGCAACCGACGTGGTCGCCGGCTCGGATCGCCAGCTCGACAAATCCCGTGCCGGGGAACACCACGGCGCCGAGCACCCGGTGATCGGCGAGCCACGGCTGCGACTGCACGGAAATTCGGCCGGTCAGCATCACCTGATCGCCGTCTGCGACACCGACGGCCGCGGCCAACAGCGGATGCCCGATAGCGGCGAGTCCCAGCCTGGTCGCGTCGCCGAGACCGGGGATGTGCGATACCCAGTATCGCTCGCGCTGGAAGGCGTAGGTAGGGAGCGAGACCCGCCGGCCATTACTGCCCAGCTCGGTGAGGATGGCGGTCCAGTCGACGCTCGTGCCCGCGACGAACAGCTCGGCGGCAGCGGTGAGCAGGCGCTCGACGTCGTTCTCGGCGCGGCGTAGGACGCCCACCGCCACACCGGGCTCACCCGCGACGTCGAGCGTCTCCTGGATGCCCATCACCAGTACCGGATGGGGCGAGACCTCCATGAAATGGCGGTGCCCACCGCGGATCAGTGCGTCGACCGTGTCTCGGAACCGGACGGTCTGGCGCAGGTTCGTGAACCAGTAGCCGGCGTCCAGCGTGCTCGTGTCGATCGGCTCTGCGGTGACAGTTGAATAGAAGGGCACCCGCGCCGACTGCGGCTCGATCCCGGCCAGCCGATCGAGCAGCACGTCTCGAATCCCATCCACCTGGGCCGAATGCGAGGCGTAGTCCACCGGGATATCCCGGCACCGCGCGCCGTCGATCGCACCTGCGACTGCCTGCTGCAACGCATCTGGTGCGCCCGACAGCACCACTGCGCCGGGCCCGTTGACCGCGGCCACTGAGATCGAACCGTCGGCGAGCTGCTCGGCAAGCAGTTCCCTGACCTCGTGCTCGGGCAGCGCGACCGACATCATCGCGCCGCCGCCGACGAGGCCACGCAGGGCCTGGCTACGCAGCGCAACAACCTTCGCCGCGTCCGCCAAGCTCAATGCCCCCGCCACACACGCCGCAGCGATCTCTCCCTGCGAATGCCCCACCACCGCAACAGGATCCACACCCCACGACCCCCACACCGCCGCCAACGACACCATCACCGCAAACAACACCGGCTGAACCACATCCACCCGATCCAACCCCGGCGCACCCTCGACACCGAGCAACACATCCTCGAGCGACCAATCCACATGCGGCGCAAGCGCTATCGCGCACTCACTGAACCGGGACCGGAAAACCTCCGAACCCCCCAACAACACACGCCCCATCCCCACCCACTGCGAACCCTGACCCGGAAAAACAAACACCACACCACGTCGGCCGGGCACCGTCGAGCCAGCGACCACACCCGGGAGCAAGTCGCCACGCGCAGCGGCGTCCAGTCCCGACACCAACTCGTCCCGCTTCGTACCGACCACTACCAGCCGGTCCTCGAACACCGACCGGGACGACACCAGGGAGCCGGCGATGTCCGACGCCGACTGCTCCGGATGCCGTTGCGCCCAGGCAGCCAACCGTCCGGCCTGCTCGCGCACCGCCGCTGGGCCGCGCCCCGACAGCACCCACGCCACTGGCCTGCCGGTCGCTGAATGGTCCGTCGTCGGTTCGGGAGCGTCCGTCGCCGGAGTCTCGGGCTCCGGAGCCTGCTCGAGAATCACATGCGCGTTCGTGCCGCTGATACCGAACGAGGAGACTGCCGCGCGCCGCGGGCGGCCGCTATCGGGCCACGGCACCGCCTCGCTGGGAAGCACCATCGAGCCGGCGGACCAGTCCACGTGCGGGGTCGGCTCGTCCACATGCAGCGTCGCAGGCACCACACTGTGTCGGAGCGCCTGCACCATCTTGATCACACCGGCCACCCCCGCTGCGGCCTGAGTGTGACCGATGTTCGACTTGACCGAACCCAGCCACAGCGGACGGTCCGCAGCGTGCGCCTTCCCATAGGTTGCCATCAGCGCCTGCGCCTCGATCGGATCGCCGAGCGTCGTGCCGGTGCCGTGCGCCTCCACGACGTCGACGTCCGCCGGGCCCAGACCCGCCGCAGCCAGCGCCTGGCGGATCACCCGCTGCTGCGACGGCCCGTTCGGCGCCGTCAAACCGTTCGACGCACCGTCCTGGTTCACCGCACTCGAACGGACGACGGCCAGGATCGGATGCCCCAGCCTGTGCGCGTCCGACAACCGCTCGACCAGCAGCACCCCGACCCCCTCGCTCCAGCCCGTCCCATCGGCGGCGGCGGCGAACGCCTTGCACCGGCCGTCGGCAGCCAAACCCTGCTGCTGGCTGAACCCCACGAATGTGCCGGGCGTCGCCATCACCGAGACGCCGCCGGCCAGCGCCATGGAGCACTCGCGCTGCCGCAGCGCCTGACCGGCCAGGTGCAGCCCAACCAAGGACGCGGAACAAGCCGTGTCCACCGTCAAAGCCGGTCCTTCCACTCCGAGCGTGTACGACACTCGGCCGGACATGATGCTGCTCGCACTGCCGGTCAGCACGTAAGCACCCGAATCCGGCAGCGACTGCTGGGCAAGGAAGCCGTAGTCCTGTCCGTTGCTGCCCATGAAGACGCCGATATCTGCGCCTCGCATCGACAGCGGATCAATGCCGGCGTGCTCGATGGCCTCCCAGCACGTCTCCAGCATCAATCGATGCTGCGGATCCATCGCCAACGCCTCACGGGGCGAAATCCCGAAGAAGCCCGGATCGAAATCACCTGCGTCGTAGAGGAACCCGCCCTCCCGCGTGATCGACGCCGCACCCTTTTCGGGGTCCGCGCCGAGCAGCGCAGCCAGATCCCAGCCCCGGTCGGTGGGAAACGGCGAGATCGCGTCCCGCCCGGCAAGCACCAGTTCCCACAACTCGTCGGGCGAGGTCACGCCGCCGGGGAACCGGCAGGCCATGCCGATCACGGCGATCGGCTCGGTCGCCCGTTCCGCCAGCTCGGTCGCCTGGCGCCGCGCATCCACCAGATTCGCGGTGGTGCGCTTGAGGTATTCACGCAAACGCTCTTCGTTCATTTCAGCTCCGTTCGGTGTGACCCACCGTGTTAAGGGGGGTCTTCCAGCACGTGATCGAGGAAGTCGGTCGATGCCGTCTGCACTTGCCGCTAATGCAGCTCGCTGTCCAAGAAATCGAACAGCTCGTCGTCGGTCACGTCGTCGAGTTGGGCGGCCACCGTCGAGGCGCCCGGCTCGTCCAAGGTCGTCCGCAGCCGGGCGACACTGGCGAGCAGCCGGTCCAGCGCGAGCCGTCCCGTCGCCACGTCCAGGTCGGCTACGAAGAGCTGCTCCTCCAAGGCAGCGAGCATGGTCAGCGGGTCGGACCGGGTATCGGTCAATTGCTCGTGCAGGGTGCCGGCGATCGCATCGACCGTCGGGTAGTCGAAGATCAGCGTCGCGGGCAGTCGCAGTCCACTGACCGAGGCGAGCCGGTTACGCAGCTCGACGGCGGTCAGCGAGTCGAATCCGAGCTCGCGCAGTGGCCGATCGGTATCCACGCCGTCGGGGCCGGCATGGCCGAGCACTGCGGCCACCTCCACGCGGATCAGGTCGAGCAGCACCTGCTGCCACTCCGGTTCCGGCAGACCGGACAGCCGCTCCACCAACGCGGTCCGGGTGGCCTCGTGGGAGGTGACGTTGTCGGCCTCGGCCGGTAGCGCGGCGACCTGGGGCAGGTCCGCCAGGAACGGCCGAGGCCGCAACAGCGCGAACGCCGGGTAGAAGCGGTCCCATTCGACGTCGGCTATCGTGACCGCGACGTCGCGCTGGTCGAGCGCCCGGTGTAGCGCTGTCACCGCAAGGTCCGGCGCCATCGACGGCATGCCGCGGCGGCTCATCCGCTCTCGGGCGGCGGCGCGGCCGTCTGGCGTGTTCCCCTCTGCCCAGGGGCCCCAGGCGATCGCGGTCGCGGGCACTCCCCCGGCCCGCAGGTGCTCGGCAAAGGCGTCCAGGAACGCGTTGCTCGCCGCGTACGAACCCTGACCGCCGCCGCCCCACACGCCGGCCGCGGACGAGAACAGGACGAACGCGTCGAGCTCGGACCTGTCCGCGAGCAGTTCGGCGAGGATCTCCGCGCCCCGTACCTTGGGCCCGGCCACCGGAGCCAGCCGGTCCAATGTGAGGTCCGCCGTGAGCTCGACCTGGTGAATGTCCTCGCCGGCACAATGGAACACCGCGGTGACCGGATGCTCGGCCAGCACCCTGGCAACGGCATCCCGGTCGGTGATGTCGCATGCCTCGACCACGACCTCGCTTCCGGTCGCGGTGAGTTCGGCGGCCAGGTCCCGTGCGGCCGGCGCGGCCGAGCCGCGCCGGCTCAGCAAGACCAGACGCTGCGGCCCGAAGGTGGTGAGCCATCGGGCTGTCTGGGCACCGAGCGCCCCCGTGCCTCCGGTGATCAGCACCGTGCCGCGCGGCGTCCACGGCGTCTCGACGACGACCTCGGCTGGATCGATCGGGGCGGGTTGCAGGCGCCGGAGAAAAATCCCCGACGGCCGCACCGCAACCTGATCCTCGGCATCGATCCCGCCGACGACCGAGCAGACCCGCTCCCAGCACAAGGCGTCCGTGGCCTCGGGCAGATCGATCAACCCGCCCCATCGCTGCGGGTGCTCCAGCGACATCACCCGCCCCAGGCCCCAGAGCATCGCCTGACGAGGCCGTATTACCGGGTCCTGGCTGCCGACCGACACCGCGCCCTGGGTGAGGCACCACACCGGTGCTTCGAAATCGGCGTCGTTCAGCGCCTGCATCAGTCCGAGCAGATCGGCGACTCCGGCCGGAACCTCCGGATACGACGGGTGTGCGTCGTCGGCCAACCCCCGTAAGAAGACCACACCGGCGAGCGCATCCACGGCGGCGTGTTCTAACAGCTCCTGCCAGGTGGCCGGGTCACCGTTACCGGTCTGTTCCCCGGTAGGCCGTACGCAGACGACGTCGGCGCCGCATGCCTGCAACGCTGCCGCACAGCCGTCCACGGCAGCGCCGTGGACCAACGGCAGCGCCGCGATCAGCCACGTTCCGGAAAGAACGGCGGGCGTGCCCATATCGCCGCGTTTCCAGGAGACGCGGTAGCGCCATGCGTCCGCTGCGGACTGCGCGCGCCGGGCGCGCCGCCACGACGACAACGCCGTCAGCACCGGCCCCCACGCCTCGGAATCCACCGCGTCGGCGTCCGGCAGCGCGAGCGTCTCGGTCAGTTCCGGCAGGTCGCCGCGTTCGACGGCGTCCCAGAACCGTGCCTCGCCGGCGTCGGCCTGCGCGGTGGCGATCGGCGTCCTGCTGGTGTTCAGCCAGAACCGTTTCCGCTGGAACGCATACGTCGGCAGTTGGACCCGATGGCCGCCCCGACCGGCCAGTATGTCGGCCCAGGACATGGGGATTCCCGAGGTGAAGAGCTCGGCGGCGGCCGTAATAGCCGACTCCGCCTCGTCACGATCGGACCGCAACAGTGGCACTGCGATGGTGGCGTTCCCGGCGCCCACGTCGAGACTGCGCTGCGCCAGCCCGGCGAGGACACCGCCGGGACCCAGCTCGACGTAGTGGCGTACGCCCAGTTCACCGAGCCGAGTGACCGCCCGATGGAAGAGCACGGGGCGGCGTATGTGCGCGGCCCAGTACGCCGGCGACGTCGCTTCCTCCTCGGTCATGAGCTCGCCGGTCGTGTCGGAGACGATCGGAATGACCGGGGCGGCGAGCTCGACCGTGCCGAGAACATCCTCGAACTCGGCGAGCATCGGCATCATCCGGGGCGAGTGGAAGGCGTGGCTTACGTTGAGCCGCTTCACCTTGCGGCCCTGCGCGGACCACATCCCGGTGAGCTCGGCGACGGCGTCCTCGTCGCCGGAAACCACCACGCTGTCGGGGCCGTTGCCGGCGGCGAACGCGACCCGCCGCTCGGCATCGGCGACCGTCGCCATCGACGTGGCGACCTCGGCCTCCGTCGCCTCGATCGACGCCATCGCGCCACCCGCCGGCAATGCCTGCATGAGCCGACCACGTGCGGCGACAACCTTCGCCGCGTCCGGCAGACTCAGCACGTCGGCGACGTGCGCCGCGGCCAGCTCGCCGATGGAGTGGCCGAGCAGATAGCCGGGTGTGATCGACCATGACCGCAGCAGGCGGTAGAGAGCCACCTCGACCGTGAAGAGGGCGGGCTGGGCGTATTCGGTGCGGTCCAGCAGCCGGGCGGCGTCTGATCCTGGCTCGGCGAACAGCACGTCACGCAGGGGGCGTTCGAGATGGGCGTCGAAGTGCTCGCATATCTCGTCCAGGGCGACAGCGACGATCGGGAACGTCTCCGCCAGCCGTCGGCCCATGAGGGGCCGCTGCGAACCTTGCCCGGTGAACAGCAGCGCGAGCGGACCAGGCCGCCGAGCGTCCGGGGCGGCACACACCACGCCCGGCCACCGGTCGCCGCGACTTGCGGCGTCCAGGCCGTGCAGCAAGGCGTCCCGGTCCCGGCCGAGGACGACGAGCCGATCGTCGAACACCGTCCGCCTGGCCACCGAGACCCCGATATCCAGCGGCTGGTCATCCGGGCGGTCCCGAAGCCAGTCGCGCAGCCGACCGGCCTGACCGCGCAACGCCGCCTCGTCACGGCCGGACAGCACCAGCGGCACGAGGGTCATCGAGTCGCCCGCGCGCGCCGCGGCCGAAACGTCGGCCGGCAGCTCGGGGGCCTGCTCGAAGATGGCGTGTGCGTTGGTGCCGCTGATCCCGAAGGACGAGACCGCGGCCCGGCGCGGCCTGCCGGTATCCGGCCAGGGCAAGTGCTCGGTGAGCAGTGATACCGCACCCGCGGACCAGTCCACGTGCGGAGTCGGCTCGTCCACATGCAGCGTGGCAGGCAGCAGGCCGTGCCGGAGGGCCTGGACCACCTTGATGACGCCCGCCACACCGGCGGCCGCCTGGGTGTGGCCGATGTTCGATTTGATCGACCCGAGCCACACCGGGCGATCAGCGGGCCGGTCCTGTCCGTAGGTCGCAAGCAGCGCCTGCGCCTCGATCGGATCACCCAGCGTGGTGCCCGTGCCGTGCGCCTCCACCGCGTCCACGTCACCGGCAGACAGTCCGGCCGCCGACAGCGCCTGCCGGATCACCCGCTGTTGCGATGGTCCGTTCGGCGCCGTCAAACCGTTACTGGCCCCGTCCTGATTGACCGCCGACGACCGCATCACCGCCAGCACCTCGTGGCCCAGCCGCTGCGCGTCCGATAGCCGCTCGACCAGCAACATCCCGACGCCCTCGCCCCACCCGGTACCGTCCGCGGCAGCCGCGAACGACTTGCACCGGCCGTCCGGTGCCAGGCCGCGCTGCCGGCTGAAGTCGATATAGGTGGCCGGCGTCGACATCACCGTCACGCCACCCGCAAGCGCGAGGCCGCATTCACCCCGGCGCAGCGCCTGGGCAGCCCAGTGCAGCGCGACCAGGGACGATGAGCACGCTGTGTCCACCGTGACCGCCGGGCCCTCGAGGCCCATCGTGTACGCCACCCGCCCGGAGGCGACGCTGCCTGCGTTACCCATCCCGAGGAAGGCGTCGGTTCCCTCGGGCAGGTCCAGCGGCCGGGTCGCATAGTCGTGGTACATCAGGCCCGCGTACACCCCGGTGTCACTGCCTCTGAGTGCCATCGGATCTATGCCCGCATCCTCAATCGCTTCCCAGCAAACCTCCAGCAGCAGCCGCTGTTGCGGATCCATCGCCAGCGCCTCACGCGGCGAGATTCCGAAGAACGCCGGGTCGAAGTCCGCGGCGTCATACAGGAAGCCACCTTCCGCCGTGTAGACCGTGCCCGGCCGTACCGAGTCGGGGTCGTAGAGACGATCCAGGTCCCAGCCGCGATCGTCCGGGAATCCGCCGATGCCTTCGCGCCCGTCGG
This sequence comes from Nocardia sp. NPDC046473, assembly GCF_040645995.1. Classification (NCBI taxonomy): domain Bacteria; kingdom Bacillati; phylum Actinomycetota; class Actinomycetes; order Mycobacteriales; family Nocardiaceae; genus Nocardia; species Nocardia sp. NPDC046473. The sequence continues at coordinate 17,868 of NZ_JBEYZJ010000019.1, forward strand.
CCACAAGTCGCCACAGCTGTTCCGGTGACCTCACTCCACCAGGGAAGCGGCAGGCCATGCCGACGATCGCGAGCGGCTCGTCCGTCGCTGCTCGCGGGCCGGTGCGGTGGGCCGGGCCACGCCGCCCCAGCAGTTGTTCCAGCACGAACTCGGCGACCGACTCGGGGGTGGGGTAATCGAACACCAGGGTCGCGGGCAGCCGTAGCCCGGTAGCCGCACCGAGCCGGTTACGCAGGTCAACCGCTGTCAGCGAGTCGAATCCGAGTTCCAGGAACGCACGTGCCGGGCCGATGCTCGCGGCGTCGGAGTGGCCCAGCACCACCGCCACCTGGGCGCGGATGACTGCCAGCACGGTCTCCAGCTGCTCACTGGACGGCCGCCCGGTGAGCCGCGCGGCCAGTGCGTTGCCGTCTTCCTTTCCGGCCGCAACGCGCCGGACGGCCGTCCGAACCAGGTCACGCATGAGGAATGGCAGAGTTCCGGCATCGGCCTGTGCCTGCAACGCGCGCCGGTTCAGACGCATCGGCACCAGCTCGGCGCGTGCCGAACCCATCGCAAGGTCGAGCAGCGCGAGTCCGTCGTCAGTCGACAGTCCCGCGGCACCGGCACGGCCGAGCCGCCCCGCGTCGGTCCGGTCCATTTCCGCGGTCAGGGCACTGGCGTCGGACCACATTCCCCAGGCCAACGACACACCTGGCAGCCCGTGCGCGCGGCGGTGCGCCGCTAGCGCGTCCTGGAAGGCGTTAGCCGCGGCGTAGTTGGCCTGCCCGGGGTTGCCGAAGGTGCCCGACGCGGAGGAGAACAAGATGAACTCGGTCAGCGGCAGATCCGCCGTGAGCTCGTGCAGGTTCCAGGCTGCGTCGACCTTCGGCGGGAACACCGTGTCCAGCCGCTCCGACGTGAGGGATTCCAGGATGCCGTCGTCGACCGTGCCCGCGATGTGGATCACCGCGGTCAACGGATGCGCTGCCGGCACCGCGGCCACCAGCTTCGCCAGCGCCGGGCGGTCCGCGACATCGCACGCCGCGAGCTCGACCACCGCACCGGACGCACGCAGGTGCGCTACCAGCTCTGCGGCTCCAGGCGCTTCGGCCCCACGGCGGCTCACGAGGAGTAGCCGGCGCGCACCATTCGCCACGATATGGCCGGCCACCGCCGCGCCCAGCATGCCCGTTCCACCGGTGACCAGCACGGTTCCGGCGGTATCCCAGCGCGGCCGCTCACCGCTCGCTTCGGTGCCGGCGTCGTGGATTCGCGACCGGTACACCGTCCGGCTTCTGATGAGGACCTGTGGTTCCCCGGACGCGGCCGCCTCCAGCAGCGTGCCCACCGCGAGCGCCTCGGCGTCGGTGTCGACGAGCAGGAACCGTCCGGGGTGCTCCGATTGGGCGGTTCGCACCAGGCCGTGCGCCGCCGCCGCGGCGAGATCGGTGACGTCGGAGCCCGGCCGCTCGGCGAGGGCCCCTCGGGTCAGGACTATCAACCTGGACGACTCGAGGTCCGGGCGGCTCAGCCAGTCCTGCAGCACCGTCAGCGTTCGTGCCACGACGGCCCGGGCGCTCCCGGCGCCTGCGCCGGCGACAGCCAGCACCACCGTCTCCGGCACGGATTCCGCCGCAACGAGCTCATCGATGTCCTGGAAACGGCGGGCGGTCACCCCCCGTACAGCGAGGCCGCGCTCCAGGTCCTTCGATGGCACGCCCAGGATGGCCCACTCCCCCGACCACACCGCGTCCGCGGTCGGAATCGGCGTCCAGTCGACGGCGTACAGACCGCCGGAGCCGGCCACTCGGGTCTGGAGCGTGCCGGACGTCATGGGGCGGAGTACGAGGGAGCGCACCGTGACCACCGGCGCCCCGGCTGGGTCTACCGCGACAACGCTGAGCGTGTCCTCGCCCGTCGGTCGCAGGCGAACCCGCAGCGTGGACGCCCCGGTGGCGTGCAACGCCAGACCGTTCCAGGCGAACGGCAGTCGGCCGACCGCCTCGCCGTCGCCCGGATCCTGCCCGGCCAGGCTGATCGCGTGCAGTGCCGCGTCGAACAGCGCCGGGTGCAACCCGAAATCGCCGGGTCCGTCTGCCTCCCCGGGCAGCGTGACCTCGGCGTAGATGTCCGTGCCGACCCGCCAGGCCGCGGTCAGCCCGCGGAACCGCGGTCCATACGCGAACCCTGCGTCGGCGAGCCGTTCATACAGCCCGTCGATCGGCACGGCTTCGGCGTTTGCCGGTGGCCAGTTCTCGAACGCGGCCGGTTCGGCGGCGTCGGCCGGGTCCGCGTCGCGGGCAAGCGTCCCACCGGCGTGGTGGCTCCACTCGGCCGCACCCGCGGGGCGCGCGTAGATATCGACGGGGCGGTGGCCGCCGTCGTCCGCGCCGACCAACACCTGGACATCGGTGCCGTCGGCACCGTCGAGTACCAGCGGAGCGTGCAGCACCAGCTCCTCGATCTGCGCGCATCCGGCCTGGTCACCGGCCCGGATGGCCAGCTCGGCGAAGCCGGTTCCGGGGAACAGCACGGCGCTCGACAAGACGTGGTCGGCCAACCATGGCTGAGACCGCACCGACAGATGTCCGGTCAGCACCAGCGAATCGCTGTCGGCCATGCCGACCACCGCGCCGAGCAGCGGATGCCCGGCCGAGCCCAGGCCGAGCTGGCTCATATCACCCGCCGCCGAGCCTGCCGACGGCGCGAGCCAGTACCGCTCGTGCTGAAACGCGTAGGTGGGCAAGGGCACACGGCGACCGTGCACGCCGAGGCCGTCGAGCACGGCGGCCCAGTCGATCGTGATCCCCGCCGTGAACAGCTCGGCGGCGGCGGTGAGCAGCCGCCCGGTGTCGGACTCGCCGCGGTACAGGCTGCCCACGACCAGACCGGTTTCGTCCAGCGCGCCGAACGTGTCCTGGATGGCGATCGTCAGCGTCGGGTGTGGGGAGGATTCGAGGAACGTCCGGTGCCCGTCTCGGATCAGTGCCCGCACGGTGTCGTAAAACCGTACGGGGTTGCGCAGATTCGCGAACCAGTACTCGGCGTCCAGGGTTGTCGTGTCGATCCGCGCGGCGCTGACCGTCGAGTGGAACGGCACCGAGGCCGGGCGTGGGCGTACCTCGCCGAGCTCGTCGAGCAGAGTCTGCCGGAACGCGTCCATCTGCGCGGAGTGGGAGGCGTAGGCGGCCGGGATCATCCGGTTCCGTACGCCGCCGAGCAGCTCGGCGATCTCCCGCAATGCCTCGAGATCTCCCGAGAGCACCACCGAACTGGGCCCGTTGACCGCGGCGATCGCCACGCGATCGTCCGCGAACCGGGATCCGAGCCGAGCGCGTACGTCTTCTTCGGAAAGGGCGACCGACATCAGGCCGCCACCAGCAGCGGCCGCCCGCAGTACCCGGCTGCGCACCGCCACCACGCCGGCCGCATCCTCCAGTGTCAGGGCGCCGGCGACACAAGCCGCCGCGATCTCACCTTGGGAATGCCCCACGACCGCCGCGGGGGTCAGGCCCCACGATTGCCACACCGCGGCGAGGGAGACCATCACCGCGAACAATGCCGGCTGCACGACGTCGACGCGGTCCAGCGCGGGGGCATCGCCGGTGCCGAACAGGACGTCCCGCAGCGACCATTCCACCCATGCGGACAAAGCCGTCTCGCATTCCGCCAACCGATCGCGGAACACTGGCGAGTCATGCCAGAGCCGACGGCCCATTTCCGGCCACTGCCCACCTTGTCCTGGGAAAACCCAGACCGCACGACCGGCGCCTACCAGCTCGGCGGGCGGAGCGACAACGCCGGGCCACGGCAGTCCGTCGCACGCGGCGTCCAGCGCGGATACCAGATCCTCCCGGCCGGTGCCGATGATCACGAGCCGGTCGTCCCACACCGGACGGCTCGACACGAGAGACCGAGCGAGATCGGTGACCGTGTCGCCGGGGTGACCGCGCAGCCAGTCACGCAGCCGGGCGGCCTGGCGACCGGCCGAGCCCGGCCCACGCCCGGAGATCACCCACGGCACCGGTACGTCGTCAGGTCCGGCGGCGGCCGGCTGCGGGGACGGTGGGGCCTGCTCGAGGATCGCGTGGACGTTGGTGCCGCTGATGCCGAACGACGACACCGCGGCACGCCTCGGCCGGTCCACGTCGGGCCAGGGCCGTTGCTCGGTCAACAGCCGGACCGCGCCGGCGGCCCAGTCCACTTGTGGCGTCGGCTCATCGACATGGAGCGTTTGCGGAAGTACCCCGTGCCGTAGCGCCTGCACCATTTTGATGAGTCCGGCAACGCCGGCGGTCGCCTGTGTGTGGCCGATGTTCGACTTGACCGAACCCAACCACAGCGGCCGGTCCGCCGGACGGTCCTGTCCGTACGTCGCCAGCAGCGCCTGCGCCTCGATCGGGTCGCCGAGCGCAGTACCTGTACCGTGCGCCTCCACGACGTCGATGTCCGCGGCGGTCAGCCCGGCGTTCGCGAGGGCCGCCCGGATGACGCGTTGCTGAGACGGTCCGTTCGGCGCGGTCAGCCCGTTCGACGCGCCGTCCTGGTTCGCCGCGGTGGACCGGACGACGGCCAGCACCGGGTGCCCGAGCCGCTGCGCATCCGACAGGCGTTCCACCAGCAGTACACCCACGCCTTCGGACCAGCTCGTGCCGTCCGCGGTCGCGGCGAAAGCCTTGCACCGGCCGTCGGCGGCGAAGGCACGCTGGCGGCTGAAGTCGACGAACGCCCCCGGGGTGGCCATCACGGTCACCCCGCCGGCGAGCGCCATCGTGCACTCGCCCTGCCGCAGGGCCTGACCGGCCAGGTGCAGCGCCATCAGCGACGACGAACACGCCGTGTCCACGGTGACGGCCGGTCCTTCCAGCCCGAGCACGTACGACACCCGGCCTGAGGCGACGCTGCCCGCGCTGCCGGTACCGAGGTACCCCGCGAGCCCGTCCGGCGTGGTCGTGAGCTGGGCGACGTAGTCGTGATACATCAGGCCGGCGAACACACCGGTCCGGCTGCCCTTGAGCGACAGCGGGTCGATCCCTGCGCTCTCGATGGCCTCCCAGGCCGCTTCGAGCAGCAGCCGCTGCTGCGGGTCCATCGCGAGGGCCTCACGCGGAGAGATGCCGAAGAAGCCAGGGTCGAACATTGCGGCGTTCCGCAGGAAGCCGCCCTCGTTGGTATAGGAGGTGCCCGGGTTGTCCGGATCGGCGTCGTACAGCGCGTCGAGGTCCCAGCCGCGGTCATCGGGGAATTCGACGATCCCGTCACCGCCGTCCAGCACCATTTGCCACAACTCGTCCGGCGAGGTGACCCCGCCGGGGAGCCGGCATGCCATGCCGACCACGGCGATCGGTTCCTCCGACGCGGTCACCGTCGGTACCGGTACCCGTTCGGCGGGCGCGCGGCGCCCCTGAAGCTGGGACGAGAGGTGCTCGGCAATCGCGGATGGCGTCGGGTAGTCGAAGACCAGGGTGGCCGGCAGCCGCAGCCCCGTCGCAGCGGCGAGGCGGTTGCGCAGCTCGACGGCGGTCAGCGAGTCGAACCCGATGTCACGGAACGGGCGGCCCGAGTCGATCGCATCGGCGGTGGCGTGTCCCAGCACCGCCGACACGTGCTGGAGGGCGAGTTCGAGGAGCAGTCCATGCCGCTCGTCGTCGGATAGGCCGGCCAGCCTGCCGAGGAGCCCGTCGGCGGTGGCCCGCTCGCTGCCTGCCTGCCGTCTGACCGGAACGGCGACCAGGTCACGCAGTATGTGGGGCAGTACACCGGCGGCCGCCTGGTCACGTAACACCCGCGCGTGCATCCGCATCGGCAGCAGCCCGGCACGGTCCGCCGTAAGAGCGGCATCGAGCAGCGCGAGCCCCTCCGCTGTTCCGAGCTTGTCGGCACCGCCGCGGCTGAGCCGCGCACGGTCGGCCTCATCCAGGTGCTCGGTCATGCCGGTCGCCTGCGCCCACAGACCCCAGCCGAGCGAGACCGCGGGCAGGCCGTGCGCTCGGCGGTGCTGGGCGAGCGCGTCGACGAAGGCGTTCGCGGCCGAGTAGTTGCCCTGACCGGCGTTGCCGAATGTGCCCGATGCGGACGAGAACAGCACGAAGCGCTCGACCGGCAGGTCAGCGGTCAGTTGGTGCAGATTCCACGCGACATCGGTCTTGGACGCGAAAACCGTGCCGAGTCGTTCGGGGGTGAGCGACTCGAGCACGCCGTCGTCGAGTACACCAGCGGTGTGCACGATCGCGGTCAACGGGAATTCGCCGCTTATTCCGGCGAGCAGTTCGGCCAGTGCGTCCCGGTCTGCCACATCGCAGGTGGCGACCTCGACCTCGGCCCCGGCTTCCCGCAGCTCGGTCACGAGGTCCTGGGCGCCCGGTGTGGCCATCCCACGTCTGCTGGTCAGCAGCAGGCGACGGGCACCGCCCGCGACCGCGTGACGAGCCACCGCCGCGCCGAGGACGCCGGTGCCACCGACCACTAGCAGGGTGCCGCGGGTCTCCCACGGCCGTTCCACGATATCGGCGCTCAGGCCCGTCGGGGACCGGTGCACACGCGGTACCGAGAGCGCCCCGCCGCGGATCGCGACCTGCGGCTCGCCGCACGCGGCGGCACTATCCACCGCGCCCGCCGCCACCGCGTCGAGGTCGGCGTCGACCAGCAGGAACCGATCCGGATTCTCTGTCTGCGCCGTCCGCACGAGGCCCCAGACCGCTGATCCGGCGAGATCGATCACATCCTCGTCGGCCCCGACCGCGACCGCGCCCCGCGTCAGGACCACCAGTCGGCACGGGTCGAATTCGGTGCGCCGCTGCCATTGCTGGAGGACCGCGAGCACTTCGGCAGCCGTGCGGTGGACCGTGTCCGGATCGGTGACCGATGTCGGGACGGGCAGGACGACGGTGCCGGAAACGGAGCCGGCGTCCGCGAGGCTGTCCAGGCTGTCGTGGATGACCGCGGTGACGCCTCGACCGGTGAGGCCCGCGACGATGTCGTCCGCGCCCGCGGCGGCGAGCACGGCCCAGCTGCCCGGTTCGACCTGCGGCGGGACGCCGACCGGAGCCCAGTCCACGACGTACAGGTTGTCCACCCGATGTGCGGCGGCTTGCTCGATCTGATCGGCGACGACCGGACGGAGCGCGAGCGAACGGATTGTCACCACCGGCTCACCGTCAGGATCGGTGGCGACCAAGCTGAGCCCGTCCGCGCCGGCCGGCCGGATTCGCACCCGCAGTCTTGCTGCGCCGGTGGCGTGCAGGGTGGCGCCGGACCAAGTGAAGGGCAGGTGGCCCGGTCCACTTCCCGAACCCGGGTCGGCCAGGCCGATGGCGTGCAGCGCGGCGTCGAACAGAGCCGGGTGCAGGCCGTACGCGGCGGGGCTCGCGGACGGATCGTCGCCGGAATGGGTGACGGCGACCTCCGCGTAGATGTCCGGGCCGTCACGCCACGCCGCCTGCAGGCCCTGGAACGCCGGGCCATAGCCGAACCCGGCGTCATGGAGCCGATCGTAGAAACCGTCGATGTCGATCGGCGTGCCGTGCGCGGGGGGCCATACCTTCAGGTCGGCGTAGTCCTCGGCCTGTGCGCCGGACGCCGTGAGCACGCCCCCGGCGTGATGGGTCCATTCGCCGCGTTCTCCGACGCCGAGTGTGTCGTCGGTGTGTGGCCGCGAGTAGATGTCCGCCGGGCGGGCGCCGTCGTCGTCGCGGCCGATGACGACCTGGACGTCCACGCCATCACCGGTGAGGACCAACGGCGTGTGCAGGATGAGCTCGTCGACGACACCGCAGCCGACCCGGTCGCCGGCCTGGATCGCCAGCTCCACGAATCCGGTGCCAGGAAACAGCACGGTTCCGAACACAGCATGGTCGGCGAGCCAGGGCTGCGTGCGCAGCGACAGCCGTCCCGTCAGCACGGTCAGGTCGCTGTCGGCCACGCTGGTCACCGCACCGAGCAGCGGGTGGCCCACGGTGCCCAGGCCCAGGCCGCCCGCGTCGCCCGCCATCCGATCACCCGGTATCCAGAACCATTCGTGTTGGAAGGCGTAGGTGGGCAACGGAACCTGCCTGCCATGGATGCCGAGCCCGTCGAGGACGGCCGTCCAGTCGACGGCCACTCCGGTGACGAAGAGCTCGGCGGCCGAGGTGAGGAGGCGTTCGACGTCGTTCTCGTCCCGACGCAGCGTGCCTACCGCGCTGCCGGGCGCATCCGCCGACTCCTCGATGCTCATCGTCAGTACCGGGTGTGGTGACACCTCCAGGAACGCCCGGTACCCATCCCGGGTAAGCGCCTGGACAGCATCGTGGAACCGGACGGTCCGGCGCAGGTTGGTGAACCAGTAATCGGCATCCAGCGTGGTCGTGTCGATCGGCCCGGCGGTGACGGTGGAATAGAACGGCACGCGGGACACCTGCGGCTCGATCCCGGACAGGTGCTTCAGCAGCGCATCGTGGATCCGATCCACCTGGTCCGAATGCGACGCGTAATCCACCGGGATGTCGCGGCACCGCACATCGGGCAGTAGGTCCTGCACTTGGGCCAGTGCCGCAGGCGCACCCGAAAGCACCACCGCGTTCGGACCGTTCACGGCCGCTACCGATACTCGCGCGTCGGCGACCAGCCCTGCCAACCGCGACCGCACCTCCGATTCGGATAACGCGACCGACAGCATTCCGCCATCGCCTGACAATTCCCGCAACGCCAGGCTGCGTAGCGCGACAATGCGGGCCGCGTCCGGCAGGCTCAGCGCCCCGGCGACACACGCAGCCGCGATCTCGCCCTGCGAATGGCCCACTACCGCAACCGGTTCGACCCCCCACGACTCCCACACTGCGGCCAGGGACACCATCACCGCGAACAACACCGGCTGGACCACGTCCACCCGGTCCAACCCCGGGGAGCCCCCGGCGCCGAGCAGCACTTCCCGAAGTGACCAGTCCACCCACGGTGCAAGCGCCGCTTCACATTCGGCGAGCCGGGATCGGAACACCTCGGAGTCCCGGAGCAGAACGCGCCCCATCCCGGCCCACTGCGACCCTTGCCCTGGAAACACGAACACCACACCGGACAGGTCCACCGCCGTGCCCACGACCACGCCGCCTACGGAGGCATCCGCGGCATAGGCGTCCAGCCGCGCCGTCAACTCCGCCCGATCGGCGCCGACCACCACCAGCCGGTCCTCCCACCGCGATCGCGTGGTCACCAAGGAGGTCGCCAGATCGGCGAGGTTTTCGCCGGGGTGCTCCCGAAGGTGCTCCGCCAGCTGTGCGGCCTGCGCCCGCAGCGCGCCCGCACCGCGTCCCGACACGATCAGCGGCACCGTACTGGGCGACGCGTCGTCGCCGGACCGAGCGGATTCCGGCTCCGGCGCCTGCTCGAGGATCGTGTGCGCGTTCGTCCCGCTGATCCCGAACGACGACACCGCCGCCCGGCGCGGACGCCCCACCTCCGGCCACGGGATGTTTTCGGTCAACAGCGATACCGCGCCGTCGGACCACTCCACTTGCGGCGTCGGCTCGTCGACGTGCAAGGTCCGCGGCAGCACGCCGTGCTGCAACGCCATGACCATCTTGATCACACCGGCCACACCGGCCGCCGCCTGCGCGTGACCGATATTCGACTTGATCGAACCCAGCCACAACGGCCGGTTCGCGGGCCGGTTCTGCCCATATGTCGCCAGCAGCGCCTGCGCCTCGATCGGATCACCCAGTGCCGTACCGGTCCCGTGCGCCTCCACGGCATCGACGTCCGCTGTCGACAGGCATGCCGCCGACAGCGCCTGACGGATCACCCGCTGCTGCGACGGACCATTCGGCGCCGTCAACCCGTTCGACGCACCATCCTGATTCACCGCGGTGGACCGGACGACGGCCAGGACCCGATGCCCGAGACGCTGCGCATCCGATAAGCGCTCGACCAGGAGCACGCCGACGCCCTCGGCCCACCCGGTGCCGTCCGCCGCGGCGGCGAAGGACTTGCATCGGCCATCCGGGGACAGGCCGCGCTGGCGGCTGAAATCGATGAAGGTGCTCGGCGTCGCCATCAGCGTGACGCCACCGGCCAGCGCCATCGAGCATTCGCCCGCACGCAGCGACTGAGCCGCCAGGTGCAGGGCCACCAGTGACGACGAGCACGCCGTGTCCACGCTCAGCGCCGGGCCCTCCAGCCCCAGCACGTACGCGACCCTGCCGGACATCACGCTGCCCGCATTGCCGGTACCGAAGTAACCCTCCAGCCCATCCGGAATGGTGTCGAGCCGCGTCGCGTAGTCGTGGTAGCTCATACCAGTGAACACGCCGACTTGCGCACCCGCGAGCGACCGCGGATCGATACCGGCGCGTTCGACGGCTTCCCAGCTGGTTTCGAGCAGCAGTCGCTGCTGCGGGTCCATCGCCGACGCCTCGCGCGGGGAAATCCCGAAAAAGCCCGCGTCGAAGTTTCCCGCGTCGTGTAGAAACCCACCCTCGCGCGTATAGGATTTTCCGGCGCGATCCGGGTCGGGATCGTACAAACTCTCCACGTCCCAGCCGCGGTTCGCCGGGAATTCGGAAATACCGTCCCGCCCTTCCGCGACCAATTGCCAGAGCTGTTCCGGCGAGGTCGTTCCGCCGGGATAGCGGCACGCCATGCCGATGATCGCGAGCGGCTCGGTCGAGCGCGCCTCCAGCTCATCGATGCGACGGCGACTGTCCCGCAGATCAGCGGTGACCTGTCGCAGGTATTTGACTACTGTCTCGTTGTCGACCATTACACACGCCTCATCAGTTCGGAATGCTGCCGAATTCATCGTCGATAATTCCGATCAGTTCGCTCACGCTGACCGAGCTGATATCGTCATTTCCTGCCGACCTTCGTCCGGAATCGGAATTTGTCATCGATTCGTATTGCGCGAGCACGGATCTGAGCCGGGCAATCACGTCGGATATGTCGTCCGCACCGGTTTTGTTCGGCCGATAATCGGCCACCGCACCTTCCAGCGACGCAATCGACTCGTATACCGAGGCGAATTCGCTGTCCGGCCGATCCAGCAGGTCGATGACGTGGTCGGCGATTGCCGCGGGGACCGGATAGTCGAAGACGAGCGTGGCCGGCAGCGGCAGCCCGGTGGCCTCCTTCATCCGGTTACGCAATTCGACGGCGGTGAGCGAGTCGAACCCGAGGTCACGGAACGGCAGGTGCGTGGGCACGGCCGCGGTGTCGGAGTGTCCGAGTACGGCGGCGGCATGATGCACGACCATCTTCAAAACCGCTGTGTGGCGGTCCTTTTCGTCGAGACCCGCAAGCGTCTCGGCCAGCGCCGACCGGATCTCCTCCTGCGGCGTTTCGAGATCGGCGAGAAGTGCTTCGACGGCCGGGATATCGTGCAGCAGCGGGCGCGGGCGGGCGACGGCGAAGGTGGCGTGGAATCGAGCCCAGTCCATATCGACGACGGCTACCGCGGTGTCCCGGTTTCGGACGGCCTGTTCGAGTGCGCGGACGGCCAGCTCGGGCGGCATCGAGGCGACCCCACGCCGATCCAGTTCCGCGACCGTACCGTCGCGCTCCCCCTGGTCTTCCGGGCTCCGCCATGGCCCCCAAGCGATCGCGGTGGCCGGTAACCCCAGCGTGCGGCGGTATCCGGCGAGAGCATCGGCGAACGCGTTCGCGGTGGCGTGCGTCGCCTGCCCGCCGCCGCCCCAGACACCGGTCCCGGAGGAGAAGAGGATGAACGACGATACCGGCAGGTCGGTGGTCAGCTCGTGCAAATTCCAGGCGCCCGTCTTCTTGCTCGCGAGCACCTCACCGAGTCGTGCGGAGTCGAGCGCGTCGATGGCGGCGTCGCCCCGCTGTGCGGCGGCGTGGATCACCGTGGTGAGCGGCCGGTCGGCGGGAATCCCGGCCAACACTTCGGCGAGCCGCTCCCGGTCGGCGAGGTCACAGGCGACGGCTTCGGCGGATGTGCCGGCGGCGGCCAGCTCCTCGATGAGCGCCGCGGCCCCGGGCGCGGCCGGGCCGCGCCGGCTCAGCAACATCACGTGGGCCGTACCGAATCGGGCGATCCACCGGGCGGCGTGCGCACCCAATCCGCCTGTGCCGCCGGAGATCAGGACCGTTCCGGTGGGGGTCCAGTCGTGCTGCTCCGTGGTCGTGGCGGGAGCAGGTAGGAGTCGGCGAAGGAAGACACCGGATGGCCGTACCGCGAGTTGGTCCTCGCTGGTGTCGTCGGCCAAGATTCCGCACACCCGCTCCCAGGCGCCGGCATCGACAGGCTCGGGCAGATCGATCAATCCGCCCCACCGCTGCGGCTGCTCCAGCGCGACGACGCGCCCGAGTCCCCAGATCATCGCCTGCGCCGGATGCGTCAACGCGTCCCCGGGCGCGACGGAAACGGCACCGCGAGTGAGACACCACAGCGGCGCTTCGATCCCCGCATCGCCCAGGCCCTGAACCAACCCCAGTGTCTCGGCCGTTCCTACCGGCACGGCCGGGTGCTCCGAGTCCGGACGTTCGTCCATGCCGAGCAGCGACACCACCCCGGACACAGCACCGCCCACTGCGGCCGCTTCCAGGACAGCACCCCAAACGTCCCGGGCGACCGGCCCCGCCGCGCCGGGCCGCCGCAGCACCACAACGTCGGCGCCGTGGCCGCGCAACGCCTCGGCGCAGGAGGCGTCGGCACTGCCCGACTCGGCGGTGACGAGGAGCCACCGGCCGGAAAGGGCGGATGTGGGCGTGTTCGTTCGCGGTTTCCAGGCGACGCGATAGCGCCAGCCATCGATCCGTGTCCGTTCGTTCCGCTCCGCACGCCAGGACGCAAGCGCGGGCAGGACCGGCTCCCAGTCCTCGGGGCGCAACCGTGCCGAACTCGGCGTCAGAGCGTCGGCCAGCGCACGCACATCGCCCCGATCGATCAGGTCCCAGAACTCCGCGTCTCCCGCGGCGGGCTCCGCACTCGCGTCGTTCGTGTCCTGCAGCCAGAACCGCGAACGCTGAAACGCGTAGGTGGGCAACGGGACTCGGTGACCGCGCAGCCCCATATCCCGCAGGACGGCGGTCCAGTCGATCTCACGCCCGGAAACAAACAACTCCGCCACCGCGCTCAGCAGCGCTTCGGGTTCGTCGCGGTCGGCCCGCAACGCCGGAACCGCCACCACACCACGATCAGCCAGGTTCATGCCCATGATCGCCGCCAACGTGCCACTCGGGCCCACCTCCACAAACCGGGTCACACCCGCATCCGCGAGATAGGTTGTGGCGTCATGGAAACGAACCGGGCGAATAATGTGCTCGACCCAATACCCCGGCGAGGTAGCCTGTTCAGCCGTCAGCAACTCACCGGTGCTGTCAGAGACAACCGCAACCCGCGGAACACACAACTCCACCCCGTTCAGCACCTGCTCGAAATCAGCCAACATCGGGTCCATCCGCGGCGAATGAAACGCGTGAGACACACTGAGCCGCTTAACCTTGCGACCCACCCCCTGCCAATAATCGGTCACCTCGCCGACCGCGTCC
>NZ_JBEYZJ010000020.1:0-18670 GCF_040645995.1 Nocardia sp. NPDC046473
CCCGCGCCATCCCCAACCACTGCGAACCCTGCCCCGGAAACACAAACACAACACCACGAACCGCCACAGACGAACCGACCAGCACACGATCGCTCACGTTTCCGTCCGACAGCGCGTCCAGCCCGGCCAACAAGCCGACCCGTCCCGCACCGACCACCACCGCGCGGTGGTCAAAGGACGTGCGAGACCTGAGCAGCGACCACCCCACATCCGCCGCAGCCAACTCCGGCCGATCCCGCACATACGACGACAGTCGCTGTGCCTGATCCCGCAGGGCACCAGGCGTTTTCGCGGACACCACCCACGCCAGCGGCCCCTCGGGCCGTGTCGTATCGGATACCGGTTCGGCGACCGGAGCATCGGGCTCGGTTGCTTGTTCGAGAATGACGTGGGCGTTGGTGCCGCTGATGCCGAACGAGGACACCGCTGCTCGCCGCGGTGCACCGGCCTCGGTATCCCAGGGCCTGGCCTCGGTCAACAACTCCACCGCGCCATCGGCCCAATTCACGTGCGGCGACGGCATATCCGCGTGCAACGACTTCGGCAGCACACCACGGCGCATCGCCTCGACCATCTTGATCACCCCGGCCATTCCGGCGGCGGCCTGGGTATGCCCGATATTGGATTTCACCGACCCCAACCACAGTGGCCGCTCCGCCGACCGAGCTTGTCCATAGGTCGCCAGCAGCGCCCCGGCCTCGATCGGATCACCCAACCGAGTCCCGGTCCCGTGCGCCTCCACGACATCGACCGCCGACGCCGCGAGTCCGGCATCGGCCAGCGCCGCGCGGATCACCCGCTGCTGCGAGGGGCCATTCGGGGCGGTCAAGCCGTTCGACGCACCATCCTGATTCACCGCCGAACCACGCACCACCGCCAAAACGTCATGACCCAGCCGACGCGCATCCGAAAGCCGCTCCAACAGAAGCAAACCCACGCCCTCGGACCAACCCACGCCATCCGCGTCCGCCGAGAAGGACTTGCACCGGCCATCCGCCGCCAATCCCCGCTGGCGGGCGAACTCCACCAGCGTCCCCGGTGTCGACATGACCGTCACACCGCCGGCCAACGCCATCGAGCACTCACCGGCCCGCAAGGCGGATATCGCCTGATGCAGGGCGACCAGCGACGACGAACACGCGGTGTCGACCGATATCGCCGGACCCACCAAACCCAGCACGTACGAGACGCGACCCGACAGCGCACTCGCCGCATTTCCGGTCAGCGCCACGCCTTCCGCTTCCGGAGGCATAGCGCCGATCCGCGGTGCGTAGTCGTAGTACATGAGCCCGGTGAAGACGCCGGTTCGACTGCCCTTGAGCGTCGTGGGATCGATGCCCGCGTTCTCGACGGTCTCCCAGGCAGTTTCGAGTAACAACCGCTGCTGCGGATCCATCGCCAGTGCCTCGCGGGGCGAGATTCCGAAAAAGGACGCATCGAAATCCGCGGCCGCATAGAGGAATCCGCCTGCTCGCGCATAGCTCTTGCCGATCGCGTCGGGATCCGGATCGAAGAGATCTTCCGGCCACCCGCGATCGGTGGGCAGACCCGCTACCGCATCCACCTCGTCGACGACCAGTCGCCACAGCTGCTCCGCCGACCCGACGCCGCCCGGGTACCGGCACCCCATTCCCACGATCACGATCGGATCGTCGGCCACGCCGGGCGCCGCCGGCGCGGGTGTAGCGGCAGCGAGCTCCCCCGCCTGCCCGGCAGCCAGGTGGTCCACCAGCTCCGCCACCGTCGGATAGTCGAAGACCAGGGTGGTCGGCAGTCGCCTGCCGGTCAGTGTGGTGAGTCGGTTACGCAACTCGACGGCGGTCAATGAGTCGAAGCCGAGGTCTTTGAACGCCCGTTTACCAGTGATATCCGGGGCGCCGTCATGTCCGAGTATCAGCGCGGCTTCCGCGGTGATCAGCTCGGTCAGCACTGCGTGCCGTTGCCGCTGATCCAGTCCGGCGAGGCGTTGTGCCCACGCCGGTGTGCCCGCCGAATTGTGCTGCGGACCCGCATCGGCGCGACGGCCCCGGACAGCGAGTAGGTCCGAATAGATGCTGGTGTCCGCCATCGCACGGATCGCGGTCAGATCCAGGCGCGCAGGCACGACCATCGGTTCGGGCGCGACCACCGCGCGGTCCAGCAACGCCAAACCCTCGGTGTCGTGCATCGCCACCCAACCGCGCCGGTTCATCCGTTCCCGGTCGCCGGCCCGCAGGTGCCCGGTGATCCCCGTGTCTTGGTCCCATAAACCCCACGCCAGTGACATCGCGGGCAAGCCGAGGCGCTGCCGGTAGTGCGCGAGGCCGTCGAGGAAGGCGTTGCCGGCGGCGTAGTTGCCCTGGCCCGGTGCGCCCAGCACCCCGGACACCGAGGAGTAAACGAGGAATCCCCGCAGGTCCAGGTCCCGAGTCAGCTCGTGCAGATGCCACGCCGCGGCCACCTTCGGGGCAAGCACACGAGCCACCTGCTCGGGTGTCAGCGAGGTGATCACGCCGTCGTCGAGCACCCCGGCCGTGTGCACCACCACCCGCACCGGGAATGCCGGGTCGACAGCAGCCAATACCGCGGCCAACTGCCCGCGATCGGTCACATCACACGCGGCCGCGACCACCGATTGCGCACCCGCAGCCAGCAGATCCGCACGCAACGCGGCGAATCCCTCGGCAGTTTCACCGCGGCGGCTCACCAGCAGCACTCTCCGCACCCCGTGCGCGGTGACCAGGTGTCGGGCCAGCATCGATCCCAGCGCACCCGAACCACCCGTGATCAGCACCGTGCCCGAGCCATCCCACGGCAACCTCGCATCGGCGAGCGCCGCGGCGACCGGACGCACCCGCGCCAACCGCGGCACGCCCGCCCGCCCGCCCCGCAGCACCAGCTGCGACTCGCCGCCGGCGAGTGCGGCAGGCAACGCCTGCCAGGATTCGGTCGTGTCATCGATATCGACCAGCACGAACCGATCCGGATTCTCCGCCTGCGCCGAACGCACCAGACCCCACACCGAAGCGGCCGCCAAGCCCGACACCGATCCCGGTGCCGCCGAGTCGGTTTCGGTGACCGCGGACGACAATTCCGCCTCGACCTCGCCGATCCCGGTCGCACGCTGAGTCACCACCACCAGACGCGACTCCACCAACCGTGGCTCGGCCAACCACGCCTGCAACAGCCCGAGAACCTCGCCGACCATCCGGTGCACGCTCTCTGCCACCGGCGTGGCCGGCCGCGGCACCGGGACCCGCGCCACGACGACAGCCGGTGTCGGACGGCCGGTATCGATCGCCGCGGTCAATGACGTCAGATCCGCCGCCCAATGCGCACTGGTCACGTTCGCGCCGAAGGCATGGCTGGTAGCCCCGTCTCCGAGGTACGTCCAGTCACTCGTGGCTATCGGAACCTGTTGTGGCAGTGGATAGTCGATCCAATCCAGCCGATACAGCGAGTCCTGCCGCGCGGCTGCTCGCCCCTGATCGGCCAACCGATCGGGGATCGGGCGCATCGTCAACGCGTCCACCGTGACGATCGGCTGATCCTGATCATCGACCAACCACACCGACACCCCACCGGCACCGACCGCCGAAACAGCAGGGGCTATCCGGACGCGAGCGTGATCGGCACCGGTGGCATGCACACGCACGCCCTGCCACGAGAACGGCAAACCCGCCGGCCCGGCATCCGCATCGATACCGGGCAACATCGTATGCAACGCGCTGTCCAGCAACGCCGGATGCACCGCGAACTCAGCAGCTGGCGAACCCATGTTCTCGGGTAGCGCAACCTCGGCGAACAACTCCTCGCCGCGCCGCCACATCCGTTGCAAACCCTGGAACACCGGACCATAGCCATACCCGTGCGCCGACACTCGCTCGTAGCCATCGCTCAGGTCGATCTCGGCCGCGCCGGCCGGTGGCCATGAACCCAAACCCGATGCAGAATACGCAGTTTTGGTGGAAAGGACGGCACTCGCATGCAACACCCACTCCGTGACCGCGGCTTCGGCATCCCGGCCGGTGTCAGAGCGTGAATACACACTCGCCGCACACCGCCCCTCCGCATCTGGTTCACCGACACTCACCCGCACCTGCACCGCATCATCCGACAGCAGCAACGGCGTCACCACCGTCAACTCATCGACCACAGCAGCGCTCGCATAGTCACCAGCGGCAATCAACAATTCGACGAAACCAGTCCCCGGCAGCAACACCATCCCGGCCACCTGGTGATCAGCCAGCCACGCAAATTCCCGCAGCGACAATCGACCCGTCATAACCACACCGCCGGAAGGCAATTCCACCACCGCACCCAGCAACGGATGCCCGGCAGCGCCAACCCCCAACGCCTCAGCATCACCGGAGCCAGCCTGCGCATCCAGCCAGAACCGCTTCCGCTGGAACGCATACGTCGGCAACGCAATACGCCGATCCACTTCTGCCGCAACCGGATCCACCCCGCCGGTGCCGATGGCCGCAGACCAGTCGACGGACACGCCGACGGCATACAACGTCGCCAGACCGGTCAGCAGATACCGCGGTTCGGACCGATCCCGGCGCAGGGTAGCGGTGACCGTGACGTCCGGATGGGTCTCGGCGAGAGTCTCGGTGATCGCCGCTGTCAATGTCGGATCCGGACCCACCTCCGCCAGCACACCGATGTCCTGCTCGGCCGCAACGGCGATGGCGTCGGCGAACCGGACCGGGGCCAGGACCTGCCGCACCCAGTAGTGCGGATCGGTCCACTCGGCAGGATCGAGCAGGGTGCCGGTGACCGTGGAGACGATCGGTATCCGCGCCGGGGCGAATCGCAACCCGGCCAGCACCCGCGCGAATTCCTCGGTCATCGGCATCATCAACGGGGAATGGAAGCCATGGCTGACCCGTAGCGACCGAGTCCGTCTGCCCCGTGCCGCCAGCACTTTCAGCACTGCGGCCACCGCGGCCTCGGCGCCGGAAACCACCACTGCGGCAGGACCGTTCACCGCGGCCACCACTGCAGGACCCAGCTCGGTACCGAGCTGGTCGAGGATTTCCTGAACTTCGGTTTCGGAGGCGGCGAGCGCGGCCATCGCGCCCCCGGACGGGAGTTGCTGCATCAACCGGGCGCGCGCGGCCACCAGGACACTCGCGTCCTCGAGGTTCAGTACCCCGGCCACGTGTGCGGCGGCGATCTCCCCGACCGAATGTCCCACCAGCACACGCGGTGTCACGCCGCAGGCGATCAGCAGCTCGTACAGGGCGACTTCCATCGCGAACAGCGCCGGTTGCGCCAATCCCGTGGTGTCCAGATCGTTCCCGGTGGCGATCGCCTCCCGGATCGAGCCACCCACCAACGGATCCAGCACCGCGCATACCCGTCGCAGGGCGTCGTCGAACGGGGCGAAACCGGCCAGCCCCAGCCCCATCCCGCTGCGTTGCGAGCCCTGACCGGAAAACACCAGGCCTACACCAGAACTCGCGACGGTCACACCGATGGCTGCGCCGAACCCCGCCGAATCGTCGCGCAGCACCGCGTTGACGGATTGCCCGGCCGCGACCTGAGTCAACCCGGCCAGCAACGCGTCTCGGTCCGCGCCGACGACCACGGCCCGGTGGTCGAACAAAGCCCGCGAATGCCGCAGCGACCAAGCCACATCGGCCGGATCCAGCTGCGGCCGATGCCGCACGTGCTGGGCCAACCGCTGAGCCTGATCCCGCAGCGCGGCAGGCGTTTTCGCCGACACCACCCACATCAGCGGCCGCTCGGACCCGGTCGTTTCGGCGGATTCAGCAGTGCTGGTGGTGCCCGCACCATCGGCGGCCCGGCTCGGCAGCGGCGGTGCTTGTTCGAGGATGACGTGAGCATTCGTGCCGCTGATCCCGAACGAGGACACCGCCGCTCGCCGCGGCGTATCCATCTCGGTGTCCCATGTCCGGGTCTCGGTCAGCAGCTCCACCGCCCCGGCGGCCCAATCCACCTGTGGCGACGGCGCGGCCACGTGCAACGACTTCGGCAACACACCCTCGCGCATCGCCAGCACCATCTTGATCACCCCGGCCACCCCGGCGGCGGCCTGCGTATGACCGATATTGGATTTCACCGACCCCAACCACAACGGTCGCCCGGATCGGCCCTGCCCGTAAGTAGCCAACAAGGCTTCGGCCTCGATCGGATCACCCAACCGAGTCCCCGTGCCATGTGCCTCCACCACATCCACCGCTGACGCGGCCAACCCGGCATTGCCCAGCGCAGCACGAATCACCCGCTGCTGCGCCGGACCATTAGGCGCGGTCAGACCGTTCGACGCACCATCCTGATTCACCGCCGAACCACGCACCACCGCCAGCACCTCATGGCCCAGCCGACGTGCCTCCGAAAGCCGCTCCAGCAGCAGCAAACCCACGCCCTCGGACCAACCCACGCCATCCGCGTCCGCCGAGAACGGCTTGCATCGGCCGTCCGGGGCCAAGCCCCGCTGGCGCGCGAACTCCACAAATGTTCCCGGGGAGGACATCACCGTCACCCCACCGGCCAACGCCATCGAGCACTCACCGGCCCGCAAGGCAGATACCGCCTGATGCAGTGCGACCAGCGACGACGAACACGCCGTATCGACGGACACCGCCGGGCCCACCAGACCGAGCACGTACGCCACCCGACCCGACAACACACTCGCCGCAGTGCCGGTCATCAGGTAGCCCGCGACCCCACTGGGCACCTGGCTCATCATGGTCGCGTATTCCTGCCCGCTGCCGCCGACGAAGACCCCCGTCTGCGAATCACGCAGGCCGCTCGGGTCGATACCCGCATTTTCGATGGTCTCCCAGGCAGTTTCCAGCAACAGCCGCTGCTGCGGATCCATCGCCAACGCCTCCCGCGGCGAGATCCCGAAGAACGACGCGTCGAAATCCCCCGCATCGGGCAGGAATCCACCGGGCGGGATCTCGACGCTCCAGCCCCTGGAATCCGTCATCGGAGCGACCACATCGCGGCCGTTGCTGACCAGATCCCAGAACGCCTCCGGCGAACTCGCGCCCCCGGGGAACCGGCAGGCCATGCCGACGATGGCGATGGGTTCGTTGGGGGCCGATTCGGCTGGGCCGGCCGGGACCTCCCTGTCCGCGGCACCGCCGGTCAGTTGTTCGACGAAGTACTTCGTCAGGGCCTCGACCGTCGGATAGTTGAACAGCAATCCGGCGGACGGTCGAATACCTGTCGCCGCCACCAAGGCGTTGCGCAGTTCGACCGACGAGGCGGAATCGAATCCGAGCTCCTTGAAGGTTCTGCCCGCAACATCCGGTTCGGTGCGGTCATCCGCAATGATCCGGCGGCATTCGCGCACGATCAGCTCTCGTACGTTGGCCGCGGTATCCGCTGCCGAAGCGTCCGCGCCCTTGCTGCTCGAGCCCGGATCGCCCGCGCGGCCGTCGAGCGCAACGCCGACAGCTGAACGGCTGCCGAACCAATGTGATTCGCGTTGAAACGCATACGTCGGCAACGGAATACGCCGGCCCGGCGCACTCGTGCCGGCAGCGGGCCAGTCGACGGGCACCCCGTTGGCGTGCACCGCGGCCAGGCTGGTCAGCAGATACCGAGCCTCGGGACGATCCCGGCGCAAGGTCGCGGTCACCGTGATCCGCGGGTGCGACTCGGCGAGGATGTCGGTGATCGCACCGGTCAATGTCGGATCCGGACCCACCTCCATGACGGCGTTGAGTCCCAGGTCGGCGGCAACGGTAATGGCGTCGGCGAAACGAACCGGCGCCAGCACCTGGCGCACCCAGTGATCCGGATCGGTCCAGTCCCCCGGATCCAACAGAGTCCCCGTGACGGTGGACACGATCGGCAGCTGAGCGGGGGCGAACCGCAACCCCGCCAGCACGTGGGCGAACTCCTCGGTCATCGGCGCCATCAACGGGGAATGAAACGCATGACTCACCCGCAACAGCCGTGCCCGGCGTTCCTGGCCCGCCAGCACGTCCAGCACGCTCCGCACGGCCGATGCCACGCCCGAAACCACCACCGCGACAGGACTGTTCACTGCCGCAACCACCACCGGCCCCGGCTCGGCGCCGAGCCTGCCGATGACCTCGCGGACTTCGGTTTCGGTGGCGACGACCGCTGCCATCGCACCCCCCGCCGGCAACTGCTGCATCAACCGCGCCCGCGCCGCCACCAGCGTGCAGGCGTCGTCGAGATTCAAGACCCCGGCGACATGTGCGGCCGCGATCTCGCCCACCGAATGCCCCACCAGCACCCGCGGGCGAATTCCGCACGCCGACAACAACTCATAGGTCGCGACTTGCACCGCGAACAGCGCCGGTTGCGCCAGTCCGGTCCCGTCCAGTCCGACCCCGGACGCGATCACCTCCCGGATCGAGGTGCCTACCAGCGGATCCAGCACCGCGCACACCCGATTCATCGCCGCGGTGAACGCGGCGAAGTCCGCCAGCCCCGAACCCATCGCGACCCGCTGCGAGCCCTGGCCGGAAAACACCACGCCCACACCGGAACCCAGGCCCGCACGCGCCGCGCCGACCGCGACACCGAATCCCGCCGGGTCATCCCGCACCACCGCACCGGTCGGCTGCCCGGCCGCCACCGCAGCCAACCCCGCAAGCAGCGCTTCCCGGTCCTGGCCGACCAGCACGGCACGGTGTTCGAACAAAGCACGCGAATGCCGCAGCGACCACGCCACATCGGCGGGGGCGAGTTCCGGCCGCTCCTGCACATGCGATAGCAGGCGGTCCGCTTGAGCCCGCAGTGCCACAGCCGATTTCGCCGACAGCACCCACGGCAACGGCTGCGCCGGGTCGGCGGTGTCATCGGAGCCGTTCCGCTTCGCGGACCTGCTCGGTTCGCCGGTGGACCACTCCGCGAGAATGACATGGCAGTTGGCGCCACCCATGCCAAAGGAATTCACGCCGGCAATCAGCGGCCGGGTAGCGGCTGGCCAATCGCCGGTTTCGACCTGCACCGAAAGCCGCAGATCGCCGAGTGGAATGTCGCGGTTCGGTGTTGAGTAGTTCAAACTGGCCGGGATACACCGATTTTCGATACAGAGCGCGGCTTTGATCAAACCCGCGATACCGGCCGCGCCCTCGAGATGTCCGATGTTCGTCTTGATGCTTCCGACGACGAGGTCGCGATCGCGGCGCGGTACTGCCCCGAGGACCTGGCCCACCGATTCGGCCTCGATCGGATCACCCACCGGTGTTCCCGGACCGTGGAGCTCTACATACTGCACATCCGAGGGGGCGATGCCCGATTCTTCGTACGTCGCTCGAAGTAGTGCCGCTTGGGCATCCGCGTTCGGCGTGGTGATTCGATCGGCGCTGCCGTACCCGACGCCGCTGCCCCGGATGACGCAGTAGACCCGGTCGCCATCGGCCAAGGCCCGGGACAACGGCTTCAGCAGGACGGCACCGCCACCCTCGCCGCGAACGAACCCGTTCGCACGTTCATCGAACGCATAGCAGCGACCATCCGGTGACAGCCCGCCCCATTCGGCGAGGATGTCGGAGTTCGCCGTATCGAGCGCGATATTCACGCCCGCCGCTATCGCGAGATCCGCCTCGCCACCGCGAATGCTCCGGTACGCGAGGTGGGTCGCGGTGAGCGAGGACGACTGGCCGGTATCGACCGTGACGCTGGGCCCATGCAGCGACAAGAAGTGGGAGAGCCGGTTCGCGATCATGCCGCGCTGAATCCCCGCGGCGGTATCTGCGGTGACCTCGCCGCCATGATGGCGCTTCGTCAGATCGGCGTAGTCGTCCCACATCGAGCCGACGAACACCCCGACCCGATGATCGTCGAGTTCGTCAGGCCTGATCCCGGCGTCCTCGAGCGCCTCCCAGCCCAGCTCCAGCATCAAGCGCTGCTGTGGATCTGTCGCCGCGGCCTCGGCCGTGGAAAGGCCGAAGAACTCCGCATCGAAGGCGTCGATATCGTCGAGGTAGTTCAGCCTGGTCGACGATTCGGCGGCGTCGGACCGCAGCAACGACTCGCGACGCAGGTCCGGTCGGCGAGCGGAGACACCTCGCCCCTCGACCAGCAGCCGCCAGAATTCCGCCATATTTCCGGCGCCCGGAAATCTGCACGACATTCCGACCACAGCGACATCGTCGACAAACCCGTCGCTACGTTCCGTTGCCTCCGAGTCGCGCTGACCGGACATATCCACCTCAAACATCCCCAATAGAAGTCACTGCCAATATCGGTAGCGATCGAATGCAGCGCCGATCATCCCGCGGGCCCGTATCGAAACTACTTCTTCAACGCCATGGTGATCCCGTCGGAGAACGGCAACAGCGACAACTCGATTCGATCGTCCTTCAGCAGAAAGCTGTTGAGCGCTCTGATCGCTTCGGTGTCCGCGTCCGCACAATCGGGATCTATCACCCTGCCGAAGAAGAGCGTATTGTCCAGCAGAATCAGACCGCCGTGTCGCACCAGCGTGAGAGATTTCTCGTAATAGTCCGGATAGCCTGCCTTATCCGCGTCGATAAAGGCCAGATCGAAGCATCCCGGCCCCTTTATTTCTAGCAAAGCGGCCAACGTGCTTCGGGCATCACCGATCAGGAGCTCGATACGATCGGCAACCCCCGCCCGTGACCAGTAGGGCGTCGCGATCTGCGGCCATTTCTCGGAAATATCACATGTCACCAGCCGCCCGTCCGCCGGCAGCGATCTGGCCATACACAGGGAGCTGTAGCCGGTGAACGTGCCGACCTCCAGTATCGATCTGGCGCCGATCAGACGAACAAGCAGCGAAAGAAACTGCCCTTCCTCGGGCATGATCTGCATCGCGTGCCCCATGGGGTACTTTTCGGTCTCCTCGCGAAGATCACGCAGTACGGAATCCTCACGGAGTGACACGTCCCGAAGGTATTGCACCAGTCCGGGTGAGATATCTGTCTGACCTGCCATCGCCTTCTCTATACTCCAGTCTGCTCGATCTGCGGCGCCACCGGCAACGATCCGGGAGCCTCGAAGCGGATCGTGTCGGGCACGGATCGTTCATCCGGAACCAGATGGAATCGCTGAATTTCGGCATCGGACTCGGGCAATGTGCCGATACACAAGCAATTCGACTCGGTGAAGCCGGCAAACCGATAAGCCATCTCCATCATGCGGTTGCGTTCGGTGCGCCGGAAATCCGCCACCAGATGTACACCGGCGCGCTGCGCCCTCGATATCAGCCAATTCAATATCACCGTGCCGATACCGAACGACACCACGCGGCACGAAGTCGCCAGCAGTCGCAAATGCCAGCAGTCAGCGTACTTTTCCAGGAGCACCACCCCGATGGCGCCGTGCGGCCCGTAGCGATCCGTCAGGGTCGCCACCAGCACCTCGTGCGCCGGATCGAGCAGCAGGGCGCGCAGGTCCGCGTCCGAGTAGTGCACGCCGGTCGCGTTCATTTGACTGGTGCGCAGCGTCAGTTCTTCGACCCTCGTCAAACTCTCCGGATCTGCCGGAGTAATTTTCAGCACCAGTTCCAGCGATCGCAGGAACTCCTCATCCGGGCCGGAGAACTCTTCTCGGGCCGCGTCCCGGATGAATGAAGCCTGGTACATCAGCCGCCGACGCCTTGCGTCCTCGGTGATATTCGCCGGAACGAACTCCGCGAGATCCGCCAGCCCACTGAGCTGCTCAGGCGAGTAGCACCGCACTTCCGGTAGGTGGAACGCCACCTCCGCACGTTCGGCGGGTTGATCATCGACGAAGGCGATGACCGACTCCGCAAAATTCAGCGTCTCCATGATGCGGCTGACCGACGCGGACTTGGGCCCCCAACCGATCTGCGGCAGAATGAAGTATTCAGCGATCCCCAACTCTTCGAGCCGGGACCACGCCAAGTCATAATGATTCTTACTGGCGACCGATTGCAGAATCCCCCGCGAATCCAGTACGCGTATCAGCTCACGCACCGAATCGTCGAGCCGCACGTGCCGATCTTCCAGTATCGTGCCCTGCCATAGCGTGTTATCCAGATCCCAGACAACACATTTTATCGTCTTGACAGTCCCGGTCACCATCAACCTCGCTATACCTGGTAGGACGCGTTGAATGCCTGCTCAGCCAGAATCAGCTGACATATTTCACTGCTTCCTTCGATGATCTCCATCAGCTTTGCGTCGCGATACGCGCGCGCAACCGGACGGCCGTCGCGCGCGCCGGCCGAGGCGAGCACCTGAACAGCCGTCGCGGCCCCGCGGACCGCGTGCTGCGCGCTCACATATTTGGCCATGACTGCGGCCGTCACCATCTCCGGGCGTTTCGCATCCCAGCACTGGCTGGCATATTCACAAGATCGAGTCGCAATATGCTCGGCGGTCAGCAATTCGGCAACATTGCGCGCAGTGAGCTGATGCTGCGCGAGCGGCTTGCCGAATTGCTCCCTGGTCCGTGCGTGCCGAGTAGCTTCCGCAAGGCAGGAGCGGAGAATGCCGACGCATCCCCAGGCGACGGATAAACGACCGTAGGTCAGTGCGGTGGTTACCAGCAATTGCAGGGACTGTGCCGAACCGCCGAGCAGGCTGTTTTCGGTCAACCGGACGGAGTCGAACTCGACGTCGGCGTGACCGGCGGCCCGGCAGCCGAGCGGATCCGCAACCTTGGTGACCGTGACGCCCGGGCTGGCGGTCGGCACCACCACAGCTGCCGCACCATCGCCGAACTGTCCGAAAACCACGAGAAGATCCGCGTAGTCCGCGGCGGTGACCCACACCTTGCTGCCGCTGAGGACCAGGTGATCCCCGTCGCGTTTGATTCGAGTGGTGATCGCCGACAGGTCGCTGCCCGCGTCGGGCTCGCTGAAACCGACGGCGGCAACCTTCCCAGCCGTCAGTTCGCTGAGGTACGCATGCCGCTGAGCCATATCGCCCAGCCGTTGAATCGTCCACGCCGCCATGCCCTGCGAGGTCATCACGCTGCGCAGCGAGCTACAACGTGCACCGACGTGCGCGGTCAGCCTGCCCGTCGACGAGCTGTCGAAGCCGAGCCCCCCGTAGGTCTCGGGGACCTGCGGGCACAGCAGGCCGCGCCCGCCCAGGTCCGCGAGCACACGCGAGGGCAGCAACCCCGCCAGATCCCAGGATTCTGCCTGGTCACCGACTATCGAATCGACGATCTCGCATGCCTCAGCGAAACTGTCACTCGCCATGATGCTCCCGTAGCCGATGCACGAGGTCGACCATCTTGTCGACGGAACGAAAGTTCGCCAACTGCAGGTCGGAACCGATGATGGCCACGCCGAACTCGCCTTCGAGCTGCACGACGAGTTCCATCGCGAACATCGAATTGACCAGCCCCTTGGCAAAGATGTCCTGACTCGGCGCGATCTCGGTCTTCAGTCGCGTGGTCAGGTACGCCAGGATCTTTTGTTCGATAGCCGAGCGTTCCAGCAGGACATCGGTGGCGTTGGCTTCGTTGGACATGTCTCCCTCTCAGTATTCGTAGAACCCGCGGCCGGTTTTGCGACCGAGATCGC
The DNA here is from genome assembly GCF_040645995.1 of Nocardia sp. NPDC046473. Taxonomy (NCBI): domain Bacteria; kingdom Bacillati; phylum Actinomycetota; class Actinomycetes; order Mycobacteriales; family Nocardiaceae; genus Nocardia; species Nocardia sp. NPDC046473. Next base: position 13,466 of record NZ_JBEYZJ010000020.1, read on the forward strand.
CCTGCTGCACCTTCTCGAGCAAAGCGGTACTCGGCTCGAAATAGCTTTGTCCGGTGCGTTCATAAAGAGCACGAAGCGCGTCGACGAGATTATCGATGCCGATCAAATCGGCCGTCCGCAAAGGGCCGGTCGGGTGCCCGAGACATCCCTGCATCAATGCATCGACGTCTTCCGCCGAAGCGATACCGTCACCGACAATTCTCGATGCTTCATTGATCATCGGATGCAGTAGGCGGCTGGTGACGAATCCGGGCGAATCACGGACGACAACCGGCTTGCGCCCGAACGACATCAGCAGGTCGGTAGTGGCCGCGAGGATAGATTCGGACGTACGCGGACCCCGGATCACCTCGACCATATCGATCAAGTAGGCGGGGTTCATGAAATGCGTGCCGACCAGGTCCTCGGGGCGCACCAGACGGCCGGCCAACTCATCGATCGGTATACCCGACGTGTTGGATATCAGCGGAGTACCCGGCTCCACCAATTCGACAACGTCGGCGAGAACTTTCTGCTTGAGGTCGGCATCTTCGACGATAGCCTCGATAACCGCCCTGCTGAGACTCACCTGCGGATCCACGCTGTTGCTCGTCGTGAGCGTGCCCGGCGCTGGGGCAGCTGACGGGGCTCCCATCAGCTGAGCATGCCGAAGTTGGCGCGACACGCGCTCCGGCGCCTGCGCGATCACCTTGTCGTCGGAATCGATCAGATGCACCGAGACGCCCTGATGAAGCACGGTCGTCGCAATGGCCGTTCCCATCACGCCGGCGCCGACGATGGTGACAACTCGCGATTCGTCGTCATCGTGCACGCTGATCCCGCCTCTGCTTTCGTCGGCTCGCCTCACACCGCCACCTCGAGCTGGAAATGCATAGGGAGAATTCCTCGCCGCAGACCATGGTGGTTATTCAGGAGAATAGATGTGCCCCATCCCCATCCCACAACCCCTATGGGACCCCTATCTTATCCACGCGATTATGGTCCGAGCCGCAGGTTGACAGTCATTTCTGGATTGATAATACTGACGTCGATATCAACAGGGTTGATCAAGCGCTTTGCACGGCGCGCAGCGCCCCTGTCCGCCAGAAAGGAAACCTCATGTCGAATAATCCTGCAAAACTGATGGCATTCGAACTCGGAAGTGCGAATCTGCCGGCTACCCAAAAATTCTACGAGCAGGCTTTCGGCTGGAAATTCACCGACGGCACCAACGGTCCCGGCAACCCGTTCGGGTTCGCCAATTTGCCGGAAGGCAGCAATATCCCCTTCGGCACGGTCTGGGATACCACGCTTGGCGGCGGCCGTGAAGGCACCCCCGAGGCGTACCGCGATATCCCCGACGAGTATCTGGCGTTCGTCCTGCTGGTCGATGACCTCAAAGAAGCGTGCCGCCTGGTGGAAGAGGCGGGCGGCAAAGCCGGCCCTCCGATGACCAACGACGACGGCACTTTCGATGCCGCACACATCCGCGACGTGAACGGCACCTTGATCGGGCTATGCTCGATGAATGTGAGCAGTGACTCGGTCCCGCACCCGAACCCGGTGCCCGAAGAGATGATCGGGCAGACCCCACTTCCTGACGCGCTGCTCGATCAGCGCGACGCGATCTTCGACAAGCGCAACGACTGATCGTGCGCCCGAACAGGGCCTTCCTCCCAGGCTGGGAGGAAGGCCCTTTGTCATTTCAATCGGACAGCATCAGGATCTGCCGGAGATCCAATGATCGATCGCCGCAGCGGTCTCCTCCCCTCCCTCATCGATCATGCTGTAGTGCGAGCCCGACACACGAATCAGATCGTGGGTCAGCGACCAGGTCGCCGTCAACCAATCGGTGGACTCGTCGGGGGTCGCGCCGACAAACAGTGTCGGAGCGCTCAGTTCGACCGGCTGCCAATCGCTGAAGAGAGCAAAGTATCCAGTCATCGCCGTGACACCGACATCATCCATCTCGCCGAGACGCGCACCGTCGGCAGCGATTCGGCGCATCATCGGCGATTGGATACGCAACGCAGGCTCACTGCCGACCTCAAAGGTGTCCAGCAGGACCAGCCCGGCGACAGCGGCACCCCGCTGTTCCAGACACACAGCGACCGAATGAGCGATCGTGCCTCCGGCGGATCGCCCGACGAGCACTGCCGGCCGTCCAGCGCAGACCTGCTCCACCCGATCGGCGAGCCACTCGACGAGCGCACCCCAGGTAGCGGGCAGTCGCTCACCCGCAAGGAATCCGGGAAGCGGAAGCACCCACAGGTCCCGGGCGCCATCGAAATGCCGGGCTATCTGCGTGAACTCGAACGGACCGGACATCGGACTTGCGGAGGTGAATCCGACCAAGACCGGCGACTGCTCCCCTGCTGCCAATCGCACGGGTTCCCGGGCCACACCTACTTCGTCGGCCGTTGCGAACGACGGTCGCAATCGTGCTGCGGCGACCGCCATCTCGTTCGCCTGCACGTAACGACCAGCAGCACAGGCATCGAAGTAGAGCGAGGTGATGCTGAGTGCCCGTTGGGCGGCAAGGGTGTCGCGCTCGGTCGCGGACGACGCCGTACCCGGTTGGACATCGGGAGCATTGTTCGCCAACTCTGCCTGCAGGTGTTCGATCAGCGCCGCAGTGGTCGGGTAGTCGAAGACGAGTGTCGCGGGCAGCCGTATCCCGATGGCCGCGTTGAGCCCATTACGCAGTTCGATCGCGGTCAGCGAATCAATGCCCAGTTGCTGGAAGGTTTGGTGCGGGTCGATCTCCTCGACGTTGTACCCGAGTGCGTTCGCCACCAGTACCGGGACGATCTCGGCCAGCGCCTTGTCACGCTCGCTCGCCGACAGTCCGCTCAACCGGCCGCCCACCGAATCGACCTCGGACACTGCCTCGCGTCGACGTGGGAGGCGTACCAATCCACGCATGATCTCCGGCACCTGGCCTGCGACCATCGCGCCGGCCCGAAGCCTTGCCACATCCAGCCGCATCGGCACAACTACTGCCACATCGCCGGCCACCGCGGCATCGAAGAGCGCCAGACCCTCGTCCGCAGACATCGGATGCACACCGGCGCGTTCGATACGTTCGACATCGGACTGGGACAACTGCCCGGTCATCCCGCTGGGCTGCGCCCACATACCCCACGCCAATGATGTTGCCGGGACGCCGAGTCCACGTCGATGTAGCGCCAATGCATCCAGGAACGCATTCGCGGCCGCGTAGTTCGCCTGCCCGAGGCCACCGAGTACACCCGACGCGGACGAGAACAGCACGAATTCCGACAGCGGCAGGTTCCGCGTCAGCTCATGGAGCACGAATGCGGCATCGACCTTCGGGCGCATCACTGTGTCGATGCGCCCAGCATTGAGCGACGAGACGACACCGTCGTCGAGCACGCCGGCAATGTGGACTACGGCGGTCAGTGGATGTTCTGCCGGGATAGCGTCGAGCAGACCGGAGACCGCCTTACGGTCGGCGACGTCACACGCTACCGAAACAACCTCGGCTCCTAGACCGGAGAGCTCGGCAACCAACTCACCGACCCGGCCACTGCGGCTCGCCAGCACCAGGCGCTTGCTTCCATGCTTGGAGACCAGGTGCCGAGCCACCAGCCCACCGAGCAAACCGCTGGCCCCGGTGACCAGCACCGTCCCCTTGTCATATCCGTTGGGCTTCGTTGATTCTGTTTGTGCCATCCGTGCGAGCCGGGGTACGTACGCCGCCCCGGCACGCATTGCTATCTGGGACTCGTCCGTCCAGGCCAGCGCCGCGGCTACTGAGTGCATATCCGTAGCAGACTCCATGTCCAGCAGAACGATCCGTCCCGGATTCTCGGTTTGGGCCGACCGCAGCAGTCCCCACACTGCGGCATACGCTGGGTCGATGTGTGTCTCGGCCTCGGTGACCGCCACCGCTTCTCGGGTAACCACCACCAGGCGGGATGCGTCGAAATGCGTATCGCTCAGCCACGACTGGACCAGCGCGAGCGCGGAATGACTTGCGCGATGAGCCCGATCAGCCACGTCGTCTCCGCCGACTGCCGCGAACCGCACCGCCACCGTTGCCGGCGGGGTCAGACCTGCATCCATCGCAGCGGCGAGCGCGGCCAGATCACCGAATGCCGCCGACCCCGGGATCGTCTCCTCGGCGCCGATCATGACAAGCGAAGCGATGGCCCGCGACGGCTGCTGTACCGCTTGCCATCTCATCCGGTAGAGCGAATCGAACGCGGCGCTCGCTATGGAACTACCAGTGTTGATCGCCCGCATGGCGAACGATTCCGCGGCGGCTACCAGACCGCCCGAGCTATCACAGGCCACGAGAGCCAGGGTGTCGGAACCGATCGCGGTCAGCCGCACTCGCAAAGTCGTTGCGCCGGTGGCATGGAGTGAGACGCCATCCCAGGACAGTGGCAGCTTGCCCACGCCGGAACTGTCCCAACCCGGCAAGAAGGACAGCGGATGCAGCGCGGCGTCGAGCAGTGCGGGATGCAATCCGAACCGTCGCGCGTCGTCGGCGAATTCATCGGGCAGACGCACCTCGGCGAACACCTGATCATCGAGCAGCCAGGCCGCACGCAGACCACGGAACGCCGGGCCGAACTCGAATCCCGCAGCACGCTGGCGGTCGTGCAGATCACTGATATCCAGTTCGGTGGCACCGTTCGGCGGCCACACGGTCAGATCGACGTCGGGCGCAGTCAGTTGCGGAGCCAATACACCTGTCGCGTGACGAGTCCATTGCCCGTCCACCGTCCCGGATGGCCGCCCATGCAGCGAGAACACCCGCCGACCGGATCCTGCAGCGGCGCCGACCTCGAACTGGATCTGCACATCACCGTCAGCGGGCAGTAGCAACGGCACTTCGAGTACGAGTTCCTCCACCCTGTCGCAGTCAACCTGATCACCAGCCCACAACGCCAATTCGACGAAAGCCGTGCCCGGCAGCAGTACCGTGCCGGCGATAGCGTGATCTCCGAGCCACGGATGGCTATCCAACGAGAGACGGCCGGTGAACACGGCACCACCCGAATCGGCGAGCACAACCGCAGCGCCGATCATCGGGTGATCCGTTTCCGTCAGGCCGGCGGAAGCGACATCGGCGGTGAGAGCCGTGAGGCTCAGCCAGTAGCGTTGGCGTTGAAATGCGTACGTAGGCAACTCCACCCGCCGCCCGGAAACGCCACCGCACGCCACCGACCAATCCACCACCACACCGTGCACCCA
>NZ_JBEYZJ010000021.1:0-14058 GCF_040645995.1 Nocardia sp. NPDC046473
TCCACCCGATCCAACCCCGGCGCACCCCCGACACCGAGCAACACATCCTCGAGCGACCAATCCACATACGGCCCAAGCGCAATCGCACACTCACTGAACCGGGACCGGAAAACCTCCGAACCCCCCAACAACACACGACCCATCCCCACCCACTGCGAACCCTGACCCGGAAAAACAAACACCACACCCTCAGCACGCACCCCCGAACCCGCGATTACACCCGCTCGCTGCTCACCCTCGACAGCAGCAGCCAAACCCGCCAGCAACCCATCCCGATCAGCACCGAGCACAACCAACCGGTCCTCGAACACCGAACGACTCGACACGAGCGACGAAGCCACATCCCGAACGTCAGCCTCCGGACGCACCCGGATCCACTCCGCCAGACGACCGGCCTGCGCGCGCACCGCAGGCCCACCGCGACCGGACACGACGAGCGGCACGACCCGGGCCGATTCGGTCCCGCCGACCGCCGGTAGAGCTGTCTCGGGCGGCTGTTCGAGAATGATGTGCGTGTTGGTACCGCTGACGCCGAACGAGGAGACAGCCGCGCGGCGTGGTCGATCCACCTCCGGCCACGGCGTGTTCTCCGTCAAGAGCGAAACCGCACCCGACGACCAATCCACATGCGGCGACGGCTCATTCACATGCAACGTCCGCGGCAACACACCATGCCGGATGGCCTGCACCATCTTGATCACACCCGCCACCCCGGCCACCGCCTGCGTGTGACCGATATTCGACTTCACCGACCCCAGCAGCAATGGCCGATCCGCCGGCCGATCCTGCCCGTACGTCGCGAGCAATGCCTGCGCCTCGATCGGATCACCCAAACTCGTACCCGTACCGTGCCCCTCGACGGCATCGACATCCGCTGCCGACAACCCGGCCACCGACAACGCCCGACGAATCACCCGTTGCTGCGCCGGACCATTCGGTGCCGTCATCCCATTCGACGCACCGTCCTGATTCACCGCCGTGGACCGCACTACAGCCAACACCTCGTGTCCCAGCCGCTGGGCATCCGAGAGGCGCTCGACCAACAGCATGCCGACACCCTCGGACCAGCCCGTACCGTTCGCTGCGGCGGAAAACGCCTTGGACCGCCCGTCCGGGGACAGCGCACGCAACCGGCTGTATTCCACGAACGTGTCCGGCGCGGCCATCACGGTCACGCCACCGACCAGCGCCATACTGCACTCACTCCGGCGCAGGGCCTGACCGGCCAGATGCAGCGCCACCAGCGACGACGAACAGGCCGTGTCCACGGTCATCGCCGGGCCCTCCAGGCCGAGGACGTACGCTATCCGGCCGGACAGCACGCTGCCCGCATTGCTCGTCCCGAGCAGCCCCTCCAGATCCTCGGGGATCGCGGACAGGCGAGCCGCGTAGTCGTGATACATCTGGCCGGCGAACACCCCGACGTCCCGGCCCTTCAGCGACAACGGGTCGATGCCGGCGTTCTCGATCGCTTCCCAGCTCGTCTCCAGCAGCAACCGCTGCTGCGGGTCCATCGCCAGGGCCTCGCGGGGCGAGATGCCGAAGAACTCCGCATCGAACTGCGCGGGATGGGATAGGAACCCGCCCTCCCGGCAGTACGACGTGCCATGTTTGTCCGGGTCCGGGTCGTACAGGCCGGCCAGGTCCCAACCTCGATCCGACGGGAAGTGCGAAATCGCATCACCACCGCCGATCACGAGTTCCCATAGCTCCTGCGGGCTGGTCACGCCGCCCGGGAAGCGGCAGGCCATTCCTACGATCGCGATCGTTTCCTCGGCGTCGCCGGACGTAAGCCGCGGCCCATCCGAGGGCCGATCACGACGCCCCTCGGCCGCACTGAGCAGGTGATCGGTCACTGCCTCGGTGGTCGGGTGATCGAAGACCAGCGTGGCGGGGAGCCGGAGGCCGGTGGCCGCCGACAGGCGGTTGCGCAGTTCGACCGCGATCAGCGAGTCGAATCCGAGGTCGCGGAACGGTTTCGACGTGTCCACCATCGCGGTGTCCGCGTGGCCCAGGGCCGTCGCCACCTGCGCGCGGACCAGACCGAGTACCCATCCGCGCCGCTCGGCGGCGGGGATCTCGTGTACCCGGGTGGCGAACGTGTCGTCGGAGGCGCCGGCCACGCTCGCGATCCGCCGGACCGCGGAGACGACCAGGTCGCGGAGGATATGTGGCACATCGCCGGACGCGGCCCGGGTCTGCAGCGTCCGCAGATTGAGCCGGATCGGCAGCAGCGCGGCGCGCGAGCTCATGAGGGCGGCGTCGAACAACGCGCAGGCTTCGCTGGTCGACAGCGGATCGATGCCCCCTCGACTCATCCGACTCAGGTCGGCCGAGCCGAGCCCGGCCGTCATTCCGCTCGTGTCGCCCCACAGCCCCCAGCCGAGCGAGGTGGCGGGCAGTCCGAGCCGATGACGATGCTCCGCCAAGGCATCCAGGTAGGCGTTCGCCGCCGCGTAGTTGCCCTGGCCCGCATTCCCGAATGTGCCGCCCGCCGACGAGAACAGCACGAACGCCGACAACGGGAGATGAGCGGTCAGCTCGTGCAGCGTCCACGCCGCGGCCGCCTTCGGCGCGAAGACCGTGTCCATCCGCTCCGGCGTGAGCGAGGTGAGCATGCCGTCGTCGAGGACGCCCGCGGCATGCACGACCGCCGTCAGCGGGTGCTCGGGCGCAATCGCGTCCAGCAAGCGCGCCAGCGCGGCCCGATCGGTGACGTCACACGCCACCACCTCGACCTCGGCGCCGGCCGCGTGCAGCTCGGCGACCAGCTCGGCGACGCCGTCCGCAGCCGGCCCCCGGCGTCCGGTCAGCAGCAGACGACGAGCGCCGCGCCCGACAAGATGACGGGCAAGCACCGCGCCCAGCGTGCCCGTTCCGCCGGTGATCAGTACCGTTCCCGGCCGCTGCCAGTCCGGTCCGTCGGTGCCGCTATCGCGCGCGACGCGATGTAGCCGCGCCACCGACAACGTGTCGCCGCGCGCAACGACGTGTGGTTCGTCCAGCGCGACGGCGTCCAGCACCGTCCCGCGGCGGATCGCTTCGGCGTCGGCCTCCACTAGCAGAAACCGGTTGGGGTGCTCGGCCTGCGCCGACCGCACCAGCCCTCCGATAGCGGCCGCGTCGAGGTTGTCCCCGCCGGTGCCGCGATCGGTCAGCACCACGAGCCGGGTCAGCTCCAGCTCCGGATGCGCAAGCCACTGCTGGAGCACGCCCAATACGTCTCGCGCCGTGCGTCCGGTCGCCGGCAGCACGGCCGTGTCCGGAATCGATTCCGCGGCAGCGAGTTCGGGCGGTCCGCCGTGCACAGCCACGGTCATCCCGCGCCCGGTGAGACCCGCGACCAGTTCGCCGGACGAGGCATCCCCGGCGAGAACCACCCAGGTACCGTTCGCCGCGGGCGCGGCGATGGCCTGCGTCCAGTCCACGGCGAACAGGTGCTCATAGCGTTGCCGGTTGCTCCGGACCCGATCGGTATCGACGGGGCGCAGCACCAGCGAGTCGATGGTGAGGACCGGCGCGCCGCTCGGGTCGACGGCGATCAGGCTGATCGTGTCATCGGCCATCCGGCGGATCCGGACGCGCAACGTGGACGCCCCGGCGGCATGGAGGACCACGCCACGCCAGCTGAACGGGAGTCCCCCCTCGATCTCGCCGTCGACATTGTCGGTGACCAGGCCGATCGCGTGCAGCGCCGCGTCGAACAACGCCGGGTGCAGCCCGAATCCCGCGATGCCGGCGTCCTCGACGTCGACGGGCATCGCCACTTCCGCATAGACGGTCGTGCCGTCGAGCCAGGCGGCACGGAGCCCACGGAACACCCCGGCGTAATCGAAGCCGGCCCGGTCCAGCCGGTCGTACACGTCATCGACCGGAACCGGCGTCGCGCGCACCGGGGGCCACGCGCCCAGCTCGGCGTCCACGGCGGCCACGGCCACCGGCGTGAGTACACCGCTGGCGTGCTGCGTCCAGTTGTCCGGCTCGACGGTGCCCAGCATCCGATCGACGTGCGGACGAGAGTGGATCTCGATCGTCCGGTGCCCGTTCCCGTCCGCGCTGCCGAGTAGGACCTGGAGGTCTATCTGGTCTCCCGATCCATCGGCGAGCACCAGTGGCGTGTGCAGGACGAGTTCCTCGACGTGCCCGCAGCCGACCTGGTCGCCTGCGCGGATCGCCAACTCCACGAAGCCCGCCCCGGGGAACAACACCGCGCCCGACACGGAGTGGCCGGCGAGCCAGGGCTGGGCCGACAGAGACAGCCGGGCCGTCAGGATGACCAGATCGCTGTCCGCCACGGAGAGCACCGTGCTCAGCAGTGGATGCCCGGTCGTGCCGAGCCCCAGCGACGCCGCGTCCGTTTCGGTTCCCGCTGCCAGCCAGTACCGTTCGCGCTGGAAGCGGTAGGTGGGCAGCCGCATCGGGCGGCCCTTTATCCCCATGCCGTGCAGAACGGCAGTCCACTCGACGGGGAAACCGGAGACGAACAACTCGGCGACCGCGCTCAGCAACGCCTCGGGTTCGTCGCGGTCGGCCCGCAACGCCGGAACCGCCACCACACCACGATCAGCCAGGTTCATGCCCGTGATCGCCGCCAACGTGCCACTCGGCCCGACCTCGAGGAACCCCGTGATGCCCTGCTCGGAGAGATACGTTGTGGCGTCGTGGAAACGAACCGGGCGAGCCACATGCTGCACCCAATACCCCGGCGACGTAGCTTCCTGCTCGGTCAGCAACTCACCGGTGCTGTCAGAGACAACCGCAACCCGCGGAACACACAACTCCACCTCACCGAGGACCCGCTCGAAATCAGCCAACATCGGACCCATCCGCGGCGAATGAAACGCGTGAGACACACTGAGCCGCTTAACCTTGCGACCCACCCCCTGCCAATAATCGGTCACCTCGCCGACCGCGTCCTCATCCCCCGACACCACCACCGCATCCGGACCATTCACCGCCCCCACCGCGACCCGATCCCGCCAACCATCCAACCGCTGCAACGATTCGACGACCTCGGCCTCACTCGCCTCCACCGCCACCATCGCTCCGCCTGGAGCCAACCCTTGCATCAACCGGCCCCGCGCCACCACCACCCTGGCCGCATCCGCCAACGACAACACCCCCGCCACATACGCCGCGGTCAAACCACCAACCGAATGCCCACACACAAAATCCGGTACCACCGACCACGACTCCAGCAACCGGAACAACCCCACCTCAACCGCGAACAACCCCGCCTGCGTATACACCGTCTGATCCAGCAAACCCCCAGCCCCACAACCCGATTCACCGAACATCACCTCACGAATCGGGCGATCCAACCACCGATCCAACTCCACACACACCTCATCCAACGCCCGCGCGAACACCGCGAAACACTCGGCCAACCCCCGACCCATCCCCACCCGCTGCGAACCCTGACCCGAAAACACAAACGCCAACCGACCCAGTCCCGCCCCGATGGAACCGCGCGTCACGCCGAGCGACGCATCCCCACGGCTGACGGCACCCAGACCGGCCAGCAGTGCCTCGCGATCACCGCCCAGGATGACAAGCCGATCCTCGAGTGCCGCCCGCGTCGACGCCAATGCGGCAGCCACATCGGCGATCGGCTGATCTGGATGCTGTTCGACCCACGCCGCCAGCCGGTCCGCCTGCGCCCGCAACGCCGCGGGTCCACGCGCGGATATCAGCCACGGCACCGGGCCGGAGAACTCCGCTCCGACAACCTCTTCGACAGCGGTCTCCGGTGCCTGCTCGAGGATGGCGTGCGCGTTCGTGCCACTGATCCCGAATGACGACACCGCCGCACGACGCGCACGACCTACCTCCGGCCACGGTGTGTTCTCCGTCAACAGCGTGACCGCACCCGACGACCAATCCACATGCGGGCTCGGCTCATCCACATGCAACGTCCGCGGCAACACCCCATGCCGGATGGCCTGCACCATCTTGATCACACCCGCCACACCCGCAGCCGCCTGCGTATGACCAATATTCGACTTCACCGAACCCAACAACAACGGACGATCCGACGACCGCCCCTGCCCATACGTCGCCAGCAGAGCGTGCGCCTCGATCGGATCCCCCAGCGCGGTACCAGTCCCGTGCGCCTCCACCGCATCCACGTCGCCCGGCGCCAAATCAGCGGCTGCCAGCGCCTGGCGAATAACCCGTTGCTGCGACGGACCGTTGGGCGCCGTCAAACCATTGCTCGCACCGTCCTGGTTGACCGCCGTCGACCGGACGACCGCCAGCACCGGGTGACCGAGCCGCCGAGCATCCGAAAGACGCTCCACCACAAGCACACCCACGCCCTCGGCCGGACCGAACCCGTCCGCCGACGCGGCGAACGCCTTGCACCGGCCATCCGGCGACAGCGCGCCCTGCCTGCCGAACTCCGTGAACATCGCGGTCGAGGACATCGCCGTCACGCCGCCGACCAGCGCCATCGAGCATTCGCCGCGGCGCAGTGCCTGACTCGCCAAGTGCAAAGCGACCAACGACGACGAGCAGGCGGTGTCGGTCGTCACGGCGGGCCCCTCGAGGCCGAGCACATACGCCACCCGCCCCGACAGCACGCTCGCCCAACTGCCCGTTCCCAGCAGGCCCTCCAGTTCTTCGGGGGCGGACCGCAACCGTGCCATGTAGTCGTGATGCGACACCCCGGCGAAAACACCGGTGCCGGTGCCCTTCAACGACAACGGATCGATGCCGGCGTTCTCCAGCGCCTCCCAGCTCGTCTCCAGTAGCAGCCGCTGCTGCGGGTCCATCGCCAGCGCCTCACGCGGTGAAATCCGGAAGAACCCCGCGTCGAATTCCGTGGCACCGTCCAGAAAACCGCCCAGCGGGGCGTACACACCCGCCGCATCCGTGCTGTCCCAGCCACGGTCGACGGGGAACCCGGATATACCGTCGCCGCCGGCCAGCACGAAGTCCCACAGTTGCTCCGGCGTCGCCACTCCACCCGGAAACCGGCACGCCATACCCACGATCGCCAGCGGCTCATCCGCCGGTACCGCGGCACGCCCGTCGGCCGCTGCGGGATGCTCACCCGCGAGCTCGCCGTGCAGGCGATCCGCCAGCGCTGCCGCGGAGGGATAGTCGAACGCCAGCGTCGTGGGCAGCGACAGCCCGGTCGATCGGTTCAGCCGGTTGCGCAGTTCCACGACCGTCAAGGAGTCGAAGCCCTGATCGCGGAAGGCCCGGTTCGGGTCGACCGCGGCGCCGTCGGCGTGACCGAGCACGACGGCGACCTGTTGTCGCACCAGCTCCAGCACGGCGTGGCGCCGCTGGGCACCGGGCAGGCTCGCGAGCCGCGCGGCGAAGGCCGATCCCTCGGTGTCATCGAGACCGGCGAGGTACTGCCGCACCTCGGGAATCTCGTCGAACAGCGTGCTGGTGCGCTCCGACGTGTGGGCGAGGTGGAACCGCTCCCACGCGATGTCCGCAACAGTGACGCAGACGTCGCCGGTGTCCAGCGCGGTGCGCAGCGCCCGCAGTGCCTTCTCCGGTGGAATCGGTGGAACACCGTGCCGGGCAAGCCGATCCGTTCCGGGACCCCTGTCGCCACCGGACCAGGTGGACCAGGCAATGGATGTCGCGGGCAGACCGCGGCCGCGGCGGTAGTGCGCCAGCGCATCCAGATAGGCGTCGGCCGGGGCGTCGTTCCCCTGCCCGGGTGCACCGACCACTGAACCCAACGAGGAGAACAGGACAAACTTCGCGATACCGAAGGGTTCGGTCAGCTCGTGCAGGTGCCATGCGCCGGCCATCTTCGCCGCGAGCAGATCGTTCATCTGCCGCGGCGTCAGTTCGTCGACGCGGACGTCGTCGTCCGGCGTGCCCGCTGCGTGAAAGACCGCGGTCAGCGGGTGTTCCGGCAGGATAGTCGTCAGCACCCGGGCCAGGGACGCTCGGTCGGCGACATCGCAGGCCACGATCTCAACCTCGTTGCCTGCGGCATTCAGTTCGGCGGCCAGCGCCTGCGCGCCCGCGTCCTGGGGGCCGCCGCGGCTCAGCAGGAGCAGCCGGGCACCGCCCTGCTCACCGATCCAGCGGGCGATGCGCGCGCCGATCACACCGGTGCCGCCCGTGATGAGAACCGTACCGTCCGGCTGCCACCGCGTTGCGTCGTCCGGTACTGCGGGGAGAGCAGGCACCAGCCGGCGGGCGTATGCGATGCCCGCGCGGATGGCGAGTTGATCTTCGCCCGCGTCTCCGGCGATGACACCGCAGAGCTGCACCCAGTCACGGGGGCCCGGCTTGTCCGGGAGGTCGACCAGGCCGCCCCAGCGAGTGGGGTGCTCGAGCGCCACGACTCGGCCGAGACCCCAGAGGAGCGCCTGCGCCGGGTGGGTCAGCACGTCCGGCCCACCGGTCGTCACGGCGCCCTGGGTCAGACACCACAGCGGCGTCTCGACGCCGGTGTCTCCGATTGCCTGAACAAGTTCCAGTGTTTCCGCTGTCCCCGCCGCGACGCCGGGAAGGTCGGGATGCGGTTGTCCGTCGAGTCCGAGCAGCGACACCACGCCGGTCACGACGTCGATGCCGGTCAGTGCCTCCGACAGCCGGGCACGCCATGCCTCTCGGTCGCCCGTCCGCCCGTCCGTGGGATGGACGAGGACGGCCTCGGCTCCGTGCGTGTTCAGCGCCGTCACACACTCCGCTGCGATTGTGGTTTCGGAGGATGCAGCCACTATCCAGGTGCCGGACAGCGTCGGCGTCACCTGGGTGTTTCGCGGTTTCCACGTCTCTCGATATCGCCAGCCGTCGATCTCCGAGCGGGTGAGCTGTGCCTTGCGCCAGGTCGACAGGACCGGCAGCACGGCCTCCCACTCACGCGCCGAAGCAACGCCCGTCGAGCCCGGCCCGAATGCGTTCATCAGCTCGTGCGCATCGCCGCGTTCGACGAGCCCCCAGAACTCCGCATCGCCTTCCCCCACCCCGGTGACGCCCGCGTCCTGCAGCCAGTACCGCTCATGCTGGAACGCGTACGTGGGCAGCGGCACCCGCCGCCCTCGAATACCCGATCCCCCGAGGACAGCCACCCAGTCGATGTCGATGCCGGACACGAACAACTCGGCGGCAGCCGTGAGGAAGCGTTCGAGGTCGTCCTCGTCGCGACGCAGGCTGCCGATGGCGAGACCAGATACCCCGGCCGTGTCGAGGGTGTCCTCGATGCTCATCGTCAGTACCGGATGCGGCGACACCTCCACAAACGCACGATGACCAGCCTGGATCAACGCCTCGATCGCCTCGTGGAATCGCACGGTCTGCCGCAGATTGGTGAACCAATACCCGGCATCCAACGCCGTCGTGTCCAACGACTCGGCGGTGACGGTGGAGTAGAACGGCATCCGCGATGTCTTCGGCTCGATCCCGGCCAACCGGCCCAACACCGTCTCCCGAATCCGGTCCACCTGCACCGAATGCGAGGCGTAATCCACCGGGATATCCCGACAACGGACATCGGCCAGTACGTCTTTCACCATGGCCAATTCCGCTGGCGCCCCCGACAACACCACCGCATTCGGACCATTCACCGCCGCCACCGAGACCGCACCGCAGGCCAGCCGATCGGCAAGTCGCTCGTGCACTTCACGCTCGGACAACGGCACCGACAACATCGCGCCGGCACCCGCAAGCTCCCGCAACGCCTGGCTGCGCAGCGCAACAACCTTCGCCGCATCCTCGAGCGACAGTGCCCCCGCAACACACGCGGCAGCGATCTCCCCTTGCGAATGCCCCACCACCGCAACAGGTTCCGCACCCCAGGACTGCCACACCGCCGCCAACGACACCATCACCGCGAACAACACCGGCTGAACCACGTCCACCCGATCCAGCCCCGGTGCACCCTCGACGCCGAGCAGCACCTCGCGCACCGACCAGTCCGTCCACCTCGACAGTGCCGTATCGCAGTCGATCAAACGCGCCCGGAATACCTCGGAATCGCGGAGCAGGACACGTCCCATCCCTACCCATTGCGAACCCTGGCCTGGGAATACGAACACCGCACCCTCGGCGCGCAGTCCCGAGCCCGCGATCACACCGGCTGCCGGCTCGCCCCCGGCAGCGGCTGCCAAACCCGCCGGCAACCCATCCCGACCGGCACTCAATATCACCAAACGGTCCGCGAGCACCGATCGCGACGACACCAACGACACCGCTAGATCAGCAGGATTCAGATCCGGACGCGTGCGCACCCATTCCGCTAGACGACCGGCCTGCGCCCGCATCGCCACGGGGCCACGGCCGGACAACACCAGTGGAACCAAGCGGCTCGGTTCTGCTGCTGCGGGCTCCTCGATCTCGATCTCCGGTGCCTGCTCGAGAATTACGTGCGCATTGGTCCCACTGACCCCGAACGCCGACACACCCGCGCGGCGTGGTCGATCCACCTCCGGCCACGGCACGTTCTCGGTCAACAACGACACCGCACCCGACGACCAATCCACATGCGGCGACGGCGCATCCACATGCAACGTCCGCGGCAACACACCATGCCGCAGTGCCTGCACCATCTTGATCACACCGGTCACACCCGCAGCCGCCTGCGTATGACCAATATTCGACTTCACCGACCCCAACCACAACGGACGCCCCACCGGCCGACCCTGCCCATAGGTCGCCAACAACGCCTGCGCCTCAATCGGATCACCCAAACTCGTACCCGTACCGTGCGCCTCCACCACATCCACATCCGCAGACACCAGACCAGCGCTCGCCAACGCCTGACGAATCACCCGCTGCTGCGATGGACCGTTCGGCGCCGTCAACCCGCTACTGGCGCCGTCCTGGTTCACCGCGCTTGCCCGGACGACCGCCAGTACCTCGTGCCCGAGCCGCTTCGCATCCGACAACCGCTCGACCACGAGCACACCGACACCCTCGGCCCAGCCGGTACCGTCCGCCGACGCCGCAAACGCCTTACACCGGCCGTCCGGCGCCAAACCTCGCAGCCGGCTGAACTCCACGAATGTGCCTGGCGTCGTCATCACCGTCACGCCGCCGACCAGCGCCATCGAGCAATCACCCTGCCGCAGTGACTGACCCGCCAGATGCAGCGCCACCAGCGACGACGAGCAGGCCGTGTCGGTCGTCACGGCGGGCCCCTCGAGACCGAGCACGTAGGCCACCCGGCCCGAAACGACACTGAGCGCGGACCCGGTCAGCAGATAGCCGTCGGTCTCTTTATGGGCGCGGTGGGCCACCATTGTGTGATCCGGGGCGCTGGCGCCGATGAATACGCCGATATCGCGGCCATGCAACGACAGCGGCGAAATTCCCGCGTTCTCGATGGCCTCCCAGCTCGTCTCCAAGAGCAGCCGCTGCTGCGGATCCATCGCGAGCGCCTCACGCGGTGAAATACCGAAGAATTCGGCATCGAAATCGCCCGCATCGTGCAGGAACCCGCCTTCGCGGGTGTACGACGTACCCTCGTGTTCCGGGTCGGGGTTGTACAGGTTCTCATTCTTCCAACCACGGTCGTCCGGGAATGCGGAAATTGCGTCGCCGCCCTCGGTAACGAAATTCCAGAAATGCTCCGACGATCGAATGCCGCCGGGCAGGCGGCAGGCCATTCCGACGATGGCCAGCGGCTCGGCAGCACGCTCCTCCAGCTCGGCAACACGCCGGCGGGTGCTTTCCAGCTCGGCCATCGTCCGCTTGAGATAAGCGAACATCTGCTGATCGTCAGCCATCACAGCTCCCCACCGTCCGGGCCCGGTGCATCCAGCGGATCCGTGCCGAGCGCGTCATCTATCAGTTTGTACATTTCGTCGGGAGTCAGGCCGTCGAAGCTCCGCGCGACGGCATCGGACGAATTCTTCGCCGACTCTGGGGATAAAAGCAGTGACCCGATACGCTGGTCGATCAGCTGACGGATACGGTCCGTGATCGGCTCATTTCGAAGGGCATTCTCGAATGCCGCCAACGCAGCCGGGAAGGTCGATTCTTCCGCGCTGATCCGCTGCGCAATGCTCTCAGCGAGCAGGGTCACCGTAGGAAAGTCGAAGAGAATGGTGGGCGGTAGCTCGAGGCCAGTGTTCTTGCCTACCTGATTGCGAAATTCGATCGCCGTGATCGAGTCGAAGCCCAGATCGAGGAAGCCCCTCGCGGTGTCGATCTCGGCCGGTTCGGTATGACCGAGAGTGGCCGCCGCGCAGGTCCTGATCAGCTCGAGAATCTGCCGGCGTCGCTCGGCTTCGGGCAGTCGTGCCAACAGCTCCGCCGCCGGGTGTTTCCCCTGTCGCACCGGTTCGGCAAGCACCGCTGCGACACCGGGGAGGTCGTGCAGCAGCGGCCGGGGACGTGCCAGCGCAAACGTCGGGTAGAACCGTGACCAGTCGGCATCGGCGACCGTTAGGGTCGTCACTCCCCGGCCGAGCGCATGCCGCAGTTCGGCAGTCGCCTCCCCCGGTGACAGTGAATGCAGCCCGAGACGGTCCAGTGCGCTGCCGGATTCGGCGTCCACCATGCCACCGCCGGCCCAAGGACCCCACGCCAAGGCTGTCGTCGGCAGGCCGAGATCGCGGCGGTGTTCGGCCAGCGCGTCGAGGAACGCATTGCCGGCGGCATAGGCTCCTTGTCCGCCGCCGCCCCACACGCCGGCGACCGAGGAGAACAAGATCAGTAGTTCCGCGCGACCACGCTCGGCGAGCACCTCGTGGAGCACCTGCGCGCCGGTCACCTTGGCGTGCACGATGCGGGAGAACATCGCCGGGTCGAGTTCCGCCACGGCCGTGTCCTCGTTGACTCCGGCGGTGTGCACAACCGCCGACAGCGGATGATCTGCGGATATGTCGTCCAGCACCCGGACGATGGCGGCGCAGTCGGTGACATCGCATGTCACAACCTCCGCCGGCGTTCCCATGGCGGCCAGTTCGGCGACGAGAGCGCTGGCTCCCGGCGCCTCGGGCCCGCCGCGGCTCAGCAGCAGAATCCGGGCCGTGCCGTGACCGGCGATCCACCGGGCAGTGTGCGCACCGAGCGCGCCCGTGCCACCGGTGATGAGGACGGTTCCGCTGGGTGTCCATTCCGGCCCGGCCACGGTGGCGGGTGCGGGCACTAGGCGGCGCAGGAACGTACCGGACGAGCGGATCGCCAGCTGATCCTCACCGGCACAGTCGGCCAGGATCGCGCAGAGATGGTCCCCGGAACTCGCGTCGATCGCCGCGGGCAGGTCGATCAGCCCGCCCCAACGCTGCGGATGTTCCAGTGCGACCACTCGGCCGAGGCCCCAGACCATCGCCTGAGCGGGGTGCCCGACCGCGTCGGAGGATGTCACCGATACCGCACCGCGCGTCAGACACCACAGCGGCGCCTTGATGTGCTGGTCACCCAACGCCTGAACCAGAGCGAGCGTATCCGCGCAGCCGACCGGCACCGGCCGGTGCCGCGGGTGCGGGCGGTCGTCCAAGCCGAGCAGCGAGACCACCCCGGCCAGGTCGTCACCCATTCCGGCCAGGTCGGCCAGCGCCGACGACCAGGCCGCACGGTCGAGCGGCTCGCCGATGGCCGATCCATCAATCACCACGACCTGCGCGCCATGGGCGCGAAGGGTCTCGACGACCGCAGCACTGACGCCGCCGGTTCCGGATGCGACGACGAGCCAGCTACCGGACAGCCGCGATGCCGGCGTTGCGGTACGCGGCTTCCAGGCGATGCGATAGCGCCGGCCGTCGGCCATCGTGCGCTCGTGCTGGGTCCTGCGCCAGGAGTTGAGCGCGGGCAGCACCGGCTCCCACTGCTGGGGGGTCAGGTCGGCTGCAGCGGGCCCGAGGGTGTCCATCAGCTCATCGACATCGCCGTCCTCGACGATCTCCCAGAACCGCTCCTCCGTACCCACCGCGGCGCTGGGCCCGGGACCCGGCGGAAGCCAGTACCGCTTGCGTTGGAATGCGTAGGTGGGCAACACTATTCGCCGTCCCCGCACACCCATCGTGTCGAGCACCGATACCCAGTCGATCTCACGCCCGGAAACAAACAACTCCGCCACCGCGCTCAGCAGCGCTTCGGGTTCGTCGCGGTCGGCCCGCAACGCCGGAACCGCCA
>NZ_JBEYZJ010000022.1:0-13575 GCF_040645995.1 Nocardia sp. NPDC046473
GGGGCAGGTGTCGTTGGTGGGGCAGTCGTGGTGGGCTGATCACGCGGTGGCCGGCACGGTGGTGATTCCTGGTGCCGCGTTGCTGGAGTGGGTGGTGAGCGCCGGGCAGCAGTTGGGCTGTGCGGTGGTCTCGGAGCTGACTTTGCAAGTACCAGTACTGGTTCCTGCTGATACACCGTTGGATGTGCGGGTGGTCATCACCTCGGAACCCACCGACACCACAACGGGAGCCGGGCTGACCGAGACCGAGGTGCGGAAGGTCGTGGTGCATACCCGACCTGCTGGCGACGATGGTGAATGGACCACACACGCCACCGGCACCCTGACCAGCGACACTGCCACTGGCATCGGTGCCGACCCAGGCGCGCTCGACGCGGCCGGCGTCGTGCACGGGCAGCCGTTGTCGCGAGGCGAGGCCGAGTCGATCGATACCGCAGGCTTCCCATGGCCGCCGGTCGGCGCCGAGGCAGTGGACATCGCTGGGCTGTACGACGAATTGGCCACCGCGGGTTTGGAATACGGTCCGATGTTCCAAGGCGTGCAGGCGGCATGGCGTGCCGGTGAGCAGGTCTGGGTCGAAGTCGAGTTGCCCGGCACCGGCGCAGCGGGCGGATTCACCGCACACCCCGCACTCCTGGACGCGATCCTGCACGGCATCGCTTTCGGCGATTTCACCCGCGATCCGGCCCGCACCTATCTGCCGTTCGCATGGAGCGGTGTCCGGCTACAGCCGATCGAATCAGCCAGTGTGCGTTGCCAACTCACCCCCGCAGGTCCCGACGCGATCGCCATCATCGCCACCGATGAACACAACAACCCAGTGCTCACCGTGGATTCGGTGGCGCTACGTGCGGTGCGCCCGGACGAGATCGGTGCACGCGGCAACTACGAGCACTTGTTCCAGGTCGAGTGGCAGCCGGTGGACCTCCCGGCTGCTGCCGACACCGTGGCGGTAATCGGCGATCCGCACACGCTGCCCGGTGCGGCGACATATCCGGATCTGGCTGCGTTCGCCGCGGCCGACGCGGCAACGTTCGGACACGTGGTGTTCCGGATACCAGCCGACGCGGCCGCGAGCCTGACCGTCGTATCGGTGCTGCAGACCATCCAGTGGTGGCTCGGCGAATCCCGTTGGCAGGACTCCCGGCTCGTCTTCCTGGTCGAGGAGGACGGCGCGACCGCGGGCGCGGTGCGTGGCCTGGTCCGCGCCGCGCGGGCGGAGCACCCGGACCGATTCGGCCTCGTGGTGCTCGGGCAGGCCGATACCGCGCCGCTGCCCTGGATGCTCACCGTGCCGGACGGCGAAGTGCTGCTGCGCGATGGCAAACCGTGGGTACAACGACTGGCCAGAGTGTCGAGGGCGGCCGCGATGCCGCTGCCGTTCCCGTCCGGTGACGCCGGGTGGGTGCTGATCACCGGCGGTCTGGGCACGATCGGCTCGGCCCTCGCCCGCCATCTCGTCGTCCGGCACGGCGTCCGTCGGCTGGTGTTGACCGGCAGGTCGGGCCCAGCGGCCGACGGTGCCGCGGAACTCGTGGCCGAGCTGACCGTGCTCGGCGCCGAGGTACAAGTGGTCGCGTGCGACGTCGCAGACTCCGCGGCCGTCCATGAGCTGGCCGGGCGATACCGGTTCACCGGCGCGGTCCATGCCGCGGGAGCGCTGGCCGACGCGTTGGTCACTGAGCTCGACCCGGACCGGCTCGCCGTCGCGTACCTGCCGAAGGCCGATGGCATGGCCAACCTGCACGCGGCATTGCCCGCCGAGGTGCCGATGGTCGCGTTCTCTTCGCTCGCAGCGGTTTTCGGCGCACCCGGCCAGGCGAACTACGCCGCGGCGAACGGATTCCTCGATGGGTACGCGCGGCAGTGCCGGACGGCGGGCCGACCGGTCGTCTCGATCGCCTGGGGCTTCTGGGAGGACCGCGGCGCCATGACCGATCATCTGGACGACAAGGACCTCCGCCGACTACGCGGGTCCGGTGTCGAGCCGTTGTCGACGGACGACGGGCTCGCCCTGTTCGATGCCGCCGTCGCAGCCGGGCTGCCGAACGTGGTGGCCGCCCGGTTCGACCTTGCCGGACTGCGGGCGCAGGACTCGGCGGAGATTTCGCCGCTGTACCGCGGGCTCATCCGGACCAGCAGCCGTACCGAGGCCGAACCGAAAGCCGGTGATGCGCGGGGCAAGCTGGCCGCGCTGACCGGACTCGAGCGGGCACAGGCGTTGGAACAGTTCGTCCGTCGGCATGTCGCCGCCGTGCTCGGGCACGATCGGCCGGATACGTTGTCGCTGGAGCGGGGGTTCCTCGAACTCGGATTCGACTCCCTCACCGCGGTGGACTTGCGTAATCGGTTGAGCCGGGCGTTGAACCTGCGGCTGCCTGCCACCCTGATGTTCGACTACCCGGACGCGGCGGCCTTGGCCGGATATCTCGACGAGCAACTGGGCGGCGGCGATGAGCGGTCGAGCACGCCGGTCGACCAGGGACTCGACCGGCTGGCCGCGCTGCTGGCCGCCGCCGACCCGGACCAGGCGGAGCGGTCGCGGCTGGCGGCCAGGTTGCGTGAACTACTGACGACGTTCGACAGCGGCGCGGAAACCGTGGACGTTACCGAACGGCTGGAGTCCGCGAGCGACAGTGAAATGTTCGAGTTCATCGATAATGAACTCGGAGTTTCGTAATTCAGCTCGCGTGATTCAACTCCCGGACGCATTCGAGTCGGCTTCGACTTCGCTAGGCGACCGCTGCGTCCGAGTGTTTGTTTACTGCTCGGGTGTGCTCGGGAGTTTCGGCCGATATGTCGTGGTGTGGACTGGCATTATGTCGGTTGCGAATCGAGAGATGTTGCGCTGCTACTGATTTAGAATGCGCCACGAAGATTTCTGTTCTCATGACATGCCCAGCGTAATTTCGGGCCAATTTCTCCATCACCTATCGCAAAGTCGTAGCGAGGGTAGGGGCGGCTAGGGGTTGTTTGGTACATAGGCCCCAAATAGCGTAATTCCATGCCTGTCGGTCCAGGTGTCGGCTAATCGTCGATATCCGGCATCGGCCGGCTGCGCGTATAGAGAAATATCCGTTCTTGCCCGATATCGAAGAGGTTGCCTTCATGCAGACCGAGGACAAGCTCCGTGACTACCTCAAGCGTGTTTCGGCCGACTTGCACAAGACCAGGCAACGCCTGCGCGAGGTCGAGGCCAGGAACACCGAGCCGATCGCCATCGTGGCCATGGGCTGCCGGTATCCAGGCGGGGTGTCCTCACCAGAAGACTTGTGGCAGTTGGTGGTTGAGGCCCGGGACGGTGTCTCCGGTTTCCCGATCAACCGCGGCTGGGACGTCGACGCGCTGTATGATTCGGACCCGGATCGGTACGGCACGACGTACGTGCGCGAGGGTGGATTCCTGCACGACGCACCGGAGTTCGACGCCGACCTCTTCGGCATCGCGCCGCGGGAAGCGCTGACCGTCGACCCGCAGCAGCGCCTGCTGCTGGAGACCGCATGGGAGGTCTTCGAGCGGGCCGGTTTGGCGCCAACCTCGTTGCGCGGCAGCCGGACCGGCGTATTCGCCGGCGTGATGTACAACGACTACGGCTCGCGCCTCGACTCGCGCGCCGAATCGCTGCGTGAATTCGAAGGCTACCTGGGCAGCGGCAGCGCCGGCAGCGTGGCGTCGGGCCGGATCTCCTATGTGTTCGGCTTGGAAGGGCCTGCGGTCACCGTTGATACGGCGTGTTCGTCGTCGCTGGTGGCGTTGCATCTGGCCGTCCAATCACTGCGCAACGGTGAGTGCGATCTAGCCCTGGCCGGTGGAGCCACCGTGATGGCCACCGCCGACACGTTCGTGGAATTTTCCCGGCAGCGAGGTCTGGCGCCCGACGGGCGGGTGAAGGCGTTTGCGGATGCTGCCGACGGCACAGCATGGGGTGAGGGCGTCGGACTGTTGCTGGTGGAGCGGTTGTCTGATGCGCGTGCGAATGGTCATCCGGTGCTGGCGGTCGTGCGCGGTTCGGCAGTCAACCAGGATGGCGCCAGCAGCGGACTGACGGCACCGAACGGTCCGTCGCAGCAGCGGGTGATCCGGCAAGCGCTGGCCGCAGCGGGGCTGGGTCCGTTGGATGTGGACGCTGTCGATGGCCATGGGACCGGTACATCGTTGGGTGATCCGATCGAGGCGCAGGCGTTGTTGGCGACGTATGGGCAGGGTCGGGAGCATCCGTTGTGGTTGGGGTCGTTGAAGTCCAATATCGGGCATACTCAGGCCGCTGCGGGTGTGGGTGGTGTGATCAAGATGGTGCAGGCGATGCGGCATGGGGTGTTGCCGCAGACGCTGCATGTGGATTCGCCTTCGTCGCAGGTGGATTGGGCTTCGGGTGCGGTGTCGTTGTTGACCGAGGCTCGGCCGTGGCCGCAGTCCGATCGTCCGCGCCGGGCGGCGGTGTCGTCGTTCGGGATCAGTGGCACGAACGCGCATGTGATCGTGGAGCAGGCTCCTGAAGCGGGGTCGGCCCCTGGGCTAGGCCCGGAGATGGTTGCGGAATCGGAGTCTGTGCCGCTGGTGGGTGCGGCTGGTCTGGTTTTGCGGTCGTCGGTGGTGCCGTGGCCGGTGTCTGCTCGTGGTGACGCAGCGTTGGCGGGTCAACTGAGTGCGTTGGCGCAGTGGTATGCGGCGCAGGACGGGGTAGATCCTGTCGCGGTGGCGCAGGCGTTGCTGCGGCGTGCTGAGTTGGCAACGCGGGCAGTGGCTTTGGTTTCGGTAGGCGCTGGTAGTGATGACAGTGCCATAACTGATCGTGTGGCGTCGGGTTTGGTTGAGCCGGTGTTGGGTTCGGTGGTGGCTGGTCGTGTGGTGTGGGTGTTTGCGGGTCAGGGGAGTCAGTGGGTGGGGATGGGTCGTGAATTGTTGGATGGGTGTGGGGTTTTCAGCGATGTGATCGCTGAGTGTGATGGGTTGTTGGGGGAGTGGTGTGGGTGGTCGGTGTCGGGGGCGTTGAACGATGAGGCGCTGCTGGGGCGGGTGGATGTGGTGCAGCCGGTGTTGTTTGCGGTGATGGTGGGTTTGGCGCGGGTGTGGCGGGCTTGTGGTGTGAGACCGGATGCGGTGGTGGGTCATTCGCAGGGAGAGATTGCTGCGGCGCATGTGGCGGGGTTGTTGTCGTTGCGGGATGGGTTGTGGTTGGTGGTGGCGCGGAGTCGGGTGATCGCGCAGGAGTTGTCGGGTGGTGGGGGGATGGTGTCGATTGCTGCTGGTCGTGGGCGTGTACAGGATTTGGTGGGGTCGTGGTCGGATCGGGTGGGGGTGGCTGTGGTCAATGGTCCTGGTGCGACGGTGGTGTCGGGGGATCGTGAGGCGTTGGGGGAGTTGGTGGTTGAGGCTGAGGTGCGGGGGTTGCGGGTGCGGTGGTTGCCGGTGGATTATGCGTCGCATTCTCCGCAGGTGGATGCGATCAGTGAGCGATTGTTGACCGATCTCGCTGGAGCTGCGGGTACTGCTGACAGCGAGGGGGCTGTTGGTGGGGCTGGTGGGGTTCCGATGTTGTCGACGGTGACTGGTGAGTGGATCAGTGGTGGGCAGTTGGATGCTGGGTATTGGGTGCGGAATTTGCGTTCGCCGGTGGAGTTCGAGGCGGCGGTTCGCCGGTTGGTGGGTGAGGGTTTCACGCGGTTTATGGAGATCACTCCGCATCCGGTGTTGGCTACCGCGATCACCGAGACCCTTGAGCGTGAGCAGGTCGGTGGGGTGGTGGTGGAGACGTTGCGTCGTGACCAGGACAGTGTGGCCAGTTTTGTGCGGTCGGTGGCGCAGGCGTGGACTTATGGGTTACCCGTGCGGTGGGACAGCCTGATCCCGGCGGTTGAACCTGTTGCGCCGCACCTATTGCCGACGTATGCGTTTGATCGCCGCCGGTATTGGGTCGACGCAGTACCCGTCGCAGTCGGCGGCCTCGCCGATCAACGCGAAGCCGACTTCTGGACTGCCGTCGACCGCGCCGACTGGGATGCGCTGGCGACCACCGTGCCGTGCGCTGAAGAGCAGCGGGATTCCTGGCAGGCCGTGTTGCCCTCGCTCGCACAGTGGCGCCGGGATCGCAGGGAGAAGTCCACACTCGACGCGTGGCGGCACCGAATCGACTGGCAGCCGATCCCACTGCCGGCCGGTGAGCTGACCGGCACCTGGCTGGTGGTGCAACCCACCGGGTACCACCGCGAGGTGGCGGACGCGCTCACCACTCACGGCGCCAAGGTGCTGCAGCTCGAAATCGACCCGCTCGCAGACGATTTCACCGAGCGGTTGGCCACAGTCGCGGACACCCGATTCGCCGGAGTGCTTTCCCTGGTCGGCGCGGATGAACGACCGCACCCCGCGCACCCTGTGGTCAGTGCCGGGCTAGCAGGCACGGTGGACCTGGTGCGCGCACTCGGTGCGCTCGGGCTGCGGTCCCCACTGTGGATCGCGACGCGGAACGCGGTGACCATCGGCCGGTCGGATGCCGCACCCAACCCGCGGCAGGCCCAGTTCTGGGGTCTCGGCCAGGTGATCGGCCTGGAGCAGCCGGAGCGCTGGGGCGGGCTGGTCGACCTGCCGGACCAGCTGAACGAGCGGTCCGCCGCACGGTTGGCCGCGGTCCTGGCCGGGATCGACGCCGAGGATCAGGTGGCGGTGCGTTCCGGCGGCGGCTACCGGCGCCGCCTGGTGCCGGCGACCGGATCCGCAGTGGCCCAGCCGTGGCGGCCGCGAGGCACCGTCCTGATCACCGGCGGCACCGGCGCGGTCGCCCGTCATATCGCGCGGTGGCTGGCCGCGAACGGTGCCGAGCATCTGCTGCTGACCAGCAGGCGCGGCGCCGAAGCGGAAGGGGCGCAAGAACTCTCCGCAGAGCTGACCGAACTCGGCGCTGATGTCACGTTCGCCGCGTGCGACGTGACCGACCGGGACGCACTGGCCCGCGTTCTCGTCGAGATACCTGCGGATCGGCCGCTCACCGCCGTGCTGCACACCGCCGGTGTCGGCACCCCGGGCGCGCTGGACACGCTGGGACCTGTCGAGTTGTCCGCGGTGCTCTCCGCCAAGGTTCTCGGCGCGGACAACCTCGACGCGCTGCTGGCCGACACCGCGCTGGACGCCTTCGTGCTCTTTTCTTCCGGCGCAAGCGTCTGGGGTGGTGTCGAGCAGGGCGCCTACGCCGCCGCGAATGCCCATCTGGACGCGCTGGCCGAACGCAGGTGGGCGCGCGGACTCCGGGCCACCTCGATCGCATGGGGCCTGTGGGCAGGCGGCAGTGGCCTGTCCGCGGCCGATGGGATCGATGAACTCCGCCGGATCGGCCTGCGCCCGATGGACCCGCAAATCGCCTCGGGCGCAATGGGTCTCGCGGTGAACCTGGACGAGACCGCGCTCGTGGTGGCCGATGTCGACTGGCCGCGGTTCGCCGCAGGCTTCAACGCGGGCCGCCGCCGCTCGCTGCTCGACGCGCTGCCCGGCGTGCGAGAGTCGTTGAGCGAAGCGATAACTCGTGCATCGGGCGGGTCGGCATTGCGCGCCTTGCTCGAAGAGACGGCCGCATCGGATCGGCGGCGGGTAGTGCTCGACCTGGTCCGGCGGCACGCGGCCGCGGTGCTCGGTCACGATGGGCCGCAGACGATTGCGGCGGCCCGCGCGTTCCGGGACGTCGGTTTCGATTCGCTGATGGCAGTGGACATGCGCGACCGGCTCAGCGCTGAAACCGGGCTCGCGTTGCCGAGCACGCTGGTCTTCGACTACCCGACCCCGGAGGCGCTGGCTGATCAGCTGCTGGCCGAGGTAGGGATCGTCGAGGCGGGACAGGACACCGCCCCGGTCGAGGTCGCGGCGGACGCCGATGAACCGATCGCGATCGTCGCGATGAGTTGCCGCTTCCCCGGTGGCGTCCGTTCACCGGAACACCTGTGGGATCTCGTCATTTCCGGAACCGACGCGGTCGGCGATTTTCCCGCCGACCGGGGCTGGGACGTCGAATCGTTGTACGACCCTGAACCGGGCAAGCCGGGCAAGACCTACACCCGCACTGGTGGTTTTCTGCACGACGCCGCGGACTTCGACGCCGAATTCTTCGGCATCTCACCGCGGGAAGCGCTGGCCATGGACCCGCAGCAGCGGCACCTGCTCGAGGTCTCGTGGGAGTTGTTCGAGCGGGCCGGGATCAACCCGGAAACGTTGCGGGGCAGCAGAACCGGCGTTTTCATCGGAGCGTCGGCACAGAACTACGGCGGTGATCCGCAACAGGCGCCCGACGGTGCGGAGGGCTACTTCCTCACCGGCAACGCCACCGCAGTGCTCTCCGGCCGCATCTCCTACTCGTTCGGTCTGGAAGGCCCCGCGGTGACGGTGGACACCGCATGCTCGTCCTCGCTCGTCGCATTGCACCAGGCCGCGCAGACGCTGCGCAGCCGCGAGTGTGACCTCGCCGTCGCGGGAGGCGTCGCGGTGCTGGCCACGCCGGAGACCTTCCTGGAGTTCAGCCGTCAACGTGGGCTGGCCGCAGACGGGCGATGCAAGCCGTTCGCCGATGCGGCCGACGGCACCGGCTGGGGTGAAGGTGTCGGCTTGCTGCTCGTCGAGCGACTGTCCGACGCACGCAAGAACAACCACGAGATCCTTGCCGTGCTGCGGGGTTCGGCGATCAACCAGGACGGCGCCTCCAACGGGCTGACCGCGCCGAACGGGCCGTCGCAACAGCGCGTCATCCGGGCCGCGCTGGCCGCCGCCGGGCTCGGCACATCCGAGGTGGACGCGGTGGAGGCGCACGGTACCGGCACCGTGCTCGGCGATCCGATCGAGGCGCAGGCCCTGCTCGCGACGTATGGCCGGGATCGGCCGGCGGATCGGCCGCTGTGGCTCGGCGCGATCAAGTCCAATATCGGGCACACCCAGTCGGCGGCGGGTGTCGCCGGGGTGATCAAGATGGTGCAGGCTATGCGGCATCGAGAGCTGCCACCAACCTTGCATCTGAATCAGCCGACCGCGCAGGTGGATTGGTCGGTTGGCCAGGTGCGCCTGCTCACCGAGCGAACCCCGTGGCCCGAGGTGGACCGCCCACG
Organism: Nocardia sp. NPDC046473; assembly: GCF_040645995.1. NCBI lineage: Bacteria > Bacillati > Actinomycetota > Actinomycetes > Mycobacteriales > Nocardiaceae > Nocardia > Nocardia sp. NPDC046473. The sequence continues at coordinate 9,078 of NZ_JBEYZJ010000022.1, forward strand.
CCGCGCCGCGGTTTCCGCGTTCGGCATCAGCGGCACGAACGCACACGTGATCTTGGAAGCGGGCCCCGAACCCGAACGGCATCCGGAACCGTCTGTCCCTGTTGATCTTCCGGCGGCCTGGGTACTCTCCGCCCGGACTCCGGTCGCGCTGGCCGAGATGGCCGGTCGCCTGGCGCACCGCGTCACCGAGGACGGTGTGGACCCGTGGCGGGTGGCCCGGTCCCTGGTGTCCGGTCGCGCCTCGCTGCCGGAACGCGCCGTTGTACTCGGCAGCACTACGGACGAACTCCTGGCCGGACTGAATGCGTTGTCGGGCAACAGCTCCGCCGATGGTCTGGTCCTCGATACCGCGCGACAGGGCGGTCTCGCCATGGTGTTCGGCGGCCAGGGCGGTCAGCGCATCGGCATGGGCCGCGAGCTGTACCGGGCCTTCCCGGTATTCGCCCGTGTCTTCGACGAGGTGGGTGCCGAACTGGATCTGCGGACCGAAAAGCCGGTGACCGACGTGATGTGGGGCGAGGACGCAGACCTGTTGAACCGCACCGGATTTGCGCAGCCTGCGCTGTTCGCGGTGGAGGTGGCGCTGTTTCGGCTGTGGGAATCGTGGGGTGTGGTACCCGATGTCCTGATCGGGCACTCGGTGGGGGAGATCGCCGCGGCGCACGTGGCCGGCGTCCTGTCGCTGTCCGACGCCGCGGTGCTGGTGACCGCGCGGGCGCAGTTGATGCAGCAGCTGCCCGAAGGCGGGGCGATGGCCGCACTGCAGGCCACCGAGGCCGAGGTGGTCGCGCTGATCGCGGCGGCGGGGGACACGGACGACCCGGTGGTCGTCTCGGTGGTGAACGCCCCTGACCAGCTGGTGGTTTCGGGTCCGGTGGACGCGGTGCGGCGGCTCGCGGCGGAACTGGCCGAGCGCGGTCGGCGGACCCGGCAGCTTCCGGTCAGCCACGCCTTCCACTCGCCACGAATGGACCCGATCCTGGCCGAGTTCGCCGAGACCATCATCGGCCTGAACTTCGCGCTGCCCACGATACGGGTGCTGCCAACGGTGGCCGGTGCCGTCGCCGCGGACTGGGCGACGCCCGACTACTGGGTGAACCAGCTGCGTGAGCCGGTGCGGTTCGCCGACGCGGTGTCGGCGGCGGCCGAGTCCGGCGCGGTCCGCTTCTTGGAGCTCTCTGGTGACGGCGCGCTGGCCGGTGCGATAGCGAGCACCCTCGCGGACCTCGGGAGCACGGTGGGGATCGTCTCTGCCCTGCGGGCCGACCGCGCCGAGCCGCACACAGTGCTTGCCGCCGCCGCGCGGCTACACACCGCGGGCAGCACGATCGACTGGGCCCGAATCCTGCCCCCGCTGCCCGAATTACCGTTGCCCACTTACCCTTTCCAGCACCGGCGGTACTGGCTCGCGAGCACGTCAACCTCGGATGGCGCAGGGCCGGGGCAGGAGCCGATGGACCACCCGCTGCTCCGCACGGTACTGCGGTCACCCGCGTCCGGCGACACGGTGTTCACCGGCCGGCTCTCGCTGACCAGTCACCCGTGGCTGGCTCAACATGCCGTGCACGGCACCGTGCTATTGCCGGGCACCGCCTTCGTCGAGGCCGTCCTGCACGCGGGCGCCCGGCTCGGCTATCCCACCGTGGCGGAGCTGACCCTCGAGGCACCGCTGGTGGTGACCGAATCCGCGACCACCCTGATGGTTACGGTCGGCACACCGGACGAGTCGGGGCACTGCCCCTGCACCGTGCACACCCGAACCGGCGACGACCGGGAGCCGTGGCAACGGCACGCCACCGGCCTGCTTTCCACACAACCCGGCGAGCCGCAACCGGCAGCCGCGTGGCCGCCCGCCGACGCGGAACCGCTGCCACTGGCCGGCCTCTACCACCAGCTCCACGAACTCGGCTTCGACTACGGCCCGCTGTTCACCGGGCTGGTGTCGGCATGGCGGTCCGGCGCCGATGTGCTGGCCGAGGTCGAACTGGCCGAAACCGAGGGCGGGCGAAGGTCTTTCGATCTGCACCCGGCACTGCTGGACGCGGCGCTGCACGCAGCGAGCTTGCTGGATGCCGACGAGGCGACGCGACTTCCGTTCAGCTGGCGCACTGTCTCGCTGTTCGCGACCGGCGCGACCGCACTGCGGGTGCGGATTTCACCGTCCGGCGAGGACACCGTCCGGCTCTCACTCACCGACCGGCATGGCCTTCCAGTGGCCGAAGTGGCGGGCGTCCGGTTCAAGCAGGTGCGGGCCGACCAGCTCGGTGTGGTTGCGCGCACTGCGGATTCGCTGTTCGAGGTGGCATGGCGAGAAATCCCGGCGGGCCCGACCACGCCGCGCCGACTGGCCGTGTTGGGGGCCGCGGATCTCGACCTTCCCGGTGATCGGTATGCCGACCTGGCCCGGCTGCGTCTCGCGCTGGACGACGGCACACTCGCGCCGGAGGTCGTACTGGTGGCGCCCGCGCCCACCGACGGCCCTGACCCGGCGGCCGTGCACGAGGCGGCGCATCGGCTGCTCGGGCTGCTGCAGGACTGGGTCGCCGAATCACGGCTCGTGGACACCGAGTTGGTGCTGGTGACCCGCTCTGCGATCGCCGTTGCGGGCGTCGCCGAACACATCGATCTCGGCCACGCCACGTTGCGCGGCATGGTGCGCTCGGCGCAGGCGGAGCACCCCGGCCGCTTCCGTCTGCTGGATCTCGACGCCGAATCGGCGCAGGGGCAATCTACGCGAGGCGCCGCTGAGCCGGAAGTGGCGTTGCGGCAAGAAGGGTCGTTCTCGGCGCAGGCGCTGCTACTCGCGCTCACCAGCACAGAGCCGGAAGTGGCGGTACGGCAAGGCAAAATGTTCGTGCCGCGGCTGGTTTCCGCGTCTACCGCCGGGCAACGGGTCGCGTTCGATCCGTCCGGCACCGCGCTCATCACCGGCGGCACCGGGGCGCTCGGTGCACACCTGGCCCGGCACCTGATCACCGAGCACGGTGTCCGCCATCTGGTGCTCACCAGCCGCCGCGGCACCGATGCACCGGGTGCGGCCGACCTGGTAGCGGAGCTCAACGAGTTGGGTGCGACCGTCACCGTGGCCGCCTGCGACGCCGCCGATCTACCTACGCTGACCGACCTGCTTGCGAGCATCCCGGCCGAGCAGCCGCTCACCACCGTGGTGCACGCGGCAGGCGTCCTCGACGACGGCGTGCTGGCATCGCTCACGCCGAGCCGGCTGGACGCGGTGCTGCGGCCGAAGGTGGACGCCGCGGCCAACCTGCATCGGCTCACCGAGCATCTTCCGGTCCGTCAGTTCGTGCTGTTCTCTTCGGCGGCAGCGCTTTTCGGCACCCCGGGGCAGGCCAATTACGCAGCGGCCAACGCCTACCTGGATGCGCTCGCCGAGCACCGCACCGCGCTCGGCCTGCCGGCGACCTCGCTGGCCTGGGGTCTGTGGTCCGGCACCGGCATGGCAGGCGAAGTCGGCGGACGGGACCGGGCTCGGCTCGGCACCGGGCTGTCCATACCGGAGGGAATGGCGCTGTTCGACGCCGCGCTGGGCACCGGCAGGCCACTACTCGCACCGGTACGCCTCGACCGAACCATGTTGCGCACCATCGATTCCGCCGAGTTGCCTGCCGTGCTGCGCGATCTCATGCAAGGCGCGCCCCGGTCTATCGCGGATCAGGCCACCGGGACAGTGCTGCCCGGCTTGCTCGCGGGGCTGGTCGGCGAAGACCGCGACGAGGCACTGCTGAAGTTCGTGCGGGAGCAGGTGGCCGCCGTGCTCGGGTACCCGGCCGCCGAGTCGATCGCGGTCGACCGCGGTTTCCTCGAACTCGGGCTGGACTCGCTGACCGCGGTGGAGCTGCGCAATCGGCTTGGCCGACTCAGCGGATTGCGGCTGTCGCCAACGGTCGTCTTCGACTACCCGAACACCGCCGCGCTGGCCGGATTCGTGGGCACCGAACTGCCTGCCGACGGCGTGGTCGGTGTCGGCTCGGTCCACGAAGAACTGAACCGGTTGGAGTCCCTGCTGAGCACCGCGGCACCGGACACCGGCGACCGAGCAGGCGTCACCGATCGGTTGCGTGCCTTGCTGGCGAACTGGACGGCCGCGAGCGGCGAAGCGCCTGTCGCCCAGCCGGACGACCTTACCGAGGCCAGCGCGGACGAGCTGTTCGCCTTGCTGGACGACGAACTCGGTACACCCTGACCACGTACGACCCCCGGTTCCATTGGGCGAGGAGAGTGACCTTTCAGTGGCGGACGAACAGAAGACCCTCGACTACCTCAAGCGAGCGACCGCGGACCTGCGGGAAACCCGGCGCCGGCTGCGCGAGATAGAGCAGCGCGCCAGCGAGCCGATTGCGATTGTGGGTATGGCGTGTCGTTTTCCGGGTGAGGTGTGGTCGCCGGAGGGTTTGTGGCGTTTGGTAGTTGAGGGGCGGGAGGGTATTTCGGAGTTTCCGGTTGATCGTGGTTGGGATGTGGAGTTTCTGTATGACCC
>NZ_JBEYZJ010000023.1:0-10064 GCF_040645995.1 Nocardia sp. NPDC046473
CAGGTGCCGTTCTATTCGACTGTGTCTGCGGAGCGGGTGGACACGGCGACGTTGGATGCCGGGTATTGGTTTACCAATCTGCGCCAGACGGTGCGTTTTCATGAGGCGATCGACATCTTGGTTCAGGGTGGTCATCGCGCGTTTTTGGAGGTCTCGCCGCATCCGGTGTTGACCGTGAGCATCGAGGACACCCTCGACGGTCGCGGCACCGAAGGCGTGGTGGTCGGCGGTCTGCGCCGCGAGGTCGATGATGTCGAAACGTTGCTGGGCGCGGCCGGCCGGTTGTTCACGGCGGGCGTGGGCCTGGACTGGTCCGCCGTACTCGCGGGGCTGGGCATCGATGGACGACCGGTGTCGCTGCCGACATATGCGTTCCAGCACGAACGTTACTGGCTGGACAGCGATGACATGGTTACGGACGCGACCGGGTTGGGGCTTGGCTCGATCGAGCACCCCCTGCTGCACGCCGTGGTGACCGTCGCCGATGGCGAACGGACCGTGCTGACCGGCCGCCTGTCCTCTCGTGCCCAGGCCTGGCTCGCCGATCATTCCCTGCACGGGACCGCGGTCTTTCCCGGCACCGGCTTCGTCGAGCTGGCAGTGCAGGCGGGCGACCACGTCGGCTGCGGCCGGATCGAAGAGCTCATCCTGCACCTGCCGCTGGTACTCACCGGTGACGACACCGACATTCAGGTCGTCATCGGCGGTACCGGCGACGACGCCGCCCGATCGGTGGACATCTACTCCCGCACCGACGACGAATGGATCCGGCACGCCGGCGGCACCCTCACTGCGGCGCGGGCCGAGACGGACACCGCGGACCTGGCGACCTGGCCACCAGCCCACGGCACCCCCGTCGACCTGGTCGGCTTCTACGACCGGCTGCACGAGGCCGGATTCGAGTACGGCCCGATGTTCCGCGGCCTCACCGCCGCATGGCGCTCGGGCCCGGACGTCTACGCAGAAGCGACGCTCCCGTCGGCACCCGGTCGGCCCGACACCGATCCCGGGTTCGGGCTGCACCCCGCGATGTTCGACGCGGCCCTGCACGCCATCGCGCTGATCGCCGACGAGTCGTCCGGCAGCCTGCCGTTCGCCTGGAACGGCGTGACGCTGCATGCCGTCGGGGCCACATCGCTGCGCGTCCGCCTCTCGATGACCGAGCACGGCACGTTCAGCCTGGTGGCGGCGGATCCGACGGGTGCCCCGGTGGTGTCGGTGCAGACCCTGGTGGCACGTCCCGTCGATCCCGAGCTGCTTCGGCCCACCCGCAGCGGTGACCTGTACGGCCTGGAGTGGTCTCCGGTCGCCATCCCGGACCGGCCCGACGAGGGTTCGTTGGTGGTACTCGGAACCGGGGCAGACCTGGTCGCGGGCCTCCGTGGCCGCGGCCGCACGGTCGCGGTCGTCAATGACCTCGACGACCTGGGCGCCGGTGACCCGGTGCCCGACACCGTGGTACTGCCGGTGGTCTCGGCGGCGAGCGCGCGTGCTGCGGCTGTGGATGTGCTCGGCGTGCTGCAGGCATGGCTGCAGCGGCCCGAGTTGGCATCCGTCCGGCTCGTGGTGGTGACCAGCGGGGCCGTGGCCGTATCGGTGGGTGAGGACGTCACGGATCTGGCAGGCGCCGCGGTGTGTGGTCTGGTGCGGTCGGCGCAGTCGGAGCATCCGGGTCGGTTCGTACTGGTGGACGTGGACGCGACCGGGCTTGCGGCGGGTGCTGTGCTGGATGCGGTCGCGGCGGACGAGTCACAGGTTGCCGTCCGTGGCGGCATCGTTTTGCGGTCGGCGCTGGCCCGAATCGCGCGGCCAAGCCTGGGCCCCTCGGCGGAGACATCGGCGTGGCGGGTTGAGGCGCCGGAGGGCGCGAGCACGCTGGCCGACCTGCAGGTCGCGGAGTGTCCCGAGGCGGACGCACCGTTGGCGGCGGGGCAGGTGCGAGTCGCGTTGCGAGCGGCCGGGGTGAATTTCCGGGATGTGCTGATCGGCCTCGGCATGTATCCCGGGCATGCGGTACCGGGCAGTGAGGGCGCCGGTGTGGTGGTCGAGGTCGGGCCCGGGGTGACCGGCCTGGCGGTCGGTGATCGGGTGATGGGCGTCTTCGCCGGTTCGTTCGGCCCACTCGCGGTAGCGGACCGGCGCATGGTGGTACCGATGCCGTCGGGCTGGTCGTTCGCGCAGGCCGCATCGGTACCGCTGGTCTTCCTGACGGCTTACTACGGTCTGGCGGACTTGGCCGAAATACGTTCGGGGGAACGCATTTTGGTGCATGCCGCCGCCGGTGGTGTCGGGATGGCCGCGGTGCAGCTCGCTCGGGCATGGGGGGCCGAGGTATTCGGCACCGCGAGCGAGACGAAGTGGCCGGTGTTGCGCGCGAACGGATTCGATGAGGACCATGTGGCGGGCTCGTCACGGGATCTCGCGTTCGCCGGCGCAGTGCGTGCGGCGGGCGGCGTCGATGTGGTGCTGAACTCGCTGACCGGTGAGTTCATCGATACGTCGCTGGGGCTGTTGCGTCCGGGCGGCCGGTTCATCGACATCGGCAAGCTGGATGTGCGTGATGGCGAGCAGGTGGCCGCGGCGCACTCGGGTGTGCGGTATCGGCAGTTCGATCTGGTCGAGGCGGGGCCGGATCGAATCCAGGAGATGCTGCGTGAGTTGGCGGGAATGTTCGAGGCCGGCGTGCTTTCGCCACTGCCGGTGCGGTGCTGGGACATCGGGGATGCGGTAGCCGCACTGCGGTTCCTGCAGCAGGGCCGCAACGTAGGCAAGCTCGCGTTGACGATGCCGGCCGGTCTCGAGCGGCTGGTGGCGAGCACTGTGCTCGTTACGGGTGGGACGGGTGCGCTTGGTTCGGCGATCGCCCGCCATCTGGTCGCGCACGGCGCGCGAGAGCTGATCTTGACGAGCCGCCGGGGCCCGGCCGCGCCCGGCGCCGCCGATCTGGCCGCGGAGTTGGCGGCGGCGGGCGCACGAGTGCGGGTGGTCGCGTGTGACGGCGCCGACCGGGACGCGCTCGCCGGCTTGTTGCAAGACATTCCCGACGAGTTGCCGCTCAGCGCCGTCGTGCACGCGGCGGGTGTGCTGGATGACGGAACGATCGCGTCGTTGACGCCGGACCGATTGGACGCGGTGTTCGCGTCCAAGGTGGCTGCGGCGTGGAACCTGCACGAGCTGACCGCGGGCCTGCCGTCGGTCGAGGCGTTCGTCCTGTTCTCCTCGGCCGCGGGTGCCTTCGGCAACGCTGGGCAGGGCAACTACGCGGCGGCCAATGCTTTCCTCGATGGGCTCGCCGTGCACCGACGCAGCCGGGGACTGCCTGCCGTATCCATCGGCTGGGGACTATGGGCCGAGTCCAGCGGCATGACCGGACATCTCGATGGCAGCCACTACGGCAGGCTGGCTCGGGCCGGCGTCGGGGCACTGTCCACCGAGGACGGGCTCGGACTGTTCGACAAGGCGATCAGCGGACCGCGCGCGGCTGTCCTGCCGCTCCGGCTGCACAGTGCGGTGCTGCGCCGTGAGGCCGCTGCCGGAACCCTGCATCCGTTGCTGCACGACCTTGCACGGATCACCATCCGCCGCACGGCAGGCACGGCTGTGGCGGGCAGCACGCTGGCGGACCGGCTCGTTCGCACAGACGCCGATGAGCAGCGTCGCCTGATGCTCGACCTCGTCCGCGGAAACGCTGCGATCGTGCTCGGACACGCCGGTCCGGAGAGTGTCGGCGCGCAGCGCGCCTTCCGGGATCTGGGCTTCGACTCGCTGACCGCAGTCGAGCTGCGCAACAGGCTGGCCACCGCGTCCGGGCTGCAACTGCCTGCCACCCTGGTTTTCGACTATCCCACCGTCACCGCCCTGGCCGAGCACCTCATCGACCGTCTCGTCGGCGTCGGCGTCGGCGTCGGCGTCGTCCGGACGCCGGTCGTCGCGGCTGCGGTTCCCGCGGACGAGCCGCTGGCGATCGTCGGGATGGCGTGCCGGTACCCGGGCGGGGCCAGGAGCCCGGAGGAGCTGTGGGACTTCATGCTGGCCGGCGGTGACGGAATCTCCGGATTTCCCCTGGACCGCGGCTGGGATCTGGAAAACCTGTATGACGCCGACCCCGCAGCCAAGGGGAAGTCCCACGTCCGCGGCGGCGGCTTCCTATACGACATAGCGGATTTCGATCCGGCTTTCTTCGGGATCTCGCCGCGTGAGGCGCTGGCGATGGATCCGCAGCAGCGGTTGCTACTGGAGACGAGCTGGGAGGCCCTGGAGAGCGCCGGTATCGTGCCCTCGTCGCTGAAAGGTAGTGCTACGGGCGTCTTTTCCGGAGTCACCTATCACGATTACGCGGCGCGGCTCCGCTCGGTCCCGGACGATCTGGCGGGGTTGTTGGCGACGGGTAGTTCGGCGAGTGTGCTCTCTGGGCGGGTGGCGTATGTGTTGGGTTTGGAGGGGCCGGCGTTGACGGTGGATACGGCGTGTTCGTCGTCGTTGGTGGCGTTGCATTTGGCGGGTCAGGCGTTGCGTCAGGGGGAGTGTTCGTTGGCGCTTGTTGGTGGTGTGACGGTGATGGCGACGCCGGGGACGTTTGTGGAGTTCGGTCGGCAGGGTGGGTTGTCGGTGGATGGTCGGTGTCGTGCGTTTGGTGCGGGGGCGGATGGTTTTGGTCCGGCTGAGGGTGTGGGTGTGGTTGTGGTGGAGCGTCTTTCGGATGCTCGGCGGTTGGGGCATGGGGTGTTGGCGGTGGTGCGGTCCTCGGTGGTGAATCAGGATGGTGCGTCGAATGGTTTGACGGCGCCGAATGGTCCGTCGCAGGAGCGGTTGATTCGTCAGGCGTTGTTGATCGCCGGGCTGACATCGGCGGATGTGGATGCGGTGGAGGCGCACGGGACTGGTACTGCGTTGGGTGATCCGATTGAGGCGCAGGCGTTGCTGGCGACCTATGGGCAGGGGCGGTCGTCGGATCGTCCGTTGTTGTTGGGTTCGGTGAAGTCGAATATTGGTCATACGCAGGCGGCGGCGGGTGTGGCGGGTGTGATCAAGATGGTGATGGCACTGCGGCATGGGGTGTTGCCGCGCACGTTGCATGTGGATGAGCCGAGCCCGCATGTGGATTGGTCGTCGGGTGCGGTGTCGTTGTTGCGGGAGAACACGCCGTGGCCGGTGGTGGGTCGTGCGCGTCGTGCGGCGGTGTCGTCGTTCGGGATCAGTGGGACGAATGCGCATGTGATTCTCGAACAGGCTCCCGAGGTAGTGGTTGAGGAGACCGTCGAGACAGAGCTGTCGGGTGTGGTGCCGTGGGTGGTGTCGGCTCGTGGGCCTGCTGCTTTGCGGGGGCAGGCAGCCCGGTTGCTTGAGTGGTTGTCGGTGAATCCTGATGTGGCTCTTGGTGATGTGGCTGCCACGTTGGTGTCTGCTCGGTCGGTGTTGGAGGACCGGTTGGTGGTGCTCGGCAAGGACCGGGCGACGCTGCTGGACGGCCTCGGGGCCGCGATCGAGGGTGCGCCGTGGCCCGGCGTGATCACGGGTTCGGCCAGGGACGCCGCCGGTGTGGTGTTCGTGTTCCCGGGGCAGGGCTCCCAGTGGGTCGGCATGGGGCGGGTGCTGTGGGAGCGCTCGGAGGTATTCCGATCCCGGCTGCTCGACTGCGACGCCGCGGTGGCGAGATGGGCGTCGTGGTCCGTCCGAGACGTGCTGCTCGGGGTGACGGACGGGCCCGATCCGGATCGAGTGGATGTGCTCCAGCCGGTGCTGTTCTCGGTGATGGTGTCGCTTGCCGCCGTCTGGGAGTCCTGGGGCGTCGCCCCCGATGCGGTGATCGGGCACTCCCAGGGCGAAATCGCGGCCGCATGCGTGGCCGGGGCACTGACCCTGGAAGACGCCGCGAAGGTCGTGACGCTGCGCAGTCAGGCGCTGCGGGAGCTGACCGGTGCGGGCGGAATGCTGTCGATCGCGCTCTCCGAAGCCGACGCCCGAGCGCTGGTGGAGCCGTGGCTCGTCGACGGGCGAGTGTCCGTTGCGGCGGTGAACGGACCGAACACGGTTGTGCTGTCAGGTCCACCGCAGGCACTGCGCGAGGTCGAGGACGCGCTGGACGGCGTGCGATGCCGGATGATCCCGGTCGACTACGCGTCCCACTCGGCTCAGGTCGAAGGGATCAGGGACGCACTGCTGGAACAACTCGCCGAGATCGAACCGCGGGCGTGCAAGGTGCCGTTCTACTCCGCGGTCATCGCCGGACCGATCGACACCGAACGGCTGGACGCCGGCTACTGGTTCACCAACCTGCGCGAAACCGTCCGGTTTCACGACGCGGTCGATCGGCTGGTCCGCGACGGGCGACGGACCTTCCTCGAGGTCTCCCCGCACTCGGTCCTCGGCCTGTCCGTCGCCGACGCGCTCGACGCAGCCGAGACCTCCGGCGTGGTCGTCGGCAGCCTGCGCCGCGACGAGGACGACATCGAGCGGATGCTCGCCGCAGCCGCCGAACTCTTCACCTCCGGCATCGACATCGACTGGGCGTCCGCGCTTTTCGGCATCGGTGCGCGGGGCCGCCGCGTGCCGCTGCCCACCTACGCCTTCCAGCACGAAAGGTTCTGGCTCGACGCCGGGGACCGGCAGTCGTCGGCGGTCGAGCCGGAGCAAGATCGGTTCTGGGAGCTGGTCGAACACGGGGACGCCAGCGAACTGGCCGACAGCGTGCGGTCCACCTCGGGTGCCCTGTCCGTCCAGGAATGGGAACCGGTCCTGCCCGCGCTGAGGTCCTGGCGCAAGAGCCGCGGTGAGCGGTCGATGGCCGACGGCTGGCGGTATCGGATCGCGTGGAAGGCGCGCACCCCAGCGGCGCCCGGTGCCATGACCGGTACCTGGGCCGTCGTTACGCCGGCGGCCGAGCTGGAGCGGGCCGGCGCGTGCGCGGCGGCGCTGAGCGCCGCCGGCGCCGACGCCGTCATTGTTCGCTGCCCGGACGACGCGGTGATCGGCGAGCGCGCGGCCTGGCGGGAGGCATTCGCGCAGGCCGGAACCGTGGCGGGGGTGGTGTCGCTGGCGGGGCTGTGCGAGCAGCCGGATCCCGGGCATCCGGCGATACCGGTAGGGGCGGCGGCCACCCTGGGCCTGATCCAGGCGCTCGGCGACATCGGCGTGACCGCCCCGCTATGGTGCCTGACTCGAGGTGCCGTCTCCACCGGCCACACCGACGCGCTGACGCGGCCCCTGCAGGCACTGGTCTGGGGCCTGGGCAGGGTCGCGGCGCTCGAACACCCCGACCGCTGGGGCGGCCTGATCGACCTGCCGGAAACCGTCGACGCCCGGACCTGGGAGCAGGTCCGCACGGTCCTCGCCGACGGTGCCGAGGAAGACCAATGTGCCGTGCGATCGTCGGGGGTGTTCCTGCGCCGGCTCGTTTCCGCGGCCACTGGCACCGCCGAAACCGGCACTTGGACGCCCGAGGGCACCGTGCTGGTCAGCGGTGCGACGACGACGCTCGGCGCCGAGACGGCGCGCTACATCGCGGGTTACGGCACGGCCCGACTGGCATTGGCTGGTGCGACCGGCGCCGCGATGGCCGGACTTTTGGAACTCGCCGCCGAACTCCGGGCCACCGGTGCACAGGTCGATGTCGTTGTGTGCGACGTCGCCGACCGCGACGCGGTCGCCGCCGTGCTGGCCGGAATTCCCGCCGAGTACCCGCTCAGTGCTGTCGTGCATACGACCGGAGCGGTGCCGATGTCGGTCCTGACGGAACTGGACGTCGCCGCCTTCGCCGATATCGCGGGTCGCCAGGCCCAGGGTGCGCGGGTACTCCATGAGGTCTTGGCGGAGCGCGGTGAGCCGGCCGCGCTCGTGCTGTTCTCGTCCGGCGCCGGCGTCTGGGGCGGCGGTGCCCAAGGTGCTTACGCGGCGGGGAACGCCTACCTCGACGCACTCGCCGAGTACCGCCACGGCCAGGGAATGCGTGCCGCGGCGGTGGCCTGGGGGCCGTTGCAGGAAACACTGCCGGACGACGAGGTCGCTGCCGCGACGGCGGCGACCAGGCGGGCCCATCTGGACCGGCAGGGCCTGCGGGCGATGCCGGCCGGGGCGGCCGTCCATGCCTTCGGCCAGACGATGGGCCGCGGCGAGACCGCCCGCACGGTGGCAGACATCGACTGGACCCGGTTCTACCCGACGTTCGCGGTGTCCCGTCCCCGGCCGCTGCTGCACGAGATTTCGCAGGTCACCGAACTGCTCGCCGGCATGAGCGCCGCACCAACGACGGTTCAGTCGGCGCTGGCCGAGCGGCTGACCGGACTTTCCACCGCCGCCGAGCAGCACGCGGTCGTGCTGGATTTCGTCAGGGAGCACGTCGCGGCCGTACTGGGTCATCGCGACCCGGGCGGCATCGCCGCCCAGCGTGCCTTCCGTGATCTCGGCTTCGACTCGATGACCGCGGTGGAACTGCGGAACCGGATGGGCGCCGACATCGGCCTCGCCCTGCCGACCACGCTCGTCTTCGACTACCCGTCGCCGGTCGACCTCGCCTCGTTCCTGCTGCCGCGGGTCCTGGGCAGGAACACGGACCTGGCTCGGCAGCCGGACACGATCTCGCCCGTCGACGAGCCATTGGCGGTGGTGGGGATGGCGTGTCGTTTCCCCGGTGGGCTGTCGGATCCCGGGCAGTTGTGGGACTTCGTGCTGGCCGGAGGGGACGCGATTTCGGGGTTCCCGCTGGACCGGGGCTGGGATATCGAGTCGATCTACCACCCTGATCCAAGTCACGCGGGTACGTCATATACGCGTGACGGCGGATTCTTGCACGGCGCAGCGGATTTCGATCCGGGCTTCTTCGGTATCTCGCCGCGTGAGGCGCTGGCGATGGATCCACAGCAGCGGTTGCTGCTGGAGACGAGCTGGCAGGCACTGGAGAGTGCCGGCATCGATCCGCAGGCGTTGCGGGGCAGCAACACCGGTGTGTTCACGGGCACCAATGGCCAGGACTATGCCTTTGTTGCCCATCAGGCGCCCGAGGGCGCCGACGGATATGTAGGCACGGGCAACGCGAGCAGCGTCATGTCCGGTCGGGTCTCCTACCTGCTCGGTTTGGAGGGGCCGGCGATGACGGTGGACACGGCGTGTTCGTCGTCGCTGGTGGCATTGCATCTGGCGGGTCAGGCGCTGCGCCAAGGGGAGTGTTCGATGGCGCTGGTGGGCGGTGTCACCGTGATGGCGACGCCGGGGACGTTCATCGATTTCAGCCGGCAGCGGGGTTTGTCGCCGGATGGTCGGTGTCGTGCGTTTGGTGCGGGGGCGGATGGTTTTGGTCCGGCTGAGGGTGTGGGTGTGGTTGTGGTGGAGCGTCTTTCGGATGCTCGGCGGTTGGGGCATGAGGTGTTGGCGGTGGTGCGGTCTTCGGCGGTGAATCAGGATGGTGCGTCGAATGGGTTGACGGCGCCGAATGGTCCGTCGCAGCAGCGGGTTATTCGTCGGGCGTTGGCTGTGGCTGGTTTGTCTGCAGCGGATGTGGATGCGGTGGAGGCGCACGGGACCGGGACCAGCCTGGGTGATCCGATTGAGGCGCAGGCGTTGTTGGCGACCTATGGGCAGGACCGTCCATCGGATCGTCCGTTGTTGTTGGGTTCGATCAAGTCGAATATTGGTCATACGCAGGCGGCTGCGGGTGTGGCGGGTGTGATCAAGATGGTGCAGGCCATCCGGCATGGGGTGTTGCCGCGCACGTTGCATGTGGATGAGCCGAGCCCGCATGTGGATTGGTCGGCCGGTGCGGTCACGCTGTTGACGGAGAACACACCGTGGCCGGTGGTGGATCGTGCGCGTCGTGCGGCGGTGTCGTCGTTCGGGATCAGTGGGACGAATGCGCATGTGATTTTGGAGCAGGCTCCGGAGGTGGTGGTCGGGGAGACCGTCGAGACAGAGCTGTCGGGTGTGGTGCCGTGGGTGGTGTCGGCTCGTGGGCCTGCTGCTTTGCGGGGGCAGGCAGCCCGGTTGCTTGAGTGGTTGTCGGTGAATCCTGGTGTGGCTCTTGGTGATGTGGCTGCCACGTTGGTGTCTGCTCGGTCGGTGTTGGAGGACCGGTT
>NZ_JBEYZJ010000024.1:0-8284 GCF_040645995.1 Nocardia sp. NPDC046473
TGGGTGCACGGTGTGGTGGTGGATTGGTCGGTGGCGTGCGGTGGCGTTTCCGGGCGGCGGGTGGAGTTGCCTACGTACGCATTTCAACGCCAACGGTTCTGGCTGGACTGGGGTACGCCGACCGTGCCCGCGGCCGATCCCGTGGATGCGAAGTTCTGGGAACTGGTCGAAAGCGGTGATATCCGTTCGCTGGCGGATCTGGTCGACGCGGATCCGGCCACGGGATCGGACGGAATCGTTGCAGCCCTGGGGGATTGGCGTCGTCGTGTGCGCCGTAAGGCCGATGCGAACGCCTGGCGCCATGTCGATGGCTGGCGGCGATTCTCGGTATCTCCGGCGCCGCTGCCGGACCGATGGCTGATCGTGCGGCCCGCCGGGGACGACGCGGAGGGCGTGCTAGCGGCCGTGCTCGCTGGTCTGGAACCGACGAATTGCGTACTGGTACAGGCGGAACCCGAGGCGGACCGGGCGGCGCTGGCCGAGCAGATCAGGGAGGCGCTCGACGCCACTGAGAACGTGACCGGCGTCCTGTCGTTGCTGGCCTTCACCGGCCTGAACGATGCGGCAAGTCCGGATGTCCCCGCGGCGGTCTCCGGGAATCTGTCTCTCGTTCAGGCGCTGGCGGATCTGGCGGTCGACGCGCCCCAGTGGTGGCTGACCCGTGGCGCGGTGCGCACCGGTAATGACGACCCGCAATCGATTCCGGCGCACGCCCAGTTGTGGGCGCTGGGACGTGTTGTGGCACTGGAACAACCGCGCGCCTGGGGTGGCTTGATCGATCTGCCACAGGCCATCGACGAGGCTGCGATCGACCTGGTGGCGGCGTTACTGACCCAGCCGCACGGCGAGGATCAGGTCGCGGTACGTGATGGCGCGGTGCTGGGCCGCAGGTTGGTGCCGGATGTGATCGACGGTGGTGCCTGGCGGCCGCGGGGCACGGTGCTGATCACGGGTGGGACGGGTGCGCTCGGTGGCCATGTGGCGCGCTGGGCAGCCGCGCACGGGGCGGAGCATGTACTGCTGGTGAGCCGTAGTGGCGACCAGGCCGCGACCGCGCCCGCCCTCGCCGGCGAGCTCGAAGCGCTGGGCGCGCGAGTGAGCTTCGCCGCCTGCGATGTGACGGATCAGGCCGAGCTGGCCGCTGTGCTCGGCCGGGTCCCGGCGGAGCAGCCGTTGACCGCGGTGGTGCACACTGCGGGAATCGCCTACGGCGGGCTCGTTTCCGACACGACCACCGAGCAGCTAGCGCTCGCCAACGCCGCGAAGGAAGCGGGCGCCGCCCACTTGGATGTGCTGACCCGGGATCTCGAGCTGGACGCCTTCGTGCTGTTTTCCTCCGGCTCGGCGTCGTGGGGGAGTGCGGGCAACGCCGTCTACGCGATGGGCAATGCGTACCTGGACGGATTGGCGTTGCGCCGCAAGGCTTCCGGCCTGCCTGCGACGTCCATCGCCTGGGGCGTCTGGGGTGGTGGCGGGATGGTCGAAGGGGCCGCCGAAAAGTCGCTCGGCCGTCGCGGCCTGCGGCCGATGGACCCCGAGGTCGCGGTACATGCGCTGGCCGCCGCCGTCGACCACGGGGACACGCTGGTCACGGTCGCCGATGTGGACTGGGGCCGGTTCGCCGAAACCTTCACCATCGTCCGCGCCAGCCGATTGATCGGCGAACTGCCGGGTGTCGAGAGCGCCGAGTCCGGCTCGGCCTCGACCGGCGATCCGGAGTTGCTGATCCGCCTGCGTGAACTGCCCGCGAGTGAACAGGCACGCTTGCTTGCCGATCTCGTGCGCGGCGAGGTCGCGGAAGTGCTCGGGCATGCCGGTGCGCAGGCCATCGAGCCGACCCGGCCGTTCGCGGAACTGGGCTTCGATTCGCTGACCGCGGTCGAGCTGCGCAACCGGCTCAAGACGGTGACCGGACTCGCGTTGCCGAGCACGTTGGTGTTCGACTATCCGACCGTTGTCGCAGTAGGCGAGTATCTGCGTGACGAGCTGATCGGTGCGTTGGCAGCGACACCAGCGGCGCTGGTGTCGACGGTCGCCGATGACGGCGATCCGGTGGTGATCGTGGCGATGAGTTGCCGGTATCCGGGTGGGGTGGAGTCGCCGGAGGACCTGTGGTCGTTGGTGGCCGACGGTGTCGACGCGATCACCGAGTTCCCCGACGATCGCGGCTGGGACCTGTCGATCTACGACCCCGACAGCGCCACCGCCGGAACGACTTATGTGCGGGAGGGCGGGTTCGTATCCACCGCCACCGATTTCGATGCCGAGCTGTTCGGTATCTCGCCGCGTGAGGCGTTGGCGATGGATCCGCAGCAGCGGTTGTTGCTGGAGTCGTCGTGGGAGTTGTTCGAGCGCGCGGGTATTGATCCATTGTCGTTGCGCGGCAGCCGAACCGGTGTCTTCGTCGGTGGCAGTTCGCAGGATCATGCGCTGAAGGCGCTGTTCGGTGGTTCAGCGACCGACGGCTATGTGCTGACCGGTACCGCGGGCAGCGTGCTGTCCGGTCGTATCTCGTACGTGTATGGCCTCGAGGGCCCCGCGGTGACGATCGATACGGGCTGTTCGTCGTCCTTGGTGGCGTTGGACTGGGCCGTGCGCTCGGTCCGCAACGGCGAGTGCGAGACGGCGATCGCCGGTGGCGTGGAGGTGATGTCGACAACCGGCGCGTTCGTGGAGTTCTCGCGACAGGGTGGGTTGTCGCGCAGCGCTCGGTGTAAGTCTTTCGCGGCCGGCGCCGATGGCACCGGGTGGGGCGAGGGCGTCGGCCTGGTGCTGGTGGAGCGTCTGTCGGCGGCGCAGCGACAGGGGCACACGGTGCTTGCTGTCGTGCGCGGTTCCTCGGTGAATCAGGATGGGGCGTCGAACGGTTTGACCGCCCCGAACGGTCCGTCGCAGCAGCGAGTCATTCGCCAGGCCCTGGCGAGTGCGGGTCTGACCACCGCAGATGTCGACGTGGTCGAGGCGCACGGTACCGGCACGGTGCTGGGTGATCCGATCGAGGCGCAGGCCTTGCTGGCCACCTACGGCCGCGGCCGCTCGGCGGACCGCCCGCTCTGGTTGGGTTCGATCAAGTCGAATATCGGTCATACCCAAGCCGCCGCCGGTGCGGCCGGTGTGATCAAGATGGTCGAGGCGATGCAGCACGGCGTGCTGCCCAAGACCCTGCACGCGGATGAGCTGACGCCCGAGGTGGATTGGTCATCGGGTGCGGTCCAAGTGCTGACCGAGGCGCAGCCGTGGCCGAACGTCGAGCGCCCGCGCCGTGCCGCCGTATCCGCCTTCGGTGTCAGCGGCACCAACGCCCACCTGATCCTGGAAGCAGTTGCCGCCCAGCCTGATTCGGCGGCAGCCCCGTCCGACGAGGTGGTCACCCCGGTCTGGGTGCTGTCGTCCCGAACCGAGGCCGGGCTGCGCGCGCAGGCGGCACGGTTGCGCGATTATATTGCCGCCGAGAAGGATTCGACACTCACCGAGGTCGGATACGCCCTGACCGCCAGGGCTGCGCTGGCGCGCCGGACGGCCATCGTGGCACCGGATCGCGCGGGATTCCTCGCCGGACTCGACGCGATTACCGCCGGGAACTCGGCGCCGGGGGTGGTGACCGGCGATCGGGTCGGCGGCCGGGTGACCTTCGTGTTTCCGGGTCAGGGTGCGCAATGGGCCGGTATGGGGCGCGAACTGCTGGAGACCGACGCCGTTTTCGCCGCGCGGATGCGCGAGTGCGCGGCGGCGATGGATCCGCTGACCGGCTGGTCTCTGTTGGAATTCGTGGCGGGCCAGCAGGAATCGCTGGATCGCGTCGACGTGGTGCAGCCGGTGTCGTTCGCGGTAATGGTGTCGTTGGCGGCGATGTGGGAATCGTGCGGTGTCACACCGGATGTCGTCGTCGGTCACTCACAGGGTGAGATCGCGGCGGCCTGCGTCGCGGGCGTGTTGACGCTGGCGGACGCGGCCCGTGTGGTGGTGGCGCGGAGCCGGGTGATCGCCGAGCGACTGGCCGGCCACGGGGGGATGGTATCGATCGCGCTGCCGCCGGAGCAGGTTGCCGGCCTGATCGCCCGTTTCGGCGACCGCGTCTCGGTCGCTGCGCTGAACGGACCGGTGAGCACGGTGATCTCGGGTGCGAACGACGCCCTGGACGAACTGCTGGCCGAATGCTCGGCAGCGCAGGTGCGGGCACGCCGGGTCGAGGTGGACTACGCGTCGCATTCGGCGCAGGTGGACACGATCGCCGAGGAACTGATGGCCGTGCTGGCCGGTATCGCGCCGCAGGCTGGGCAGGTACCGGTGTATTCGACGGTGCGCAACGGGTACCTCGACGGCGCCGAGATGGACGCGCGATATTGGGTCGAGAATCTGCGGGAGCCGGTGCGATTCGCGTCGGTGCTCGAGGCATTGCTGGCGCAGGACATCCGAGTGCTGGTCGAAGTGAGTTCGCATCCGGTGCTGGTGCCCGCGATCGAGCAGGGGATCGATCGCAGCGAGGTGGCCGCGGTGGCGCTGGGCACGTTGCGTCGTGCGGAGGGGAGCCGGGATCGGTTGCTGACCGCGGTCGCGCAAGCGTGGACGCACGGCGTGGCGGTGAATTGGGCCGCGCTGTATGCGAGTTCGGCGGCTCGGCGAATCCAGCTGCCCACCTACGCTTTCCAGCGCAATCGGTTCTGGTTGGAGTGGGCGTCCATCGATTCCATCGTGCCCGCGGCCGATCCCATCGATACGGAGTTCTGGAATCTGGTCGAGGGCGGCGACGTACGCTCGCTCGCCGAGTTCGTCGAAGCGGACCCGGCCGCGGGTGCGGACGGGATCGTTGCGGCGCTGGGTGACTGGCGTCGCCGGGCGCGCCGAAAGGCCGATGCGAGTGCCTGGCGGCACATCGATGCCTGGCGGCGGTTCTCGCTGACCCCGGCGACACTGCCGGACCGCTGGCTGGTGGTGCGGCCCGTCGACGACGACGCCGACAGCGTGCTGGCCGGTCTGCTCGCCGGTCTGGACCCGGCACGCTGTGTGCTGTTGACGGTTGCGCCGGGTATCGATCCCGCGGCGCTGGCGGAACAGATTCGGGCCGTGGTCGCGGATGCGCCGGTGCGCGGTGTGCTGTCGCTACTGGCCTTTACCGACCTGCCCGATCCGGTGTACGCGGCGCTTCCTGCTGCGGTCTCGGCGCAGCTGACATTGACCCAGGCATTGCCCGAGTCCGGGATTGACGCACCGCACTGGTGCTTGACGCGAGGTGCGGTGCGGACGGGAAGCGATGACCCGCAGCCGATTCCGGCGCACAGCGAGCTGTGGGCACTGGGCCGGGTCGCGGCATTGGAACAACCGCGCGGCTGGGGTGGTCTGATCGATCTCCCGGAAACGGTCGACGAGCAGGCCGTCTCGCTGGTGGCGGCGTTACTGACCCAGCCGCACGGCGAGGATCAGGTCGCGGTACGTGATGGCGCGGTGCTGGGCCGCAGGTTGGTGCCGGATGTGATCGACGGTGGTGCCTGGCGGCCGCGGGGCACGGTGCTGATCACGGGTGGGACGGGTGCGCTCGGTGGCCATGTGGCGCGCTGGGCAGCCGCGCACGGGGCGGAGCATGTACTGCTGGTGAGCCGTAGTGGCGACCAGGCCGCGACCGCGCCCGCCCTCGCCGGCGAGCTCGAAGCGCTGGGCGCGCGAGTGAGCTTCGCCGCCTGCGACGTCGCCGACCGCGCGGCTCTCGTGGAGGTGCTGGCGCGGATTCCCGCCGAGCTACCACTGACCGCAGTGCTGCACACCGCGGGAATCCCTTACCACGCAACGATTTCCGAGACGACCGCCGAGCAGCTGGCCCTGGCGAACGCCGCGAAGGTAGTAGGTGCGGACAACCTGGATGCGCTGACCCGCGAGCTCGACCTGGATGCATTCGTCCTCTTTTCCTCCGGCTCGGCCTCGTGGGGGAGCGCGGCCAATGCCGTCTACGCGATGGGAAATGCCCACCTGGACGGAGTGGCCTTGCGGCGCAGGGCATCCGGCCTGCCAGCGACGTCGATCGCCTGGGGTATGTGGGGTGGCGGCGGCATGGCCGAGGGCGCCGCGGAGGAACAGCTCAGCCGTCGCGGCCTGCGGCCGATGGACCCCGAGGTCGCGGTACACGCGCTCGCCGCCGCGGTCGACCATGGCGACACGCTGGTGACGGTCGCGGATGTGGACTGGGGCCGGTTCGCCGAAACCTTCACCGTCGTCCGTCCCAGCCGGCTGATCAGCGAACTGCCCGGTGTCGAGGTCACCGAATCGACAGCTGGCGAAGGTGATCGAGAGCTGCTTGCCCGGCTGCGCGATCGATCGGCCGCGGAACAGCGGGATGTGCTGGCAGATCTCTTGCGCGGCGAGGTCGCCGCGGTCCTCGGGCATGCCGGGCCGGAAGCGATCGAGCCGACTCGGCCGTTTGCGGAACTGGGCTTCGATTCGCTGACCGCGGTCGAGCTGCGCAACCGGCTCAAGACGGTGACCGGACTCGCGTTGCCGAGCACGTTGGTGTTCGACTATCCGACCGTCGTCGCGGTGAGCGAGTATCTGCGGGACGAACTGCTCGGCGCGTCGAGCGCTGCGGCCGTACCGGTTTCGACGGTCGCCGACGATGGCGATCCGGTGGTGATCGTGGCGATGAGTTGCCGGTATCCGGGTGGGGTGGAGTCGCCGGAGGACCTGTGGTCGTTGGTGGCCGACGGTGTCGACGCGATCACCGAGTTCCCCGACGATCGCGGCTGGGAGCTGCCGGTCTACGACCCGGGACCAGACGACGCGGGCACCGCCTTTGTGCGCGCGGGCGGATTCGTGCCGACCGCCACGGAATTCGATGCGGGGCTGTTCGGTATCTCGCCGCGTGAGGCGTTGGCGATGGATCCGCAGCAGCGGCTGTTGCTGGAGTCGTCGTGGGAGTTGTTCGAGCGCGCGGGTATTGATCCGGATTCGCTGCGGGGCAGCAGAACCGGTGTCTTCATCGGTGGTCATCCACTCGACCACGCCGTGAAATCAGTGTTCGCAGGTTCCCAGACGGCTGGGTATATGGCCACAAGCACGTCGGGCAGTGTTTTGTCGGGTCGGATCTCGTATGTGTTCGGCCTGGAAGGGCCTGCGGTGACGGTGGACACGGCGTGCTCGTCGTCGCTGGTGGCCTTGGACCTGGCGGTGCGCTCAGTGCGTAGCGGTGAGTGCGGGCTGGCGGTCGCCGGTGGTGTGGCAGTGCTTTCGACCCCCGGATCATTCGCGGAGTTTTCGCGGCAAGGTGGGTTGTCGCGTAGTGGACGGTGTAAATCGTTTGCGGCGGGTGCTGATGGGACCGGTTGGGGCGAGGGCGTTGGTTTGGTGTTGGTGGAGCGTCTGTCCGATGCTCGTCGTGCCGGGCACCAAGTCCTTGCCATCGTTCGTGGTTCGGCATTGAACCAAGACGGAGCGTCGAACGGGCTTTCGGCGCCGAATGGTCCGGCGCAGCAGCGAGTTATCAAACAGGCGTTGGCGAACGCCGGCTTGACCGCCGACGATATCGACGTGGTCGAAGCGCACGGCACCGGTACGGTGCTGGGTGATCCGATCGAGGCGCAGGCGTTGCTGGCGACCTATGGTCGGGATCGGGATCGTCCGCTGTGGTTGGGGTCGTTGAAGTCGAATATCGGTCATACGCAGGCGGCTGCCGGAGTGGCCGGTGTGATCAAGATGGTGTTGGCGCTGCGCCACGGGATGCTGCCGAAGACGCTGCATGTCGACGAGCCGACGTCCGAGGTGGATTGGTCGTCGGGTGCGGTGGCGGTGCTGACCGAGGCGCAGCCATGGCCGGATGTGCAGCGCCCGCGTCGCGCAGCCGTGTCAGCCTTCGGCGTCAGCGGCACGAACGCACACCTTGTCCTGGAACAGTTCTCCGCACAGGTCGAATCAGACAGCCGTTCCTCCGATGAGCTCGTTGCGGATTCGGCCGCGGTCAGCACTGCCTGGGTGTTGTCGTCCCGAACCGAAGCGGGGTTGCGTGCGCAGGCGGCGCGGTTGCGTGACCACGTTGCCGGCGAACATGTTTCGGCGCTCGCCGATATCGGCTACACCCTGACCACCAGGGCCGCGCTGGAGCGGCGAGCAGTGATCGTGGCGCCGGATCGCGCAGGATTCCTCGACGGGCTCGACGGCATCGTGGCAGGAGTTCCGGCCACGGGGGTGACGATCGGCGATCGGGTCGAAGGCAAGGTCGTCTTCGCTTTCCCTGGTCAGGGTGCGCAGTGGGTGGGTATGGGTCGTGAGTTGTTGGCGGTTGATGAGGTTTTCGCGGCTCGGA
>NZ_JBEYZJ010000026.1:0-6103 GCF_040645995.1 Nocardia sp. NPDC046473
CATCCGTTGTGGTTGGGGTCGTTGAAGTCCAATATCGGGCATACTCAGGCCGCTGCGGGTGTGGGTGGTGTGATCAAGATGGTGCAGGCGATGCGTTATGGGGTGCTGCCCAAGACGTTGAACGTGGATGTGCCGTCCTCGCATGTGGATTGGGCTTCGGGCGCGGTGTCGTTGTTGACCGAGGCTCAGCCGTGGCCGGAGGTCGATCGTCCGCGCCGGGCTGGAGTCTCGTCGTTCGGGATCAGTGGCACGAACGCGCATGTGATCTTGGAGCAGGCCCCGGACTCGGCGGTCACGGTGCCGGTGTTGCTGGAGCGTCCGGTGCCGGTGCCGGTGTTGTTGTCGGCGGGTTCGGATGCGGCGTTGACTGCGTTGGCGAGTGGGTTGCGTGATCGGCTTGTTGCTGATCCGGCGATGTCGGTAGCGGATGTCGCGTATTCGTTGAAGTCGACTCGGGCGTTGTTTGCGCATCGCGGTGCGGTGGTGGCGGCGGAGCGGGATGAGCTGCTGGCGGGTTTGGACACGCTGATTTCGGGTGGTCGTGGTGGGCGGGTAGTGCGTGGTGTGAGTGGTGGTGAGGGCAAGTTGGGGGTGTTGTTTACCGGGCAGGGTTGTCAGCGGGTGGGGATGGGTCGGGAGTTGTGTGCGGCTTTTCCGGTGTTTGCCGAGGTGTTTGATGCGGTGTGTGGGGTGTTGGACCGGCATTTGGGTGTGTCGTTGCGGGGGGTGATTGATGGTGACGGGGAGTTGTTGGGGCGTACGGAGTTTGCGCAGTGTGCGATTTTTGCGGTGGAAGTGGCGTTGTTCGGGTTGTTGCGGTCGTGGGGTGTGGATGTTGATGTGGTGGTGGGACATTCGGTAGGGGAGTTGTCTGCGGCGTATGTGTCGGGGGTGCTGTCGCTCGAGGATGCGGCGGTGTTGGTGGTGGCGCGGGGGCGGTTGATGCAGCGGTTGCCTGAGGGTGGGGTGATGGTGGCGATTGACGCTGGTGTCGATGAGGTGGTTGCGGAGTTGGTGGAGGGGGTGTGGTTGGCGGCGGTGAATGGTCCGTCGGCGGTGGTGATTTCCGGTGATGCGGGCCCGGTGGGGGAGGTGGCTGCTGGGTTTGCGGGGCGGGGGTTTCGGACGAAGGTGTTGGCGGTGAGTCATGCGTTTCATTCGGGGCGTATGGAGCCGATGTTGGAGTCGTTTGCTGCGGTGGTCGAGGGGTTGTCTTTTGGTGAGCCGTCGATGGCGGTGGTGTCGACGGTGTCGGGTGAGGTAGATGGGCGGTTGGCTCTGCCGGGTTATTGGGTGGAGCAGGTGGTGGCGCCGGTGCGGTTCGCCGATGCGGTGGGCGCGGCTGAGCGGGCTGGAGTGACTCGGTTTATCGAGTTGGGTCCGGATGCGGTGTTGACTGGGTTGGCTGCGGATTGTGTGTCGGGTCCGGATCGGTTGTTGGTGGCGGCGATGCGGGCTGATCGCGATGAGTCGGTGTCGGTGGTGTCGGCGGTTGCGGCGTTGTGGGCTGATGGTGTGGGGGTTGATGTTTCGGCGTTGGTGCCGGTGGCGGGTCGGGTGGAGTTGCCGACTTATCCGTTCCAGCACACGCGGTTTTGGCTTGATGGTGGGTCTGCCGGTGGTGATCCGGTGGGTCTTGGTCAGCGTGCGGCGGAGCATCCGTTGTTGGGTGCTGAGTTGGTGTTGCCGGTGTCTGGTGAGATGGTGTTCACGGGTCGGTTGTCGTTGGGTACGCATCCCTGGCTTGCCGAGCATGCTGTGCATGGCACGGTGCTTGTGCCGGGTACCGCCTTCGTCGAACTCGCACTGCACGCCGGAGTTCGTACCGGCTGCTCGACAGTTGCCGAACTCACGCTGGAACTGCCCCTGATCCTCGGTGACGAGCCGGTCGACGTGCACGTCGTCGTGGCGGCGCCCGACGCGGCTGGGCGGCGCGAGGTGCTGATATACAGCCGGGCTGACGACAGGGCAGCCGTCGAACCGCAATCGTGGGTACGTCATGTGCGCGGTGTGCTCGCCGCGGAGTCGGTGCGGCCCGACCCGGCGACCTCGTGGCATACCGGTGCCGCAGAGCCGATCGACCTCACCGACGTCTACCCCGAACTCGCCGCGGCAGGACTGGTTTACGGGCCGCTGTTCCAGGGCCTGCGCGCGGCGTGGCGGGACGGGGCAGACGTATTGGCGGATATCGCCTTGCCCGAGGACCTCTCGGGTGGCCTCGCCTTCGGCATCCACCCCGCACTGCTCGACTCAGCACTGCACGCCGTCGCACTCGGTGAATTCGTCGAACCCGCAATGGATTCGGTGCGCCTGCCGTTCGCCTGGTCGGATGTCCGTAGGTATGCCACCGGTGTCACGCATGGACGGCTGCGGATCACCTCAGCCGGTCCGGACGCGGTCGCCCTGCGACTGTCCGACGACACCGGAAATCCGGTGCTGGACGTCGGCAAACTCGAATTCCGAGCGGTCGACGCCGACCAGCTCGCCCGGGTCGGCGGCGGCCACCGGTCGATGTTCGCCCTGGAATGGGTGCCCGCGCCGGTCGGATCGGTGAGTCCGGCGGCGCCCTGGGCCGTGGTCGGTCCGGACGAACTCGGATTGCGTTCCGCCATGGCCGCTTCCGGCCGCCCCGGCGCGCATCACGCCACCCTCGCGGATCTCGCCGAGACGGGGACCATTCCGGAACTCGTGCTGGTTTCGTGCCTGCCCGAATCCGGCGATACGGAAGCGGCGAGGGCACGCGGCTGCGCGCACCGGGCACTCGAACTCCTCCAAACCTGGCTGTCCGACGATCGGTTCGCCGAGCGCAGGCTGGTGCTGATCACCGGTGACGCCGTTGTCGATCCGGCACAGGCCACGACCTGGGGTCTGGTGCGCTCCGCGCAGTCCGAGCATCCTGGTCGTTTCGTCCTGGTAGCTCTGGATGGTGCCGACACCTCGCTGTCGGTGCTGCCGGCCGCACTGGCCGAACCCGAACCCGAACTCGCGATCCGCGACGGCATGGTGCGGGTGCCGCGGCTGGTTCGGGCGCGAGTGCGACCGCGTGATATCGGGGTACGGGCCGGGGACACGGTGCTGGTGACGGGCGCCACCGGGGCGCTGGGCCGCACGGTGGCCCGGCATCTGATCGCCGAGCACGGTGTGCGGTCGTTGCTGCTGGTAAGTCGGCGTGGGCCGGCCGCACCGGGCGCCGAGGCATTGCGGGCCGAGCTGGCCGCCGCCGGCGCCGAGGTGACGGTGGCCGCCTGTGACGTGGCCGATCGCGATTCATTGGCCGGCTTGCTGGCGGCCCACCCGGTCACCCTCGTGATACACACCGCGGGTGTGCTCGATGACAGCGTCATCACCGACCTGACCTCGAACCAACTCGACCGAGTGCTGCGGCCGAAAGTGGACGCGGCACTGAACATGGATCAACTCATCGGCGAAGACACCCGGCTCGTGCTGTTCTCTTCCGCCGCAGGCACTTTCGGTAACCCCGGCCAGGCGAACTATGCCGCGGCCAACGCCTTCCTGGACGCTTTCGCCCAGCGCAGGCGCGCCGCAGGCCGGCCGACCGTCTCGCTGGCCTGGGGCCTGTGGGAGGCCGGCCTCGGCGCGGAGCTGGACGACCGGGCACACGCCAGCATGCGTACCTCTGGTGTCCTGCCACTATCCGACGCGGACGGCATGGAGTTGCTCGACCTGGCGCTGGCCGGTGACGAGCCGCTGCTGCTGCCGGTGGGCCTCGATCTCGGCGCCATACTCGCGGCGGCCGGATCGGCGGGTGTTCCGCCGCTGCTGCGGGGGCTGATCCGCGCGCCGATGCCGCACGCCCAGTCGATTGGGCAGGCGGAGCTGCGACAGCGGCTGGTCACGGCCGACGACACAACACGCGAGGAGGTCGTGCTCGCCTTCGTCCTGGAACGAGTCGCCGCGGTACTCGGCCATGCGGCCGCCGCGAACATCGCAGCGGAGCAGGCGTTCACCGAACTCGGCTTCGATTCGCTCGCCGCGATCGAGCTGCGCAACCAGCTCGGTGCCGCGACCGGGATGACGCTGCCGACAACTCTAGTTTTCGATTATCCGAATGCGGCCGCTGTCGCGTCCTTCCTGACCCGGCAGTTGACGCAGCAGCCGGATCCGGCCGCCGGCAGCGACGCGCTCGCCGATACCGAACGCCTGGTCTCGACGTTGGCCGCGAATCCGCCGGACGCCGAGACCGCAGCACGGCTCCGAAAGCGGCTGCGGTACGCGCTGTCGATATTGGTATCCGACGCCGGCGACGGGGAAGACCCGGGCGAACGCTTCGATTCCGCCTCCGACGAGGAGATGTTCGACTTCATTGGCAAGGAGCTGGGAATCTCATGACCGAACGCGAAGACAAGCTCAGATACTTCCT
The DNA here is from genome assembly GCF_040645995.1 of Nocardia sp. NPDC046473. Classification (NCBI taxonomy): domain Bacteria; kingdom Bacillati; phylum Actinomycetota; class Actinomycetes; order Mycobacteriales; family Nocardiaceae; genus Nocardia; species Nocardia sp. NPDC046473. The sequence continues at coordinate 4,382 of NZ_JBEYZJ010000026.1, forward strand.
GAAGCAAGTAACCGCCGACCTGCACCGGACGCGGCAACAGCTACGCGATACGGAAGGCAGGAGCACCGAGCCGATCGCGATCGTTGCGATGGGCTGCCGCTACCCGGGTGCGGTGCGTTCACCAGAAGAATTGTGGCAGCTGGTATCCCAGGGCCACGACGCCATCTCCAGCTTCCCCGGCGATCGGGACGCCGACCTGTCGGCAACCGCCGAGGCGCCCCTCGGCGGTTTCCTGAACGGCATCGCCGATTTCGACGCGGGTGCGTTCGGTATTTCGCCCCGCGAGGCATTGGCGATGGATCCGCAGCAGCGGTTGCTGCTGGAGACCGCGTGGGAAGTATTCGAGCGGGCCGGGTTGGATCCGACGTCGTTACGAGGCAGCCGGACCGGTGTGTTCGCCGGGCTGATGTATCACGACTATCTGTCCGAAATGAGCAAGATCCCCGACGAGAGCAGCGGCTACCTCAGTACCGGGACGTCGGGAAGTGTTGCGTCGGGGCGGATTTCGTATGTGTTCGGTTTGGAGGGGCCTGCGGTCACTGTAGATACGGCGTGTTCGTCGTCGCTGGTGGCGTTGCATTTGGCCGTCCAGTCGCTGCGCAATGGTGAGTGCGATATGGCGCTGGCCGGCGGCGTGACGATCATGTTCAGCCCAGTCGCATTCGCCGAGTTCGCTCGGCAAGGCGGAAGCGCCCCCGATGGTCGGGTGAAGGCGTTTGCGGATGCGGCTGATGGCACGGCCTGGGGTGAGGGCGTCGGCTTATTGTTGGTGGAGCGGTTGTCGGATGCGCGTGCGAATGGTCATCCGGTGTTGGCGGTGGTGCGTGGTTCGGCGGTGAATCAGGATGGTGCGTCGAATGGTTTGACGGCGCCGAATGGTCCGTCGCAGCAGCGGGTGATTCGGGCGGCGTTGGCTGCCGCGGGTTTGGGTCCGTTGGATGTTGATGCGGTGGAAGCCCATGGGACTGGTACGTCGTTGGGTGATCCGATCGAGGCGCAGGCTTTGTTGGCTACTTACGGACAGGATCGTGTTCCGGGTCGTCCGTTGTGGTTGGGGTCGTTGAAGTCGAATGTTGGTCATACTCAGGCTGCGGCGGGTGTGGGTGGTGTGATCAAGATGGTGCAGGCGATGCGTTATGGGGTGTTGCCCAAGACGCTGAATGTGGATGTGCCGTCCTCGCATGTGGATTGGGCTTCGGGTGCGGTGTCGTTGTTGACCGAGGCTCAGCCGTGGCCGGAGGTCGATCGTCCACGCCGGGCTGGGGTTTCGTCGTTCGGGATCAGTGGCACGAATGCGCATGTGATCGTTGAGCAAGCACCAGAACTGGATTCGGCGCCGGAGTTGATCGCGGGCCCGGTGGTGGAATCGGGGTCTGTATCGCCGAAGGGCGACTCTGTGGTGGTGCGCTCGTCGATGGTGCCGTGGCCGGTGTCTGCTCGTGGTGAGGCAGCGTTAACGGGCCAGTTGAGCGGGTTGGCGCAGTGGTATGCCGTTCAGGATGGGGTGGCTCCGGCGGCGGTGGCGCGGGGCTTGCTGCGGCGTGCTGAGTTGGCAACGCGGGCAGTGGCTTTGGTCCCCGACAACATTGGTGGTGATCGCAGCACCGCTACTGCTGGTCATGCGGCATCGGGTTTGGTTGAGCCGGTGTTGGGTTCGGTGGTGGCTGGTCGTGTGGTGTGGGTGTTTGCGGGTCAGGGGAGTCAGTGGGTGGGGATGGGTCG
>NZ_JBEYZJ010000027.1:0-5435 GCF_040645995.1 Nocardia sp. NPDC046473
CCGGTTCGGTTCGTGGATGCGGTGCGTGGGGCTGAGCGGCTTGGTGTGACTCGGTTTATCGAGTTGGGTCCGGCCGCGGTGCTGACCCCGATGGCACAGGCCTGCGTGAGCCAGGACCTGGCGGTGGTATCGATGCTGCGGCACGATCGGCCCGAGCCAGTGGCCGCGCTTACCGCGCTCGCCCAGTTGCATGCCGACGGATGCGCCGTCGATTGGCCCGCGGTCATCGGTGGCGACGGGGTGCAGGCGGTCAACCTGCCGACGTATGCCTTTCAGCGCCAGCACTACTGGATGCTGCCCAACCGTGGCGAGCCCGATCTGACTTCGGCCGGTCTAGGGCGCGCCGACCACCCGTTGCTCGGTGCCGTGGTGGGTTTGGCGGAAGCTGACGGGTTGTTGCTGACGGGCCGGCTGTCGGTGCGGGGAGCCGGCTGGCTGGCCGACCATGTGGTCGATGGTGTGGTGTTATTGCCGGGCACCGCATTTGTGGAGCTGGCTCAGCATGCCGGTGATCGCGTGGGTGCGGGGCGAGTAGAAGAGCTCACGTTGGAGCTGCCGTTACTGCTGGACGAGGGTCGTCAGGTGCAGTTGGTGGTAGGGGCGGCGGATGAGCGGCAGTCGCGTTCGTTGAGTGTGTATTCCCGGCCTGACGGTGGGGAGTGGGTGCGTCACGCGACGGGTTTGCTTGCCCCAGCGGCTGTTCGGGAGCCGGAGGGGTTGACCGCGTGGCCGCCGCGAGGTGCCGACGCGCTCGATGTGAGCGGGTTGTACTCGTCGCTGGATGCCCAGGGCTATCGCTATGGACCCAGTTTCCGCGGGCTCACTGCGGCATGGCATCTCGGTGCTGACATTTATGCCGAGGTGGAACTCCCGGAGAGTGCCGAGTCCACCGGTTTCGGCCTGCACCCCGCATTGCTCGACGCGGCATTGCATGCCCTCGGCATCGCCGACACCCGCGATACCGGCGTTCTTGTTCCGTTCGCCTGGCGCGGCTACACCCTGTACGCCACCGGCGCCACCGCGCTGCGAGTGCGGCTGCGCCCGATCGGCGAGAACCAAACGTCGGTGCTGGTCACCGACCAGGCGGGACAGCCGGTCGCGGCGGTGGAGTCGCTGACCGTCCGTGAGCTGCCCGCCGGTGCGCTGAACGTCCGTGCCGACTGGCTGTACCGCCTCCGGTGGCGGCCGCTCCGGCAGCAGGATTCGGCCGAGTTTTCCGCTGAGCCCGAGCTTTTCACAGTGCCGACCGGCGCGACGATTCAAGAATGCACCGAGCTGGTGCTGGCACGAGTGCAAACGGCGCTGGCCGATGCGCGCGAGGACACACGACTCGTCGTGATCACCCGGCACGGGGTGGCAGGCCGGCCCGGCGAGACCGTGACCGAACTCGGCCACGCCGCCGCCTGGGGCCTGGTTCGCGTGGCCCAGTCCGAGCATCCCGGCCGGTTCGTGCTGGCCGACATCGACGAAACGACCACCGAGGAGCAACTCCTCGACGCGGTACGCACCGGAGAGCCGCAGCTGATGCTGCGGGCAGGCGAGCCATGGATCCCGGCACTGTCCACCCCGGACAAATCGGACCTCGCCGCACCGGCGGATACGCGAGCGTGGCGGTTGGACATCCGTGCACCGGGCACCGTGGACTCACTGGAACTCGTCGCCGCACCCGAGGCGCTGGTACCGCTGGCGGCGGGGCAAATCCGGATCGCCGTGCGCGCGGCCGGGCTGAACTTCCGGGACGTGCTGATGTCACTGGACATGTACCCGGGCGATATCGATCTCGGCGGTGAAGGCGCGGGCGTGGTGCTCGAAGTCGGCCCCGGCGTCACCGAATTCCAGCCCGGCGACCCGGTTTACGGCCTGCTGTCGCGGGCGTTCGGACCGGTCGCCGTCGCCGACCACCGCACCGTGGCGCGGATGCCCGAGGGCTGGTCGTTCGCCACCGCGGCGTCCGTGCCGGTGGTATTCCTCACCGCCTACTACGGATTGGTGGACATTGCCCGGATCGCCGTCGGTGAGCGGGTGCTGATCCACGCGGCCGCCGGTGGCGTCGGCATGGCCGCCGGGCAGATCGCCGGACATCTGGGCGCGGAGGTGTTCGGCACCGCCAGCCCGGCGAAGTGGGCGAAGCTGCGCGAATTCGGTTACGACGAAACACATCTGGCCTCGTCGCGCACCCTGGAATTCGAGCAGGCCTTCCGTGTCGCCACCGGCGGCGCCGGGTTCGATATTGTGCTCAACTCGCTGGCGAACGAATTCGTCGACGCATCATTTCGCCTGCTCGCTCCCGGCGCCCGGTTCGCCGAGATGGGCAAGACCGACCTGCGTGATCCGGCGGAGGTCGCTACACAGCTGCCCGGCGTTCAGTACCTGCCGTTCGACCTGAACGAGGCCGGACCGGACCGCATCGGCGAGATCCTCACCGAGTTGGCCGAGCTGTTCCGGTGCGGGGTGCTCACGCCCTTGCCGATCACGGCCTGGGATGTGCGAAAAGCGAAGGACGCCTTCCGATTTGTCAGCCAGGCCAGGCATATCGGCAAGAACGTAATGACCATGCCGACCGAGCTCGAGCCGGCGGGGACGGTGTTGATCACCGGCGGTACCGGTGGGCTCGGCCGGGCATTGGCCGAGCATCTGGTGGTCGAGCGTGGTGTGCGGCACCTGCTGTTGGTGAGCGCACGTGGTCCGGCGGCCGAGGGGGCGGCGCAGTTGCAGGCGCGGCTGGCCGGCCTGGGTGCCACGGTGTCGATCGTGGCGTGCGATGTGGCGGATCGGGCGGCGTTGGCCGGGGTGTTGGCCGGTGTTTCCGCGGCGCATCCATTGACCGCCGTGGTGCACGCGGCGGGTGTGCTGGATGATGGTGTGGTCGAGGGACTTTCGCCGACGCGGTTGGCGGCGGTGCTGCGGCCCAAGGTTGATGGTGCGCTGCACCTGCACGAGCTGACCGCCGGGGCGGATCTCGCGGAGTTCATCCTGTTCTCCTCGGCCGCCAGCGCGCTCGGCAATCCGGGCCAGGCGAACTACGCCGCGGCGAACAGCGTTGTGGAGGCGCTCGCCGTCCAGCGCGAGCGGGCCGGTCTGGCCGCCCGCGCGCTGGCATGGGGGCCATGGGACGGCGGTGGCATGGCGGCGCGCCTGGACGAAGCCACCCGCGCGCGCATGGCGCGCTCCGGCACCCCACCACTATCCATCCCCGAAGGCTTGGCGTTGTTCGATGCCGCGAGTGCGCTGCCCGAGCCGGTGCTGGTGCCAATGCGATTGGACCTCCAGGCATTACGGTCGCACAGCGGCATCGATACCATGCCGCCGGTGCTCCGTGATCTGGTACGTCGCCCAGTGCGTCGCGTCGCCTCGGCCACCCCGGTCGGCGGTTCGTTGCGCGATCGCTTGGCCGGTTTGCCTGCGGCCGAGCGTCGGTCCCGGTTGGTGGAGCTGGTGTGCATCCAAGCCGCAGCCGTGCTCGGACACGGTGACGCCGCCGCCATCGAGCCGCACCGGCCGTTCAGCGAGGTGGGCTTCGACTCGTTGACGGCCGTCGAACTGCGCAACCGGGTACAGGCCGCTACCGGCCTGCGACTGTCTCCCACACTGACATTCGACTATCCGACCACCGTCGCCTTGGCCGAACACTTGGTGATGGAACTGCTCGGCGCGGCCGAGCCGGATGCGTCGCCCGTCGGCCGCTCGGCGGCGAAGGACGCGAGTGAGCCGATCGCCATCGTGGCGATGGGCTGTCGGTATCCCGGCGGGGTGTCCTCGCCGGCAGACCTGTGGCAGTTGGTCTCCGAAGGACGCGACGGCATGTCCGCCTTCCCGACCGACCGAGGCTGGGACGTGGACGCGCTGTACGACCCCGATCCGGAACACACCGGCACCAGCTACGTACGTCAGGGTGGCTTCCTGCACGACGCCGCGTCGTTCGACCCGGATCTGTTCGGCATCTCACCCCGTGAGGCGGTAACCATGGACCCGCAGCAGCGGCTGCTGCTGGAGACGGCATGGGAGGTCTTCGAGCGGGCCGGGATGGATCCGGAATCGTTGCGGGGCAGCCGAACCGGCGTCTTCGCGGGTGCATGGAGCAGTGAATACCTCAGCGGCTCCGGCGAATTGCCAGAGCATCTGGAGGGTTACCTCAGCACGGGGACTTCGGGGAGCGTTGCGTCGGGGCGGATTTCGTATGTGTTCGGTTTGGAGGGGCCTGCGGTCACTGTAGATACGGCGTGTTCGTCGTCGCTGGTGGCGTTGCATCTGGCCGTTCAGTCGTTGCGTAACGGTGAGTGCGATCTGGCGCTGGCCGGCGGGGCGACCGTGATGGCTACTCCCGATACGTTTGTCGATTTCTCGCGGCAGCGTGGATTGGCGCCGGATGGTCGGTGCAAGGCGTTTGCTGATGGTGCCGATGGGACGGCGTGGGGCGAGGGTGTCGGGCTGTTGTTGGTGGAGCGGCTGTCCGACGCGGTTGCTCACGGTCATCCGGTGCTCGCGGTGGTGCGTGGTTCGGCGGTGAATCAGGATGGTGCGTCGAATGGTTTGACGGCGCCGAATGGTCCGTCGCAGCAGCGGGTGATCCGCGCGGCGCTTGCCGCGGCGGGGCTCGTGCCTGCCGATGTCGATGCGGTCGAGGGGCATGGGACCGGTACATCGTTGGGTGATCCGATCGAGGCGCAGGCGTTGTTGGCGACGTATGGGCAGGATCGGGAGCATCCGTTGTGGTTGGGGTCGTTGAAGTCCAATATCGGGCATACCCAGGCCGCTGCGGGTGTGGGTGGTGTGATCAAGATGGTGCAGGCGATGCGGCATGGCACGCTGCCGAAGACACTGAACGTGAATGTGCCGTCGTCGCATGTGGATTGGTCGGCGGGGGCGGTGTCGCTGCTGACCGAAGCGCAGCCGTGGCCGCAGACCGATCGCCCACGTCGAGCGGCGGTGTCCTCGTTCGGAATGAGTGGCACGAACGCGCATGTGATCGTGGAACAAGCCCCTGAGCTCGAGCCGGACCGGGTGCGAGAGCCGGAGTTGTCAAGGGCGCCCGGCGGGTTGGTATTGCGCTCGTCGGTGGTGGCGTGGCCGGTGTCGGCGCGTGGTGAGGCGTCGTTGACGGGGCAGACGACCGCGTTGGCGGGGTGGTATGCCGGCCAGGATCGGATGGATCCGGCGGCGGTGGCGCAGGCGTTGGTGCGGCGTGCTGAGTTGGCAACGCGGGCAGTGGCTTTGGTTCCGGTAGGCGCTGGCAGTGCCATAACTGATCGTGCGGTATCGGTGTTGGACTCTGCCGGGGTTGGTGGTGAGGGTAGCGCTGTAGCTGATGGTGTGGCGTCGGGTTTGGTTGAGCCGGTGCGTGGTTCGGTGGTGGCTGGTCGTGTGGTGTGGGTGTTTGCGGGTCAGGGGAGTCAGTGGGTGGGGATGGGTCGTGAATTGTTGGATGGGTGTGGGGT
>NZ_JBEYZJ010000028.1:0-2585 GCF_040645995.1 Nocardia sp. NPDC046473
GGTCGGACATTTAGTCAGCAAATCTTTTTGCTGGCGTTTTGTTTTGCTAGATTTTCGGACTCTAGTTTAGATATTTCTGATTCGCTCTTCGGAGTGTTTCAAGAGTCTTCAACGGAGAGTTTGATTCTGGCTCAGGACGAACGCTGGCGGCGTGCTTAACACATGCAAGTCGAGCGGTAAGGCCCTTCGGGGTACACGAGCGGCGAACGGGTGAGTAACACGTGGGTGATCTGCCTCGCACTTCGGGATAAGCCTGGGAAACTGGGTCTAATACCGGATATGACCTTCCAGTGCATGCTGGTGGGTGGAAAGATTTATCGGTGCGAGATGGGCCCGCGGCCTATCAGCTTGTTGGCGGGGTAACGGCCCACCAAGGCGACGACGGGTAGCCGACCTGAGAGGGTGACCGGCCACACTGGGACTGAGACACGGCCCAGACTCCTACGGGAGGCAGCAGTGGGGAATATTGCACAATGGGCGAAAGCCTGATGCAGCGACGCCGCGTGGAGGATGACGGCCTTCGGGTTGTAAACTCCTTTCGACAGGGACGAAGCGTAAGTGACGGTACCTGTAGAAGAAGCACCGGCCAACTACGTGCCAGCAGCCGCGGTAATACGTAGGGTGCGAGCGTTGTCCGGAATTACTGGGCGTAAAGAGCTTGTAGGCGGTCTGTCGCGTCTTCTGTGAAAACTTGGGGCTCAACCTTAAGCTTGCAGGCGATACGGGCAGACTAGAGTACTTCAGGGGAGACTGGAATTCCTGGTGTAGCGGTGAAATGCGCAGATATCAGGAGGAACACCGGTGGCGAAGGCGGGTCTCTGGGAAGTAACTGACGCTGAGAAGCGAAAGCATGGGTAGCAAACAGGATTAGATACCCTGGTAGTCCATGCCGTAAACGGTGGGTACTAGGTGTGGGTTTCCTTCCACGGGATCCGTGCCGTAGCTAACGCATTAAGTACCCCGCCTGGGGAGTACGGCCGCAAGGCTAAAACTCAAAGAAATTGACGGGGGCCCGCACAAGCGGCGGAGCATGTGGATTAATTCGATGCAACGCGAAGAACCTTACCTGGGTTTGACATACACCGGAAACCTGCAGAGATGTAGGCCCCCTTGTGGTCGGTGTACAGGTGGTGCATGGCTGTCGTCAGCTCGTGTCGTGAGATGTTGGGTTAAGTCCCGCAACGAGCGCAACCCTTATCTTATGTTGCCAGCGCGTAATGGCGGGGACTCGTGAGAGACTGCCGGGGTCAACTCGGAGGAAGGTGGGGACGACGTCAAGTCATCATGCCCCTTATGTCCAGGGCTTCACACATGCTACAATGGCCGGTACAGAGGGCTGCGATACCGTGAGGTGGAGCGAATCCCTTAAAGCCGGTCTCAGTTCGGATCGGGGTCTGCAACTCGACCCCGTGAAGTTGGAGTCGCTAGTAATCGCAGATCAGCAACGCTGCGGTGAATACGTTCCCGGGCCTTGTACACACCGCCCGTCACGTCATGAAAGTCGGTAACACCCGAAGCCGGTGGCCTAACCCCTTGTGGGAGGGAGCCGTCGAAGGTGGGATTGGCGATTGGGACGAAGTCGTAACAAGGTAGCCGTACCGGAAGGTGCGGCTGGATCACCTCCTTTCTAAGGAGCACATCTCCAGACATGCCCACACAGGTGGGAGTGTTGTTCTGGCAGAGACCGTTTCGGACTCACCTGTAGTCCGGCGGACGCTCATGGGTGGAACACTGACTACTTCTCACGCATTTGGTTGGTCCTCAGCGATCGACCGCGGGAGATATATCGGCACACTGTTGGGTCCTGAGAGAACACGCGAGTGTTTCTCTGGGCAAGATAACGACAAGGCTGAATCTTCAGTCATACCGCCGGGTTTCACTCGGGCTGGTGCTGAGTATGGGTTTGGTTTTGTGTGTTGTTTGAGAACTGCACAGTGGACGCGAGCATCTTTGTTAGTAAGTGTTTAAGAGCGTACGGTGGATGCCTTGGCACCAGGAGCCGATGAAGGACGTAGGAGGCTGCGATAAGCCTCGGGGAGCTGTCAACCGAGCTGAGATCCGAGGATTTCCGAATGGGGAAACCCAGCACGAGTGATGTCGTGTTACCCGCATCTGAATATATAGGGTGTGTGGAGGGAACGTGGGGAAGTGAAACATCTCAGTACCCACAGGAAGAGAAAACAATAGTGATTCCGTGAGTAGTGGCGAGCGAAAGCGGAAGAGGCTAAACCATGCACGTGTGATACCCGGCAGGGGTTGCGTGTGTGGGGTAGTGGGGCTCACTTTCCTATATCTGCCGATGTAGGCGAGAGTCAGAAACCGTTGTGTTAGTCGAAGTGGTCTGGAACGGCCTGTCGTAGAGGGTGAGAATCCCGTAGACGAAAACTCAGCGGCTCTTGTAGTGAGTACCCGAGTAGCAGCGGGCCCGTGAAATCTGCTGTGAATCTGCCGGGACCACCCGGTAAGCCTGAATACTCCCTGGTGACCGATAGCGGACTAGTACCGTGAGGGAAAGGTGAAAAGTACCCCGGGAGGGGAGTGAAATAGTACCTGAAACCGTGCGCTTACAATCCGTCAAAGCCTGT
>NZ_JBEYZJ010000028.1:2682-5220 GCF_040645995.1 Nocardia sp. NPDC046473
CTGTGGGTGATGGCGTGCCTTTTGAAGAATGAGCCTGCGAGTTAGTGGCATGTGGCGAGGTTAACCCGTGTGGGGTAGCCGTAGCGAAAGCGAGTCCGAATAGGGCGACCAGAGTCGCATGTTCTAGACCCGAAGCGGAGTGATCTACCCATGGCCAGGGTGAAGCGACGGTAAGACGTCGTGGAGGCCCGAACCCACTTAGGTTGAAAACTGAGGGGATGAGCTGTGGGTAGGGGTGAAAGGCCAATCAAACTCCGTGATAGCTGGTTCTCCCCGAAATGCATTTAGGTGCAGCGTCACGTGTTTCACGCCGGAGGTAGAGCTACTGGATGGTCTAGGGGGCCTACAAGCTTACCGAAATCAGCCAAACTCCGAATGCCGGTGTGTGAGAGCGTGGCAGTGAGACTGCGGGGGATAAGCTTCGTAGTCGAGAGGGAAACAGCCCAGATCGCCGGCTAAGGCCCCTAAGCGTGTACTAAGTGGAAAAGGATGTGAAGTCGCGAAGACAACCAGGAGGTTGGCTTAGAAGCAGCCACCCTTGAAAGAGTGCGTAATAGCTCACTGGTCAAGTGATTTTGCGCCGACAATGTAGCGGGGCTCAAGTACACCGCCGAAGCCGCGGCATTCACACATAACACCGAGGACGACCTGCGGGTTTTCTTCCAGTGGTGTGGATGGGTAGGGGAGCGTCGTATGGCCATGGAAGCGGCGGAGTGATCCAGCCGTGGAGGCCATGCGAGTGAGAATGCAGGCATGAGTAGCGAAAGACGAGTGAGAAACTCGTCCGCCGAATGACCAAGGGTTCCTGGGCCAGGTTAATCCGCCCAGGGTGAGTCGGGACCTAAGGCGAGGCCGACAGGCGTAGTCGATGGACAACGGGTTGATATTCCCGTACCCGTGTATCCGCGCCCATGATGAATCAGTTGTGCTAAGTGTCCTGAACTTCCGAGAAGACCTTCGGGTCTCGAGTGGAGGGATGCACATGACCCTGGCTGGTAGTAGTCAAGCGATGGGGTGACGCAGGAAGGTAGCTGGGCCAGTCAGTGGTTGTACTGGTGTAAGCCTGTAGGGCGTGGTGTAGGCAAATCCGCACCGCATGAAGCCTGAGAGGTGATGCGTAGCCGATTGAGGCGAATTCAGTGATCCTATGCTGCCGAGAAAAGCCTCTAGTGAGTTGGTACACGGCCCGTACCCCAAACCGACACAGGTGGTCAGGTAGAGAATACTAAGGCGATCGAGAGAACTGTGGTTAAGGAACTCGGCAAAATGCCCCCGTAACTTCGGGAGAAGGGGGACCACAACCGGTGAACGGATTTACTCCGGGAGCTGGGGGTGGTCGCAGAGACCAGTGAGAAGCGACTGTTTACTAAAAACACAGGTCCGTGCGAAGTCGTAAGACGATGTATACGGACTGACGCCTGCCCGGTGCCGGAAGGTTAAGAGGACCGGTTAGCGCTTTCGGGCGCGAAGCTGAGAATTTAAGCCCCGGTAAACGGCGGTGGTAACTATAACCATCCTAAGGTAGCGAAATTCCTTGTCGGGTAAGTTCCGACCTGCACGAATGGCGTAACGACTTCTCAGCTGTCTCAACCACAGACTCGGCGAAATTGCATTACGAGTAAAGATGCTCGTTACGCGCGGCAGGACGAAAAGACCCCGGGACCTTCACTATAGCTTGGTATTGGTGTTCGGTACGGTTTGTGTAGGATAGGTGGGAGACTGTGAAGCGGGCACGCCAGTGTTTGTGGAGTCATCGTTGAAATACCACTCTGATCGTATTGGACTTCTAACCTCGGACCATGATCTGGTTCAGGGACAGTGCCTGGTGGGTAGTTTAACTGGGGCGGTTGCCTCCTAAAATGTAACGGAGGCGCCCAAAGGTTCCCTCAGCCTGGTTGGCAATCAGGTGTCGAGTGCAAGTGCACAAGGGAGCTTGACTGTGAGAGCGACAGCTCGAGCAGGGACGAAAGTCGGGACTAGTGATCCGGCACCGGCAAGTGGAAGCGGTGTCGCTCAACGGATAAAAGGTACCCCGGGGATAACAGGCTGATCTTCCCCAAGAGTCCATATCGACGGGATGGTTTGGCACCTCGATGTCGGCTCGTCGCATCCTGGGGCTGGAGTAGGTCCCAAGGGTTGGGCTGTTCGCCCATTAAAGCGGCACGCGAGCTGGGTTTAGAACGTCGTGAGACAGTTCGGTCTCTATCCGCCGCGCGCGTCAGAAACTTGAGGAAGGCTGTCCCTAGTACGAGAGGACCGGGACGGACGAACCTCTGGTGTGCCAGTTGTTCCGCCAGGAGCACTGCTGGTTAGCTACGTTCGGAAGGGATAACCGCTGAAAGCATCTAAGCGGGAAGCCTGTTCCAAGATGAGGTTTCTCACCACCTTCGAGTGGTTAAGGCCCCCCACAGACCATGGGGTTGATAGGCCAGAACTGGAAGCCCGGTAACGGGTGCAGGTGACTGGTACTAATCGGCCGAGGACTTACCAACAAAGAAGCTACGCGTCCACTGTGCAGTATCTGAAACAACACACGAT
>NZ_JBEYZJ010000029.1:0-4444 GCF_040645995.1 Nocardia sp. NPDC046473
CAGGTGCCGTTCTATTCGACTGTGTCTGCGGAGCGGGTGGACACGGCGACGTTGGATGCCGGGTATTGGTTTACCAATCTGCGCCAGACGGTGCGATTCCACGACACCCTCCAAGCGCTGATCGAGGACGGACACCACGCGTTTTTGGAGGTCTCGCCGCATCCGGTACTGACCATGAGCATCGAGGACACCCTCGATGCGTCCGACGTGCGGGGGCTCGCGGTCGGCACGCTGCGCCGGGACGAGAACGACACCGAACGCATCCTCACCGCCGCTGCCGAACTCTTCACCGGCGGACTCCGCATCGACTGGGGTAATGCTTTGGCCGCCAACGGAATTCACGGTCTGCAGGTCCCCCTACCCACGTACGCGTTCCAGCGCCAGCGCTACTGGCTGCACCACGACAATGCCGCGCCATCGGGCCTCCGGCCCGGCGGTGGCCTCGCGCTGGCGGCGCACCCGCTACTCGGCGCCGTGGTCGGGCTGGCAGGCAACGACCATGTGGTGCTCACCGGTCGGCTGTCGTCGCGATCGCAGCCATGGTTGTCCGACCACACGGTTCATGGCACGGTCATCTTCCCTGGCACCGGCTTCGTCGAGCTGGCGATCCGGGCCGGCGACCAGGTCGGCTGTGCTCGCCTCGACGAACTGGTGCTGTATGCACCGCTGGTGCTGACCGATGACGCCGATGTGGATATCCAGGTCGTGGTCGGCGCCGCTGCCGAGGGGCATCGGACGGTAGAGATCTACTCGCGCGGCGAGGCCGAAGGCGAATGGACCCGTTACGCCGCCGGAAGTCTCACCGCGGCATCGGTCGCCGCGAGTGACCCGGAACCGGCGATGTCGCGGCCGGCCGACGCGACCCCGATCGACCTCGATGGGTTTTACGACCGGCTCGCGGGCGTCGGGTTCGGCTACGGCCCGGTGTTCCGGGGACTCAGCTCAGCCTGGCGGCACGGTGCTGACGTGTATGCCGATGTGGCCCTGCCGCTTACGGGAGAGCAGTACGACCCCGCAGCCGGTTTCGGTCTGCATCCGGCGCTGTTCGATGCCGCGCTGCACGCAATCAGCTTGGTCACCGACGGTGCCGGACGGTTGCCGTTCTCCTGGTCCGGGGTGCGACTGTGGGCTGCGGGCGCCACACGCCTGCGGCTCCGCCTGCGCGCGCTGGACGGCGACGTCTTCAGCCTGGTGGCGGTGGATCCCGCCGGTGCGCTGGTCATCACGGTGGATTCGCTGGCGCTGCGACCACTGGGCGATGAGCCGGTCCCGTCTCCCCGGCACGGACACCTGTACCGCCTGGACTGGTCCCCCCTGCCGGGCGGCGAGTTCGCGGCCCCGCGCACCTGGACGGCGCTGGGCGCCGACGCCGATCTGCTGGCCGGCCTCGCGACCCGCGAGGTGGCGGCCGAAGTCGCGGATGACCTCGACCGGATGGCAGGTCCGCCGGAAGTGGTTGTGCTGCAGGTCGGATCGCCGGGTGCGGCGCCGACCGGCGTCCGCGATGCGGTGGCAGGCGTGCTGGGTGTGCTGCGGGCGTGGCTCGGGCGGCCCGAGTTGGAGTCGTCGCGGCTGGTGGTGGTCACGCGGAACGCGGTCGCCGCAGGCGCAGACGATCGGGTGACTGATCTTGCGGGCGCGGCGGTGTGGGGTTTGGTGCGGTCGGCGCAGTCGGAACATCCGGGCCGGTTTGTGCTGGTGGATTTGGATGCCGCCGGGTGTGCGGCGGGTGCTGTGGTGGACGCGGTGGCCTGCGGAGAACCGCAGATCGCCGCGCGTGATCGCGCGTTGCTGCGGCCGCGGATCGTGCGGATGACTCGCTCGGCGCTGGAACCACCCGCGGGTTCATCGGCATGGCGGCTGGAGGCCGCAGACACGCTGGCAGATCTGCGAGTCGTTGCGTGTGCCGAGGCGATGGCGCCGCTGCGGGCGGGGCAGGTTCGAGTGGCGCTGCGGGCGGCCGGCGTGAACTTCCGAGATGTGCTGATCGGTCTGGGTATGTATCCGGATCGGGCGTTGCTCGGGAGCGAGGGCGCGGGGGTGGTGGTCGAGGTTGCCTCGGATGTCACCGGTGTGGCGGTGGGTGATCGGGTGATGGGCCTGTTCGCCGGGGCGTTCGGTCCGGTGGCGGTGACCGATGCGCGGATGATCGTCCGGATACCACAGGGTTGGTCGTTCGCGCGGGCCGCGTCGGTGCCGGTGGCATTCTTGACCGCCTATTACGGGCTGTCGGATCTGGCCGGCGTGTGTGCGGGTGAGCGATTGCTGGTGCACGCGGCGGCCGGTGGTGTCGGTATGGCGGCGGTGCAGCTGGCGCGGGCGTGGGGCGTGCAGGTCTTCGGCACCGCGAGCGCGGCGAAGTGGCCGGTGCTGCAGGCTGCCGGACTCGACCGGGACCATATCGGATCCTCACGCGACGTGACATTCGTCGAGCAGGTGCGGGCCGCGACCGACGGCGTCGGCGTCGATGTGGTGCTCAACTCGCTGACAAAGGAGTTCGTCGACGCCTCGCTGGGCTTGCTGGCGGCCGGCGGCCGGTTCATCGATATCGGCAAGCTGGATGCTCGCGATCCCGAACAGGTCGCCGCGGACTATCACGGGGCGCAGTACCTGCAGTTCGATCTGATCGAGGCGGGACCGGATCGGGTTCAGGAAATGCTGCGGGAACTGGTCGGGCTGTTCGAGGCGGGAACGCTTTCGCCGTTGCTGGTGCAGTGCTGGGATGTGCGGGATGCGGCCGACGCTTTGCGGGTACTGCAGCAGGGGCGCAACGTCGGCAAGCTCGTGCTGACGATGCCGACCCGGATGGACCGGTTCGTGGCGGGCACGGTACTGATCACCGGGGGGACGGGCGTACTGGGTTCGACTGTCGCGCGTCATCTGGTCGCACAGGGCGCGCGTGAGCTGGTCCTCACGAGCCGACGGGGCCCGACGGCTCCCGGCGCCACGGAACTGGCCGCGCACCTGGAAGCAGCGGGCGCCCGGGTGCGGGTGGTGGCGTGCGATGCCGCCGACCGGGACGCGCTCGCCGACTTGTTGCAAGAGATTCCCGCGGAGTCACCGCTCACCGGCGTGGTGCATGCCGCGGGTGTGCTCGACGACGGGACGATCGAGTCGCTCACGCCGGAGCGGCTGGCCGCGGTCTTCGAACCGAAGGTCGACGCCGCGTGGCATCTACATCAGCTGACCGCCGAGTTGGCGTCGGTCGAGGGATTGCTGCTGTTCTCCTCGGCCGCAGGCACATTCGGTAATGCCGGGCAGGGGAACTACGCGGCGGCGAATACCTTCCTGGACGGGCTCGCCGCGCACCGCCGCGGTCACGGATTGCCGGCGGTGTCCCTCGGCTGGGGGCTGTGGGCCGAGGCCAGTGGCATGACCGGCCACCTCGACGCCACCTATCACGGCCGGATGGCCGAGGCAGGCACGGCCGGCCTGTCGACACCGGACGCGCTCGCGTTGCTCGACGCCGCGATCGGCATGTCCGCGGCGGCGCTGCTCCCGGCACGGCTCGACACGCGCACCATGGCGGCCGGCTCGACCGAGTCCGCCCATCCGCTGATGCGAGCCCTGCTACCAGCGCCGGCCCGGCGCGCGGCCGGCACAGCGGTGGCCGACGGCACGCTTGCGGACCGGCTCGCCGGCCTGGACGCCGGCGAGCGCCGTGCGCTGTTGACGGAGTTGGTGTGCGTGAACGCGGCGACCGTACTCGGGCACGCGGGTGCGGAGCACATCGATTCGGGACGAGCCTTCCGGGACCTCGGCTTCGATTCGCTGACCGCGGTAGAACTACGCAATCGGTTGGCCACCGCGACCGGGCTGCGCTTGCCCGCCACCATGGTTTTCGACTACCCGACTGCGACGGCCCTAGCCGATCACCTGCTCGACCGGCTCATCGGCGAGATGGCAACTCGGACAAGGAAAGAGACTCGCGCGCACCGCACTACGGATGAACCGCTGGCGATCGTTGGAATGGCCTGTCGGTTTCCCGGTGGTGTGCGCACGCCTGAACACCTGTGGGATTTCGTGCTCAGCGGCGGGGACGGCATCTCCGGGTTCCCGCTCGACCGCGGTTGGCATACCGCCAGCGGGTCAGGCACCGATGCCGGTGGCTTCCTGCATGACGCGGCGGATTTCGATCCGGGGTTTTTCGGGATCTCGCCGCGTGAGGCGCTGGCGATGGATCCGCAGCAGCGGTTGCTACTGGAGACGAGCTGGGAGGCACTGGAAAACTCCGGCATCGCCCCTAAGTCGCTGCGCGGCAGCGACACCGGTGTGTTCGCCGGGGTGACGCATCACGATCATGCGTCGCGGTTGCGGTTCGTTCCCGAGGGCCTCGCGGGGCTACTGGGGACGGGTAGTTCGGCGAGTGTGCTCTCTGGGCGGGTGGCGTATGTGTTGGGTTTGGAGGGGCCGGCGTTGACGGTGGATACGGCGTGTTCGTCGT
>NZ_JBEYZJ010000030.1:0-4390 GCF_040645995.1 Nocardia sp. NPDC046473
ACTGTGTCTGCGGAGCGGGTGGACACGGCGACGTTGGATGCCGGGTATTGGTTTACCAATCTGCGCCAGACGGTGCGTTTTCATGAGGCGATCGAGGCGTTGATCGGTGCCGGTCACCATGCGTTCGTGGAGGTCTCACCGCATCCGGTACTGACGATGGGTATCGCGGAAACCCTCGATGCGTCCGAGGTGCGAGGGGTTGCTGTCGGCAGCCTGCGCCGCGCCGAGGACGACGTCGAATGCCTGCTCAGCGCGGCGGCGGAGCTCTTCGTGACCGGGACGAACGTCGACTGGAGCGCCGCCGTGCCCGCGCTCGGCATCGTCGGCCGCCGAGTGCCGCTGCCCACCTACGCTTTCCAGCACGACCGGTACTGGCTGAACGCCGGCCCCGTGGCCGGCGACACGACCGGACTGGGCCTCGGCGCTATCGCGCACCCGCTGTTGGGCGCGGTGGTGGGCCTGCCGGACGGCGAGCGCGTCCTGCTGACCGGCCGGTTGACGGCGCACACCCAGCCCTGGCTCACCGACCACACCGTGCTCGGCTCGGTTCTCTTCCCCGGCTCGGGGTTCATCGAGCTGGCGACACAGGCGGGCGACCAGGTCGGCTGCGGGTATATCGAGGAGCTGGTGCTGGAGGCGCCGCTCGTCATCTCCGATGCCGGAGTCGACCTGCGGATCGTGGTCGGCGGGGACGAGGACGGGCACCGGGCGATCGAGATCTATACCCGCGACGAAACCCTCGGCGCGGAGCAATGGGCGCGGCATGCGAGCGGCGTCCTTGCCTCGGACGCAACCGAATTCGATGATCTGGAACCGTGGACCTGGCCGCCCGCGGGCGCCGAGCCGGTCGATATCACCGGCTTCTACGACCGGCAGACCGCGGTCGGGTACGGTCCGGCGTTCCAGGGCCTGCGGTCCGCGTGGCGCGACGGCGCGGACATCTACGCCGAGGTAGGCCTTCCTACCCAGACAGGTGACGCGGGCGCGAACGCGGCCGGATTCGCGCTGCATCCCGCGTTGCTGGACGCCGCGCTGCACGCCTACGGCCTCGCCGTTCCCACGGATACCGGCTCGCCGGGGTTGCCCTTCACCTGGACCGGGGTCGCCGTGCGCGCCGAGGGGGCGTCGATCCTGCGGGTGCGGCTGCGTGTGACGGAGGCCGACACCTTGAGCCTGGTCGCGTTCGACCCGGCGGGTGCCCCCGTGCTGACGGTGGAGTCGCTGGTGCTCCGGCCGGTTTCGGCGGAGCAGCTTCGGCCCGCGCAGGGTGCCGAATCGCGCGATTTGTACGGGCTGGACTGGGTGGCGGCGCCGGCGGGCCGGCCGGTTGATTCCGGCCGGTGGGCAATCATCGATGGTCCGGGGGCACAGGTCCTGGCGGACGGCTTGTCCGGCCGGGGCATAGCTGCGCGGATCGTCGCCGGGCTCGATGAGCTGGCCGGTGCGCAGGCACCGGAGTTTGTGGTACTGCCGGTCGACCCAGGTGAAGAAGCCACCTTGGCGCGGGACGCGGTGTCCCGGACGCTGGCTGTGCTGCAGGCGTGGGTCGCGGCACCGGACTGGGAGCCATCGCGGCTCGTGGTGGTGACCAGAGGTGCGGTCACCGCAGTTGCGGGGGAGCCGGTCGCGGACCTCTCGGGCGCGGCGGTCTCGGGCCTGGTGCGGTCGGCGCAGGCGGAGCACCCGGACCGGTTCGTCCTGGTAGACGCGGACGGGCAGGCCGACGACACCGGGCAGCTGGCGGCGGCGGTCGCGTGCGGCGAACCACAGTCGGCAATTCGTGCGGGCGTGGTCCTGGTCCCTCGGTTGACCCGTGTCCTGGCCGCCGATCCGCGCGAGCTGCGGGCCTCCGGAACGGTATTGATCACCGGTGGGACGGGTGTGCTCGGGACCGCCCTGGCGCGGCACCTGGCGCAGCCGGACGGACCGAGGCTGCTGCTCGTGTCTCGCCGCGGCCCCGATGCTCCCGATACCGAAGCCGTTCTCGCCGAGCTGCGAGCGCTAGGCGCCGAAGCCGAGGCCGCAGCGTGTGACATCGCCGACCGGGATGCGCTAGCCGAGCTGCTGGCGGGCATCCCCGCCGAACGGCCACTGACGGCGGTGATCCATGCGGCCGGGGTACTCGATGACGGGATGATCGCGGCGCAGACGCCGGACCGGCTCGACACGGTGTTCGCTCCGAAGGCCATGGCGGCGTGGCACCTGCACGAGCTGACCGCCGAGCTGCCGTCGGTGTCGGCGTTCGTGCTGTTTTCGTCGGCGGCGGGCACAATCGGGAACGCCGGTCAAAGTAACTACGCGGCGGCCAACGCGTTCCTCGACGGTCTCGCCGCCTACCGGCGTGGACATGGCCTGCCCGCGGTGTCCCTGGGCTGGGGCATGTGGGCACAGGATTCGGGCATGACCGGGCATCTCAGCCGTGACGATCGAGATCGGCTGAGTCGCAGCGGATCCGGCGCGCTGCCGACCGAGGACGCGCTCGCGCTGTTCGACCTGGCGGTACCGAGCGACCGGCCGCAGCTGCTGCCGATGCGCCTGAACATCAAGGCGCTGCGGGAGCAGGCCGCCGCGGGAACACTGCCACCGTTGCTGCGTCAGCTGGTGCCGGCCGGGCGTCGCCGAGCCATGGCCAACGCTGCGGGCGGCGACGCCGCGCTCGCTGAACGGCTGGCCGGGCTCCCGCCTGACGAGCGACGGAAGGTCGTGATCGACCTCATCCGGGGCACAGTCGCGCGGGTGCTCGGATATGCCGAGAGCGGTGCTGTCGGCATCGACCGAAGCTTCGTCGAGCTCGGATTCGATTCGCTGACCGCCATCGAACTCCGCAACCGCCTCGCCGAGGCGACCGGACTCCGGCTTTCCGCCACGCTCGTGTTCGACCGTCCGACATCGGCGGAGCTGACGGACTACTTGCTGGACCGGCTCGAGCCTGCCGCTCGTGCACCGCTGGCCGGACTGCTGGATGCCCTCGACAAGGGACTCGACCGGATCGCGGACCTGACCTCTGCGAACGCACCGGATGCGGACGCCGAGGTATTGGGCCGGCTGGAACGGCTGGAGGCCAGGATCGCCGAGCTTCGGTCACGCGATTCGGTCGGCACGGAGAAACGCGCGATCGAGGAGCTGAGCGACGAGGAAATGTTCAGTTTCATCAGCCAGAACCTGAACGTCACCGAGTAGCCGGAAAGCGATTGGTCATGGATAACCAGCAGAAGCTTCGCCATTTCCTCAACGAGGTCACGGCCGACCTCATCGATACGCGCAACCGGCTCGACCAGGTGCTCGCCTCGGCCGGGGAGCCGATCGCCGTGGTGGGCATGGCATGCCGGCTGCCCGGTGGTGTGCGGTCGCCAGAGGACCTCTGGGACCTGGTGGTCGCCGGCACCGACGCGATGTCCGATTTCCCGGGCGATCGCGGCTGGGATCTGGCCGGCCTGTACGACCCCGATCCGCAGCACCGGGGTACCACCTACGCCCAGCAGGGCGGCTTTCTGGATGGCGCAGGCGATTTCGATGCGGGCTTCTTCGGTATTTCGCCGCGTGAGGCATTGGCCATGGATCCGCAGCAGCGGTTGTTCTTGGAGACGAGCTGGGAGGCGATCGAGCGGGCCGGCCTCGACCCACTGTCGCTGAAAGGTAGCGACACCGGGGTTTTCGCGGGGCTGATGACGCACGACTACGCGTCGCGCCGGGTGCCCGCGGAACTGGAGGGAATCTTCGGCGTCGTCAACTCCGGGGCAGTGGTGTCGGGCCGGGTTGCGTTCGAGTTGGGTTTGGTCGGCCCGGCGATCACCATGGACACCGCGTGTTCGTCATCGCTGGTCGCCGTGCACTCGGCCGTGCAGGCGCTACGCAAGGGCGAGTGCGGTCTTGCGCTGGCCGGCGGCGTGACCGTGATGGTGAGTCCGTTGACGTTCACCGAGTTCAGCCGTCAGCGGGGGGTGGCGCCGGACGGTCGGTGCAAGTCTTTCGCGGCGGCCGCGGATGGCACGGGTTGGGGCGAAGGCGCGGGAGTGCTTCTGCTGGAGCGTCTTTCGGATGCTCGGCGGTTGGGGCATGAGGTGCTGGCCGTGGTCCGGTCCTCGGTGGTGAATCAGGATGGTGCGTCGAATGGTTTGACGGCGCCGCATGGTCCATCGCAGGAGCGGCTGATCCGTCAGGCGTTGTCGACGGCCGGCCTGTCGTCAGCGGATATAGATGCGGTGGAGGCACACGGAACCGGGACCGTGCTCGGCGATCCGATCGAGGCGCAGGCGTTGCTGGCGACCTATGGGCAGGACCGTCCATCGGACCGGCCGTTGTTGTTGGGTTCGATCAAGTCGAATATTGGTCATACGCAGGCGGCTGCGGGTGTGGCGGGTGTGATCAAGATGGTGCAGGCCATCCGGCA
>NZ_JBEYZJ010000031.1:0-4162 GCF_040645995.1 Nocardia sp. NPDC046473
CCCGCGCCATCCCCAACCACTGCGAACCCTGCCCCGGAAACACAAACACAACACCACGAACCGCCACAGACGAACCGACCAGCACACGATCGCTCGTCCCGCCCTGGGACAACACCTCCAGCCCAGTCAGCAGTTCCGCCCGATCCGCGCCCGCCACCACCGCGCGGTGGTCGAACAAGGCACGCGAGCAGGCCAGCGACCACCCCACATCGACCGCAGCCAACTCCGGCCGTTCGCGCACATAGGACGACAGTCGCTGAATTTGCTCCCGCAGTGCCACAGACGATGTCGCCGAGACTACCCACGCCAGTGGTCCGTCCGAGCGAACCGGGTCGGCGGACGCGCCCGCACGGCCAGCCTCCGTGTCGAGCGCCTCGCGTGCCTGCTCGAGGATCACATGCGCATTCGTGCCGCTGATCCCGAACGAGGACACTGCCGCTCGTCGCGGTGCATCAGCATCGGTATCCCAAACCCGAGCGCGCGTGAGCAGCTCCACCCCGCCGCTGGTCCAATCCACCTGCGGCGACGGCGCATCCACGTGCAACGACTTCGGCAGCACACCACGGCGCATCGCCTCGACCATCTTGATCACCCCGGCCACGCCCGCGGCCGCCTGCGTATGACCGATATTGGTTTTCACCGATCCCAACCACAACGGCCGTCCATCGGGCCGGTCCTGCCCGTAGGTGGCCAACAAGGCTTCGGCCTCGATCGGATCTCCCAACCGAGTCCCCGTACCGTGCGCTTCCACCACATCCACAGCCGATGCCGCCAGGCCCGCGTTCGCCAGTGCCGCACGGATCAACCGTTGTTGTGACGGACCATTCGGGGCGGTCAAGCCGTTCGACGCACCATCCTGATTCACCGCCGAACCACGCACCACCGCCAAAACGTCATGACCCAGCCGACGCGCATCCGAAAGCCGCTCCAACAGCAGTAGACCCACACCCTCGGACCAACCCACGCCATCCGCGGCGGCGGCGAACGACTTGCATCGGCCATCCGCTGACAACCCCCGCTGCCGCGAGAATTCCACAAACGTCGCCGGCGTCGCCATCACCGTCACCCCACCGGCCAACGCCATCGAACACTCACCGGCCCGCAATGCCGACACCGCCTGATGCAAGGCGACCAGGGAGGACGAGCACGCGGTGTCGACCGACACCGCCGGACCCACCAACCCCAGCACGTACGCCACCCGGCCCGACAACAGACTCGGGGCACTGCCGTGGACCAGATAGCCCTCGAAGCCCTGGGGGGACGAATGCAGTCGCCCACCGTAGTCCGAGTACATGATTCCGGCGTATACCCCGGTTTGGCTGCCGCGCAGGCTGGTTGGGTCGATGCCCGCGTGCTCGATGGTCTCCCATGCGGTTTCCAGCATCAACCGCTGCTGTGGATCTATCGCCAGCGCTTCGCGCGGCGAGATCCCGAAGAACGCCGCGTCGAAATCCGCCGCGTCGTAAAGGAACCCGCCCGCCCGCGCATAGCTGCGACCGACCGCGTCGGGGTCCGGGTCGAACAGGTTTGCCGGCCAGTCCCGGTCGGTCGGCAGCGCCGTCACGGCATCGACCTCATCGGAGACCAAGCGCCACAGCTGTTCCGGCGACCGAACACCGCCGGGGAACCGGCACCCCATGCCCACGATGGCGATCGGCTCGGTCAGGCGGTCCTCCACTTCACGCAGCCGTCGGCGCGTGCTCCGGAGTTCGGCGGTCGTCCGGCGGAGATATTCGACAGCCTTCTCTTCAACATCAGTCATCTGATTTCCCGTACCTTCTACCGAACGTGGCGCTGGCTAATACGATTCGAGATCGTCATCGATTATCGAGAACAGTTCCTCGGCAGTGACGGAGGCGAGCATTCGATCATCCGCTGCCGGTCCTTCCCTGTGCTGGATTGATCGTGAACGCAGCAGCAGATCCTCGAGCCGGGCGATAATCTCGGACCGCTCAGCGGAATTGGCCGAGTCTCGCAGCAGGGAAGCCGAAAAGTTCTCGAATTCTTCGGTCAAAGACTTTGCCCGGCTAGCGGGTGCGGTTTGCCCACCCATCAGCTCGCTCACCCGGACTGCTACCGCACCGATAGTCGGGTAATCGAAGACAAGCGCGGCAGGCAGCTTGGCCCCGGCCAGCCTGCTCAGCCGATTACGCAGCTCGACCGCCGTCAACGAGTCGAACCCCAGCTCCTTGAAGGCACGGGCACCCGAGATCTCAGAAGAGCTGTCGTGCCCCAGGACGGCGGCGACTTCAGCGGTGATCAACTCGGCAAGCAGAGCTATCCGTTCGTCTTCGGCCAACCCGGCCAGGCGCTGCTGCCAGCCCGCCGGATCCGGCGTAGCCGCGGATGTTCTCCGGCGTGCGCCGACCCGAAGGAGTTCGGTGAAGACGCCGCGCGCTCCGTTGGCGCGCAGCATGTTCAGATCGAATCGAGACGGAACCAAGGCCGGTGCCGCGATAGCCAGCGCCCGATCCAGTAGCTCATGCCCCTCGCCGCCGGTCATAGCCACCAACCCGCCCCGGTTCATCCGCTCCCGATCACTGGATTGCAGATGCCCGGTCATGCCCGAGGCCTGTTCCCACAAACCCCACGCCAACGACGTCGCAGGCAGACCAAGACCGCGCCGGTAGTGAGCCAGCCCGTCCAGGAAGGCGTTGGCCGCCGCGTAATTGCCCTGCCCGGGTGCACCGAAGGTCGCCGCTGACGACGAATACAGCACGAACCCACGCAGATTCAGATCCCGGGTCAATTCATGCAGGTGCCACGCCGCGGCCACCTTCGGGGCCAGAACCCGATCCACCTGCTCAGGCGTGAGCGAGGTGATCACACCATCGTCGAGCACACCAGCGGTATGCACCACCACCCGCACCGGAAACGCCGGATCCACCCCGGCCAACACAGCCGCCAACTGCCCACGATCAGCCACATCCGCCGCCACCGCCACCACCGACACCGCACCCGCGGACAACAACTCCTCCCGCAACACAGCGAACCCCTCAGCACAAGCACCACGCCGACTCACCAACAACACCCGCCGCACACCGTGCACACCCACCACATGCCGAGCCAGCATCGACCCCAACACACCCGAACCGCCCGTAATCAACACCGTCCCTTGCGCATCCCACGCCGAATGTCCGCCGGTCGCCGACTCGGCCCCGGCCACCCGGGCCAGCCGCGGCACCCGCGCCTGCCCGGTGCGCAGCACGAACTGCGCTTCGCCGCACTCGACCGCAGCGGGCAACGCCCGCCAGGATTCGGCCGTATCGTCGATATCGACCAGCACGAACCGGTCCGGATTCTCCGTCTGCGCCGAACGCAGCAGACCCCACACCGACGCGGACGCCAGCCCCGACACCGCTCCTGTTGCTGTCGAACCGGTTTCGTTCGCCTCGACACCACCGATTCCGGCCGCATGCCGGGTCACCAGCACCAGACGCGAATCCACCAACCGCGGCTCGGCCAACCATGCCTGCAACAACTGCAGCGTCGCCTGCGCCTGCGCGTGCACGCTCGACACCACCGATTCCGTGCCCGAGTCCGTCGGCAGCGCCGCGATCACTACGTCCGGGACCTCCCGGCCGGACGTCATCGCCGCGATCAGGTCATCCAGCTCGCCGAACCGCTCGACACCATTGTCGGCCGAACCGTCGGCACCGAGGCTGCCGACGCGCACCCAACCGCTTCGGGTCATCGAAACCGACTGCGGCAGTGGATAATCGATCCAGTCCAGCCGGTACAGCGAATCCGGGCGGGCGGCTGCGCGGCCCTGATCGGCCAGTTGCTCGGGGATCGGGCGCATCGTCA
Source organism: Nocardia sp. NPDC046473 (assembly GCF_040645995.1). Lineage (NCBI taxonomy): Bacteria > Bacillati > Actinomycetota > Actinomycetes > Mycobacteriales > Nocardiaceae > Nocardia > Nocardia sp. NPDC046473. The sequence goes on from NZ_JBEYZJ010000031.1 coordinate 3,808, forward strand.
ACGCGTCCACGGTCACGATCGGCTGATCCTGATCATCGACCAGCCACACCGACACACCGGCCCCGTCCGCCACTGGAGCAGGGGCTATCCGGACGCGAGCGTGATCGGCACCGGCGGCATGCACACGCACGCCCTGCCACGAGAACGGCAAACCCGCCGACCCGGCATCCGCATCGATACCGGGCAACATCGCATGCAATGCACTGTCCAGCAACGCCGGATGCACCGCGAACTCGCCCGGATCGGTACCACTGTCCGCAGGCAGCGCAACCTCTGCGAACAGCTCCTCGCCGCGCTGCCACATCCGCCGCAAACCTTGGAACGCCGGACCATAGCCATACCCGTGCGCCGAGAC
>NZ_JBEYZJ010000032.1:0-3668 GCF_040645995.1 Nocardia sp. NPDC046473
GCCGACCCTGCCCATAGGTCGCCAACAACGCCTGCGCCTCAATCGGATCACCCAAACTCGTACCCGTACCGTGCGCCTCCACCACATCCACATCCACAGCAGACAAACCCGCCGCCGCCAACGCCTGACGAATCACCCGCCGCTGCGACGGACCGTTCGGCGCGGCCAACCCATTACTGGCGCCGTCCTGATTCACCGCCGTGGACCGCACTACGGCCAACACCTCATGTCCCAACCGCTGAGCGTCCGACAATCGCTCGACCAGGAGCACACCGACGCCCTCGGCCCAGCTCGTACCGTCCGCTGCTGCCGCAAACGCCTTACACCGCCCGTCCGGCGCCAAGCCGCCCTGCCTACTGAAGTCGATGAACAGCCCCGGCGTTGTCATCACCGCCACGCCGCCGACCAGCGCCATCGAGCAATCACCCTGCCGCAGCGACTGACCCGCCAGATGCAAAGCCACCAGCGACGACGAGCAAGCCGTCTCCACAGTCAATGCCGGCCCCTCCAGACCGAGCACATACGCCACCCGACCGGACGCGATGCTGCTCGCATTGCCGGTGCCGTAGAAGCTCTCGACCTCTGCGGGTAGCTCGGCGATGTCCGATCCGTAGTCCTGGAAACTCATTCCGGTGAATACACCGGTGGCGCTGCCCTTCAATGACCGTGGGTCGATTCCGGCCCGTTCGATCGCCTCCCAGCTCGTCTCCAGCAGCAGCCGCTGCTGCGGATCCATGGCCAGCGCCTCGCGTGGCGAGATACCGAAGAAGGCCGGGTCGAAATCCGCGATGCCGGGCAGGAATCCGCCCTCGCGGGTGTAGGACGTCCCCCGGTGTCCCGGCTCGGGATTGTAGAGGTTCCCCAGATCCCAGCCTCGGTTGTCCGGGAATGGCGAGATGGCGTCCCGACCGTCGAAGACAAGTCGCCACAGCTCCTCGGGCGTGGTCACGCCGCCCGGATACCGGCAGGCCATGCCGATCACGGCCAGCGGCTCTTTCTGCTTTTCGAGGATGGTGGCCTTCTCGTGCCGGAGCGACCGAACCTCTTTGAGGGAGTCCCGGAGTGCCTCGACGAGCTCGTCGGACTGCATTTCAATTGCCCCCTTCGCCGGCCGTGAGATTGCGTGCGGCCCGATTTCTGGCCGCGATATTCAGCAGTTCACCGACGTCCATGTCGTCGATCTCGGCTTCGATGGTGTCCGCTCCGGTGTCACCGTTCGGTTCGTCGCGCAGCAGTTCGAGCACGGTCGCGACAACACCGGAATCGAGCAGCTTGTCGTACTGAACGTTTTCCAGCGCCGCCCAGAATCGCTGCTGATCGGCCGAGGCGGCGCCGTCCGCCGGATTTCCGCCGACTACCATTTCGCGGATTTCCGCCGTCATCGCTTCCGGGGTCGGACAGTCGAAAACGAGCGTGGCCGGTAGCTGGAGACCGGTCGCGGCACGAAGCCGGTCCCGCAGCTCGAGCGCGGTGAGTGAGTCGAATCCGAGATCACGGAAAGACCGTTCGGAGCTGATGGCGGTGGGCTCGGCATAGCCGAGAACCGCTGCGGCACAGGTCTTGACAAGTGCCAGGACCACGCCGTGCTGCCGGGCCGGATCCAGCCCCGCCAGCTGCGGTGCCAGCAGGGACGAATCACCTGTGCCGGACGCCTCGGCGAGCTGGCCGGCGACTCCGGGGAGGTCGTGCAGCAAAGGGCGCGGACGGGCCATCGCGAAGAGCAGGTGGAAACGTGCCCAGTCCACGTCGGCGACCGTCACGGCCGAATCGGGTACGGCCAGGGCCGTCCGCAGCGCGGCGATCGCGGTCCCGGGCGCCATCGTGCGCAGTCCGCGGCGGTCGAGCATCCGGTCGGCCGCGCCATCGACCATGCCGCCGTCGGCCCACGGCCCCCAGGCCACCGACGTCGCCGGCATCCCGGCGCCGCGGCGATACTCGGCCAGGGCATCGAGGAACGCGTTGCCGGCCGAGTAAGCGCCCTGGTCGCCGCCGCCCCATACGCCGGCGCCGGAGGAGAACAGCACCAGCCGGTCGAGGTCGGCCCGGTCGGCCAGGACCTCGTGGAGTGCTTGTGCACCACCCACTTTCGCGTACACGACCCGGGCGAGCGACGCGACGTCGAGATCGGCCACGGGCGCGGTCTCGCTCACCCCGGCCGCGTGGAACACCGCCGTCAGTGGGGCCTGTTCGGGGATCGCGTCGAGCACCCGGACCAGGGCATCGCGGTCGGCGACGTCGCACGCGACGATCTCCGCGGGTGTGCCGGCGGCACTCAGTTCCTCGACCAGAGCCGCCGCTCCCGGTGCGCCGGGGCCACCGCGACTCAGCAGGACGATCCGCGCGGTGCCATACCCGGCAATCCACCGGGCGGTATGGGTACCGAGAGCGCCGGTGCCCCCGGTGATCAGTACGGTTCCAGTGGGCGTCCATGCGTCGTACCGCCCGGGCGGGACGGGTGCGGGGACGAGTCGGCGCAGGAATACGCCGGAGGAACGCACTGCCAGCTGATCCTCGGTGTCGGCGCCAGAAAGGATGCCGCACAACAGGTCCCAGTCGTGCGGGCCGGGCTGCACGGGCAGGTCGACCAGTCCACCCCAGCGCTGTGGTTGTTCCAGCGCCACCACGCGGCCCAGGCCCCAGACGAGCGCCTGCGCCGGTGCTGCCAGGGCGTCGGTTTCGCCGACGGAGACCGCGCCCCGGGTCAAGCACCACAACGACGCGTCCACGTTCGTATCGCCGAGGCCGTGCACCAGCGCGAGTGTCTCCGACAGACCAACCGTCAGTGCCGGGTGCTCCGGATGCGGCCGGTCGTCCAGGCCGAGCAGCGAGACCACCCCGGCGAGCTCGCCGAGGTCGGCGAGCACGGTGTGCCACCAGATCCGGTCCGCGGCCTTGCTGTCGGATGGCGTTCGCACGACGACCACGTCGGCGCCGTGCCTGCGCAGGGTTGTCGCACAGTCCTCGACCCCGCCGGCGTCCGCTGCGGCGGCGACGAGCCATCTGCCCGACAGCGTCGGCTGGGGTGTGTGGGTGCGTGGCTTCCAGACGACGCGATACCGCCAGCCGTCCACCGCGGACCTGGCGCGCTGGTCCCGGCGCCAGGCGGCGAGCACCGACAGCATCGATGCGCCGTCCTGCGTGGACAACGTCCCGGCTGTCGGATCCAGGGTTGCCATCAGTTCCTGCACATCGCCCTGCTCGACGACCTGCCAGAACGCGGCGTCCGAGCTCCCGGCGGTGACTGCCGGATCGGTGCGATCACCGGGTTGCAGCCAGTAGCGGTCACGTTGGAATGCGTAGGTGGGCAACGCTATTCGCCGTCCCCGCACACCCATCGTGTCGAGCACCGATACCCAATCGATCTCACGCCCGGAAACAAACAACTCCGCCACCGCGCTCAGCAACGCCTCGGGTTCGCCCCGATCGGCCCGCAACGCCGGCACCACCACCGTGTCCACACCTGACTCGGCCACACTCGCACGCACCCCCGCAGCCAACGCACTACTCGGACCGACCTCCACAAACGCTGTAACACCCTGCGCGAGAAGATGAACCGTCGCGTCGTGGAAACGGACCGGGCGAATAATGTGCTCGACCCAATACCCCGGCGAGGTAGCCTGTTCAGCCGTCAGCAACTCACCGGTGCTGTCAGAGACAACCGCAACCCG
>NZ_JBEYZJ010000033.1:0-3040 GCF_040645995.1 Nocardia sp. NPDC046473
GGATGCTCTTACGACGTTGTCGTAAAGCCAAGGCAACTTGAGGTTAAATGGTCAAGCCGCACGGATCATTAGTATCAGTTAGCTCAATACATTGCTGTACTTACACACCTGACCTATCAACCACGTAGTCTACATGGTTCCTTCAGGGGGCTTGTGCCCCGGGAGATCTCATCTTGAGGCGCGCTTCCCGCTTAGATGCTTTCAGCGGTTATCGCTTCCGAACATAGCTACCCGGCAATGCCACTGGCGTGACAACCGGAACACCAGAGGTTCGTCCACTCCGGTCCTCTCGTACTAGGAGCAGCCCCTCTCAAATCTCCAACGCCCATGGCAGATAGGGACCGAACTGTCTCACGACGTTCTGAACCCAGCTCGCGTACCACTTTAAATGGCGAACAGCCATACCCTTGGGACCGACTACAGCCCCAGGATGTGATGAGCCGACATCGAGGTGCCAAACACCGCCGTCGATATGAACTCTTGGGCGGTATCAGCCTGTTATCCCCGGAGTACCTTTTATCCGTTGAGCGATGGCCCTTCCATACAGAACCACCGGATCACTAAGTCCTAGTTTCCTACCTGCTTGATCCGTCGATCTTGCAGTCAAGCACGCTTATGCCTTTGCACACAGTGCGCGATGTCCGACCGCGCTGAGCGTACCTTCGAGCTCCTCCGTTACTCTTTAGGAGGAGACCGCCCCAGTCAAACTACCCACCATACACGGTCCCCGACCCAGATAATGGGCCCAGGTTAGAACGTCAAGCACGACAGGGTGGTATTTCAAGGATGGCTCCACTGCAGCTAGCGCCACAGTTTCATAGCCTCCCACCTATCCTACACAGACGAACTCAACGTTCAGTGTAAAGCTATAGTAAAGGTTCACGGGGTCTTTCCGTCTTGCCACGGGAACGCTGCATCTTCACAGCGATTTCAATTTCACTGAGTCTCGGGTGGAGACAGCGCCGCTGTCGTTACGCCATTCGTGCAGGTCGGAACTTACCCGACAAGGAATTTCGCTACCTTAGGACCGTTATAGTTACGGCCGCCGTTTACTGGGGCTTCGATCAAGAGCTTCGCCTTGCGGCTGACCCCATCAATTAACCTTCCAGCACCGGGCAGGCGTCACACCCTATACGTCCACTTTCGTGTTTGCAGAGTGCTGTGTTTTTGATAAACAGTCGCAGCGGCCTGGTTACTGCGACCCTCTTCAGCTATAGCTCGCACGAGCCACCAAAAAGGGTGCACCTTCTCCCGAAGTTACGGTGCCATGTTGCCTAGTTCCTTCACCCGAGTTCTCTCAAGCGCCTGAGAATTCTCATCCTACCCACCTGTGTCGGTTTACGGTACGGTCTGCGTAAGCTGAAGCTTAGGAGCTTTTCCTGGAAGCGTGGTATCAGTGACTTCGCCATAAAGGCTCGTCTCGGTGCTCGGTCTTAAAGGATCCCGGATTTGCCAAAGATCCAAACCTACCGCCTTTCCCCAGGACAACCAACGCCTGGTACACCTAACCTTCTCCGTCCCTCCATCGCACTTACGCGAGGTGCAGGAATATTAACCTGCTTCCCATCGACTACGACTTTCGTCCTCGCCTTAGGGGCCGACTCACCCTGCGCCGATTAACGTTGCGCAAGGAAACCTTGGGCTTTCGGCGTGCGGGTTTTTCACCCGCATTATCGTTACTCATGTCAGCATTCGCACTTCCGATACCTCCAGCAGACTTCTCAATCCACCTTCAACGGCTTACGGAACGCTCCTCTACCGCGCATAACAAAGTTATGCACCCCAAGCTTCGGTTCTGTGCTTAGCCCCGTTAAATCTTCCCCGCAGACCGACTCGACCAGTGAGCTATTACGCTTTCTTTAAAGGGTGGCTGCTTCTAAGCCAACCTCCTGGCTGTCTGTGCCTTTCCACATGGTTTTCCACTTAGCACAAAATTTGGGACCTTAGCTGTGGGTCTGGGTTGTTTCCCTTTTCACGACGGACGTTAGCACCCGCCGTGTGTCTCCCATACAGTCCGTCTCGGTATTCGGAGTTTGCAATGGTTTGGTAAGTCGCGATGACCCCCTAGCCATAACAGTGCTCTACCCCCGAGAGGATACATATGAGGCGCTACCTAAATAGCTTTCGAGGAGAACCAGCTATCTCCGGGTTCGATTAGCTTTTCACTCCTAATCACACCTCATCCCCTACCTTTGCAACGGGAGTGGGTTCGGGCCTCCAGTGCGTGTTACCGCACCTTCACCCTGGGCATGACTAGATCACCCGGTTTCGGGTCTACTGCCCGCGACTATGCGCCCTTATCAGACTCGGTTTCCCTTCGCCTCCCCTATACGGTTAAGCTTGCCACGAACAGTAAGTCGCTGACCCATTATACAAAAGGTACGCAGTCACTCCTTGCGGAGCTCCTACTGCTTGTACGCACACGGTTTCAGGTTCTATTTCACTCCCCTCTCCGGGGTTCTTTTCGCCTTTCCCTCACGGTACTGGTTCACTATCGGTCGGTCAGTAGTATTTAGCCTTGGAGGATGGTCCCCCCATGTTCAGACAGGGTTTCACGTGCCCCGCCCTACTCGTCTTCACTGAAATGGCCCTTTCAGATACAGGGCTATCACCTTCTATGGCCGCTCTTTCCAGAGCGTTTTCCTAGAACCAAATCAGCTTAAGGGCTAGTCCGCGTTCGCTCGTCGCTACTTACGGAATCTCGGTTGATTTCTTTTCCTCTGGTTACTTAGATATTTCAGTTCACCAGGTTCGCTTCCAGCAGCTATGTATTCACTGCAGGATACCCGCAAGCGGGTGGGTTTCCCCATTCGGACATTACCGGATCAAAGCTTGTTGCCAGCTCCCCGATACTTTTCGCAGGCTGCCACGTCCTTCATCGCCTCTGACCGCCAAGGCATCCACCGTGTGCGCTTATTCGCTTGACCATATAACCGCAAGTTGCCTTGGGTTATATATGTGACCCGGGGGTACAAAGCCCGGATACGAATATAACGACTCAATCAATAAAGAGACTTCCGTCTCTCGCCTTAGCCTCACG
>NZ_JBEYZJ010000034.1:0-2867 GCF_040645995.1 Nocardia sp. NPDC046473
CCGGTTCGGTTCGTGGATGCGGTGCGTGGGGCTGAGCGGCTTGGTGTGACTCGGTTTATCGAGTTGGGTCCGGCCGCGGTGCTGACCCCGATGGCTGCGGACAGTGTGTCGGGTGTGGATCGGTTGTTGGTGTCGGCGATGCGCGCTGATCACGATGAGACGGTCACGGTGGTGTCGGCCGTGGCGGCATTGTGGGCTGATGGTGTGCGGGTTGATGTTTCGGCGTTGGTGCCGGTGGCCGCTCGGGTGGAGTTGCCGACGTATCCGTTCCAGCACACTCGTTATTGGCTCGATGGTGTGTCTGCTGGTGGTGATCCGGTGGGCCTGGGTCAGCGCGGGGCGGGGCATCCGTTGCTGGGCGCTGAGTTGGTCATGCCGGTCTCTGGTGAGACGGTGTTCACCGGTCGGTTGTCGTTGCGTACGCATCCGTGGTTGGCCGAGCATGCGGTGCACGGCGCAGTTGTGTTGCCCGGCACCGCTTTCGTCGAACTCGCCGTCCACGCTGGAGCCCGCATCGGCTGCCCGGTGATCGCCGAACTCACCCTGGAACTGCCCCTGGTGTTGCCCGCGCAGGGCGGCCGACAGTTGCAGGTCGTGGTGGGTGTACCGGACGCGGACGGTGCCCGCCCCCTCGGTATCTACTCCCGCGACGAGTCCGAAGAAGACGAATGGCTCCGCCACGCCACCGGTCGACTCGACCCGGTAATCCAGGGGCCCGCAACCGAACTCACGGTATGGCCGCCGGAGGGCGCCACCCAACTCGCAGTGCACGACCTGTATCCCGAGCTTGCGTCCGCGGGTCTGGCCTACGGTCCGGTGTTCCAGGGGGTGACGGCCGTATGGCGCTCTGGTGCAGAGATCTTCGCCGAGGTCGAACTCGATGAGGACACGGACACCGGCGCATTCGGTGTGCATCCGGCCCTGCTGGACGCCGCCCTGCATCCGCTGTCGCTGACCATCGACCCCGACGACCGGCAGGTCCGGTTGCCGTTCTCCTGGTCGGCGGTGGCCGTGCACGCGGTCGGCGCCCGTGCCGCCCGGGTACGGCTGCGGCTGCGGGGTGACACGGCCCTTTCGGTCGACCTGTTCGATGCGGACGGTGTCCCGATTGTGTCGGTGGGCGAGCTGGTGGTGCGGCCGATCGCGGCCACGCAGCTCAGCCGTGCCGAGGATGACTTGTTCCGGGTGGACTGGACTCGATTGCCGAGCGCAGGCGAGCCGGTGCCCGATGCCGTGGAGTGCACCGATCTGGATCAGTTGGCCGGTGCCGCGCCGGCTGTGGTTGGTGTGCGTTGCCCGTCGGGTGCACTGGAGGATGTCACCGGTGCGGTGCTGACCTGGCTGCAAAAGTGGTTGGCGCGTCCGGCATCGGCCGATTCCCGGATGGTGGTGCTGACCGAGCGCGCGGTGTCGGTCGCCGGGGAGGACGTGGATCCGGTGCAGGCCGCGGTCTGCGGCTTGGTGCGGTCGGCCGACGCGGAACACCCCGGCCGACTCATGGTGATCGATGGTGCCGTCGACGGCGAGTGGCAGCGCCTGATCGCCCTCGGCGAAACAGAACTCGCCGTGCGTGACGGAGTCGTGTGGGCACCGCGACTGGCGAGGATGCGGGCCATCGCGGCCGAGGATCCGACGCCGCTCGACGGCACGGTGGTGATCACCGGCGGCACCGGCGCGCTCGGCGCGTATGTTGCCGAGCATCTGGTCACCGTCCGGGGCGCCCGGGAACTGCTGCTGCTTTCGCGTCGCGGTAACCGAGCACCGGACGCGAACGACCTGGCCGCCCGGCTGACTGCCCTTGGCGCACGGGTCCGCCTGGTTGCCTGCGATGTGGCCGACCGGGACGCGCTCGAACAAGCGCTGGCCGGCGAGACCGTGACCACCGTGGTGCACGCGGCCGGTGTGCTGGACGACGGTGTGCTCGAGTCACTTTCGCAGGAACAGTTGGCAGTGGTGTTGCGGGCCAAGGCGGTGGCAGCATGGCACCTGCACGAGCTCTGCCCGCAGGCGCAACTGGTTCTGTTCTCCTCTGCCGCAGGCACTTTGGGCAGCCCAGGGCAGGCGAACTATGCGGCGGCCAACGCGTTTCTGGACGGATTGGCGCAGCACCGCCGGGCTCGTGGCTTGCCTGCGGTATCGCTGGCATGGGGATTGTGGGATACCGAGTCCGGCATGGGCGCGGGCGGCGTCCGCTCCGGTGTGGTGGCGCTGTCCATCGACGAGGGCCTCGGCCTGCTGGATACGGTGCTGGGTTCCGGTGCGGCCGTGGCCCTTCCGGTGAAGTTGGACCTGGCTGGGCTGCGTTCCAGGTTCGGCGGCGAGGTGCCGTCGCTGTTTCGTGGTTTGATCCCGGTATCAGCGCGCCGGGCCGCCGGCGGATCCGGCGGGGCCGACCGCCTGCGTGCCCGCCTTGCCACGCTGGGCGAGGCCGAGGCCTTGCGTACGGTGCTCGACCTGGTGCGCGAACAGACCGCCAGGGTGTCGGGTCATGCCGGGCCGGAAACGGTGGACGTGCAACGCAGCTTCCAGGAACTCGGCTTCGATTCACTGGCCGCCTTGGAACTACGCACCGCCCTACAGACCAGCACCGGGCTGCGGCTGCCCTCGACCCTGGTATTCGACTATCCGACGCCGGCGGAACTGGCGCATCACCTGGTGGCGGAGCTGGTGGACACCGCTCGGTCGAGCGCGGCTACCACCACAACGGCGGTCGCGGACGAGCCGATTGCGATTGTGGGTATGGCGTGTCGTTTTCCGGGTGAGGTGTGGTCTCCGGAGGGTTTGTGGCGTTTGGTAGTTGAGGGGCGGGAGGGTATTTCGGAGTTTCCGGTTGATCGTGGTTGGGATGTGGAGTTTCTGTATGACCC
>NZ_JBEYZJ010000036.1:0-1677 GCF_040645995.1 Nocardia sp. NPDC046473
GGCAGCGCAACCTCTGCGAACAGCTCCTCGCCGCGCTGCCACATCCGCCGCAAACCTTGGAACGCCGGACCATAGCCATACCCGTGCGCCGAGACTCGCCCATAGACATCGACGACATCGATCTCTTCGGCATCGACCGGCGGCCACGACCCCAAACCTGATGCAGTATCCGCAGTTTCGGTGTCGAGGACGGCACTCGCATGCAAGACCCACTCCCCGATCACCGCATCGCCGGTGCCAGGGCGTGAATACACACTTGCCTCGCACCGTCCATCCGCATCGGGCTTCCCCACACCCACCCGCACCTGCACCGCATCATCGGACAACACCAACGGCCTCACCACCGTCAACTCCTCGATCACCACCGCACCCACGTAATCACCAGCCGCGACCAGCAACTCGACGAAACCAGTCCCCGGCAACAACACCACCCCGGCCACCTGATGATCAGCCAGCCACGGATACCCACGCAAAGACAACCGCCCCGTGACGATCACACCACCAGCAGGCAACTCCACCACCGCACCCAGCAACGGATGCCCAGCAGTTCCGACACCCAACGCCCCCGCATCACCAGGAGCCACTTGCGAATGCAGCCAAAACCTTTTCCGCTCGAACGCATACGTCGGCAACCCCACCCGACGCGCACCGCGACCGGCGAACACCACCTCCCACGACACGTCCACACCCGCCACGAACAACTCACCCGCAGAACACAACACCTCGGCGAGCTCACCGCGATCACGGCGCAACGTCGACACGATCACCGCCGAACCCCCGGCGGCTTCGATCGTTTCCTCCATCCCGACCGTCACCACCGGATGAGCACTCACCTCAACGAAAACACCATGCCCAGCAGACAAACCACTGATCGCATCCTCGAACTCAACCGGTTCTCGCAAATTCCGATACCAATACCCACCATCCATCTCCGAGGTGTCCAACCACCCACCCGTCACCGTCGACCACAACGGAACATCCCCCGACCGCGGAGCTACCGAACGCAATTCATGACCCAGCCGCTCCTCGAACAACTCGACCTGCGCCGAATGAGCCGCATAATCAACCGGAATCCGCCGTACCCGAACACCATCGGACTCCAAGAATTCGAAATACTCATCCAACAGATCAATCGGACCAGAGACAACCGTGCTACGCGGACCATTCACCGCCGCGATGGCGAGTGCCCCATGCCACGCGGCCACTGACGCTTCAACGTCCTGACGGGACATGGGCACGGCGAGCATGCCACCCTGGGTCGCGATATCCACCAGAAGCTGACTCCGCCGAGCAACAACCAGAGCCGCGTCAGCAAGCGAGAGAGCACCCGCGACATAAGCCGCAGCAATCTCACCCTGCGAATGCCCCACCACAGCATCAGGTTCCACACCCAACGACCGCCACACCGCAGCCAACGACACCATCATCGCGAACAACACCGGCTGCACCACATCCACCCGCCCCAGCACAACCTCATCACCAGTCTCGAGAACCTCCACCACAGACCAACCCAGCAACGGCTGAAGGACCCGATCACACTCACCCAACGCATCAACAAAAACCGGCGACTCCCCCACCAAACCCCGCGCCATCCCCAACCACTGCGAACCCTGCCCCGGAAACACAAACACAACACCACGAACCGCCACAGACGAACCGACCAGCACACGATCGCTC
>NZ_JBEYZJ010000037.1:0-1320 GCF_040645995.1 Nocardia sp. NPDC046473
GAGGCGGATTCAGGCGGTTATTGCAACACCGGGTGGATTGGTCGGGTTCGAGAGTAGTTGGTCGAGTGCTTCGGCGGGGTTGGCCCAGTTGAGGGTTTTGCGGGGTCGGTTGTTGAGCTGGGCGGCGACGTAGTCGAGGTAGTCGGCGGGGAAGACCGAGAGGTCTTGTCCTTTGGGGAAGTATTGGCGCAGAAGGCCGTTGGTGTTTTCGTTGGTGCCGCGTTGCCAGGGTGAGTGAGGATCGCAGAAGTAGATGTCGAGATCGGTCGCGGCCGCGATCTGGGCGTGGTTGGTCATTTCCCGGCCCTGGTCCCAGGTCAGGGTTTTCCGCAGGATCGCCGGGAGCTGACTCATCTTGGCGATCATCGCTTCTTGGACCGCGAGCGCGGAGTGATCGGCAGGCAGGTGCAGCAGGATCACGAACCGGGTCATGCGTTCGACCAGGGTGCCGATCGCTGAGCCGTTGTGGGCACCGGTGATCAGATCGCCTTCCCAATGCCCGGGCACGGCCCGGTCTTCGACCTCGGCAGGACGATCACTGATGTTGACCATGCCCGGGATCCGCGAGCCACGCTGCCCGACCGAGCGGCGAGGTTTACGCACTACACGTCCGCTACGCAACTGTTGATGCAGCTCACGGCGCAAACCACCACGGCCCTGAACGAACAAGGCGCGGTAGATCGTTTCGTGAGACACCCGCATCCGCTCCTCACCGGGAAATTCCGCCCGCAACCGATGGCTGATCTGTTCGGGACTGTACTTCTCGGCCAACCAGTCACCGACCTGACCAGCCAACCTCTCATCACCGGCCAGCTTCGAGGTTTTAGGCCGCCGCGCCCGAGCCTCGGCACGCTGCTGGGCCATGACGGCGCGATAGTGCACCTGCTGAACAGGCCCTCTACGCGGCTCGGCCCCGATCCGATACTCCTGCCGATACCGGATCGGGCGGCCATAACGACGCGGGCTGGCATTACGGCGGATCTCCCGCGAGATCGTCGAGGCCGCACGACCAAGCCGATCCGCGATCGAACGCACCGACTCTCCCCGCTCGACCCCGACCGCGATCTCCTCCCGCTCACTCACACTCAACCGAGCACGCGACCCACCCGAACCCACCACACCCACACGAGGTTTCACCCCACCAGCCTCAACGAACAACCGATGACCAGTACTACCCGACACCCCTACCGCCACCCCAGCAACCGAGGGCGACACCCCCTCACCCACCAACCCCCAAAACCGGCTCAACACAACACCCGACACACGAACCATCACAACACTCCCAGATCAGCAGCGTTGCAATGACTCCTTGAATCCGCC
>NZ_JBEYZJ010000038.1:0-1092 GCF_040645995.1 Nocardia sp. NPDC046473
GTGATTTGGCTCTTGCTGGTGGGGTGACGGTGATGGCGACTCCCGATACGTTTGTTGATTTTTCGCGTCAGCGCGGGCTGGCCGCTGACGGTCGGTGCAAGTCCTTTTCCGAGGATGCGGATGGGACGGCGTGGAGTGAGGGCGTCGGCATGCTGCTGGTGGAGCGGTTGTCCGATGCGCGTGCGAATGGTCATCCGGTGTTGGCAGTGGTGCGTGGTTCGGCAGTCAACCAGGACGGTGCCAGCAGCGGCTTGAGCGCGCCGAATGGTCCCTCGCAGCAGCGGGTGATCCGGCAGGCGCTGGCCAACGCGCAGCTCTCGTCCGGCGAGATCGATGCCGTCGAAGGCCACGGAACCGGTACGTCGCTGGGTGATCCGATCGAGGCGCAGGCGTTGCTTGCCACGTATGGACGCGAGCGGAGTGCGGATCGGCCGTTGTGGTTGGGCTCGTTGAAGTCGAATATCGGACACGCCCAGGCTGCGGCCGGAGTCGGTGGCGTGATCAAAATGGTGCAGGCGATGCGGCACGGCACGTTGCCGAAGACGCTGCACGTGACCGCACCCTCCTCGAACGTCGACTGGTCATCAGGCGCGGTGTCACTGCTGACCGAGGCCATGCCGTGGCCGGATACTGATCGCCCGCGCCGGGCGGCGGTGTCTTCGTTCGGCGTCAGCGGCACGAACGCGCACGTGATCTTGGAACAAGCCCCGGAAACGGAGGCTATCGGGCCAGTGCCGCTGGAGCGTCCGGTGCCGGTGCTGCTGTCCGCGGGCTCGGACGCCGCGCTGACCGCGCTGGCGATTCGGCTGCGGGACAAGCTCGCCGCTGACCCGGTGGCGTCGGTGGCGGATGTGGCGTATTCGCTGATGTCCACCCGAGCATTGCTGCCGCACCGTGGCACCGTGGTGGCGCGGGAGCGAGACGAGCTGCTGGCCGGGCTGGACACGCTGATCGAGGGCGGTCGTGCCGCGCAGGTGGCGCGTGGAGTCGGCCGTTCTGATGGCAAGTTGGCGGTGTTGTTTACCGGGCAGGGTAGTCAGCGGGTTGGTATGGGTCGGGAGTTGTGTGCGGCTTTTCCGGTGTTTGCCAGGG